>NZ_BAABAS010000015.1:168405-483348 GCF_039537545.1 Actinomadura meridiana
GCGTCCCGCCGCCTGGGAGCGAGTCCCGGGAGGAGGGGGAGGATGCGGGGTCCGGGACTCTCTGCGCCGAGCCGGTCCTTGTGGGGGACGGCCCCCACACCCCCGTTGGGGGCTGGCGGGGGCTGGACCGGCCCGGAGTTGGGGGCGCCGCGTTGATGAGGGGCTGGCGGCGCCCCCGGGGTTGGTCAGCCGCTCGCGGCGGATTCCTGCGCGCCGGTCTTGCCACCGGCCATTTCCGGATCGACGGCGGGGTCCGCCGCCGTCGACTCCTCTCCTTCAGGTTCCCGACCGGGCGTCGCGAAGTTGAACTTCGTGATCAGGAACTTGAATATGAAGTAGTAGATGAAGAAGTACAGGACGCCCATACCGAGGATGAGCGGTAGTTGCTCCGTATTGTCCTTCCGCGCGTTCAGCAGCAGGTCGATCAGGCCCGCGGAGAAGCCGAAGCCGAGTTGTGCCCCGGCTGCCTCCAATACGGCCATCGAGATGCCGGTGAGGACGACGTGCACCACGTACAGGACGGGCGCGACGAACATGAACGCGAACTCGATCGGCTCGGTGACGCCGGTGACGAACGCGGTGAGCGCCGCCGACAGCATGATGCCGCCGACCGCCGCGCGGCGGTGCGGGGGAGCGGCGCGCCACATGGCGAACGCCGCGCCCGGCAGGCCGAACATCAGGACGGGGAAGTATCCCGCGAGGAAACCGCCCGCGTTGGGGTCGCCCGCCAGGTAGCGGTTGATCTCGCCGTGGACGACGCCGTCCGGACCCTTGTACGAGCCGAAGACGAACCAGATGAGCGAGTTCGGGATGTGGTGCAGGCCGAAGGGCAGCAGCAACCGGTTGACGACGCCGTAGACGCCCGCGCCGAGCGCGCCCGCGCCGGTGACCCAGTCCCCGAAGTCGTTCAGCCAGCCGCCGAACACGGGCCAGATGAAGCCGATCAGGACGCCGAGGATCAGCGCGGCGAACGCGGTGACGATCGGGACGAACCGGCGTCCCCCGAAGAACGCCAGGTAGCTCGGCAGCTTCACGCGGTAGTACCGCTGGTAGAGCAGTGCCGCGGTGAGGCCGATGAGGATGCCGCCGATGACGTCGGTCGGGTTCTTCAGGCCCCAGTCGATGACCACGGTCTGGGCGCCGTCCTGCACCTTGGTGATCTGGACGTTGCCCTTGAGGTCGTCGCTGTGCGAGAACATGATCTTGGAAACCCGGTCGTAGACCAGGTAGCCGACCACGGCGGCGAGCGCGGTGGAGCCGTCGGACTTCTTCGCGAAGCCGATCGCCACACCGACCGCGAACAGCAGCGGCAGGGCGACGAACAGCGCGTTGCCGGCCTCACCGACGATCTCGGCGACGCGGTTCCATTCGAGCCCGTCCTTGCCGAGCATGTCGGGCTGGCCGAGACGTAGCAGGATAGCCGCGGCCGGCAGGACGGCGATCGGCAGCATGAGGCTGCGGCCGATCCGCTGCAATATCGCGAGGGTGCTCGACCCTCGCCGTGGCGCGGAGTCCACTGTCGTGGCTGTCATCGCGTGGTTCCTCCTCAGGGGTTACAGGAGTTCTCAGGGTTGGGCGGGGTCAGGACTACTACTGCGTGGGCGGGGGATTTCCTAGAGCCGTGTGGATCTGGTACCGGTCCGCCCTGTAGGTCGACACGCCCAGTTCGGCGCATACGCCTCCGGTGTAGGAGCGGCGTTGCAAGAGCAGCACGGCACTGCCCCTGGGGATCTGTAGGTGCCTGGCGTCGGCCGCGTCCGCCAGGCTGGCGTCGATGGTCTGGTCTCCCGCGTCGAAGACCAGCCCGTACACCGCCTCGAGAACGCCGTACAGCGAGCGGTCGGCGAGGCGGCGGTCGAGCAGGTCGGGGGCGAGCGAGGCGAGGATGTGGGCACGTTCCAGCGCCATCGGCTCGCCGTCGGCCGTCCGGAGCCGTTCGACGACATGTATCTCGGTGCCCGGTTCGACTTCGAAGATCCTGGCCAGCCGGGCGTCCGCGGGGACGGTTCGCCGGTCCAGGTCGATCGCGCCGGGGTGCAGGCCGCGGCTGAGCATGTCCTCGGTGAACGAGACGAGCCGCAGCGGCATCTCGATCTTGGGTCGGGCCACGAAGGTGCCCTTGCCCGGGACTCGGTACAGCCGGCCCTCGGAGACGAGCTGGTCGACGCCTTGCCGCACGGTCATGCGTGACAGCCCGTACCGGACGCACAGCTCGCGCTCCGAGGGGATCGGGGCGTCGACGGGCAGCTCCGCGCTCTCGATCAGGTCGAGCAGGATCGCGCGAAGCTGGAAGTACTTCGGTACGGGACTGTGCGGGTCGATGGTCGTCACGGGGGTGTCCTCGATGGCCGGGGGCCGGATCGATGGGATTCGCCGGGTTTCGACGGTGGGGTGGGCTGTTCGGTGATTCGAACGTAATCGATTTGGTTCGTACTGGTCTAGGCCGGACTAGACCACAGGACCGAAAGGCATGTCAATGCACGAATTCGTAACGACCAGGTCAAGCCCGCCGGGCGCCCGGAACGGGGAACTCGCAGGTCATGGACGCCTAACGGGCGGGCCGTCCGGCCGGTACCCGGACGGGTTGTCCTCTTCCGGCACCCGGTCCGGTGCCGGGGGGTCGGCCCTCCGGCCCCCGGACGCGGCGATCGCGGGCCGGGCGCCCCCGGGGCCGCCCGGGGCGGGCCGAAACAGTCGACCACCGGCGGCGTTCACCGGCGGCGGCTCGCGGACCGGCGCCTTCCCGGCGAGGGACGGTTCTCTGGCGAGTTCGGGCCCGCATCTTCATCTTCATCCGATTCGTGGAGTATGGTGCGTACTGGTCTAGTCCGGACTAGACCAGTTGCATCGGGCGGAAACGACCAGCGATCGTCGTGTAGCAGAGAGTGCGGCACTTATGGCATCACTACTGATCACGGCCGACAGCGTGATCATGACCCCCGCGGGTACTCCTACCCGCGTCGTCTCCCCGGGATACGTCCAGGTCGAGAACGGTGTGATCGCCGAGGTCGGGGAGGGCAGACCGGCAGGGGAGGCCGACGTCCACCTGCCGGACGGGCTGCTCGCGCCCGGCCTGGTCGACCTCCAGGTCAACGGGTTCTTCGGGCACGACATGGTGGACGCCGACGAGATCGGCTGGCACACCCTCGTGTCCCGCCTGCCCGAGACCGGCGTGACCTCGTTCATGCCCACCTTCATCACCGCCCCGGTCGAGACGCAGGCCGCCGCGCTGCGCCGCGGCCGCGACCTGCTCCCGGGCCTTCCGGCGGGCGCGCGCGTCCTCGGCGTCCATCTCGAAGGACCGTTCCTGTCGGAGAAGCGCAAGGGCGCGCACAACGCCGTCCACCTGACCGACCCGGCGCCCGAGTCGATCGCGACGCTGCTGGAGACCGGGCTCGTCAAGCTGGTCACCCTCGCGCCCGAGCGGAACGGCGCGCTCGACGCGATCCGCGCCCTGACCGAGGCGGGCGTGCTGGTCAGCGTCGGGCACAGCGACGCGACCGCCGACCAGGTCGAGGCGGCGGCCGACGCCGGGGCCCGCATGGTCACCCACATCTTCAACGCGCAGACCGGCGTCCACCACCGCGACCCGGGCGTCGCCGTGCAGGCGCTCATCGACGACAGGCTCCACCCCGGCCTGATCCTCGACCTGCACCATGTCGCCGGCAAGGTCGCCGAGCTGGTGTTCCGCGCCGCCGCCGGACGGGTCGTGCTCGTCACCGACGCCGCCTCGTCCGCCGGGATGCCGCCCGGCACCTACGAACTCGGCGGCGAGCCGATCACCATGCCCGAGGAGGGCCCGCCGCTGCGCGCCGACGGCACGCTCGCCGGGTCCGGGCTCCGGCTGGACGAGGCGATCGCCAACGCGGTCGGTCTCGGGATCGACGCCGTCACGGCGGTGGACGCCGCCACCCGGGTTCCGGCCGACCTCATCGGCCGTCCCGACCTCGGCCGGATCTCGCGTGGCGCCGCCGCCGATCTGGTCTGGTTGGGGCCGGACCACCGCGCGCGTACGACGTGGGTGGGCGGGCAGAAAGTCTTCGGAGGGGGATCATGACCAGTCTCATGCGCGCCGAGATCGGCGAGCAGCCGGACGCGCTGCGCCGGACGATCGACGCGCTGCTGCCGCGCACGGCCGACCTGGCGGCCTTGGCGGGGGAAACGCGGCAGGTGCTGTTCATCGCGCGCGGGTCGTCAGACAACGCCGCGGTGTACGGCCGCTACCTGGTGGAATCCCACACCGGACGGCTCGCGACGCTCGCGGCGCCGTCCATCGCGACGACGTACAAGCGCAGGCTCGACCTGTCCGGCGTGCTGGCCGTGGCGATCAGTCAGTCCGGCAAGACCGAGGAGATCGTCGAGACGCTCGACTGGGCGCGCGACTGCGGCGCCCGGACGGTCGCCGTCACCAACGGCGCGGGGTCGCCGCTGGCCGAGGCCGCCGAGGTCGCGCTCATCACGCTCGCCGGGGACGAGATCGCCGTCCCCGCCACCAAGACCTACACGACCCAGCTCGCCGCGCTGGCGGTGCTCGGCCTCGGGCTCGGCGCGGAGGCGGCGGAGGACGACCTGCGCCGCGTCCCGGACGAGGTCGCCCGGATGATCGAGCTGACCGAGGCGTCGCCCGCGCTGGAGGAGATCGTCGAGGCGCTGGCGAAGGTGCCCGGCACGGTCGTGTCCGGGCGCGGCATCGCGTTCGGCACCGCGCTGGAACTGGCCCTGAAGATCAAGGAGGCGTGCTACCTGCACGCGATGGGCCTGTCCTACGCCGACCTGCTGCACGGCCCGATCGCCGTCGTCGACGAGCAGACGCCCGCGCTTCTGGTCGCCGCCGACTCCGGCCCGACGCTGGCCGGGACGGTCGCCCTCGCCCGCCGGGTGGAGAGCGCGGGCGCCCGCGCGTTCGGCGTCGGCGGCGGCGCCGACCTCGCGGCGGCGTGCTCGGCGACGCTGCCCGGCCCCGCGCTGCCCGAGTGGACGGCGCCGCTCGGCCTCATCGTCCCCGGACAGCTGCTGGTCGAGAACCTCGCGCGCCGTCTCGGCATCGACCCTGATGTGCCCCGTGGCCTGAACAAGGTCACGCAGACAGACTGACCGTCCCCAGACCCGGCGAGCCGGGCCCACCCCAAGGAGAAGAACATGGACAAGGCCGAGGCCATCGTGGCCGCCCTGGGCGGCGCCGCGAACATCGTGGACATCGAGCCCTGCGCGACCCGGCTCCGCACGGAGGTCTCCGACGCGAGCAAGGTCGACGACGCCGCGCTGAAGAAGGCGGGCGCGATCGGCGTCATGCGCAGCGGCACCGTCGTGCAGGTCGTCGTCGGCACCGAGGCCGACACCCTCGCCAGCGACATCGAGGACATCCTCGAGTGAGCTGATCCCGACCCGGAGATCGATTCGACTCGACCGACCCCGACCGATCGACTGATAGAAGGAGACCCCCGCTGATGACCCACGTACTGTCGCCGGTCGCCGGCCGGGTGGTCGGCCTCGCCGGTGTGCCCGACCCGGTGTTCGCCCAGGCCATGGTCGGCCCGGGCACGGCGGTCGACCCCGAGCGCGGCCCCGGCCACGCCATCGCCCCCGTCACCGGCAAGATCGTCAAGTTGCATCCGCACGCCTTCGTCGTGGTGGACACCGAGGGCCACGGCGTCCTCGTCCACCTCGGCATCGACACCGTGAAGCTGAAGGGGCAGGGCTTCGAGCTCGTCGCCGCCGAGGGCGACCAGGTCACCGCCGGGCAGCCGGTCGTGGCCTGGGACCCGGCCGTCATCGAGGCGGGCGGACGCTCCCCGGTCTGCGCGGTCGTCGCCCTGGACGCGAACGCCGAGGCCCTGACGGACGTCGTGGAGTCGGGCGAGGTGACCAAGGGGGCAGAGCTCTTCACATGGAACTGAACGGATGACGGTGATCGGCCTGGGCGCCGCCGTGTTCGACCTCGACGGCACCCTCATCGACACCGAGCCGCGCAGCCGCGCGCAGTGGTCGCGGCTGTTCGACGCACACGGCGTCCCCCACGACGACGCGTTGATCGCCTCGTTCGCGGGACGCCGCGGAATGGAGGTGCTGGCCGACCTGGCCCACCTGTTCCCCGGCCGGACGGTCGAGGAGCTGTTCGAGCAGGTGGTGTCGTACCAGTCGGCGCCGGGGCTGCCGCCCGTCGCGCCCGTTCCCGGCGCGGTGGGGCTGCTCTGGTCGCTGGCGGACGCGGGCGTGCCGCTGGCGGTGGTGACGTCGGGGGAACGCTCGTACGCGGAGGGGCTGCTGGACGAACTGGGCGTCCGCGGCCTGCTCGACATCGTGGTGACCGCCGGGGACGTCGCCTCCGGCAAGCCCCACCCGGAGGGCTACCTGGCCGCCGCCCGTGACCTGGACGTCCCGGTCGAGGAGACGGTCGGGTTCGAGGACACCCCGGCGGGCGTCGCGGCCGTGAAGGCCGCGGGCATGACCTGCGTGGGCGTCCTCACCACCCAGCCGGCGGGCGCGCTCGCCGGAGCCGACCACGTCGTCCCCGACTTCAAGGACGTGGACGTCGTGCCGGGCCCCGCGCTGCGGGTGCGCGGCCGGCACCAGAGCCAGAAGCGACAGAGCTGAACGCCATCAAGGGCTGATTTGCCATGGAGGAGTGTGCCGTGACCGAGCGCAGTGTCAAGATCCAGTCGAGGGTGGGGCTGCACGCGCGGCCGGCCGCGCTGTTCGTCCAGACGGCGGCGAAGGCGCCGATGGACGTGACCGTCGCCAAGGCGGGCGGCGCCCCGGTGAACGCCAAGAGCATCCTCGCGGTGCTCGGCCTGGACGCGCGGCACGGTGAGGAGGTCGTGCTGTCCGCGGACGGCGCGGGCGCCGACGAGCTGCTCGACGACCTGGAGAAGTTGCTCTCCGCGTCGGAGCTGGAGGAGTCCTGACGGTGGCGGACGCAGCGAGTGGCGTCCTGCGGGGCGCGGGAGTCAGCCCGGGAGTCGGCGCCGGACCGGTGCGGAGCATCGCGGGCGCCGTGCCCGAGCCGCCCGCCGGGTCCCGGCACGGCGGCGACGCCGCCGCCGAGCGCGACGCGGCCCTCGGCGCGCTGGAGGCCGTCGCCGCCGACCTGGAGGAACGCGGGACCCGCGCCGCCGAGGTGGGCAACCCGGTCGGCGAGGAGGTGCTGAACGCGCAGGCGCTGATGGCCCGCGACCCCGGTCTCGCCGACGAGGTCCGCGCCAGGATCGAGGGCGGGACCACCGCCGCCCGCGCCGTGTACGAGGCGTTCGGCGTCTACCGTGACCTGCTCGCCGGGGCCGGGGAGTACATGGCCGCCCGGGTCGCCGACCTGGACAACATCCGCGACCGCGCGGTCGCCCGGCTGCTCGGCCTGCCGATGCCGGGCGTCCCCGAGTCGGACGGAGGTGACGAGCCGTTCGTGCTGGTCGCCCGCGATCTGGCCCCCGCCGACACGGCCGTGCTCGACCCCGCGCAGGTCGTCGCGTTCGTCACCGAGGAGGGCGGGCCGACGAGCCACACCGCGATCCTCGCCCGGACGATGGGCGTGCCCGCCGTCGTGGCGCTGCCCGGCGCGACCGAGCTGGCGGACGGTACCCGCGTCCTCGTCGACGGCGCCGCCGGGACGGTGAAGGTCGACCCGTCCGGCGCCGAGGTCGCCGCCGCGCGTGCCGCCGTCGCCGCCCGCGCGTCCGTCCTGGACGGCGCCACCGGTCCCGGCGCGACCAAGGACGGGCACCGGGTGCCGCTGCTGGCGAACGTCGGCGGCCCGAAGGACGTCGAGGCCGCGCTGGCCAACGGCGCGGAGGGCGTCGGCCTGTACCGCACCGAGTTCCTCTTCCTCGACCGCGCGACGCCCCCGTCCGACGCGGAGCAGGAGGAGGCGTACCGGGCCGTCCTGGAGGCGTTCCCCGAGGGGCGCGTCGTCGTCCGGACGCTCGACGCCGGTGCCGACAAGCCGCTGGCGTTCCTCCCGGCGCCCGGCGAGGAGCCGAACCCGGCGCTCGGCGAGCGCGGCCTGCGGATGATGCGGCGGCACCCGGACGTGCTGGCCGCCCAGCTCGCCGCGCTGTCCCGCGCCGCCGCCGGTCTGACCGTGAAGCTCCAGGTCATGGCGCCGATGGTGACGGACGCCGCCGAGGCCGCCTACTTCGCCGCCGCCTGCCGCGAGGCGGGCATCGCGCATCCCGGCGTGATGATCGAGGTGCCCGCGGCCGCGCTGCGCGCCCGCGACCTCGCGCCGGAGGTGGAGTTCTTCAGCCTCGGCACCAACGACCTCACGCAGTACACGTGCGCGGCGGACCGCCAGGTCGGCGGCCTCGCCCACCTCCAGGACCCGTGGCAGCCCGCCGTCCTCGACCTGGTCGCCCCGGCGGCGGACGCGGGCGTCCCGTGCGGCGTCTGCGGGGAGGCCGCGGCCGACCCGGCGCTGGCCTGCGTCCTGGTGGGTCTCGGCGTGACGTCGCTGTCGATGAGCGCGCCGTCGCTGCCGCTGGTGCGGGCCGCGCTCGCCCGCCACACGCTGGACCAGTGTCGCCGGGCGGCCGCCGCCGCCCGCGCGGCCCGCACGGCCGGGCAGGCCCACGAGGCCGCCCGCGACCACCTGCCCGGCCTCGCCGAACTGGGGGCCTGAACCGGGCGGGCCGCCTACCGGTAGCCGAGTCCGTGGCCGACCTTCTTCCCGGCCACGGGCACCGGCAGGCGTCCGGTCGGGTTCACCGCCCCGCTCAGTACCTTCGCCAGCGCGGTGATCGACACCGCGCTGGTGGAGTAGGTGGCGAGCGCGGCGGCGGCGCCCCCGGCGTGGTCGAGGTCGTAGGGGCGGCCGAGCGCGGCGACGACCACCGGTTTCGATCCGAGGGACCGGATCTCGGCGGCCGTGGCCCCGCCCGCGTTCACGGTGGTCAGCACAGTGACGTCGGCGGAGCCACCGGACGTCACCGTGACGCCCTGGCGGCGCAGCGCCGTACGGAGCGCCGCGCTGTGCGGCCCGGTCACGGCGACCTTGCGACCCTTCAACGGCAGCACGTGCCGCTCGTTGCGCACAAGGGTGATCGAGTGTTCGGCGACACTGCGCGCGATGGCCTTGTTCGCGGCGGTGCCGATCACGGCGTCGGCCTTCGCCGGGTCGGCGGTCCGCGATCCGAACAGGCCGCGCCGCTGCTTGAGCCGCAGGACGCGCGTGACCGACTCGTCCAGCCGCCGTTGCGTGATCTTCCCGGACTGGACGGCCGCCAGCACCGCCCCGTAGGCGCGCGGCAGGCTCGGCGGCATCAGCAGTTGGTCGGCGCCCGCCTGGATCGCGCGGACCGGGGCGACCTTGTCGCCGTACTTCTCCCGGACGCCCGCCATCTCCAGCGAGTCGGTCGTGATGACGCCCTGGTAGCCGAGCGCGCCGCGCAGCAACCCGGTCAGAACGGCGGGCGACAGCGTGGACGGGTCGCCCGACTCTTCTGCTGTGGGGGGGCGACCCCCCACACCCCCCGGAACAGACTTGATGAGCTTCGGCACGACGATGTGCGCGGTCATCACCATGTCGACATTGGCGGCGATCGCGGCCCGGAACGGGGGCGCGTCCAGCCGCTCCCACATCGCGCGCGAGTGTTTGATGACCGGCAGCCCGGTGTGGCTGTCGGTGGCGGTGTCGCCGTGGCCGGGGAAATGCTTGGCGGACGCGGCGACCCCGGCGGCCTGGTACCCGTTGACGGCGCCGGTCACCAGCTTCGACACCAGGCCCGGGTCGGCGCCGAACGAGCGCAGCCCGATCACCGGGTTGCGCGGGTTCACGTTCACGTCGGCGTCGGGCGCGTAGTCCAGGTTGATGCCGACGGCGCGCAGCTCGGTGCCGGTGACCTGGGCGGCGGCGCGGGCGTCGGCGGGGTTCCCGGCCGCGCCGAGCGCCATGTTGCCGGGGAACCGGGTGATGAACGGCGTGCGCGAGACGATGCCCTGCTCCTCGTCCACGCCGAGCAGCAGCGGGATCGTGGACGCCTTCTGCAACGCGTTCGACTGCGCGGCCGTCCGCTTCGGGGTGCTCATGTTGTTCGGGAAGTAGATCAGCCCGCCGACGTGGTACTTCCTGATCTTCGCCAGGCCGTCGGCGCGGCTGGAGAACCGGGTGACGAACAGCTGCCCGACCTTCTCCCGCACGCTCATCTTCGCGACGCGGCCGGGGATCCAGGCGTCCGGCGCCGGTGCCGCGCTCGCCGTCGAACCGGACGAGCCGGGTGAACGGGGCGAGCCGGACCGGGCGGACGACGACCCGTCGTCGCAGCCCGCGGTCAGCGCCACGGGCAACGTCACGGCCAGCGCCGCCGCGAACGCGAGCGGTCGTGTGGAACGCACCTGACCAGGCCCCCCGACATGGTCTCGGTTATTCGGTCGCATCGGACGTCGCGACGTTAACGGCTCGCCGACGCGCTGTCGACCCGCCACAACGAGTGGGCATGCGGCGTGAGCACGGGAGCGGGCACGGGCGTGGGGACGGCGTGTGAGGGCGGCGCACCGGTATCACGTTCCACGGCCGCCCCCCTGGTCACAGCAGGGTCACGATGGACCCCAGGACCACTGGTGTGGATCTTGTGGGGTCCATCGCGATGAACCCTGCGGCGGGCTCTGAGCCGCCCGTTCTGGGTTGGCCCGGGCTGGAACGGATCAGCCGGGACCGGTCCGGCGGTTCAGCCGGGCAGTGGATGGCCGAGACGGCGCAGCGCCATCCCGGCCGCGCCGACGGCCCCGTCGCCCGCACAGCGCGGCGCGGCGGCGAAACGGTCGCGCAGCCCGGTGCGGACGGCCTCGGCGACGGGTCCCTCGCGGAGCACCGAGCCGTGCATCACGACCGGTGCGCAGGGATCGGACAGGGCCGGGCGCACCGCGTCCACGTCGCGGAGCAGCCACTGCGCGGCCTCTTCGGTGATGCGCCGGGCGACGGGGTCACCGGCGGCCGCGGCGGCGGCGACGACCGGGCCGAGCCGCCCGAGCGCCGCGGGCGGACGGCCGTACACCTCCTTGATGATCGCTTGGGCGAGCCTGGGATTGGGCGGGGCGCCGGGCATCTCCGGATGCCCCGGCGGCGCCGCATCGCCGCGCGGGCCGTGCGAGCCCGGATGGCCGTGTGTGCCCGGATGGCCGTGCGACCCCGGATGGCCCGGCGGGCCGTGGGTGCCGGGGTGGCCTGGCGGCCCGTGCGAGGCGGGACGGCCCGGCGGCCCGTGCGGACCGGCCGGGCCGTTCCCCGGCGCCGGGTATGGAACGCTCCCGGGCGGCGGGTACGGCCGATCGCCGGAGGACGGGCAGGACCCGTCTCCGTGGGGCGGACAGTCTCCGTAGGGCGGACAGGGGGACTCGGTGAGCAGCACGGCGGTGCCCGTGCCGCTTGCGACGGGGGTGCCTGCTCCGGAGGCGAGCACGGCGGCCTGGTGGGCCAGGGGACTGCCCGGTGACGACGAAGGGGCGCCGGCCATGGCCAGCGCCCTCGATCGGCGGGGTCTTCGCCGATCCGCGTCGATCTCCGCGACCACGGTGGCGCCGAGCAAGGCCCGGGGGACCGAATCGGTGAGCAGCGTCGGGGAGCCGCGACCGTCGTAGGCGGCGAGCGCAGCCCGGACGGCCTCCTTCCCGAGCCAGACCGCCGAACCCTCGTCCCCGACGAGCCAGCCGTAGCCGTCCGCGCGCTGCACGATCGTCCCGTCGTTGATGACCGCCGCGCCCGCGCCCGTGCCGGAGAACACCACGATGCCCTTGGGCTCGCTGGTTCCGGCGGCGAACGCCACCGCGATGTCGGTCACCACGGCGGGTGAGCCGCGCAGGCCGACGGCCTGCCACGCCTGCCGTGCCGCCGCGACGGCCGCGGGCCGTCCGGCGGAACCGGCGCCGGCGATCCCGAAGACGCCGGTGAGGATGTGGGTACGGTCGAGGTCTCCGAGAGCCTCCTGTAGGGCTGTGGTCAGCGCCCCTGCGGTGTCGCCTCCAGAGTTGGGGTTGGCCCCGGGGCCGGTGCCGGAACCGGCCAAGGCACCCCCCAGCGTCAGTACGACGCAGCGGGTCTTCGTGCCACCCGCGTCGATACCGACCACGTAAGGACCGGCCAAATGGGTCAACACATGGCGACCGTAGCCTTTTCTAACGTTGACGTGACATCCTGCACGTAAGAAAATTTCCATCATGAGGAAACCCATCGGCTCCGAGCGGAGCCTTGAGCAGGGCCCCGAGCGGGGGATCACGGGGGAGCCCGGTTCGCCCGGGGACGGTTCGGCGTCCCCACCCCCGTCCTCCGAAGGGGGGCGGGAACGGGACACCACACCGCTGAGCACCGTGGTCCGGGTCCGCTCGCTGCTACCCTCGCTGCCCCCCGCCGAGCGGCGAGTCGCACAACGTGTCATCGACGACCCCGAGGGGGTCGCCAACTCCACCATCACCGAACTCGCGCAGGCCTGTGGCACGTCCGAGACCACGGTCATCAGGTTCTGCCGCGCGATCGGATTCCACGGCTATCCGGAGCTGCGGCTGACCCTGGCGACGGAGGCGGGACGGGCCCAGAGCGCCGCCGGGGGAAGGGTCATCGGCAGCGACATCAGCCCGGACGACTCCCTGGAGCAGATCGTCGAGAAGGTGACGTTCGCCGACGCCAGGGCCGTCGAGGAGACCGCGTCCCAGCTCGACATCAAGATGCTGGAACAGGTCGTGGACGCCGTCGTGGCCGCGGACCGCGTCGACGTCTACGGCGTCGGCGCCAGCGCGTTCGTCGCGGCCGACTTCCAGCAGAAGCTGCACCGCATAGGGCGCATCTGCTCGGCCTGGGCGGACGCCCACATCATGCTCACCAGCGCCGCGGTGCTGGGCAGCACGAGCGTGGCGATCGGGATCTCGCACACGGGCGCGACGGTGGAGACCATCGACGCGCTGGAGGTGGCCCGGAGCAGGGGCGCCAAGACCGTCGCGCTCACCAATTTCCCCAAGTCCCCGATCGCGGAGGTGTCCGATCTGATCCTGACCACGGCGGCGCGGGAGACGACCTTCCGCTCCGGCGCCACCGCCAGCCGGCTGGCGCAGCTCACGGTTGTCGACTGCGTCTTCGTCGGAGTGGCGCAGCGCACCTACGGGCCGACCCGCAAGGCCCTGGAAGCCACGTACGAGGCGGTCCGCGGCCGGACCGTGCGAACCGACCGGAGGCGTCGGTGATCGATTGCGAGCTCCCCACCGAGGGCCGGAACCCCCGGACCCTCGACGTCGACACGCTGCCGACCCTGGAGGTGCTGCGCCTGATCAACTCTGAGGACGCGACCGTCCCGACGGTCGTGGCGTCCGTCCTGCCCGAGGTCGCCCGGCTGGTCGACCTCGCCGTGGACTCCCTGCGCACGGGAGGCCGGGTGCACTACTTCGGCGCCGGGACGTCCGGCCGGCTCGCGGTGATCGACGCCGCCGAGCTGCCCCCGACCTTCGGGATCTGGGGCCGGGTGGTCGCCCACCAGGCGGGGGGCGCGGGCGCGCTCTCCCAGGCGGTCGAGGGCGTCGAGGACGACGTCGAACTCGGCCGCCGGGACGCCCGCGACGTCCGGCCGGGCGACATCGCCATCGGCATCGCGGCCAGCGGCCGCACCCCCTATGTGGTGGGCGCCCTGCGCGCCGCCGCTGCTCTCGGCGCCCGCACCGCGCTGATCAGCTGCAACCCGCACACCCCGTACCGGGACGAGGTCGAGGTCCACATCGGCCTCGCCACCGGACCGGAGGTGATCAGCGGGTCCACCCGGATGAAGGCGGGCACGGCGACCAAGCTCGTGCTCAACTCGTTCTCCACCACACTGATGATCAGGATGGGGCGCACCTACTCCAACCTGATGGTCAGCGTGAACGCGCTGAACGCGAAGCTGCGCGCCCGGCTGGTGCGCATCCTCACGGAGGCGACGGGGATGGACGCGCGCATCTGCGAGAACGCGCTCTCCGAGGCGGGGGGGAACACCCGCGTCGCGCTCGTCTCGCTGCTCGGCGAGGTGCCCGCGTCGCGCGCGACGGTGGTACTGGAGGAAAGCGACGGGGGAGTGCGGGAGGCACTGCAACGGCTCAGATCAGCCTGATCCGGGCCCCGGGGCGGCGCCGGTAGTTGGGGCCGGCGGCCTCCGGGCACGGACCGAAATCGCTTACGATCGGGTCGTGTCCGCTGAACGATCCGTGGCGATCAAGGCTGTGATCACCGACTGGGGCGGGGTTCTCACCCCGCCGCTCACCGAGGCGGTCGGCGTGTGGCTCGCCGCCGAGGGGATTGACGCCGAGCGGTACGCGGACGTGATGGGCGCCTGGGTCACGGGGGCCTACGACGGGGCGGGGACGAACCCGATCCACGGGCTCGAGGACGGCACCCTGCCCGCCGCGGAGTTCGAGCGGCTGCTGGCCGCCGAGCTGCGCACCACGGGCGGCGGCCCGGTGGCGGCCACCGGGCTGATCGCCCGCATGTTCGGCGCGTTCACGCCCGTCCGGCCGATGTACGACGTGCTCCGGACGGTCCGCGCGGCGGGCGTCCGCACCGCGCTGCTGTCCAACTCGTGGGGCAACGAGTACCCGCGCGACCTGTGGGCCGGGCTGTTCGACGCCGTCGTGATCTCCTGCGAGATCGGGTGCCGCAAGCCCGACGCGCGGATCTTCCGGCACGCCCTCGACCTGCTCGGCCTGGACGCCGCCGAGTGCGTCCTCATCGACGACATGGAGCACAACGTGCGGGCCGCCGAGGCGCTCGGGCTGGTCGGCGTCCACCACACCGGCGCCGACACCACCGTGGCCGAACTGCGCGCGTTGACCGTCCTGCCGTGACCTTCTGGCAGACTGCCAACCGTCATGCGCGTCTATCTGCCGTCCACGCTCACGCTCCTCGCGGCCGCGCACGCCGCCCGGGAGATCGGTCCCGCGCCGTTCGCGGCGAGCGCGGTCACGCCCGCGCTGCGCGAGTGGTACGCGGGCGGTGACCTGGAGGAGCTGGAGTACGCGGCGATGTCCGCCGGTGCCCGCGCCTCCCTGCGCCTGCTCGCGGCCGACCCGGCGGCGCCGCGGCGCCGTGTCGTGCTGGCCGCCGAGGTGCCCGACAACCTGGTCGGCTGGGCGGCCAACGCCGAACTCGGCACCGACGACCGCGCCCTGGTCGAGGTCTCCGCCGCCGTCCCGTGGACGAAGGTGGCGTCCGGCCACGTCGACGGCACCGACGCCGCCGCCGACATCGCGGCCGCCATCGAGGCGCTGCCCGCCGCCGACGCGGGCGACGACGACGCCCGGTTCACCGTCGACGGCGCCGAGGGCCACGAGCTCCTCTGGTACGCCACCCAGGAACTCCAGCACCTCTTCGACTGACGGCCCCCTCGGCGGGTAGGCCCCCGGCACATCGACATCGCAGGGGGGCTGTGAGATGGACGCCGTCACCACCGTGCCCGTACCGCGGAACGAGCCGGTCAAGGGCCACGCGCCGGGCAGCCCGGAGCGCGCCGCGCTGGAGGCCGCGATCAAGGAGCTGGGCAGCGCGCGGACCGAGCTGACCATGACGATCGGCGGCGACCGGCGCATGGGCGCGGGCACCCCCATCGACGTCGTCGAACCGCACAACCACGGCCATGTCCTAGGCCGGATGGGCGAGGCGACGGAGCCGGACGTGGCCGAGGCGATCGCCGTCGCCCGCGAGGCCGCCCCCGCCTGGCGGGCCATGTCCTTCGACGACCGCGCCGCGATCTTCCTACGCGCCGCCGACCTGCTCGCCGGGCCGTGGCGGTCCACGCTGAACGCCGCCACGATCCTCGGGCAGTCGAAGTCCGTCCAGCAGGCGGAGATCGACGCGGCCTGCGAACTCATCGACTTCTGGCGGTTCAACGCCCACTACGCGCAGCGGATCCACGAGATCCAGCCGCTGTCGTCGCCCGGCGTGTGGAACCGCCTCGAATACCGGCCGCTGGAGGGGTTCGTCCTCGCCATCACCCCGTTCAACTTCAGCGCGATCGCCGGGAACCTGCCGACCGCGCCCGCGCTGATGGGCAACGTCGTGGTCTGGAAGCCGTCCCCGACTCAGCAACTCGCCGCCCACTTCACGATGCGTGTGCTGGAGGCGGCCGGACTCCCACCCGGCGTGATCAACCTGGTCACCGGGAACGGGCGGGCCGTGTCGGCCACGGCGCTGCGCCACCCCGACTTCGCGGGCCTGCACTTCACCGGCTCCGCCGCCACGTTCCAGAGCCTCTGGCGGACGATCGGCGAGAACATCTCCGTCTACAAGGGCTACCCGCGCATCGTGGGCGAGACCGGCGGCAAGGACTTCGTCATGGCGCACCCGTCCGCCGACCCGGCGGTGCTGAAGACGGCCCTGATCCGAGGCGCCTTCGAGTACCAGGGTCAGAAATGCTCCGCCGCGTCCCGCGCCTACGTGCCGCGCTCCGTCTGGAACCAGATGCGGGACGACTTCATCGCCGAGACCGAGTCCCTCACCATGGGCAACGTCGCCGCCGACCTCTCCCTGTTCCTGGGCGCCGTGATCGACGACCGCGCCTTCGCCAAGCACCGCCGCGCCATCGAGCGGGCCCGAGACACGGCCACGATCAAAATCCTCACCGGGGGCGAACTGGACGACTCCCGCGGCTACTTCGTCACCCCCACGGTCCTGGAGTCGTCCGACCCCACCGACGAGATCTTCACCACCGAGTACTTCGGCCCGATCCTCGGCGTGCACGTCTACGACGACGGCGACTACGACACCGTCCTGCACCAGATGGAGGGCGTCGCGGAGTACGCCCTGACCGGCGCGATCATCGCCGACGACCGAGCCGCCATCGCCGCCGCCACGGACACCCTCCGCTTCGCCGCCGGAAACTTCTACATCAACGACAAGCCCACCGGCTCGATCGTCGGCCAGCAACCTTTCGGCGGCGCCCGCGCCTCCGGCACCAACGACAAGGCGGGCTCGATCTTCAACCTCACCCGCTGGACCAGCGTCCGCTCAATCAAGGAGACCTTCGTCCCCCCAACAACCCACCACTACCCCCACATGGGCCCCTGACCGAGAGCGTCACACCGTCACACGCGCCCAGGCCCACTTCCCATGGGGTTCGGTTGGGATCACCCCGTACTCGGACGCGAGCGCCGCCACGATCGGCAGTCCGAGGCCGCCCGTGCCGTCGCGGTAGCCCGAATCAAGCGCAGCCGCGTCAGGGGACAGGACGGTGGCCCGCCTGCGCACCGGGAGGACATCAGAGCAGTCCCACACCTGGAACAGGACCCCGCGCTGCTCACGGACGAACCTCACCCGGATTCGCCCGCCCGGCACATGGACGGCCGCGTTCGTGACCAACTCGCTGGCGATCAGCATCACGTCATCGCGCAGTGCGTCCATCCTCCAAGCGCCGAGCCGCAACTCTACGAGCGTCCGCACCTGCCCCGGCGCCGTCCGCGCCGCCAGGAAGGTCACGTCCAGCACATCACCTGCCGACAGCCCGACCTGCCGCAACACCCGCACCACTCGCTCCGCCGCCACCGCCTCCGCCCCGACCTCACCGAGCACATGCCCCCGCTCCCCACCCCACCGAAACCGCCACCCGTCACACGCGATCACCCGCTCCCCCCGCGAGAGCACCAGCGCCCCGCCGCACATGGTCGCGCCAAGCCCTCGCCGCGCCAACTCCCCCGCCAACACCTCCAGCGGGTCGCCCCTGGACTCACACATGACCCATCTCCTTTCGGTCGGGCCCGGGACACCGTGAGGTAAGCACCAGCCCGGGTCGCCCGTTCTGCTGCGCTCCGTAGATCGTTCATGTCACGCTGTGACCGCCAGCATGCACCCTTCGCACTCGTGGTGCAATATGTAGGGCAGGAAGAATTTGCAACAGAGAGGCAATCATGGCAGGGTCCCCGACCATGCGGCGGCGACGCCTTGCGGCTGAGCTGCGACGACTACGGACCGAGGCCGAACTTTCGATCACACAGGTGGTGACGCGGCTCGGGTGGCCAGGGTCCAAACTGTCCCGCGTCGAGAATCGGCAAATCGGGATCAGTGTGACGGACGTTCGGAAACTTCTTGATCTCTACGGGGTCGAGAACGTCCAGCAGGTCCGCGAACTCATCGAGTTGGCGCGCCGATCGAAGGAGCGAGGATGGTGGGAGTCGTACACGGCGACCTTGCCGACCGAGACCCGAAACATGATCGGCATCGAGACCGAAGCGTCCCTGATCCGCGCCTACTCGCAGGCGCTCGTCCCCGGCCTCCTTCAGACCCCCGACTACGCGCATGCCGTTATCCGCGCGGCGCGCCCCACCGACTCCCAGGAGGTCGTCAACGAACGCGTAGAGATCCGCCTTGCTCGTCAAGCACTCCTTGATGAGCAGGGCGCACCCCAACTCTGGGTCGTTCTCAGCGAGGCGGCGATTCGCCACGTTGTCGGGAGCAGCGCCATCATGACGACCCAACTGCGAAGCCTCATCAAGGAGCGTGACAGAACCAACGTCGAACTTCAGGTTATTCCGTTCTCCGCCGGAGAGCACCCCGCCATGGTCGGGTCGTTCTGGCTTTACAGTTTCCCCGCCCCGAACGAGATGGGCGCCGTCTACATCGAGACGATGAACGGTGCCTTGATCATGGAGGAGTCCCAGGACCTGGACACCTACGGGGACGCGTTCGACCGTCTGCGATCAGCGGCGCTCTCTCCGAGAGACACTCGTGAACTAATCCGCTCTCTCGCGACAGATAGGGTTTAGTCGCGCGAAGGGAGCACACATGGAAGCTGGGCCAACCGCGGTGAGGTGGCGCAAGAGCAGTTACAGCGGTGGCACTGGGGAGTGTGTCGAGCTGGCCAAGTATGCAATGAACGTTGGGGTCCGCGACAGCAAAGCCCCGGCAGCTGGACATCTCTCGTTCAGCCCTCAGACCTGGGCCACGTTCGCAGCCGACGCACGCGACGGCCGCTTTGACCTCCCTTGAGCTAGGAACGCCACACATCCCAGCGCCCTCACCATCGTCCACCAGGTGGGGCGCTCTGCTGGGTGAAGACCTTCCCCGCGGGCTGGGTCGGTCATGGACACGCGGCTGAGGGAGTGTCATGACTTCCGTGTCGCCATCCGACGTGTAGGCCACACTGTTCATCACAGCGACGGCTGTTGCCGTGATCGACGGTTCGGTGTCGGCCTTGACCGGCCTTGCGAGTGGGGAGAGGTTGGTAACGCCGACCGAAGGGTGGAACTTCGTGGAACCTTCTCGTGACGCCGACGCGATGATGCTCTCCTTCTACTGCGGTCCGGACTCGAACACCAAGGAGACCTGCCCCGCCGTGCACCGGACCGACCGGGGAACCTGGCTTTGGCAGGGTGAGGTACGCGACGACCCGCACACCCGATCTCAGCTCCGCAAACCGTCACCGACGGAGGCAGGGGTAGAAGTGGGTGACGACCTCGTGGACATGTTCGTCCGGGCCTACGCGAAGGAGAAGTATGGAGTGGATCTCGACGGAACGTCGCAGTGAGCTTCTTGCCGCGACGACTACGAGCGTGTGGAAGCTGGAATTGCTCGACCGTTATGGTATCGACCTCGCATATTCGGATGACCCGGGAGAGGTTGAGAGGGTGATGTCGAGTGCGGTGACGGAAACCGCCGCATGGGCGGCTGCCGGGATCGAGCAGCGCCGTATCAAGACGATCTCTGAGCCAGCTTCAAAGTACATGCGCGGTGCCTTCGTCTTTGCATCACACCTGGTTGGGGCGGGGGAGGACATCCGGTGGTTGCCACGCCGTCTGGCTTCAACGTTGTTCCTGCCAGGAAATGACATGTTCCTGATCGACGATGCGTTCGCCATGTTCAATGTGCACGACGGTGACAGCAACCCGGCGGGGCAGCAACGGGAGAACGACCCAAGGCTGGTGAAGCGGTGCAAGGAAGCGTTTGAGGCTGCTTGGACGGTCGCCGTGCCGCACCGGGACTACAGACCGGTCTAGTCGGTGCCAGATGACCGACCCAGAGGCCGCCCGCAGCCAGCTTGGTGTCCGATTGCGTGATCTTCGCCTGGACGCCGGTCTCACCGGGCGCCAACTCGCCACCGCCGCCAAGTTCAGCCCGCAGAAGGTGTCCCGGATCGAGAATGGGATGCAGAACATCAGGGAACCCGACATCCGAACGTGGGCGACCATCTGCGGTGTTGCCGACCAAGTATCCGAGCTGATCGCGGCCCGACGCGAAGTGGCCCGGATGTACCGCGAGCACAGGCGCGAGATGAAGGCCGGGTTGGTCCATATTCAGGCTCAAGGGATGGAACTGTACGAGGCTACGTCGCTGCTGCGCGTCTACGAACCGACGGCTGTCCCTGGCATCCTGTTCACCGAAGACTTCGCGACCGCTTCGATCGCGGCATCCGCCCGGCTGCACGGACGGCCGATCGAGGAGGCCAGGCCCGCCGCGCGAGCGAAGATGGCTCGGCAACGGTTTCTGACCGAACCTACTGGTCGCAACATCTACCATTTCGTCATCGAAGCTGGGGCGCTCAGCTTTGGCTACGGTGACTCTGACGTGGTGCGGGAACAGCTCGACTTCCTCACCACTGTTACCAGGATGCCGCACGTGTCGTTCGGCATCATCCCACCGACCTCGAACCGGATCGTCCTTTCTCAAGAGTGCTTCTATATATTCGATGAAACCGTTGTTTGCGGGGACACGTGGCTGACTGCGATCGAGACCCGACGGAAAGATCAGATCTCCTTCTACCTGAAGGCGTTCGATCACCTCCGCCGGATGGCGGTGTACGGCGACGCGGCGCGAGAGTTGATCGCCGCTGCGCGTTGCCAGTTCTGTTGATTTCGTGGAATCTGGTGGAACTCTCTGGCCCCCCAGGTCGCCACGAGCCCATTCTCTGGTCAGGACGATCCTGGCCGAGAAGGGACCACCATGGGTAAGCACGAAGGTAAGCCCCAGCCGATCAAGCAGCCTCCTCCCAGCAAGCCCAACCCCGACAAGCAGACCGAGGGCGGGGGGACCCGAGGCAAATGACGGTCCCGACCTCCGAAGATGTCGCCCGCCGGATCGACGCGCTCGCCGACCAGCTCACCGAGGCTGGCGACCTGACCGATCCGGCGTGGAGGGCGGCGGCACACGCCGTGCCCCGGCACCTGTTCGTCCCGCCTACCGCGTGGGCGTCCCCGTACGAAGAACCGGAGCGTCGGATCGATGTCGACGCGGACCCCGCCGGGTGGTGGAACGCCGCCTACGCCAACCACCCGATCATCACGCAGTACGACGACGGCGCCACCCCTTCCGCCGAGGTGAACTCGGATGAGCGGAGACACTGCACCTCATCGTTGTCGGCGCCCGACGTCGTGTTCCCGTTCCTGGAACTGCTGGACGTCAACGGGCTCGCCGAGCGCGCGCACGGTGACGGGAGGCCGCACGTTCGCGTGCTGGAGATCGGTACCGGAACCGGATGGACGGCGGGTCTCCTGTCGGCCCGTATCGGCGCTGAGAACGTGGTGTCGATCGAGGTGGACGGCCAGGTCGCCAAACAGGCCGCGGCGAACCTGGAGGCCGCCGGTCTCTCCCCGGTGCTCATCACCGGGGACGGGGCCCTCGGGTTCCCCGAGGTCTCCCCGTTCGACGCGGTGCACGTCACGTGCGGTGTCACCACGGTTCCCTACTCCTGGGTCGAGCGGACCCGGCCGGGCGGGGTGATCGCCTTCCCTTGGATGCCCGAGTACGGGCCGGGTCGGCGAACCCGGCTGACAGTGAACGAGAACGGCCACGCGGTCGGCCAGTTCCACGGAGGCGCGTCCTACATGATGTTGCGGGGCCAGCGGACCACGTTCCCCGTGTTCGAAGAGGACACCGCCGGATGGGACGAGTCCGCGACAGCGGCCGACCCTCGCCGGATCATCTGGGACACCCCCGGCCCAGGCGTGGTGATCACCGGTCAGGTTCCCGACCTGATGGTCAATCACAGTGTCGGCGTGCATGACGGGTCGGTGCGGTTGTGGCTCGCCGACACCGGCCACACTTCCAAGGCTCTGGTCGACACCGCGTGGGGTCGGACTGGAGCCAGGGTGCGACAGCGCGGACCCCGGAGGCTTTGGGAGGAGTTGGAGGCCGCCTACCGGACGTGGCTCGGTTACGGGGCGCCCGGCACCGACCGGCTCGGCCTGGTGATCGGCCCGAACGGTCAACGGGTCTGGGTGGACTCACCGGACAAGGTGATCGAGCCGCACCCCGCATGAGAGAACTCCCGGCGCGACGACCGGTCCGACCGGCCGTGATCTAGACCTCGCATACGCTCAACGCCCTCACCGCCCGCGCTGTCGGTGGGGGCGCTCCGCTGTGTGAGGATTTCTCCCTACAGGCTGGCTGAGCCGGTCATTGGAGCATCTGCTTCACCAGTGATGGGCCTTTGAACTCGGCGGGTACGGCGTCCATGAGGACCTCGTTGACTCGTTGGCCGAGCCACATGTTTGAGGAGCGGCGGATGCCCTGCCGTTTGAACCCTGCCTTTTCGTAGGCGCGGATCGCTCTGGTGTTGGGTTCGAGCACCGTGAGCCAGACGCACGCCATGTTCGCGACATGAAAGGCCCAGTCCAGGACGAGGCGGGTGGCCTCGGTGCCAATGCCGCGTCCGTGGTGGTCGGGGATCATCGACACGATGTACTCGGCGTTGCCGCGAGCGGTGTCCATGGCGAGCTTGGCCAGCCCTACCGGTGTCGCGGGGTCCTCGGTGACGTCGTAGATGGTGAAGCGAACCTCGTCGCCACTGCCGCCGTCGATGAGGATCGCCCTGGTGGTACGTATTGGCTGTGGGCTCTGCCGGTTGTAACCGACGATCGTGCTGATCTGCTGATCCAACCGCCAGTAGGCGTCAAGCAGATCTTCTCGGATCGGCCCCAGCCCCGCGACCTCACCTCGAAGCCAGATCCATGGAGTGGCCTTGTCACTCATGTGTCTTCCTTGTCCTCTTGGAAGCGATTGTCAGTAGTGGCGTACACCTGAGTGTGCTGGGGGGTTCGGCGACGGGAACGCCACCGACCGAGATCCAGGCGTGCAACACAATGGGGTCGCAGCGCACTCCGTGATGCCAGGTCACCGCCCGCCCTTCGAGCGCCAGGGCGACGACTGTGGCCACCGATGATTCCAGGCAGGCCATGCGTCCAGGCAGGAACCCGAAGTGCTGAACGGCCGCCACGGCCTCTTCCGCGTGAACCGCCGAGGCTTCGCGACGGGTGACCGCCGACGCCAAACGCACCAGGCTGACCATTCGGCGCATTCGCTTGTGGCGCGCACCGGCCCTGGCGACGATCAACATCGTCAGCACGCCAAGACCGCCGGTAACGAGGGCGCGGCCAGAGGTCCGTCGTGGGGCTTCCCAGCCCAGCGGTACCTCGTGTGTACTCCACGAGGGTTCCCACGGCACCCGTGGAACAGGGAGGACGGTGGAGGCTCCTCTCCACCGATTAGCCGCAGCCGGAGCCAGGAGCGAGGTTCGCCCGGTTTCGTAGTTCAGCACCAGCATCCATCCGCGATCCAGGGCGCAGGCGCGCTCAGGAATTCGCACGAGCTTGCTCCTGCCATGGCACGATCTTCAGCGCTCGCCGCCACGCTTCGAAGGCGACGATGCGCTCGATCGGACCGAGGTCGCCCGCACCGGCCGCATGGGAACGCAGCCGAGCGCGAACGGTCCGCACATCAATGAGGTTCATGTCGGCGAGGTACCCATCGAGCAGAGCGTCCACCTGCGGAAGCGCACGACGCAGGCCGTCGTAGTGATCGGCGCTGGTGGTGGCCTTGGTGGTCCTGCGACGCAGCGAGGCGGGCAGGACATCGGCCATCGCCTCCACTAGCACCGGTTTGTACTGAGCTGGCTCAGGCATCTCCTCCACATCCAATGCCAGGTAGGCGTCGATGACCTGGGCATCGAAGAAGGGATTGTCCAAACGCACGCCGGAGGCGGCGGCGAGTTCCATGTCTGCTCGTGCGGAGCGGGCGCTGTCGACGAGCGTGTCGACGACCTTCTGGTGAGTCAGGCTCGGGAGATCCAGATGGGTGCGCGACGGCACGCACGCCCGACCACGTCGGAGCGCCTCGCGGAGGGACATTTTCCGCACCTGGGCAAATCTCGCCGCCGCCCCTAGGGCGCGAAGAGGTCGCTTTCGGATCATCTCGGCAAGGTAGATCGGAGGCGTTAGCAAGAGGGCGTCCCCACCATCACCGGTCAGATGGACGCTTGAACCATGGTGGGCCAGCCATCGCATGTGGTCCTGAAAGCTCGGGAGCGCGACTGTGCTGACCGGGGGTTGGACCACACCGAGTCGGCTGGAGGCTCTGATACCTGAGGGGCTATGGCACCCCCGAGGAAGTACTCGCCTGAGCTGCGGGAATGCGCGGTTCGGATGGTTTTTGATGTTCGTGAGCAGACCGGTGAGCGGACTGGGTCGATCGCCCGGGTCACTGACCAGCTCGGGGCGGCCGTCCCCGGGAAGGCCGGGTCGTGGGCCGGGCGGGGGTGGGGTGAGGGGGTGGGCGCTAGGCTCGGACGGCACGTGTTCTTCGCGGTTCTCCTTACTTGTATGGGAACGGGATGTCGACGCTGAACCGTCTGGTGCTGTGGAACATCGATCACACGTTGGTCGACGTCGGGCGGGTTACCCGGGACGCCTATGCAGAGGCGTTTCAGCGGGTCATCGGTCGGCCCCTCGTGCGACTCGCGCCCACGCCGGGGCGTACCGAGTCCGAGATCATTTTTGAGACGCTGGCGTTCAACGACGTCGTCACCACCGATGATCACCTGTCGGCCTTCTTCGACGCCCTCGCCGAGGCGTTCGCGAGCCGGAGGGCTGACGTGCGGGCTCATGGTCGTGTGCTTGCTGGGGCGCGTGAGGCTGTTGAGTCGCTTGCGCATGTGCCCGGTGTCGTGCAGTCGGTGCTGACCGGGTCCGTCCAGCCGAACGCCGTCGTGAAGGTGACCGAGCTGGGTCTCGCCGGGCATCTGGACCTGGACGCGGGCGGCTACGAGAACGGCGTCTACAGTAAGGCGGCCCTTCTCGAACTCGCCCGCACCCGCGCGGGCGAGCGGCACGGCGCGCGCTACCCCGAGGCGGCGACGGTCTTCATCGCCGACTCGCCGCGCGACGTCCAGGCCGCGCACATCGCGGGCTCCCCGATCATCGCCGTCGCCACCGGCAGCGCCACCGAGGCCGAACTGCGCGCCGCCGGGGCGGAGCGCGTCCTCGCCACCCTCTCCGACACCCGCGCGGTGGTGAGCGCCGTGGCCGACCTGACCCGCATCTGACCCGGATACTGGAACGGCCGCGCGGTGTGGCGCGGCGTTGGAGGGAGAGTCATGGCCCGTGAGGTTTCCGAAGGTTCGGTGCTGTGGGAACCCTCGGACGAGGTCGTCGCCAACGCGCGGGTGAGTCACTTCGTCCACTGGCTGTGGGACCGGGGCGTCCTCACGGAGACCTACGACGACCTGTGGCGCTGGTCGGTCACGGAGGTCGACGCCTTCTGGGACGCGATCTGGTCGTACTTCGAGGTGGTCGGAAACCGGGGCGACGGCCCCGTCCGGACGGGCGGGCCGATGCCGGTGGACGGCCTCACATGGTTCCCCGGCACGACCCTCAACTACGCGGCGAACGCCCTGCGGAAGGCGTCGGACACCCCCGACGACACGGCGGTGATCTTCCGGTCGGAGGCGGGCGGGCATCGGGTGCTGACGTACCGGGAGCTGGCGCTGCACGTCGCGGAGGTGCGCGCCGGGTTGGCCGAGCTGGGTGTTGGCAAGGGCGACCGGGTCGCCGCGTATGTTCCGAACATCCCCGAGGCGCTGGTCTGTTTCCTGGCCACGGCGTCGCTGGGCGCGATCTGGTCGTCGTGTTCGCCGGACTTCGGATCGTCCTCGGTGATCGACCGGTTCGCGCAGATCGAGCCGAAGGTCCTGGTCGCCGTGGACGGCTACGCCTACAACGGCAAGCGGTTCGACCGGCGCGGGGTCGTCACCGAGATCGAGGCCGCGCTGCCGACCCTCGCCGCGACCGTGTTGATTCCGTACCTCGATCCCGCCGCCGCGCCGGACGGGTTGCGTGTCGGGATGCGCTACGCCGATCTGCCCCGTCCCGATCACGAGCTGGAGTTCGAGGACGTCCCGTTCGAGCATCCGCTGTGGGTCGTGTACTCGTCCGGCACGACCGGGCTGCCGAAGCCGATCGTGCACGGCCACGGCGGCGTGGTGCTGGAGCACCTCAAGGCGTTGTCGTTCCACCAGGACCTCGGCCCCGGCGACGTGTTCTTCTGGTACACGACCACCGGCTGGATGATGTGGAACTACCTGGTCGGTGGCCTGCTGGTGGGTTCCACGATCGTCATGTACGACGGCGCACCCTCTGATTTGTGGTCGCTGGTCGCCGAGAACGGCGTCACCTACATGGGTGTCGGCGCGCCCTACATCATGGCGTCGGCGAAGGACGGACAACGTCCCGGCGAGGAACACGACCTGTCGGCGTTGCGCGGCATCGGCTCGACGGGTTCGCCGCTGCCGCCCGAGGGTTTCGGCTGGGTCTACGAGGCGGTCGGACGTGACCTGCTGCTCGGCTCAATGTCCGGTGGCACCGACCTGTGCACCGCGTTCCTCGGCCCGTCGCCGCTGCTGCCGCTGCACGCGGGCGTGATCCAGTGTCGCGGGCTCGGCGCGAAGGTGGCGTCGTTCGACGACGGCGGAGAGTCCGTCGTGGACGAGGTCGGCGAGTTGGTCATCACCGAGCCGATGCCGTCCATGCCCGTCTACTTCTGGAACGACGAGGACGGCGAGCGCTATCGCGACTCCTACTTCGAGATGTACCCGGGCGTCTGGCGGCACGGCGACTGGCTGAAGATCCGTCCGGACGGCGGCTGCGTCATCTACGGGCGCTCCGACTCCACCCTGAACCGGGGCGGCGTCCGCATGGGGACGTCCGACTTCTACCGCGTCGTCGAGGCGTTCGACGAGATCGCCGACAGCCTCGTCATCGACACCGGACGGCTCGGGCAGGAGGGGCTGCTGCTGCTGTACGTCCAGCTCGCCGAGGGCGCGTCGCTGACCGACGAGCTGCTCGCCGAGGTGAAGCGGCGCATCCGGTCGGCGCTGTCGCCCCGGCACGTCCCGGACGAGATCCACGCCGTCCCCGGCATCCCGCGCACGCTGTCGGGCAAGAAACTGGAGGTCCCGGTCCGTAAGATCCTCCAGGGCACGCCGGTCGACCAGGCCGCCAATCCCGACTCCATGGCCAATCCAGAAATTCTTCGCCATTTCACGCCGTAAGGGACATTCAGTCGAACGTTCCGTTTCTCTTGGGTGACACCAGCCTCACGTGTACCGCAGGGTGATGTCACGGCATTAGGGTGGAGCCTGGGCCAAACAGTGTCCGATCGGATGCGTTGGGTCAGAGTGGCCGTAAGGCCGCAGGCCGGGTGAACTTCCCCCGGGGCTCGGGCGTCACACTGTCGGCGGGGAGATCCAGGCCCGTCACGGGCCCCAGGATCAAGAGAGGGACGGTCCACGCATGGAGGTTGGGGCGCTGCGATCCGGGGATCCGGACCGGCTGGGTTCGTACGCCCTGACCGGCCGGGTCGGCGAGGGCGGCCAGGGCACCGTCTACCTCGGCGAGGACGACACCGGCCGCCAGGTCGCGATCAAGCTGCTGCACGCGGAGCTGACCTCCGACGACAGGGCCCGCGCCCGGTTCCTGCGCGAGCTGGAGGTCGCCAAGAGCGTCGCGCCGTTCTGCACGGCCCAGGTCATCGACGCCGACGCCGACGGCGACCGCCCCTACATCGTCAGCGAGTACGTGCCGGGCCCGTCGCTGAACCAGCAGGTCCTGGACGAGGGCCCGCTCGACGGCGCGTCCCTCGACCGGCTCGCGGTCGGCACCGCGACGGCCCTCGCGGCGATCCACCAGGCGAACGTCGTGCACCGCGACTTCAAGCCGCACAACGTCCTGATCGGACCCGACGGCCCCCGCGTCATCGACTTCGGCGTGGCACGTGCCATCAGCGGCGGCACCACGCTCACCAGCCGGGTCATCGGCACCCCGTCCTACATGGCGCCCGAGCAGATCAGCGGCGACGAGGTCGGGACGGCCGCCGACGTGTTCTGCTGGGCGGCGACGCTCGTGTACGCCGCCACCGGCGAGCCCCCGTTCGGCCAGGACACCATCCCCGCCGTGATCAACCGGATCCTGCACGAGGAACCCGACCTCGGCGAACTCGACGGGCCGCTGCGCGACGTCGTGCTCGACTGCCTGGAGAAGGACCCCGCGCACCGGCCCGGCGCGCGGCAGGTGCTGATGCGGCTGCTCGGCCACGACGAGGTCTCGCGGTCCGGGGCGCCCGCCGCCCCGCGTCCCGGGTCCGGCGACACCGACGAGACCGCGATGCTCGCCGCCGGATCCGTCCGCGCGGCGGAGGTCGGCGACGACACGATGCCCCACGACCTCGCCGCCGCGGGGGGCGGGGCCGGTGGGCTGCGGCAACGGGTCCTCTCCGGGTCGGGCCGGCCGGCGGTGCTGGCCGGGGTCGCCGCGCTGTTCGTGGCGATCGTGGTCGCCTCGTCCGTCCTCGTGCTCAGCCTCGGCGACAACGGCAAGGCCGGGCAGAAGGTCAGCGACCCGAGCGCGCCGCCCGCCTCCGCGGACGTCGCGCCGAGCTTGTCGGCGCCGACGAGCACCGAGCCCACGGAGAAGACGCCGGACAAGCCGTCCTACACTCCGAGGGCGCCGTGGACGCCGTCCATGAGCCCGAGCGAGAGCCCGTCCGACAGCGGCTCCCCGACCCCGTCCCACTCGGTGTCCACGTCTCCGCCCCCGGACGACCCGGACGACCCGTCGTCCCCGCCGGACCCCTCGACCGGGCCGGGCACGGGCCCCTGACAGCCCTCCTGACCTGGCGTGTCGCTCGGTGAGTCGCCTCGCCGGACGCCCGGAGGGTGGTCAATGACACGTTGGCCATGCGGCCGCGCGGGTCTGCTTTGCGGCGGTTCCTGTTCTACGCTGGCGCAGTGAGCGGCGCCACAACGAGGTGGCGAAGGGTCTCTAGGGGAGTTGTCGATGAGCGGCATGCTCGATCAGGCGAAGGACGACCTGCTCCGGCGGTCGGCCGAGACGTGCGCGCAGCGTCCGGGGGCGCGCGGGGGGGACGCGGCGGAGGCGTTCGACTACCTTCGGTTGTACTACCATCATGTCGCCCGCGAGGACCTGCTCGCCAGGGACCCCGCCGACATCTGCGGCCCCGCGATGGCGCACCGGGCCCTCGGCGAGGAAAGGCCGCAGGGGCGCGCGAAGGTGCGCGTCTTCACGCCGACGCTTGAGGAGCACGGCTGGGACCCGGGGCACACCGTCGTCCAGGTAGTTACGGACGATATGCCCTTTTTGGTGGACTCCGTCACGATGGAGCTGTCCCGGCACCAGCTGACCACGCACCTGATCGTCCACCCGCTGCTCGGCGTGGACCGCGACGTCGCGGGCCACCTGAAGGCGTTCCGCGGCAAGCTCGACAGCGACGACGACGTCGACGAGTCGTGGATGCACATCGAGGTGGACCGTACCAGCGACCGCGCCGTCCTCGACCGGCTCGAAAAGGACCTGATCCGCGTCCTCCAGGACGTGCGCGTCGCCGTCGAGGACGAGCCCAAGATGCGGGCCCGCGCCGGTGAGATCGCCACCGCCATCCAGGACGCCCCGCCGCCGCTTCCAGGCAAGGAGCTCGCCGAGGGCGTCGAGCTGCTCGACTGGCTCGCCAAAGGCCACTTCACCTTCCTCGGCTACCGCGACTACACGCTCACCGAGGGCGGCAGCGCCCTGCGTCCCGAGCCCGGCACCGGCCTCGGCATCCTGCGCAGCGACAAGCGCGAGTCCGACAGCTTCGCCGCGCTGCCGCCCGAGGTCCGCGAGAAGGCGACCGAGAAGCACCTGCTGGTGCTGACCAAGGCGAACTCGCGGTCCACCGTCCACCGGCCGCTGTACCTCGACTACATCGGGGTCAAGAAGTTCGACGAGTCCGGCGAGGTCACCGGCGAGCGCCGCTTCCTGGGCCTGTTCACCCACGTCGCCTACAGCGAGTCGATCGCGCACGTGCCCGTCCTCAAGCGCAAGCTGGAGGAGGTGCTGGAGCGCGCCGGGTTCACCGCCGACAGCTACGACGGCCAGGACCTCATCGAGATACTGGAGGGCTACCCGCGCGACGAGCTGTTCCAGATCACCGTCGACGACCTGCTCAAGATCTCGCTCGGCGTGCTGCGGCTGCGCGAGCGCCGCCAGCTGAAGCTGTTCCTGCGCAAGGACATGTACGGCCGTTACATGTCCTGCATGGTGTACCTGCCGCGCGACCGGTACACGACCAAGGTCCGGCTGCGCATCCAGGGGCTGCTGAAGGAGGCGTTCGAGGGCGTCAGCGTCGACTACAGCGCGAACGTCAGCGAGTCGCTGCTGGCACGGCTGCACGTCGTGGTCCGCGGCGAGCGCGGCCGCCCGCTGCCCGACATCGACGTGCCGGAGCTGGAGGAACGGCTCGCCGCCGCCATCCGCTCCTGGGAGGACGACCTCGCCGACGCGATCGTCGAGCAGTGCGGCGAGGAACGCTCGGGCACCCTCGGCCGCCGCTTCGGCGACGCCTTCCCCGAGGGCTACAAGGCCGACTTCCCCGCCCGCACCGCCGTCGCCGACCTGCGCCGCCTCGACGAGCTGGGCGACGGCGACGACACGTCCATCAACCTGTACGAGCCCTACAGCGCCGAACCCGGCGAACGCCGCCTGAAGATCTACCGGCTGGGCGAGCCGATCTCGCTGTCCCGGATGCTGCCGCTGCTCCAGAACATGGGCGTCGAGGTCATCGACGAGCGGCCCTACGAGATCGGCGCGTCCGACGGGCAGCGGTTCTGGATCTACGACCTCGGGCTGCGGTACGCGCCGCCCGCCGACGTCCCCGAGGAGGCCGTCAAGGGCCTGTTCCAGGAGGCGTTCACCCGGCTCTGGCGCGGCGAGATCGAGAACGACGGGTTCAACGCGCTCGTCCTGCACGTCGGGCTGAACTGGTGGCAGGCCATGCTGCTGCGCGCCTACGCCATGTACCTGCGGCAGACCGGCACCACGTTCTCCAAGCGCTACATCGAGCAGGTGCTGCTCGGCAACGCGTCCATCACCCGGCTGATCGTCCGGCTGTGGGAGAGCCGCCTCGACCCGTCGCTCCAGGGCGGCGAGGAGGAGCGCAGCGCCGGGATCACCGAGGAGCTGCGCGGCAAGCTGGACGAGGTCGCCAGTCTCGACGAGGACCGCATACTGCGCGCCTACCTGGCACTGGTCGAGGCGACGCTGCGCACCAACCACTACCAGGGCAAGCCGTACCTGGCGATGAAGTTCGACCCGCACGCCATCCCCGACCTGCCCGAGCCGCGGCCCCTGTACGAGATCTTCGTGTACTCGCCGAAGGTCGAGGGCGTCCACCTGCGGTTCGGCTCGGTGGCGCGCGGCGGGCTGCGCTGGTCCGACCGCCGCGAGGACTTCCGCACCGAGATCCTCGGCCTGGTCAAGGCGCAGGCCGTGAAGAACACCGTGATCGTCCCGGCGGGCGCCAAGGGCGGCTTCGTCGGCAAGCAGCTGCCCGACCCGTCCGTCGACCGGGAGGCCTGGCAGAAGGCGGGCATCGCCTGCTACACCGACTTCATCTCCGGCCTGCTCGACCTCACCGACAACCTGGTGGACGGCAAGGTCGTGCCGCCGCAGAACGTCGTCCGCCACGACGGCGACGACACCTACATGGTCGTCGCCGCAGACAAGGGCACCGCCACGTTCTCCGACCTCGCCAATCGCGTCGCCGCCGAGTACGGCTTCTGGCTCGGCGACGCGTTCGCGTCCGGCGGCTCCGTCGGCTACGACCACAAGGGCATGGGCATCACCGCGCGCGGCGCCTGGGAGTCGGTCAAGTACCACTTCCGCTCGCTCGGCACGGACGTCCAGAACGACGACTTCACCGCCGTCGGCATCGGCGACATGTCCGGCGACGTGTTCGGCAACGGGATGCTGCTGTCCGAGCACATCCGGCTCGTCGCCGCGTTCGACCACCGGCACATCTTCATCGACCCCGACCCGGACGCGGCGACCTCGTTCGCCGAGCGTCGGCGCCTGTTCGACCTGCCCCGCAGCAGCTGGGGCGACTACGACACCGCGCTGATCTCCAAGGGCGGCGGCGTGTACCCGCGGACCGCCAAGTCGATCGCGCTGACCCCGCAGACGCGGGCGGCGCTCGGCGTCCAGGACGGCGTGAAGGCCCTCACCCCGTTCGAGCTGATCAAGGCGATCCTGAAGGCGCCGGTCGACCTGCTCTGGAACGGCGGCATCGGCACCTACGTCAAGTCGTCCACGGAGAACAACGCCGACGTCGGCGACAAGGCCAACGACCCCGTCCGCGTCAACGGCGCCGACCTGCGCTGCCGCGTCGTCGGCGAGGGCGGCAACCTCGGCGTCACCCAGCTCGGCCGGATCGAGTACGCGCGCACCGGCGGGCTGATCAACACCGACTTCATCGACAACTCCGCGGGCGTCGACACCTCCGACCACGAGGTGAACATCAAGATCCTGCTCGACCAGGCGGTGCGCGACGGCGAGCTGACCGGCAAGCAGCGCGACGCCCTCCTGTACGAGATGACCGACGAGGTCGGACGGCTCGTCCTGCGCGACAACTACGCGCAGAACGTGGTGCTCGCCGGAGGCCGCGCGCAGGCCCCCGCGATGCTGCACATCCACGCCCGCTACATGCGCAGACTCGAACAGGAAGGCCGCCTCCAGCGGCGCCTCGAATTCCTGCCCGACGACAAGGCGCTCACCGAGCGGCGCCAGTCGGGGCTCGGGCTCACCAGCCCCGAGTTCTCCGTGCTGCTCGCCTACGCCAAGATGGCGCTCGACCACGAGCTCGTCGCGTCCGACATCGCCGACGACCCCTACCTGGAGTCGTGGCTGGTCGACTACTTCCCGACCCCGCTCAGGGAGACGTTCCGCCCCTACATGGACCGGCACCCGCTGCGCCGCGAGATCATCACCACCGCCGTGGTGAACGACCTGATCAACGCCAGCGGCTCCACGTTCGTGTTCCGGATGAACGAGGAGACGGGCGCGTCGTCGTCCGACATCGCCCGCGCCTACCTCGTCGCCCGCGACGTGTTCGGCATGCCCGGGTTCTGGCGCTCGGTGGAGGGCCTGTCCCACCAGGCCGACGAGTCGACGCAGATCGCGATGCTGCTGGAGGCCAGGAAGCTGACCGAGCGCGGCGCCCGCTGGCTGCTGCACAACCGGCGGCCCCCGTTCGACATCCGCGAGACGATCGACTTCTTCGCGGGCAGCGCGGCGACCCTCAGCACCCACCTGTCCAAGCTCCTGGTCGGGCTCGACCTGGCCGCGTTCGAGCAGCGCCGCGACGGGTTCGCCCAGCTCGGCGTGCCCGACGAGCTGGCCGAACAGTGCGCCACGTTCGTGCCCGCCTTCTCCACCTTCGACCTGGTCGGCATCGCGCACGACACGGGCCGTCCGGTGGAGGAGGTCGCCGAGGCCTACTTCGACCTCGCCGACCGTCTCCAGCTGTCGCGGCTACGCGAACGCATCATCGCGCTGCCCCGTGACGACAAGTGGCGCTCGATGGCCCGCTCCGCCCTTCGCGACGACCTGTACACCGCGCACGCGGCCCTCACCCGGGACGTCCTGGTCACCAGCGAACCTGGCGGCGACCCCGAGCAGCTCCTGGTCGGCTGGGCGGACAAGAACAAGCCCGCCGTCCAGCGCGCCCAGCAGACGCTCAGCGAGATCTGGGAGAGCGACAGCTTCGACCTGGCGACGCTCTCGGTGGCCCTGGGCTCGATCCGCACCCTGGTCACCGCGAGCAGCCTGCCCAACTGACCCTGGTGGGGGTCACGCGCCGTGGGCCGTCACCGCTTTCCGGTAGATGCCGGTCACCGCGGTGCGGCCCGTCGGCGGCACGGTCGCCAGGTACTGGACGAGGACGGTCGTGTCCATCCGGGACCTGGTGGCCTTGGCCGGGACGAGGCCGAGAAGGTCACCGCCCACCGACAGGGCGCCGTGCTTGGACGACGAGTACGCCTCGCGCTGCTTCAGCACGTACCAGACGACGGCGCCGCGGTCCTTGGTGCGGAGCGCGTACACCGAGTAGGGCGCGGCGGAGAACCGTGACGAGAGGGTGACGCCCCGTCCGGCCAGCGTCTTCTCGCCCTTGCGCAGGGCCTTGTACGTCTCGCTGGTCTGCGGGCCGTCCGCCAGGACGGACGCCCCGGCCGCGCTCGGCCCGCCGGTGAGGAGAGCCGCGTGTGCCTCCGGCAGCTTGCCGGGCGCCACGGCGAGTTGCTTCGACGAGTTCGGCTTCACGGGCGTCGCGTAGCCGTCCGGGTCCAGCGCGATCTGGCTCAGCGAGTCGCTCGCCGGGTAGGGGTTCGCGGTGAGGAGCCAGGGCGCGCCCGGCCTGGCCTGGTTGAACAGCATGGCGTGCCGGAGCGGCTGCTTGGCCGGGCCGGTGGCGGCGCCGACCACGAACCAGTGCGGGTAGCCGCTCAGCCGGGGAATGTAGAACGCCGTCTCCCTGAACTTCAGGGCGGACGGCCGACGCTTGATGACGCGCCGGAGCTTGAGGGAGGCGTCGTCCATGGTCAGCTGGGGGTCGGCCTCGACGGTCCGCAGGCCGTCGCCGCTGAGCCTGCGGCCCGCCCGGTTCGCCGCGGTGGTGTAGGACGCGAGGACCTGCTGCGCCTGCGCCTTCGTCAGCGCCGGTTTCGCCGGTCCCTCCTTCGACTCGGCGGACGAGGTGCTGGAGCTTGAACATCCGGTGCTCAGCGCGACGGCGAGCAGGCAGGACAGGGACGACGCGGCGACGACGGCGGAGCGTGCGGGCCGTGTATGTGCGGGCAGGGTGCGTGCGGGCCGTGTATGTGCGGGCTGGGTACGTGCGGGCATTGCGGGAGTCCCCCGAGTGGCGATGGTGATTCTGGCGCCAGCCATCATCGCAGAGTGACGGACTCATCACTCTGCGAATACGGGAACTCGTCGGGGCAGGTCAGAGGGCACGTCATGAGGCCCACTGCTCAGGGCTACCGCTGGGGCCCACTGCTCAGGCCTACTGCTCCTGCTTGCGCATCCAGCGGATCTCGGCCTCGATGAACTCGTCGATGTCGCCGTCCAGGACCGAGGTGGGGTTGCCGACCTCGACGCCGGTGCGCAGGTCCTTCACGATCTGGTACGGGTGCAGCACGTAGTTGCGGATCTGCGTGCCCCAGCTGCTGGTGCCCTCGCCGCGCAGGGCGGACATCTTCTCCGCCTCCTCCTGGCGTTTGCGCTCAAGGAGCTTCGCCTGGAGGACGTTCATCGCCGTGGCCTTGTTCTGGATCTGGCTGCGCTCGTTCTGGCAGGACACGACGATGCCGCTCGGGAGGTGGGTGATCCGCACCGCCGAGTCGGTGGTGTTGACGCCCTGACCGCCCGGCCCGGACGACCGGTACACGTCGACGCGCAGGTCGTTCTCGTCGATGTCGACGTGGTCGCTGCGCTCCACCACCGGGACGACGTCCAGACCGGCGAACGAGGTCTGGCGGCGGCCCTGGTTGTCGAACGGGGAGATCCGGACGAGCCGGTGCGTGCCGTGCTCGCCGCGCAGCGTCCCGTACGCGTAGGGGGCCTTCACCGTGAAGGTCGTCGACTTGATGCCCGCCTCTTCGGCGTAGGACGTGTCGTAGACCTCGGTCGGGTAGTTGTGCCGCTCGGCCCACCGCAGGTACATCCGCTGGAGCTGTTCGGCCCAGTCGGCCGCGTCGACCCCGCCCGCCTGCGCGTTGATGGTGACGAGCGCCTCCCGCGAGTCGTACTCGCCGGACATCAGCGTGCGGACCTCAAGTTGCTGGACGGCCTTGTGCAGCCCCGCCAGCTCGTCGTCGGCCTCCGTGCGCGTGTCGGCGTCGTCCATCTCCTTGGCGAGTTCGTAGAGCGTGTCGACGTCGTCCAGCCGCTGCCGCAGGCCCTCGACCCTGCCCAGCTCGCTCTCCAGGTACGACAGTCGACGCGTCACCGACTGGGCGCGCTCCTGGTCGTTCCACAGGTCAGGATCGGCCGACTGCTCGCGAAGCTCGACGATGTCGCGCCGCATCGCGTCGAGGTCCAACACCTGCTCGATGCCGGCGAGAGTCGAGCCGAGCTCCTTGAGCTGCTCTTCGGGTTCGATGCCTGCCACGCTCCGAGCCTATCGCCGTCCCGGCACTGCTTTCCCGCCGAGCGCACCCCCGGACGGTTCCGGGGGTGCGGGGGTCGTCCCCTCCACCGAAGACCGCGCCGGTTCCGGGGGGCTGTGGGTCTGGTTAGGGGCGGGGGCGGGCGGATGGCAGAATCTCGGAATTGTGCACAGGTTCTCGCGGGCGGTGGTCGTCGGGGCGCTGCTCGCCCTGCCGGTGGCGGCCACGGGCTGCGCCGAGGGCAGGACGGAGGCGCGGCCCACGGTCACCATGCCCTCGACCTCGCCGCCCCAGCCCGTTCCGCTGACGCCGAAGGTCGCCGAGCACGCCTTCCGTACCTATGTCACGGACGAGGACGTGGCCAGGGCCGCCGGTGACGAGAGGCTCGCGCTGACCTGGACGTCCGATGGCCAGTCGCAGCTCACCGCCGCCGAGTTCCGCAAGGCGGCCTACGACGGCGACCCGGTGCAACGCTTCGTCTACGGCGAACCCAAGCTGTACGTGCCGAAACTGAAGAACGCCGGTTATCCACAGTGGTTCATGGTGTCGGTCGACCGCTCCGTCATGGGCAAGTCCAAGAGCAAGCGCAGGGCGCTGATGGGGTTCATCCTGCGCGGCCCGTCCGACCACTGGAAGCTGACGATCGCGAGCCTGCTCCAGCCGAAGGCCAAAGAGCCGAAAGTAGTAACGGACAAGAACGGGTACGCGACCGCGCTCAGCAGCGACGACACGTCGGTGCTGATCCGCCCCCGGGACGTCGGCGGAATCCAGGCGACGATCGCGGCGGAGGGCGCGGACAGCGTCGCCGCGAAGGTGATGAAGCCCGGCGACGTCACCACCGGCTACTACCGGGCGGCGCGGCGCGCGAAGAAGCGGGCGAAGGCGAAGGACCTCACGCTCCAGGTCGTCTACACCGCGACGCCGTTCCCTTACTTCGGGCTGCGGACCGAGCACGGCGGCGGCCTGATCATCTACTCGCTGTTCCGGGGCACCTCGCTCATCGCCGAGGATCCCGACACGCCGAAGCCGGAGATCCCGGAGGAGGCGGAGCATCTGCTCGACGGGACCGTCGAGGGCAACGAGGTCGACACGACGTCGACGCTGCACTTCGTGGCGTACGACCCGCCGCGGGCCAAGAAGGGCAAGCAGGCCAAGGCGCAGGTCATCGCGGACGACGGGACCGTCACCAAGGCCGCCACCCCGCCGCTCAAGAAGCCGTGACGAACGGCCCCGTGTCAGCAGCTCCAGACGTCAGCCGTGGACGTCAGCCGTAGACGCGCTGGAGGACGAGGGCGGCGAACAGCAGCGCGACCAGCACCGCGAGGACGAGCGCGGGCGGCACCGCCGGGCCGTGCCGGTGCAGTTCGGACCGGGCCTCGCGGCAGGTGGGGCAGCGCCCCTCCACCACGGGGTTCGAGCAATGGGCGCAGATCAGATGTTCGCAGCTCATGTCGTGGCCCCAATCTCCGAGAACGGCACATGGCCCCAGGGCGGGGGAAACGCCGACCTGTCTGGTGTCCGTCGACCTATTAGGTATCTTTCGCCATCATCCAGCGTAGCCGGACGGTATGGTCGTTCCGGCAAGTCCGGGACCTTGACGGTACGAATCGCCGGACGTCTGGAGACGGTTCGCATGGCAAACACCCCTGAAGCCCCGGACACCCGTACCACGCCGAGTGGGACGAGACAGTTGACTCTCCCCTCTACACTGCTCGAAGGCTTCGCGTCCCACCTGGTCGCGAAGCCGGGCGGCGCAGACCAGAGACCGCGGACGGCCAGTCCGCGACCGCGGGTCCGGCCGCTCCCCAACCCCTAGACTGAACCGCCGTGATGCAGCCGTGATCCATTTCGACAACGTCACCAAGGTCTACCCGAGCCAGAACCGGCCCGCCCTGGCGCACGTGAACGTCGCCATCGAGAAGGGCGAGTTCCTGTTCCTGGTGGGGCCGTCCGGCTCCGGCAAGTCGACCTTCCTGCGCCTCATCCTGAAGGAGGAGCGTCCTTCCCAGGGTCACGTGCACGTGGCGGGCAAGGACCTGAGCAGGCTGAGCAACTGGAAGGTGCCGCACCTGCGCCGCAGGATCGGCTGCGTCTTCCAGGACTTCCGTCTGCTCCCCAACAAGAACGTCTTCGAGAACGTCGCGTTCGCCCTAGAAGTGATCGGCAAGCCGCGGCGCTTCATCGGCAAGGTCGTCCCCGAGGTCATCGACCTCGTCGGCCTGGAGGGCAAGGGCCACCGGATGCCGGACGAGCTGTCCGGCGGCGAGCAGCAGCGCGTCGCGATCGCGCGGGCGTTCGTCAACCGGCCGATGATCCTGCTGGCGGACGAGCCGACGGGGAACATCGACCCCGCGACCTCGATCGGCATCATGAAGGTGCTGGACCGCATCAACAGGACCGGCACCACCGTCGTCATGGCGACCCACGACGCCGCGATCGTCGACGCCTTCCGCAAGCGCGTCGTCGAACTGGAGGACGGCCGTGTCGTCCGCGACCAGTCGCGCGGCGTGTACGGGCAGGCCTACTGACCATGACAGCTACCGTGGCACCGACCACTCCCATGACCGGGCCCGCCGGGAGGCGGCGACGTCCGTCCGTAAGCGGCGGCACCGGTCCGGGCCCGGTACGGTGCACGGCACATCCATCTGAACCATCGAATCCTGCGCGGGCGTACGACACCTGTACGGCCCACAGGTAGGGACCGCCCCGCACAGGGCCGCGTTCCAGCGCGGGACGACGGCCCCGGGCATTCGGCGGAACACTGGCGATCAAGGACAGCGAGGCATGCGCGTACAGTTCGTTCTCCAGGAGATCTGGATCGGCCTCCGCCGGAACATGACGATGACGATCTCCCTGATCCTCACCGTCGCCATCGCCATGGCGCTCTTCGGCACCGGGCTGCTCCTGCGTGAGCAGGTCCGGGCGTCCAAGAGCTTCTGGTACGACAAGATCGAGGTCTCGATCTTCCTGTGCGCCAGCACGAGTTCCAACGACGCCTGCCAGAAGCAGGACATCACCGACCAGCAGCGGCAGACGCTCAAGGCGCAGCTGGAGAAGATGCCGCAGGTGTCGAAGGTCGACTACGAGAGCAAGCAGCAGGCGTACACCCGGTTCAAGAACAACTTCTCCGGCGCGCCCGGCTTCGTGGAGAGCACCCGCGAGGGCGACATCCCCGACTCGTTCCGGGTGAAGCTGAAGAACCCCGAGCAGTACAAGGCCGTCGCGCAGGCGATGCTCGGCCAGCCCGGCGTCGACACCGTCATCAACGAGCAGGAGATCCTGAAACGGTTCTTCCGGATCCTGAACGGGCTCCAGGTGGCGGCGCTGACGATCGCGCTGATCCAGGTGATCGCGGCGGTGATGCTGGTCGGCAACACGGTGCGGCTGTCGGCGTTCAACCGGCGCCGCGAGACGGGCATCATGCGGCTCGTCGGCGCGTCGAACACCTATATCCAGATGCCGTTCATCCTGGAGGGCGCGATCGCGGGCCTGATCGGAGGTCTGTTCGCGTCCATCTTGTTGGTCTTCAGCAAGAAACTCCTGGTCGACAGATTGGCGGGCGACGTCCAACTCGTCAGCCAACTCGGCTGGAGCGTGGTGGTGCTCGTCATCATCGTGTCGATCTGTTTCGGCGTGTTGCTGTGCGCCGTCGCGTCGTTCCTCACGCTGCGCAGATATCTGAAGATCTAGCCTCCGCGACCGGATCCGGTGGCGGTAAGGCGCAAGCGCCGGATCCGGGTTCGTCCGTCGCCCTACACTTGCCGCATGTCCCGGTCCGTGTCGCTTCCCAGCAGAAGGCGGCGAACCTCCCGTGACCGGCGGGTCGGGCGTCTCCTGCGCGGCGCCGCCGTCGCCGCCGCGATCGTCTGCGCGTACGGGGCGGGCATCGTGAGCGGGTCGGGTTCGCAGCGGCACACCGCCGTCGCGGGCGGGTCCGTGCTCGACGAGGCCGCCGCGAAGATCGGCGGCGAGGCCGCGAAACCGATCGGGCGCGACGACCTCGACCGCGCCGCCATCGAGGGCATGCTGCGCGGCCTCGGCGACCGCTGGGCGCGCTACTACTCCGCCCGCGAGTACGACGACGTCGAAGGGCGGCTCACCGGCCACTACAGCGGCGTCGGCCTCTGGTTAGGCGACGACGGTCGTTCCCGCGTGCTGGTCGCCAGCGTCCAGCCCGGCACCGCCGCCGCGCGCGCCGGGGTGCGCCCCGGTGACGTGGTCACGGGCGTCGGCGGCGCGTCCGTGGACGGCTGGGACGTCGACGGTGTGGCGAAGGCGCTGCGAGGACGTCCGAACGAACCCGTCGAACTGACCGTCGAACGAGACCGTAGAACCAGACGGTTCCACCTCGTCCGCACACCGGTTACCGCAGGAGACGTCACCGTGACCGACCTTCCCGAGGACGCGCGGATGATCCGCGTCGGCGCCTTCACGCGCGGGACGGGACGCCAGGTGCGCGCCGCCGTGACCGGGCGTCCGCCGTCCGGCCGTCCCGAGGGCGGGGTCCTGCTCGACCTGCGCGGCAACCCGGGCGGGCTGGTGGACGAGGCCGTCGAGACGGCGTCGGCGTTCCTGCCGGACGGGCCCGTCGTCACCTACGAGCCGCGCGGCAGGCCCGTCGAGAAGCGCACCGTCACCGACCCCGGCGACACCGGCACGCCGCTCGTCGTGCTGGTGGACGCGGGCACCGCGAGCGCGGCGGAGATCGTCGCGGGGTCCCTGCGCGACCGCGACCGCGCCGTGATCATAGGATCGCGTACATACGGGAAGGGCTCGGTGCAGGAACCCATTCGCCTCAGCGACGGATCCGTGCTCGAGTTGACCGTGGGGCGCTACCGCACCCCGAGCGGCCGTAACCTCGACGGGGTCGGTATCGAACCCGATGTGGCGGTCTCCGCCGACCGTCCCCCCAAGGAGGCCGAGCGGCGCGCCCGGACGGTGCTGCGCGGGCTGCGCGCGACGCTTCCGGACAGAGACTGAGACCGCCCCGGCGAGGGCTCCGGACAAGGACTGAGGACGTGGCACGGGACACCGGGCGCAAGAAGAACACCACCGGGCAGAGACTCATCGCCCAGAACAAGAAGGCCCGCTACGACTACCACGTAGACGACACGTGGGAGGCGGGCATGGTGCTGACGGGCACCGAGGTGAAGGCGCTGCGCGCGGGCCGCGCGTCCCTCGTCGACGGCTACGCCCACGTGATGAACGACGAGGTGTGGCTGGAGAACGTCCACATCCCCGAGTACACGCAGGGCACCTGGACGAACCACGCCCCCCGGCGGCGCCGCAAGCTGCTGCTGAACCGGCGCGAGATCCAGAAGATCGTCGCGAAGTCGTCCGAGCCCGGCTGGACGCTGATCCCCCTGTCGCTGTACTTCAAGGACGGCAGGGCCAAGGTCGAGATCGGGCTGGCCCGTGGTAAGAAGGCGTACGACAAACGCCAGGCCATCGCCAAGCGGGAAGCCGACCGGGAGATGCAGAAGGCGGCCGCGGCCCGGTTCAGGAGACGGTGAAGGGTGCCGATGACCAACCGAGGCCGGAGGCGGGCTTCCACGGGCGCCTGGTGGGCGCGGCGGACGCGTGGTCGGCGGGCGGCGGCGCTGGCGACCTGCGGCGTGCTGGTCGCGTCGCTGACGACGGGATGCTGGGCCGAGCCGTCCGCGATGCCCGCCGTCCGCGACTTCCTCATCGCCTGGCAGGTCGGCAACTACGAGGCGGCCGCCGGACGGACCGTCGGCGTCGACAAGGGCCAGGTCGAGGACGCGCTGAGTCGCGTCCGGCAGCAGCTCGACGCCGCGTCCCTGCGGCTCTCCCTCGGCACGCAGGTCGCGGGCAGCGACGTCGACCAGATCGTCAAGAAGGACGACGAGGCCGACGCCCGCTTCACCGTGAAGATCGACCTCGGTGAGAACGGGCAGCCGTGGGAGTATCCGGGGCTGATGCACCTGCGCCGCGTCGGCGGCAAGTGGAAGATCATCTGGAGCCCGTCGATCATCCACACGAAGCTGAAGCCCGGGCAGCGGCTCGCCGTGGTGACCGAGGTCCCCGAGCGCGCCCCGATCACCGACTCGCAGGGCCGTCCCATGCTGCGCGAGGTCGGCGCCTACATGGCGGGCGTGTTCCCCGGCCAGCTCGCCGACCCGCAGAAGACCCTCACCGTGCTCGCCAAGCAGACCAAGATCGACGGCGGTCGCCGGTTGGACGCCGAGCGGCTCCTCGGCCGCGTCCAGTCCGCCCCGCCGCAGGACTTCCTGCCCCTGCTCACCCTCCAGGTGCCGACGCACAACAAGCTCATCCAGCGGCTCAAACACGTTCCCGGGATCGAGTTCAGGGCCGTCCGCGCCCCCATCGCCCCCGCCTACGCGCCCGAACTGGTCGGCAGCCTCGGCCCCGCCACCGCCGACCGCCTCCAGCAGGTGGGCGCCCCCTACCAGCCGGGCGACACGATCGGCGTCAGCGGCATCCAGCTCCTCCAGCAGCGCCGCCTCGCCGGGACGCCCACCATCCGCGTCGTGGCGCAGGACGAGACGGGCCGCAACACCGAGGAACTGCGCTCCTGGCCCGGCCAGAAGCCGCAGGAGGTCCAGACGACGCTCGACCCGGGCTACCAGCAGCGCGCCGACTTCGCGTTGCGCGACGTCCCGTCCCCGGCGTCCATGGTCATGACGCAGCCGAGCACCGGCGCGGTGCTGGCCGTCTCCAACCACGGGACCGGCGGCCGCAACCTCGCCTTCGAGGGAAGCTACCCGCCCGGTCTGACGTTCGGGATCGTGTCCGCCGAGGCCCTGTTCTCCAAGGCCGGGATGAACCAGACCACCGAGACGACCTGCCCGTCCAGCGTCACCATCGGCGGCACCACGTTCACCAACAAGGCCCGCAAGGACAGCAACTTCGCCACCCACTTCGCCGCGTCCTGCAAGACGACCCTCGCCCAGCTGAGCACCAAACTCGACGCGCAGACCCTCCTCAAGGAGGCGGGCCAGTTCGGCATCGGCCAGAGCTGGGGCCTGACCGTCCCCGCGTTCAACGGCTCCATCCCGACCCCCGCCAACGACGGCGAGAAGGCCGCCGCCATGATCGGCGAGGGCAGGGTCCGGGTCAGCCCCCTCGCCATGGCGCTGGTCGCCGCCACCGCCCAGAACGGCAGCTGGCGGCCGCCCTACGTCCTCAAGGACGTCCCCAAGGCGCCCGGCCAGACGCCACCACCGCAGTACCTCCAGGCCGAACCCGTCGCCAGCCTCAAGAAGGTCCTCGGCCACACCGCCAAGTACGGCAACGCCCGCGGCGCCCGCGTCTCGTCCGACGTCGTCGGCGTCGCCGCCCTCACCACCTACAAGGACGGCGACCGCACCAGGACGGTCTCCTGGTTCGTCGGCGCCGCCGGAGACCGCGCCTTCGCCATCGCCGTCGAGGGCCGCGCCTTCACCCCGGCGATCGCCAAGAAGTTCCTCACCGGCCGCTGACCAGCCGCGTTACGGCTTTGTGATCTCTTTACCCGAGATCCGCAACCCCGGGCCGCGCGAATGCGTCTTTACGGGTGACTGAGACTCCGCGAGGGGGGTTGCGGACCTCAGTCGCCGTGATGAGACCAGAGCCTCGTCTCGGGGGAGGCTCTGTCGTCCGGACCGGCCCGACCCTGCCGGTCGACCCCGGTGGGCGCGCCAATGGCGCACCCACCGGGGTTCACGTCTGTCTGGGGGGAATCACCACCCCCGCCCACACGTTATGCTTGTCACGTGGACGCCTTCGGGCGCCCGCGTTGACAACTCAACATGGGGGTGACCGGCTTCGACTTCGGTCGTTCGAGCCAGGGGAAGCGGGTCGAGGGTTGCTGTCGTGACCTCGTAAATCCTGTGACAGCAAACCAAAACTGCCAACAAGAAGCAGTCCGAGTTCGCCCTCGCCGCCTGAGCGAGGAGTGAACTCTGTCAGCCCGGGAGAGTCTCCGACCCGGGGTCTGGCATCGTAAGGAGACTCCACCTACCGGCCCGGTCGCGGGGCCAGTAGGAAAACCGAACAGCGACTGAGCCCGTCGGCGACACGCCTGCGTGAGCGCCGGGACTGAGAAAACGTTAAGCAGGCTGCACCCGGAGAATCCCTGACCCATCACCGAAGGACGCGGGTTCGATTCCCGCCACCTCCACTCTGGGCGACGTGTGCTTGCCGCCGCTTGCGGGCGGCTTCGCCGGGTCGTTCCGTTCTGTTTTTCTGGGGGCGACCCCCAGACCCCCGGTGTGGGGGCTCCGCCCCCACGCCCCCTGTCGGTTCGGGTATCTGGTCGGGTTCGGGCTTGCTTGTGCTCGTCCTTACTTCGGCGCTAGCAGCGCCCGGGGCCGGTTGGTGGCCCGGTCCATCGCAGTGTTGGTCTCCATCAGGAGCTCGCCCTCGCGTGGCAGCGGCGCGGTCGGGCGTTGTGCACAACGGGCGCGCGGTGTGTGTGGGGTGCTTATCCCTGGGTGTTGTTTGAGGTTGCTACATCGCGTGTGGGTGTTGCCAGGAATCGCGCGGGGAACCGACGGCGGCGAACTGTTCGTGGGCGCCGATGTTTCTCACTCGGTGTACCAGGTCGTCGCAGAGGTCCAGGATTTGAGCCGCCTCCTCGGCCAGGGTTCGGCCCGCCTCGGTCAGTGCGACGCCTTTCATGCCACGGCGGACGATCAGCGCGATTCCGACGTCCTCTTCCAGCGCCTTGATCTGCTGGGACAGTGCTGACGGGGTTATCCCCAGCAAGTTCGAGGTGCGACCGAAGTGCAGTTCCCGGGACAGGATGATGAAATATCTGAGACGACGAAGATTCAAGGTCATGTCGGAGAGGCCATCATCTGCTCGCGCTTGGTTGGTGACTTGTCGCGGACAAACTTCGGAAGTCTCTTCATGCCGGCGACCGTCGCGCTCCGCGGACCTGTTGTTGCGCGACGGTCGCTCGCACCCGACGACATCACGGATTGTGGAACGGCCCCGCGGTTACGGGTGAGCGAGTTCCGCTCGGATCAGCCAGTTGCGCGGCACGCCCCTGACCTCGCGGGGCTGGACGGCGTAGGGCCACCGTCCCTGGCCGGCGCCGGGTTGGCCCGGTTCCTTCACGTCACGGACGGTCCAACCGGCGCCCGCCATGAACTCCTCGGGCGTGTCCGTTCCGAACAGCCACGGGATCCCGTCGGACTTCAGCGCGGACAGGAAGATCTGGGTGGCGGGGTTGCGCAGCAGTTCCCTGCTCAGGATGTCCACGGCCACCCAGCTTCCCGGCGCGGAGTTGGCGGCGAACGTGCGCAGCAGGGTCCTTGACTGTTTCTCGGTCAGGAAGAACAGCAGGGCCTCGGGCACCCAGAGCGTGGGCTTGGACGGATCGAAGTCGCTCTCGCGAAGCGCCGCCGACCAGTCTCCCGTCAGGTCCGCCTGGACGCGTCGCAGCGTCACCGACGGCGGCGGGGCCCCGATCTGGGCGAGGCGCTTCTCCTTCTCCTCGATGAGGGCGCGGTGGTCGACCTCGTACAGCGTGACGTCGTCGGGCAGCTCCAGACGGAAGGCGCGGGTGTCCATCCCGGCCGCGATCAGTACGACCTGCCGGACTCCCCGTCCGACCAGGTCGCTGATGGCGTCGTCCAGGTAACGGGTGCGAATGGCGACGAACTCGACGAGTCCGCCGCCGCCGTACTTGTCGAGAAGCTCGAAACCGCGTGGCTCGGCGAGTCGGCGTGCCAGCGGATCGACGAACAACGCGTCGTCGCGTTCGCTCTCCAGCGCGCGGGCGGCTGCGGTCCACTGTGACGTGTAGGACACGGTCTCCATGGAATGGGGCTCCGTTCTGATGATCAGTCTGGTCAGGAATCCTTGGGGCGAGACCGGAAGCGGGCGTTCAGCACCAGCGTCAGGACCTGCGTCCCGCCCGCGTTGACCAGATGGCCGCGATTGCGAACGATGCGGAACTCGGGCGCCGAGAGGGAGGGGAGGGAACCGAGGATCTCGGCGGTGCCGTGCAGCACGTCACCCGGGCGGACCGGGTGCAGGAACCGCACCTCGTCCACCCCCGGCGAGCCCTCGACCGTGCCCTCGGCCGCGGCGTCGGGCAGCAGCGTCGTCACGTACAGGCGCATCCAGATCGCCGCGGTGTTCCAGCCGCTCGCGATGAGACCGCCGAAGGCGGACTCCTTTCCCGCGTTCTCGTCGAGGTGGTACGGCTGCGGATCGTAGGTGCGGCCGAAGGCGGTGATCTCCTCGGCCGTCACCTTGTGCGATCCGAGGTCGTGGACCGATCCGGTCTCGTAGTCCTCGGCATAGACCAGACGGCTCATCGGAAGAACTTCCGCCCGATGGCCTCCAGCGTGCGGAAGTCGGCGATCTCGATGGCCTCGCGGTCGATCTCGGCGCCGCTGGCCTCCTCGATCGTGAGGAGGAACTCGACGAAGGACAGCGAGTCGACCAGGCGGGCCTCGATGAGGTCCTCATCCGGAGTGATGGTCTCGCGCTCGGGATGCTTGGCCAGCAGCCAGTTCCGCACCGGGTCAAGGTCGGGCGAGATCGTGGTCGCCATGGGAAACCTCCTTGGGGATCGGGTTGGGGTGGACGGAGTGCCGTGTCGTACCGGCGGCGACGGCGATCGCGAACTGGCCGTCGTGGGAGATGCTGATGTCGATGGCTTCGAGGCCGTCGTCGGCGGCCCACCTGGCGGCCTGACCGGTGAGCCGGACGTACGGGCGGTTGCCGGAATCCTTGAGGATCTCGATGGACGGCCAGGGGAGTGGACGGCCGCCGACGCGCAGGAGCTTGAACACCGCCTCCTTGGCGGCGAGCCGGCCCGCGACCCCGTCGACGTCCCAGCCCGTGGGAAACCGGCTCAGCTCCTGTTCCGCCGGGGTGAGCATCAGGCGGAGCGAACGGCCGTCCGCCGTGTCGATCATGGTTTGCACGCGGGCGAAGGGGACCAGGTCCACGCCGATCCTGATCGGTGCCACGGTCAGGCGGCCGGGGTGTCGGACGCGGGGCCGGACGGTTTGACGGCGGTTCCGGCGGCGCGGACGGCGATGCGGGCGGCCGCCAGGTCACCGTGGAAGCGCTCGGTCAGGACCGCCAGCCACCGTTCGAGACCGAACGCCACGCATGCGGTGTAGGCGTGCTGGCCCGTGCCCTCGATCGTGATGCCGCAGCGCTCGCCGAAGAAGTTGCGGTGAGTGTTGACCGAGGCGATCGCCAGGTCGTCGGCCTGGAACTCGTGTTTGACCGGGCTCAGGCGTTGCAGGAGGGCGCGGCCCCCGTCCTGTTCGAAGAAGGGGTCCGTGGCGGCCACCTTGGTCAGGTCGAGGTCGAGTTCCGTGGCGAAGCGGTTGACGCAGCGGGTGAAACGGGCGAGAACGTCCTGGGCGTGCTCGGACGAGCCGACCGCCACGATCTCCCTCATCTGGAAACTGAGTAAGCGCCTCAGCCCTTCGTATTTCTCCTCGTTGCGGAAGCACCGGTTCAGGAGGGTGACGGTGGTGTCGGGAGCGACGGCCTTGTTCTCGAAATAGAGGTAGGCGCCGTAGCAGGTCGCGTGGGGCAGCCCCAGAACGGGCGGTTCGACGTCGCCAGGGCTGAAGGCACCGTTCTCCGGCAGCGGCGGGGCGCCTGCCACGTCCAGCGGGCCGCCCACGAACTGTAGTTGGGGAAAGTTCTTGTAGACGTCGAACTTCTCCAGATCGCGGACGGGATAGACGGGCGGTGCGATGATCTCGCGGGCCCCGGCGACACCGGCCCAGCCGGTGATCGCGTTGTCCAGCTCGCGCAGAAGGTCGGTCTGGTCGGGATCGAGGATGGTGAGTCCACCGTCCGGAGGCGTTGACGCCGACGCGGTCATGAATCGCCCCGTTCCCCGGGCGTCCCGGCCGAGGCCAGGTCCCGATCGTCCAGAATTCCGGTCTTGACGAGGAAGCCCAGCGGCTTGCGGAACACGTGCCGCTGGAACTCCGCCCGGCGCGGGGAGGCCAGCAGCCGCCGCCGCGCGGCGAACGGCTCCGGAACACCGGCGTCCCGGTAGACCCGCGGGTTGAACAGCGACTCGAAGCTGTAGTCCAGGTAGCGCCTCACATAGCCCTGGACCTCGAGCAGCCGTGCCGGGGACGCCTTCGTCTTCAGATCCTCGAAGAGCAGGGAGACCAACTCGCGGCCGAAGGCGATGTGCCGGGACTCGTCCTGGTGATGGATCCGGTTGACCGCCCGGATGGTGTCGTGCAGCCGTTCGTCGGCCGCCATGGTGCTGTTGAAGTGGTCGACCAGTTCCTCGAAGAGAAGAATGCGCAGGAACACCAGGAAACTGGCGGCCTCGGGCCACGGACTCGCCTGACCGGCCGGGTCCGGTTGGCGGTAGAGCCTGTCGCCGTAGCGCAGGCAGAATTCGGCGAAGAACCACATGTGTTCGTTCTCTTCGCCGATGAAATGGTGGAAGAACTCGGACGGTATCTCAAAGCCTTTGGTGTGGATCCGTTTGGTGACCTCGATGATGAGTTCGCGGATACCGTCGACATTGAGGCTGTAGAAGTTGATGCTCTCGTACCGGGAAAGCCGGTATAGCTGGCCCTGGTCGAGTTCGGCGGCGACGTCGGTGCCGTACGTGGTGGTGAGCTCCGGGGTCATCCACCATGTGTCCTCCGGCAGTGTCGCCGGCCAGTCGAACATTCGGTAGGGGTTGTAGTAGTCCTCGATCGACTTGTGGTTCAGACGCGCCAGGATCTCCCGGAAGCGGTGATCCTTGCCGATCAGCTCACTGATCATCCTGTCTCCTGTGCTCTGACGGTCTGCCTCGATGTCTGCGGGCGGTGCGGTGTCTCCGGGCGGTGCGGTGCGCGGGGCGGCGACCGCGGGTCGGACGGGGTAAAGAAGATCCAGTATCGTCTTATCTCGATGCCCGAAAACGAACCGGTACCCTCTTATCTAGGAAGTACGCCTATGGGTGCGCCGCACAGCGCACCGGGAGGTGAGCAGGCACATGCCGGTGCGTAAGGGGAGCGCCCTGGACCCGGAGGCCACCAAGGCCAAGGTGTTGACCGCCGCGAGCCGCCTCTTCTACGAGCGCGGCATCCACACCGTCGGCGTCGACGAGATCGCCGAACGGGCCGGGGCTTCCAAGCTGAGCCTCTACCGGTACTTCCGTTCGAAGGAAGGGCTGGTCGAGGCGGTGGTCGAAGAGCGCAGTGCCCGCATCCACGAGTGGTTGGTCGAGGAGACGGCGCATGCCCCGCCCGGTCGTGCCCGGGTCCTGGCGCTCTTCGACGCGCTGCTGCGGTGGTTCGCCGACGAGGGCTACCACGGCTGTGCGGTCATGAACGCCGCCACCGAGACCCGGGGGCAGACCTCGCCCGTCAAGGCGATCGCCCGCACTCACCTGAGACGCTACCGGCAGATGCTGGTCGAGCAGCTCACCGAGGCCGGGGTCGCCGACTCGGAGGCCCTGGCGGGCCAGCTTCTGCTCCTCATCGAGGGCGCCTCCGTCGTGGCGGTGGTGGAGGGGCCGGCTGTGGCGGGACGTGACGCGCGCCGCGCGGCTGAGGCGCTCCTTGACATTGTCGCGTGCGACTAGCGTCAGCCTTGCCATCCTCAACTTCCCTTCTGCGCGCGTAAAGGGTGCGTTGCTGTCCCGTTCCAAGGCGGTCGACGTTCCACGGAAGAACAGCAGAGGTTCTTTCGCTGATCTTGCTCTTCGTCGGGTCGGAACACGGCTCTTCTCGCGGGGTCTTCCCTTGAAAGAGATGCCGCTGACCAGGCTCTTTACGATCCGATAACCAAATTTATGTTCCCTTGCGGGGTTCTCGTCCGGTGACATAGCGACCTTAGCTGGCGGCATTACGCAAATCAACGGCCAAGGTCATGGAAAGTTCTTAAGGGTTTACTTAAGAATCGAGTCTGCTCTGCTGAGGGTGCCGCAACGGGCGGAGCGTGAGCGAGTTTCGGCCTTCCGCCATCGCTGGATAACGCTTGCCGAAAAATCGTCCACCCGGCGAAGAGGGTGGCCGACCGGCCTCTCCGGATCTTGATACAGAACTGTTCTGTACTAAGCTCGGGGTATGGACGATCGCCATCCCACGCCCGTCCGCCGGCTCTGGGCCGCCGTGCTGCTCGGCTACCTGGCGCTCGGCATCACCTTGCAGGCACTCCCCTCCTACGTCACCGACCATTTCGGGGGCGGCTCGCTCATCGCGGGAACCGCGGTGGGAATCGCCTTCGCGGCCACCGCGTGCGCGCGTCCCTTCGCGGGCCGGGCCGCGGACGCCGGACGCGCCAGGCCGGTGGTGCTCGCCGGAGGCGTTCTCGGCGCGCTGGGCGGCTTCGGACACCTCGTGGCACCGAACATCCCGGTCCTGCTGGCCTCCCGGATCGTGATGGGAGTCGGCGAGGCGGCCCTGTTCTCCGGCGCGATCCCCTGGATCCTGGCGACCACGCCGGTGGAGCGACGAGGCAGGACGGCTGGATGGTTCGGGCTGTCCATGTGGAGCGGGCTGGCCCTCGGCCCGATCGCCGCCGTCGTCCTCGACTCGTGGGCGGGGGTCAACGCGGTCTGGTGGGGAGTGGTCGTGGCCGGCCTGGTCTCCGCGGTGCTGGTCCTCATGACGCCGGGCCAGCCGCGGGCGGACGGCGGCTCGGCGTTGCTCCCCTCCCGGTGGCGCGACATCGTCCCGGTCGGGGCGTCGTTGCCAGGACTCGTCCTCGGATTGGCCGCCTACGGCTACGGCACCATCAGCAGCCTGCTGATCCTCTTTCTCCGCCACGACTCCCTGGGCGGTGAACGGGTCGCGCTCGCCGTGTTCGCCGCGGCCTTCCTGGTGACCAGGGCGCTGGGCAGCCCCCTGGTGGACCGCTGGGGAGGTGAGACGGTGGCGTGGCGCTTCCTGATCGTCCAGAGCGCCGGTCTACTGGTGATCGCGGTCGCGGGGGCCGGGTGGGTCGCGCTGGCCGGAACCCTGCTGGCCGGTGTGGGGGTCGCCCTGATGTACCCGGCGACGGTGGCGATCACGCTGCGGCGGACCGGGCCGCTCCGTCCGGGCACCTCGGTCGGCATCATGACCTCGTTCTGGGACCTGGGCATCATGGTCGCCGGTCCGCTCGGCGGACTGGTGGCGACCAACGGCGCGTATCCGATGTCGTTCGGGTTCGCCGTGGTGGCCGCGATCGCCGCCGCCGTCGTCGTCGCGGTGCTGACCCAGGTCGGTGGCGAGCGCGGAGCCCGCGAGAAGGAGCGGACGCTGACGCGAACGCCATGATCTACCACGAGGGCGAACGCGCCATCCACCGACGTCTGGGCGTGGGGGAGGCGGCTTCGGCACTGGGCGGGCGGGTACGCGATTCCCTGCCCGCGGGCCCCCAGCTCCTGCTGACGACCCTCCCAATGATCATCATCGGGGCGTCCGACGCCGACGGCCGCTGCTGGACGTCGCCGCTGTTCGGCAGGCCGGGCTTCATCCGGGCCTCGCCGGGTTCGGTCAGGTCCTTGGAGCTGCCGCCACCCGATGATCCGATCGGACCTCGGCGACGCGGCGACGCCCTGGGCATGCTCGCGATCGACCTGAACAGGGCGCTCCGGTACCGGATCAACGGCCGGGTGCTCCGGTGGGGCCCCCGCCTCATCGAGGTCAAGGTGCGCGAAGCGTACGGCAACTGCCCCTCGTACATTCAACCGGCGGACATACAGGCACTGGCGTACTCGGAATCCATACGAAGCGCCGGACGGCTCTCGTCCGCCCAAATGGCCCACATCGGCCGCAGTAACCGGATGTTCGTGACGACTTGCCACCCGACGGCGGGAGCAGACGTCTCCCACAAGGGCGGCCCTCCGGGCTTTGTCGAAGTGATGTCGCCCGACAGGCTGCGGTTCCGCGACCTCCCAGGAAACAACATGTTCAACACCCTCGGAAATCTGTTGACCAACCCCAGCATCGGGCTTCTGTTCCAAGACTTCGACCGCCACACGTCACTTCAGATCACAGGCATCGCCCAGATCATCTGGGACGGAGACGACCGCGACGTCGAGATAGCCATAAGCGAGACCGTGTGCCGCGGCTTCTAACCCAAGCGACCCCGGGGGCGCGACGAGAAAGCCGCTCCTCGCCGCCCGGTGCTCGACAACCAGGAAACAACACGCCCTCGGCGGTATCTTGTAGTGATGCGGATTGAGGTGTTATCCGACCATCCTGCGACTCAACTCCGCGGCACCGACGCCGCGATCGCCCGCACCCAGAACCGGATCGCCGAGCACGCTCGAGCCGTGGATTCTCTGCGCCGACGCCAGCGAGCCTCACGCCGGTGGTGGCAGTTGGGCAGACTTCTGCGACACTCCCGCGAACTACAGGCGCTGAGGCAGAACGCTCCGACCGTCGACCCCACCGCGTTCCACAAGCGTGCTCAGCAGCAGGCCGGCGTCAATGCCGAAGAAAGCGTGACCCACGACCTGCGATGCTTCCTGATTGGAGACTGGACACTGTTCCGCGGCTACGCCAACCGGCGCGGCGAGGTCGATCACCTGTTGGTCGGCCAGTTCGGAATCTGGGCAGTCGAAGTCAAGGGGCGGGGCGTCCAGGTCCATGTCACCGGCGACGACTGGCGGTTCGAGAAGTTCGACCGCTACGGAAACCTCGTCGACTCAGGCGTGCTGGCCGACCGTCGAGGCCGCAGCTGGGGACGGCAGGTCTCCGAGATCGCCGCGGATCTGGAGAAATTCCTGCGCTCGCGTGGAACGCCGGTCCCGGTACGCACCGCGGTCGTCGTCATGCACGACAGAGCAGAACTCGGCACTTGCCACAGGCCGGGCGTCGACATCGTCAGCATCGGAACCCAATACTTGCTGGAACAGATATACCAGACGGCCGAAAACCTGGATCAGGCTGCCCAGGAAAAGATCGTGAAGCTGGTCCGGCGAGACCACGAATTCCACGCACACAAACGATCTAGGCGGCGCACCTGACCATTAGGCAAGTGGAGCGGACGATAGCGGTGAGACGGAGTTGGCCGCCGCGCGGTGTCGTCACGGTGCCCGTCGGCGGTGGCCACGAGGGTATAGGCGAGGGCCTGGATGTCGCACCGCAACGGCTGGTTGGGTCGGGTGTTCGTAGCCTGGGCGCCTGCGGGGTGTAGCGCGAGCGGTCGGGCTGGCGGCTTTTGCTGGACGTCATTGGTCTTCGACGTTGGTGCGGGGGAGCCAGTCGCGGTCGGGGGTGCGGTCGAGCCAGCGGCGGGTGCGTCCGGCCTCGGCGCAGGCTCGCAGGACGGCGTCCAGTCGTGGTGGCGGGCCCGATTCGCGCCAGGCCAGCGACCACGCGTACAGCGGGGTCGGGTCGATGAGCGGGATCGACCGCAGGCCCGAATCGTCCGGTAGGGGCGTGTCGGCGGGGAAGAGTGTGGAGCATGACGGGTCGTCGCGGACGTGGTCGACGAGGTGTTCCAGGCCGAGGTTGGGGCCGTCCCGCCGCTGAGTGATCTTGAATTCGTCGGCGAAGTGGCGCAGGAAGTCCAAGCGGGTTAGTGGGGCCGGGCACCACAGGGTGCTGTCGCGTAGGTCTGATGGGCGCAGCGCGTCCGCGTTGGCCAGCGGGTGTGAGGCGCTGACCAGGGCGTCCACGGGTTCGAGCCGGACCAGCCGGTGGGCGAGCCCGGCCTCCGCGCCGCCTGGCAGTGGGTGGACGCGGCCGAAGCCCAGGTCGGTGTCGCCGCGTAGAAGGGCTTGGGCGACGGTCGGCCAGTCGCGTCCGGCGCCCGGTTCCAGTCGTGGTCGGCCGAGCGTTTCGGCGATGTGCGCGAGGGTGCGCATGGGCGAGTACAGGTGGCCCCACGTGTCGATCCGGACGACCGGTTCGTCCCCCCGTGCGGCGTCGACCGCGCGTTGCCCCGCCGTCAGCGCCTCCTGGGCGGCGGGCAGAAACCGTTCGCCCGCTTCGGTCAGTCGGACGCCGCCCGCGCGTTCCAACAGCCGGGCGCCCAGGAGTGCCTCCAGCCGAGCGATGCGCTTGGACAGCGCCTGCTGACTGGTGCCCAGGACTTGGGCGGCGTGCCCGAAATGCAGCGTCTCGGCGGTCGTGGTGAACGCGCGGACCAGCGTGAGGTCGAGGTCCATGCCGCTGACCATAGGCGACAACCCGGCGTTGTCGGGCGAGCGGCCGCGTTGTTGGCCGGGTGGACGTCCCGTGCGGTGGAGTGCGGTCAGGACGCCGATGAGGAGGCGATGGTGATGAAGGCGCTCGTCCCGACCGGGGATCCGGCCGAACCCGTCAAGGTCGCTGAGGTCGCCGATCCGCGACCGCGCGATGGTGAGGCGCTGGTGCGGGTCGAGGCGTTCTCGATCAACCGGGGCGAAACGTTTTTGCTGGAGCGCCCGAAGCCTGGTCACCGTCCTGGCAAGGATGTCGCGGGACGTGTGGTCCGTCCCGCCGCCGACGGCACCCGCCCCGGTGTGGGCGCTCGTGTGGTGGGTCATCCGATGGGAGGCGGTTGGGCGGAGTTTGTGGCGGTTCCCGCTGACGCGCTCGCGGTGCCGCCGGACACGGTGTCGGCCGTCCAGGGCGCGGCGCTTCCGCTGGCCGGGCTCACCTCGCTGCGCCTGCTGCGCGTCGCGGGTCCCGTGCTTGGACGGCGCGTGCTGCTCACCGGCGCGTCCGGCGGCGTGGGCCACTATGTGACCGAACTCGCCGCCAACGCCGGAGCGCACCTCACCGCCGTGACCCGTGGCCGCGAGCGCGCTGAGGGGCTCGTCCGGCTCGGCGCGTCCGAGATCATCCACGACGTGTCCGACGCGGGCGGCACGTTCGACATCGTCCTGGAGTCGACCGGTGGCACCGCGCTGCCCCTGGCCTTGGCGCGCCTCGCGCGGCGCGGCACGCTGATCTGGTTCGGGCAGGCCAGCCGCACCCCAGCGGGTCTGGCGGGGACGCGACGCGATCGTCGACGAGTTCCTCGGCGGAATGGGCGTGCACTTCGTCCCCGGCACAATGAAGATCGAGCTGGTCTCCACGATCGCGGAAGGAGACCGCGTCGTCGCCGAATGGACCTCCACGGCACGCACCGTCCACGGCGATACCTATGACAACCGCTGCATCGGGGTCTACACCGTCCGCGACGACCAGATCGTGTCAGTCACCGAATACGCCGACACGGCACACGTCGCCGCAACACTCTTCAACCCCTAACCAACACGCCGCGCCCACTCAAACAGGGACGAGCCCCTCCTAGAGGAGTCCTTGCCATCAACACACATGTCACGGCTCGGCCGGTGAATATGTCTTGTGAACCCGCAACGACTTCCACCCCCGCCAACGTCTACCCCTGGACGGTCTCTGCCACTTTCCCGGGGCCCTTGGTGAAGGCCTGTTTGCTCAGGGCCGTAGCGCGCGCCCACCGGACCAGGTGACCTCGCTGGGATCAGAAAGTGTCGTTGGCTGCTCATCCAGCCTTCGCTCCGACACGAATCTCGGGTGATTGCTCGCGGTCGTGTAGTTGCGCGGACGGGCACGACCACCGCTGCGTGAAACGGAGGCATTTCATGAAGGACACGCATGTGTCGTCGGCAAGCGGACGCGGCCGTAGGCGGGTGGCGCTGGCCTCGCTCGCCGTCGTCGCCACAACGGCGGCGACGCTGGTGGGCATCGTGCCCAGCGCCTCGGCGGCCCCGACGGGCTGCACGGCCACCGCCATCGACTATCGCAACGCCGAGAGCCGGTGCACCGGCGGCACCGGAGAACACCGCGTGATCATGCGGCAGCGACACTTCGACCCCAATATCGGCGAGGTCGACTGCGTGGGGCCGTGGGTACCGGCGTACGCCGTTTCGCACGTGCTCTGTGGCGTCCACCAAGTCGTCTCGGTCAGGGTGGAAACCCGGTGACGGCACGCTGACGGGAACGGCCCTTGATCGTTGGACCTCTCACCCGGCGAGGACTGAGATCAGGGGTCGTTCAGGCGGGGGCGCTTGCTACAAAGAAGCAAACAAGGGGGGCGAGCCTGGCGCGGTCGGGCGCCGCGCGGGGAGCCAGGGCTGGTGGGCGCGTTTTGGGAGTGTGCTGAGTTGCAGGTGCAGGTGGGCCAGTAGCGTGACGGGTGAGCCGGGACCACCGACTAGAGGGAGTTCGCCTGTGCGTTGGACGGTTCATTCCGAGAAGCCGCTCTACACCGATCCCTGGCTCGACATCCACCTCGCCGACGTTGAGATCTCTGGTGGACGGCATCTGGAGCATCGCGTAATCCGGACAGCGGCGGGTGCCGGTGCGGTCGTCGTCGACTCGGAGCAGCGGGTCCTGCTGGAGTGGCGGCATCGGTTCATCACCGACGCATGGGGCTACGAGATCCCCATTGGTGGCATCGCAGACCGGGAAGCGCCAGAGGCGGCCGCTGCCCGTGAAGTGGAGGAGGAGACTGGGTGGAGACCCGGTCCCATGCGTCCACTCACCGTCGTGTATCCCACCCCGGGGCTCAGCGACAGTTGCCATCACATTTTCTGGGCGGACGGTGCCACCCACGTCGGCCCGCCAACCGAGGACTGGGAGTCCGAGCGAATCGAATGGGTGCCGCTCGCAGAGATTCGTGGACTGGTGGAGAGCGGGAAGATTGTCAGCGGCACGAGCATGGCCGCACTCCTACTGGCCGCGTCCACACCCTGAGCGACTCAGCGCTTCAGCGCCATTGGTCGTCAGCTCGCCTTCTGCGGCTGGTTCCGGCGGGGCGGTTTCGTTCGCGGAGGCGGCCGACGTAGGTGATCTCATGGCGGTTGTGCTGCAACTGGCGAGCCAGCAGCATCTCGTAGCGGCGGGACAGCACGTCCACGGCGTTGCGGACCGTCTCCAGCGGACGGCGCGTGCCGAGCTTGAGGGTGACCACGGCGAGCGCTCCGTCGCCGAGCCGCGCGGTGGCGTCGAGCATGACCCGGGCCGCCAGCACCGGATCCATTCGCATGTCGCTGACCGCGAGGTCGAACCGGGTCGCGGTGCTCTCCAGGAACCGTCCGGCCGTCGTCCGCTCGTGGTGGACGCGCTGGTCGTCCGTGAGCCGTGAATCGAGGGCTGCCGGATCGACCGCCCACACCTCCAGACCGCGTTCGCGCAGGATGCGAGTCCAACCGCCGGGGCTTGCGCCGAGATCCATGGCGCGCCCGGACGACGGCAGTAGGTCACCCGTCTCCCGCAGCAGTTCCTCAAGCTTGAACTCGGCGCGGGAGATCTGTTCCTTGGGCCGCGCCAGCCGGACACGTCCGCCGGGCCATTCGGTCACGCAGTCGCCGGACGTCGTGAAGCCGAGGGACACGCCGCGCCGGCTGATGGCTGCGGTGACGATCTGGTCGGCGCCGGACCGCACGATCCGGTGGCCGAGGTCTTCAAGCGCCGTCCCGATCCGCTTCTGGAGCTGGCCGGAGCCGTAGTCGAACGGGGACGTGCCGCTGACCCAGCTGTGCACGGCGAGCGGGTCCGACGTCCGGGCCCGCTCTGCCGCGATCTCGGCGGCGGCGTCGGCGACCTTGTCGAGGTCGGCGTCGGCCGGACGGATCCGGCGGATCTCCTCGCTGAGGTACTGGACGAAGAAGAACGGCCGTTTCGCCGCGACCGCCGCCAATCGACCCAGGGTCAGGTCCTCGCCCGCAACACCGCCCAGGTCGGGACCGAGCCGCTCGACGGTCGCGTTTGGGAACTCCTCACGGATCTGCCGTTCCGCCGCGGTGAAGTATTCCTCCGAAGCCGAGAACAGGATGCGCGTCGTGCTCACTGGGAACGGGTGCTCCTTGGTCGTCCGGAAGAACTGTGGGGGTGTGCGGGCAGGTCCCGAAGTCTAGCGGAAGCCCGAAGATGAACGTCCGCCCAGGAAAAGGGAAAGGCGAAGGTAGCCGCATATACCGAGGGTCTGTCACCCTGATGAAAATAGACGTGTAGAGCAATCTTCTGAAGATGCGGGAGGGACCTACTGAACTAGAAAGCCTTCCGTGTATCTGGTGATCGAATTGGCGGAGGGCTGTAGATCTGCCCGCGTCGGTCGGCCGCCACTGTGATGGCCAACCGGGGCTGCGGATCACCGCGACGAATGATCTGCCCCTGTTCCCCGGCGCGTGCTGGACGCTTCCGGTAGGGCGGTCGACGCGGTCGTCCCGATGTCGCCGAGCTTCGGCGCGGGCGCATCGCCGGTAGGTCGTGGATGACGGGCGTTCGTTGGTGGAGGATGGTGAAGGCGTGGGGGCGTTGTCCGGGGTGGGGTTCGGGGGTGGGTTCTGCTGTAGATTCCGCCTGGTGAATGGGGATGCTGGGGTGGGTGCGCGGGTCGTCGTTCGGTGTGTGCGGGCGGACGATGAGGGGCGGTTCCTCGAGCTGGCCAAGGTCAGTTCCGCGTTTCATCGGCCGTGGGTCGTGTTGCCTGGGTCCGGAAGTGAGTTCGCGGCTTATCTCGCGCGGTTCGACCAGGTCGCCGCGGTCGGGATGGTGGTGTGCCTGCGCGGTGGAGGGGACCTTGTCGGGATGGTCAACCTCAACGAGATCGTGCGGGGGCCCTACCAGCGGGGAGTGCTGGGGTACGCGGCGTTCCAGCCCTACGCCGGGCAGGGGTACATGGTCGAGGGCGTCGGGCTCGCCGTGAGGTATGCGTTCGAGGGGTTGGAGCTTCATCGGGTCGAGGCCGATATTCAGCCGGGGAACACCGCGTCCGTCAGATTGGTCGAGCGGCTCGGGTTTCGCAAGGAGGGGTTCTCGCCCGCGTTCATCAAGATCGGCGGGAAGTGGCGGGACCATGAGCGATGGGCTCTCAGTAAAGACGTTTAATGATCTTGATATCCCGAAATATCTGCACAAAACGCAGCGCCGCGTTGGGATCCAGCTAGGGGGTCGGCAAGCGTGGGCGTTGACAGAGGCGGACCCGAGTGGCCGGACGCTCTAGACGTGCGTGATCTGCTGGAACACGGCTGGCGTCCAACGCCGATCCGCGACTTCATCCTCAAGGTGCACAGCAGGTGCAACCTGGCGTGCGACTACTGCTACATGTACGAGATGGCCGACCAGGGGTGGCGGCGGCAGCCCCGGCGGATGTCCCGGCAGGTCGTCGGCAGGGTCGCCGAGCGGATCGCCGAGCACGCCCGGACGAACCTGTTGACCGAGGTGGAGGTCGTCCTCCACGGCGGGGAACCGCTGCTGGCGGGCGCCGAGCACCTGCGGTACGTGATCGAGACGGTTCTCGCGGCCGCGGAGCCGGATGTGCGAGTCGGGTTCAGCGTCCAGACAAACGGCGTCCTGCTCGACGAAATGTTCCTGGACGTGTTCGCCGAGTACGGCGTCAGCGTCGGCGTGAGCGTGGACGGCGACGAGGAAGGACACGACCTCCACCGGCGGCGCGCGGACGGAGGCGGCAGCTACAACTCAGTAGTGGAAGGGCTCGGACAACTTACCCGTCCCGAATACCGGCAGCTGTTCGGCGGCGTCCTCAGCACCATCGAGTTGCGCAATGACCCGGTGGCCACCTACGAGTCGCTGCTGACCTTCGCGCCACCCGACATGGACTTTCTGCTGCCGCACGGAAACTGGGACGCCCCACCCCCGGGACGCCCGCCCGACGAGTCCACACCGTACGGCGACTGGCTCATCGCCATCTTCGACCGCTGGTACGGCGCGGAGACCGGCGAGACCCGCATCCGGCTGTTCAGCGAGATCATCAGGCTGCTGTTCGGCCGGATGTCCGCCAGCGAGGCCGTGGGCCTCTCCCCGGTGGCCGTGGTCGTGGTGGAGACCAACGGCGAGATCGAGCAGGTCGATTCGCTGAAGTCGGCGTACGACGGCGCCGCCGGGACCCGGCTGCACGTGTCCCGCGACCCGTTCGACACCGTCCTGTCCCTGCCGTCGGTCGCCGCGCGACAGATCGGTCGGCAGGCGTTGTCCGCGTCTTGTCTCGGCTGTGAGGCGCGTGAGGTGTGTGGGGGCGGGCTCTACCCGCACCGGTATCGGACGGGTACCGGCTTTCGCAACCCGTCCGTCTACTGTCGTGACCTGTTCAAGCTGATCACGCATATTCGGGACGTGCTGAGCCGCGACCTGGACGGTGTCGCGGCGGTCACCGTCTAGATCGGGGGCGGGTCGAAGTCCGCGTCGAGGCGGCGTCCCTCCAGGAAGACCTCCGCGTCCGGGTGGTCCAGGCCCAGTGTGTGGCGGTAGTGCTCCTCGGTGGCGGCGTTCAGGGCGTCCGCCTCCTCGTCGCGGCCCAGGGCGCGTAGGTCGGCGACGGTGTTCGCCGCGGCCGACAGCGTGACCGGATGCTTCTCGCCCAGCACGGCGCGGAGCCGTTCCAGCGCTTCGGAGCACAGCCGGTACGCCGCCTCCACGTCCCCGAGGACGGCCAGGTCGGTGGCCAGGTTGATGGCCACGGTCAGGGGATAGTGGTGGTTGGAGCCCAGTTTGAACTTCAGCCCGGCCAGTGCCTCCTCGTTGAGTTGCCTCGCGATCCGCGCGTCGCCGGTGACACGGCGCAGGATGGCCAGGTTTCCCTTGCAGGCATGGTTGTAGGGATGCTCGGGGGCGTAGACGCGCGGATAGCGGCGGACGGTGTCGTCCGCGAGCACCAGGGCCTCCTGGAACTGGCCCGTCGCGCGGCGGATGTTCGCCAGGCAGGTCGCGGCGGCGAGCGTGTCCGGGTGGTCGACGCCGAAGACCCGGACATAGCGTTGGTGGACGTCCTCGGCGATGTCGAGGGCGCCCTCGTAGTCGCCCGCGCGTCGCCTCGCGATGGAGAGGTCCTTTCCGGCGCGGAGCGTCCACGGGTGGTCGGGGCCCAGCTGGTTGGCGCCGAAGGCATAGGCGTCGTCGCCGAGATCGCATGCCTCGGAATAGTCCCCGCTGAGCCGGACCGCCCGGGCCAGGCCACTGTAGATGTTGAGAGTGGAGGCGGGGTCGGTCTGCCCCGCGTTGGCCAGAGCCACCGAACGATAAACGTCCTGGAGAAGTTTCCGTGCGGTGGCGTAGTCGCTTCGGAGGCCATAGTCGAGAGCGACGCTGTTGATGGCGCGCCAGGTGTCCCAGTCCTGGTCGCCGAACTTCGTCCGGCAACGGTCCCGCGCGTCCTCGTCCATCTGCCGGGCCTCGTCGAAGTCGCCGGTCGCGCGTAGCCCGGCGGCCCGTCCGCGCAGCGCCTTCAACGTCGTGTCGTGGTCATGGCCGAGTGCCTTCTCCGCCGAGTTGAGCGTTCGCCCGTCGTTCTCGGTGGCCTCCTGGTACTGGCCGAGTTCGCGCAGCAGGTTGCCCAGTGACACATGGAGGGTCAGGACGTCCTCATGGTCGGGGCCCGAGCTCGCCGTCCATTCTTTCAGGAGCGTCCCCACGTAGGACCTGGCCCAGGCGAAGTCGCCGGACTTGAACAGGAACGTGATCATGTTGCGGGCGAGTTCACGGACGACCGCTTCCTGCGACTGAGCGATCCTGGCCGGTCTGAAATGGCCGAGCGCGCTCTGGTATCGGGGCCAGCTCGCCGCGTCGTTCGGGTTGGACGAGACGTAGTCGGCCAGCAGGAGGTGGACCTCGTTGCGCAGCCGGTCGTGCTCCTCCTCGGGCAGTTCCTCGCGGACAAGCGCCTGGATCAGCCGGTGGACCTGAATCGAGCGGGCCGGAACGTCGAGTCTGGCGAGGGCGAAACGGCCGAGTTCGCCCACGGCCCGGCTCAGCCTGATCGTGTCGGTCATCAGATCGGTGATCTCGTCGCTCAGGCCGGCGACGGGCCTGCTGAAGGCGTCCCGTGGAATCGGCTCCGGGCCGAAGAACGCGCAGTAACGGAGAAGGACGAGGGCCTCGGGCATCTTCTCGTTGAGGCTGGCGACCGACAGCGCCCATGCGGCCGTCATCGAGACGGGATATTCGGTGGGTTTACCCTGGGACAGCAGCTGGCTGGTGCGTTCCGCCAGCAGATTCAGGTACTCGGGGACCGTGATGCCGGTCTCGGCGTGCAGCGCCCCCGCCTGCTCCAGGGCCAGGGGGAGGTCGCCGAGTTGCTCCGCGAGCTGGTCGGCGTCGGCGTTCGCGATTCCGCGGGGCACCCGCTTGGTGAGGAACTCGACGCTCTCCTCGCGGGTGAAGACGTCGATCGGGACGGCGTCGACGACGCCCGCCCACCGGTGGTTCCGGGACGTGATCAGTACATGCCCGGGCCCCTGCGGGAGGATGTCCGTCAGCTCCTCGGGCTCGTCGGCGTTGTCGAAGATCAACAGCCAGTTGGCGTAGGGTTCGCCTCGGCGCAGCGCGTCCAGCACGGCCCTGGAGGCGTCGTCGACTCCGCTCACCGCGGCGGGCGGCAGGTTGAGCTTCGGCGCCAGGCTCGCCAGCGACGACCGCACGAGGACGGGCTGATCCGCCGGGATCCACCAGACGAGGTCGTATTCGGCGCGGTAACGGTAGGCGTACTCCACCGCCATCTGGGTTTTGCCGACGCCGCCGAGGCCGTGCAGGGCGTGCGGAACGACGGCCGTCACCCGGTTGGCCAGGCCCTCGTGCAGACGGGCGAGCAGATCCGTGCGGCCCGTGAAGTTCTTGTTGCGGGGAGGGATGGCCTCCCAGACTTGGGGGACTCGCTCAGCGGAGGCTGATGCGTCCGACTTGTTGGTCACTCGATCCCCTTACGCCACGCGGGCACCTGTGGGCGGCTCGCATCACGTGCAGTCAGGCGATTACCTCAAGCAAGACAGTATCTTGAAGCAGACGGGTGCTGTCTGTGTCAGATGACACTTTTGCGGGGACTTCAATTCGGCCGTGTTCGGTGTGTTGTTTTTGGTGGCCCGAATTGACGGGGCGGAAATTCTGTGTCTGGTGATCGGGATTGTTTTCTGTAACGATGGTGATGTTTTCGCGGCGGTAGTCCCTCTTAGGGAGGTTCCAATGTTGGCGCGTTCCTTCACGCTGTCCAGCGACTCGCTGGCCAAGATCACAGGTGAACACAGCTCCGGTCTTCGGCGGGTGGTGCGGGAACTCGAGCGGCCCAGCCCACTGGCCCGCGGGTTCGACAATGGCTGTGCTCTGTCCGTGACGGCGGAGCGGCGGCCCTCCGGCATCTCGCCCCATCTCTGATAATCGACTCCTGGCCGTGATCAAGGAATAACGGCCGACCGGCTCCCGCTTTTCGGGCCCTCACCTCGAATGGGCATTGCGTTCGCCGCGTTGTCCCGCCATTTCGACCGACGGTGCGCTAGGCTCAGGTGGATCGACCGGCACCGCCTCTGGGTGCCTGCTCAGGGGATGAATTATGAACGCGCAGTTTCCGTCCGGACCACCGGTCGATGAACGCGCGTTCGACGACCCGGACCGGGAGATCCCGTACGGCCGGGCCGCGGAGATACGCGAGGTCGCCGAGACCTGGAGGACGAACCGGCTCACCTTGCTCAGTGGCCGGGCCGGCGCGGGAAAGACCACGTTGTTGTGCTCGGGCGTCATCCCGGCGTTGCGGGCCGACGGTGCACATGTGCCTTACCTGGCACGGGTGGCGCACCGCCCGCCCTTCCCGATGGCGGCGCTGTCCGAGCACAACCGGTTCCGCCTGGCTGTGCTGGGCTCCTGGTATCCGCGCGCGTCGCCCGTCCAGATCTCCGAGCTCACCATTGAGAGCTTTGTCCGGAAGCATCGGCGGGTCGACCGGTTCGGCGACCAGTTGCCCACGCTCGCGGCGATCGACGGGGCCGAGGCGCTGCTGCACACCACCGACCGGTACGAACGGCACCGCCGCGACTTCGTCGACGACCTGGCGACGGCCCTCGACCGCGCGCCCGACCTGCACCTGCTTCTCATAGTGCGCGACGACGCCCTGGACGACGCCATGGAGCTCCTCGCCCGGCTCGGCCACCCGCGCGCGGCCACCCGCACGCTCGGGCCGCTGACACCGCGGGCCGCGCGCGAGGTCGCCGCCGCGTTGCTGCGCCGCGACGGACGTCGAGCCGAGGGTGTCGCCGAAGCGCTGGTCCAGGAGTTGCGGACGGTGCGGCCGAGCGGCGCCGTCCAGACCACGTCCCGCGTCGAACCCGCGCTGCTCCGGCTCCTGTGCGACCGCCTGTGGTGCGAGCTTTCCGGCGAGACGGACGTTTCGCCCGAGTGTCTGCGCACGGTGGTGAACCGCGTACTGACGGAGTTCTGCGCGCACAGCCTCGCGATGATCGCCGCGGACCAGAGCCTGCCGCTGCGGGTGCTGTCCGCCGCGTTCCGCACCGCGTTCGGTGACTTGCCGGGTCGTGCCGGGGTCCTGGCGGACCGCCTGTACGAGGACGTTCCCCGCGCCGTCGTCCACGCCATGCAGGACTGCCATCTCATCCGCGCGTCCATCCGCGATGGGCGACGGTACTTCCAGCTCCAGCATCCCCGGCTGATCGAGGCGATCGAACGGCTCGGCGAACCGACCGTGCCCGTTCCGATCCGCAGGCCGGGACCGTCGGCGCGGTTGCGGCAGGCACACCAGGCGCTGGCCGACGACGACCCCGAACTGGCGCGCCACCACGCCGAGGCCGCCAAACGCGCCTGCGGCGAGGGGGAGATCCGGACGCTCGGCGACGCGACGATCTTCCTCGGCGACATCGCCTACGACCTCGGCGACATCGAGACCGCCACCGCACGCTACCGGGAGGCGGCGGCGATCTTCGAGGCCGTCCCGGACAACGCGGCGGTCGGCTGGCTCCTGACCGGCATCGGGCGGGCACTGCTGGACACCGCCCCCGCCGTCGCCGTCCGCGAACTCCAGGCCGCGGCGGCTCGCCTTCCGCACGAACTGTCCGTCCAGACGGCCCTCGGGCGAGCCCTGTGGCGCGCCGGCCGCACCCGCGCCGCCGCCGCCGTCTTCGAGGACGTCCTCGGCCACGACAGCCACAACAGAGAGGCACTGACCGCCAAGCGGAACCTGTCGAGGATCACCTAGATGGGCGCTTTGGTGAGCCATTCTCCAGATGGGTCGACAAAGTGCTCCTTCTCCTGTTTGGGTGGATGCACTATCTGCTCCTAATGGTGTGGTCAGCTCACCCGCAGTTGGTCAGTGCTGTAGGGTTTCTCTGCAACTGAGCTGATCTCGTCCGTATACCCTTTGGTTGGTCACGGACGGGATCTTTTTGGTCACCCATCGTAAATATTGATTCTTGTTTCGGCTCGTCCTGCATTCCAGTCCTGGGATCTGGTAAGGAGGCCATTGGGCGCCGTGGCGGTGCGTCCGGCGGGTGACCGTTAGAGGCTGAGGAGAAGCCGGACGGTGACCAGGGCAACGCCCGAAGAAGGCGCGAGTGGCGGTGGGGTTGACGAAGCGGATGCCTCATGGCGTCGTGACTTCAGGCTTCTGCTGGGCGGTTCGGCATTTTCTCAGTTGGGGACGTTGGGCGCCGCTGCCGCCAACCCGTTGCTGGCGCTGGTACTGACCGATTCGCCGATTGTCGCGGGCTGGGTCGCGGCCGCGAGCACATTGCCGGGCCTGCTCCTGCACATGCCCGTCGGACTGCTGGTCGATCACTATGACCGCAGACGAATCATGCTGGTCAGCCAACTGGTCCGCGTCCTGAACTCGGTGCTGCTGTTCATCGGACTGTGCACCATCGCCGAACCTTGGCCATTCCTGCTCCTCGCGGCGGCGATCGACGGCTCCTGCGCGGTGTTCTTCCGAATCGCCGAATTCGCCGCGGTGCGCTTCGTGGTGCCCGACGGCGAGACCGAGAACGCCATGGGCAAGAGTGAGGCCCGACATCACGTGGCCCTGGTCCTGGGTCGCCCTTTAGGAGGCCTGCTCTTCGCGGTCGCCCACGCCCTCCCTTACGCGCTGGACGCGCTGACATCCTTCGTCTCGGTCATCTCTCTTCTGCTGATGAAGAGAAAACGCCTACAGTCTTTCGAGTCGCGGAAGCTCAGAGTCCGGCGAATATCGAGGAATGCGATACTCCCGTCTTTTGGGGGAGTGGTGTCGCGCATGCGCGAAGACGGCATTCTCCGTATTTATATTATTTTGTGTGCTGTCGCCAATATAGGCTTTCAGATCGTCATTTTGTTGCTCGTCGTCGAGGCCCAACGACAGAACTTCTCCGGGACGGTCATCGGCGCGATGCTCGCGACGTCGGGTGCCAGCGGCTTTCTGGGCGCGATCACCGCCGCCCGGGTCGTGGGGAAGCTGAGGCCCGAGCGGACACTCCAGGTCTGTATGACGCTTTGGGTGCCACTCCTACTGATCGTCGCCTCTAGCGCGGGAAAGCCATTGCTCGGCATGTGTGCTTGGGGGATCTGCAGCCTGATGGGCGCCTACATCAATGTTGCTCTGGCGGTACACCAGAGCAGGGTCATCCCACCGGATTTCCTGGGCCGTGTGGAGGGTGTCACCCGGTTCCTCACGACAGGCGCGGTGGCGCTCGGCGCCACGCTCGGCGGCTACGCGATCACGGTAGTCGGAACCCGTTGGGCTGCATGGGCCGTGTTCGGAGGATTCGTCGTTATCGCGGTCTTCGCCTGGCTTTCGGTGATTGTTCAGATCTCACGCAGGGTCAGAGAAGTCGGCTGGGAGATATGTGGCACGGTGTTTGGGGCCTTTGCGGCGTGTGGTGATTGGGTTTCAAAGATCGCGGGGCAGGTGCGAGCGCTGAAGGGCAGCGGGGACGTGCGCGCGTTGGATGGTGGCGATCATGAGGGTTCCCGTGGTCCCTTGGTCGGGGCGAGGGAGGACGGGTGAACGGGGTTCGATTGGCGGGGGGTTGGCGCGCGAGCACATGATCCCTGTCTACTTTGTGTGAGGTGGCACATTCAGGCGGCCTATTCCGGTCAGTTCTTGAGGAGTGAATCGGTGGCCGTCCGGAACCGGGGGCGGGGGTAGGCTTCCTGGCGTCGGGCCCTGCCGGTGGGCTTTCGGTTGGTTTTCGGTGCGGGGGCGGTGTATTGGATTCATCACTGAATGTTGATGATCAACATCGGCTCGTCGAGGCGATCCTGCGAATCGAGGCGATGCGCGTCCAACGCGGTCGTGCCGTTCTGCTGTTGGCGTTGGAACGCGATCTCGGGCATCGGCTACCGCTCGTCCAGCACGAGCAGGAGGTCCTCGACGTCTGGGCGCTGGTCGACGCCCTGCTGAACTATCCGGGGGCCGCGCAGTCGCTGGTGCGGATTCTGGAGGTCTTCTACGGCAACAGCCTGTCCGTGCGGGCCTTCGGGAGCCTCGTCCGAGAACTGGTGCCGGAACCCTGGCTCGACCATGACGAGCGCCGGGTACTGCACGAATTGATCTCGGCGCTGGAGCGGAGCGACCCCGGCCTGTCGCATCTGAGTTGCTTTCCGATGCTTTACCGGCGAGCGGTGGGCCCGGCCTGGCCGTTACTGGACCGGGAAGTCCACAGCCTGCACGATGTCGTCGCGCTCCTGGAGGAGATACCCGAGAACGGGGACGGCGTGCCGCCCCTTTTGGCTTTCGTCAGCGATGTGGCCGAATACGCCGGTCCGCGGAGCGAACCCCATTTCCGCGACTGGGTCCGCCGCCAGGTCGCGGCGCACGGGCTGGACGAGTCGCTCCTGCCGGGCAGGGCGCCGACGGCGCGGCACGAACCCGAACCGGCCGAGAACTATCTGGTCGTCGAGTGCGCGCCCGACGCGCTGGAACCGGACCACTACCTCGTCACCGCCTGGCTCCAGGTCGGCCGCGAACCCGGCGCCACCCTGACCTGCGCCGACGAAGCGCTGTCGATCAACCGGATTCCCGACCTGCTGGAACGGCTGCTCACCGCGGAGAGTTCGGTGGTCGGGCGGCGCGGCCCGGAGCTCACCATCGAGTTCGTCCTGCCCCGGCCGCTGCTCGACAGCCCGCTCGAACAGACCAAGATCAAGATCGGCGGGTTCGAGCACCGCATCGGCATCAAGTACCCGGTGGTCGTGCGCAGTCTCGACCGGATGCGGCTGGCCGCCGTCCACCACGGCTGGCGGCACAAGTGGGCCTGGCTGTGCGGCAACGCGGTCGACCCGCCGGTCTGTCTGGTGACGCGCCGAGGTGAGTACGACCATGAAGAGCTGTTCTCCAGGCTTTCGGCGGCGTCCCCCGCCGTCCTGGCGCTGGCCTACCCGCCGTGGGGCGACGGTCGGGCCGAGGAGCCGGACGAGCACTGGGTCGGCCTGCTCGCCGGTACCCCCGTCATCGCCTGGTGCCGGGACGGGCGCGACCCCGGCCAGTTCGCCCGGGAGGTCAGGGACCTGCTGGCCGCGGACGTGATGAAGCTGCCCCGGCGGGCCATGGAGTTGCGTCGCAAGGCCCTGTCCAACGGCCGCGACGGGCCCGGCCCCGACCATCTCGGCCTGCATCTGACGCTGCTGTTCGACGACGCCGACCGCATCCCCGAGCCGTATGTGCGGCTCAGTCCTCCCGCGTAGCACGGCCCCTGGAGACCACCCATGGCAACCGAGCAGGAACCGACCACGGCAGGCGACTGGCGCGTGTACCGGGGCGACGGTCAGCCGCACGACCGGGTGCGGCGGCTGCCGCCGCCCCCGCCGTGGCGCCCGTTCGCCGCTGCGGACGAGCGGCACGGCGGTCGCCGCCAGGGGGACCTGCGCCGGGCGACGTCCTACCGGCCGGACGAGGGCGTGATCGACAAGGTCAACGCGGCCATCCTGCTGCGGCGCCCGCTGCTGGTGACGGGCAAGCCGGGGTCGGGCAAGTCGACCCTCGCCCACAACGTCGCCTACGAGCTGGGGCTGGGCTCCGTCCTGTACTGGCCGATCACCAGCAACACGACGCTCCAGTCCGGCCTCTACGACTATGACGCGATCGGCCGGCTGCACGAGACGAGCCTGCGCGGCGCGGGCGGACGGGCCGACACCGCCGAACCTCCCGACATCGGCCGCTATATCCGGCTCGGCCCGGTCGGCACCGCGCTGCTTCCCGGCGACCTGCCCCGCGTGCTGCTGATCGACGAGCTGGACAAGAGCAACATCGACCTGCCGAACGACCTGCTCAACGTCTTCGAGGAGGGCCGGTTCACCATCCTGGAGCTGCAACGGCTGCCCGAGGACCAGTCGCGGATCCACGTGATGACGGCCGACGACGGCCCGCGGGTGCCGGTCGACCGCGGCGAGGTGCGGTGCGCGAACTTCCCCATCGTCATCATCACCAGCAACGGTGAGCGCGAGTTCCCGCCCGCGTTCCTGCGCCGCTGCGTCCGGCTGATGACCGAGCCGCCCGGCCGGGAACGGCTCGCGGAGATCATCGAGGCCCATCTGGGCGCGGACGCCAGGGCGGCGAGCGACCAGCTCATCGAGGACTTCCTCTCCCGCCGCGCCGAGGGCGCCCTCGCCACCGACCAGCTGCTCAACGCCGTCTATCTCGCCACCTCGGGGAGCAGGCCGCCCGAGACGCGGCTGCGCGACATCCTCGACACCGTGCTGCGCCAGATCGAGACGCCGGGCGCGGGATGATCGAGCCGTTCGTCGAGGTCCTGCGGGCGCTCGACCCCCAGCCGACGGCGGAGGAGACGGCCGACGCCCTCTGGCTCGCCGACTGGTTCCGGACGCACGGCGCCGCGGCGCGTCCGGCCGCCGACGATCCCGGCGGGCCGGACGGGGACGGCCCGGCCCACCCGCCGCCGCCCGCGCGTCCGGTGGAACGGCTCGCGGTGCCGGAGGCCGAGCCGCCGCCACCGAAGTCGCTGGAAGCCGGTCTCTACGTGGCCGGGCAGGAGGTGCCCGCGGCCTCGTTCCCCGTCCGGATGCCCGCGATGCCCGTCATCTCGCGGACGCTGCGGCTGTCGCGCGCGTTGCGTCCGTTGCGCGCGACCGTTCCGTCGCTCACCCGGAAGCATCTCGACGAGGTGCGGACCGCGCAGCGCATCGCCGAGACCGGGGTGTGCGAGCCGATCATGGTCCCGGCGCGGGAACGCCGGTACGACCTGGCGCTCGTCGCGGACGTCGGCGCCTCCATGGTCGTGTGGCGCCGGACGGTCGAGGCGCTGCGGACCCTGCTGCACCAGCTCGGCGCGTTCCGCGACCTGCGGGTGTGGTACCTCGACACCGACGGTCCCCGGCTGACGCTGCGCACCGGCTCCGCCTCCGGTGGTGGCGCGGACCGTGACCCGGCCGAACTGGTCGACCCGACGGGCCGCCGCGTGACCCTGGTCGTCAGCGACTGCATCGGCGCCGCCTGGCGGGACGGCCGCGCCGCCGCGCTGCTGGAGCGGTGGGGCAGGGCGGGGCCCGTGACGATCGTCCAGCCGCTTCCGCAGCGGCTGTGGCGCCGGACCGCCGCCGCCATCGAGCAGGTGCGCTTCGACGCGCCGGGCCCAGCCGTCGCCAACGAGCGGCTCGTCGTGGCGCGGGCGGCGTTCCAGCCGCCGGACGACCGCGACCAGGGCCTCGCGATTCCCGTGGTGGAGTTGAGCGAGCGCTGGTTGCGGTCCTGGGCCGTGATGGTCGCCCGCGGGGGCCGGAACATCATGGGCGCCGCGCTGTTCACCGGGCGTCCCGTGGCGCGGGTGCCCGTCCCCGTCTCCGACGCGCTGTCACCGGAGGCGCGGGTGAAGCAGTTCCGGGCGTCGTCGTCCCCGACGGCGTTCCGGCTCGCCACCTTCCTCGCGGCGGCCCCGCTGCGGCTGCCCGTCATGCGGCTCGTCCAGCGGGCGATGCTGCCCGCGTCGACGTCCGCCGACCTGGCCGAGGTCTTCCTCAGCGGCCTGCTCAGGATGGTCGGACGCCCGTCGGGCGGCGGCGAGGAGGAGATCGCCTACGAGTTCCACGACGGGGTCCGGGAGATCCTGTTGCAGGGGTTGCGCAGGCGCGAGGTGTACCAGGTGCTGCGCGCGGTCTGGGACGTCGTCCGCGACCGGATCGGCTCCTCGATGGACTTCCCCGCGCTGCTCGCGGCGGTGGGGAGGGGCGAGGCCCGCCTCCCGCCCGACCTGCCGTTCGCGCAGGTGGCGCCGCAGGCGCTGATGGGGCTCGGCGGCCCTTACCGGGAGATGGCGAGGCAGCTGACGGCCGACGACACCCCACCCGCCACCCCGCCGGGAACCGCCCCGGCGCCCGGCGGACGGGGGGACGTCGAGCGGGTGCCCCCGCACCGCAGCGGGCTGCCGCCCCGCAACCCCCACTTCACGGGCCGCGACCGGCTCCTCGCGCAGGTCCGCGCGGCGCTGGACGACGGCATGGCGGCGCTGCTGCCGCCCGCCGAGTCCGGCATGGGCGGCGAGGGCAAGTCCAACCTCGCGGTGGAGTACGCCTACCGCCATGCCGTGGACTACGACCTGCTGTGGTGGGTTCCGGCGGAGCAGGCGACCTCGGCCCGCGCCGCGCTGGCGTTGCTCGCGCGGCAGCTCGGCATGCCGATGAGCGACGACATCACCGACACCGTGGACGGCGTCCTGCGGGCGTTGCGGGACGGGCGGCCGCACAGCCGCTGGCTGCTCATCTACGACAACGCGCGTGACCCGGACGAGGTGTACCCCCTGACCCCGCTGTCGGTCGGCGGCGGGACCCTCGGGCCGGGACGCCACGTCCTGGTGACGTCCCGCGACCGCCGCTGGGAACGCCACGCGCGGGTGGTGGACGTCGGCGTCTTCGAGCGGCCGGAGAGCATCGCCCTGCTGCGCCGCCTGGTGCCGCGCCTGTCGGAGGCCGACGCCGACCTGCTGTCCGACCGCGTCGGCGACCTGCCGCTGGCGGTCGGCCAGGCCGCCGCCTCGCAGGTGGTCATGGGCGGCACCGCCGCGGAGTACCTGCGGCTGTTCGACCGGCGGCTCGCCGAGTTCGCCGCGGACGGGGCCGACGCCCTCCCGGCGCCGCTGGCGGCGGGCGTGAGCCTGAACCTCGACCTGCTCGGCGAGGAGGATCCCGTCGCGGGGCTGCTGCTGGAGCTGTGGGCGGTCTTCGACTCCGAACCGGTGTCCTGCGCGCTGCTGGCCGCCGGGCGGGCGGGCGACCTGCCCCCCGAACTCGCCGACCTGCTGGCCGACGAGGACCGGCTGCGCGCCGCCATGCGCGACATCTCCCGGTTCTCCCTCGCCCGCTTCGACGAGGAGTCGGGGAGCCTCCAGGTCCACCGGCTCGTCCGGGCGATCCTGGGCGACCGGCTCGGGGAGGACGGGCTGCGGCGCGTCCGGGCCCGCGTCCACGCCATCCTGGTCGCGGCGACGCCGGAGGAGCAGCCGGAGGAGGAGTTCACCTGGGAGCACCGGTCCCGGATCACGCCGCACGTCGTCCCGTCCGGTGTCTTCGAGGCCGACGAGCACGCGATCCGGCTCGTGGGCATCGACCAGGCGAAGTTCCTCTACCAGTCGGGGGAGTACGAGGGCAGCAGGCGGCTGGCGGAGACCGCGCTCGCCCACTGGCGGGAGCGTTACGGCGGCGACGACGACGCGGTGCTCGACATCTCCCGGGTCCTGGCGAACGCGCTGCGCGGGCTCGGCGACAGCCGGGCCGCCGCCGACCTCAGCGAGGACAATCTGGCCCGAACCCGCAGGAAGTTCGGCGACGACCACGCGCAGACGCTCTTCGCCGCCACGGGGTTCGGCGCCGACCTGCGCTTCCGCGGCGAGTTCCGGCTGGCCCACGACGTCGACCTGGACGCCTGGCGGCGCATGCGCAAGCTCTACGGGGACGACGGCTCCAACACCTGGCTCGCCGCCACGAACCTCGCCCTCGACCTCCGCATCCTGGGCGAGTTCCAGAAGGCGCACGACATCGACCTGGACGTGTGGCGAAGGGGCGGCCAGTCATACCGTCAGCGTTTTCGCGCGATTCACCACTACGCGCGGGACCTGCACGCCCTGGGCCTGTACGAGCGGGCGAACGCGATGCAGACGGAGAGCCTGGCGAACCTGCGTCCGGTCCTCGCCCCCGGCCACGCGATGGTGCTGCAAGCGAAGATGAACCACGCGGGCACGTTGCGCAAGCTCGGACGGTTCGCGGAGGCGCATCACCTGGCCACGGAGACGTTCGCCGCCCACGTCCGCCGTTTCGGCGGATCGCATCCGAACACGTTGGCCAGCATGGTGTGTCTGGCGCTCACGACGAGCGCCGTCGGACGGCCCGCCGACGCGTTGCCGCTTCTCGACGACGCGCTGGAGGGCTACCGCCGGGAAATGGGGGAGGGGCACCCTTTCGTCCATGTCTGTGCCGTCGATCGGGCGGTCGTCCTGCGGCGGGTCGCGGAAGTGTACGCGGCGCAGGAGGCCGACCGGGCGGCCCGCGCGGATCTCGTCGAGGGCACCCTCGGCCCCAACCACTACTACGCGCTGTGCGCCACCGTCGGGCTCGCCAACGACTACTACCTGCTCGGCGAGTTGGAGGCCGCGGCGCGGCTGATGTCCGAGGCGCGGGAGAAGGCGGTCGCTTCCCTCGGCGAGCGCCACCACTACTCGCTTGTCGTCGCCCTCAACCTCGCGCGCGCCCGCGCGGCGATGGGCGACGGCGAATATGACGTCGGCCCGATCCTGGCCTCGCTGGAGGGCATCCTCGGCGGCGGCCATCCGGACCTGGCGGCGGCGCGACGCGGCGAACTGCTCGAATGCGACATCGAGCCGACCGCGCTGTGAGCGCGTCAGCGGGCCAGCGGATCGGCGACGGCCAGGTCGTGTTGGACGGTGCGTCCGATGTGCCCGATCAACGCCATCAGGTCCGGGCAGTACACCGAGGGGTTCAGGTAGCCGTCGCCTTCCCGGTAGCGATGCGCGTAGGCGCCGCCGCCACAGATGTCGCGGACCCCGCACGAGTCGCAGGTGGCGGACAGCGCGTCCCGTCCGATCTGGCGGGCGACCACGCCGGGATGCCAGAGCGCGTCGTCGAAACGGTGGTCGAAGACGGTCAGCCCGGTCTCCGGCGCGCCGTCGTAGGACGTCTTCAACGTGTCGACCTGCTGGAGCGACCCGTCGGTGTCGACGACGAGCATGGTGACGGGGGTCAGACCGATGTTCTCGCTGCGGCTCCCACCGCCGAGCAGCAGATTGATGATCTCCTCGAACAGCCGGACGCCGGTTTCCTTCCGGGGCGCGTGGTACCAGCGGTCGAACACGGCGATGAGCCAGTCGGCGTAGGGGGTGACGTCGGCGTCGGCGGGACGGCGCGGCGGCGGGTGCGCCCACGTCCCGTGGGGAAGCAGGAAGTCGACGCGGGGCGGCCGCGTCTCCAGCAGGGCCTCGTACGTGCGGATCGGATCGTTGTCGAGGTCGATCGCGCAGAGCAGCCCCCGGTACAGCTCCCGATAGGAACCGGCGAGCCGGTTCAGCCCGCGCATGACCTCGGCGTGGCTGCCGCGCCCGTTCGCGTGGACCCGGTGCCGGTCGTGCCCGTCCCGGTCGCCGTCGACACTGACGGACACCCCCACGTCGTTGTCGGCCAGCGTCCCCAGCATCGCGTCGGTGAGGAGCACCCCGTTCGTCTGGGTGCTCACCTCGACCTCGCAGCCGGGAGGTGCGGCCTCGCGAAACCTCGCGACGGTCGCGGCGATCGCGTCCCGCCCGGCCAGCAGCGGCTCGCCCCCGTGCAGGACGACCGTCACGCGGGGCAACGCGTGGTCACGAGCGTGCTCGCCCAGCCGCGTGGCCGTGGCGGCGACCACGTCCGGCGACATCAGGGTAGGCCGGGCTCGCCAGGACTGGTCGGCGCCCTCATAGACGTAACAGTAATCACAGGACAGATTGCAACGACCGTGGACCTTGAGTACCAACTCCGAGAAGGGCGCGGGCCGCCATCCACCGGCCGCGAGGACGGGAATGTCAAGGCCGCGAAACGGCCATTCACCGGACTCGGCGCCGGGCATCAGAGCCGGTTGTCGAAGCCGGCTTCCGTGACCTCGGTACCCTCGCGTTCGGCCAAGGCGCGCCGTGCTGCGGGTCGCAGAACCGCGTTTGCGACTGGCTCAATGCGTTTGAGTTGTTCGGTCGTGGGCCGATCATGGGTGAGGGGGCGCGCACTACCGGCGAGCTCTGAGTCGCTAGTTTCAAGAGTCAGCGGCACAGCGGTTCTCCCTCTGGTCCCGATGTACGAAAGGCGTCGCGATTTGTTTGAGGCTCCGGGACACAGCCTAGCGTCGCGACGGGACGATCATAGGGATCGGACACTCGCGGGAACGAAGGAATCGCCGAAATGCACTGCGAATCTTGGTGACGCCCTTGCCGGTCCGAGGACCGTCGAGGACGCTGGTTAACGCGGACCGGGGAGCAGCGCCGGAGGGAGAGCGGCCGATGGGACAGGTGACGCGCGCGGCCAAGGACGGCTCGCCCCCCGACGGAGCCTCGGTGTTCCTGCTGTGCGATGTCGCGGAGTTCAGTGCGGCGGTGCGGGGTGATCCGGTGCGGGTCAGGGTGCGGGGGGCGATGTACGCGGGGCTCGCTCGGAGTCTTGGAGCCGCCGGGGTGGATTGGGACGAGTGTTACCGCGAGGATCGTGGGGATGGGGTGATGATCATCCTGCGTCCGGACGTCAAGGTCGAGTCGTTGTTGAGCGAGGTGCTCGACCAGTTGCGGTCGGAGGTGCGGCACCACAACGAGGCGTCCAGTGAAGCGGCGCAGATGCGTTTGCGGGTGGCCGTGGGTGTTGGGGAAGCCGTGTCGGACGGGTCCGGGATTGTGAGCAGCGCGCTGACGCACACGTTCCGGTTGCTTGATGCTCAGCCGTTGAAGGACGCGGTGCGTGAGGCTGAGACGGGGATCGCGCTGATCGTGTCGCGGAGGGTGTACGAGGACGTGGTGCGGCACGGTCGGGGGCGCGTCGATCCCGGTGACTACTACCGGGTCGAGGTCCGGGTGAAGGAGACCGTGGACGAGGCGTGGGTCATGGTGCCGGGCGTGCGGCCGGTGGCTGTTCGGCCGCCGGCCACCGTGGCGGAACACGTCCCCGTAGTGGACGGTGCGGTGCCCGGTTCTGAGCCGCAGCCTCCGCCCGAGCCCTCGTTGGTTCAGAAGTTCCGGACCGTCGACAACCTGCTGGAGATCCCCCGCCTGCGCACCGAGCGCGGCCGGGACCAGTTGATCGGGGCGCTGTCGTCCGACATCGCGGGGGCCGTGCCGCGGTCGGGGGAGGCGCGGGCCGACCTGTACGCCGTGTTGCAGACGTGCCTGGACTATCCCGGCGGATTGCAGCAACTTCTGGTCGCCGTCCAGGGGTTCGTCGGGGAGTCGTTGGCGGTTCAGCGATTTGAGCAGGCGATGACGCGGTTGCTTCGTCCGCCGCACGGCGACGTCTGACCGGCGGCGTGGACGCCTGGGAGCGGACATGGGAGTCGCTCGTCGCGGCGGGCGATGAGCGGAGCTACCGCGCGGGCGCCGTGCTGCTTCACCAGGGTGATCCGCCCTCGCATGTTCTCCTGCTGCTGGAGGGCCGGGTCAAGGCGCTGCTCACCCTGCCCGATGGGGAGAGGCTGCTTCTCGCCGTTCGCGGGCCGGGTGAGCTGCTCGGGGAGATCGCCGTGCTGGGCGGGGACGATCGGTCGGCGACGGTCATCGCGGTCGACCCGTGCGTCACGCGGGTGCTGACCGCGGACCGGTTCCGGACGCTGGTGCGGACGTCGGGCGCGGAGCAGGTGTTGTTGCGCAGGGCGATGCGGCGGCTGCGGGAAGTGGAGGCGTGGCGGGCGGAGACGGCCGCGCTGCCCGCCGGGCGCCGGGTCGTCCGGGCGCTGCTGCGGCTCGCCATGCCGGGCCGGGACGGGCGGCCGGGCGTGGGGCTCGGGCAGTCGGAGATCGGCCAGGCGGTCGGTCTGTCCCGCGGCGTCGTCGCGGCGGAGCTGGCGCGGCTGCGCGAGCAGGGCGTCATCGCGACCGGGCGCGGCGGGGTCGTCATCACCGACCTGCCCCGGCTCCGCGCCCTGGCCGCATCGGGACGCGGCAGTGTCTGATTTCTGACAGTGCCCGCAACGACCCGTGGGCAAGGTGGTGGGGAATCCCCTACCTGGAGAGTGCCCATGGACGATTTCCGTGCCGTTCTCGTCGTCGACGCCGAGAAGTTCAGCGCCCATCGCGATGCCGAGCTGCCGGACGTCCACCTGGAGATCCGGCGGGTCCTGGCCGTCGCCTGCGAGGACAGCGGGCTGGGCGACGCGTGGGACGCCGTGAAGTTCATGGAGAGCACGGGGGACGGGATCCTCGCCGTCCTGCCGCACAAGGCGGTGCCCGCGCTCATCGACCCGTTCCCGCGCCGCCTCCAGGAAGCGCTGGCCGAGAGCGCCCCGAGGCTGCGGGCACGCGGAGTCCGGCTCCGGCTGCGCGTCGCCCTGCACGTCGGCCTCGTCGACGACGAACGCGCCGACGCCCCCGCGATCTCCACGGCCGTCATCGACGTCAACCGCCTCCTCGACTCCACGCCACTGCGCCGCGCCCTGGCCGACAGCAGCTCCGAGGTGACGTTCGTCGCGCTCCTGATCTCCGACGACCTGTTCACCACCTACGTCCGGGGCGGACGGAGCGGCCTGCACGAGAGCCAGTTCAAGGAGGTGCGGGTCAAGGTGAAGCAGTACGACAAGCGCGCCTACCTGTACGTGCCGACCCCGTCCAGCAACGAAAGCCCGGACGACGGCCAACCCACCGCACCCGCGCCCGCCCCGTCGCCGCCCACGCCCGGGACGTCCATCAGCGGCGTCACGATCAACGGCGACAGCTCGCAGAACACCTTCGGCAACACGTTCGGCGGTGACCTCCGGCAGGAGCGGTCATGACGACCATCGACGACACCACCATCAACGGCGACGGCACCCAGAACGTCTTCGGCAACACCGTCGACCGCGACCTGGTCTTCAACCAGTTCAACTACGTCCGGGAACGGCGCGCGATGCGCCTTCCCGAGGGCGAGATCGTCGAGCGGCTCGCGGAGTACGTTCCGGCCTTCAACCACGGCCAGATCGTCGAGCGCCTGCGCCTGGACCACGCGGTGGCGCTGTGCGGGCGACCCGGCGCCGGAGTGGCGATGACGGCGATCGCGGCGTTGCGCGAGGTCCGGCCGGGGCTGGAGATCCGGAGGTTCACGGCGGGCGAGGACGATGCGGCGGAGATCGGTCCCTCGGACGCGGTGGGATACCTCGTCCGGGCCCGTGATGAGGAGGCGTCGCGGCTCAGGTCCTGCGCGGAGGTGATGCGGGCCTCGGGCGGTTACCTGCTGGTCGTCGGGGCGGAGAACGACTATCGGCCGGAGTGGTCCGACTTCCTGCCGCCCCTCCGGGTCCTCGCACCCGTCGCGGACGCGGTCTACCGGCGCAGGCTCGCCTGCCGTGGTCTCGGGGACACCGGCTGGCCGGACTGGCCGGGAGCGGCGGAGCTGCTGAAGGACTCCCCGCCGGGTGAGGGCCGCCGCCTCGCGGACATCGTGCGGGTCGTCGAGCGCGAGGGCGGCGACGAGGATGACGTGGTCCGCGCCTACCGGGGGTGGAAGGACCAGCTGCGCCACTGGTTCGCCGACCATGAGGAGCCGCGCGATCGGACGCTGATGATCGCCGCGGCGACGATCTCACCCGCCGACGAGACGAGCGTCTACGGGGCCGCGTTGTCGCTGGCGCGGCAGCTCGATGTGACGGTGCCGGGCGCCGGGCTGGCCTGGTGCCCGTCCACCGGCCTGAGCGAGCTGATCGGCACGGACGCGGACGAGGGCCGGGTCGTCTTCCGGCGGCACGGATACGCCGAGTCGGTCCTGCACTTCGTCTGGCGTGACTATCCGCTGGCGCGGACGGACCTGCTGACCTGGCTGTCGGCGTTGCCCGTCGACGACGGCGTGAACCTGAACACGCCGCTCCGGCGCCGGGTGGCGCGGGTGTTCGCCGAACTGGCCGCGGAACAGGGCGAATCGGGCCGGATCCTGGGGACGGCCCGCGCCTGGGCCGACCGCGACCAGGCGGACCTCGCCTACGTGGTGCTCGCCGGGACGTGCCTGCATCCGGTCGTCGGCGGACGGGTGCGGAAGGGCCTGTACCACTGGTCGCGGGAGCGGGGGACGCCGCAGACGCTGAAGTTGACGATCGTCCGAGTCAGCCAGCTGCTGGGGGTGACCTACCCGTCGGTCGCGCTGACCAGGCTCAAGCATCTCGCGACGTTCGGCAACAGGCAGGTTTGCGACGAGGTGGAGGACGCCGCCTTCGACCTGGCGCAGGTCCATGAGGGTGAGGTCGTCCAGGCCGCGCTGGGGTGGTGCGAGTCGGCGGCCCGGATGTCGTCGGGACGGGACGGCGCCCGGCTCGCGGGCGTGGCGTTGAACGTCCTGCTCCGACTGGCGAACAGGCCGGACGCGTCCGGGCCCCCGGTGGTCGGGGCCGTGTTGCGGGGCGTCGAACTCCTGGCCGCGCGGGGCGGTGCGTTCGGCGTCCTCGGGCTCGGGGCGGCGCAGAATCTGGCGGTCAGGTATCGAACGGTGGTGGTCCGCACGGCGCTCGTCTGGGCGGACGACGCGCCCACCCACCCGGCCTCGCGCGCGCGTCTCGGCGCGGCGCTGTTCCTGACGCTCGCGGCCGAGGAGGGCGCCGACGGGCTCGCGGTGCTGCTGACCGGGCCGGGCGCCCTTGACCCGCTGATCTGCGCGACCGCCTGGTATGTCGCTCTTGACGCGCCGAACGGCGGCAGCGGGGAGGACGTCGCGGTCAGGCTGTGGCTGGAGACCGCGCGGGCCCGGCCGGATCTGCGTCCGGGCATCGTGAAATGCCTCACCAGCGCCGCGTCCGGAGACCCGCGACGTCGACGCCTCATGGTGGAACTCGTGCGGGAGTGGGCGGGGGATCAGCGGGCTTGTCGGGATGTTCGGGACGACATTCTTGTGCGGATTCTTCAGCCTGAGTGGGAGCGGCTCTTGTTGGCATTGTGGGTGTGGCTGCGGCGGACCGTTGGGGCCTTTTCGCAGCAATGACGAGGCGTTCGGTGGAGTCGCCGAGACGGGCGCGGGTGTCCAGGTGCGGCCACCTGTGGTGTGCCAGGGTTCTTGGGCCGTGAATGCAGCGGTGGGCATGGCGCGGCGCGTGTAAGACAATGAGCCCGGTCGATATGTGCCTGGACGATAGGTCGACCAGGCACCGGCCGGGCCGTTCCCGTGCTCGGCGAGCCCGTTTCCCAGCGATCTGTTTTGGAGGTCGAACGAACGATGCGTTCTGTCATTCTGGTGGCCGGTGCCACCGCCGTGACGGCGCTGAGCATGGCCGTCTCACCCGTGGCGGCCGGTGCGGCGCCGTCCCCGGCGAATAGCGTCCCGCAAGCCGGTCAGCACTGTGTGGTGCACTTAGCGTCGGGTGGCGGCATGAGCTGCTACGACACGTTCACCGAGGCCATCGACGACGCCACCGGCGGGAAGATCACGAACGCTCCCCGGGACGCGGCGGGGGCGGTGGCCAGCGCGGCCTTCAACCGCCGGGTCGACGCCGCCGCCGGACGGATGGCCGACACCGTCATCGAGATCTCGTACCAGCACAGGGACTACCAGGGCGCGACGATCACCTGGGAGACGTCGTCCGGGTGCGACGACTCGAACGACGTGGAGTGGGAGATCGGCAGTATCAGCGGATCGTGGAACGAACGGATCTCCTCCTTCCGCACCTACGCCAGCTGCCAGGGCAAGCACTACGAGCACCGCGACTACGGCGGCGCCAGCACTCCCTACTGGGGCAGCCACAAGTACATCGGCGACGCCATGAACGACCGGACGTCCTCCATCCGCTGGAACTAGGTCATTTCCCGAGGTCGGGGAGTTTCTGCTGGCGGCACGTGGTGCCGGGGAACACCGCGATCTGCCCGGACGGCAGCACGCACGCCGTCAGCCGGGGCACCGGACGGGTGGGCGCGCCGTCCGTCCGGGGGCGCCTCCGGGGTTCCGCGTGGCGGCGCCTGTCCGGATCAGGCCATCAGAAAAGGCCGAAGGCATCAGAAAAAGGCCGAGGGCCCGTGCGCCCGTGTGCGGCGCTCGGACCCTCGGCCGAGGTGTTGTCAGACGGGTCACACCAGGACGCCCGTGTTGGACACCCGGATGATCGTGTGCTGGTCCAGGTCGGACCCCGACAGGTGCGCGGCCACCCGGCCCCGGTGGAAGACCAGGACACGGTGGCAGGCCGAGGCCAGCTCGTCCAGGTCGGTGGAGGCGAGGACCACCACCGCCCCTCCGGCGGCCGCCTTGTGGATGAGCTCGTGGATCTCGGCCTTGGCTCCCACGTCGACGCCCCGGGTGGGGTCGTCAAGCAGCAGGACCGTCGGGGACGCGTCCAGCCACTTGGCGAGGACGACCTTCTGCTGGTTGCCGCCGGACAGGAGCCCGACCCGCTGGTCCACGTCCCGGCACCGGATGCGCAGGCTCTCGACGTGGGTGCGGGCCCGTTTCCTGAGCGTCGAGCCGCGCACGACGATCCCGTCGCGGCTCAGCCCGATGGACCTGACCTGGCCGATGTTCTGCCAGATCGGCTGGTCGAGCATCAGGCCGCGGCCGCGCCGGTCGCCCGACACCACCGCGACGCCCGCCGCGATCGCCCGCCGCAGGCCCCGGGGGACCGGACGGTCGCCGGGCAGCCGGACCGTCCCGCTGGACGGCCGCCGCAGCCCGGCGATCAGTTCCAGCACGGCCAGATGCCCGGCGCCCGCGAGTCCCGTGACCCCGACGATCTCTCCGGCCTCGACCTCCAGGTCCACGTCGGTGAGGACGTCGTCCACCGACACCTTCGACATGCGCAGCCGCCCCCCGCCCTGGGCGGCTGCGCGCGGGGCCGGTTCGGACGGCGTCGACGGCTCCGGCCGGGGCCCCAGCATCGCCGCGACGATGTCGTCGATCTCCAGGTCCTTGCGCTCAGCTCCGGACAGCACCGTTCGCCCGTCCCGCAGAACCGTGATCGTGTCGCAGAGCTGCATGACCTCTTCGAGGATGTGCGACACGAACACGACCCCGACCTGCCGCTCCCGCAGGACCTCCAGGATGCCCAGCAGCCGGTCCGAACCGTCCCGGTCCAGCGCCGACGTCGGCTCGTCCAGGATCAGGACGCGCGGGTCGGTGAGCAGGGCCCGGGAGATCTCGACCAGCTGGCGCTGGCCGAGGGACAGCTCCCGGAGGGGGGTCCGCAGGTCGACGTTCAGGCCGAGCCTGGACAGTGTCGGCTTGGCCGCCTCCGCCATCGCGGTCCGGTTGAGGAACGGCCCGCGCTTCGGCTCGCGGATCGGGTAGAGGTTGGCCAGGATGTCGAGGTCGGGGAAGAGGTTCAGCTCCTGTGACACGACCGCGACACCGTTCCGGACGGCGTCCACGGTGCTGTTGAACGAGACGGGACGGTCGTCCAGGGTGAGCGTCCCCGCGTCGGGACGGATGGTCCCCGAGAGGACCTTCACCATGGTCGACTTTCCCGCTCCGTTCTCGCCCAGCAGCGCGTGCACCGACCCCGGCTCGACGCTCAACGCGCCGTCGGCGAGCGCGGTCACGCCGCCATAGGCCTTGGTGATGTTCTGAGCGCGCAGGACCGCCATATCAGTTCGCCTGGTCCAGCGGCTTGAGGTACTGGCCCGGGTTGGCGATCTGCTTTTCGGCGAGGGCCTTGAAGTAGGCGGTCCGGCTCTGCTCGTTGGCCTGCCGCTTGATGATGTCGGCGACGTTGCCGGAGTTCACGACGAGCGTGCCGGGGTTCCACCAGCCCTCGGGCAGCTTCTTGCCCTCGCGCTTGGCCTGGATCATCAGCTCGATCGCGACGTAGCCCTTCAGCCAGTGCTCCGGCGACGACAGCGCGAACAGGGACCCGTCCTGGACGGCCTTCAGCGCCGCCGGGTCGATGTCACAGGATCCGGCGAGGAACTTCTTGCCGGTCTGCTTCTGGATCAGCGGCAGCGAGACGCCGTCCTGGGCACCCACACCGAGGTAGGCGACCGCGTTCGGGTTCGCCTTGACGATCGAGTTCCAGGCGTTGTAGTTGTCCGTGGGCTCGGACTTGGCGTCGAACGGGCCCTTGATCGTCAGCCCGGGACGCTCCTTCTTGATGACGGCGGTGAGCCCCTCGATGCGCTGCTCCAGCAGGTGCAGGCCGGGGATGTCGTTGCCGATGACGACGTCGCCCTTGGCGTTCGCCGGGACCTTCTTGATGAACTCGTTGCCGAGGGCCGTGCCGACCTCGGTGTTGCTGTTGCCGACGAACAGCTTGGTCTTCGTCCCGGGAGGCGCCGCGGCGTCGACCGCGACGGTCGGGATGTCCTTGTCGTCCGCCTGCACGAGGGGACGGACGAACAGGTCGGGCGCCAGGCTCTGGAGCGCGATGCCGTCGGGCGAGCTACGGATCGCCGAACGGAACAGCTGGACCTGGACGGGGCCGTTCACACCGGTCGGCGCGGACGCGTTCAGCGTCACCTTGCCGTCCGCGGCGGCGGCCGCCTTGGCTCCGTACGCCATTTCCTGGAACGGGTTCTGTGTGGTCGTGGCGTAAATGAATCCCAGTTTGAGCTGGCCCGACTTCTTCTCCCCGGAACCGCCTGAACCGGAACCGCATCCGGCCAGCGCGACCGTGCCAATCAGGACTGTAGCCAGGGTCAGAGATCTGATTTTCACGTTTTTGCTCTCCTCGCGGGGGTGTTAGAGGCCTAGTTTGGCGCTCTCGCGCTGCCGACGGCGGCGCACCAGGCTATCGAGTGCAACGGCGGCGAGAATGACCCCGCCGGTTGCAAACGCACTCCAGTTAGCCGGGATGTTGAAGTATTGCAGACCGCTTGTGACGACGCTCAGAAGGATCGCGCCAAGGCACGCGCCGATGACGGTGGCGCTACCACCGCGCAGCGGCGTCCCGCCGATGATGGCGGCGGCGATGGCCTGGAGTTCGAATCCGGTGCCGATGTTGGGGTCGCCGGAGGTGAAGAAGGCGAGTCCCAGTACGCCGGAAATTCCCGCGAGGATGCCGATGAGGACCAGCGCCTGCATGCGGACCTTCGGGATGGAGATTCCGGAGAAAGTCGCGGCGTCCGGGTTCGAGCCGATAGAGCGCACCCGGTAACCGAACGGAGTGAACCGCAGCACGAGGGTCAGCACCACGGCCACGAGAATCAGCACCCACACACTCGTCGGGACGCCGAGCGTCTTACCGCCGAGAATGGTGAAGAAGGAGCTTTCCAGCGGCAGGCCGGTGACCTGCCGACCGTCGCTCAGCGCGAGCGTGAGGCCACGGAACACCGAAAGTGTCGCGAGGGTGGCGACGATCGCGGGAATTCCCACGAACTGCACGATCAGCGCGTTGACCAGACCGAGGGCGCCGCCGAGCAGGATGCCGAGTCCGGCGGCGGGCCAGGCGGGCATGCCATGGTTCATCAGCAGCCCGGTGGCGATCACCGTCAGCCCGAACGTCGAGCCGACGGACAGGTCGATCTCGCGCATGGACAGCAGATACGCCATGCCGCAGGCGAGGAGCCCGACGTAGACCGACGACTGGAGCGTGTCCAGCAGCTGCCCGACCTGGAAGAACTCCGGATGCAGGATGCTGATGAACGCGATCAGCGCCAGCGTGGCGATCAGGACGCTCGTGGCCTCCCCGCGCCCGGCCCGGACGGCCAGCACCGGAAGCTTCGCCTGGGTCAGCGATGCGGCTTGTCCCCAGCCACGAGACGCCGGTTCGACCTTCTTGTCCGTATCGGACTGCCGTTGGGCGGTCACTGCGGCTCCCTTCTTGTCCCCGTTGGACGGTGCCGAAAGTTCACCGTCTTCTCGGTCGGTCCTCTTGGCTGTGCCGGAACAGTCCTTGTCTGTGGCAGCACGACCAGCGGAAGCCCGCATTTTGGCATGAATCGCCCGACTTACGCTGCCTTTCACGTCGCATCACGTCGTATCAGTCGCATCACGACGTGTTCGTCCGTGTACACATACGAGCGGGAGGCCCCTCCATGACCCAAGAGCGCCGTCATCAGGCGGACGTGATCGTCGTCGGGGCGGGTTCCGCCGGATCGGTCGTCGCGCGGCGGCTCGCGGACGCGGGACGGAACGTTCTGGTCATCGAGGCGGGCCCGCACCGCGACGAGCCCGCGGTCGACGATCCGGCCCGTATGCACGAGTTGTGGGACTCCCCGCTCGACTGGGCTTTCCGTACCGTCCCGCAGGATTCGGCCCTGGACCGGCGGCTGCACCTGCCGCGCGGCCGAGTCGTCGGCGGATCGCACGCGCTGAACGCCATGATCTGGGTGCGGGGCAACCCGGCCGACTACGACCACTGGGCCTCCCTCGGCAACAAGGGCTGGTCATGGCGGGACGTCCAGCCGGTCTTCGCGCGTCTCGACGGCCTGGGCGGCGAGGCGCCGGGGACCCTGGACGTCCTCACGGGATACGAGCCCGACCCGGTGCACCGTTCGATCGTGGAGGCGGCCCGGCAGACCGGGCTGCCGTTCAACCCGAACTACAACGGCGAGCGCCAGGACGGCGTGTCGTTCATGCAGTTCACCATCCAAGATCAACAGCGGCTCACGACGGCCCGCGCCTACCTGAACCCCGTGGTGGGACGCGGCGTCACGCTCGTCGCGGACGCCAACGCCCGGCGGCTGCTCCTTGAGGGCACCAAGTGCGTGGGCGTCGAATGGGACCGCGACGGGACCGTGGAACGCGGCTACGCCGACGAGGTGATCGTCTGCGCGGGCGCCATCGGCTCGCCCGTCCTGCTGCTGCGGTCCGGGATCGGCGCGGGCGCCGCGCTCGGCGGCGTCGAGCCCGTCGCGGACCTGCCCGGCGTCGGCCGCGACCTCCAGGACCACTGGCTGGTGCCGGTGATCGCCTCCACCGACAAGCAGCCCACGTTCTCGCCCGGACTGCCGTTCACGCAGAGTCACCTGTTCTGGCGGAGTCGTGCCGACCTGGAGGTTCCCGACCTCCAGCCGCTGCACTTCGGCGTGCCGCTGTACGAGTCGTGGATGGAGGGGCCGCCGCGGGGCGTCTCGCTGATGGCGGGGCTGGTGCGTCCCGCGTCGCACGGCGAGATCCGCCTCGCCGACGACCCGTCGGATGCGCCCCTGATCGACCCGCGCGTGCTCTCGCACGACGCCGACGTGGAGGCTCTCGCGGCGGCCGTCCGGCTGTGTCAGGAGATCGTCACCGCCCCGGAACTCGGCCACACCTGGGGGGCGAAGGAGCTGTACCCGGGGCCGCTGGCGAAGGACACCGACGGCCTGCACGCCTACATCCGCAGGTCCGTGGTCACGTACCACCACCAGTCGGGCACCTGCAAGATGGGGCTGGACGACGACGCGGTCGTGGACCCGGAGCTGCGCGTCCACGGCGTCGAGGGACTGCGGATCGCGGACGCCTCCGTCATGCCGACCGTCCCCACGGGCAACACCAACGCGCCCGCGATCATGATCGCGGAGAAGGTCGCCGACCTCCTCGTCCAGGCCCGTCCTGCCGAAAGCGCCTGACCCGCGCCGTTTCGCACTGATCCTGACCGACCGGCGGCACCGCCGGTCGGTCAGGCATGCCCGCGCGACTCCCTTGTGATCGATCGTTCGATCTAGTACGTTGCCGCTAGACGCAACCGGGAGGTCGATCATGGACGCTGACATCGCGCCGCCGGACCGGACTCTTGTGGGGGGACGACCCCCCACACCCCCCGGAACGGACCAGACTCTTGTGGGGGGACGACCCCCCACACCCCCCGGAACGGACCAGACTCTTGTGGGGGGACGACCCCCCACACCCCCCGGAACGGACCGGGCCCCGTCCTGGGAGCCGTACCTCAGCATGGTCGGCATGACGACCGCCGCGCGGGAGACGGCGGCCGGGCTCGCCGAGTTCAACGCCTACTACGACGACGTCCACGCGGGCGAGGTGCTGGCGGCCAACCCCGGGTTCGGGCCCCCGCGCCGGTACGAACTGGACGGCGAACCCGACTCCGCCACCCCGCGCTGGCTCGCGCTCTACCCCATCGCCACCGGCGAGCACGTCGCCGCCTACCTGGACCGGCAGCGCGACCCCGGCCGCAACGCCCGCACCTACACGCCAGGGCCGCCGAGCTGGAACGACGCGAGCTTCGTCTGGCGCGCGGTGTGGCGGCTCGCCGCCGCCTCCGCGCCGCCGCCGGGACCGGTCACCGCGCTGCTGGTCGCCGGGGTGGACCCGCCCGCGGACGCCACCGACGCCGAGATGGCCGAGTTCACCGACTTCTACGATGAGGGCCACGTCCCCGACATCCTCGAATACGGCGGCTACCGGAGCTTCGCCCGCTACGAGAAGATCGCCCACCTGCCCGCCGCGCTCGACGGCTACCCCCGCTTCTGCTCGATGTACACCACCGACGTCCCGCCCGCCGACCTGGACGGCAGGGCCGCCCTCGCCGAGGCGGGCAAGAACGGGCGCCTCTCCGTGGGGCCCCCGATCTGGCAGCGCCGCACCACCTGGTGGCGGCTGTGGTTCACCCCGATCCAGGCGGCGGTCACCGAGCGCTGAGCCGCCGCCACCACACGGCGACCCCGGCGGGGTCGTCCTGTTCGTCCACCCCTGTTCGTCTCAGGCCCCCCGCCCAGTCGCTCTCTGGAGGCCGACGATGAGTTCCACCCCCGAACCTCCCATCACGATGACGGCGGACGGCGACGCGCCCGAAGCCGAGGGCGCCCGGCTCACCCGAGGGACGCTGGTCGCGGCGACCCTCGCCGGGCTGGTGGGGCAGCTCGCCCTCGCCGTGCCCGGCGTCCTCAACGGCCTGTTCCAGTCGGACCTCGGGACGTCGTCGTCCCAGCTCACCTGGATCTCGGCGGCGTTCCTGGTGCCGGTGACGCTGCTGGAGCTGACCTTCGGCGTCCTCGGCGACCTGTTCGGTCGCAAGCGGCTGCTGATGATCGGCGCCGTCGTCACGGCGGTCGGCGAGTTCGTGTCCGTGCTCACCCCCGGATCGGGCAGCTCGACGGGCGCGCGCGTCGCGGTGCTGTGGACGGGCCAGGCCATGGCGGGCATCGGCGCCGCGATGCTCTTCCCGACCGCGCTGGCCCTGGTCGCGGCGGGCACGGTCACCGCCGCCGAACGGGCGCGCGGCCTGGCCGTGTGGGGCGTCGCGGTGCCGCTCGGCGGGACGGTCGCCGTCCTGCTCGGCGGCGCCGCGAGCAAGGTCAAGTTCGGCGGGAGTGAGACGGCGAGCTGGCGGTGGACGCTGCTGATCGTGCTCGTGGTGGCGCTCGGGAGCCTGGTGGTGTCCACCCTCTACACGGTGGACTCCTCGGCCCCCGAGGGCCGCTCGCTCGACCTGCCCGGCCAGATCACGATCGCGGTCGCGCTGTTCGCGCTGCTGTTCGCGGTGATCCAGAGCCCCACCGACGGCTGGGGCGACCCGCTCATCGTGGCGTCGCTGGTGGTCTCCGCGATCTTCTTCGTCCTGTTCGTCGTCGCCGAGACACGGTCACGGGCGCCGTTGCTGCAACTGCGGCTGTTCCGGGACCGCAACTTCGCGATCGTCTCGATCATCACGGTGGTGGCGATGTTCGCCCAGCTCGGCACCGGCTACGCGGTGAGCATCCGGATGGCGGTCATCCAGCAGCACAGCCCGCTGGGCGTCGCGGTCGGCATGCTTCCGCTGACCCTCGGAGCGGTCGTGATGATGCCGCTCAACGCGCGGATGCTGCGCCGCTATCCGGCCAAGTGGCTGCTGGTCGGCGGCACGGCGCTGCTGGCCGTCGGCGCGTTCTGGGCCGCGACGGTCCCGGCGACGCACACCTCGACGGCCAGCATCGCGCTGCCGATGCTGATCAGCGGGTTCGGGTTCGGCACGTCGGTGACGGCGGCGACCGCGGTGGCGGTCAACTCGGTGCCCCGGCGGCTCGCCGGGATGGCGAGCGGCACCACCAGCATGCTGCGCGACTTCGGGTTCACGCTCGGGCCGACGGTCCTCGGCGCGGTCGCGCTGTCGATGGCGGCGTCGTCCATCCGGGACAAGGTCGCCGCGAGCCCCACGTTGCAGGGCGCGGTCACCGCGTTCAACGGCTCCGCCGCGCACGTCCCGCCGGACCGGCGCGCGGCCGTGGAGGAGGCCATCGAGGGCGTGCACTCCGGGCCGCTCGGGGCGGTGTCGGTGCCCGAGACGGTGCCCGGTCCGAACGGGGCGAAGGTGCCGTTCAACCCGCTGCACGACGCCGCGTTCGGCTCGCTCGACCACGCCTACTCCGTGGCGTTCGTGATCTGCGGCGCCTGCGCGCTGGCGTGCACCGTCCTCGGCGCCGGGTTCCTGCGCGGCACGCGGGACGTGAACTCGTGACGGTCCCTGATTTGATCGAACGATCGGTTTGGAAGGTGTCGGATGTCGTCCACGCTCGTCCCGCTCGTCGTCCCCCGGCTCGGCAACGCCATGGATGAGGTGGTCGTCGCCGGGTGGCTCGTCCAGGTCGGCGACGTCGTCGAACGCGGCGAACCCGTCGTCGAGATCGACGCAGCCAAGGCCACCAGCGAGCTGGAGGCGCCGGTCGACGGCGTCGTCCGGGTGATCCACGCCCCGGACGACGCCACCGTCGAACCCGGCCAGTTGCTCGCCGAGTTCGAGGAGCGCTCATGACGACCACCGCCGAGACGGACGGCACGGAGGCCCGCCTGTACCGGACGATGGCCCTGATCCGGGGCTTCGAGACGGAGGCCGCGCGGCTGCTGCGCTCCGGCGCGCTGACCGGCAACCTGCACCTGTCGCTCGGGCAGGAGGCCGTCGCCGCAGGTGTCTGCGACGTGCTCACCCCCGCCGACACCATCACCACCACCCACCGGGGCCACGGCCACTGCCTGGCCAAGGGCGGCGACCCGCGCCGCATGTTCGCCGAGCTGGCCGGACGCAGGACCGGCTACTGCAAGGGCCGCGCCGGGTCGATGCACATCGCCGACCCCGGCAGCGGCATCCTCGGCGCCACCGCGATCGTCGGCGGCGGGCTGCCGATCGCCGTCGGCGCGGCGTGGTCGGCGCAGGTCAGGGGCGTCGCCGACGTCGCGGTCGCGTTCTTCGGCGACGGTGCCGTGGCCGAGGGCGCGTTCCACGAGTCGCTGAACCTGGCGGCGCTGTGGCGGCTGCCGGTCGTGTTCGTCTGCGAGAACAACCAGTACGCCGAGTTGCTGCCGGTCGGCATGCACCTGGCAGCCGACCCGTACCGGTACGCCGAGCCGTACGGCATTCCGGGCGTCCGGGTGGACGGCAACGACGTGGTGGCGGTGCGGGCCGCCGCCGACGAGGCCGTCCGGCGGGCCAGGCGGGGCGAGGGGCCGACGCTGCTGGAGGCGGTGACCTACCGCTGGAGCGGGCACTACGAGGGCGATCCGGAGCGGTACCGCGACCGTGCGGAGGTCGAGGAGTGGAAGGGGCGTGACCCGCTTGTCCGGCTGCGCGCGGGCATGGCCGAAGGGCTCGCCGAGCAGATCGACGAGGAGGTGCGGCGGTCCCTGGACGATGCTGCCGCCGTCGCGCTCGACGATCCGGTGGCCGGGCCCGAGGACGTTCCGGACGACGTCTACGCCGAACCCGTCGCCCCTCCTGCGGGCGTGTCCGTCGTGTCCGGGGTCAGGACGATCAAGTACCGGGAGGCCGTCGCCGAGGCGCTCGCCGAGGAGATGGCACGGGACAAGTCCGTGGTGGTGTTCGGGGAGGACGTCGCCCGTGCGGGCGGCACGTTCCTGGCCACCCGGGGCCTGCTCGACCGGTTCGGCGAGACCCGGGTCCGCGACACCCCGATCAGCGAGGGCGCCCTGGTCGGGGCCGCGATCGGCGCCGCGATGACCGGGCTGCGTCCCGTCGTGGAGATCATGTTCGCCGACTTCCTCACGCTGGCGGCGGACCAGCTCGTCAACCACGCCGCCAAGATGCGGTCGGTCTCGGGCGGCGCGTTCGACGTCCCGATGGTGGTGCGGGTGATCGGCGCCGCCGGACGGGCGGCGGGCCCCCAGCACGGGCAGAGCCTGGAGGGCTGGTTCGCGGGCGTGCCCGGCCTGAAGGTGGTCGCGCCGAGCAGTCCGGCCGACCTGAAGGGGTTGCTGAAGGCGGCCGTCCGCGACCCCGATCCGGTGATCGTCCTGGAGAGCCTGGCGCTGTGGGGCGACCGGGGCGAGGTGCCCGAGGGCGACGACCATCTGGTGCCCATCGGCCGTGCCGCCGTGACCAGGCCCGGCGCCGACGTCACGCTCGTCGCCTGGGGCGGCGCCCACGCCCGCGCTTCACAGGCGGCGGAGGCGCTCGCTGAGGACGGGATCGACGCCGAGGTCGTCGACCTGCGGAGCCTGCTGCCGCTGGACGCCGACGCCGTGCTGGCCTCGCTGCGCCGGACGGGACGCCTCGTCGTCGTGCACGACGCCGTCGCCCCGTTCGGGCCCGGCGCGGAGATCGCGGCCCTGGCCGCCGAGGCCGGACCGCGCTGGCTGAAGGCCCCGGTGCGCCGGGTCACGCCGCCGTTCGCGCACGTCCCGCTGCCCGAACCGTTGCAGCGGACGTACTACCCGCAGGCCGAGGAGATCGCGGCGGCGGTGCGCGAGGTGCTGTCATGATCGACGCCACGGACCTGCGGGGCGTGCTCGGGATCGTTCCGACGCCCGCGACCCCGGACGCCGAGCGCTGGGACGCCGAGCACACGGTCAACCTGCCCGAGACCGAACGCATGGTGCGGACGGTGGTCGGCGACGGCATCACCGCGCTCATGACGACCGGCACGTTCGGCGAGTGCGCGACGCTCACCGAGCCTGAACTGCTGGAGTTCGTCGACTGCGTGGTGCGGACGGTGGGCGGGTCCGTCCCGGTGTTCGCGGGGATCACGACGCTGAACACGCGCGACACGATCCGCCGGGGCCGCGCGCTCGTCGACGCGGGCGCCGCCGGGCTGTTCGTGGGCAGGCCGATGTGGCTGGCCATGGACGACGCCGCGATCGTCCGCTACTACGGCGACATCGCGGAGGCGCTGCCCGGCGTGCCGCTCGTCGTCTACGACAACCCTCCGGCGTTCAAGGGCAAGATCTCGACCGAGGCGTACCGGCGGCTCGCCGCCGTCCCCGAGGTGATCGCCGCCAAGCACACCGGCGGCCCGCGCCTGGAGGACGATCTCGTCGCGACGGCCGGGCGGCTGCGGGTCCTGCCCAACGCCCCGGACTGGTACCCGGCGGCCCGCGCCCACCCCGACCTCGCCCCGGCGTGCTGGTCGGGCGCCGTGGCCTGCGCGCCCGCCGCGATGGCCACGCTGGAACGGGCCGTCCTCGCCCGAGACTGGGACCGCGCGGCCCACGTCTCCGAGCGCGTCAACTGGGCGGAGGCGCCGATGTTCCTCGGCGGTGGCCTCGCCGAGTTCGTGGACTACAGCATCCAGCTCGGACACGTCCGCTTCCAGCACGCGGGGCTGGTCGACATCGGGCCGACCCGTCCGCCCTACCTGGAGGCCCCGGCGGACTACGTCGCGGGCTCGGAAGAGTGCGGACGGCGCTGGGCCGTGTTGCAGAAGGAGTTCGCGGCCGCATGACCCGCCGCCGATCAGGCCCCGGACCCGCCCTCGTGGCGATCGAAGAAGTCGAGCACCGCCGCGTTGAACGCCTCCGGGCACTCCCAGAACCCCGCGTGCCCCGCCTCCGGGAGGACGACGACCTCGGGATCCGGCAGGTGCCGCGCCAGCTCCCGCAGCCGGGGCGGCGGAAGGTACAGGTCGGCCCCGCCGGTGATCAGCAACGTCGGCACGGACACGGCGGCCAGCGCGGCGAAACCGCCGGTCAGCGGCGTCGACTGCCCGGTGGCACCCCGGACCGACGCGAGTTCGGCGTAGCGCCGCGCGCCCATCGGGTCGCTCGCCCGGTAGGCGGGCCCCAGCTCGCGGAACTCGACGGGCAGGGCGCTCCAGCCGTCCGGCAGCAGCGCCCTGGTCGCGGCGACGAAGCCGGGCTCGCGGATCCCGGCCAGGCTGGAGGCCAGGACCAGCGACAGCACCCGGTCGGGGAACCGCAGCGCGTAGTCCAGCGCGTAGGCGCCACCGGCGGCGGCGCCGAGGAGATGCACGCGGTCGATGCCGAGTTCGGCGCGCAGCGCCTCAAGGTCGTCGGAGCCGGGCGGCACCCCGTCGGCACATCCCGGCCCCGACGACGTGTGTCCCCGTCGCGTGTAGCTGACCGTGCGGTACCCGTGCGCCGCGAAACCGGCGTGCTGGTAAGGCCACACGGTGCCGCCGCACGTGTGTGGATGCAGCAGCGCCACCGCTGGACCGTCGACCCGAGTGTCCCAGTAGGGGAGCCGGACGTCGCCGAGGTCGAGGTCCGCCTCGACGCCCCGGAACTCCGGTTCGGGGACGAGGACGGGGGACATGGCCGGAGACTATCATCAAGCGAACGTTCGATCCAGGTTCGGCGCCGGGACCCCGGCGCCCACCTGACCCGTGGGAGGCCGACATGAACAGGGACGTGGAAGCCAGCCGCCGCCGGGTGGTCCGGAACCGGGCCGCCTCCGACGGCGTGGTCGTCGGCATCGACGACGTCGTGGCGGACGCCGGTCCCGGCGAGGGCGAGGGCGGCGGAATGTCGGCCGAGGACGCCGCCGCGCTCGGGGCGCTCCTGGATCGGGCGCCGAGCGCGGTGCTGACGCCGGAGTCGATCGACGGCCCGTACTGGTTCGACGTCGACACCGTGCGAGGCGATCTGCGCGAGGACCGGCCCGGTCTGGACACCCATCTCGCCCTGCGGGTGGTGGAGCGGCGCGGCGACGGGTTCGTCCCGGTCGGCGACGCGGTGGTGGAGGTCTGGCACTGCGACGCCGGGGGCGTCTACTCCGGGTTCGAGGAGCTGTCCCGGATGGAGATCCCGATCCCGATGGGCGAGGACGGCCTCCCCATCGGCCCGCCGCCGGGCGGGGACGCCGGGCCGTCCGACGGCTCCTACAGCGCGGGCGTCCCCGAGTCCGGGCGCACCGACGACGGGACGTACCTGCGCGGCGCGCAGCCCACCGACGCCGACGGGATCGCCTACTTCACCACGATCTATCCCGGCTGGTACGTCAGCCGGACGGTGCACATCCACGTCAAGGTCCACCGGGCCAGGCGCAACGTGCTGACCGCGCAACTCTTCCTCGACGACCGGCTCAACGACGAGATCTTCGCGACGGTCTACCCGTACACCGACCATGTGGGCCGCGACACCCGCAACGACACCGACTTCATCTACACGCCGGAGTGCCGCCTGGCCGCCGAGCGCGCTCGCGACGGAGGCGTGCTCGCCGCGATCACCCTCGGCGTCTCCGGATGACTTGCGGCGTGCCGCTCCCGTGCCGGACCTCGTGGGAGCGGCGCGTCGCAGGGTGAACCCGCGCCGCCCCGTCCGGACCCTTGACCGGCGGGAACGGCCCTTACTAGAATCCCGAACGAACGATCGATCGGAAGCTCTCGGGGAGGACCATGGACTTCACGATCCCGGCCGAACTGCGCGACCTCGTCGAACGCACCCGGCGGTTCCGGCTCGCCGAGCTGGCGCCGCTGGAGCCGGAGTTCCTCCAGGCCGGACGGCTCGACGACGCCCGCCGCCGCGAACTCCAGGAGAAGGCCCGCGCGCGCGGCCTGTGGGGCGTGGACGTCGCCAAGGAGTACGGCGGGCTGGGCCACGGCCACCTCGGGCTGTGCCTGGCGATCGAGGAGCTGTACCAGAGCCCGCTCCGGCTGGAGTTCGGCGGAAGCCCGGAACCGTGCCTGTTCCTCGCAGACGACCACCAGCGCGAACGGTTCCTCCAGCCGGTCCTGGACGGCGCGAAGCAGAGCTGCTTCGCCTTCAGCGAGCCGGAGACCGGATCGGACTTCGGCCATCTGCGGACCGTCATCGCCGACGACGGCGACACCGTCCGCGTCACCGGCCGCAAAATGTTCATCGGCCTCGCCGATGTGGCCGACTTCGTCATCCTGTTCGCCACCACCGACCCGGACGCCGGGGCGCGCGGGGTGACCTGCCTGCTGGTCGAGACGGACACGCCCGGCTTCGAGATCGTCCGGCCGATGCCGACGATGGGCGACGACTGGCTCCCCTTCGAGCTGGAGTTCCGCGACTGCGTCGTGCCGAAGGAGCACGTCCTCGGCGGCTGGAACAAGGGGTTCGGCGTGGCCGCGCACCAGCTCACCCATGGCCGCCTCAAGATCGCGGCGATCGCGCTCGGGATCGCGCAACGGGCGCTGGACGAAGCGGTCGCGTGGGCGAAGGAGCGCAAGACCTGGGGCAAACCCATCGCGACCCGCCAGGGTGTGCAGTGGCTGCTCGCCGACTCGCTGGTGGAGCTGGAGTCGGCGCGGCTGCTCGTCCACCGCGCGGCCTGGCTCGCCGACAACGGGGACGGCGTCCAGCACGAGGCGTTCATGGCCAAGCTCGCCGCGACCGAGATGGCCTACCGGGTCACCGACCGGTGCCTCCAGGTGCTCGGCGGGCGCGGCTACCTGCTGGAGTCGCCGGTGCAGAGCCTGTACCGGCAGGCCCGGCTGTGGCGGATCGGGCACGGCACGTCCGAGATCCATCGGTGGATGATCGCCCGCACCATGCTCGGCCTCGGCGCGAACGACGACTGAACGGCGGCCCTCGATGCTGGACATGCTCGGACACCGGACCCTGAACGACCTGCTCGACGAACGCGTCGAGCGTTACCCCGACAAGCCGTGGCTGGTCCACGAGAACGAGATCGGGGACGTCACCGAATACTCCTACGCCCAGTTCGCCGAGCTGACCCGGCGGGTCGCGGCGGGGCTGCGCGGGCTCGGGATCGGCGCGGACGACAAGGTCGCCCTGGCGCTCGGCAACGTGCCCGAGTTCGTCGTGGCGTTCTTCGCGGTGGCGCGGCTCGGGGCCGTCGTCGTCCCCTGCAACCTGCGCAACCATCCGGCGGAGATCGCGCACGTGATCCGGGCCGCCGACGCACGCCTGCTGATCGGCACGGACGCGACGCTCGACGATCTCGACGACCGCCTTCCGGGCGCCGACCGGCTCGTGCGCGTCGGGTTCGGGGACGTCCCGGGTCGCCGGTCCTGGCGGGAGCTGATCGCGGCGGAGCCGTGGCCGGACGGCGTGGCGGTCGCGGAGGAGCGGCCCGCGCAGATCCTGTTCACGTCCGGCACCACGGCCCGGCCGAAGGGCGTGCTGGTCACGCACGCCAACCTGCTGTTCGCCGGGGAGATGGTGGTCCGCTCCTACCTGCTTGACGACACCGACCGTCTGCTCACGGCGCTGCCCCTGTTCCACCTGAACGCGCAGGTGCTGTCGATGTTGGCGGCGCTGACGGCGGGCGGCACTTTGATCGTTCTGGCGGAATACCACGCCTCCACCTTCTGGGCACAGATCCGCGCGCACCGTGCCACGCAGACGAGCCTCGTCGGGATGCTGGTGCGGACGTTGCTGGCGCAGCCGTCCGACCCGTCCGACTCCCGGCACGCGCTGCGGCGGGTGAGCTTCGCGCTCAACGTCACCGACCCGGAGCGCGCCGCGTTCGAGGAGCGCTTCGCCGTCGAGCTGATCAACGGGTACGGGCTGTCGGAGGCCGTCGCCGGGGTGGCGGTGTGCCCGGTCAACGGGCCGAAGCGGTGGCCGTCGGTCGGGCTGCCCGCGATGGAGCGGCGGGTCAGGCTGGCCGGCCCGGACGGCGCGGAGGTCGGCGTCGGCGAGGTCGGGGAGATCCAGGTGCACGGCGTCCCCGGCCGCACGCTGATGCTCGGCTACTACCGCGACCCGGAGGCGACGGCGGCGGCGCTGCGCGACGGGTGGTTGAGCACCGGCGACTACGCCTATGCCGACGCCGACGGCTACCTGTACTTCTTCGACCGCAAGAAGGACGTCATCAAGCGGGCGGGCGAGAACATCTCGGCGAGCGAGGTCGAGATGGTCCTCACCGAGCATCCGCTGGTGGCCCGCGCCGCCGTCGTCAGCGCGCCCGACCCCGTCCGGGACGAGGCCGTCCGGGCGGTGCTGCAACTCGCGCCCGGCGCCGCGCTGAGCGAGGCCGAACTGCTGGCCCACTGCCGCGACCGGCTGGCCGCCTACAAGGTGCCGTCGATCGTCGAGTTCCGCGACGAGCTGCCGCTGACCTCGGTCGGCAAGGTCGACAAACGTCAACTGCGCTCCGAACGGGCGCCCCTGCCCGGAGGACGGTCGTCATGACCACGCCACCAGACCCGGCGCTCGCCGAAGCGTACGAGCGGCTCCGACCACTGATCGGGACCTCTGGGCCACCGACCCGAGGACACGTGGACCGGCGCGACTTCGCCCGGTTCGCGCTCGCCGCCGGTGACCCGAACCCGATCTACCAGGACGACGTTGCCGCCCAGGGCGCGGGCCATCCCGCCGCCATCGCGCCGCCGGTGTTCGTGTCCTCCGTGCAGGAGTGGGGGATCGGCAAGCCGATGGCGGGACTCCGCGCGGACGGCACGGGCAGCGAGCGCACCGGCTGGCTGCCGCTCGACGGGCTGCGCCTGATGGGCGGCGGCCAGGACCTCGAACTCCACGAACCCGTCCTCGACGGCACCGAACTGACGATCACCTGCGTGCTTGAGGACGTCGTCCTCAAGCACGGCCGCTCCGGACCGTTCCTGTTGCTGTCGCTGGTCACCACCTACCGCAAGCCCGACGGCACGGTCGTCGTGACGTGCCGGGAGAACCCGATCGCGAGGACGGTGTGAGCGGATGACGGAAACCGAGGCGATCCCCGCCGCGCTGGCGGAGGTCGCGCCCGTCGAGCGGGTGGCGACGCACCTCCAGGCGTTCCTGTTCAGCGCCGCTACCTGGAACCCGCACCGCATCCACTACGACCGCGACTACGCCCGGCACGAGGGGCACCCCGACGTCCTCGTGCAGTCCCACCTCCACGCCTGCTTCATCAGCCAGGCGCTGCTGAACACGGTCGGCGACGGGGCCCGGCTCGTCCGCTTCGGCTGGCAGAACCGCGCGATCGCCTGCCCCGGCCAGCGGCTGGTGATCAGCGGCCGGGCCGTCGCGGCGGCGTCCACCGGCGCGGGTCTGCGCGTCGACTACGAACTCGACGAACGGCACGAGTCCGGCGAGGTCGCGGCGGTCGCCTGGGCCAGCGTCGTCCTGCACGCCCGCACGAGCCCGCTCACCCGCACGAGAAGGAGACCGTCATGACCACGGCCCGGACCGTCACCCGAGACACGCGCACCGCCACGGTGCCCGAGCGGTTGCGAAAGGCGATGGTCGACGCCCACGTGGTGCCGCTGTGGGAGAGCCCCACCGCGCACCAGCTCGACCGCGAGAACGAGCGGCCCCACCGGTGGCCGTGGAGCGACCTCGCGCCGGTGCTGGAGGGCGTCGCCGCCATCGGCTCGCCGGAGATCGTCGAACGGCGGGTGCTGTCGCTGGTCAACCCGAAGTCCACCAGCCCGGAGGACGAGGCGACCACCGGCCTGGTCAGCGCGGCGGTGCAACTGCTGCTGCCGGGCGAGCGGGCCCGTCCGCACCGCCATTCGATGAACGCGCTGCGCTTCGTCCTGGAGGGGTCCGGGGCGCACACGGTCGTCGACGGCAAGCCGTGCCCGATGGAGCGCGGCGACCTGATCATCACGCCCGCGTGGTGCTGGCACGAGCACATCTCCGCCGGGACGCGGCCCACGATCTGGGTGGACGTCCTGGACGTCGCGCTGCACCTCGCGCTCGGCACCGACGAGTTCCAGCCCGGCCCGATCGTCGACGCGGCGACCCATCCGGCGGACGCGCTGTACACCGTCCCGAACGTCGCGCCATGCGTCGAAGACCTGCCGGACTCGGCCGCGCGGCCGCATTCTCCCGTCTTCCGCTACCCGCTGGCCGACGTCGTCCGGGCGCTGCGCAACGCACCGGAGGCCCCGGACGGCTCGCGCCGCGTCCGGTACGTCAACCCCGTGACCGGCGGGCCCGCGATGTCGATGCTGGACTGCACGATGCTCCAGGTCGAGGCGGGCGGGTTCACGGCGCCGACCCGGTCCACGGCAAGCACCCTCTGCGTCGCGATCGAGGGCGCGGGGGAGTCGGTCATCGGCGGGGAGCGGATCCCGTGGGCGGCCAACGACGTGTTCACCGTCCCGTCGCGGCAGGACGCGCGGCACCGCGCCGAGGGCGGCCCGGCGCGCCTGTTCCAGGTCAGCGACCGCGAGGTCTACGACCGTCTCGGACTGCTCAGCGAGTCGCGTGGTGAGTAGCGAGCCCGACCGGATCGTGGTGGTCGGCGCGGGCCAGGCGGGCGGCTGGACGGCCGTCGCCCTGCGCGAGCACGGCCACCAAGGGGAGATCGTTCTCGTCGGCGCGGAGGCCCATCCGCCGTACGAGCGTCCGCCGCTGTCCAAGGAGTTCCTGCGCGGCCCGGTCCCGCCCGAGCGGGTGGCGATCAAGCCCGCGTCCCACTACCGGGACGCCGGGATCGAGCTGCGGCTCGGCGCCGAGGCGACGCGGCTCGACCGGCGGCGGCGCACGGTGACGCTGGGCGACGGCGACGAGCTCGGCTACGACCGGCTCGTGCTGGCGACCGGGTCCCGGCCGCGCCGCCTCCCGGTGCCGTGCGCGGCGGCCGGACGGGTGCACCACCTGCGCGACCTCGCCGACGCCGACCGGCTGCGGGGCGCGCTGGCGTCCGGCACCCGGCTGGTGGTGATCGGCGGCGGGCTCATCGGCATGGAGGTCGCCGCGGCAGCCGCCGAACGGGGCCTGGAGGTGACCGTGCTGGAGCGGGCCGGACGGCTGATGGAGCGCGTCCTGCCACCCCAGGTGAGCGATTATCTGGCCGGAGTCCACGCCGCGCATGGCGTCCGCGTGCTGACCGGAGTCGAGATCGACCGGGTGGAGGCTCCCGGTGACGAGGTCAGCGTGCGGCTCGGGGACGGTCGGGCCGTCGCCGCCGACCACGCCGTCGTGGGGATCGGCGCGGTGCCCAACGACGGGCTGGCGGCGGCGGCCGGACTGGCCGTCCGCGCGGGGGTGCTCGTGGACGAGTTCGGCGCCACCGCCGACCCCCGGATCTACGCGGTCGGCGACGTCGCCCGCTTCTACCATCCGTTGCTCGGACGCGAGGTCCGCCTGGAGTCCTGGCACAACGCGCAGAACCAGGGGATCGCGGTCGGACGCGGAATGGCCGCTGGCCACCAGCCCTACACCGAGGTCCCGTGGTCATGGAGCGACCAGTACGACGTGAACGTGCAGATCGCCGGATGCCCACCCGACTGGGCCGTCACGGTGTGCCGTGAGGCCCCGGACGGCGACGGGTTCACCGTCGTGTCGCTGCGCGGCGACGTGCCCGTGGCCGCCGCGACGGTGAACCAGCCGCGCGAGATGCGCGCGCTGCGCAAGCTCATCGCCCGTGGCGGAGCGATGGCGGGAGGTGCACGATGACCAGCCCGGACGGCGACGGCACCGTCGTGGCCCGCAGCGAGGAGATCGCCGACGGCGAGATGCTCGGCGTCCACGTCGACGGACGCAGCATCGCGATCTACCGCTCCGAGGGACGCCTGTACGCCACCGGCAACATCTGCACGCACGGCCAAGCGCTGCTCACCGATGGCTGGCTCGAAGACGGCGTCATCGAATGCCCGCTGCACGGCGGCCGGTTCGACATCGGCAGCGGCGCGTGCCTCGGCCCGCCGGTCGACGAGCCGCTGGCGACCTACCCGGTGAGCGAACGCGACGGCGAGATCCGCGTATCGACGCGAACGGAGGCCCGACCATGACCGAGACCATGACCGAACGGACCGATGTCGCCGTCCACCTCATGGTGCACGACCTCTACACCCGGTACGCCGAATGCATCTGCGACGACGAACTGGAGGAATGGCCCGGCTTCTTCGTCGAGGAGTGCCTGTACCGCATCGTCCCGCGCATCAACCACGACCGGGGGCTTCCCGTGTCGCTCGTCCTGGCCGAGAGTCGCGGGGGCATCGTCGACCGCATGACCGCGATCCGCAACACGATGGTGTTCGCGCCGCGCTACATGTCGCACGCGGTCACCTCGATCCGCGTCACCGGCGTCCGGGACGGCGATCTGCTCACCCGGAGCATGCTGACCGTCCACCAGACGATGAACGACCAGCCGACCGAACTGCTGCTGGCGGCCCGCACCTTCGACCGCGTCCGGATCGAGGACGGCGTGCCGCGCTTCGCCGAACGGGTCGTGGTCTGCGACACCGAGTCCCTCCCCAGCACGATCATCTACCCGCTGTAGCGCCGCGCGCCGCCCGCGCCGAGCTGCCCGCGTTGCCCGCGTTGCCCCTGGAGGTTCCACCATGCTCACCGAGTCGATCCGGAACACCGACCTGGACGCGCGGCCCTGGCCGTCGCGGGACAACAGCCGCGTCCCCAACTGGGTGTACTCCGATCCGGAGAACTACCGCCGCGAACTCGACCGGATCTTCTACGGGCCTTTCTGGAGCTTCGTCGGCCTGGCCTGCGAGATCCCCGAACCCGGCGACCACATGCGCGCGGTCGTGGGCGAGAAGTCGGTGCTGGTCACCCGTGCCGCCGACGGCGGGATCAACGCGGTGCTCAACATCTGCTCCCATCGCGGCCTGGAGGTCTGCCGCGACAAGTTCGGCAACGGCAAGGAGCTGATGTGCCCGTATCACCAGTGGACGTATGACCTGGGCGGCGACCTCATCGGCGTGCCGTTCCGGCGGGGCGTCAAGGGCAAGGGCGGGTATCCGAAGGACTTCGACCCGTCCCGCCACGGGCTGCGCCGGTTGCGCGTCGAGAACGTCAACGGCGCCCTGTTCGCGACGTTCGACGAGCGGGCGCCCTCAATGCGCGACTACCTCGGCGAGAAGATCTGGGAACGCCTGACCCGGGTGTTCGACGGCCGCGACCTGGAGGTCCTCGGCTACCACCGGCAGCGGGTGCGGGCGAACTGGAAGCTGTACCCGGAGAACATGAAGGACTCCTACCACGCGAGCCTGCTGCACGTGTTCCTGATCAGCTTCGGGCTCTACCGCATCGACCAGGACGGCGAACTGCTCCAGGACCCGGAGACCAAGGCGCACAACGTGGTGTCGTCCATCCGCAACGACGTGAAGGACGTGGCGGGCACCGAGGAGATGCGGTCGCTGAGGCACGACTTCGAGCTGAACGACATGCGCCCGCTGGCGTCGGTGAAGGAGTACGACGACGACGTCACGATCCAGATCGTCACGATGTTCCCGGCGTTCACCGTCCAGCAGCAGAACAACCTGCTCCAGTGCCGCAACGTCATCGTGAAGGGGCCCGAGGAGTTCGAGCTTGTCTGGACGTTCTTCGGCTACGCCGACGACGACCCCGACCTGCGGCAACGGCGCGTGCGGATGGCGAACCTGGTCGGCGCGGCCGGGCTCATCTCGATCGACGACACCGAGGTCTTCGAGTTCTCCCGCGCCGGGATGACCGCCAACCCCGACCGCGCCTGCGTCGTCGAGCTGGGCGGACGCGGCATCGAACCGCCGGTGGCGGGCGACATGGTGTCGGAGGGCCCCATCCGCGGCTTCTACGACTTCTACCGCCGCGTCATGTACGACCGGCCCTGATCATACGACCGGCGCTGATCAGCCGGGTCGGCCGGTCAGGACCCGCCCGCGGGGCGCCGCCTCCGCGCGGCGGGCTTGGCGCCGTCGACCGGGACGACCTCGGCCAGCCGCAGCGCCAGCTCGACGTACAGCTCGCCGACGTCCTGCGGTGTCATCCCGGCGCCGTGGTGGTACCAGGCCGTGACCGCCGAGCACATGCCGTGCACCGCCCGCGCGGTCTCGCGGGGACGGTCGCAGCCGAACCGGCCCGCCTTGACCCCGGCCAGCAGCGTCGAGGTGAAGATCGCCTGCACCCGCTCCACCTTGACTTGAACCTCGGCGCGGGGCACCGGCTCCAGGCTGCGCAGCTCGGTGTTCACGATCGAGCTCTCGGGTTTCTCGCAGTGCAGCACCACGTGGACGCGGACCGCCGCGGCGAATCGTTCCAACGGGTCGTCGACGCCGTCGAGCGCGGACTCCATCTCGGCGAGCAGATGGTCGAACTCGTTCTTGAGCGTTCGTTCGAGTAGTTCGGCCTTGCTGCCAAAGTGGTGGAAGAGGGTCGCGATCCCGACGTTCGCCTCACGCGCGATGTCGCGGATCGACGTCCCGTCGTATCCCTTGCTATGGATCAGCTTGATGGCCGCCTGCTGGATGGTGTCGGCCGTGTCTCGACCCGTCCGAGTGGGCTCCATGGTCCTATGTATACCAGCCGGTCGGGGCGGTGCGCCCGTTTCGGGCGTCCCTTGTGATCGAACGATCGATCTACTAGGTTGAACGCATGCCCGTAGACCCGGAGTCCGTCCTCGCCATCGACGTCCACACGCATGTGCAGCGGCGCGGGGACGGGGCGCCCCTCGACGCGACGGCCCGGTCCTACGCCGACGCCGCCGCGCGGTACTTCGGCGGCCGGGTCGCCGAGCCGACCGCCGCCGACATCGCCGAGTACTACCGGGAACGGCGGATGGCGGCCGTCCTGTTCACCGTCGACTCGGGGGCCGGCAGCGGGCAGGTCGGGGTGCCGAACGGCGAGGTCATCGACGCGGCGGCCGACCACCCCGACGTCCTGATCCCGTTCGCCTCCGTCGACCCGCACAAGGGCGTGCTGGCCGTGCGCGAGGCGCGGTCCTACATCGAGCGGGGCGTGCGCGGCTTCAAGTTCCACCCCAACACCCAGGCGTTCTGGCCCAACGACCGCGCCCACTACCCGCTCTACCAGGTGATCGCCGACGCCGGTCTGATCGCCCTGTTCCACTCCGGGCAGACGGGTATCGGCGCCGGGATGCCCGGGGGCGGCGGCATCCGGCTGAAGTACTCCGACCCGATGCTGCTGGACGACCTGGCCGTCGACTTCCCTGGCCTGGACATCGTGATCGCCCACCCGTCCTTCCCCTGGCAGGACGAGGCGCTCGCGGTCGCGACGCACAAGCCCAACGTCCACATCGACCTGTCGGGCTGGTCGCCGAAGTACTTTCCCGAGACGCTCGTCCGGCACATCAACGGGCCGCTCCGGCACAAGGTGCTCTTCGGCTCCGACTACCCCATGATCACCCCGGACCGGTGGCTCGCCGACTTCGCCAAGCTCGCGATCCGCGACGAGGTCAGGCCGCTCGTCCTGAAGGAGAACGCGGCGCGGCTGCTGCGGCTCCGCCCCCACGAACCCGCCGGGAGGGCGCATGACTCCGACCACCGATGACGCGGGCTGGCCCCGGCTGGCGCTGCCGCCGCGCGAGCGGATGACGGCGTGGCAGTCCGCGATCTACGACTCGTCCGTGGCGAAGTTCGGCGGGGCCTACGGGCCTCGGCTGCCGCTCGTCCTCGCGCCCGAGCTGTACCGGGCGTGGGCGGAGATGTCCGAGCGGCTGTCGGACGCCGACCTGCCCGCGCGGCTGCGCGAGCTGGCGATCCTGGTCACGGCCCGGTTCTGGGACGCCGACTTCATCTGGTTCGCGCACGCGGGCCCCGCCGCCGACGCCGGTCTCGACCCGGGCACGATCGACCGGATCAGGGCGGGCGGCCCCGTCGTGGGCGCCGCCGACGAGCAGGCGATCGAAGGGTTCGTCACCGAACTGCTGCACCGGCACCGCGTCGGCGAGGCCGTGCACGCGCGGGCCGTCGAGACGCTCGGCGCTCGCGGGCTGGTGGAGCTGACCGCACTGGTCGGCCACTACACGAGCGTCGCCCTCATGCTCGCCGCCCATGCCGCTCCCATGCCGGTCGGAGTCGACCGGCCCCTGTCCGTGCCGCCAGCCGTGCCGACCGAGGAGGAGCAGTCATGAAGGAGTACTACGCGGAGAGCCGCACCGGTGACAGGGACGTCCGGCTCTATGTGCGCGAGGACGGCGACCCCGGCGCGCCCCCGCTGCTGCTGTCGAACTCCCTCGGCACGGACACCTCGATGTGGGAGCCCCAGTTGGCGGCGTTCACCGAACGGTTCCGCGTCATCCGGTACGACATGCGCGGACACGGCCATTCCGAAAGCTCCACCGGCGGCTACGACATTCCGCTGCTGGCGCGCGACGCGCTGGCCGTGCTGGACGCTGCGGACGTGCCGTCCGCGCTCTACTGCGGGGTGTCCCTGGGCGGCATGGTCGGGCAGTGGATCGCGATCAACGAGCCCCGGCGGCTGGAGCGCGCCGTCCTCGCCAGCGCGGGGATCTTCATTCCGCCCCAGGCCATCGCGCCGCGCCTGGAGGCGATCCGCGCCCAAGGGCTGCCGGGTCTCGTGGACGAGATCGTCCCGCGCTGGTTCACGCCCCGCTTCATCGACGCCCACCCCGACCGGGTCGCGGCGCTCAAGGAGGTCTTCCTCGCCAACCGCGAGGACGGCTACTACGGGTGCAGCGCCGCGCTCGGCACGCTCGACCACCGGCAGGGGATCGGTGGCGTCACGGTCCCGATCCTCGTCATCGGCGGTGAGCACGACCCGGCTGTCCCGCCCGAGCACGCCCGTGAACTGGCCGAGAAGGCGCCGGGCGCGACGCTGGTCATGCTCGACGCCGCGCACCTGTCCAACATGGAGCGGCCCAAGGAGTTCACCGACGCCGCGCTGACCTTCCTGTCCGGCGGCTCCCCGGAGGCCGGGGCGTGACCATGGCGGGCGAGCGCCCCAGGATTCATGCCAGCCTCGCCGTCAACGACTACGAGCACGTCCGCGACCTCTGTACCGGAGTCGTCGACGTCACCGGGGTCGCGCTGACCGTCCTGAACCATCCGGTGGAGGAGATCTTCTTCCGGTTCGCCCGCCATCGGGAGTGGGACGTGTCCGAGCTGTCGATGGCCAAGTACTGCGCGCTGCGCGGCTCCGGCGACGACACGCTCACCGCCGTTCCGGTGTTCCCGTCCCGGCTGTTCCGCCACTCGGCGATCTTCATCCGCGCGGACGGCCCGGCCGATGACCCCGCCGCCCTGCGCGGCGGCCGGATCGGCGTCCCGGAGTGGACGCAGACCGCCACCGTCTACGCCCGCGCCCTGCTGGAGGACGAATACGGCGTCAGCCTGGAGGGCGTGACCTGGGTGCAGGCCGGTACCAACGAACCGGGCCGGATCGAGGGCGTGCCGGTGGCCGTTCCGGACGGAGTGCGCCTGGAGCGGCGTCCCGACGCCACGCTCAACGACCTGCTGATCGACGGCGAGCTGGACGCGGTGATCGCGGCCCATCCGCCCCGGGAGATCGAGCGGCGCGGCCCCCGGCTGCGCGGCCTGTTCACCGACCCCCGCGCCGCCGAACGCGCCTACTACGAGCGCACCGGCATCTTCCCGATCATGCATGTCATCGCGCTGCGCGCCGAGCTGCACGCCCGCCACCCCTGGATCGCGATGAACCTGCTGACCGCGTTCGAGCGGGCCAAGCGCAACAGCCTGGAACGGGCCTTCGAGACGAACGCCTCCCGCTTCCCCGTGCCCTGGCAGGCCGCGCACGCCGAGGACGTCCGCGCCCTGTTCGGCGGCGACGACATCTGGCCGTACGGCATCGACGCCAACCGGCCCACGCTGGAGGCGTTCACCCGGATGTGCCACCGGCAGGGGATCACCCCGCGCGCCCTGACCGTCGAGGAGCTGTTCGCCCCCGAGGTCCGCGACCACTTCCGCATCTAGGGAGCGACATGACGATGGTGGAGACGGAACGGACCTGGAAACTCCTCATCGGCGGACGGCCCGCCGACCCTGTCTCCGGCGCCGGCTACCGCACCGAGAACCCGGCGACCGGCGCGCCGCTCGCCGACGTCCCCGACGCGGGCGCCGACGACGTGCGCGCCGCGGTCGCCGCCGCCGAACGCGGGCAGCCCGCGTGGGCGGCGCTGGCGCCGCGCGACCGGGCCCGCGCGCTGCGGCGGCTCGCGGTCGTCCTCGCCGAGCACGCCGAGGAGATCGCCACCCTGGACGCGCTCGACTGCGGCCATCCGCGCACGGCGATGCTCGGCGACGTCGCCATGGCCGTCGACGCGCTCGACATGTACGCGGACTGGGCGCTGCGCCTTGGCGGCGACACGATCCCGTCCACCCCGGACCGGCTGCACGTCACCGTGCGGCAGCCGTACGGGGTGGTCGCGCGGATCGTCCCCTACAACCATCCCGCGATGTTCGCCGCCACGAAGATCGCCGCGCCGTTGCTCGCCGGGAACGCCGTGGTGCTCAAGGCTCCGCCGCAGGCGCCGCTGTCCGCGCTGCGGCTCGGCGAGTTGTTCGCCGAGCATCTGCCCGAGGGTGTGCTGTCCGTTCTCTCGGGGCGGGGCGCCGAGACCGGGGAGGCGCTCGTCCGCCATCCGGCCGTGCGCCGGATCGCGCTCATCGGCAGCGTGCGCACCGGCCAGGACGTGCTCCGCGCGGCGGCCGAGACCGGCATCAAGGACGTGACCCTCGAACTCGGCGGGAAGAACGCCATGATCGTGTTTCCGGACGCCGATCTGGACGCCGCCGCCGCGGCCGCCGTCCGGGGCATGAACTTCCACTGGAGCGCTGGCCAGTCCTGCGGCTCCACGAGCAGGCTCCTGCTGCACGAGTCCATCGGCCCGGACTTTCTCGACCGCGTCCGGCGGCTCACCGAGGACATCCGCGTCGGCGACCCCATGGCGCCGGACACCGAGATGGGCGCGCTCGTCACCGCCGACCATCTCGACACCGTCCGGTTCTACATCGACACCGCCCGGGAGCAGGGCGCCGACGTGCTCACCGGGGCGGAGCGGCCGGACGGCGAACGGTTCGCGCGCGGGCACTGGCTGCGTCCGACCGTCCTGGTCGGTGTGCGTCCGGAACACCGCGTCGCGCGGGAGGAGATCTTCGGGCCCGTCCTGTCGGTGCTGCGCTACCGCGACGAGGACGAGGCCGTGCGGATCGCCAACGCGCTGCCCTACGGGCTGACCGGCAGCGTCTGGACCCGCGACCTCACCACCGCCCTGCGCGTCGCCCACCGGCTCGAAACCGGATACGTGTGGGTCAACGAGGTCTCCCGCCACTTCGCCGGGACGCCGTTCGGCGGCTGGAAAGACTCGGGACTGGGACGCGAGGAGTCCATCGAGGACCTGCTCTCCTACACGCAGTTGAAGAGCGTCCATCTTCCCTTGTCATGACGTCGTGACGTTCTTTCTTGTCGTGACGCAGTGGCCTGGCTGTCTATAGGGTTTGACGGCGTGAGCCAACCGTACGTACCTCCGCGAACGGCCCCAGCCAAGCCGTCCGCGTTCAAGGATTTCTTCACCGGTGTCGGGTATCTGCTGCGCGGCATCGGCTGGATGGCGCGGCACCCGGCCCAGTGGCTGTTCGGGCTGATCCCGGCGCTGATCGTCCTCGTCGTGTACGTGACGGCGCTCGTCTTCCTGGCATTCCAGATCGACGACCTGGCCGGATGGGTGACGGGGTTCGCGGACGACTGGTCGGACGCCGCCCGCACGTCGGCCCGCGTGGTCGCCGGAGTCGCGATCTACGGCGCCGCGCTGTTCGTGGCCGTGCTGACCTTCACCGCGGTGACGCTGCTGGTCGGGGACCCGTTCTACGAGGCCATCGCCGTCCGCGTGGAGGAGTCCGAGGGCGGCGCGCCGCCGGACCCGGGCACCCCGCTGATGGTCCAGATCTGGCGCGCGATCAAGGACACGGTGCTGCTCGGCGTGATCGCGGTGGCGTTCGCCGTGGTGTTCTTCCTGTGCGGGTTCCTGCCCGTGGTGGGGCAGACGGTCGTGCCCGTGGTCGCGGCGCTGGTGTCCGGCTACTTCCTGGCGGGCGAACTGACGTCGGTCGCGCTGGAGCGGCGCGGGATCCTGCGCGCCGAACGGTTCGCGCGGCTGAAGGCGGACCGTCCGCTGGTCGTCGGGTTCGGCGCCGCGACGTTCGTCACCTTCCTCATCCCGCTCGGCGCGGTGCTGGCGATGCCGGGCGCGGTGGCGGGCGCGACCCTGCTGGCCAGGGAACGTCTCGCCGACGGACGGCAGGCCGAGGAGGTGCTGGTCGCGCCCGGTGACGGCGCCTCGGCCTGGCATGGCCGAGCCGAGTGAAAGTTGTGTCCTGAGCGTGATTGTCCGCCGGAACCCGGCTGGTGATCTTGGCGTAGCCTGTCCCGCATGTCCGATCAGGGGGAGCGCGGCATGCGCTGGACCGACATGAGCGACGGCGAGCGCGGGGCCGAGGCCCATGACGTCTGGGGCAAGGTCGAGGGCGGTCCGCGGGAGGAGTGGGCTCGGGAGGAATGGTCCGAGCAGCCCCGGGACGAGCAGCCCCAGGACGAGTGGTCCCGGAGCGAGGAGTCCCGGAGCGAGGAGCCCGGGGACGAGCAGCCTCGGGACGAGGAGGACGTCAAGGTCGCGCCCGTCCCCGCCCCCGCGGAGGAGGAGCCGCCGCAGTGGGAGGGGTCGCTGTTCGACGGCTCCGACGATGACGGCGGCGAGGGCGACGCCGCGTACGTCCCGGCCGTTCCGACGGGCGCGGGCATGCCCGCCAGGCCCGGCAGGCCGAGCAGCGGCAACTGGCAGATGCCCGACTGGATGGCGGACGAGGCCGCGGCCGACGCCAAGCTCGGCTCGCCGGGCGCGTCCCGCGACCCGTTCGACGACGGCGGCGGCCGTTCCCGGGTCGTGCTGTTCGGCGGTGTGGGGCTGCTCCTGCTCGCGCTGGTCGCGGCCGGGGCCGTCTACTTCCTGAAGGGCGACGACGACGAACCGGCCGAGACGGACGGCAACGCGAACCGGACGTCGTCCGCCGAGCAGCCCGCCGAGACGGCTCAGCCGCAGTTGCCGCCCGACAAGAAGCTCAAGAAGTTCCGCGGCAGGCCGACCAAGATGGTGGCGCGTGTCGAGGACGAGGGCTCGGGCCTGTCGTACCCGAGGCTCGCCGCCCCGTGGAAGGTCCCGACCAAGAAGAACAAGCTGGGCACGCCGGGCTGGTCCGGACAGCAGATCCTGGTGACCGAGAAGCACGGCGGGCGGTACTGGTACGGCCAGCTCCTGACCGGGACGCTGCTGCCGAGCCTGCGCGGCGCCTACCAGGGGCCGGACAGCGTCAAGAACGTCGCCGGGCTCGCCGCCCGGGGATACGAGGCGCAGTACTACGCCTTCCCGCACCGGTCGGTGCCGCTCGCGTCCCAGGCCCTGAACGTCGACGGGCACCAGGGCTGGCTGATCGCCTCCTACCTCACCTACAAGCGGGACGGGGTGCGGGCGACCGGCGAGCTCTACGCCACCGCCGTGATCGACACCGGCCGCGAGTCGCCCGCCGTGGTGTTCGCGTCCATGCCGAACACGCACAAGCTGAAGTACCCGGACGTCAACGAGTTCTTCTCCCAACTGAAGATCGCCAGCGCCTGACGCCCGGTGTCGGCCGCCACCCCGGCTGGTCGCGTCCGGGCCCCGGCTACTAGGCTCGGTGGGGAAAAGTCGCTCTTGAAATGAGCCTCTCTGTAGGAGAGTCACAAGGGAGGGTGGGGCCGTGTCGAGCCCGGAGCGCGAGCGGTTGGCGGGCGAGTTGCAGCTGGCGATGCGGCGCAGCACGATGTTCACGGTCTTGCTGCACCACGCGACCGCGAGCAAGGCGGGCATGAACGTCACCGACGCGCAGTGCGTGAACGCGCTGTCGCTGGACGGGCCGCAGACGCCGGGTCAGCTGGCGCAGCTCATGGGCATCACGACCGGTGGCGCGATCACCGCCGTCATCGACCGGCTGGAGCGGGCGGGGTACGTCCGGCGCACCCGCGACCCCGACGACCGCCGTCGCGTGATCGTCGAACTCGTGGAGGGGAACGTGGCGGAGTTCGGCCGCTACTTCGAGCCGATCCGCCGCTCCTACTGGGAGCGCACCGCGTCCTACACCGACGAGCAGTTGGCCTTCCTGCTCGACTGGCTGCGCGGGAGCAACGAGCAGATGCCCGGCATCATCGACGAGATCAGAAGACTCGCCTGAGGCCACGCCCTCGGCACCCCGGGGGCCCCCGCACGCGGGCTCCGGGACCGCCCCCGTTCGTCCCGGAGCCGCGCCGACCGGTCGAATGGACCGGTCGAACCGTGACATCAGAGACCTGACCCCCGGCGCCGCAGGTCACACGCGCGCCACCCGGTGACTTCCATCACATAATCCGGTTCGGCCATAAGATCATGCGCGTCAGGCTCGTACAACAGAATGGCAGGTGACGGTGGAGGCGCTGCGTCCCGAGGACCCGGCCGAGATCGGCGGCTACCCGTTGATCGCCCGTATCGGCGCGGGCGGCATGGGCCAGGTGTATCTGGGGCTCACCGGCGGCGGCAGGCATGTCGCCCTCAAGGTGATCCGTGAGGACTTCGACGGCCCGCAGGCGCTCGCCAGGTTCCGCCGGGAGGTCGCCACCGTCGAACGGGTGCGCAGCCGGTTCGCCGCCGCGATGATCGGCGCCGGGTTGGACGCGCCGCCGTACTGGCTGGCCACCGAGTACGTCCCAGGTCCGACGCTCCGCCAGGCCGTCGCCGAGCACGGTCCGCTGCCCCCGGACACCTGCCTGCGGCTTCTCGCCGCACTCGCCCAAGGGCTGCTGGAGATCCACGGGCACGGCGTCCAGCACCGCGACCTCAAACCCGGCAACGTGATCCTCGCCCCGGACGGGCCCTGGCTGATCGACTTCGGGATCGCGCGCGGCGAGGGCCAGACGCAGATCACCCAGACCGGCGCGTGGAACGGCACCCCCGGCTACGTGGCGCCGGAGGTCGTCCGCGAGCAGGAGCCCGTGCCCGCGTCGGACGTGTTCTCCCTGGCGGGCACCATCGCCTACGCCGCGACGGGACGCCCGCCGTTCGGCGGCGGACGCATCGAGGCGATCATCCACCGCACGCTGAGCGGCGACATCGACCTGGACGGGGTCGACCCGCGCGTCGCCGACCTGGTGCGGCTCTGCGCGGAGAAGGAGCCCGGGTCCCGGGTCACGCTGGAGCGGCTGCTGGAGTTGGCCGCGTCCCCGGTCCCGCTCACCGACGATCCCGCGTATCGAGGGGTCGTGGGTGCCCCGCCGCCGGTTCCGCTCAGCGTCGCGGACGCCGTCACGTTCGGACTCGTCCCACCGGAACGCACCAAGACCGCGGTGCCGGGCGCGACTCCGCTGCGATCTCGCGCCGCCGTCATCGCCGCGGTCGCGGGGATCGCCGTGGTCGTCCTGGGCGGCGCGTTCGGGGCACGGGCCCTCCTCAACGGCGATGACGGCGGTTCCAACGGAGGCGAGGCCACCGGCACCGGCAAGGGCTCGGGCGCCGGGACGGGAAGCGGCGGCGGCTCGTCCGCCCAGGGTTCGTCCGCGCCGCCGTCCGGGACGCCCTCCGGCCGAACCCCTGGCCCCAATGGTCGCCCGCCGGACGAGATCCTGGTGAAGAAACCCACGCTCGACTACCAGAACCTGGCGTACTCCCCGAAGGACTTCACCTGCCTGCCCAATATCCGGGTCGAGAAGGCGGACGAGAAATTCGCCTATCAGTTGCAGGTCTCGGCACCGCGCCAGCCGTACACGAAGAAAAGCGTCGAGTTCGGGATGCGTTTCAAATACGAGCGTCCGACGAACTACTACCTGGCCGCGCAACTCCGCGAACCGGGCCCCTATGGAAGTGCGGGTCCGGCATGGGTCACCAGCAAGCCGCTCCTTTATCCGCAGGGTGAGGCGGGCGAGCACGGGCTGGACCTGAGCTATCCGAACGACTTCAGCTGGAACGCGTCGAAAGGCGCGACTGGTCTGTACAAAGGCGTGTGGACGATCGTGTGGATGCACGTCCAGCCGAACGGCGACGCCTATTACCTCGGTTGTGACGGCTTCACCGTCAAGTAACAGGGCAAGGAGAACGCATGCGGACTGGGCTGCGGGGAAAGACCGCCCTGATCACGGGAGCCTCCCGGGGAATCGGCAGGGCGATCGCCATGGGGCTCGCCGCCGAGGGCGCCAACGTCGTCATCTCCTCGCGCGACCAGGACGCGCTGGACCGGGCCGCCGAGGAGATCGGCGCCGCGCACCCCGACGTGGGCGTCCTCGCGAAGGCCGCGCACGTGGGCGACGCCGGACAGGCCGCCGCGTGCATGGACGCCGCCGTCGCCGAGTTCGGCGGCATCGACGTCCTGGTCAACAACGCCGGGACGAACCCCTACTACGGGCCGATGGCCGACATCGAGCCCGCCGCCGCGGCGAAGACCGTCCAGGTCAACCAGTTCGCGGTCGTCCAGTGGACGGGGTTGGCCCTGCGCGCGTCGCTGGCCGAGCGCGGCGGCGCCGTCGTCAACATCGCGTCCGTCGGCGGCCTGGTCACCGAGCACGGCATCGGGTACTACAACGTGACCAAGGCGGCCGTCGTCCATCTCAGCCGCCAGTTCGCGATGGAGCTGGCCCCGAAGGTCCGCGTCAACTGCATCGCGCCGGGCCTGGTCAAGACGCATCTCGCCCGCTCCCTGTGGGAGGGCGACGAGGAACGGATCAGCGCCGAGATGCCGCTCGGACGGCTCGGTGAACCCGAGGACATCGCCGACGCGGCCGTGTTCCTCGCCGGGGACGCCTCATCCTGGATGACCGGGCAGACCCTCGTCGTCGACGGCGGCACCACCGTCCGTGCCGCGATCCTCTGACGTCCGCCGGGGGACGCGCCGGTGAACTGACGAAACGCCGGGGGCACCGATGTTTACCGGTACGAGTTCCGGGGAGGGTGGGGCAGATCCGATCCCGAAAGACAGAGACGTGAGGAGCTGATCGTGCTCACGCTGACCAGCGGTGCCGTCCAGGTCATACGAACCGTGACCGCGAACCCGGAGCTTCCGCCGGACACCGGCATCCGCATCGAGTCCGGGCTCGACGGCTCGGACGCCCTGCGGCTCTCGGTCGCGCCCGCCCCCGAGGCCGGTGACCAGGTCGTCGAGGAGGAGGGCGCCAAGGTGTACCTGGAGGCAACCGTCGCCGAGATGCTCGACGACAAGACGCTCGACGCCCAGGTCGACCCACAGGGCGACGTGGCGTTCACCATCGCGGAGGGCGGGGGAACCCCGGCCTGACAGGCCCCGACCCGACAAGCCCCTGCCCACAAGGCTCGGCGGAGCCGGGGCCCCGGACCCCGGGACTCCGGCTTCAGCGCACGGCCGCGATGACGATCACCACGACGAACAGGAACGCGACCGTCGTGAGGACCATGAACGCGGCGATGACGGCGCAGGCCAGGCCGCGTGGCTGGTCGCGCCAGGTCCCGTAGCGTTCGCGCACCTGCCGGTCCAGTTCTCTGCGGGACGGCCGTCCCGCGTCCTCGGAGTCGGGGGAAGGCGTCACGGTCGCCAGTCTGGCAGACGGGACCGCGCCGGGCGCGGGCCTTGGCCGCGCCGCCTCCGGCCACCGCCGCCCACGTGAAAAGATCGTCTGATGCGACTCACCAAGCTCGGTCACGCCTGCGTCCAACTCGCCGAGGACGACCGGACGATCGTCATCGACCCCGGGTCGTTCAGCGACGCGGCCGGTGCACTCGCCGTCGCGGACGCCGTCCTCATCACCCATGAGCACTTCGACCACTTCGACCCCGACGGGTTGCGCGCCGTCATGGCCGAGCGGCCCGAGCTGGACGTCTGGACGTCCCGCACCGTCGCCGAGAGCCTCGCCGACCTGGGCGGACGAGTCCACCAGGTGGGCCATGGCGACGCCGTCACGATCGCGGGTTTCGACGTCCACGTGTATGGCGAGGAGCACGAGATCCTGCACCCGGACGTGCCGCCCATCCCGAACACGGGATTCCTCGTCGACGGTGAGGTCTTCCACCCGGGGGACGCGCTGACCGTCCCGGCGGAGCCCGTCCCGACGCTGTGCCTGCCGGGCAACGCGCCCTGGATGAAGATCCCCGAGCTGTACACGTACACGCGGGAGGTCCGGCCGGAGCGGGCGTTCGTGATCCACGACGGGGCGCTGAACGACCTCGGCCTCACGGTGATGAAGGCCCACGTGGCCAGGGCCGGAGAAGAGCTGGGCAAGGAGTTCACGCGCCTCGACCCGGGCACCACCGTCGACCTGGCGACCGCGTGAGCGGACCCGACCCGCGGCCCGTCCGGGCCGTCTTCCTCGACGTCGGCGAGACGCTGATCAACGAGGGCGAGATCTACGGACGCTGGGCCGAATGGCTGGGCGTGCCTAGGCACACGTTCCTCTCCAAGCTGGGCGCGATCCTCGCGACCGGCGGAACCCACCTGGACCTCTTCGAGTACTTCCGGCCGGGGTTCGACCTGCGAGCGGAGGAACGGGCGCGCCAGGAGGCCGGTGTCCCGAACGGATTCGGCCCGGACGACCTGTACCCGGACGCCCGTGCGTGCCTGTCCGGGCTCCGCGACCAGGGCCTGTACGTCGGGATCGCCGGGAACCAGCCCGTCGAGGCGGCCGAGCAGCTCGCCGCGCTCGGGCTGGACGCCGACGTCGTCGGGATCTCCGACGTGTGGGGCGTCCAGAAACCGGCCATGGAGTTCTTCGCACGCTGCGCGGAACTCGCCGAGATGCTGCCCGACCGCATCCTGTACGTGGGGGACCGCATCGACAACGACGTCCGGCCCGCGCTCGCGTACGGGGTGCGGGCGGCGTTCCTGCGGCGCGGCCCCTGGGGCCACATCCAGGACGATCCCGAAACGCTGCGCCGGTGCCTGTTCGTGCTGGACGACCTGGCCTCCCTCCCCGGCCTCGTCGCCGCCCACAACGCGCCCCTAGGGGAAGTCCCCTAGCTCCGGAGTATGGGCGCTGAACAGGCCGAACGGCCGATGTGGCGGCGGCTGCCCGGTTCGTACCGTTGGTGATGTGGCCGCGAACGGCGCGGCCACGTTCAACGCTCGACGATTCGGGGAGAGAAGACCTCATGAACGGCCTCTACCGTCCGCGCCACGGTCGAATGATCGCCGGTGTCTGCGCGGGACTCGCGCGCCGGTTCGGTTTGTCGTCGACGACCGTCCGGCTGCTGTTCCTGCTGTCGTGCCTGCTGCCGGGGCCGCAGTTCGTCGTCTACCTCGTGCTCTGGGTGATGATGCCCAGCGAGGAGCGCCGCATGGCCGGAAGCCGCTGACCGCAAGATCATCGGTGGCTCTCGACCGGGCCGTCCCGGAGGTGTTAGATCGTGGCACCACGATTCACCCCTTTGGGAGGGAAGGAGCCGCGGTGCCTGAGGAGGGCGGCCCGGGTCCAGGCCTGTATCCCGGCGGGGAGACGGCCCCCCGTCCCGCGCCCGAACCGCAGGGGGGCGCCGACGGGCGGGAGTCCGAGCACGCGGCGCTCCTGCTGCGATACCTGCGCGACCTGGCGCGGGGGCGGCGGCGCCCGTCCCGGGACGTGGCCGGGCACGACCACGTCCACTGGCTGTGCGACCTGCCGGGCGACGTGTACGTCGAGACGGACGCGGGCCCCGGCGACGTCCTGTTCAGCGTGCCGGTCATCCCGCTGACGCCCCCGGTGGTGCTGGAGGAGTTCGACGGCTGGCTGGCGCTGCGCAACTGGTACCGGGTCCTGCGTGAACTGTCCGGCGAGGAAGTGGTGTTGGCGACGGGGCTGCTCGCGTGGCGCCCCGTCGTGCACGACCATCTGTTGAGCACGCCCGTCCACATCGTCGTGGACGACCGTACGGAACGCATCGACGTGATCCTCGCCGGGCACACGACCCTGCGCGACCGTGACCTTCTGTCCGGGCATCCCGGCTACCGCGCCGCCGACTCGGTGTCGGCGGCGGTGCGGGCCGGGGAGGGGTTCGGGCTGACCGCCTCAGTCGGGGACACCCTGCGCAGTTGGTGCTCCGCCGCTCTCTCCACGCCCGCGGGCTACCGCGAGGAGTGGACGCCCGACCCCGGCGCGGTCTCGGCCGTCCCGCAGATCAGGTTGGCCCCGGCGCTCGTCGTCCGCCCGCCGGGCCGCACCGCCGTCGCCGACTACCACGCCACGCTCCTGCGGCTGCTGCCCCGGGGCGTCGCGGACGGCCTCGCGCGGCTCGTCTCACCGTCGCGGCGGCCGCACGTCATGCACGTGCCGGAACGGGCGCCGGAGACCGTCCCCGACCTGCTCGTCGGGCTGCTCGGCCGCGGCCACCGGGTGCTCGTCGCCACGTCCGGCGCGGCGGCGTCGGACGCGTTGCGCGCCGCGCTCCCGCCCGGCCTCGCGGGCCTCGCGGTCACCGACCAGGACGCGGCGGCCAGGGCGGCGGACGAGATCCTCGCCCGTCCCGCCCCCGACCTGGCCGCGCTGACCGAACGGGAGAAGGCCGCCGCCCGGCAGGCCGCCCGGCTGCGCGACCGGCTCCGCGACTCCGCCGAGGGCGACGCGTCCCGCCCGGACGACCAACTCCGCGCCGAGGCGCCCGAGCTGGCGTGGATGCCGGTCCGGCCCGACCTGCCGTCCGGCCCGCCGATCTCCCGGGCCGAGGCCGCGGAACTCGCCGTCCTGCTCGCCGAGGAGACGGGCGAACGCAAGGCCCGCATCGAGCAGCGCGACGTCGACCCGGGCGCGCTGCCGAGCGCCGCCTACGTCCGGACGCTGATCGACGCCGAGTCCACCGCCGCGGAACGTGCCGAACGGTCCGAGACCGACCTGTCCCGGCGGCTGCGCGACACCGACGTCACCCTCCTCGCCCGGCTGGACGGCGCCGCGTCCGCCGTCGCCGCCGCCCTCCGCGACCTCGGCCTGGACGGCCACCCCGGCGGCTGGAACCCCGCCGACCTCGCCGTCCGCGCGTTCGGCGACGCGCTCGGGGGCCGCCGCCCGCTGATCTGGTCACGGGTCGCCGAGATGACGGCCCGCGCCCGCTGGGCGGAACAGGCCGTCGCGAACCTGCGCGGCCACCGCGTCGACGTGCCCGACGGCGCCGACCTGCGCGACCTCGCTTCGTCCGCGCATGACCTGCGCGCGCATCTGGCGGGCGGCGGCGCCCTCAAGCGCGGGCCGCTGCGCTCGGCCGCGCAGCGCCAGGCGGAACCGCTGCTCGCCACCGTCCGGGTGGACGGCGCCACGCCCAACACACCCGAACTGCTCGACCTCGCCCACACCGACCTCTCGGTGCGGATCACCTGCCGCGAGTTGCAGTACGTGTGGGAGGCGGCGGGGATCTCCTTCCCCGCCGACGTGCCGCCCGCCGATCGCGTCGCCCGGTTCGTCCGCGCCCACGCCCGCCTCACCCGCGTCGGCGACGCCATGCCCGCCGTGGACGAGACGAAGGCGCTGCTCGCCCGCGCGGGCCTCACCGTCCCGCTCGGCCACCCCCTCCAGTGGCACGACTACGCGGCCGCGCTCCGCAACGCCCTGGACGGCCTCGGGGTCAACCGCGCCGCCGCCGACCTGGACGCCCTGCGCGACTCGATCGGCCCCGTCGCTCCCGACGACCCGCCCGAACTGCGCGCCGCCCTCACCGCCATCGGCGCCCGCGACGCCGCCGCCTACGCCCGCGCCCTCGGTGCCCTCGCCGAGGCCCGCCACGAACGCTCCCTCCAGATCCGCTGCGAGGAACTCCTCGCCCGCGTCCGGGCCGTCCACCCCGACCTCGCCAACCTGATGCTCGCCACCGACGGCGACGAGGTCTGGCACGCCCGCACCCGACGCTGGGACGAGGCCTGGACCTGGGCCCGCGAGGCCGCCCGCCGCCTCGCCGAACGGACCGTCCCGGCCGAGGAGACCCTCCGCAGCGCCCTCGCCGAGGCCGAGGAACGCCTGGACGCCATCCGCGCAGACCTCACCGCCGCCCACGCCTGGGCGGCCGTCCGGACGTCCCTGCCGCCGGACCCGACGGGGCCGTCCGACATCGTCCCCGCCTGGATCCTCCCGCTCTGGCGCGTCCCCGACGTCCTCCCGCCCGCCCCCGGCTCCTTCGACGTCGTCATCGTGGACGGCGAACACGAGGCAGGAGCGGAAGCCCTCTTCCTCCTCTGGCTGGCCCCCCGAATGATCCTGGTGGGCCCTCCCGGCCCGCCCCTCCCACCCCTGGAAGGCCCACACCCGTCGGCCGCCCTCCCGCCCCACCTCCGCCAGGCGATAACTCCCACGACCCCCCTCTACACCGCCCTGACCACAACACCCCCAGATCAACCGACCCCTGAACCAACGCCCCCGCAGAAAAGCGCGCCGCTGCGCCCCCGTCGCCTGGACGCCCCGCCCCTCCGCGACCCGGAGACCCCACCGGTCCCCGAGCCGGACACAAGCAACGAACAACCGGAGCCGGATCCCCCCAAAGAGGACCCGCCGTCCCCGCCACCAGACGAAGTCACCGAGCCCGAACCTGAGCCCGAAACCGCGCAGGTCACACGGGGCCGGTCGATCGTCACCTACAAACGCCCCGAACTGGTCGAGATCGTCCGGCGCATGGCCGAGCGCGAGCCCGACCTGTCCGACGACCAGCTCGTGGAACTGGTCGCCCGCCTCCTCGACTGTCCCGACGACGAGGAACTTCTCGTAGGCGCCCGCCTCCGCTACGCCATAGACGCCTACCGAGGCCGCGCCGCCCCCGACTGACCCTCACCCGCCTTCCCTGCGCCGGGCGCGGTGCGCCGCGACGGTCGTCCGGCTGGCGCAGGCGTTGGAGCAGAACCGGCGGCTGCGGTTGCGGGAGTCGTCCACGAAGAAACGAGGGCAGTCGCGCGCCCGGCAGCGGCCCACGGTCACGTCCGGGTCCCCGCACAGGACGTGCGCGAGGGCGGCCGCGCAGCCCCGTCCGAGCCAGTGGACGGCGTCTTCACCGTCGCGGGCGAAATGCAGATGCGGCCCGTCCCCGTCGTGCTCGCTGACATATATCTCCGGTGGGAAGCGGCCGAGTAGCAGGTTGACCGGCTCGGAAGGCCCGCCGTCGGCGACGGCCGCGACCGCGTCCCGCAATGCGGGCAACAAGCCGTCCAACCCCTCGGGGTCGGGCTCGGTCACCCGGTGCTGGCGGAAGAACTCGCGCCGCAATTCGCTCGGCTCGTCGCCGTTGACGAGTTCCACGGCCAGCCGGGTCAGATTGCCTACGTAGGCGATGTATCGCATTTGACCGCCTACCTCCATGACTTGATAGTAGGTGGCATGGATCCGAACACTACCTACTTGCCCCTCGTGCGCGCCGGACTCTGGGACCTTGCCCTGGACGTCCTTCCTCCCCGGTCGACGGCAGCGCGAGCCGAGATCTTGACCGACGCCTTCTGGTGGCGTCTGGAGGGGGAGTCGCGGGCCGAGGATGCCGTCGCCGAACTCGCCGAGAGCGATCCCGTCCGGGCCGGGTTCCACGGGAGGCGGCGGCGGTGACGGCCGCCGAGCTGGGGCTGCGATGGCTAATGGAATAGATTGTTCCGTTCTGATATGGTGGAGCGGAACAGTTCGTTCCGTGTGGGGAGTCTTGATGCGGGTGCTGGATGGGCGGACGTTGAATCGGGCGGCTCTGGATCGGCAGCTTCTGCTGGCGCGCTCTGAGATGTCGGTCGCGGACGCGGTGGGACGGCTTGTCGCGGTTCAGGCGCAGGAGACCAACGCGCCCTACTACGGGTTGTGGACGAGGCTTGCCGGGTTCCGACAGCAGCAGCTCACCGAGTTGATGACCGGGCGGGCTGTTGTGCGCGGGTCGAGTCTCAGGGGGACGCAGCACATGGCCCTGGCGGAGGACTTTCTGTGGTTGCGGCCGCTTGTTCAGGAGCGCATTCTTCAGGCTCGGCAGGCGGGGTTTGGTGGCGTGACCAAGGAGTGGGACCTGGACGAGCTCGCCACGGAGGCTCGCAAGCTTCTGGACGGTGAGGTTCTGACTCGGCCGCAGGTCGCCCGGCGGCTGGCCGAGCGGTGGCCTGATCGGGATCTGCAAGCTCTGGGCTGGTCGGTGCAGGCCTTGTTGTCGGTTGTTCATCCGCCGCCCAGTGGGACCTGGAATGTCGGGGGCGCCACTCCGTTCGCTCTTGCGGAGGAATGGATCGGGCGGCCTTTCCGGGAGGTCGGGGTCGATCGGTTGGTGCGGCGCTATTTGGCCGCGTTCGGGCCCGCGTCGGTGAAGGACTTCCAGGTGTGGTCCGGGCTGCGGCGGATGGACGCCGTTTTCGAGGGGCTCCGGGGCGAGCTTCGGGAATACCGGGACGAGGGTGGTGTCGAGCTGTTTGATGTTCCGGAGGCGCGGCTTCCCGGTGATGTCGCGGCGCCCGTTCGGTTTCTTCCGGCGTTCGACAATCTGGTCCTCGCCTACGCCGATCGGACCCGGCTGATGACGGACGAGCAGCGCCGGGTCGTGTGCGTCGGTTCGGAGATCAAGCCGACGCTTCTGGTGGACGGACGAGTCCACGGCCTCTGGGCCCTCAAACACGACAGGAAAGCGCGGAACGCCGTCCTGACCGTTGAGTGTTTCGCGCCTCTGCCGGACGCGTCGGCGGTCGAAGAAGAGGCGAATCGGCTGCTGAAGTTCGCGGCGCCCGACGCCGCGCACGAGCTTCGCGTCACGTCCTTGGCGGACTGAAATACCCGGGGAGCTACTCCGCCGATGGCGGGCTAGGCCTTCTCATTCCCTGGCCAAACAGTTGACACTGAGCCTCATCAAAAATGCTGCGCGAGTACGGGCCCGTCCACGCGGGCGGTCCCGCCGCCGACTTCGGCACGATCGACCTTGACGAGGCGCCGGGCTGGGCCGTGTACGGGCATCACGACGACGTCCTCACCCATGTGGCCCCGGACGAGGTCGACGACGGCGCCGAGGATCTGGTCATCGGTCTTTTGGGACGGTCCAAACGTGATCGGGACGGACGCGAACTGACCGTCGTCCACGTCGAGGACAAGCGGCCCCGCTGAATCACCATCCCGAGTCCCAAGAAGTCTGTACAAATGTCGATGTGACCGAATGGGACGACGAAGCGCTGGCGCGATTGCGGTCCGCCGCGCACCGCGGTGACCGGGCCGCCGGGCTCGACGTGCTCCGAGGACGGCCGCTCGACCCGGTGCTCCAGTACGCCGGGGACATCGCCCTGCTGGTCATGGCGGACGGCCTCGCCGAAGGCGCGTGGCTCGTCGACGAGTGCCGCGCCCGGCTGGTCGAGCGCGGCCAGCCCGGGGACGCCGAGTTGGCGGCGGCGCTCGGGCACGGTCCGCGTCCGGCGCTGTCGCCGCTTCCCGCCGATCTCGGGGCGGTGGCGGCGGCGATGGACGACGGCCTCCACGTCCTCGATCTTGAGCGCGGCGACGTGCTGGCCATCGACGAGGCGCTCGACGCGGCGGACGACGCCCGCTGGCTGCCGATCCCGCCCGGCGTCCTGCCCGAGGGCGAGGACGCCCGGCGGGGCGTGGCCCGCGCCTGGCTCGCGGAGCAGGGCTACCGGCCCGTCCCCCGGACCCTCTAGGAACCGGGGCGCACCAGCGGGAACGTGATCGTCTCGCGGATGCTGTGGCCGGTCAGCGCGATCAGCAGCCGGTCGACGCCCATGCCCATGCCGCCCGCCGGGGGCATCGCGTACTCCAGGGCGCGCAGGAAGTCCTCGTCCAGCTCCATGGCCTCGGGGTCGCCGCCCGCGGCGCGCAGCGACTGCTCGGTGAGGCGCCGCCGTTGCAGGACGGGGTCGATCAGCTCTGAGTAGGCGGTGCCGAGTTCCATGCCGAAGACGATGAGGTCCCATTTCTCGGCGAGACGCGGGTCGCGGCGGTGCGGGCGGGTCAACGGGGACGTCTCCGAGGGGTAGTCCCGGACGAACGTCGGCTCCATGAGGTGCTCCTCGACGAGCGCCTCGAACAGTTCCTGCACCACCCTCCCCTGGCCCCACTTCGGGTCGACGTTCAGCTTGAAGCGTTCGGCGAGCTTCCGCGTGACGTCCAGTGGCGTGTCGGGGGTGATCTCCTCGCCGACCGCCGTGGACACCGACTCGTAGACGGTGATCTCCCGCCACGGCGCGGCGAGGTCGTACTCGACGCCGTCCCGCACGACGGCCGTGGTGCCGAGGGCGGCGTGCGCCGCGTCCAGGACGAGGGAGCGGGTCAGCTCGGCCATCGTGTCGTAGTCGCCGTACGGTTCGTACGCCTCCAGCATCGTGAACTCGGGGTTGTGCTTGGGGGACACGCCCTCGTTGCGGAAGTTGCGGTTCAGCTCGAAGACGCGGCCGACCCCGCCGACGAGGAGCCGTTTCAGGTACAGCTCGGGCGCGATCCGCAGGTGGAGCCGCATGTTGTAGGCGTTGACGCGGGTGGTGAACGGGCGCGCGGTGGCACCGCCGTGGACGGGTTGCAGCATCGGCGTCTCGACTTCGAGGTAGCCGCTGGCGCGCAGCCCGTCGCGGAGGGCGGCGATCGCGTCGCCGCGCATCCGGAGCATGCGCCGGGCGCCGTCGTTGACGATGAGGTCGACGTACCGTTGCCGGACGCGCGCCTCCGAGTCGGACAGGCCCGACCGCTTGTTCGGCAGCGGGCGCAGGCATTTGGCGGCGAGCGTCCACGACGACGCCAGCACCGACAACTCGCCGTGCCGCGAGGCGACGACCTCGCCCTGGACGGCCACCTGGTCACCGAGGTCGATGAGCGTCTTCCAGCGGTGCAGCGAGTCGTCGCCGAGCGCGTCGGCGGTCAGCATGACCTGGAGGTCGGCGGTCTCGTCCCGCAGCGTGACGAAGATCAGCCGACCGTGCTCGCGGGCGAGGACGACCCGTCCCGCGATGGCCGCGACGACCCCGGTGTGCGCGCCGGGCGCCAGATCGGGGAAGCGGGCGCGGATGTCGGCGGCGAAGTCGGCGCGTTCGCAGTGCACCGGGTACGGGTCCATCCCGGCGGCGCGGATCCGGTCGAGCTTGGCGTGCCTGACCCGTTCCTGCTCCGACAGCCGCCGCGCCGGGGCGCGTTCCGCGTCGGCGGCGTCGTCGGCCTGCCTGATCTTCTCGACGAGGTCGCTGGACGGCGCCATCGCCGCCGCGCGTTCCAGCTTCGGCCGGTTCAGGTTCGGCAGGAACCCCTCCGCGCGGGCATAGGCCAGGCCCAGCCGGACGAGATGGCGGCTCTGCGTGTAGCAGATGTAGCGCGGACGCCACTCCGGCATGTACTTCGAGTTCGCCAAGTACAGCGATTCGAGCTGCCAGAACTTCGACGCGAACGACAAGAACCGGTAGTGCAGCCGCGCGACGGGTCCGGCGCCGATCTGCGAGCCGCGTGCGAACGCCGACCGCAGCATCGCGAAGTTCAGCGACAGCCGCTGCACCCCGACCGCCGCGGCCTTCTCGGCGAGCTTGGCGACCATGTACTCGTTGAGGCCGTTCTCGGCGAACCGGTCGCGGCGCATCAGGTCGAGCGACAGGCCCGCGCGCCCCCACGGGACGAAGCTGAGCAGGCCGCGCAGCTCGCCGTCGGCGTCGAACGCCTCGACCATCACGCAGCGGCCGTCGGTGGGGTCGCCGAGACGGCCGAGCGCCATGGAGAAGCCGCGTTCGGTGTCCTCGCCGCGCCAGGCGTCGGCGCGGCGGATCAACAGCGCCATCTCCCAGGCGGGGATCTGCGCGTGCCGCCGGATCCGCACCTCGTACCCGGCCCGTTCGACCCGGCGGACGGCCTGCCTGACCTGCCGCATCTCGCGTCCGTCCAGGTTGAAGGCGGTGAGGTCGACGACGGCCTCGTCACCGAGTTCCAGCGCGTCGAACCCGTGCCGCCGGTAGACGTGCGCGCCGCGTCCGCCGACGCTGACGGCGCCGGGGATCCAGGCGTGCGCGCGGCACTCCGCCAGCCACGCCTCGATGGCCTGGTCCCAGGACTCGGGGTCGCCGAGCGGGTCGCCGCTTGCCAGCGCGACCGAACCTTCGACCCGGTAGGCGATGGCCGCCTTACCGTTCGGTGCGAGCATGACGTCCTTGTCGCGGCGCAGCGCGAAGTAGCCGAGGGAGTCCTGGTCGCCGTACCGGGCGAGCAGCGCGCGGGCGGCCAGCTCCTCCCGGGGCCCGAGGACGGGGTCGCGGCGCCCCGGTTTGAACAGGGCCCAGAACGTGGCGATCAGCAGCCCGGTGCCCAGGACCCACAGGATCGCGTCCACCCACATAGGCACGTTCACGTCGATCGGCCTGCCCGTGACGCGCGGCCCGAGGACGGTCTGGGAGACCGCGTACAGCGGGTGCGTCCAGAACTCGCCGCTGTGGTCGCGGTCGGTCAGGGTGACGAGGAGCGTGCCGATTCCGCAGGTCACGACCAGCATGCCGGTGAAGACGAGCCCGGCCAGGCGGCGGTCGGCGCGGTCGGGCAGCGTGGTGAACTGCCCGCGCGCGCCGATCAGCAGGGCGAGCGCGGCGACGTAGACGCCGATGGTGGCGATCATGCCGGGCGGCGCGGCCCGGCCCGGATCGAGGGCGGCCGCGAGGAGCGTCGCGGCGCCGACCACGACCGGCAGGGAGAAGATCAACAGGAGCAGCCGCCACGCGGCCCGCTTGCGCCGCCGGACGCCCATCGACAGCAGGATCCAGAGAAGCCCGACGGGGACGCTCGGAAACCAACCGAGATACCCGATCCACCGCAACGCCCAGATATCGGCGATCTCAAGGATGAGACCATAGGAGACCCACGCGAGGAGCGACAGGATCCCGGAGAGACGGGTGTACCAGAACACGATCGTCGGAGCGGCCTGGATCAGCCGGGTCCATTCGCCGCGAACGCCCGAACGGCGCGCGTCCGGAGCCCCCGCCTGGTCCGGGGCGCGGTCGGGCGGAACCGGATTATTCGTCACGGATGTCACGTCGATCACATTTCGGAGCGCGGGGCCCCGTCAGACGGCGAACCTCCGGGTGCACCCGGACGTCGTACGGGTAGGGGGATGTGGCGTGCAAGGTCGGTCCAAGGTTGTCAGCAAAAGTCGATATGGTCGCGGATATGCCAAATGAACCCACCGGTGAGCGGTTGCTCGCTCGCCGCTACCGCCTGGTCACCCAGGTCGGCCGAGGCGGCATGGGGACGGTCTGGCAGGCGCACGATGAGGTCCTCGGTCGTGACGTCGCGGTGAAGGAGGTCATCCTCCCGCATGGTCTCACCGACGAAGAGCGCGTCGTGCATCACAAGCGCACGTTCCGTGAGGCGCGCACCGCCGCGCGGCTCGGTCACCCCGGCGTCGTCACTGTCTACGACGTCGTCGAGGAGGACGACCGGCCCTGGATCATCATGGAGCTCATCCGGGCCCGCTCGCTCGACCAGGTGATCAAGCAGGACGGTCCGCTGGACGTCCACCGCGCCGCCGAGATCAGCAGGCAGATGCTCGCCGCGCTGCACGCCGCGCACGGCGCGGGCGTCCTGCACCGCGACGTCAAGCCGAGCAACGTGCTGATCACCGGCGCGGGCCGGATGGGCGAGCGCGCCGTGCTCACCGACTTCGGCATCGCCACCGCCTCCGGTGACGCCACCCTCACCCAGACCGGCCTGGTCATGGGCTCGCCCGCGTACATCGCGCCGGAGCGGGCCCGCGGGCGGGTCGCGGGCCCGGCGTCCGACCTGTGGTCGCTCGGCGTCACCCTCTACGCGATGCTGCACGGCAGGTCGCCGTTCGAGCGGCCCGAGCCGATGGCCGCGCTGGTCGCGGTGATCTCCGAGGAGCCCGACCCGCCGGAGAAGGGCGGACGGCTGATCCCGGTCATCGAGGGGCTGCTGCACAAGAACCCCGACCAGCGGATGGACGCGATCGAGGCCGGCGCGCTGCTGGACGACATCGTCCGCCAGGAGACCATCGACACACAGCGGACCATGGCCGTCGAGTACGCGGGCGACGAGCCGGTCGCGCCGGTCGACGACCCCGGCGGCCGGACGAGCGTCGACCCAGGCGGCCGGACCAGCCTCGACCCCGTCGACCGGCAGGCCCGTCCTGACGCGCTCGAGGGCCGTCCCGACCAGCTGACCAGCTTCGACCTTCCGCCCGCCGCGCCCGCCGCGTCGGCCTCGCCGTCCAGGACGACCACCGACCCCGGCTCGACGGCCAAGCTCGGCAGCGTCGGCGGCAAGGCCGGGCCCGGCGAGACGACGCCCGACCCGGGCCGCGCCTCGTCCTGGCGGTCCCGGTCGCGGGCCGAGCCGACCGGCGGCGCGCCGCCGTCCGGGCACGGGGCCGTCCAGCAGGGCTCGCCCGACCACGGGCCGCCCGACCACGGGTCGCCCGACCACGGGTCGCCAACGCACTTCGCGCCGACGACGCATCCGGCCGGGCGTCCCGCCCTCGTCTCCAACCGCAACGTCCTGATCGTCACCGTGGTGGCGCTGGTCATCATCGTGGTCGTCGCGGGCATCGCGCTCGCGAACAGCGGCGGCGACGGCGGCAAACCCGCCCGCAAGGACGGCGCCACGTCACCCGCCACGAAGCCCGCGACCGGCGGTCCGGCGTCGTCGGCGCCGCCGCCGAGTTCGGCCAAGCCCGGTAACGCGCTCCCCGCGGGCTTCACGAAGCGCAAGGACCGCAGCGGCTACTCCCTGGCGGTCCCGAGCGGCTGGAGCGGCCCGGAGCGCAAGCAGGGCGGCGACTACTACTACTCGCCCGACCGCGCCGTCTACGTCCAGATCGACCAGGTCGACGACCCCAGCGACAGCGCGATCGACGACTGGCGGCGGCAGGAGCGCGGCGGCACCCGGTTCGACGGCTACAAGAAGATCCGGATCGAGCCGACCGGCGACCACCCGCCCGTCCCCGACACCGGCGACGGCGACAAGTCCGCCGACTGGGAGTTCACCTTCGACAGCGGCGGCGGGCGCCGCCACATCCTCAACCGCGGGTTCGTCGCGAACGGCCACGGCTACGCGATCCTGCTGTGCGCCCCCGACAAGGACTGGGCCAAGGTCTTCGCCGACCTCCAGCCCGTGTACCGCTTCTTCGAACCCGCGGGCGACTGATGGCGGCCCGCCTGCTCGCCGGTCGGTACCGGCTCGAATCGGTGGTCGGACGCGGCGGCATGGGCACCGTCTGGCGCGCCCGCGACGAGATCCTCGACCGGGACGTCGCCGTCAAGGAGGTCGTGCTGCCCGCCGGGCTGGACGACGACGAACGCGGCAACCGGCACCTCAGGACGCTCCGCGAGGCCCGCGCGCTGGCCCGGTTGAACCATCCGGGCGCCGTGACCGTACACGACGTCGTGGACGAGGACGACCGCCCCTGGATCGTCATGGAGCTGGTCGAGGCCCGTTCCCTCCAGGAGATCGTGGACGAGGACGGCCCACTGCCGCCCGGCCGCGCCGCCGTGATCGGACGGCAGGTCGCGGGCGCGCTGCGGGCCGCGCACACGATCGGCATCCTGCACCGGGACGTCAAGCCCGCCAACGTGCTCGTCACCGGCGACGACCGCGGCATCCTCACCGACTTCGGCATCGCGCAGCTGTCCGGCGACGTGACGCTGACCAGCGCCGGAATGGTCATGGGCTCGCCCGCCTACATGTCGCCGGAGCGGATCAACGGCGACCCGGCGGTCGCCGCGTCGGACCTGTGGGCGCTCGGCGCCACCCTCTACACCGCGACGGAGGGGAAGTCGCCGCACCACCAGACCGACCCGATGGCGCTGCTCGCGGCCGTGCTGACACGGGACGTCCCGCCGCCGCGCAACGCCGGGCCGCTCGCGCCCGTCCTCGCCGGGCTGCTGGAGCGCGACCCCGCGCGGCGGATGACCGTGGAACGCGCCGAGGAGTCGCTGGCCGCGGTCGCGTCCGGGCACGCCGCGAGCCTGGCCGCCGCGCACCTCGCCCCGCACGCGACCCCGCACCCGCACGCGGCCCCGCACCCCCATTCGAACCCGCACCCGCATTCGACGATGGCCGTGGAAGCCTCCCCGGCTCCGGTGACAGGGCCGGAGCCGGGGCCGACCCCCGGGCCGGTGCCGGACGGCGTGACCACGTGGTTCCCGCAGGGGCCCGGCGGCTCGTACCCGCCGGGGCCCGGTGGCCCGTGGACGTCCGGCACCGCCCAGCCCGTGGCGCCCAGTCGGCGGGTGCCCGTCCTGCCGGTGCTCGCGGGCGCCGTCGTGGCGGTCGCCGCGCTGGCCGTCGCCGGGTACCTGCTGTGGCCGGACGGCTCGTCCGGCCCGGAGCGGGGCGGATCGAACCCGCCCGCGACCATCGCCGGGACATCCGCGCCGAAGCCGTCCGACACGCCGAGCACCTCGCAGTCGCCGAGCACGCCGGTGTCGTCCCCGGCGGCGCCGACTCAGTTGCCGGACGGGCTCGTCCCGGGGCGCGGCTCCGGCTTCACGATCGGCGTCCCGGCCGGGTGGCGGCGCTCCGTCCAGGGCAACAGCGTCATCTGGATCAACTCGGCGACCAACGCCTACGTGCAGGTCGACCGGACGCCGTGGAGCGGTGACCCGTACTGGCACTGGGTGGCCTGGGAACGGCAGGCCATCGCCGACGGGAAACTGAAGAACTTCCAGCGCGTCGCGCCCATCACCCGCACCAGCGTCGCGGGGACGCCCGCCGCCGACATCGAGTTCACCTGGTCGCGCGCGGGCGTCACCCGGGCGCGCGACCGCGGGCTGGTCGTCGACGGCCGGTCCTACGCCGTGGTCGTGGCGCTTCCCGCGTCCCAGTGGAACGAGAACGAGGCACTCGTGAAGAATGTGCTCGACACGTTCCGTCCCTCCGGGGTGGGATGACCCAGGTGGGGGGAACCTCTAACCATGGCACAGCAGGCACGTCTGCTCGGTAACCGCTACCGGCTCGACTCCGTCGTCGGCCGGGGCGGCATGGGCACCGTGTGGCGCGCCTTCGACGTCATGCTCGACCGCGAGGTCGCCGTGAAGGAGGTCGTGCTCCCGCCGGGCCTCGACGACGAGGAGCGCGACGTCCTGTACGAGCGGACGTTCCGTGAGGCGCGGGCGTCGGCGCGGCTGAACCACTCCGGGGTCGTGACCGTCCACGACGTGGTCGAGGAGTCGGAGCGGCCCTGGATCGTGATGGAGCTGGTCCTCGCCCCGTCCCTCCAGGACATCCTCGAACGCGGCCCGATCGACCACCGCCGGGTCGCCGACATCGGGCTCCAGATGCTCGGCGCGCTCCGCCACGCCCACGAGAAGGGCATCCTGCACCGCGACGTCAAGCCCAGCAACGTGCTGATCACCCGCACCGGACGGGTCGTGCTCACCGACTTCGGCATCGCGCAGGTGGAGGGCGACTCGACCCTCACGCAGACGGGTCTCGTCATGGGGTCGCCCGCCTACATCCCGCCGGAGCGGGCGCAGGGCGAGCGCGCGGTGCCCGCGTCCGACCTGTGGGCGCTCGGCGCGACCCTCTACGCGGCCGTGGAGGGACGCTCCCCCTACGAGCGGTCGGACGCGATGTCGTCGCTCCAGGCCGCGCTGACCGAGCCGGTCCCGCCCGCGCGCAACGCGGGGCCGCTCGCCCGGGTGCTGGACGGGCTGCTGGCCCGCGAGCCGGTGCACCGGATGACCGCGGCCCAGGCGCAGCCGCTGCTCACGCGGGTCGCGGCCCTGCCCCCGCCGCCCGCGCCGACGCGGGTGGGGGAGACGGTGGCGGACGAGCCGTCCGGCCGCCTCCTGCCCACCCGGACGGACGAGCCGTCGGAGACCGTCCTCGACCCGGACGACCTCAACCCGGTCACGCGCCGCGATCCCGGCCCCGCGCAGGACCCGGGCCCCGCGCAGGACCCGGGCCCTCCGAAGGACCCTGCCCCTCCGAAGGACTCAGGGAACAACGCCGAGGCCCGGACGTTCGTGGAGACCGAATGGGCGCCGCCCCCGCCGACCAGACCGCCTTCGCCGTCCCAGCCGCAGGCGCCCTCCCAGCCACAGCCTCCGTCCCAGGGAATGCGGCCGGATCTGCCTCCGCAGACGCCCCCGCCATGGGAGTTGCCGGAGCAGCACACGAACTGGCAGCAGCCGCCCCCGCCGCAGCCCCACCTGGGCCAGCCGGGCCGTCCCCATGGGGGAGCGGAACGGCGCAGGACGGTGGTGATCATCACGATCGCCGTGGTCCTGGTCGTCGCGGCCGTGCTGGTCGGGGCGTTCGTCCTGCGCGGGAAGCTGCGGACGGACTCAGCCGCCCGCGGACAGGGCGTCCAGCGCGAGGCGCAGGTCGGCGACGTGCTCGTCGAGCTCCCCGGCGGGCTCACCGCCGCGCAGCCGCTTCACGTCGTCCTCCACTAGCCGGAGCCGCTCGTCGAGCGCGGCCAGCAGCCGGGCGCCGCCCGCCAGCACCCGCTCGAAGCTCTCGCCGTTGTCCGAACCGCCCTCGGTGAGGCTCTCGCGCAGCAGCCGCGCCTGCCGCCTGAGCTGGAGGGTGCGGCGGTGCAGCTCCACGAACACCGACACCTTCGCCCGGAGCAGCCACGGGTCGAACGGCTTGGTCAGGTAGTCGACGGCACCGGCGGCGTAGCCGCGGAACGCCTGCTCGCCCGCCTCGCCGCCCGCGGTCAGGAAGATGATCGGGATGTCACGGGTGCGCGGCCGGGACTTGATGTGGCCCGCGGTCTCGAACCCGTCCATCTCAGGCATCACGACGTCGAGCAGGATCAGCGCGAACTCGTCGTTCAGCAGTTCCTTCAGGGCGGCCTGCCCGGACGTGACGGGCACGAGCTCGACCGGCAGCGCGTCCAGGACGGCGGCGAGTGCCGTCAGGTTCTCGGCACGGTCGTCGACGGCCAGGATCCTCGTGTCGCTCCCCACCGGACTCCCTCACGTCGACCAACGGCCTGTCCTGTCCAGCCTGTCATGCCCCATGGGACGACAACAGTGAAACGCCCCAGAGCATGTATTTCTAGGGCAGCCAGCCCGGTTTGACCAGCCCGGACTCGTAGGCCAGCACCACCAGCTGCGCGCGGTCGCGGGCGTTCAGCTTCACCATGGTCCGGCTGACGTGCGTCTTCGCGGTCGCCGGGCTGACCACGAGCCGGGCGGCGATCTCCTCGTTGGACAGTCCCTCGCCGACGAGCGCCATGACCTCCCGTTCCCGTTCGGTGAGGGCGTTGAGCCGGGGCGAGGGCGCGGGCTCCTTGGCCCGCGCGGCGAACTCGGCGATCAACCGGCGGGTCACCGACGGCGACAGCAGCGCGTCGCCCCCCGCGACGGCCCGGACGGCGTGGATCAGCTCGACCGGCTCGGTGTCCTTGACGAGGAACCCGGCGGCGCCGCCGCGCAGCGCCTCGAACACGTACTCGTCCAGCTCGAACGTGGTGAGGATCACGATCCGGACGCCGTCGAGCCGCGCGTCGGACGCGATCCGCCGGGTGGCCTCAAGGCCGTCGAGGCCGGGCATCCTGATGTCCATCAGGATGATGTCGGGGCGCAGCAGCCGCGCCTGCTCCACGGCCTGCTCGCCGTCGCTCGCCTCCCCGACGACCTCGATGTCGGGCTGCGCGTCGAGCAGCGCCCGGAAACCGGCCCTGACCAGCACCTGGTCGTCGGCCAGCAGGACCTTCACCGGTGCCTGCGCGGCACCGCCCGGCGGCCCACCAGAGACCCGCATGTCAGTCCTCCCTCGCGGCGGCGCCGTCGTCCGACAGGGGGAGCCGGGCGCTCACCCGGAACCCGCCGCCCGGACGGGGCCCGGCGTCGAACGAGCCGCCGAGCGCCGTGGCCCGCTCCCGCATGCCGCGGATCCCGCTGCCGCCCGGATGGTCGTCCAGCAGCGACACGCCCCGGCCGTCGTCGTCGACCCGCACCGCGATGTCGTCTTCACCGTAGGCGATCCGGACCCGCGCCGTCACCGGGCCGGGACCGGCATGGCGGGTCACGTTCGTCAGCGACTCCTGGACGATCCGGAACGCGGCGAGGTCGGTGCCCGCGTGCAGCGGACGGCGCTCCCCGGCGATCTCGCACTCGACGCGCAGCCCGGCGGAGCGGGCGCGGGCGAGCAGGTCGTCCAGCCGGTCGAGCCCGGCGGTGGGGGCGCGCGGCGCGGACTCGCCCTGCGCCCGCAGCGCGCCGATCACCCCGCGCATCTCGGTGAGGGCGTCCTTGCTGGCGTCCTTGATGGCGGCGAGCGCCGTCCTGGCCTGCTCGGGGTTATCGTCCAGCAGATGCAGCGCCACGCCCGCCTGCACGTTGATCATCGAGATGTTGTGGGCGAGGACGTCGTGCAGCTCGCGGGCCATCCGCAGCCGTTCCTCGCTGGCCTGGCGGCGCTCCTCCTCGGCGCGGACGCGGGCCGTCTCGGCGGTCCGCTGCGCGCGCATCCGGATCAGCTCGGACGTGATGAGCACGACGAGCGCCCAGGCGGTCACGAACGTCACGCCGGAGAGCGTCGGCTCCTCAACGGGGAACGTCTTCCCGCTGCCGCGCTGCTGCTCCGGGACGCCGATCAGCGCGGTCAGCCCGAAGTAGGCGGCGAGCCCGACGCCGGTTCCCGCCCACGCGGCGAGGCGGTGCCCGGTGACGACCGCCGCCATCATCGCGACGACCAGCGAGAGCGGGACGGGCCCGTAGGTGTAGCCGCGCAGCATGTACAGGGCCGTCACCGCTCCGGTCGCCGCGAACGTGACCAGCGGGTTGCGGCGGCGCAGCAGGAGCAGCGCGGGCCCGGCGAACACCAGTGCGAAGCCGAGCGCGTCCAGGTCGCGGTGGGGGGTGTCGGGGCCGCCCGCGCGGCCGTCCGCCCACGGCGGTCCCGACCCGTTGGGCCCGCCGCCGTGCTGCGCGCCCAGCGACCCGGCGAACTGGAAGAACGCCAGGAACGCCGGGACGACCCACACCGGCCACCCGGAGGGGCGCGGCAGCCGCGGCGCTGAAGTGCTCATAGGGGCACGTTAAGTCATGGGGACGCGGCCGCACGTCGGCCGTGGGGAGGCCGCGTCCGTACTCCCCGGGATGTATCCGTCCAGGCCGCCCACCTGGCGAGGGCTAACCGGCGAGCCACTCCCCGGTCTCCACGCTGACGAGGCCGTGCCGTGCCGCCTCGATCACCGCCTCGCGCTGGGAGTGCACATTGAGTTTGCTCAGCACGCTCTGCACGTGGCTGCGGGCCGTGCTGCGGGTCACGCCCATCGCCTTGGCCAGCGCCTGCGTCGACTCTCCCCGCGCGAGCCGGGTCAGCACCTCGCGTTCCCTCGGGGTGAGGAACCGCGCGGCGCGCTGCGCCTCGCTGCTGGGCCGCGGCCTGCCGCGCCGGGCCGTCTGGTCGACGACGATCTCGCCGTCCGCGACGCGGCGCAGCACGGCGAGGATGTCGCGGGTCTGCTGTCCCTTCTCGGCGAACCCCCGCACGCCCGCCGCGAGCCCGGTCTCCTGGACGCCCGGTTCGAGGAAGCCGGTGAGGATGACGAACCTCGTGCCGGGGGACGCGGCCCGCAGCCGCGTCATCCAGTCGAGCGCCGTGCAGCCGGGGAACTGGAGGTCGATGAGGCACACGTCCGGCTGGCCGTCGCGCAGCAGGGGCATCGCGGCCGCCGGGGAGGACGCCAGCCCGACGACGGTGTGCCCGGCGTCCGCGAGGACCAGCGACAGTGACTCGGCGAAGACCGTGTGGTCATCGCAAACGATCATTCTCATGGACGGTGGTCCGGCTCGTGCGGGGGAGGCGCCGCCGGAAGCAGGATCCGGACGCGGGCCCCGCCCATCTCGCAGGTGCGGATCTCCAGGCTGCCGCCGTGCCCGGAGACCAGGTCGTGGACGATGCCGAGCCCCAGCGACGCGAGCCCGCGCGGGGCGGACCGGCCGGGACGGGCGCCCTGGTCGGCCCCGAACCCGTCGGAGCCCGCCGGGTCGGCGCCGAAGCCGGGCCCGTCGTCGTCGACCTGGACGGCGATCCAGCCCTGGTCGGCCTCGACCCGGACGTCGACGCGCCCGGCCGCGACGCGGCAGGCGTTGTCCAGCACGTTGCGGACCGCGCGCCACAGCGCGACCGGGTCCATGTGCGCCCACGCCTCGCCGCCGGTGAAGCAGACCTCGTGCCGGGTGGCGAGCCGCATGCCGGTCACGACCTCGGCGGTGAGCTCGTCGACGCGGATCCGCTCGGGGCAGGGCGGCCGCCGGTCGGCCTCGGTCCCGGTCTCGTCGGCGGCGTCGCCCTCGTCGAGGCGGCGCAGGAGATGGTCCAGCCACCGGGTCTCGCCGAGCAGCTGTTCGATGCGGGCCCTGCTTGCGTCGCCGACGTCCTCGGCCACGGCGACGGCCGAGGCCAGCATGATGATCGTGCCCAGCTCGTGGCGGATGTCGTGCCTGAGCCGCCGCCGCCACAGACCGCCCGCCCCGCCGCCCGTGCCGCCGCCCGCCCCGCCGGGCGCCCCGTCGGGCGCCGGGAGGGCGTCCATCGGGGACGACCGAGACCGCCCATTGTCCATGAGAATTCCCCGTCCCTTTTATTCCAGCACCGTCTAGACGGTCGCGTGGGTGTACGTACGTGTCCAGCCAATGACCACAACCGTCCGTCGAATGACCAGAAGTGGACATGAACATCATCGGTCCGACCATATTGATTGACGGTGCATCCTGGTCAAGATTGTCAGCTTTTTCCGACGTCCTTTCTTTCATGCCTACGACGTAGCCGCATTGCGCATTCCGGCGGGTGCGCCGCGGGGGCGTCGCGAGAGACAGTCGGGCGCATGGCGAAGGTCACATTTCTTGGACATGCGGGGGCCGCGGTGGACGCTGGCGCGTTCCAGCTGCTCGTCGATCCCTGGTTCGCACCTGCGGGCGCCTTTCTCGGGGCCTGGCACCAGTACCCGAGGAACGACCACCTGGACCTCGCCGGGCTGCTCGACGCGGACTGGGTGGCGGTCTCGCACGAACACCTCGATCATTTCGACCCATGGGTCCTAAACCAGCTTTCGGCCCGGACCCGAATCCTGATTCCGCACTATCCGGGTCCGGCTTTCCGTGAACGAATGATGGCCGCCGCGGGTGGTCGCAACGTCATCGAGTTGACGCCCTGGGAGAAATTTCCGCTCGACAATCGGGGCTCGTGGATCACCGCGATTCCGGAACTGTCACCGATGTGCCATGACGCCGCCTTTCTCGTCTTCGCCGACGGCCGCGGGTTCCTGCACGCAAACGACGCCCGGCTCACCGCCGCGCAGGCCCGCCGCGCCAAGCACCTGGTGGGCGGGCGGTTGGACCTGATGGCGGTGCAGACGTCCCAGGCGTCCTGGCACCCGATCTGCTACCACTACGGGCCCGACGAGATGACGAAGATCTCCATGGACAAGCGGGTGTCGAAGCTGCGCGCCGTGCAGCGCCTCGTCCGGCAGACGGCGCCCGAACTCGCCGCCCCGTACGCGGGCCCGCCCTGCTTCCTGGACGCGGAGGTCGACCACCACAACCGGACGCTCGCCCAGGAGGACGGCGCCTTCTGCGACCCCGAGGCCGCCACCGCGTGGCTGCGGGAGCACCTGCCGAAACAGAGTTGGCAGTCCTTCAAGCCAGGCGACTCGATCGACCTCGACACTGGCGCCGTCGACCGCGACCCCGTCTCGGCGGAGTTCTCCTTCACCGACCGGGACGAGTACCTCAAGCGCTACGCCGCCGACCGCGCCGCCGCCATCGCCGAGGCGCTGACCCCCTACCCCGAACCCGACTCCGGCCTGTTCGACAGGTTCGCCGCCCACTTCGCGTACCTGGGCGGGCTCAGTGACTACTTCCTCCGCCAGATCGCGATGGTCGTCCGGTTCGACGTCACCGGACCGAACGGCGGCGTCTGGGACGTCGACTTCTCACCGGACGGGCTCGCCGTGTCCGAGGCGTCCCCGGACGTCCGCCCGCACTACAGGATCACCACCGCGGGCCGCTGGGTCGACGGCGTCATCGCCGGGCGGATCGCCTGGGAGGACCTGCTCCTGTCGTTCCGTGTCAGCCTGTCCCGCGACCCCGACGTGTACAACGACTACCTCGTCGGCCTTCTCAAGCACGCCAACGCGCCCGCGCTCCAGGCCGTCGAGGTCTACGAGAACGAGCGCGACGAGAGCGAACGCATCACGGTCGCCTGCGACGGCGTCAGCTACGACATCCAGCGCTACTGCCCGCACGCCGGTGAGGACCTGTCCGTGGGCGCCATCGTCCGCGACGGCCGGATCCAGTGCCTCGCCCACAACTTCGCCTTCGACCTGGCCACCGGAGAATGCGTCAACGCCAGGGCCGCCAACCTTGACGCGCGGCGTGTCTGACGTGGGGTTTCAAGTCCTACCGTGTTAGATTTTTTCCCTGTTTGTGTGGGGGGTTGAAGGTGCGCGGTTTGGACCGCAAGAAGTTGGACCGCAAAAGGCTCGGCCTGCTGGCCGTCGCGTTCGTTCTCGTCATCGGAGTGATGGAGGTCCTGGCGCTCAAGCTCGGCTCCATGGACTTGGCGACCCAGTCCGGGTCGGACACCAAACCGGCGGTCGCCGACCGGGCCGTGCCGGGCGGCTGACCCCGGTCAGCGCGCGTACCGGGCCTTGATGAGGCTCTGGAGGTCCGGGTGCCCGCCGCCGGTGGCGTCCGCCAGCCCGGGGCAGACCCAGCCGTCCTGCCGTCCCCAGGAGTAGGAGATCTCCAGCCGGGGACGCGGGACGAGCCGGTCCCAGTTGTCGAGGATCTCGCGGAACTGCTCGCGGGTCGGCAGCCAGTACTCCCGTTCGCCGTCGGAGCAGCTCTGCCCGAACGTCTGGAGCACCGGCGCCATCTTCGAGCGCGGGATCCCGGCGACGTCCGCCATCTTGACCATCTGGTCCATCGCCGGGAAGTCGCAGCGCGCCCGGGTCAAGGCGGAGCCCCGGCACGGGTAGGGGTTCACGCCGTACAGGTCGGCGTGGATCCGGTCCGGGGCGACGGGCTTCATGGGGAAGTCGGTCAGCGAGACGAACGAGACCTGGCCGGGCGCCCGCCGCCTGATGTAGTCGGCGCGGAGCCGGAGTTCCCCGGCGACCTCGGGGCAGCTGCCCGGGTCGGGCTCGTCCGACAGGTACCACCCGTACACCCTCGGGTCGTGCCCGAAACGTAGGACGGCCTCCTTGAAGTCCCTGAGGTCGAGCTCGAAGTCGCCGCACTGGACGTTGCCGACCCACAACAGCGCCCGCATCCCCGCCGGGACGGTGGCGAGGAGCGACTCGTCGGCCGTGACGTCCACCAGGTCGTAGCCGAGGGCCTTGAGCCGGGGAAAGTCGGACGACTTGGCGTTCAACGCGACCCGCCGGGTGGCGCCGTGCCCCGGGGGATGCGTCCCGGGTTGGGGCGTGTCGGGGGCGAGCGTCCCCGGCGGTCGCGTCGTGGGCGCGGGACTCCCCGGCGCGGCCGTCTCTGACTCGGCGACCGGCTCACCGCCTGAGAACTCGTCACGCAGATAGAAGAGCAGACCGGCCGCGAGGATCACCGAGACCACGGCGGCCGCCGCCCTGACCGGGACACCCCGGACGTTCATGGCGCACTCCCCCCGATGGGGCGGTCAGGCCGCGGAGCCGGGCTCCTCGGCCCTGGCGGAGTCTTCCCTTTCCAGCTCCGTCCGGTCTGTACGGAGCGGTGGGACCGTGAAGCCCAGAATGTGCTTGACGGTGTCCCACAGCGCGCCGAACGTGGCGCGCATCGACGGGTCGCGCAGGTACACGGCGTCCACCGACACCCGCGCGGGGACCACCCGCTCGATGTAGTTGACCAGGTCGACCTTCTCGCCGGGGCCGAGGACGTCGAAGTCGCGGAACCGCACCTCCGACAGACCGGTCAGACCCGGCCGATAGTCGAACACCCAACGGCAGTCCGCGGCGTAGTGGACGGCGAGGTCGTAGGTCTGGGGACGCGGGCCGACCAACGTCATGTGCCCGCGCAGGACGTTCACCAGCTGCGGCAGCTCGTCCAGCGAGTACCGGCGCAGCAGCCTGCCGATCCCGGTGAGGCGCGGGTCGCGGTTGGCGGTGAGGGTGAGCCCGCCGACGCCCTCCCGCATCGTCCGGAACTTGTACATGACGAACGGCCGCCCGCCCTGCCCGACCCTCTTCTGCCGGAACACGCCGGGCCCCCGGCTCGACACCCGCACCAGCGTGTAGATGATCAGCAGCGGGACGCTGAGGAGCAGCAGCCCGGTGGCGGCGGCGGTGACGTCCAGGACGCGGCGCGCCTTGGACGGGGAGATCCCCTTCGAGGTGTCGACGGGATGGTGCGCGAGTTCGCGCATGGTTACCTCCTTCTCTTGACGTGCTGAAACCAGACCAGGAGCGCGGCTGTGGTGGCGACGAACGAGACCGAGGTCGCGATGGCGGCGCCGGTCGCGCCGTGCGCCGGGATCAGCACGGCGCCGAGCGCGATGACGACCAGCAGGCCGATGCCCTGCCCGGTGGACGCCGCGCCGGGCCGTCCGACCCCGTACAGGTAGGCCATGATCAGCCCCGTGACGCCGAACGTGACGACGCCCGCGAGCCGGATGTAGGTGGGCACGACCGCGTCGTCGAACACGTCCCCGAACACCCACGGCAGCGCGGTCCCGGCGATGAGCGCGAGCGGCAGCGCGGTGAGCACCGACACGCCGAGCGCGGGCAGGATCAGGCGGGACGTCCGCCGCGTCGCGGTCGCGCGGTCGTTCTTGGCGAAGTCGGGATACAGGACGTAGTTGACGGCGAGTCCCGGAAGCTGCACCAGTTCGGCGAACTTGCTGGCGACCGTGTAGACGCCGAGCACCTTCGGCCCGGCGAGCGCGCCGAGCAGTGCCATGTCGAAGCGGAGCTGGAGCAGGTCGATGAGCTGGCCGAGGTAGCCGCGCAGCCCGTACCCGGCGATGGTGCGGCCGAGACGGCGGTCGGCCCGTCCCCACCCGGTGAAGAACCCTCGCCGCGCGAGTCGCCGTGCGATCCACGCGGCGGCGGCGACGTCGGCGAGCACCAGCCCCGCGATCAGCGCTCCCGGACCGTGCCAGGCGACCAGAAGCGCCAGGTACAGCGGCAGGAACACGAACTCCTCCACCGCGATGGCGAGGCTGGCGCCGTGCTGGTCGTCGGTCCCCTGGAGGAGGCCCTTGCCGACCGACACGAACCCCTGCGTGACCGCCGGGACGGCTGCCGCGACCGCGACCCACACCCCGAACGAGGAGAAGAACACCAGGTAGATGACCGGGCTGAGGGCCAGCCAGGCGAGCCCGGAGACAACGGCGCCGATCACCGTGAGCCAGGCGAGCGTGGGCCGCACCGTGCGCTGGTCGTGGTCGTCGCGGGCGAGGAAGTACGGCGCCGCCGCCGACAGCCCGGCGTTGGACAACTGCGACAGCAGCCCCGGCAGGATCCGCGCGAGCGTGAACGCCCCGACGAGCTGCGGCCCGCCGATCCGCGCCACGATGATCGTCGCGACCCCGAGCGACCCGAGCGCCCCGATCCGCCCCACCATGTTCCCCGCCACCAGCCCGACCAGCCGCCGCCGCAACCCGTCCGCGCCGCCGCCCGCGGCGGTTCGAACCTTGACCGGGGGCACGGGTCGTGCGGCCGGAGGCGCTCCAGCGCCGGAGGTCGCACGACCCGACGACGCAGGCGACCGCAGCGACGCCGCAGAAACCGCAACAGGCGAAGAAGCCGCAACGGCGTCGTGAGGATCGCCTGCGTCGCTGACGGGGGTTCCAGGGGGTCGCCCCCCTGGGAAGACACAGCCCGCGTCGCGTGGGGGGCCAGGGGGGTCGCCCCCCCTGCCGAACAGGTGCAGGGCAGCGATGAGGCCGAAGAAGGCCCAGGCGTGTCTGTAGTGCAGCGTCTCGTAGAACAGGCCCGAGATCAGGAAGACGATGACCAGTGCGCCGAACAGTTCCGGGCGGGGGACGAGACGCGCGTACTCCTCGGTCAGGGCGCCGCGCCGGGCGATTCGCACGCACATCAGCAGCAGCACCGACAGGAGCATGATCAGCGCGATGCCGCCGAGGAAGCCGCGTTCCAGGACGGCGGCGACGTAGTCGTTGTGGGCCTCGTGCGGGAAGGCGTCCTGCCGTTCCAGCATCTGCGCCTCGGTCTGCCCGGGGCCGATGCCCCACGGATGCGTCTGCTCCTTGGTCATCTCGACCGTGCTGGACAGGACGGTGCTCCGCGAACTGGCGCTCTCCCCGGTCGAACGGCCGACCGAGTCGCGCAGCAGGGGCGACGACTCGGCGGCGCGGTTCAACAACGGCTGCACGTCGATCTGGGTCAGCGCGGCCGCGGTGCCGCTCGCGAGGAGCGCGACGAGCGCGCCGAGGGCGACCGCGTGGTGCGCCCTGCCCTCCCGGCACAGCCGGAACAGGCCGCCGAGCAGCACCGCGACGAGCAGCGCGAGCAGCCCGCCGTTCGAGCCGGTGAGCAGTTCGGCGGCCAGCAGCACGCCGCAGGCCGTCCACCGGCGCCACGGCGTGGCGGGGTAGCCGGCCGCGCGGGCGATGAAGAAGACGCAGATGAACCAGTTGGACGCGTAGTTGGCGTCGCCGAACGTGAACATGGCGCGTTCGCCGTCGACCTGCTTGCCGGACAGGGCCTCCACGCCGAGCACGAAACCGATGATCATCACGGCGGCGTAGAGGGTGCCGATCGCGACGAACGCCCGCAGCGCGACGCGCAGATGTCCCGGGTCACGGCTCAGGTTGGCGATGCACACCGCCCACAGCAGGACGAACAGGTCCTTGACGAGGGTGAGCGCGCCCGCGTCGTTGACGATGGCGGCGATCCCGCCCGCGGTGATCGTCATGAGCGTGGGGATGAGGAACGGCCACCGGATCGGCAGCCGCCGCGCCGTCGCCCACAGCACCGTCGCGCCGGTGACGCCGATGAGGGCGAGGTCGGGCAGCCCGGTGTTGCCCGGTCCCGGCGGCAGCCCGGCGGGCATCAGCATCGGCAGCGCGGCGATCCCGAGGACCAGCGCGATCGAGGTCAGCCGGACCCGGCGCACCGACGGCGGCGCGCCCCCGGCGGGCGCCCTGGCAGGGGCACCTGGGGCGCGGGCCTCGGTCGTAGCGATCACGGGCGTCGCGGTCCTGGGCGCCGGGAGGTCCCGCGGTAGGTCTCGTCCAGGACGGCGCCGAGATGCTCGGGGGTGAACCAGTCGCCGATGTGCTCGCGGGCGCGGGCCGCCATCCGGGCGGCGGCGGCCGGGTCGTCCAGCAGCGCCGAGATCGCGGTGGCGAGCCCGTCCGGGTCCTCGGGCCTGACGAGCAGCCCCGTCTCACCGGCCAGCACGAGGTCGGCGTTGGACGACACGGCCGTCGCGATCAGCGGGACGCCCGCGCCGATCGCCTCGACCAGCACGCACGGCAGCCCCTCCGTCCTGGTCGGCATCGCGAACAGGTCGAACGCGGGGAGCAGGTCGCCGACGTCGTCGCGGTGCCCGAGCCAGCGCATCCGTTCGCCGATGCCGAGCTTGGCGGTCAGCTTCCGCATGTCGTCGGTCATCGGCCCGCCGCCGACCCACAGCCCGAACACGTCGTCGGGCAGCCGGGCGATGGCCTTGGCGAAGATCTCCGGGCCCTTCATATAGGTGAGCCGCCCGATCGACCCGACGACCTTCACTCCGAGCGGCAGGTCGAGACCCCGGCGGGCCCGTGCCCGTGATCCGGGCGCGGCCGCGTAGGCGTCCACGTCCACGGCGGGCCACGACAGTCGCACCCGCTCCGGCGTCGCGAAGCCGAGCCGCAGCGCGGACGTCGCCGTCGCCGTCCCGACCGCCAGGAACGCGTCGGTGTGTTTCGCGGCGATCCGTTCGAGGCCGATGTAGACGCGGCGGCGGGCCCACGACTGGAACTCGTTGAACGGGAACCCGTGCCAGGAGTGCACGATGCGGGGGACGCCCGCGCGGGCGGCGGCGAGCCGTCCGATGAACCCGCCCTTCGAGCTGTGGGTGTGGACGACGTCGTACCGTCCCTCCGCGAGCACCCGGGTCAGCGTGCGCAGCGCCGTCAGGTCGTCGCGCGGCGAGATCTGCGGGACCAGCGGCCCGACCTGCACGATCTCCATTCCCGCCGCGTGCGCGCGGCCGGTGAGGTCGCCCGGGGCGGCGTTGGCGACCGCGTCGTCCCCGTACAGGACGACGTCGTCGGACGTCGCGGCGGTGTTGTCGATGCCGACGCCGCCGGTGACGAGCGCGCACTCGTACCCGTCGTCGGGCAGGGCCAGCAGCCCGTTCAGCGCGACCTGTCCCGCGCCGCCGTTGAACCGGGTGATCACAGTCGCGACGCGCAGCTTCCTGGGAGTACTCACGGGCACACCTCGCACGCTGGGAGGGTCGGTTCGGGACGCCGGACCGGGTGGTACTCGGGGAGCAACCGGCGCAGCAGCCGCCGCACCTCGTCGCCGTCGCCCGCCTCGGCGGCGGCCTCCAACTCGTCCAGCAGGCGCGGCAGCCCGGCGGGCGGCGCGGCGGGACGGGTCGCCCAGATCTTCGGGTGCGCGGTCCTGATCCGCCGCTCGGAGTCGGCGAACGCCTTCTCCGCGAGCTTCTCGCCGGGCCCGAGACCGCTGAACCTGATCGTCACCTCGGGCGGCCTGAGCTGCTCGGCGTACCGGTGGACGAGGTCGACGACCGGGACGGGCCGCCCCATGTCCAGCACGAACGTCTCCGCCTCCTCCGCCATCGCGGCCGCCTCGATCAGCAGCCCGGCGGCCTCCGCGACCGTCATGAAGTGGCCCGCCGCCTCCGGGTGCGCGATCGTGACGACCTCGCGGGACGCGATCCGGTCGGCGAGCACGCCGAGCAGCGGCCCCGCCTCGCCGATGACGGTGCCGACCCGGACGGCCGCGAAACAGGTCGGCCCGCCCGTCGCGGTGCGCAGCAGCAGCTCGCAGAGCCGCAACGTCGCGCCGAGGACGGAGGTCGGGTCGGCGGCCTTGTCCGACGACACGAACACGAGCCGCCCCACCCCGTGCCGCACCGCGCCGTCGATCACCCGCCGGGCGGCCAGCACGGTGTCGGCGACGCCACCGCACGGGTCGCGTTCGACGTCGGCCAGCTCGCCCCGGCGGGCGGTGTGGAACAGCAGGTCGGGGCGGGCGTCGCGGATGACCTCGTCCACCCGTTCCGCGTCCCGGACGTCCAGCTCCGCGACCGTCACGGCGCACAGCGCGGCCGGTTCGAGCCGCCGCACCCGATGGCACAGCGCCCGCCCGACCGGCCCGCACGCGCCGGTGACCAGCACCCGGCGGCCCCGCACGAGCCGCCGGGCGCGCTGGCCCGCGAGTTCCACCTCGTCCCGTCCCATCAGAAGGGCGAGCGGGCTCGCCGGGACGGGGGCGGCGTTGTTCCCCTCGTGTCCCGCGCGGCGGAGCGGCACTAACCTACGCACGGTCAGGTCCGCGTCCGTAGCGCCTCGGTGAGTGCGGAGACGACGCGGTCCTGCCCGTCGGCCGTCAGCCCCGGATACAGCGGCAACGACAGCAGTTTCTCGCCGACCCGGTCGGTCACCGGCACCCGCGCGCACTCGTCCGCGCCGAGGATCTCCTGGTAGGCGGTCATCTGGTTCGCCGGGATGAAGTGCACGGACGTCGCGACGCCCGCCGCCTCCAGGTCGGCGTAGATCCCGTCCCGGTCCTGGACCCGGATCTGGTAGAGGTGCCAGGCGTGCTGGACGCCGTCCAGGTTCCGCTGCGGCAGGACGAGCCCCGGCAGCCCCGCGAGCGCCTCGTCGTACGCGGCGACGATCTCCGCGCGCCGCTCCTGCCAGCCGGGCAGCGCCGCGAGCTGGGCCCGTCCGATCGCGGCCTGCACGTCGGTCATGTTGGCCTTCAGCCCGACCGACTTCACGTCGTACCGCCAGCTCCCGCCCGGCAGGTACCGCTTCCAGGAGTCCTTGCTCATCCCGTGCAGCCGCATCGCGCGGACCCGGTCGGCGAACTCCTGGTCGCTGGACGCGACCGCGCCGCCCTCGCCGATCGGCATGTTCTTGGTGGCGTAGAAGGAGAAGCACGCCGCCCGCGACCGCGACCCGACCGGATGCCCGTCGCGCGCCGCGCCGGGGCCGTGCGCCGCGTCCTCCACGACCCGCGACGGGTCGAGGCCCGCCGCCTCCGTGAGCGCCGCCACGTCCACCGGGTAACCGCCCTGGTTCTGGACGATCATCGCCGCCGGTTTGCTGCGTGCCGTCGCGGCCGCGACCGTCTCCGGGCTGGGGACGAGCGTGTCCTCGTCGATGTCGACCAGCACCGGCCGATGCCCCGCGTGCAGAATCGCGTTGATCGCCCCGCAGAATGTCAGGCTGGGCGTCAACACGTCCGACCCCGGTGGCAACCCGAGCGCGCGCAGGCACAACTCCAGCGCCGCCGTGCACGACGCGACCGCCACGACGTGCTGGGCGCCGAGGTAGTCCGCGAACTCCTGCTCGAACGCGGCGGTCTGCGGGCCCGTCGTGATCCAGCCTGAGCCGAGCACCTTGACGACGGCGTCGGTCACCTCGTCGGAGATCGACGGGATCGTGAACGGAACGGACGAACTCATCGGCTTCCCCTGCTCTTCCTGAACGAGTTCTTGCGGGTAGTTGCGTTCTTGCGGTTGGTCGCGTTCTTGCGGGTGGTGGCGATGACGCCGAGCACCGGCCAGCCGGACGCGGCGACCAGATCGAGAACCGACTCCAGCCCCGACACGGTCGTGACCGGCCCGACCGCCACGACGACACCAGCCCGTTCGCCGGTGCCCGGGTCGATCTCCGTGAACGGCCGCACGCGGCAGGCCGGCCGGGCCGGAACCGTTTCGGTGGACTGCTCGGTCAGGACGGCGGCGCGGCCCCCGGACCCGCTCTCCTCGCCGCCGTTGAGCGCAGCCTTGTCACGCCCGGCGGGCGCCTCGGCCGCGCCGTTGGCCGCGGAGGCGACCGACGACACGAACTCCGCCGGGAGCGGCCCGGGCGCACCGACCAGCGCGACCTGCGCGACGCCCTCCCTGGCGGCGGCGAGCCGGACGCGCCGCCCGAGGTCGTCGAGACCCTCGGGCCTCCCGTCCGCCCAGCCGAGCACGGGCGTGTCGAGCCGCCGCGCGACCCGCCGCTGCCCCGGGATCGTCGGCCGGACCAGCTCCGCGACGACCGCGACGAGAATGCCGCCGATCAGCCCGACCAGCCCCGCGACCGCCGACGTCATCACGACCGGGTTCGACTTCGGGCCGAGCACCGCGGGCTGGATCATGGACGCCGTGCCCGCCGTGGCGAGCTGCGTCCGCAGGTCCGAGCGGTTCGACCGCAGCTCGCTCAGCTCCCCCTGGACGCGGTCGCGCTCGTTGGCGTCGTCGGTGTCCAGCTCGCCCTGTGAGGTCACGCGGCGCGACAGCGGGGCGAGTTCCTTCTCCAGCTCCCGGACGCGCTTGTCGAGCGCGGTCATCTGCCGCTTGATCGACCGCTGGTTCGAGTCGTTGATCTCCACGACGACCTGGGCGCCGATCGCGTCCGACAGCTTGCGCGCCGCGACCGGATCGACGTCCTTCACCGACAGCTCCACGATCGTGGACGTCCCGAGCCCCGTCACCTCGATGGCCTTCGCGACGTCCTGCGTCCGCCGGTCGATGCCCTGCCGCCGCAGCACCCCGCGCAGCAGCAGGTCGCCCGTGGCGAACGCCTTGACCTGGCTGACCACGACGCTTGCGCCGCCCTCGGGGGTCGCCGCGTCGGACGCCGGGCCGCCCGCCTCCAGCCGTCCCGTCGCGACCGACTCCGCCTGCTGCCCGCTCATCAGCACCGCGACCAGCGCCACCGGGAGAACCGTCATGACCAGCAGCAGGGCCCAGTAGGTGCGGGCCACCCGCGCGGCGACTTCGTCGATCTCCACGTGCATCCTCCGGCGTCGTTGTCGCCGAGCGTAGGAACGCCGATCTCCGGAGCAATCGCGCAAAAGACGACCTTCCGCTACGCCGTTTGCATCAGGCGCCCGGGGCGTTCAGCCGTCGGACGGGCGCATCCCGCAGCGCATCGCGAGCGTGATCGCCTCAAGCGCGGAGTGCGTGTCGAGCTTCGCCAGCAGGTTCTGTGTATGCGTGCGGACGGTGTTCGCCGACAGCCCGAGCCGTGCGGCGATCTCGGCGCGCCCGAGCCCGTCGACCATGCACTGAAGAACCTCGCGCTCCCGGGGCGTCAGCACCCCCAGCAGTTGGGCCTCGCCACCCGGCCCCGCACCATCACTCGCCGCGAGCCGCCGCAGCACCTCGCCTAACACCTCCGGCGGGATCCATCCGCCCCTCGCCGCGGCCGACCGGATCACCTGCGCCACCCGGTCGGCGCTCTCGGTCTTCTCCAACCAGCCCACCGCGCCTTGCCGGATGGCCCGGACCATCGCGTCCAGGTCGCTCATCGCGGTGAGGACGACGACCCGGATGTCGGGGTGCGTCTCGCGGACGCCGTCCAGGACGTCCAGCCCGCTCTCCGCCCCGAGCGTCATGTCGAGGACGAGCACCCGGGGCCGTTCGGTGGCGGCCAGCGCGAGTGCCCGCCGCACGTCCGCCGCGATCGGCAGCACCACCAGGTCGGGTTCGCGTCCCAGCCGCGCCGCCAGGGCCTCGGCGAAAACCGCGTGATCGTCAACGATGAGGACGCGGATCGGTTCCATTCACCGACGATGACGGTCCCCGCCGCCGGACGGATCCCGCAAACGCAGTATTGATTTCGGCCGCCCGTTTAGGACGCCGAATTTCACCCTCGCATTCTTGGACGTCACCGAATCACAGCGCGTGCGGACGTGGTGTCGCGGCGGAAGGTTCACCTCCGTCCGAACCCGGTCACCTCGCCCGCGGACCGTTGACCCGGCACGGCTCCGTGCCGATCCTGGCTTTGTCATTTGTGGGTAAATGCTGGCTGTCAGGAGACGCGCCATGAAGGTCCTGATCACCGGGGGAGCCGGTTTCATCGGAAGCACGATCGCGTCGGCCTTCGTCGAACGCGGGATCACACCCGTGGTGCTCGACAGCCTCGTCACGGGCCGCCAGGACTTCACCGACGGAAAGATCTTCTACCGGGGCGACATCGGCGACGGCGACCTGCTCGACGAGATCTTCCAGAGCCATCCCGACATCGTCGCGACCGTCCACTGCGCCGCGCTGATCGTCGTCCCCGACTCGATGACCGACCCCCTGCGCTACTACCGCGTCAACCTCACCAAGACGCTCGACCTGGCCGGACACCTCGTCCGCAACGGCTGCGACCGGATGATCTTCGCGTCCACCGCAGGGCTGTACCGTCCCGAACCGGACCTGTCGGTGACCGAGTCATCGGTCCTCGAACCGCAGAACCCGTACACCCGGTCGAAGATGATGGCCGAACTCCTCCTCCAGGACTTCTGCAAGGCCTACGGCCTGCGTGTCATCTCCCTGCGCTACCTCAACCCGATCGGCGCGGACCCCCAGCTCCGCACGGGTCTCCAGAACAGCAAGCCCACCCACGCCCTCGGCAAGATGATCGAGTGCCACACCCTCGGCGTCCCGTTCACGATCACCGGCGTGAACTGGGAGACCCGCGACGGCACCGCCATCCGCGACTACATCCACGTCTGGGACATCGCCCGCGCCTTCTACGAGGCCACCGTCCGGTTCGACTCGATCGTCCCACCGCGCGGCGGCGGCTCCGGCTACGAGGTCATCAACCTCGGCACCGGCGACGGCACCACCGTCCGCGAACTCGTCGAGGCCTTCCGCGACGTCGTCGGCGACGGCTTCCGCGCCGAGGACGCCCCCGCCCGCCCCGGCGACGTGGTCGGCGCCTACGTCGACCCGGCCAAGGCCTGGGACCTCCTCGGCTGGAAGCCCGACTACACCATCGAGGACGCGATCCGCCACTCCCTCCAGTGGGCCGAACGCCGAGACATCGCCTGACAACCACGAACCGCGGGGTCCTGCTCATCCACCAGCAGGACCCCGCACCCCTGCCAGAAGCACTTTCAAAGAGTCAACCCGACGAGTTGCGAAACACCAAAGCACCCAAAAAAGAAACGATCCAAAAACCACAAAATCACCCCGTAGTGGCGCCACCTATACCCCAACATCTCCCGTAAGCGAGATCGACCACCGAACACTCCCACTGCCAACAATCGCCCCCGACCTCACCCACCGCCCCAACCACCCGCACATCCACATTCACCAACACCTCCGCCCAGACCGCCGTCACGCGTAGGCCGGGGTTGAGCCTCGACCAACTTCGCGAGGACTTCGCGCTTGCCTGAGGGGGCGTCACGTAGCACCTGTCGTGCGCGCAGGAGGGCGTCCACATCGGCAGCGGCGGCGGCGACCTCCGCGGCGACCGAGTCGATTCTCCCGAGCCCGGCGTCAGCCAGCCAGCGGGACACCTCAGCCCAGGAGTACAGCTTGACGCGAATGCCGTGCTGGATGGCCGGAGCGGGGAAACCTCCAGGCCCGCGTTCGCCGGTCGTCCAATGTCCGACCGCCGGGGCGGACCTGCCGGTCTTCTCGGCGATGTCGTCAATGGTGACCAGGTCCTCCATGGCGCCGGTCACCGACAGCCCACCGCGTTCGCAGTCGTCGATGGCAGACAGGATCGCCTCGGTCGCGTTGCGGGCCTCGCGCGAGAACATGACGGTGCCACCCTGCTCGTCTCCAGAGAGCTGCCCATCACCGCAACGCGAGTACAGCCGCTCAGCCGCCTCTTCAAGGTCGCTGATCGGACCGATCGCGAGTTCGAACCAGTAGGTGCCCATCAGTCTTCCTCTTCCTGGCGCGCGGTCACCGTGGCGTCGCGTCTGCCTCAGGATCTTCCGCGCCTCATGCTCGTCGACATCAGGTGTCCCGTTGATCGAGAACGGAGGGGAGCAACAGTCGGGCCCACCAGGGCACGAGGCCCGCGCATAGCCGTGAGTTCGACCGTTGGTGTAGGTGACCTGCCACCCGGCGTCCTCTAACTCTTTGATCGCAGCCCGTGTGTGCTTCCCTGGCAGGTAGTCACTGTACTACCCATGTAGGGCTAGACTAACGCCCCATTCCGTACAAACCAACCACAGTGGCTCTTGCTCTGTTACGAACAGGTCGATGGCTCACGTAGACGAGATCGGTGGCGGTAATGGGCAGGTTGGCGGATTGAGTTCAGCCGGGGACCCAATGTGTTCCCGGCCGTCGGCGTGACACCGCCCGCGTCCGTCGCCCAGCGCCGCTTGACGAGTCGGATCACAATCTCAGGTGCGGTCTTTTGGAAGGCGTCCAAGACCGTGGCCGGAACGTGGAGGTCAGGAGAACCTGGCGCGTAGTCAGTATGATGGCCTCCGTACTGGTGGCGCTCAAGGAGTACGCCGACATGGAGCGTGTGAACGGATACTCCTCTTCATGGCGCTGACTCAGCAGCTCGCACGAGTAACTCTGGAATACCTCGGTCTGTGCCGTGAGACAGCCCTGAGCGCAGTGGACGGGGACCCTCACTGGGATCCGCCGGACGGCGACACCTTGGATCTTGACTGGGCAATCTGGGAACTACTCACGTTCTACCGATGCATGCGCCCTGGTGACCGAAGCATCAGCGTCATCGAACGCAGCATTGAGGGAGACACCCGCGACGAAATCGGATTCCTTGACCACCTCAGTGTCTACGACGGATTCGGCGACCCGCCCGCACTGGTGACTCCCACCGCGGTGGCCGAAGTGGCCGACGAGCTCGCCATGTTGGACATCGAGCCCCTGCTTAGGACGCTTCCCGAATACAGGACGGCGGGTGGCTTCGCGGGCTCCAGCGGAGACCCACACACCTACCTCGTCGAGCACTTCGCCCAGCTACGGAACTTCTACGAGACGGCGGCAGCACGAGGCCTGGCCGTGGTGGTCTGGACCGACTGAGGACCACGGACCTACAACATTCTTAGCCGATGGCCGACGGGTCGGCGTTCACCCAGGCGAGCTGCTGATCGGTGCGATCGGCATAGGCGACACGACGCTGGTCGCCGTTCTTGAGCGTGACGTGGTCCTGAGATTATGGAGTTGATTGGACCTGTTGTGTGGACCATCTGGTTTCTAGCGTGGCTGTGTGACGAATCCGTTGTTGTTCTTGCTGGCCGTGTTGGTGCTGGTCGCTATCCCGGGGCCCAATCATCTGTACATCACCACGCGGAGCATCGGGGAAGGGCGTCGGGCGGGGGTCGCGTCGGCGCTTGGGGTTGAGACCGGGACGGTTGTGCATATGGGGGCTGCGGCGGCTGGGTTGTCGGCTGTGGTCGCTGCCTCGGCGACGGCGTTTGGGTTCTTGCGGTATGCGGGGGCGGCTTACCTGGTGTTTTTGGCTTATCGGACGTTGCGTGGACGGCATGAGGTCGGCGAGATGGAGCTTCAGCCTCGGTCGCTGCGTCGTGTGTATCTGGACGGGGTGCTGGTGAACGTCCTGAATCCCAAGGTCGTGCTCTTCTTTCTTGCGTTCCTGCCGCAGTTCGTTGACCAGGGTGCGGGGGCCGTGCCGTTGCAGATCGTGGTGATGGGGCTGGCTACCGCCTTGGTCGGGTTGGTGGCCGACCTTGCGTATGCGGTCGCGGCAGGGTCGATCGGTGCGTGGCTGCGTGCTCGGCCCGTGTTTCAGCGGCGGCAGCGGTACGCGACTGGGCTCGTCTATCTGGGGCTTGGTGCCGCTGCCGTGTTCGCGGGGCCGAGCAGCCACCGAAGCGCTAGTTGATGCGGAGTAGGCGGTGGAGGATGGACGGCTTGTCGAGTGTCCGGCCCGCCCGGAGGGGGACTTCAGCCGCACCGGCCTTGACGGTCGCGACCTGGGCGCCGTTTCTGGCCTGGTGTGGTGGGTCGCCTTGCGCGGTGACCCGGACGGTCAGGCCGGGCCAGCCGACCACGGTTACGGGGGACGCGGCGCGTAGGGGTGTTGTGCCGCCTAGGCCGTCGTCGACGTGGCCGACCCTCGCGCCCTTGGGGGCGAGTCGGGCCGCGACCAGCGCGCCTTCGGCCGCCCCTACGAGTTGTCCTGCCGCGCTCACCGCGCCTGCGGACGACGGGGAGTTCTGACCCATCACCGCACCCACGATCAGGGTTTCGACGCCTTGGACGTCTTTGCGGGCGGCGAAAACGAAGTTGCCGCCTGCCGCGTCGGTGTAGCCGGTCTTGCCGCCGACCACGCCGTACTGTCCCAGGAGGAAGTTGCCGCCTTCGCGTGGGGCGCCGCCGCCGTCCGGGACGTAGGAGTGGTTGTTCACGATTTCGGGGAAGGACGGGACGTCCATGGCCGCGCGCAGCAGTTTCACTTGGTCCGCGGCCGTGCTCACGGTTCGCGAGTCGTAGCCGCTGGGGTCGGTGTAGTGCGTGCCCGTCATGCCCAGGGATTTCGCCGCCGCGTTCATCTTGGCTACGAACGCCTGCTCGTTCCCGGTGTCCCAGCGGGCAAGTTCGTGTGCGACGTCGTTGGCCGAGATGATCAGAAGTGCTTCCAGGGCCTTCCGCTGTGTCAGCCGCTGGTTCGCGGTAATGCCGAGGAGTGACTCTTCACGCTTCTTGCGCATCGGGATCTGCGCAACCCCTTCAGGCGACACCGTCAGCATGGGGCCCGGCTTGCCCGGCTCCAGTGGGTGGTCGCGCAGGTACACGAACGCCGTCATCACCTTGGCGACGCTCGCGGTGGGGATCGGTGCCGATCCGCCCGACGTGCCCATGACGCCGAGACCGTCCACCAGCACGATCGCCTGTCCCACCGATGGCCACGGCAAGGCGGGGTTCTGCCCGGGGAACGTGTGGCTGGACGAAAGGGTCAGTTTGACGGTCGGATCCGGGACGGGCCGTACGAGTTGCCCGGCGACGAGCCCGACGACAAGCACCAGTGCCGCTGCGAGGATGATCGGCCAGCGGCGTCCGCGTCGGGCGGGTTCCGGGGCCGCCTCCATCGGAGGGACGGGTGGAGGGGGAGCGGTGTTCTCCCATGGCACCGTCCACTGGCCGGACGAGCGTGCCGCCGGGTAATGCGTCGACGGGTCGTGTGGGGGCGGGTTTTGTAGGGGTGGGTTCTGCGGGGGTGGTACGGGGAGTGGTTCTACCCGCGTGGGTCCTGCGCTGGTCGGTGGTGTTGGGGTGCTTTCGTTGGGGAGCTGGACGTGCCAGGGGCCTTGCGGGGGAGCAGCGGGGGCGGGCTTTTCGGCGTCGTCGTCCTTGGGACGGCGGATGGGGATGTCCGGTCGCGTCAGAGAGACCTTGTCGGGGACGCGGAACTCGGTGGTCTCGCTGTGGGCGGGGGTGGGTTCCCCGGTGTCCTCGTCCTTCGGGCCGGACACCACCGGCTCGTCCTGAACGTCGTCGTCCATGGCGCGGCCCTCCTTCGCTGGTTCCTCCAGGCGGACGGAGTGGCCCTCCCCGACAACCCCCGTACATCTTGAAGGATGCGCAGTTTATCTAGAAGGTTCGTGTGGATCGGCCCACGTGGTGGGGGTGTCGCGGACCAACGTGAACCCGGACGGGACGTTGCGGAGATACATCGCTGACAACGTTTCCGCACGGGAAGGTATCGGTGCGCATGTCATGGTGGTCGCGATGACCGTACCTCCGACGACGGCTCAGAAATGCGACGCGGATCTCATCGAGGGTTCGCTGACCGATCCGGAGTCGTTCGCCGCATTGTTCGATCGGTATTCCGTGATGCTCTTCCGCTACGTGTCGCGCAGGTTGGGACCGGGGCCAGCGGAGGACGTCGTCGGTGAGACGTTTCTTGCCGCTTTCAGTGGGCGGCACCGGTACGACCTGACGCAGCGCGACGCGCGGCCCTGGCTGTTCGGGATCGCGACGAAGCTCGTCGCACGGCATCACCGGGCGGAGGCCGCGCGCTACCGGGCGCTGCGCAGAAGCCCCGTGGACGGGCCCGTGGAGGGGCCAGACGACCGGGTCGCGGCGGGGGTGACCGCTTCGGCGTCGCGTCCGGCGTTGGCCGAGGCGCTCGCTGGGTTGCAGGGGCGTGACCTGGACGTCCTGCTGCTGGTGGCGTGGGGCGACCTCGCGTACGAGGAGGTGGCGCGGGCGCTGGACATCCCTGTCGGCACCGTCCGATCCCGGCTGAACCGGGCCCGGCGCAAGGTGCGCGCGGCGCTCGGCGACACGAACCCACTGCGGGACGACCCGATGGCGGAGGAGGCGTGACCATGGATGATCTCGAACTGATTCGCGACCTCGGCCGGGAGCTGGAGCACGAACCGGACGTAACGCTGCTCCGGCAGCGCAAGCGGCTCCTGGACGCGGCGTCGGGGCGCGGTGGGCGGCGCGGCCCGGGGCGGTGGACGTTGCTCGGCACGGTGGCGGCGGTGGCCGCGGCGGTGGTCACGGCCGCGGCGATCCTCGTCCCGACGGTGCTGCTGGACGGCCGGGCGCGTCCGGCGGCATCGCGCACGGCGCCCGGACTGGGGAAGACCCTCAACGTGCTGCTCATCGGCTCGGACGCGCGTAACGGCGGGAGTCAGGCGCGTGCCGACACCCTCGTCCTGATGCACGTTCCGGCTAATCGGAAGGACATTCGTGCGGTCAGCATTCCCCGCGACACCCTGGTGAGCATCCCCGAGTGCAAGGACTCCGACGGGAAGACCCATCCGGCGCAGCGCGGGCAAGTCAACGCGGCCTTCTCGCTGGGCGGAGCGGAGTGCGCGTTGAAGACGGTGGAGTCGTTGACGCGGGTCCGAGTCGACCAGACCCTGACGGTCGACTTCGGTGGGTTCAAGGGCATGGTGGACGCGCTCGGCGGCGTTGACGTCACGTTGCCGCGGTCGGTCGACGACCGGCAGTCCGGGCTGAAACTTTCCCCGGGCAGGCACCGGTTGAACGGGACGCAGGCGCTCGCTTACGTCCGGGTCCGGCACGGGCTCGGCGACGGCTCGGACCTGGACCGCGTCAAGCGGCAGCAGAAGTTCATGGCCTCGCTGGTGCACCGGGCTAAGGAGCAGCGGTGGAAAAGCCCTGTGCGCTTTGCCAAGTTCCTCGCGGCGGTGGCCGGTTCGGTCAAGTCTTCACCGCAGTGGGATGTCCGTGCTCTGGAGGCGCTTGCCGCCACGTTCGACGGGACCGATGTGGACGATGTCGGATTCCGCACCCTGCCCGTCCGTCCCGCGCCGAATGACCCGGCCAGGCTGGTGGTGGACACGAAGGCCGCCGAACGGGTGTTCGCGCCCTTCCGGAAATGACCGCCGAGGGCCGGTGAGTGATCCCGGTTTCGCCGGGTAGGGCCCGACTCGTCCCCGGGGCCGCAGACAGATCCGCGATGCTCAAGGAGCGAGTGATGGCAACGAAGGTGCGCGACATCATGACCGGTTCCCCGACCTCGGTGTCTCCGGAACTGGACATCGTGACCGTGGCGCGCGCGATGCGCGACGAGGACATCGGGGCCGTCCTCGTCGCGGAGGGCGACGACCTGAAGGGCGTGGTCACCGACCGGGACCTGGTCGTCCGGGGCCTCGCCGCCGGGGGCGACCCGGCCAAGGCGAAGATCGGCGCCATCGCCAGCAGGGCCACCGCGACCGTGGGGCCGGACGACTCGCTGGACAAGGCCGCGCAGATCATGCGGGAGCGGTCCGTGCGGCGGCTTCCGGTGCTGGAGGACGGGCGGCCGGTCGGCATCGTCTCCATAGGAGACCTGGCCATGGAGGAGGATTCCAGATCGGCCTTGGCCGACATCAGCGCCGCCCGTCCGAACTTCTGACCGGCGGGTCGCTATAGGCTCGCCAGGACGGCCAGCAAACGATCCAGGTCGTCTTCATTGTTGTAGTAGTGCACGGAGGCCCGTATCGCTGATGGAGCGGCGCGCACGTCGTATCCATGGGCGATCGGATGCGCGACGGTGACGTTCACGTCACGTGCTCTTGCGGCCTCCTTGATGGCGTAGGGGTCGTGGCCGTCCACGGTGAACGTGACAATGCCGGACGGTCGCGGACCCTTGTCGAGAACGGTCGTCCCAGGGTGGGTGGCCAGTTTGTCCCGCAGGTTCTGCGCGAGCCCTTTCACGCGCTCCTGGATCGCCGCCGTGCCGAGGTCCGCCGCGTAGTCGGCGGCGACGCCGAGACCGATCTGCCCTGCGGTGTACCGTTCCCAGGTCTCGAAACGGATGGCGTCGGGGCGGACGTCGTAGCCGTCCGGTGTCTTCCAGTCGGCGGCGTGCAGATCGAGGAACGGCGGCTCCAACGTCTGGACGATTTCGCGTCGCACGTACAGGAAACCCGTCCCGCGCGGGCCACGCAGGAACTTGCGGCCAGTCGACGACATCATGTCGCAGCCGATTTCCGTGACGTCCACGGTCAACTGGCCCACCGACTGGCAGGCGTCCAAGAGGAACAGGACACCGTGTGCCCTGCACAGTCGCCCGACCTCCGCGACAGGGTTCACGAGCCCGTTGTGCGTGGGGACGTGGTTGAGCGACACCAGCCGGACACCGCCCTTGGCCAGTTCGGCTTCTAGGGCGTCCAGGGAAATCGTCCCGTCGGGCTCGTCTGGGACGACCTCCACCTTCGCGCCCTTGGCCGCAGCCACCTGCCAGTAGGCGATCGTGTTACTGGCGTACTCGCCTGACGTCGTCAGGATGCGGTCGCCCTCGGCGAACGGGATCGCGTAGAACGCCATGTCCCACGCGCGGGTGGCGTTCTCCACGTAGGCGATCTCGTCCGCATGCGCGCCGATCAGCCTTGCCACGGCGTCGTAGAAGTGCTGGAGGTCCGCCGCTTTCTCTTCGGCGGCCTCATATCCGCCGATCGTCGACTCCAGCATGAAGTGGTTCTGCACCGCGTCGATCACCGGACGCGGCGGCAGCGCCGCGCCCGCGTTGTTGAGATGGGCCACGTTCGCACAGCCGGGGGTGTCGGACCGTAGATCATCAACGTTCACGTGCGGCCTCCCGATCGAAAAGAATGATCTCTCTCGAAAATGTCAGACCCGTCCGGCACTGTGTTCGTCGGGTGCCGGATCGACGCGGACGCCCTTGACTTCAACCAAGCTTGAGGTCGCATGCTCGCGGTGTACCGGCCAACGACCGACGGGGTTCGCCATGGACATGGAAGTCACGGCGTGGATGTCGCTGCACCACGCCATGAACGCGCGCGACAGCAGACCCCTCTCCAGGGCGACCCTGCGGCGCATCGCCCGGTTCGCCCGCCCGCACCGGCGGGCGTTGGTCTTGTTCCTGGTGCTCAGCGTGGCCATGGCGGTCCTCACGGTCGCGACGCCCGTGCTGGCCGGGCAGGTCGTTGACGCCATCGTCGACGGGTCCGCGACTTCCACGGTCGTGGGCCTCGCCGTGCTGATCGCCGTCCTCGCGCTCGCCGAGGGCGGTCTCGGCCTCGCCAACCGGTGGCTGTCGGCCCGCATCGGCGAGGGTCTGATCCTCGACCTGCGCACCACCGTGTTCGACCACGTCCAACGCATGCCGGTCGCCTTCTTCACCCGCACCCGCACCGGGGCGCTCGTCAGCCGCCTCAACAACGACGTCATCGGCGCGCAGCGCGCCTTCAGCGACACCCTCTCCGGCGTCGTCAGCAACCTCGTAACTGTTCTGCTCACCTTCGCGGTGATGGTCCGCATCTCCTGGCAGATAACCTTGCTCACCCTGGTCTTGCTGCCCGTCTTCGTTCTGCCCGCCCGCCGCATGGGCAGCCGTCTCGCGCGCCTCGAACGCGAGGCCGCCACGCACGACGCGGCGATGAGCACGCAGATGACCGAACGTTTCTCCGCGCCCGGGGCCACGCTGGTGAAGCTGTTCGGCCGCCCGGCCCGCGAGTCGGCCGAGTTCGCCGCCCGCGCGCGTCGCGTCCGCGACATCGGCGTCCGCACCGCCATGGTGCAGCATGTCTTCATCACCGCGCTGACCATGGTGTCGGCGCTGGCCCTCGCGCTCGTCTACGGCCTCGGCGGCTACTTCTCCCTGCGCGGCGACCTCGACGCGGGCGCCGTCGTCGCGCTGGCCCTCCTGCTCACCCGCCTGTACGCGCCGCTGACCGCCCTGGCCAGCTCCCGCGTCGAGGTGATGAGCGCCCTCGTCAGCTTCGAGCGCGTCTTCGAGGTGCTCGACCTGCGGCCCCTCGTCGCCGAGAAGCCCGAGACCCGTCCCGTCCCGGACGGGCCGGTCGCCGTCGAGTTCGACGACGTGCGGTTCGCCTACCCGTCCGCCGACAAGGTCTCCCTGGCCTCGCTCGAAGAGGTCGCCGCGCTCGACATCCGGGGCGGCGTCGAAGTCCTGCACGGCATCTCCTTCCGCGCCGAACCCGGCCAGATGGTCGCGCTCGTCGGTTCGTCCGGCGCCGGGAAGTCCACGATCGCGCAACTGCTCCCGCGCCTGTACGACGTCGACTCCGGCGCCGTCCGCCTTGGTGGCGTGGACGTCCGCGACCTGTCGTTCCAGACCGTCCGCGACACCCTCGGCATGGTCACGCAGGACGGGCACCTGTTCCACGAGTCGATCCGCGAGAACCTCCTCCTCGCCCGCCCCGAGGCCACCGAACCCGACCTGTGGGACGTCCTGCGCCGCGCCCGCCTCGCCACCCTCATCGAGGGCCTCGCCGACGGCCTCGACACCATCGTCGGCGAACGCGGCTACCGCCTGTCCGGCGGCGAACGCCAACGCCTCACCATCGCCCGTCTCCTCCTGGCCCGCCCCCGCGTCGTCATCCTGGACGAGGCCACCGCCCATCTGGACTCGACGTCCGAGGCCGCCGTCCAGGAGGCCCTGACCGAGGCCCTGGTCGGCCGCACCGCCATCATCATCGCCCACCGTCTCAGCACCGTCCGCGCCGCAGACCAGATCCTCGTCGTCGAAGACGGCGCCATAGTCGAACGCGGAACCCACACCGCCCTCCTGGCCGCAGGTGGCCGCTACGCCGACCTCTACCAAACCCAGTTCGCCGACCAACCCCCACTGGAACCCGTCCCCTAACCCATCCCTGCCGGGATCGGCGGCGGCCTCGATAGCCCCATCTCGCCCAAGCAGCCACCTCGAAACGAGCACCCCTGCCTGATGCCGAGGTTCGCAGCACTCCGGCATTGAGGGTCGGGCGTGCTCGGAGTGGGGCCGGGTTTGAGAAGTGGGAAGCGGGGATGACCCACACGGCGTGTGGATGGAGTGGCTGGGCCGTGTGATCGTGCAAACCACGGTGCGCCGATCCAGGGGCCGGACGAGGGAAGGGCGCGAGGATGGTTGATCGTGGTGAGCTGCCAGCACCCGAGCAGGGCCTGGTACTGACGCATTTCCTGACTGTGCGGGACGTGGCGAGGTCCCGCGCCTTCTACGCGGACATCTTCGGCGGCGAGGTCGTGCTGGAGGAGAACCCCGCCATCGTGAAGGTCGCCAACACCTGGATCATCATGAACCCCGGCGGCGGCCCCACTCCGGACAAGCCCGGCATCACCCTGACGGCCCCCGACCCCGGCGACCCGGTCTCGGCGTTCATGAACGTCCGCGTGGCCGACATAACCCTGTTCTACGCGGCGGCCACCGCCCAGGGCGCCGAGTTCCTGACCGAACCGATCGACCGCAAGGCCGAACTCCGCTGCTACATGCGAGACCCGGACGGCCACCTCATCGAGATCGGCCAAGCCACCGGCATGCTGGAGGGCGTTTACGCCGACCCACCCGCCACCTCCGGCTAGGCCGTCTCGCCGAAACGTGGAAGGGGCTCCGCAAGGTGCTAGAGCCGCGCCAGCAGGGCTTGGGTGTGGTTGCGTTCGGCTTGGGCGTCGAGGCGTTCGAACGCTGTGAGGGCGCGGGTCAGTTCGGTGCGGTCGTTGTGGAGGCGTCCGCGGGCGCGGGCCAGGCAGGCCGCGGCCCAGGCGTTCTCCTCGGCGAGCGGGGTGGCCGCCGCCAGCAGGTCCGCCGCGTCGGGCAGACGTGTCGCCGCGGCCAGTTCCGCGCCCGCCGCCCGCGCGTACGCCAGGTACTTGTCCAGTGGGGCGTCGACCGCGAACGCCGTGCGGACGAGGGGCCCGGCGGTGTCGTACCGCTCGTCGCGGAGGGCGAGGCGGGCCTCGACGAACACCGCGACCGGTGCCGTGCCGAGCGTGCCGCAGGCCACCTCCGCGGCACGCTCCCGCCACAGCGCCACCGACCCCGCGTCCTCGGTCATCGCGCTGGCCAGCACCGTCAGGCTCACGGCCGGGAGCATCCAGAGCGGGGCGGGGCGTCCGGCGCGTTCCCACTGGTCGAGCATGCGTTCGGCGTGGCCGATCGCGTCCTGGAAGCGGCCGGTCAGCACGAGTGGCTGGACGAGGCGGCTGGCCGTGATGTGGGTGTCGCGCAGCAGGTCGTCGTCGATGCCCGCGCGGGCGGCGGCCATCGCGCCGGGCAGGTCACCGGCCATGATCGCGTAGACGCAGGCGCGGCCGTAGGTGTTGCAGATCTCGGGTGCGCAGTACGGGTCGTCGCGGTCCATGGACGGCAGCAGCGCGAGGCGTTCGCGGGTGATGCGGTTGGCTTCGCGGAGCCGTCCGGCGTGCAGTGCCATGGTCCCGGCCGCGCACAGGCCGGAGCTGATCAGGACGGGGTCCGCGGTCGCCCGGGTGGCGGCGAGGGCGGTCGACGCGAGTTCGGGATCCGGCGCGCCCCTGTCCGGACCGGCCAGCCACGCGCGGGCCAGGGCCAGCCGCGCCGTGACCGCCGGGTCGTCGCCGGGCCCGGCCGCGACCGCCTCGTCGAGCAGGTCGCGCAGGCGCTCGTCCGGGACGCTGGTCTCGAACGCCTCGGGGAACCGGCAGGCCGTCTCGACCGCGTGGGCCAGGTCGATCGCCCGGCCGCGGTCGTCGCCCGCCCGTGCCGCCTGGTCGGCGGCGTCCAGGAGCAGCTCGTACACGTGCTGGTTGGAGGTGGTGCTGACGTGCGCGCACCCGGCTCCCGCGCGCAGGTCGCGTGCCGCCGACGCGGCGCTCGTCGCGAGCGCGGCGGCGGTCCGGTGGTGGGCGAAGGACTCCAGCAGGTGGCGGCGGGCGAAGGTCAGGTGCGCCAGCGCGCCCGCCAGCCGGTGCGTCACCTCGCCCGGACCGCCGGACGCGGCCAGCGCGGCGCGCAGGTCCGCGGCCATGGCGTCGAAGTCCTCGCGCCAGGTGGGATCGCCGATCCTGCCCTCCGTGGCGGACGCCGCGTCGGCTGCCCAGCGCAAGTGTCGCGTCCGGGTCTTGTCCTCCTCGCCGGCGGCCGTCATCTGCGCCAGCGCGAACGCGCGTACGGTCTCCAGCAGGCGCCAGCGGCTGACCCGCCCGCGCACGTGCACCACGAGGCTCTTGTCGACCAGTCGGCCGAGCAGGTCCGCGACGCCCGCGCGGTCCCCGCCGACGGCGGCCGCGGCGTCCAGGTCGAAGGCCCCGACGAACGCCCCGAGCCGCCGGAACAGGGTCTGCTCCTCGTCATCGAGCAGGTCGTAGCTCCACGACAGGACCGCGCGCAGCGAACGGTGCCGCTCCTCGCCGCCGCGTGCGCCGGACAGCAGGCGGAGCGCGTCGTCGAGCGCCGCGAGCAGTCCCGTGGGGCCCAGCGACGCGCCCCGGGCCGCGGCCAGCTCGATCGCCAGCGGCATGCCGTCCAGCCGCGCGCACAGTTCCGCGACCACCGCGGGCTCGGCCACGAACTGGGGATCCGCGGCCAGCGCCCGGTCGTGGAACAGCCGCTCGGCGTCCGAGCCCAGCGGCAGCGGGGCGATCGGCACGCTGCGCTCGCCCGGCACGCCGAGACGTTCCCGGCTGGTCACGAGGACGCGAGTACCCGGGCAGGCGGCCAGGATCCGCTCGGCGAACTCGGCGGCCTCGTCGATCACGTGCTCGCAGTTGTCCAGGACGAGCAGCGACCGCCCGGTGCCCAGCCGCGCCGCGACCGCCTCCTCCAGCGGCTGGTGCGAGCCCTCGGTCACCCCGAGCGTGGTCGCGACCGCGCGGGCCACGAACCCGTCGCGTACCGGGACCAGGTCAACGAACGCCCCACCGGACGGGAACAGCGCCACGGCCTCCTCGGCCGTCACCGCGGCCAGCCGGGTCTTGCCCACCCCGCCCGGACCCAGCAACGTCACCAGCCGGGCCTGCTCGACAGCGGCCAGGACGGCGGCGCGCTCGGCCGCACGGCCCACGAACGTCGTCCCGAACACCGGCGCCCCGGCCACCCTGCCCGGCTCCCGCTCCCCGGAGCGGGCCAGCTCGGCCAGCGCCCACCGGTCGGCCATGCCGTACTTGCGCAGCAGCGACGACACGTGGCTCTCCACCGTGCGCACGGAGATGTGCAGCCGATTCGCGATCTGCGCGTTGGTCAGCCGCGCACCCAGCGCGGCCAGCACCTCGGCCTCCCGCTCAGAGATCCGCTCCGCCACCCTGAGCCCCTTTCCGTGGCAGCGTCCGTGGTGTTCCACGGTCAGCACGGATGACCGCACATCCCCGTCGGGGCGACGCTGGAGGCACCTGACAGGGGAGGAACACCATGAACACCCTAACCGTGCGTCCCGCCGCAGAGCTGGACGAACTCCTTACCTCGGTACGCGGCGCGGTCGCCCGCGGCGCCGACTGGCACGAGACCGCGTCATACGTCGGTGAGGCCCTGCGCGAGCACCTGCCCTCGCCCGACGTTCTCCCCGCGGACCTGCTCGGCGGTGAGCGCGGCACCTACCGCGGCCACCGCCTGCACGTGGAGCCGGACGGCTCGTTCTCGATGGTGGCGATCGCCTGGCAGCCCGGCGCGCTGACCCGCGTCCACGACCACGTGACCTGGTGCGTGTTCGGTGTCCTGGCCGGGGTGGAGCACGAGGACCTGTACACCCTCTCCGAGGACGGCACGACCCTGATCGAGAACGGCCACAACCCCAACACGACCGGTGAGGTCAGCGCCTTCGCCCCGCCCGGCGACATCCACCGTGTCCGTAACATCGGCGACGAGACCGCCGTCTCCCTGCACATCTACGGGACCGACCTGAACCGCGTTGGCTCCAGCGCCCGGCGCTTCTACGACCTTCCGGTCCAGAGCTGACAGGAGACACGACATGACCACGCCGAGCGAGATCACCGAGATCCTGAACCGTCCGCTGAGCCAGGAGTTGCTGGCCCGCGACATCACCCGTCTGGCGTACGTCGCCAAGGACGGCACACCGCGGAACGTTCCCATCGGGTTCAGCTGGAACGGCACCGAGATCGTCATGTGCACCGCGAAGAACGCCCCGAAGCTCGCCCACCTCCGCCAGAACCCGGCGGTCGCTCTGACGATCGACACCGAAGTGCACCCGCCCAAGATCCTTTTCATCCGCGGCCGGGCCGAACTCGACGTCACCGACACCATCCCGGACGAATACCTCGAAATGAACAGCACCTACCAGATGACGCCCGAGCAACGGGTCGAGTGGGAGGCCGGGGTGCGTTCGCTCTACGACGAGGGCATGGTCCGAATCGTCGTCACCCCGACCTGGGCGAAACTGATCGACTTCGAGACGACCCTTCCGAGCGCCGTCGAGGAACTGATCCAGCGGCAGGCCGAAGGCCAGGCATCCGACTCCGAAGGGCAGGGGACATGACGCTTCGAATGGACCACGTCAGCGTCGTCGTCGCCGACCTCGACGCCGCCATCGCCTTCTTCGCCGAGCTGGGCATGGAGCTGGAGGGCAAGGCCCCAATCGAGGGCCGCGCGGCGGAGCGGGTCAACGGGTTCGACGACCTGCGCGTGACCATCGCGATGATGCGGACCCCGGACGGCCTCGGCAAGGTCGAGCTCACGAAGTTCCACTCGCCGGTGGCGATCAGCGCCGAGCCGGACCCCGCACCGTCCAACACGCTGGGCATCCGCAGCATCATGTTCGAAGTCGACGACATCGAGGACACCGTCGCCCGCCTGCGCCCCCACGGCGCCGACCTCGTCGGTGAGATCGTGCGGTACGAGGACGTCTACCTGCTCTGCTACGTCCGCGGTCCCCAGGGCATCATCGTCGCGTTGGCCGAAAAGCTTCGGTGACCAGCGTCGGTGCCGCGTCCGTATCGGTGAGGACTTGGTGGAGGGTGCGGAGGACGTGGGAGCGCCAGCCGCTGCCCATGCCGTGGAAGGCGAAGGCGTGGACGGGGTCGTCCAGGTCGAAGCCCGCATGGCGGATGAACATGCGGGTGCCGTGGCCTTCGGGTGTCAGTCGCCAGGTCACCGTTGTGTCGAGGGTGCCGCCGCCCCAGCTGATGTGCAGCAGGCGGGGCTCGTCCAGGTCGAGGACGCGGCAGACGATGATCCCGTCGAAGTCGATGTTCGGGATCGGGCGGGTCGTGAACGTGAAGCGGTGCCCCACCACGGGCTTGAAGTCGTTCGGCATCAGCCAGCGCGCCAGCAGCTTCGGGTCGGTGAGCGCCCGCCACACCTTGGCGGGCGGATGGGGCAGGAACTCGTCCACCTCGATGGCCGCGGGCTCGCCGCTCACAGGTCCTCCTCGTCCAGGAGAGTGCGGAGGTTGGCGAGTTTCTCGAGCCAGAAGCGTTCGTAGGGGTGGAGCCATTCGGACAGTTCGCGTAGCGGGGCCGCCTCTAGTTGGTAGATGCGCTGGCGGCCGTTGCGTTGCTCGCTGACGAGCCCGGCGTCTCGAAGCACCTTGAGGTGTTCCGAGACGCTTGGACGGCTCATCGTGAAATGGGACGCCAGGTCGTTCACCGGGCGCGGCCCGTCCAAGAGGAGTGCGGTCAGTTCGCGGCGGACGGGGCTTGCGAGCGCCGCGAAGACGTCCAGGTCGGCGGACATGTCAGCGCTCGGCGAGGACGAGGCCGTTGCCGTCGGGGTCGGTGAGCGTGGCCTGCCGCCCCCAGGGGAGGTCCTGCGGCCCGTCGACGTCGACTCCGGCGCGGCGGAGCTGTTCGCAGTCGGCGTCCAGGTCGGACGTCTCCAGCATCAGCCCGTGCATGCTTCCCGGCGCCACGTCCGGCACGTGATTCGCGAGGACGACATTGGTCTGCGCGCCCTTCGGAGCGAGCTGGAGCCAGCGGACGGGGCCCATCGACTGGTCCGACACGACCTCGAAGCCGAGGGCGTCCGTGTAGAAGGTCTTGGCGGCGTCCTGGTCGGACACGGGGATGGTCAGCAGCCGCACATGCGTGATGTTCATGCGCCCGAAGATACGTAGGAGGCTGCCTACCTGTCAAGCGTAGGCAGTCTCCTACGTATCGACTCTGGCCTGCGGGCTTGCGGGACGGGTGCGGCGGCCATAGGCCCGGGGGTTGTTGTCGATCAGTCAGCGGGTGTTGTGGAGGCTCCTTGCCGATCTCCGGGTGAGGGCGTACCGCGCCGCCACGGGGAGGTGGGGTGGGCGTGGTCAGTCGACCAGGGCTCCGGCGGAGATGTTGACCTGGGTCGAGGTGAGGCTGGCGGCGTGGTCGGACGCGAGGAACGCGGCGACGCGGCCGACGTCGGTAAGGGTCGCGGCGCGCTTGAGGAGGGTGGCGTCCACGAGCTGCTGCTTGATCTGCGCGGTCTCCGGGATGTCCGGGAAGGACTCGGGCACCCCGCCGGTCCGCATCGACAGGACGCGCACCGAGTGCGGGCCCAGCTCGGCGGCCCACTGGCGGCGCATCGCCTCCACCATGTCGAAGGCGATCTGCGCGTTGCCGAGGCCGGGCATGCGGTTGCCGCTGTCGGAGCCGCCGAAGTGCAGGACGACGCCCGACCCCTGCTTGATCATGTGGCGGGCGGCGGCCTGGGTGGTGATCAGGAACGTCCGGGCCACCTTCTCCATGGACGCGGCGAAAGCGTCGACCGGCATCTCGATCATGGGCGAGAACAGCGCGTCGTGCGAGATGAGGTTGACCGAGACGTCGACGCTCCCGGCGGTCGCGGCGACGGAGTCGACCCAGCCGTTGACGGCGTCGGCGTCCAGGGCGTCCACGCGGGCGGTCTCGACGAGGCCACCGGCGTCCCGGATCCGCGCGGCGACGGTGTCGAGCGTGGCGGGGGTCCGCCCGGCGAGGAAGACCCGGGCGCCCTCGGCGGCGAAGGCCCGCGCCATGGCGCCGCCGATCGTCCCGCCGCCGCCGTAGATGATCGCGGTCTTGTTCTCCAGAAGCATCGTGCTCTCCGTTTCGTTTCGAGGTGTTCTCGAACTTAGGAAAGCGGGCGTCTGGCTCGCATCGGTCACCGAACGTGTGTTCGTCCGTGCAGGTCACGGTGTGCGTGAGTGTTTCGTGGGGGCCGTTGGGTGGACGTGACCGAAGGGCCCGCCCGTCGTGGTTAAGTCAGATGACCGATACGAAACGGGCCAGTTCCATGCGCCGCGTGACGCCGATCTTCGGATACGCCTTGTAGAGGTGGTGCCCGACCGTGCGCGGGCTCAGGTAGAGCTGCGCGGCGATCTCCCGGTTGCTGAGCCCGGCGGCGGCGAGCCGGACGACCTGCAACTCCTGCGGTGTCAACCGTCCCAGCGGATCGGCGTCCCCGGCCCGGTCGGCGGACGGACGGTCGCCCAGCGCCTCCAACTCGGCGCGGGCGCGGTCGGCCCAGCCTCCGGCGCCGAGCCGGGCGAACGTGTCGCGCGCGGCGGTCAGTTCGGCGCGGGCGTCGGAGCGGCGGCGCCTGCGGCGGAGCCATTCGCCGTAGAGGAGGCGGGTGCGCGCGGCGTCGTAGGCGCGGTCGCCATGCAGGTCGAGCGCGGTGCGATAGTGCGCGTCCGCGTCGTCGCCATCGGACAGCAGGGCACGGCAGCGCGACACCTGCGCGGTGAACGACGTCGCCGCCGCCCACGTCTCGAACGCGGACAGGTGCGCGCGGGCGAGGTCGGGGCGTCCGGCCCGCACCGCCGCCTCGGCATGGTCGGGGACGGCGCGGATCAGCAGGTCGTGCCGGGCCGGTCCCGAGCACACGGCGTCCAGATGGTCGAGCGCGGCGTCGGCCCGGCCGTCGGCGAGGTCGTGCAGGCCGAGCCCCCAGGACGCCAGCGCCGCGTTGGTCGGGTGAAGATCGGCGTGCTTGCGGACGTCCGCCGCCAGGGCACGGCTCCGTTCGGCGTCGGACTCCAGCCGGACGGTGACGCACGTCAACGCGGTGACCTGCATGTCCATCCCGATGTCGGACGCCAGCGACAGCCCTTCCGCGGCGGCAGACTCGGCGCCGTGCGGGTCGCCGAGCAGGAGCCGTCCGATCGCGAGGGGCTCCAGGATGTAGGGCAGCCAGCCGAGCGCGCCCTGCGTCCTGGCCTGCGCGGCCAGGTCTTCCAGAAGCGCCGTCGCGCCCCGGTCGTCGGCGACGAGCAGACCGGCGAAACCGGCGATGATGCGTTCGACGAAGTCGTCGACGACGCCGTTCCGCGCGGCTTCGACAAGCGCGCGCAGCGGTGGGACGGCTCCGGGTGCTCCGTCCAGCAGCCGCCCGTACGCGATCAGCCCGCCGACAACGGGCGCGTGCGCGGAACTCGACGGAATCCGCACTGTTCTGAGCAGTTCGACGCTCTCCCGTACCAGGTCGTGGGCGCCCGCGTCCCGCGCGGACCAGACGGCCTCCGTCAGCATGGACACGGCCTGCTCGGGGTCGCTCCGCACGATCAACCTCGCACCCTCCAGCGCGAGCGCGGCGTCTGCGGCGGGGGAGGTGCGCTCGTAGGCGACCTGGGCGCGGATGAACGTGGCCTCGGCGATCACCGCGTCCGCCCCGGTGAGGTGCGCGGCCTCCTCGGCTAGGCGGGTGGCGTCGTCGGGACGTCCGGCGTCGTAGGCGGCCCGCGCCGCGTGGACCAGCCGCCGCGCCCGGCCCTCGGTCTCGGTGCTGAGCCGCGCCGCCCGCTCGTAGGCGGCGGCGACCGCGGCCGTCCCGCCCCGGTCCCCGGCGCGGCGCGCGGCCCGCTCCAACTCGGCGGCGACGTTCTCGTCCGGTCCGGTCGCGGCCGCCGCCAGATGCCAGGCCCGCCGGTCGGCGTGCTCGCCGCCGTCGAGCGTCGCCGCCAGCGCGCCGTGCACGGTGATCCGCCGATGGTGCGCGGCGTTCTGGTAGGTGACGGCGCGGATGAGCGGATGCCGGAACCGCACCCGCTCGCCGTCCAGCACCACCAGCCTGGCCTCCTCCGCCGGACCGAGGTCGGCCGCCCCGAGCCCGAGCCGCTCCGCCGCCCGCAGGACGACGCCGAGGTCGGCGGTGCCGTCGGCCGCGATGACCAGGAGCAACAGCCGCGTCGCGTCCGGCAACTCGGCGAGCTGGAGCCGGAACGCCTCCTGCACCCGGGCGCCGACCGCCAGGGGCCCGGCGTGCCGCGCGGGCTGCGACTCCAGCGCGCTGGCCAGCTCGATGAGCGCGAGCGGGTTGCCGCCCGCCTCGTCCAGGAGCCGTTCCCGCATCGGGACGGTCAGGCCCGGCAGGCGCGCGGCGACGAGCCCTTCGGCGTCGGGACGGTCCAGACCCCCCAGCCGGACGACCTCAAGGCCGTGATCGGGAAACGGACGGGCGGTGTCCCTGACCGTGAGGACGAGGGCGATCGGGTCGGCGCTCAGCCGCCGGGCGGCGAACAGCAGCGCGTCCAGCGAGGCCCGGTCGAGCCACTGCGCGTCGTCGACCAGGCACAACACAGGACGGTCGGCGGCGAGTTCCGACAGCAGTGTCAGTGTGCCCGCGCCGATCAGGAACCGGTCGCTGACCGTCCCCGGCATCAGCCCGAACGCCGACCGCAGCGCGGCGGACTGCTGCTCAGGCAATGCGTCGAACCGGTCGGAATACGGGTAAAGCATCAGATGGAGGCCGCTGAACGGCAGTTCCGTCTCGGATTCGACGCCCGCACCCCGGAGGAGCCGCATGTCCCGCGCGTCCGACGCGATCTGTTCGAGCAGCGTCGTTTTCCCGATGCCCGCTTCGCCGCGGATCACCACGGTTCCGCTTCGCCCGGCACGAGCCGCCGAAAGCACCTCGGCGATGCGTTCTCTTTCCTGGTCACGCCCGATGAACACGCCGCAAACAGTACCCCCGCCGACATCGGCGCGACGCTCACTCAGACCCGCTGCCAGAACCCGGTCACGCGCCGGACCGGTTCGCGTTACCGTGACGGGCGCGCGTCCCGGAACGTGAACCGGCACTCCGCCAGATCCTTCGAGGAGAACCCCCGTGGCCGACCCCCGCAACGCTCCCGAGTCGAGTTCGGAACATCAGCATGTGCGAGGCAGAAGAAGGAAACTGCTGATGCCGTGGCTGCCGATCTTAGTCGCAGTCGATTTTGTCCTTCTGGTCTTCGCCGGGATGCTTTCCAACGTTTCCACATCATCTTTTGAGGCGATCTGGTGGATGTGGCTGTTCATCCTGGCCGCGTCGGTGGGCTTCCTCCTGTGGAGGATACGCGGGCCGTTCTACCTTTCCGTCGGACAGGACGGAATCGAGCATCGCCGCAACAGCCTGTGCGCAGGCTACAAATGGAGCGAGATCGCCGCCTTCACCATCGCGACGAGAAACAGTTTCTTCGGCCCTCACCCTGTGGTGTGCCTGCGCCTGGTCGACGGACTCGGGCCGGAGGTCATGTTCGCCCAGCGACTCTCCCAAGGCACCGGCACGCCGCCGTACCATGAGATGAGCACGGGCTGGATCGTGCTGTGCTACCTCGACCAGTTCACGCTCCCACCGACCGAACTCGACGCGATGATCACCCATTTCGCCGGCCAGGCCAAACGCACCCACCGCTGACCCGGGGCCGGTTCCCCGGCCGAAAGTTGATCATGGACGATGGCGTACGCACCCGGGAGTTGGTCGAGGCGTTCATCCGCGACTTGGATGAACGCGGACACCGTGCATACCTGTCATACGCCCGCGACCTGGCACATGATCTTGCAGAGGCCGTAGAGCTGGAAACCGGCGACGCGCGTTTCCTTGCCCTCGCGGAAGCGCGGGACAAGGCCAGGTCTCTCCGGCACAGCGTCGTCTCAGACCAAAGGCGGGCGGCCAAGGCCGAGAACGCCGCGAGAACCGACCTCGAATTCGTCTCGGACGCCTCTCCCTGGATCGGCCAGGAAAGGCTGACCCAGGCACAGGACGAGTCGTACGCCACCCGGCGGAACTATGCCGCCCATGCGTCCGCCAGTACGCACCTGCGCAAGATCATCCGAAGCATCGGCCGGGACCTGGCCCGCGAGGCGGCGGCCGCTCGCGCGGGGGGCACGCCCCGAGCTGTCACCGCCTCGCGACGCCTGATCGAACTGAGCCTACGGCTGGCCGTTCAGGATCCCGCGCCGCGTCGCCGCGACCATTGGACGAAACTCCACAAACTCGGCCCGCACCCGAACCGCGCCCAACTGCGTTACGCGGTCGTGGTGCTGCTCCGAGAGTTCGGCTCGCTGCCGTAGGTCGCTCACCACGGAATGACTTCCTCCAGGGCGTCTGGGCCTCGGAAAGTGCCTGTCGGGCCATCGGCGGGAAGAGTCGCGAGCAGCACGGGAACGGCGGCCCCGTCGCCGACCGTGCGGTCACCTCGAGGGAACGGCGCGGCGGCATTCTGTTCGGTCGGGACAAACCCGGGCCCGACGGCGTTGACCTTGATGCCCTTCGCGCGCAAGGAATTCGCGTACACAACGGTCAACGCATTGAGCGCGGCCTTGGACGAGCTATATCCGAGGAAAGCCCGTCCCGAGAGAGGGTGCTCGGGGTCGCTCACCCATGTGAGAGAGCCAAGCCCGCTGGACATGTTGACGATCCGCGCATTGGGAGAACGCCGGAGCAGATGAAGGCAGGCCGACGTCACCGTGACGACGCCGAAGACGTTCACCTCGTAGATCTCGCGCAATTGGGACGCGTTGGCATCGGCGGCCCCGAGCCCCCACTCGGTCATGATTCCGGCGTTGTTGACCAGCACGTCCAGCCGTCCCGCCTCCTCGTCGATCGTGGTCACGGCGTCCGCGACAGACCTCGTGTCGGTCACGTCCAGCCGCACGAACCGGACGTCCGCGTCACCCAGTTCCTCAACGGCCGCGCGCCCGCGCTCCGGGTCGCGGGCACCGAGATACACGGTGAGTCCCCGCTGGGCGAGCACCCGGACAATCTCGCGGCCGATCCCTCTGTACCCGCGCGGCGAAACGGCTCGCCATTGCCCAGCCGCCGTTGTCCCGGGCCATGCGACAACTCGAACGCCGCCTTGGAGTCGCCCTCTTCGACCGCACCGACCGCAGACTGGCGTTGACACAAGCAGGCGAAACGCTGGCCAAGGAGGCTGCCGCCGTTCTGTCCGCCCTCGAACTCGCCGTCCGCCGGACGCGCCAGGCGGCCGTTGCCGTAACGAACTCGTGGTCACGGCCAAACCTGGAGTCGCCACGGAATTGCTACACCGAATCCACGAACGCTTCCGAGCCGAACCGGACGCCCCCGACCTGCACATCGTCGTGAGCGGCTTCGGAGAACAGGCCGACATGGTCCGGGACGGCCGCGCGGACGTGGCGATAGCTGCCTGCTTCGACGGCCATGACCTCGACACCGAACTCCTGGCAACCGAACCGCGAGTCGCCGCGCTCACCCCAGCCCACGAACTGGCCGCACGCGACGTCCTCACCACCGCCGACCTGATCGACGAACCGGCCCCACGCTGGAGCCCCCCGGCGACCGATCACTTGCTGGGGGACCCGGCTCGTCCCGTAGACGGCCCGGTGGTACGCGACACCGCCCAGCTGCTGGAAGTGGTCGCGCTCGGCCAGGCCACAGCGCTGGTGCCCGTTTCACTGGCCGCACGAAACATCCGTCCTGACGTGGCGTACCGCCCCGTCCCGGACGCGGCCCCCTACCGAACCCTGGCCCTGTGGCCCACGGACAGCCGCTCGCCCGACGTCTCCCGCTTCGTCCGCACAGCCCACACATGCGCCACTGACCAAGCCTCAAACGGCATTCACGCAAGCTGAACGCCCCTGACCTCCGGCCGCGCTGGCTGAAAAGGGCATGCGATGGGACGGCGACGGTAAGCACAATGGTGGACGTGAACACTCAGCCGTCAGTCCCGAAGCGGTTCGCCGACCCCACGGTGTCGCTGTACGACTTGTCGACGGACCCCATCCACGCGGTCTGCCCAGCCTGCCAGGCCCGCGCGGAGGTGGTCCCATGGCTGGACGGGGAACCGCCAAGCCGTTGGGTGGACATGTGGCCTCGACGGATGGTGTGCCGCACCTGTCACTACGTCAGAAACTGGCCGGACGAAGACAAGAATGCGTCCTCGGGCTGGGGCGGCCCTGTCGACCCGTTCTTCCGTCAACCGCTGTGGCTCCAAGCGGACTGCTGTGGGCACACACTGTGGGCCTTCAACGTCCGCCACCTGGACATTCTGGAGAACTACGTCAGCGCCCAACTCCGCGAACGCGGCGAATACGTCGGCCTGACCATGCTCGCCCGGCTACCGGCGTGGCTGAAGTCGTCCAAGAACCGCACAGAAATCCTTCGAACCATCAACCGCCTCCGAGAGACCCTCCCAGAGTGACAACGGGAGAAACACCCCCACGGGTCTGCTGACGACACAATGGCTGAGGTCGTCCTAACGCTGTGCTGGTTTGCCGAACCAGTGGTGTAGGGCCGACTCCAGGACGGTCGGGTCACCGGCCCAGCAGACGTAGCCGTCTGGACGGATGAGCATTGGCTCGGTCGCGGCGGCCTTTCCCGCGTGGTTCACGCGGTCGGACCACAGGGCGGCCACTTCGGAGAATTCGCCGGACGGGTCGAGTAGAAGGCCGTGGCCGGAGCGGAGGAGTTCGTGTGAGCGGGCCGAGCCGAGGTCCACGTCGGGCGCGGGCAGGCCGACGAGCGGCTGATGCTCGGCGCCCGGCAGGGCGTAGCGGAAGCCCATTCCGGACAGCATGTCGTCCAGATGGAATTGCACCTCGGGGAGTTGCGCCAGGGCTGTGAACAGCTCCTTTGTGGCCACAATATCTGGGCTGCGACTGCCGTCCAGGTCCATCAGCAGGCCTTGCGTCTGGACGTTGCGCAGGACGGCGGCCCCTATCGGGTGCCGTTCCGCGTGGTAGGTGTCCAGCAGGCCGTCCGGTGCCCATCCGTGTATGGCGGCGCCGAGTTTCCAGCCGAGGTTGAGCGCGTCCTGGATGCCGGTGTTCATGCCCTGCGCGCCGACCGGAAGATGGATGTGGGCGGCGTCGCCGGACAGGAACACCCGGCCGTGGCGGTAGTCGGCGGCCTGCCGTGCCGAGTTGGTGATGCGACGGCCGTAACACAGTTCGAGCAGCTCTACCCGGTGGGGCCCGAAGACGGTGCGTATGCCGGTGCGGACCTCGTCCTCGGTTACCGGTGTTTCCCGTGGCAGCGAGTGTTGTGGGCCGCCGAGAGCGAGTCGGTGCATCGGCCTCCCTTGTGTATCGGTGCCCAGGGGAAACAGTGCGGCCCAGTGGCCGTCCTCGGCCCATGTGTGCGTGTCCACCTTGTCGGTGCCGCGCAGCCGGACGTCGGCGGCGACCAGGGTCGCCGAGGCTGAACGGCCGGGAAAATCGGCCCGCAACAGCGAGCGCACCGTGCTGTGTGCGCCGTCGGCGCCCACGACGTACCGGGCGCGGATACGTGCGCCGCCCCCGAAGGTCGCGGTGACGCCGTCGTCGTCCTGGGTGAGGCCGGTCAGCTCATGGTCGCGGCGTACGTGGATGCCGTACGCGGCGAGATGCCGTTCGAAGAACGCCTCGATGTTCACCTGCGGAATGGATCGCCATGGCTGGCGGTGCCGATCGTGCGTAAGTGGAAGTGTGATGCCAGCGAAATGGGCGGTGCCGGCGGGGTACGTGCCGGTGGCGAGCAGTGGTTCCAACAGGCCGCGCTGGTCGAACGCCTCCTGCGTACGGGACTGCACGCCCCCGGCCCGTGACAGCTCGCTGCGCCGAGGCAGCTTGTCCGCCAGGACGGCCGCCACCCCCGCCACTCGCAGCTCGTTCGCCAGCATCATGCCGGTCGGCCCTGCGCCGACGATGATCACATCGGTGTCCATGATCTCTCCCGGTCGTGTTGGACTGGACGAGACCAACACTCCGTCCACCACACCGCACGAGCCAGAAAGCAGCCTCCATGTGACCAGATCTGACATTGGATACCGTTCGGCTGGTGGAATCCGACTACGACGAACTCGACCGCCGCCTCGTCCACGCCCTGCAAATCGCGCCGCGAGCCGCGTTCAGCACGATCGCCGACGTGCTCGGGGTGTCGGACCGCACGATCGCCCGCCGATACGCCCGGCTGCGGTCGGCCGGAGCGGTCCGGGTGCTCGGCGGGGTCGAGCCCACCGCACTCGGCACGGTCCATTGGTTCTTGCGGGTGCGATGCGCGCCCGCTGCGGCAGTCCCGGTCGCCGAAGCGCTGGCCCGCCGTCCCGACACGTCCTGGGTGAGCCTTACATCCGGTGGCACTGAGATCGCCTGCACCGTACGCACCCAGAACGAGGCCGACAGCGAGGCGCTGCTGCTCGCCAAACTGCCCCGTACATCTCGCGTCGAGGGCGTCACCGCGCACTCCGTCCTGCACACCTTCTACGGCGGGGCTGACAGCGTGGTCGCCAAGCTCGGCTTACTGGACGATGAGGCCATCACGCGGCTCCGCCCGCCCCCGATACCGCACCGTCCGGGCCCGGTACGGCTCAACGAGGGAGACCGCAAACTGCTCGCCGAACTGGCCATCGACGGTCGTGCCGAACTCAGCCAGTTGGCCACGGCGACCGGATGGTCACCGTCCACAGTCCGACGCCGAATGACTGAACTACGCGAGCGCGGCGTCTTGTATCTGGACATCGACATTGACACGCGAATGTTCGGCGTCCACACACGAACACTGCTCTGGCTCTCCGTCGCCCCCGCCCACCTGGAGGACACAGGGGCAGCGCTGGCCAGCCACCCGGAGATCGCGTTCGCCGCAGCCACCACCGGACCAACCAACCTGTGCGCAAGCGTCGTATGCGCTGGCCAACGCGAACTGTACGACTACATGATCACCCGAATAGCCGCACTACCAGCGATCACGCACGTAGAGACGGCACCAGTGATCAGAACCGTCAAGCAAGCGGCCAACCGACCAACAGCCGCAGCACCCTCCGCCCAGCCCAGCCGACCGTAAGAGCCAACCGGATTTGCCGTTCTAACCCGGTCACGACGGGCGGCCGTCCTGTACTGCCGACGCTCGTGGGTCGCGGCTTCGACCACGAGGCGTTGACGACCATTCCAGCGCTGATCGCGCGACGCTGACGGAATCAGTCGCCGATCACGCCGGAGTCATCACCAAGGCAACTCGCCGCGTCACAGTAACCGCCTCCGCCGACCTGCTCGCCGTCCACGGTCACGAGACTCTCGCAGGCGCCCTGGGTTCTCAGGCGCCAGGTGTCCTCACCGGCCTTCGCCAGTAGATGGATGGTCTTGCGCCAGGGCAACTTGACCGCCTTCTTCGTCGTCTCCTTCCCGTTGACGACATAGGTCAGCGAGGTAAGACGGCCCTTTCCAGTGATCTTGAAAACCAGCGTGTGAGGCTTCGGGGTCACCGTGGCCGATGGCCGGGCCGTAGGGGACTCCGAAGCCACCGCGTCAGGCTTCGTCGAATCCGAGCAGCCGCCCACCAGCGTTGCCGCCGCGCTCAGCAGCACCATCGTCCACGACCACCTGACAGCGGATCGTCCTTGCGCTAACGCCACCTTGTCCTCCTTGCTCGCACACCCGATGCCGCCGGACGAGATCGGCCACGAACGCGCGGGCCAAGCCCGAAAGACCGAGTTCAGCGGGATAGAACAGCACCAGCACCCCTGATGATCGGAAAGCTTGGCGGATGCGCCCTTTGAATTGATCACGCCACGCGAACTGCGGCGGCCGTGACCAGCATTATCAGGCTGCACATCATGCGGTCGTACCTGCCCCTGACGAGGACGGAGCCGACAGCGCACAGCCAGCCCAAACGATGTTGCCGGGACCCAACCTCGCCGTGATCCAGGAATTCGTTCCTTGATCGCAGTGGTGGCGGTCACCACGGTGAGCGCTAGCTGGTCAGGGCCTGGTCGATGGGGGTGTCGCCGCCGACCAGCACGTAGGCGCGGCGGGCGGTGTCCCGCCGGTCGAGGAGCGCGACGAGCACGGCGGCCACATCGTCCCTGGAGACCTGGTCGAACCTGACGACCGCGCTGCCGTCCGGATGCCCGATGGTGAGCTGGACGGTACCGGCGCCGGGATCGTCAGTGAGCACGCCGGGCCTCAGCAACGTCCAGTCGAGCGAATCACGGGCCATGATGTGCTGTTCGGCAACGCGCTTGGCCCGCAAGTAGGTGGCGTATCCTTCGCCGATGTCGGGGTTCTCGGCGCAGCCCACGTTGATGGAGCTGACGTGCAGGAACCGTCGCACCCCCGCCTGTTCGGCCGCGTCCATGAGCAGCACGGGGGCAGCCGCGTCCACCCTGTCCCGTCGTGTGGCCGTGGCGCTGTTGCCCGAACCAGCGGAGAACACAACGGCGTCAGCGTCGGCGAGCACAGCGGCCACATCGTCGACGGTGGCGCGCTCCAGGTCGAGCACCACGGCGTCACCACCGGCCTGCCTGACATCGTCGACGTGGTCGGGGTTGCGCACGATGCCCACGACGGCATCACCGCGCTCGGCCAGCAGCCGGGTCAGTCGAAGTGCGACCTTGCCGTGCCCTCCAGCGATGACAATCCTCATGCTGCTCCAAACGAATATGATCACAACGCGCCAGAGCAACTCATCCTAATCTCGGCACCGACCGACGCGGTCGACCCCTTCGACCACAAACCCGCAGGTGGAGCGGGACGGATCAAGCGCAACACACTTGAACGACACCAAACCTCGACCCACCAGAACGCCCTGTGGACACCCGAGACGCGCGGCCCGCAGATTTTGCCCAGCACCAATCAGACCGGAATCCGCCCAGCGATCGCGATACGCCACACGGCGTCGCCGGTGAGGCCGCGCTCTACGCGTTGGAACCGCAGGTGGTGCGCTATCCAAGCCCACATGCTGGAGCGTGGATCGGGAGGTTGGTTCGTCATGTCGCTCCGAGACTTGAAGATCACGGATATTTCAGAGATGCTCAGGGCTCACGACAACTCTAGGCGAAGCAGTGCACTTTGTCACCGGTAATCAACACTCGGTGAGGAGGTCGCGGTGGCGGAGTCGGAGATGATTGTGATCAAGGCGGAGCTTGGGGCGGTTCGGGAGGCGCGGGAGTTCGTGGGGCTCGTGTTCGGGGGGTGGGGGCTTACCGATTACGTCGCGCGGACGGTGGTCAGTGAGCTGGCCGCGAGTGCCGTGGTCCACGGGTGCGGGGGCGAGGGGCACGTGATCGTGCGGGCCTACCGGCGGGAGGACGGGATTCCGGTCGTGGAGGCCTGGGATCGGTCCGATGCGGCGCCCCTGGTCCGGCCCGTGACCTATGGGGTGGAGTGTGGACGAGGGCTTCTGATCGTCGAAGGGCTCGTCCGGCGGTGGGGGACTCGGCCGCTGAATGAGGGCGGGAAGGTCGTTTGGGCCGAGATCGATCCTGTTCCCGCCTGAAGGGCGGTTAACAAGCTGCGGGGAGGAGTGGCTATAGGGGGGTGGTGGTTTGGGCGAGGATGGTGGCGCCTTTTACGCCTGCGTCGTTCAGGGTGGAGAGGAGCAGGCGGGGGGATGGGCGGAACTTCAGGCGTTCTACCAGGCGGATTTCTAGGGGAGCTAGGAGAGTCTCTCCGGCTTGGGCTAGGCCGCCGCCTATCACTATGAGGTCTGGGTCTAGGAGGAGGGCTGTGGCTGTTAGGCCGTCGGCTAGTGTGTCTAGTGCGTCGGACCAGATTTGCGCTGCTTTTTCCTCGTCTTTTTCGGCGCGGGCTATGACTTCTTCCGCTGGGACGTTCTCGCCGTAGCGGCGGGAGATGGCGGCGGCGGACGCGTAGGTTTCGAGGCAGCCCTTGTTGCCGCAGGCGCAGTCTTCGCCGTCTGGGCGGACGACTACGTGGCCAATCTCGCCGCTCCATCCGGCGGCGCCCGCGTACGGGGTGTTGTTGATGATGAGGGCGGCGGCGATGCCGGTGCCTATCGCCATGAAGACGAAGTTGTCGGTGTCGTGGCCCGCGCCCAGGACTGCTTCCGCCAGTCCGGCTGTGCGGACGTCGTGGCCTACGGCGACGGGGATGTTCAGGCGTTCTTGGGCCAGCTCGCGCATTGGGACGTTGCGCCAGCCCAGGTTCGCTGAATGGATGGCGGTGCCTGTCGCCTCGTCGACGATTCCGGGGACGACGAGTCCGGCGGCGCGGGCCGGGGAACCTAGGGCGGACGCTCGGTCGGCCAGGTGGGCGGCGAAATCGAGGATGCCGTCCACGGGGGCGGTTCGGTCGGTCGGTCTGGATTCGGTGACGAGGGTTTCGGAATCCTCGCTAATCGCGGCCTTCATCGTGGTGCCGCCGACGTCCAGTCCGATCAGGCTCATGTGGCCACCCCCCCGTTCCGCGCAGGTGCGGAAAGCGGAAGCGCGCGGTGTGGCCATGAAGATAAACAGCTGGTCCGTACCAGTTCAAGGGTTCTGTCGGATGAGCAACGTCCGACGTCGGCTGGTCTGGTGTTTGGGCTGGGGTGGTCTGATTTGTTCGCTCTGAGCGCAGCGTCGGGCTCAGCGGTGCGAAGTGGGGGCCGAGCCGGGCAACGGGTCGTGTTCCTTGCCGGTGTTGCCGCACATCCGGCAGGGCTCCTCGACACGCGCCCAGGTCAGTCCGCCTGAATTGTCCCGGTGCGGTTTCTCGGGACGCCACCAGCCCGAGCCGAGGCAGAACCGGCACGTCCAGTCGTCTCGGTCGCACCAGGAGCAGGGCGTGTTGCCGCAGCGGTCACGCTTCTCGTTCATCGGCACTTCCCCGATCCGCCGCACACGTGGCAGTTCTCGACGCTTTTGCGCCAGGTGACCGAACCGTCCTTCTCCTTGTGCGGTCGCTCATAGGTGGCCTGACCTTTTCCGTCGCAGTGCCCGCAGTCGGGAGGGTCGTTGCTCTTGCCCACCTCGCCTCCCGCGCGACGACGGCACTGTGGGCGTCCAGCATCCCGTACATGGTTCTCCGCCGTCCACGCCGAGGCGGTGGCCTTCGTCCGGCTGCCTGGCCTGCGGCCTGTTTTGCCCTGACTTGACCGGGTACTCCGGGCGCCATGCCAAGCCGGGCAGTCCCCGGTAAAGGCGGACGGAGCAGTACAAACGGAGCGAGGTGCGAAACAATGAAGCGCGGAACCCGGATAGGCCCGGTGCCCATCGCGGGCATCACCGAACGGCTGCCGGGGGGCCGCAGCAGGCGGTCCCTCGGACTGGGCGGCGTCACGAAGAAGCTGCCCGGCGGCGGGCGGACCGCGGGCGCGGCGGGCGGTGTCCTGCTCGCCTCGGGCGCTGCCGTCGCCGCGAGCCGCGTGCTCGCCGGTCGCCGCGACGGTGGCCGTGACTCGTCCGACGAAGACCAGGACGCCCCCGAGGAGGGCTCCGAGAAGCTGCTCGGACGGCTCAAGAACAGCGGCGCCAACGGCACCAAGGTGAAGATCACCAACATCGTCGAGCACATCGACGTCGGGGCGCCGCGTCGCCTCGTCTACGACCAGTGGACGCGGTTCCAGGACTACCCCTCCTTCATGAAGAAGGTCGTCAGCGTCGAGCAGGCCTCGGACGAGAAGGTCAACTGGAAGGCGAAGATCTTCTGGTCCAACCGGACGTGGGAGTCGACGATCGTCGAGCAGGTGCCCGACCGGCACATCGTGTGGCGTTCCCAGGGGCCGAAGGGACACGTGGACGGGACGGTCAGCTTCCACAAGCTGTCGGGCAACCTGACCCGCGTCCTGCTCGTCGTCGAATACCACCCGCGGGGCCTCGCCGAACGGGCCGGGAACCTGTGGCGTGCCCAGGGGCGTCGCGTCCGGCTGGAGCTCAAGCACTTCCACCGGTACGTGATGACGCAGTCGCTCACGCGCCCCGACGAGATCGAGGGCTGGCGCGGCGAGATCCACGGCAGCGAGGTCGTCCGGACGCACAAGGAGGCGCTGAAGGACGAGGAGCGCGAGGAGCAGGAGTACGAAGAGGCCCGCTGACGGGCGCGTGACGTCGGGCGGCGCGGCTGCCGTCCCCTGCGATGCCGGAGGCCGAGGGCATCCCGCCGGGGACGGCAGCCGCGCCGCCCGTCTCGCTCGCCCTGTCCGTGCTGCCCCCACCCGTCATCTACCCTTGTAGCTCGCACGAGTTCGGGCGCCCGCGGTGGGACGTCCACCGGATCTCGGTTGGACGAGGACTGGGCCGGAGAGCGTGCTCCGGGAGAATTAAGGCCCTGCGGAGCGGCGCTTTTCTTGATGAACAGCTTATTGGTGTCTTGAAGTAGTTAGATCGTGCTGGCTCAGCGGATTGGTTTTTGTTTTTCTGGCGGGGTTGATAATTGTCGCCTTGGAGGATCTGTCAGGTGCGGGTTGACCCTCTTCGTAGGGAGATTGTGGCGCTGACGGCTGATGCTTGATTTGCCGCAGGTGGGTGTGGCTCTCGCGTCCTGGATCGACAGGGTTCTGCTGGCCGCTTTCGGCCTTCGTGGGGTGGCGGGTCGGGCCGTGGTGTGGTGTCCGGTATCCGACCTCATGATTTGTTGCCGACCTGTCGTCCGTGAACTCCCGTGTGTCGGTCGGTCGTCGGGTGTGGGCGCGATCGCCTGTGTGGCAGGGCTTCCCGTGGGCTGGAGGTGGCGATGCCCTGGGTTCGGAGCCGCCATGCGATATGCGGCTCGTACCGACCGGCTGTTTCGGTCAGGCCGTTTTGCCCGGTGTTTCGGATCCGTCCTGATCTGCGGTGATTCACCTCCGGTCACCGCGCTCTCCACACTTTCAAGATCATGCCCACTCTGCGTGGTCGATTGATGTACCGAAATCAAATGCGGTCGGGTCCGAATTTCGCTTTCCTGGCGCGGGGGAAGCGACCGGTCTAGGTTGCTGTGAGAGTGCAGGGGAGCGGCGGAGCCTTTCCGCCGAAAGGAGCGTCAGGCCGATGACGGATGACACCTTCGGTCCGGAACAGGAGCCCGGAACAAAGATCAATACCGATGTTCCGCAGTCCGCCAGGATCTGGAACTACTGGCTCGGCGGCACCGACAACTACGAGATCGACCGGGTGGCCGGTGACCAGTACGTTTCGCTGTATCCGGGCATCGTGCCGCTCGCCCGCGCCGGGCGCTACTTCATGGACCGCGCCATCCGGTTCCTGATCCACGAGCGCGGCATCCGCCAGTTCATGGACTGCGGGACGGGCCTGCCCACGGTCGACAACACCCACGAGATGGCCCAGCGCGCCGCGCCCGAGGCCAAGGTCGTCTACGTCGACAACGACCCGCTCGTCCTGGCGCACGCGCGTGCCCTGATGACCGGGACCCCGGAGGGCCGCACCGCCTACATCGACTGCGACCTGCACGATCCCGTGACGATCCTGAGCAGGGCGTCGGAGATCCTCGACCTGTCCAGTCCGGTCGCGTTGCTGCTGGTCAACGTGATGGGGCACATCGTCGACCCCGTCGAGGCGAGGCGGGTCGCGAGCGGGCTGCTGGACGGCCTGCCGTCCGGCAGCTACCTCATCCTGGACGACTGCACCGACGACAACGAGGCGTTCAACAACGCGCAGCGCGCCTATGACGACACCGGGGCCATCCCGTTCCGGCTGCGCAGCCGCGAGTTCCTGTCCGGGTACTTCGAGGGGCTTGAGGTCGAGGCGCCGGGGCTCGTGACGGCCAACGAGTGGCGTCCGGACGTGGGCGTCGAACCGGAGATGCTCCCGACACTCTGCGGGGTGGGCCGTAAACCCTGACGCAGAGGCATCGCCACGGACGGCGGCGGGCTCACCTGGGGGCCATCATTCGGAGAGCTTCCACGGATCGTCGCTGACCGTTTCGTACCCAGTGCGTTTAGTGAAGGTATAGTCAGATCATCCTTCACGTCGTCCCCGGATGGGAGTCGCCTTGGCCTCCGTCACGATGACCGGTGCACGACAGTCGACCCCCGCTCACGGGGATCCGCTCGTCCCCAGATTGTTGCTGGCCAGAGGGCTCCGGACGCTTCGCGAGTCGGCCGCCGTCAGTCGGCTGGACGCGGCGAAGGCCATCGACGGCTCGTCCTCCAAGCTCTCGCGGCTGGAGCTCGGCCGCTCCCGATGTTCGACCGAGGACGTCGAGACGCTCCTCACCTTCTACGGCGCCGACGACGACGAGCGCACGACCCTGCTGGCGCTGGCCGAGCAGACCAGGGCGCATCCGTGGTGGTACGACGACCGTTCGATCGTCGCGTCGTGGGTGCGGCCCTACCTCACCGCCGAACAGGCGGCCAAGCTGGTTCGCACGTTCGAGCCGCAGTTCGTGCCCGGTCTGCTCCAGAGCGAGGGATACGCGCGGGAGGTGATCCGCCGCGACCATCCGGAATCGGAGGTCGACCGGCGCGTCGACTTCCGGATGCGGCGGCAGCGGGTGTTGCGTCGCCGTCCGCGCCCGCTCAACCTGTGGGTCGTGCTCGACCAGCGGGCACTGTGGCGTCCCATGGGCGGCCCCGCCGTCATGAAAGAGCAGATCCGGCACATCATGGACCTGTGCCAGCGGCCGAACGTCACCGTGCAGATCGCGCCGAGCGGCGTGTGCGGACGGGTCGAGGGCGACGGACCGCTCACCCTCGTCCGGTTCCCGCAGCAGGGTCTCCAGGACATGGTCTACCTGGAGCGCGCCGACGGAGCGTCCTACCCCGTCCGGCGGGACGACATCGAGCGGCACTGGCACGTGTTCAACACGCTGGTCACCGAGGCCGCGCCGCCCGAGCGGACCCTGCGGATCCTGGCGCGGGCGCTCACCACTTTCTGACCGTTTCCGCCGGTCACAGGCTTGTGAGCGGTGACCGCGGCGGTTCCATGATCGCTGACGGGTCAAGGGCCATGACAAACGGTGATCGCATGCCGCAACCGATCACATATTCCCGTCTGACCACTTCCGGTCTATATTTATTAATGACGGATATTCGAGAGGGCCGCGGCGGTTAGCAGGGGACGTATGCCGCACGACCCTCGTAGCCCGTCTTTACCGGGCGGTCACCCGGTTATCGGGCATGTTCGAACGCCCCGTACGCCGCCGCCCTCGAAGGAAGCCATGTCCGTCAATGACCGTTTGTGGAACGAGACAGCGGAACGTCGTTCCCGCGACGAACTACAGGCGGGGGAGAACTTCCCCGTCGCATCGCGGTTGCTGCCCGCGCGCTACCGCGCGCACCTTCTGAACGTGTACGGGTATGCCCGACTCGTGGACGACATCGGCGACGAGGCGCCACCGGGCGAGCGGGCGGAACTGCTCGACCTCGTCGAGCGCGACCTCGACCGGATCTACGCGGGCACCGCGCCGGAGCTTCCCGCCATGCGCCACCTCGCCGTCACCGTCACCGATCGCGGGATCCCGGCGGAGCCGTTCCGCCGTCTCCTGCGGGCCAACCGCCAGGACCAGGAGGTGTCGACCTACGCGACGTTCGACGACCTGCTCGCCTACTGCACGTTGTCCGCCGATCCGGTCGGGCACATCGTCCTGCACGTGTTCGGCGCCGCGACCCCGGACCGGCTCGGCCTGTCCGACCGGGTCTGCACGGCGCTCCAGATCATCGAGCACTGCCAGGACGTCGGCGAGGACCACCGCAACGGCAGGGTCTACCTGCCGCAGGACGACCTCCGCCGCTTCGGCTGCGCCGAGGACGACCTGGCCCGCCGCGTCACGCCGACCAGGCTGCGCGGCGTGGTGGCGCTCCAGGCGGCGAGAGCCAAACAGATGCTGGACGAGGGCTCGGCCCTGACCGTCCGGCTCCAAGGATTCGCGCGGGTCGCCGTCGCCGGTTACGTGGCGGGCGGCCTGGCGGCCCTTTCGGCACTGGACCGCGGTGCCTACGACGTCCTGGGCGGCACGTCGCGACCGAAAAAGACACGACTGCTCGCTGAGTGGTCGCGGACACTGAGTGCTTCTCATCCTCGGCGGGCGCGCGCGGGCCGCATCCCACCGGACACGCCGGATGAAGGGTATTCACAGCGAAGGAGATGAGCTGTCCAGATGGACGAAGCCAGCGCATATCGGCACTGCGAGAGCGTTGTCCGTTCGCAGGCGCGCAACTTCTCGTACGGGATCCGGCTGCTTCCCCCGCCCAAACGGCGCGCGCTGAGCGCCGTGTACGCCTTCGCCCGGCGGATCGACGACATCGGCGACGACCACGACGAACCCGCGGAGACACGGCTCGCGCGACTCGCGGAGGAACGCGCGCAGCTCACCGCACTCATCGACGAACCGGACGTCCGTCCGACCGACCCCGTGCTGGTGGCGCTGGCGGACGCCGCGCGCCACCACGCCGTCCCGCTGGACGCGTTCGGGGAGCTGATCGACGGGTGTGAGGCCGACGTCCGCGGCGCGACCTACGACACGTTCGACGACCTGCTCTGGTACTGCCGGTGCGTCGCGGGCGCCGTCGGGCGGCTGTCGCTCGGCGTGTTCGGGACGTCCGACCCGGAGGTGGCAGGGCCGCGCGCCGACGCGCTCGGCGTCGCGCTCCAGCTCACCAACATCCTGCGGGACATCCGCGAGGACGGCCAGAGCGGCCGCGTCTACCTGCCCGCCAAGGACCTCGCCAGGTTCGGGTGCACGCTGGACCTGGACGAGTCCGGACGCTACACCGACCCGCCCGACCATCTCGTCTCACTCGTCCGGTTCGAGGCCGCGCGGGCGGCCGAATGGTATGAGACCGGGCTGAAGCTGCTGCCGATGCTGGACCGGCGCAGTGCCGCCTGCGCCGGGGCGATGGCGGGCATCTACCGGCAGCTGCTCAAGCGCATCACGGCCGACCCGCTGGCCTCGCTCGACACCCGCACGTCGCTGCCGACCTGGGAGAAGGCCGCCGTCTCCGCCATGGCCATGTCGGGGATCCACCGGTGACCGGGGTGGACGCGACGGCCGGGAAAGAGACGGCCGGAGAAGGAACGGCAGGGAAAGAGACCGAGGGAAAGCGGGGGCGGGTCGCGGTCGTCGGCGGCGGGCTGGCCGGGATCACGGCGGCGCTGGCGGTTCAGGAGGCCGGGCTGCGCGCGACGGTCTACGAGGCGCGGCCTCGGCTCGGCGGCGCCACGCACTCGTTCGACCGTGGCGACCTCACCGTCGACAACGGGCAGCACATCTTCCTGAAATGTTGCACGGCCTATCAGGGGCTGCTGCGCAGGCTCGGCGCGGAAGATCACGTACGCGTGCAGGATCGTTTCGACGTCCGCGTTCTCACCCCGGATGGCGGGGGCGGGCGGCTGCGCCGGGCCAAGCTCCCGGCGCCGTTGCATTTGGTGCCCGCACTCGCCCGGTACTCGCTGCTTTCGCCGGGTGATCGGGTGCGGGCCGTGCGCGTGTCGCAGGCGCTCGACCGGCTCGACCCGGCGCTGCCGGAACTCGACGGGATCGCCATGGGGCCGTGGCTCGCCGAGCGGGGGCAGCGGCCCCGGGCGCGGGCCGCGCTGTGGGAGCTGTTCGTGACCGCCGCGCTCAACATCCGGTTGGACGACGCCGCGCTCGGGCTCGCCGCGATGGTGTGCCGGACGGGCCTGCTCGACCGGTCGGACGCCGCCGACATCGGCGTCCCGGCCGTCCCGCTCGGGGAACTGCACGGCACGATCGCGCGGGCGAGGATCGAGGCGGGCGGCGGCCGGGTCGAACTCGGCGCGAAGGTCACGGCGATCGAGGACGGGCCGAAGCTCGTCGTCAACGGCGCCCCGGTCGCGGCGGACGCCGTGGTGGTGGCGGTGCCGCACCGGGTGGCGTCGTCGCTCGTCCCGGAGCGGGCGTCCCCGGATCGGGGCGACTGGTCGCGGCTGGGTTCGAGCCCGATCGTGAACGTCCACGTCGTCTACGACAGGCCGGTGCTCGACGAGCCGTTCGTCGCGGCGATCGACTCGCCCGTCCAGTGGGTCTTCGACCGGACGGCGATCAGCGGCCTCACCACCGGCCAGTACCTGGCGGTGTCGGTCTCGGCGGCCGACGACTGGATCGACACGCCGACCGCCGAACTGCGCGAGGTCTACCTCGCCGCGTTGGAGCGGTTGTTCCCCGCCGCCCGCCGCGCCTACGTCACCGACTTCTTCGTGACGCGGGAACGGCACGCCACATTCCGTCAGAGCCCCGGCAGCGGCGCGTTGCGTCCCGCGACCGCGACCCGGCTGCCGTGGCTCTTCCTCGCCGGTGCGTGGACGGACACGGGCTGGCCCGACACGATGGAGGGAGCCGTGCGCAGTGGGCTCAGCGCCGCCCGGCTGGTCCGGCGGCATCTGTCCGAGACGAACGCCGACGCGGGGGTGAGCTCCCGATGACCGCCGTCCCGACCTCGATCACCGACGGCCGCGAGCTGGTGGACCGGGCGATGCGCGCGTCCGCCGAACGGCTCGACCCGTGGACGCGCCGCGTCGTCGCCTACCACCTCGGCTGGACCGACGAGCAGGGGCGGCCCGCCGCCGCGGGCGGGAAGGCGCTGCGTCCGGCGCTGGCCCTGCTGTCGGCCCGCGCCGCCGGGATTCCCGCCGAGGCGGCGCTGCCCGGCGCGGTCGCCGTCGAGTTCGTGCACGCTTTCTCGCTTCTGCACGACGACATCATGGACGGCGACCGGACGCGGCGGCACCGTCCCGCCGCGTGGACGGTGTTCGGGCCGTCCGCCGCGATCCTCGGCGGCGACGCGCTGCTGGCGCTGTCGGAGGAACTGCTGCTGGACGAGCAGACGCGCGGCTCGCACTGGGCCGCGCGGGCGTTGACCGCCGCGACGCAGCGGCTCATCGCCGGGCAGGCGCTCGACATCGGGTTCGAGCAGCGCGACGACGTCACGATCGAGGAATGCCTGACGATGGCGGGCGACAAGACCGGCGCGTTGCTCGCCTGCGCCAGCTCGATCGGTGCGATGCTCGGTGAGGGACCCACGCGGCTGGTCACCGCGCTGACCGGATTCGGGTCGGAGATGGGCCTGGCGTTCCAGCTGGTGGACGACCTGCTCGGCATCTGGGGCAGCCCCGGCACGACCGGCAAGCCGGTGCTGTCGGACCTGCGGGCCCGCAAGAAGTCGCTGCCCGTCGTGTTCGCGCTGAACGCCGGGACCGACGCGTCCGCCCGGCTCGCCGAGCTGTACGCGGAGCCGGGGCAGCCGTCCGAGGACGATCTGCGGGAGATGGCGCGGCTGATCGAGGCCGCCGGTGGCCGCGGGTGGGCCACGGCGGAGGCGGACGGCCGGATCGCGTCGGCGGAGAAGTACCTCGCCGAGTCCGGCATGGACGACGACGTCCGCGCCGAGTTCCGCGACGTCGCGCTGTTCGTCACGGCCCGGGACCACTGAGGGAGCGCGGGAAGGAGCGCAGCATGACCACGACCGACGTGTCCGGGCTGACCGACGCCGCCGCGGCCGCCACCCGGGCGGCGCGCGACCATCTGCTCGGCCTCCAGTCTCCCGAGGGCTGGTGGCGCGGCGAGCTGGAGACGAACGTGACGATGGACGCGGAGGACCTGCTCCTCCGCCAGTTCCTCGGGATCAGGTCGGACGCCGACACCGCCGACGCCGCGCGGTGGATCCGTTCGCAGCAACGCGACGACGGCACCTGGGCGAACTTCCACGGAGGGCCGCCCGAACTGTCGACGACGGTCGAGGCGTACATCGCGCTGCGTCTCGCCGGTGACCCGGTGGACGCCGACCACATGCGCCGGGCCGCGTCCCACGTGCGGGAGGCGGGCGGCATCGAGGCGACCCGCGTGTTCACGCGGGTCTGGCTCGCGCTGTTCGGGCAGTGGTCGTGGGACGACCTGCCCGTGATGCCGCCCGAGCTCGTGTACCTGCCGAAACGGTTCCCGCTGAACGTGTACGACTGGGGCTGCTGGGCACGTCAGACGATCGTGCCGTTGACGATCCTGGGGTCGCTGCGTCCGGTCCGGTCGCTGCCGTTCGATCTGCCCGAACTGCGTACCGGCGTGCGGCCGGAGAAGGACGAGAAGGGCTGGGGCCGGTTCTTCGAGGGGCTCGACCGCGTCCTGCACGTGTACCAGCGGCGTCCGGTGCGGCTGCTGCGGGCGGCCGCGATCCGCCGGGCCGCCGACTGGATCATCGCGCGGCAGGAGGCGGACGGCTGCTGGGGCGGGATCCAGCCGCCGTGGGTGTACTCGCTGATGGCGCTGCACGAGCTGGGCTACGGACTGGACCATCCGGTCGTTCGCCGAGGTCTGGACGGTTTGGAACGGTTCACGATCCGGGACGAGAAGGGCCGCCGGATGGAGGCGTGCCAGTCCCCGGTCTGGGACACGGTCCTGGCCATGACCGCCCTCGCCGACGCGGGGGTGCCCGCCGACGATCCCGCGCTGCGCACCGCCGCAGCCTGGGTCGTCGACGAGGAGGTGCGCGGGCCGGGCGACTGGCAGGTGAAGCGGCCCGGCCTGGCGCCGGGCGGCTGGGCGTTCGAGTTCGACAACGACGTCTATCCCGACACCGACGACACCGCGGAGGTGATCCTCGCGTTGCGCCGGGTCGAGTTCCCGGAGGCGAAGGCGCCGATCGAACGGGCCGTCCGGTGGCTGGAGGGCATGGTGTCCCGCGACGGCGGCTACGCCGCCTTCGACGCCGACAACACGCGGGAACTGTGCGACAAGCTGCCGTTCTGTGATTTCGGCGCCGTCATCGACCCGCCGTCCGCCGACGTCACGGCGCACGTCGTCGAGGCGCTGTGCGGGGAAGGGCTCGCGGAGTCGACCGTCGTCAAACGGGCCGTGGTCTGGCTGCTCAAGGCGCAGGAGGCGGACGGTTCCTGGTTCGGACGCTGGGGCGCCAACTACGTGTACGGGGTGGGCAGCGTGGTGCCGGCACTGGTCGCGGCGGGCGTCGGCCCTGGCAAGCCGCCGATCCGGCGCGCGGTGGCGTGGCTCGAACGGCACCAGAACGACGACGGCGGCTGGGGCGAGGACCTGCGCTCCTACGACGACCCCGCCTGGATCGGACGGGGCGAGTCGACGGCGTCGCAGACGGCCTGGGCGCTGATGGCGCTGCTCGCCGCCGGTGAACGCTCCCCGGTCGTCGACGCGGGCGTCCGGTGGCTCATCGACCACCAGCGCCCGGACGGCACCTGGGACGAGGACCAGTTCACCGGCACCGGCTTCCCCGGCGACTTCTACATCAACTACCACCTGTACCGGCTCGTCTTCCCGATCAGCGCCCTCGGGCGCTATCTGGAGGGCGCCGTATGAGAACCGAGTTCACGCTGCCGAAGGAGGTCGGAACACCATGAGCATGCCGATCCGCCAGAGCGTTCGCATAGGAAGCTATATCCTCCGCAACAAGCTGCGCGGCAACGACAAGTTCCCGCTCATCGTCGAACTCGAACCGCTTTTCGCCTGCAACCTCGCCTGCGCGGGCTGTGGAAAGATCCAGCATCCGCATGACGTGCTGAAGAAGCGCATGCCCGTCGAACAGGCGGTCGCCGCCATCAAGGAATGCGGCGCGCCGATGGTGTCCATCGCGGGCGGCGAACCGCTCATGCACCCGCAGATCGACGAGCTGGTGGCCGAGCTCGTCAAGATGAAGAAGTTCGTCTTCCTGTGCACGAACGCGCTGCTCATCCCCAAGAAGCTCGACAAGTTCAAGCCGTCGCCCTACTTCGCGTGGGCCGTCCACATCGACGGGTTGAAGGAGCGCCACGACGAGTCGGTCTGCAAGGACGGCGTCTTCGACGACGCCGTGGCGGCCATCAAGGAATGCCAGCGCCGTGGATTCCGCGTCACCACCAACACGACGTTCTTCAACACCGACACGCCGCAGACGGTGATCGACGTTCTGAACTATCTGAACGACGACCTCAAGGTCGACGAGATGATGATCTCGCCCGCGTACGCCTACGAGAAGGCGCCCGACCAGGAGCATTTCCTCGGCGTCCAGGAGACCAGGGAACTGTTCCGCAAGGCGTTCGGCGACGGGCGGCGCAAGCGCTGGCGCTTCAACCACTCGCCGCTTTTCCTGGACTTCCTGGAGGGCAAGGCCGACTTTCCCTGCACGGCGTGGGCGATCCCGTCCTACTCCCTGTTCGGGTGGCAGCGTCCCTGCTACCTGATGTCGGACGGCTACGCCCAGTCCTACAAGGAACTCCTGGACGACACCGACTGGGACAGCTACGGCCGGGGCCGTGACCCGCGCTGCGCCAACTGCATGGCGCACTGCGGGTACGAGCCCACGGCCGTGTTCAGCACGGTCGGCTCGCTGAAGGAGTCCCTGCGGGCCATCCGGGAGAAGTGAGGTCAGGGTCGTCCGACGCCCGGCACGTCCACCTGGGTCACCAGGACCTGGCCGCTGCCGGGCGTCACGACCTCCCCGGCCATGCCGAGGAAATCGGCGGCCACGATGAACAGGGTCCTGCCGTCGGGCCCGCCGAGAGCGCAGGCGAAGCCGCCGCGATCCAGCGTGACCGTGTGCAGGACGGCCCCGCCCTCGGCCACGCGCACGCACCGCTTGTTCGGGACGTCGGCGTACCAGACGGCGCCTTCCTCGTCCAGGCAGATGCCGTCGGGGGTGCCGTCGCCCAGGTCGGCCCACACCCGCCGCCCGGTCAGGTCGCCGTCCGGGCCGATGTCGAACGCCACCAGGCAGTGCCGGTAGGAGTCGGCGACGATCAGCGTGGAGTCGTCGGGCGTCACGGCCATCCCGTTCGGGAACAAGATGTCGTCGGCGACCTCCCGGACCCGCCCCCTGTGGGGGGACGACCCCCCACGCCCCCCGGAACGGCCCTGACCGCCGTCCATCGGGGCCAGGGAGACTCCGCCTGGTTTCACCGGCTCGCCGCTGGCGAGGTCGAAGCCCATCCTGTTGACGTAGGCGTTGCCGCGCCCGTCGAGGGCGATGTCGTTCCAGCCCGTTCCGCCGAGTTCCGCGTGGACGGACAGGTTTCCGGCGTCGTCACGGCGCAGCAGCCGCCCGTCAGTGGACGACACGATCAGCAGTTGCCCGTCCGGGAGGAACGCGGTGCACAGCGGCAGCGACCGCACCCGCGCGACCACCTCCGTCCGGCCGTCGAGGTCGATGGCGACGACCTCGCCCGCCGACCAGTCGGAGAAGTACAACCGTCCGTCGTGCCAGCGCGGCGACTCCACCAGGCCCCGCCCGTCGAGCAGCGTCCGAACCTCACCCATGATCCATCCCCATTCGTGGCACCGTCGCCCCCTGCGGGCGGCGTCTCACCCTCTACACGAACGGGATGCCTCCAGATCGACACCTTCCTACGACGGGAGTGGGATTTCCGCCGTCAGAACGTAGGAGTCGTCTTGGGCCTCGCCCTTGAGGAAGCCGCCTACGGTTCCCATGCGGTAGGCGAGGTTGTCCAGTCCAGAGCCGGGGGGCACGTTGTTGGGGCGGACGCCGTCGTTGCGCAGGCAGAGCCGTACCCTGCCGTCGATGAGGCCCGCGTCCAGGGTGCAGCGGCGTCCGTCGCTGTGGCGCAGGACGTTGGTGACGCCCTCCCGGAGCACGGTCGCGAGCACGTTGTTCTGCTCGGTGGTGAGGTGGGGGGCGTCAACGGTCCCGTCCACGGCGAAACCGGCGGTCGCGAGGATCGCCTTGGCCGACGCGACCTCGTCCTCCAGGGACACCTCGCGGTAGCCCGTCGAGACGATCTCGATGTCGGCGAGCGCCTGGCGGGCCGCCGCGAGACCGTCGTCCAACTCCTGCCGGGCCCGTGCCCGGTCCCGGTCGAGCAGGCGCAGTGCGAGTTCGCTCTTCAGGACGACGACCGACAGGCTGAATCCGAGCAGGTCGTGCAGGTCGCGGGCGAACCGCAGGCGTTCGCGGGCGACCTCGACGTGCGCGAGGCGCGTCCGGGCGGTCCGCAGCTCGCGGGCTAGCTGCCCCATCCGGGCGAAACCGTAGATGACCAGGGCGCGTTCGGCGATCCACACCATCTCGTAGGTCTGGTCGACGACCGTGCCGGGCTGGAACGACGCGTCCCAGAGGACGAGGAGGACGACCTCCTGGGCGATCAGCGGGATCGTCACCGCCCAGCGCGCCCACCCGCGCAGCAGGACGATCGTCAGCGCGGGCAGGTAAAGGGTCGCGTACCAGACCGGCCGGTCGAACACGAGGTTCGGAAGCAGCGCGACGACGAACGCGGCGGGGAGGGCGAACCGCCAGAAACGGGGCCGCCCGTCGTCGTCCCCGATCTGGAGGCACCACAGGGACAGTCCGGTGAAGACGGCCAGTGAGACCAGATACAGCGCGATCCCGCCGGAGGACTCGTCCGCCTGGGACAGCGATCTGATCGGGCCGGTGAGCAGCATCAACAGCGCGGCGGCCATGCCGAGGCCCGTGACGAAGGTCGTCGTCAGGTCGCCCGCGGCGGGCGGCGGCAGGGGAGCGGTGCCGCGATGGGAGTGGGCGACCGACCGGGTCTCGTTCAGCGCCGACCTGGCCAGGGCCAGGCGGTCGGTCAGCAGGTCCCGGAGGGACGCGCGGGCGGTCTCGCCGTCGCGGACGACCGCCTCCAGGGTGCGTCCGACCCGCTCGTTGAGCTGCTGGGCGAACGCCAGCCGCTCCCGGGCCACCTCGGCCTCGGCCAGCGCGGTCCTGGTCTTCTCCAGGTCCGCGACGAGGTCCGCGAACCGCGCGACGCCGTAGAGCGCGACGCCCACGAACGCCGTGTGCCCGAGGGCCAGGTAGGCGGCCTCCCACACGGTGGGACGGACGTCGAGCCCGGAGACGAACTGCACGACGACGACCACCGCGAACCCGGCCCACGCCGCCGCCACCGGACGGATCAGCAGCAACACGGCGGCGGCGAGGAATCCCGTGTTCCCGTACCAGGTGTCCGCGAACAGGAGCAGCCCGACGCCGGTGAGCACGGCCTGTGCGGCGAGCGTCCACTGCCAGGCCCGTGGACGCCGCCCGTCCGCCGTCTGGACGCAGTTGTAGAGGTGCAGCAGGAGCAGGCTCACCAGCAGCCCGCACCCGAGCGCCTTGAGCCCCGCCGGGTCGCCGGACCGGGAGATGCCGATGAACCCGCCATAGGAGAACCCGACACTGACGACGACTGCGACAAGTCGCGCAAGTCTCAAGGCCGACCACATAAGCCCGAAACTTAGCCGAATCCGTGCAGATCAGCACATAGTTGACACTGTTTCGGTGGCGTCCGGCACGGGCGGCCGATGATCCACATGCCGCGTCCGCCGGTGTAGTACGGGCGATTGAGCGTCGGGCCGATACCCGTGGGGGACGCTCGTCCGGTCCCGCGCCTCCTACCGTGATGATCACCTGACCGGAGGAGGACGGGACATGTTACGCAGGGTGATCGCCATGGTCGGCATCGTGGGCCTGACGGCGGCGGGGACGGCGACGGTGCCCGCCGCGGCGTCGGATGAAGATCATCCGAAGCTCGGGCGGCTGGTGCGGCAGCTGACCGCGCGGGACGGGGCGCCGGGCGCGCTGGCGAACGTCCAGGATCGGCACGGCCGGACGTTGATCAGAAGCGGGGTCGGCGACCTGCGGACCGGCGCGCCCGTCCCACCGGACGGCCACTGGCGGATCGGCAGCATCACCAAGCCGTTCGTCGCGACCGTGGTGCTCCAGCTCGTCGGCGAGGGCGAGATCGAGCTGGACGCGCCCGTCGACCGGTACCTGCCCGGCCTGGTGAGCCGCGACATCACCGTCCGGCACCTGCTCCAGCACACCAGCGGCCTGCCGGACTACCTGGAATACCTGTCCATGCCGGAGATCATCGCGCATCCGTTCACCCACTACGACAAGCGCGAGCTGCTGGACCTGGCCCTGAAACACCCGCCGCTGTTCGAGCCCGGCGAGAGGTGGTCGTACTCCAACACCGGCTATCTGCTGGCCGGGATGCTGATCGAGAAGGTCACCGGACACCCCTACGGGGACGAGATCAGGCGGCGTGTGCTGAGGCCGTTGCGGCTGCGTCACACGTTCGTGCCCGGCGATCGGGCGTCGCTGCCGTTGCCGCGTCCGCGTGGCTACGTGCGGCCGGGGCCGGACGTTCCGTTGCTCGACCGGACGCTGCTCAACCCCTCGGTCGCCGCCGCGAGCGGGAACGTGGTGTCGACGGCGTCCGATGTGAACCGGTTCTTCGCGGCCCTGGTCGGGGGCGAGCTGCTCCGTCCGGCCCAGCTTCGGGAGATGATGACCACCCGTCCCATGGGACGGTCGTCGGGCACGGAGTACGGCCTCGGCCTGGTGCGGGTTCCGCTGCCCTGCGGCGGATACGTGTGGGGGCACGCCGGGGACATGATCGGGTTCTCCACCCGCAGCGGCGCCACCGTCGACGGCAGGCGCGCCACCATCATGGCCAACGTGTATCCGGGCGCCACCGACGCGCAGGACAACGATCTTGAGGCCGCTCTCACCACCGCCTTCTGCGAATGAGGGCGACCATCGCAGCGGATCGTTCACCCGTTCCGGCACTCTCATCGCGGCGACGTGGGTCCTCACCGCGTCCCATTGTGCGGGCAGCGGGCTGTCGGTTCGCGCGGGCAGCGTATTCCGTGGGAAGCCCTGACAATACTGGAACAGACAATGTTGGGGTAAGGGTTCGGCGGCCGAGGTTTGTGCCGCAATTCGTGGGCGATGGGTGATCGGGGAATGCTCCGTCCGAATACGGGTTCTCGGGACGGAGGGGGAACGACCCGAGAGGTCGAAATGTCTGCGGGGCTGAACACCGGTGATTCCGCCTGGTTGATGGTGAGCACCGCGATGGTGCTTCTCATGACGCCGGGGCTCGCCTTCTTCTATGGCGGGATGGTCCGTTCCAAGAACATGCTGACGATGCTCTACATGAGCTTCATCTCCATCAGCCTGGTCACGATCCTGTGGTTCCTCTACGGGTACGGGATGGCGTTCGGGAAGGACCTCGGCGACGTCGGGCTCCTCGGCTGGGGCGACTGGCGGCTCGGCCACGTCCCGCCGGACGCGCTCCAGGGGAGGATCCCGGAGCAGATCTACGCCTGCTTCCAGCTCACGTTCGCGATCATCACGGTCGCGCTGATCAGCGGGTCGATCGCGGGACGGGCCCGGTTCGGCCCGTGGATCCTCTTCGTCGTGGCGTGGGTGACGCTGGTCTACGTGCCGGTGGCGCACTGGGTGTTCGACTCGTCCGGCTGGCTCAACGAGTGGGGCGTCATGGACTTCGCCGGGGGGCTCGTCGTGGAGCTCAGCTCCGGCATCTCCGGGCTCGCGATGGCGCTCGTGCTCGGGAAGGGCGTCGAGTTCCGCCGGAAGGAGGGGCCTCGTCCGGGGAACATCCCGTTCGTCCTGCTGGGTCTTGGGTTGTTGTGGTTCGGCTGGTTCGGGTTCAACGCCGGGTCTGCATTGAGCGACGGCGCCGTCGCCACCCGCGCGTTCGTCAGCACGATGATCGCCGGATGCGCGGGGATGCTGACCTGGCGGCTGCTGGAGTGGTTCCGCACCCGGCGCCTGACCAAGCTCGGCTCGACCAGCGGCGCCCTCGCGGGGCTGGTGGCCATCACCCCGTCGTGCGCCTACGTCAGCGTCGAGGGCGCTTTCGCCATCGGGGTCATCGCCGCCGCGGTGTGCACGTACGCGGTCGAACTGAAGCTCGTCGCCGGGTACGACGACACCCTGGACGTCACCGGGATCCACGGTGCCGGGGGGATCGTCGGCGTTGTTTCGCTCGGTTTCCTCGCCACCGGGTGGGACGTCGGCAAGCCCGGCCTGTTCTACGGCGGTTCGGCCTCGGTGCTGGGCAAACAGGTCGTCGCTGTGCTCGCCGTCGGGGCCTACGCCTTCGTCGTCACCTATGTGATCGGCAAGATCATCGACAGGCTGTTCCGGATGCGGATGACCGACGAGGAACAGGCCCTCGGAACGGACGCCGCCTTTGCCGAGGACTGACGCGCGGCGACGGCCCGACCCGCGCCGCGCGGTGGTGCCCGCGCGCGGCCCGCTGGCCGGACGCCGCGCGCCGAGGCTGCAACTGCGGCACGGCGAGGGCGACCGGAGCCACCTGACGAGCACGCAGGGACTGGTCGCGCTCTCGCTGGACGCGCTCAGCTCCGTGGCGTACGGGCCCGAGGCCGTCGCGTTGGTCCTGGTCACCGCGGGAGCGTCGCGGGTGCGGCTCACGCTGCCCGTCACGCTCGTCATCGCCGGGCTGCTGGTCGTGCTGGTGGTGTCGTACCGGCAGGTGATCGCCGTCCACCCGGACGGCGGCGGCTCCTACGCGGTCGCGAAACAGGACCTCGGGCCGCGCGCCGCGACGCTGGCCGCCGCCGCGCTCGTCATCGACTACGTCCTCACCGTCGCGGTCAGCCTCGCGGCGGGCGCCGCCACGCTCGGCTCGGCCTTCCCGGGGCTGCGGCCCCACCTGCTGGCGACGACGCTGGTCGTCCTGGTCGTGCTGACCGCCGTGAACCTGTACGGCATCGCCGACAGCGCCCGCGTCCTGATGCTGCCGCACCTGTTCGCGCTTCGGGGAGAGCGTCCCGTCCACCGGTACGGGGTGCTGGCGGTGGCGGTCGCCGCCGGGGCCCTGCTGGTCGCCGTGGACGCCCGCACGCACCGGCTGCTCCCGCTGTTCGCCATCGGCGTGTTCATCGGGTTCACGATCAGCCAGGTCGGGCTCGTCCTGCACTGGACGCGGCGGCGCCCGCCCCGCTGGGCGGGCACCGCGCTCCTCAACGGCACCGGCGCGACGCTCAGCGCGGTCGCGACCCTGGTGCTCCTGGTCACCAAGTTCGAGGAGGGCGCCTGGGTCGTCATCGTCGTCGTCCCGCTGCTGATCCTGGTGTTCACCCGGATCCGGGGCTACTACGACCGGGTCGGGCGGGAACTGCGGCTCGGCGTGGTGCCCGCGGAACGTCCCGAACCGGACCGGGGTGACCGGCTCGTCCTGGTACCGCTGGACGATGTCGGCGCGGTGACCACGACCGCGCTGAGCGCCGCCCTCGGCCTCGGCGGGGAGGTCGTGGCCGTCATGGTCCCGCCGGACGGCGAGCGCGCCCAGACCCTGCGGGAACGGTGGGACCGTTGGGATCCCGGCGTCCGGCTGGAGCTCCTGGACAGCCCCCGGGACTCGCGGCTCCGTCCGATCGTCGAGTACGCGAAGCGGGTCGCGGCGCGGGACGGCCAGTCGGTCGTGGTCCTCGTACCGGTCATCGAGTCGGATCGCCCCCGGTACCGGTTCATGTACGACCAGTGGAGCCTTCTGCTGGCGGAGGCCCTGCGCCGTCATGCGCCGGGTGTGCTGGTCTGCATGCTGCCGTACCGGGTCTCCGTGTGAGTTTCGGTATTCGGTTGGTGAGCCGATTGCGGTTTCGTGAGTTCCCGCTGGTGCACGAGGGGTAGGCGCTGAGCGACACATGTCGGCGTCGTTCTCGGGGGAGGCGGAGATGCGGGTGCGCGCGGCGGTGATCGCGGTGCTGCTGGCGGCGTCCCTGACCGGGTGCAGCGACAACCCCGTCGAGACCAGCGAGGAACCCGCCGAAGGGGTGAGCGGGCACGTCGGCAAGGTCCAGGTGCGGAACCTGTTCGTGCTGGGCGGACGCGACGGAGCGCAGATCCCGGTCGGCGGGTCGGCGCCGGTCTACTTCACGCTGGTCAACTCGCCGGAGACCGTGGAGTCCGCGGGCGCGTCCGGGAAGGCGGGGAACGCGGCCGGGGCCGACATGCTGGTGGGCGTGTCGTCGCCGAGCGCGGCGTCGTCCACGATCCTGCAAGGGCCGGTGAAGGCCCCGGTGGGCCAGGACGTCGTGATCGGGCCGCAGGCGCGGGTCGTCCTCTCCCATGTCGCCAAGCCCTTGGTGTCCGGCGAGAACGTCACGGTGACCCTGACGTTCAAGCACGCGGGCAGCGGGACGTTCACCGTCCCGATCCAGGCGCAGCAGGAGTATCTCGCGACCTACTCGCCCGCTCCCTCGGGGTGAACGGGGCGCGGGACCACGGGCCGCTGCCGGTTCTGCTCGTCCTGCTCACGGTGATGACCGGGCTCGTCGACTCCTTCAGCTATCTGGAGCTCGGGAACGTCTTCGTCGCCAACATGACGGGGAACGTCATCTTCTTCGGATTCGAGGTCGGCGGGGGCGGCGAGACGCGGCACACGATCCTGCTGAGCGCCATCTCGACGGTGTTCTTCTGCGTGGGCGCGGCGTTCGGTGGGCGGCTGGGGTCCGACCGTTTCAACCATCGGGGGCTGCTGCTGTCGGCGGGGGCCGCCGCTCAGGCGTGCGTGCTCGGCGTGGCCGTCCTGATCGTGACGGGGTTCGGCCACACGGGCACGGTGGAGCGCAAGGTGCTGATCGCGCTGCTGGCGACCTCGATGGGGTGGCAGTTCGCGATCGTCCGGCGCATCGACGTGCCCGACTTCCGGACGGTCGTGATCACGACGACGCTCACGTCGCTGGTGGCCGACCGGGCGCAGTCCGCGGAGCGGCTCGTCCGCAAGGCGGCGTCGATCGGGGCGCTGCTGCTGGGGGCGGCGGCCGGGCCGATGCTCATCCGGGGGTTCGGCGAGAGCGCGCCGCTGTGGGGGTCGGCCGCGCTGCTGGCCGTGGTCGCCGTCGCGGGGCTCGTCACCGCGCGGCGTCCCGGCGCCGAAAGCTGGGGCTGAAGCGGGGCTTGAGCTGCGGGGATTTGACCAAGCGTTGACAGGAAACGCCTTTTCGACGCGGGTGCCGGGGAAGGTCGTCGGTGTCATTTCCGGTCTTTGTCGAGTCCGGTTTCTCGTAGGGGAGTTCGCCTGTGTCGTCGTCTGCGGAGGCGTCCGGAAACGAACGGCGGCCGCCGTCGCGAGACCGGCTGCTGGACGCCGCGCTGACGATTCCGCGCGGGGTCGCCCAGGTCGATTTCCAGTCGAGTTACTGGACGGGGTTCATCTTCATCATCGCGTTGTTCGTCGGCGGTTGGCAGTTCGGCGTGTTCGGGCTTCTCGGCACGGCCGTCGCCACGCTGACCGCGTTCCTGCTCGGCGTCGCCAGGGACCGGGTCTCGATCGGCCTCGAAGGGTTCTGCGGGACGCTCATCGGCGTCGCCCTCGTCCTCTACCTCGGCACGACCTGGATGACGGCGGCCCTGGTCGTCGGGGCGGCGGTCGCGGGCAGCGTGCTCACCTCGGCGATGGCCACCGTCCTGAAGCCGTACAACCTGCCGACGTTCACCGCGCCGTTCTGCGTCGTCACGCTGGTGATGGTGATCGGGGCGGCGACTACGGCGGTCCTGACCGCCGCAATCACCAGCCTGTTCAGCGGGGGCGGCGGTCACACCCTGACATGCCGTTGGCGCTTCCCGCCGCCGTCCCACTCTTCCTCCAGGTCCGGAGGGCCTAATTGACTTCTCCCTCAGCTGGAGCAGAGGGATTCAACCCTCACGGGTCGAGTTTTCTGCTTCACAGCCCGCCGCCGACCCGGATAACCGGCAAAGGACGGTGCGCCGCCCATCGGTCCTACGCAAGCTCCACAGACTTCACATCCCGCCAGCCCGGCGGTAGGCCCCGTCGGCTTGGTTCTCACCGGCTGGGCGAACCGAGACTAGCACATCTTCGAACGTTTGTGCGGGTCGATCTGTGGTCGGGCGACGGTCTCCGCAGCGACCGCCCGCTTCCGCCCTGCTGTGCGGGGCCCGATTTCTCCCCGCCTGAAGGTGGGGTCTCGGAGGTAACCGATGAACCTGTCACCACGAGAGATCGACAAACTGCTCATCTTCGTCGTCGCGGAGATGGCGGAAAAGCGCAGGAAGCGCGGCCTGAAACTGAACTACGGCGAGTCGGTGGCGCTGATCAGCTCCGCGATCGTGGAGGCCGCGCGGGACGGAAAGTCAGTCGCCGACTGCATGAAGCTGGGCAAACGGGTGGTCGGCCCGAACGAGGTCATGCCCGGCGTCCGCGACATGTTGAAGCTGATCCAGGTCGAGGCGGCGTTCGAGGACGGCACCAAGCTCGTCTCCTGCCACGACCCCGTGGGCGGCGGCAAATGACCGACGACAACGAGAGGGGCGCCGCCCATGGCTGGTGACGTGTACCTGTTCGGCAAAGGGCAGATCGAACTCAACGCCGGTCAACGCCGAGAGAGGCTGACCGTGCGCAACACCGGTGACCGGGCCGTCCAGATCGGTTCCCATTTCCATTTCTTCGAGGTTAACCGGGCGTTGAGCTTCGACCGGGAAAGGGCCTTCGGAATGCGGCTCGACATTCCGGCGGGGACGGCCGTCAGGTTCGAGGCCGGAGACACCAAGGAAGTGAAACTCGTCGAATACGGGGGCGGGATGCGCATCGTCGGCTTCGGCGGGCTGCTCGACGGGAGCATCCGTTCCGAGGCGGCGAAGAAGAGGGCGCTGGCGCTGATGCGCACGCGCGGCTACCTCGACGAGCCCGAGAAGCCCGGCAAGGCCGAGAAGCCAGGCAAGGCCGAGAGGCCGCGAAGGACCGCCAAGCCGAAGAAGGGCTCGAAGCGATGACGACGATGTCCCGCGAGAAATACGCGACCATGTACGGGCCCACGGTGGGCGACCGGTTCCATCTGGGCGACACCAACCTGATCGTCGAGGTGGAGAAGGACCACACCGAGGGCCACTACGGCGACGAGTCCCAGTACGGCGGCGGGAAGACCGCCAGGGACGGCATGTCGGCCGACCCCGCCTCGCAGAACGCCACCACGGCGCTCGACACCGTCATCACCAACGTCGTCATCATCGACCCGGTGCTCGGCATCGTGAAGGGCGACATCGGGATCAAGGACGGCAGGATCGCCGGGGTCGGCAAGTCCGGCAACACGCACACCCAGAACGGCGTCGACCGGCGCCTGATCATCGGTGCGGGCACCGAGGTGATCTCCGGGGAGAACCTGGTGGCCACCGCCGGAGGGATCGACACGCACGTCCACTACATCACCCCGCAGCAGGCGCAGCACGCGCTCAGCAACGGCATCACCACCGTGGTCGGCGGCGGCACCGGACCGGCGGACGGCACCCGCGGCACCACCTGCACGCCGGGCCCGTGGAACACCGCCCGGATCCTCCAGGCGTTCGAGGACATCCCGGTCAACGTCTCGGTCTACGCCAAGGGCAACAACAGCCTGCCCGCGTCGCTGGACGAGCAGCTCCGCGCGGGCGCGAGCGGGCTGAAGGTCCACGAGGACTGGGGCACGACGCCCGCCGTCATCGACTGCGCGCTCCGCGTCGCCGACGACCACGACGTGCAGGTCGCCATCCACACCGACACGCTGAACGAGGCCGGGTTCGTCGAGGACACGATCGACGCGATCGACGGCCGCACGATCCACACCTACCACTCCGAGGGCGCGGGCGGCGGGCACGCCCCCGACATCCTGCGGATCACGGCGGAGCCGAACGCGCTGCCCGCGTCCACGAACCCGACGCTGCCGTACACGGCGAACTCGGTGGACGAACTGCTCGACATGACGATGGTCTGCCACCACCTCAGCTACGACGTCCCTGAGGACCTGGCGTTCGCGGAGAGCCGCGTCCGGGCCGAGACGATCGCGGCCGAGACCGTCCTGCACGACCTCGGCGTGATCAGCATCATCGGGTCGGACTCGCAGGCCATGGGCCGGATCGGCGAGTCGTTCACCCGCGCGTTCCAGATCGCGCACCACTGCAAGGACAGGCGCGGCGCCCTGGCGGAGGACTCGTCCCGCAACGACAACTACCGCGCGCTGCGGTACCTGGCGAAGCTGACCATCAACCCGGCGCGCGCCAGCGGCATGGCGGACGTCATCGGGTCGTTGGAGGACGGCAAGCTCGCCGACATCGTGCTGTGGCAGATCCACTCGTTCGCGGCGAAACCGTTCATGGTCGTGAAGGGCGGGCTGATCAGCTGGGCGCAGCTCGGCGACCCGAACGCCTCACTGCCGACGCCGCAGCCGGTGTATCTGCGGCCCGCGTTCGGTTGCTCGCCGCGCGCGCTCCGGGAGACGTGCGTGACGTTCATGTCGGCCGCGTCCATCGCGGAGGGCGTTCCCGGACGGCTCGGGCTGGAGCGGATCATCCGGCCCGTCCGGCAGTGCCGCACGGTGGACAAACGGCACATGCTGTACAACTCGACGCTCGCCGACATCGAGGTCGACCCGGAGACGTACCGCGTCACGGTGGACGGTGAACTGGCGACCATCGAACCGGCCAGAAAGCTGCCACTGAACCGACTGTTCTTCATCGCGTGATGGGGCACCGGTCGGTCGGGGACCTCGGCGCGTTGTTGGCGCAGTTCCAGCTCACCGACTCGGGGTTTCCCAGCGGGCTCTACACCCTGTCGCACGGGCTGGAGGGGCATGTCCAGCTCGGCCTCGCGCGGGCGGAGGACCTGCGGGAACTGGTGTCCGACCTGGTGTGGGCGGCGGGGACGGCCGACGCCGCCGCGCTGGCGCTCGCCCACCAGGCCGTGACGTCCGGCGACTGGGACACGGTCGTGGAGACCGACCGGCGGCTGCACGCGATCAAGCTCAGTGCCGAGCAGCGGACCGCGTCGGTGCGGACCGGACGCCAGGTCCTCGACATCGCCGGGCCCGCGTTCGGGTCGGCCCCGGCGGCGCGGCTGGCCGGACTTGTCGCGGACGGCGCGTCCCCGGGTAACCACGCGGTCGCGGTCGGCGCGGTGCACGCGGGGCTCGGGGTGCCCGTCCGGGACGCGGTCGCCAGCGACCTGTACGCCTTCGCGGCGAGTTGCGCGGGGGCGTCGGTGCGGCTCGGACGGCTCGACTTCCGGGCGGCGCAGGCGCTGCTGCGGGACGTCCGGCCCGACCTCGTCCGGGCGGTCGGCTCTGCCCTCGCGGCCCGGCACCCGTCCGACCTGCACGCTTCGACGCCGGGCGCGGACATCGTGTCGGCCGCCCACGAGCGGGCCGAGGCCCGGCTGTTCATCACCTGACCGAAAGACAGGAGGGGACGACCATGGAATCCGAGAATGTGTTCAAGATCGGTGTCGGCGGCCCGGTGGGATCGGGCAAGACCGCCCTGATCGAGGCGCTGGTGCCCGTCCTGACCTCGCGCGGGCACCGCCCCGGCGTGATCACCAACGACATCTACACGCAGGAGGACGCCGAGCACGTCCGCCGGACGCTGGCGGGGACGCTGGACCCGGAACGTGTGGTCGGCGTCGAGACCGGGTCGTGCCCGCACACCGCCGTCCGCGACGACCCGACGATGAACCTCGCCGCCGCGGCCGACCTGCTCGACCGCTGCCCCGACATCGACGTGCTGCTGTTCGAGAGCGGCGGGGACAACCTGACGCTCACCTTCAGCCCGCTGCTGGCCGACGTGTACGTGTTCGTCCTGGACACGGCCGAGGGGGAGAAGATGCCGCGCAAGCGCGGGCCCGGCACCACGGACTCCGACCTGCTGGTCATCAACAAGATCGACATCGCGAAGTACGTCCGGACCGACCTGACGGTGATGGAGCGGGACGCCTGGGACGTCCGCGACGGGCGCACCGTCATCCTGACCGACTGCCTCACCGGGACCGGCGTCACCGACGTCGCCGACTTCGTCCTCAAGCGCCGGGAAGAGATGTGCTCACCCGCACCATGACGCCGGACGCGCTGCCGGTCGAGGTGGCCGGGCACGCCTCGGTGCCCGACACGCTGCCGGTGGGCTCCCCGGGCAAGGACGGCGTGCTGGAACTGGCCTTCCGGTCGGTCGACGGCCGGACGGAGCTGACGAGCCAGTTCCAGAAGGCGCCGCTGCACATCACCCGTCCGCTGTATCTGGACGGCGACCGTCCCGGAATGCCGTGCGTGATGTTCATGTCGTCCGGTGGCGGAATCCTTCAGGGCGACCGGTATCGCATGCGTCTCGACTGCGGTTCGGGGACGTCGGTTCGCTTCACCACCCAGACCGCGACGCGGCTCTACCGGATGGAGCACGACTACGCCGTCCAGACCGTAGAACTCGATGTGGGGGAGGGTTCCTACGTCGAGTACCTGCCCGAACCCACGATTCCCTTCACGGATTCACGCTTCTACCAGCGCATGGCCGTCACGGTGGGCCCGAACACAACCGTCCTCTTGGGCGACCGTGTGATGGCGGGACGCCTGGCACGCGGCGAACGTCACGCCTACACCGCGTACTGCACGGACCTGGACGTCCAGGACACGCAAGGCCGCCTACTGTTCGCCGACCCACTCCGGTTCGTCCCCGCAGAGCGGACACCGGCCGGCCCCACGGCGATGGACGACGCCGGAACCATGGCGTCCCTCTACGTCGTGTCGCAGGCGCGACCCGCGCGGGAGTTGGCCGACGCCCTACACGAGGCGCTCACGGGGACGGGCGTGCGCGGCGGGGCGGGCGTCCTGCCCGGCGACCACGGCGCATGGGCGCGCATGCTCGGCGGCGAGTCTCCGGAGACGGACGCGACGTTCTCCCGTGCCCTGGACGTCGCGCGGCGGCTCGTGGCGGCGGACTGATGAACCACTCCCTGCGAGGGCGGCTCCACAACCGCGAACTGGCCGAGGCCGCACTCCTGCATCCGCACAAGGGCAGGCCCCCGGTACTGAAGCCCCGGGTCGTCGTGGAAATCGCCGTGGGTGGCGCTCTCGGCGCGCTCGCCCGTGACCTCCTCAGTGACGCGCTCCCGGGGGCGAAGTCGGGATTCCCCTGGGACACGTTCACCGTCAACATGCTCGGCTGCCTCGCCATGGGCGCGTTGACCGCGTACCTGTTGCGGAGACGTCCGCACCCGTTCGTCCGTCCGCTGATGGTGACGGGCTACCTGGGCGGGTTCACGACGTTCTCCCACCTGATCGACGGCATCTACAAGCTCGGCGACGACGGCCGCGTCGGACTCAGCGTCGGATACGCGGCCGCAAGCGTCTTCGGCGGCTGGATCGCTATCGCCGCCGGTCTGGCGCTCGGACGTCTCGTCCCGCGCCGCCCCGGGGAGGACGCGACATGATCGTGTCGCTGCTCGTCCTCGCGGGCGGGGCCGTGGGAGCGGTGTTCCGGTACATCATCGACGGCTACGTGAAAGCGACCGCTGGAAAGTCCTTTCCCTGGGGCACGCTGACTGTCAACGTTCTCGGGTCGGCACTCCTGGGCGCTTTCCACGGCGCGGGCACCGGGACGAACCTCGAAGCCTTGCTGGGCACCGGCCTCTGCGGCGCGCTCACCACGTTCAGCACTTTCGAGCTGGACACCGTCCACCTGATCCAGGACGGCGAGTACGGCAGGGCCGCGATCAACGCGCTCGGCGGCCTCCTCCTTGGCGCCGCCGCGTTCGTCGCCTTCTACCAACTGCTCCACTGAAAAGGCCCCCGGCCCCAACGCTTCACGAGGCCGGGGACCCAGACGGTCACATCAGTCGAAGTAGTTCGGTTGGGACTGGGCGTTGAGCAGGTCGAGTTCGATGCGCTTGGCCCTGTCGGTCCGGCGGTCGCGGAGGTCGATGACGTCCAATCCCCGCTGGATTTCGTTGGAGTAGATGTAGCCGTTGTAGTAGTACGTGGACCACGTCCCGGCGGGCCTCTCCAGGTTGTCCGCCCACGGCCCACGGTCGAGCCAGGCGATTTCCTTGGGGTGCCGCGAGTCGGTGAAGTCCATCACCGAGATGCCGCCCTGATACCAGGACTGCACCATGATGTCCTTGCCCTTCACCGGGATCAGCGAGCCGTTGTGCGCCACGCAGTTCTCGGTGTCGGTGTTGTGCCGTGGAATCTTGTAGTAGCTGCGGAACTCCAGCTTGCGGTGGTCGCCCTTGCCGACGATGTCGTAGACGGCGTCGGCGCCCTTCTCCAGCCCGATCTCCGGGTTGCAGGTCGGCGCGCCGCCACCGCCCAGCTCATCGGTGAAGATGATCTTGGTGGCGCTGTTGTTGAAGGTCGCCGAGTGCCAGAACGTGAAGTTCTCGTCGTCCCGCACACCGGCGATGGTGCGCGGACGCAGCGGGTTGGAGATGTCGAACAGCACGCCGTCGCCCATGCAGGCACCGGCCATCAGGTGCTTGTCGGGATAGGCGGTCAGGTCGTGGCAGCCCGTGGTCGCGGCGGTGAAGTTCGGCCACTTCGTGCCGGGCGGGTCGCCGGGGTTGCCGCCGTCCGGGAACAGCACCGGCTCGGCCGCGACGTGCGCCGCCTCCGGGTGCCGCAGCGGGACCTTCACGATCGAGATGAGGTCGTGCGGCGGGAGGCAGTCGGGGTAGTTGTCGTGCGGGGAGTACGAGGAAACGTAGATGTAGACCGTGCCGCGCCGACCCGGGACGAGGGTGTTGGTGTGGGAGCCGCACTTCGTCTCGACGGACTTGACGTAGCGCGGGTTCCGGACGTCGCTGATGTCGAAGATCTTGATGCCCTCCCACGCCGACTTCTCGGTCGCGGGCTTCGGAACGGACTGGCACGAGTCGTCGCTGCGTGAGCTGTCGGTCGACAGGAACAACAGGTTCCCCGCGATCGACACGTCGTTCTGCGACCCGGGGCACTGCACGACGGCCACGACCTTCGGGGCCCGCGGACGCGCGATGTCGTAGACGGTGAAGCCCTCGTAGTTGCCGCCGAAGGCGTACCGGCCCTTGAAGGCCAGGTCGGACGCGTAGGCCTCGGGCGCGGCGAGCGGTCCCTGCTTGGGGATGTTCGCCAGATGGTGCATGTTCGGGGTCTTGTCGATCTCGTCGCCGCCCGGCGCGCGGCCCGCCGAGGCCGCCGGAACGAACACCGAAGAGAGCATGAGCGTGATGCCGGAGAAGGCGCAGAGAAGGGCCCTGCGTCTGGTACGTCGCCTGGGAGCTGGCGTCACCCCTGACTCCTTTGTCCTGCACGGTTTCATGAACCGTGTCCTGATTTCCCCAAAGTATGGAGTCTTTGATGCTCATTGCATAGCTTTGGGTACTTATGAAGGCGTCTAGCCGTTGCATGGCAATTTTGGTGGCACCGGTTCCGCGAATACGGTCCGGCTGCCTGGCGCGGGAGGTTCGATGAGGCACCGGATCGCGGTGGCGCTGGCGGTCGCGCTGGCCGCCGGGTCGCTCACGGCCTGCGGCGGCGGCGAACCGGAGGCGGCACCGTCGCGAACCGTGCTGGTGCCGGGCCGTCCGGGCGAGCCCAACAAGACCGCCCTCGCGGGCCCGACGAAGGCCGCGCCGCCCACGACGGCCGAGGTCGGCTTCGTCCAGATGATGATCCGGCACCACACCCAGGCCCAGGAGATGTCCGCTCTGGCCCCGACCCGGACGTCGAACGCCCGAGTCCGCTCCCTGGCCGACCGCATCGGCGCCGCACAGAAGGTCGAGGTGGCCGCGATGCGCTCCTGGCTGGAACAGAACCCCAAGGCCGTCCTGAAGGCGCACGGCCAAAACCACGCCGCCCACACCATGCCCGGAATGGCAACGACTGATCAGCTACAACGCCTCCGAAACGCCCACGGCCCCGCCTTCGACCACCTCTACCTCACCCTGATGATCACCCACCACCAGGGCGCCCTCACCATGGCCAAGAACGTTTTGGACAAGGGCACCGACGTCACCGTCCAGCAAATGGCCCGGGACGTCCAGTCCACCCAAAACGCCGAAATCGACCGCCTGCACGACCTACTAACGGAACACTGACCGTCCCCAAGCGATCCCGGCTAGTGCTCCGCTTGTTTGTCGTTGGCTTGGTTCGGGGGGTTCGGGGGGTTCGGGGTGAGGCCGTGGAAGATGACGGCCAAGGTGCGGTGCTGGAGGTCGGGGTTCCAGCTGGGGAGTGTTGTCGCCTGGCACATCGCGGCCAGCAGGGTGGTGACCTCGTCGGTCCTGGTGGTGGGGGTGATGGCGCCGACGTCTTGGGCGCGGGTGAGCAGGGTGTGGACGCTGTGGTCGAGGAGTTGGACGGCCTCGGTGATCTGTAGGTCGATTCCGGTCCGCGCGAGCAGGTCGATGACGGATTTCTTGCGGACGGCCTGCTCGACGGTCTGGGTGAAGAAGGTGAACAGGGCCGTCGCCGGGTCGCCGTTGGCGGCGAGCGCGTCGGCCTGGTCGGTGAGCTGCCGCAGCAGGTCCTTCATGATCGCTTGCAGGAGCGCCTGCTTGGTGGGGAAGTGCCGGAAGATCGTCCCGATCGCCACTCCCGCCCGGACCGCGATCTGTTCGGTCGACGCCGAAGGGCCGTTGTCTGCGAAGACCCCCTCGGCGGCGGCGAGGATGCGGGCGCGGTTGCGGCGGCCGTCGGCGCGGACGCCCTTGTTCTTCGGTGTTGACAAGATGAGTCTCCACTCATCATTCTGAAGGTGAGTTCCTTCTCATCTTATGTCCGACGCCTTGGAAGGGCTGCCATGTCCGTGCCTGTACGCGTCCCGGGTCCACGTGAGGTCTTCGAGCACATGCGGCGACAGTGGCTCGCCGCCGAGGGTGATCAGTTCGGCGATCTGCTGGCCGACGACGCCGTCGTCGAGATGCCGTTCGCCCCGCCCGGCAGGCCGTCGCGCATCGAGGGACGTGACCGGTTCGTGGCCTTCGCCGCCCAGCGCCGGGCCGCTCTCCCGGTCCGTTTCGAGGAGGTCCGCGATGTCGTCATCCACGACACCGCCGATCCCGAGGTGATCGTGGTGGAGTACGAACTGGCCGGGACGGTCACCACCACCGGCCGCCGGGCCGCGGCCCCGTTCATCGGTGTCCTTCGCGTCCGCGACGGGAAGATCGCGCGTTGGCGCGAGTACCAGGACATGCCCGCCATCGCCGCGGCTCTCCAGCCATCCGACGCCGCCGACAGCGTCGGCCAGGCGCACCCTGAGGATGGATGAGCTCGCGCCCACCACCGGGGCGCCCTCACCAAGGGACGCTGAACATCACCAGGCGATGTCCGGAGAGTCCAGCCAGACCCGCTGCCCCTGCGGTTCCACGGTCACGCCAACCCGAGTGGCCTCGGGCCGTCCCGCCGCCTCCCAGCGCCTTTCCGCATCCTGGACGCTCGACGCACTCACACCCTGCGCCCGCAACGGCATGAAGGGCGAAGGCCCCGCACACCGGCCGTCCGCGGTCCCGTCGTCTTTCACCTTCAGCACCGCGAGGGGCCAGTCGGGATGGACCGTCGCGGCCAGCGGAACAACGATCAGCCCACCCGTCCGAACCTGCCGAACCCACTCATAAGGCACCGTGTGAGCCGACGCCGTCGCGATCACGCGGTCATAGGGCGCCCTCGACGGATGACCCGTTTCACCATCCCCAGTGACCACCGTCACCGCGAGCCCCGCAGTCTCCAGCGCCTCCCGCGCCGACGCCGCCACCACCGGATCCATCTCAATACTGACCACGTTCTCCGCCCCGGTCAGCCGGGCCAGGACGGCGGCGTTGTACCCGGTGCCCGTCCCGATCTCCAGGACCCGCATACCTTGCTCCAGCTCCATGGCCTCGATCAGTCGAGCCATGATGAACGGAGCGCTGCTCGAACTAGTCGAGACCATCCCCTTCCCCGTCTCCGGGTCGCACATCTCGCCGGACAACGCGGGGTCAGGCGCCACCCGAGTCACCACGGGGCCGTCCGCCGCCACCAGCTCACGCCACCGTTCCGGGTCGTCATCGCGCCGCAGCGGCACCAACCAGCCCGCTTCATCACGCACGAAGATCTCCGACGGAATGAAGGGCTCCCGAGGAACGGACGCGATCACCTCACGGACGTTCACTGCTTCCCCGTCCCGTTGCACAGAGCACATGGCCGCCAGACCCTGTTGCCATCGTCCGACTCCCACTTACCACCTTTGCCGCTACACCCGGTGCAGTCCACTTCCTTCTTGTGTTTCCCCACTCTCGACCCCTTTGATCAACCCAGCGCTCTCCACGCTGGAAACTAGTGATACCGAGCGACTAGCGGAGGTCGCGCGGCGGGGCCCACCCCTGGTCCCCGCCGCGCAACCTCCTCCCCCCGCGGCGCCCATTCCGTCTAGGGGGCTATCCGGAATGGACGTCGCGTCCTGGATCAGCTCGTGTTGACCTCGAACCAGACCTGCCGACCGCGACCGTCACAACTGGTGCCCCAGGCGTCTGCGAGTGACTCGACGAGGACCAGTCCACGCCCGCTCGTCGCGAACTCGTCGTAAGCCGCGATCTCCGGCGCCTTTTCCGTTGAGCCACCGTCGAACACGCTGACCCGTATTCGGTCGTGATACTCCTGTAGGTAGAGTGACACGAAGCCGCTCTTGAACTGCGAGTCAGAATGGACGATGGAGTTCGTCACCAGCTCGCTTACGCATTGTTCGACAGTGTAGGTAACGCGCTCCGAATACTTTGCGAATTGACCGCGTGCGATCGCGCGCGCCTGGCGAACCGACTGTGGAAAGCAACTGAGCAGAACGGCAGACGTTTTCGGCGTGTCCAGTTCCCCCTTGTGCATGTCGCTCACGATTGTTGCTCCCTTGCGCCTCCGTGGAGATCTATGCGATTCCCTCGAACAACTACCGGGAGTATCTGGCCGATGACCGAAGATCGCCATGCGCGGGCTACGGACTGTGGCCCGCGAAGCTGAGCGCTGGTGAGGTCGGCGTTCTACGATGCGCGCATGGAGACGAACGACCTGAGCGAAGCCCTACAAGCGATCATGGATCGGCATGGCTGGACGCAGGTCGGACTCGCCGACAGGTTGGGGGTGACCCGCGGCTGGGTCCAGCACGTGGTGAAGGGACGCCGTGACCCCGGAATAGGCAGTGTTAGGGAACGACTAGATCGCGTAGGCTGGGAGGTGGTCTTAAGGCCCAAAGGGAGGCATCCGGTGAAACGTCGCGAATTCCATGAGAAGGTCGTCAAGTTCGCCGGTGGAGCAATTGCCGGAAAGGCTGCGGGAGTGATGGCGATTCCCGGCGGTGGCAACAGTCCGTATGCCGAGGCCGATTACGTGTTCTCTCTTGCGCGGCGGGCGAGTGACATGAGGGACGAGCTTGGAGGCGGGCCCATCGCCTCCAAGGTTCTGACTCAGTTCAAAGGGATCAGTGCGGCACTACCCACGGGCGGAAAAGAGCTACGAACGTCGGCGTCGGAGTTCTCGCGTCAGGCCGCATGGGTTCTCTACGATGCGGGGCGCCCTGATGTGGCGCGCAACCTCGCTGGAAACGCGCTCGAACTCGCATCTGGTGTGTCAGACACTCAGCGGGAGGCTGCCGCGCACGCTCTTTTGAGCGACTTGTATCTACAAGAGAACAAGCCCGACCGGGCGGCTTCTCATGCGGAGAAGGGGCTGCGGCTTCCCGAGGTGAGTGATGGCACCCGCGCTCCATTGGAGGCTTATCTGGGGTGGGCTCTTGGGCGGAGTAGCTGGGCGGGGTACTCCAAGTCTCGATCGCGAAAGCTCATTGATCAGGCCAGAGGTCACACGAGCCTGCCACCCTTGGACTCTGCCTGGGTACACGGCGTGTCCGGGCTCGTGCTCCACAACGTAGGTGAGAACCAGCAAGCCTTTACTTCATTCGAAGATGCCGTTCGCATCACGGAACCCCTGCCCGCGACGCAATACCAAGCCAATGACCTTGCGAACGCCGCAGGCGTTGCACTGGCCGCCCATGAGCTCGACCTCGCAGCAGAGCTAATGAAAGCCCTGGCCTATGTGGCACCCTTGATCACGTCCGGATGGGTTGACCGGAAGGTGGTTACCGTCCTGCGGGAGTCAGGTCGTTGGGCTGACGTTCCGGAAATCAAACTTGCGCGCCAGCGATTGAAATCCGCGCTCTCCAGTGAAGTTGTCGCACGGTAGTCTGACGCTGGCAGGTCTCCTATCGGGCGCACTCAGGATCCGCGAGTTCGCTGAACCTTGGGTCTGATCGCGTTCGCGAGCACCGACCCTCGTCCTGTGCAAGGCCGGACGTTGGTTGTGGGGTGTGATCTTTTATCCGAGCGTGAGCATTGCCTCGGTTATTTCGTCGAGCGCTGCTTCGGGGATGGCAGAGGCGGCGGCGTCGAGGACGAGTAGGCGTGCCCTTGGGATTTCGCGGGCTATCGCCTTGGCGTTGCCAACGGGGAAGAAGGGGTCGTTGCGGCCGTGGACGACGAGTGTGGGGATGTTGATCTCGGGGAGGCGCTCGCGCCAGCGTGGTTCGCAGTTGAGTTTGGAGAACACCATGCCCAGCTGGTTGGCCATCTGGATCGGGGGTGCGGTGCTGGGTGTGCGGTCCCAGATGCGTGCGGCGATCGTGTGCGCTGGGACGGGGTCGTTGCCGAGGGTCTCGGCGCCGGTGGCGGCGAACTCCGCGACGGCCTCGCGGTCCGTCCAGTCGGGCATTGGGCGTGTGAACAGTTGGCCCATTGTCGCCTGGTCGTGGTCGGGGAGGTCGTCGTCGGGCGGGCCGGGGGCGACGGCGCGGGTGCCGACCAGGGTGAGTGCCGAGAACGCGGCCGGGTGGTCGAGAGCGGCCACTTGGGCGACCATTCCGCCGACGCCGATGCCCGCCAGGTGCGCTGGCTTCCCGCCGAGCGCGTCAGCTAGGGCTGCCGCGTCGGCGGCCAGGTCGCGGAGGGTGTAGGTGGGTGCCTCCGGGTTTGTTGTCGTTGATTCTCCGCTGTCGCGCAGGTCGTAGCGCACCACGCGGCGTCCGCCAGCGGCCAGGCGTTCGCAGAGTGCGTCGGGCCAGGAGAGCATTGTCGTGCCGCCCGCGAGTAGGACGAGTGGCGCGTCCTTGTCACCGAACGACTCGATGCCCAAGGCGATGCCGTTGGCCTTGATAGTGGTCATGCCAGGGCAGACCTGGTCCGGCGGCCAAACTCATCGGAGTAGACGGTCAGGGGCGGACTAGCGCCTTGAGGGCCTCGCGGTCGTTCATCGCACGGAATCCCTCGGCCACGTCGTTGAGGTCGACGGTCAGGTCGAACATGTCGCCTGGTGTGATCGTGCCGTCCAGGACCTCCGCGAGTAGTTCTGGGATGTAGCGCCGGGCCGGGGCGACGCCGCCTGTGATGGTGATGTTGCGCATGAAGACGTCGAAGTCCAGGCGTGCCTCGGCGTATTGGGGGACGCCGACTCGGCTGATCGTGCCGCCGTCGCGGACGATGGTCAGGGCCGTCTCGAACGCGGGGGCGTTGCCGACGCATTCCAGGACGTAGGGGGCGCCGTCGCCGTTGGTCAGGTCACGGACGGCGGCTGTCGCTTCTTCGCCGCGTTCTGGGATCACGTCGGTCGCGCCGAAGCGGCGGCCCAGGTCGGTGCGGGCCTGGTGGCGGCCGAGCAGGATGATTCGTTCGGCGCCCAGGCGGGCGGCCGACAGGACGGCGCTCAGGCCGACGGCGCCGTCACCGATGACGGCGACGGTCGAGCCCTTGCCGACGTTCGCGGTGATCGCGGCGTGGTGGCCGGTGGGCAGCACGTCGGACAGCGCCATGATCGAGGGGACCAGCGGATCGTCCGCCCCGACCGGCACCTTGACGAGCGTGCCGTCTGCCTGGGGGACTCGGGCCGCCTCGCCCTGTCCGCCGTCCAGGCCGTTCATGGCCCAGCGGCCGCCGTTGCGGCAGGAGCCGTGCAGGCCGTCCCGGCAGAAGTCGCAGGTGTTGTCGCACCACAGGAATGGGACCAGGACGACGTCGCCGCGTTTCACCGAGCGCACGTCGGCGCCGGTGTCCTCGATGACACCCATGAACTCGTGGCCGATGCGCAGGCCCTCCGTGGTGGGCTCCATACCTCGGTAGCGGTGCAGGTCGCTGCCGCAGACGCAGGCGCGGGTCACCCGGACGATCGCGTCCCCCGGCTCCACCAGCACGGGGTCGGGCACCTCCTCGACCCGGACGTCGCCCCGGCCGTAGATGAGGGTGGCTCGCATCTGTTGATCACTCCTTCGGGTCGACGATCGTCGCGTCGATCAGTTCGCGTACGGGGTGGTGGTCCAGGTTGAGCGCGGTCGTGATGAACTCGTCCAGGCGGGTTGGGGATAGGGGTGTTTCCGGTGTCAGGGCGCGGAGTCGGTCGGCGGTTTCGGTTCTGTCCCAGTTGAACGTGGTCTCGTCGGGGGCGTACCCGCTGGTGTGCGTGCCTTCGCGGGTGTGGACGGTGATCCGGCAGCCGCCCTGGGGGACGTCGGCGGCGGCGGTGACCGTGATGCGGCGGGTCAGGTCCATCAGGGTGGGGTCGTCGAAACCGTACAGGTCCGTTAGCTGGATGCCGCCGTCGCGGAGTGCGACCGCGAGGCAGTACGGCAGGCTCATCAGCGTGCCGCCCACGTCGCGGAACGGGCCGTGGGTGTCGATGCCGGGGTAGGACGCGTCGTCCGGGTTCAGTTCGACGGTGAGTGATACGGCGTCGTCGGCTTTGAAGTCGTGTTCGCGGGCCAAGGCGGTCAGGACCGTTACCGGGACCTGGTTGATCGCGCAGATCGGGTACGGCTTGTAGGTGACGCGGAGGATCCGCCACTCGTCGCCGAGTTCTGTCGTTGTTTCTGTGGTCCCGGCGAAGGCTTGTAGGTGTCCGGCGGCACCGTCCAGGGCGTCCGGGGCGCCGGTTACGCCGCGTGCGGCCAGGAGTGCCGCGACCATGCCGTTTCGGCTTGCGGCTCCTACCTGGTAGCGCCATTCCTGGGTGCCCGCCAGCCAGGTCTGGTTCGTGCCGCCGCCGAAGGCGGCTGCGAGGCCGAGGGCGGAGACGGTTTGTGCGGTGGTGAGGTTGAGGAGGCGGGCGGACGCGGCGGCTGCTGCGAGGGGGCCGTAGATGCTGGTCGCTCGGAAGCCGCGAGTGGTTGATGGGCTTGAGTTGCCTTCCGCGATGGCGGACGCCGCTTCGTAGCCCGCGATCATCGCGACCAGTAGGTCGCGGCCGGGTGCGTTGGCGCGGTCGGCTAGGGCGAGTAGTGCGGGGAGGGTCGTCGAGCCTAGATGGACTGAGATCGCTGTCTGGGTGTCGTCCTGGGTACGCGCGTGGATCAGGGCGCCGGTTGCGAGGGCGCATGACTCGACGGTGACGGGTGTGCCGTCTATGGGGAGTCGGGCACCGTTTCGCGGGTCGCACGCGCCGTTTTCCTTGGCGAAGGCGTAGCCGGTTTCGGCTAGGCGGTGCCCGGCCAGGCCGACGCCGAGGTCGTGCAGGAGGGTGACCTTCGCCTTCTCGATGACCTCGGGCGGGATGGTGGACGGGTCGAGTGTCGAGGTGAACTCGGCGACGTGTTCGGCCAGCGTCATGGTGTCCCCTCCTCGATTCTGGCGATGACCTGGCCTACGACGACATCGGCGTCCTGGGGCACCAGGAGTTCGACGACCGTGCCGGCGGCGGGGCTGACGATCTCGGCGGTCGCCTTGTCGGTCTCCATTTCGGCGATGGGCTCGTCCTCGGCGATCCGGTCGCCGACGTTCTTCAGCCACTGGACGATCGTCGCCTCGTCCATGGTCGCGCCCCACTTCGGCACCACGACGTCCGTCAAGCCCTCGTCCTCTCCATCGTGTTCAGGGCCGCGGACACGACGTCCTCGACCCCCGGGTAGTAGGCGGCCTCCAGGTCCGGCGCGAACGGCACCGGCGCGAACGGCGGGCGGACTTGGGCGGCCGGGGCGCGCAGGTCGGAGAAACCCTCGGTGGCGGCGATCCGGATGACCTCCGAGCCGACGCTGCACGGGCCCTGCGCGTCCTGGACGACGACGAGTCGCCCTGTTTTGTGCAGTGACCGCAGGATCAGCGCCTCGTCCAGTGGGCTCAGGGTGCGTAGGTCCAGTACCTCGGTGTCGACGCCGTTTCCCGCGAGTGCCTCGGCCGCCTCCAGGGCGAGTGGGACGGTGTCGCCCCAGCACACCAGCGTCAGGTCGGAGCCGGGACGGCGGATCATCCCGGCGCCGATCGGCACCACATGGTCTTGGCCGTCTGGGACCTCGCCGCGTCGCGTCCACAGGCTCAGGCTCTCGATGACGATCACCGGGTCGTCGGCGCGGATCGCGGCCTTGAGCAGGCCCTTGGCGTCGGCGGGAGTGCCGCCCCAGACGACCTTCAGGCCGGGGACGGCGGCCAGCCACCCCTCCAGGCTTTGGGAATGTTGCGGGCCCGAGCCGCGATGGCCGCCGCAGAGGGTTCGGATCGTCAGCGGCACCGCGAACGCGCCGTCCGACATGTACGACATCTTGGCGGCCTGGTTGACGAGCTGGTCCATCGCGAGGGTGATGAAGTCGAAGTACATGACCTCCGCGACCGGACGCAGCCCCGCCATCGCCGCGCCGACCGCCAGGCCGGTGAACGTCGACTCGCTGATCGGGGTGTCGCGGACCCGCTCCTCACCGAACCGGTCGCGGAGCCCGCGCGTGGCCGCGAACGGGCCGCCGGGCGCGCCCACGTCCTCGCCGAACAGGTGGACGGTCTCGTCCCGTTCCAGTTCCTCGTGCAGCGCGGAGTTGACCGCCTGCCAGTACTTCACGGTCGTCATCGGAGCGCTCCTCCCGGCAGGCGGTAGACGTGGGCGGTGACGGAGTCGGGCGCGGCGAGAGGGTCGGCTTCGGCGGCGGTGACGGCGTCCGCCATCTCTCGTCGTGCTTCGTCGTCGATGGCCTCTGTTTCGCCGGGGAGGGACGCGGCCAGGCGGTTCAACGGGTCGCCCGCCTTCCATTCGGCGACCTCGGCGGCGTCGCGGTACTTCTGCGGGTCGCCTTCGAAATGGCCGTGCCAGCGGTAGGTCAGGCATTCCAGCAGGGCCGGGCCGCCGCCCTCGCGCGCACGCGCCACCGCCTCGTCGGCGGCGTCGCGGACGGCATGCGCGTCGTTGCCGTCCACCTGGGAACCGGGAATGCCGTAGGGCGCGGCGTGGTCGGCCACGTGTTTCGCGGCCAGGTGCACGGAGACCGGGGTCAGCTCCACGTACTGGTTGTTCTCGCACACGAACACGATGGGCAGCTTCCACAGCGCCGCCAGGTTCAGCGACTCGTGAAACACGCCCTGGGCGACCGCGCCCTCCCCGAAGAACGCGACCGCGACGCCGCCGCGTCCCTTCCGGGCGGCGGCGAACGCGCCGCCGAGCGCGATCGGGATGCCCGCACCGACGATCGCGTTCGCGCCGAGGATGCCCGCCGCCGGGTCCGCGATGTGCATCGAGCCGGACCGGCCGCCGCAGTAGCCGGTCGAGCGGCCGAGCAGCTCCGCCATCATCGCCCTCGGCTCGCCGCCCTTGGCCAGGCAGTGCCCGTGGCCCCGATGGGTGGTGGTGATCAGGTCGTCGCGGCGCAGGACGTCGCAGACCCCGGCCGCGACCGCCTCCTGGCCGATCGAGACGTGCAGCGTTCCGGGCAGCCGTCCGGACGCCATCAGCTTCGCGGCGGCCACCTCGAACTGCCGGATCCGCGCCATCGTCCGATACAGCCGCCGTGCCGTTGTGGTCATGGTCGGACTTCCTCTCCGTCGCCCGGCGACCGTCGCGGGAGTTCCAGGACGGCGGTGCCGGGGGCGCACAACGTCCCGTCGGCCTTGCGTTCCTCCAGCGCGCACTCGACGAGCCCGGCGCCGGAGCCGTCCACCCGGCAGGCCGTCACCACGCCGGTGCAGGTCAGCGTGTCCCCGGGGACGGCGATGCCACGGTTGCGCCAGCCGAACCGGCGCAGCCTCGCGCGCGGGCCCGCCCAGTCGAGCGCGGTCCGCAACAGGAAACAGCCGTGCAGATGGGACTGGACGAGAACGTCCGGATACCCCTCCGTCGCCGCGTATCCGGCGTCGTAGTGGATGCGGTGCGCGTTCCATGTCGCCGCGCTGAACCGGAACAGCTGGATCGTGGTCGGACGGACCGTCACCGGGTCGAGCGCCATCCCGACCTCGACGTCCTCGAACGATTCGGGGGTCATTGGGCGGCCTCCGGACGCGCGATGAGGGTGTCGTGGCAGGTCACCAGGGGAGTGCCCGAGTCGTCGGAGAACGCCCGCAGCATGGTGATGATCAGGAAGGGGCCTTGGCCGCCTTGTTTCAGGGTCACGTTCTCGACCGATGTTTCGCGGACGACGCGCGTCCCGTCCTGGAGCGGGTGGTGGAAGTCGAGATCCTGACCGGCGCCCATCAGGCGGAGCCCGTCCAGTGGGAGTCCGGCCTTCTCGTCGCCGGTGCCGTCGGGGGTCAACTCGTCGGATGTTGGGCCCGCGTTCCAGCCGAGCACGCTGCTCAGAAACAGCGGGGGCGCGACGTCGCCGGGGGTTTCGCCTGCGGCGACTGCGAAACGTTGGAAATCGCGTGCGGTGATGATGCCGAGGTCGTCTCGGATGACCTTTCCGATGTGTTCGCGGATGCGCTCGCATATCTCGTCCAGCGTGTTCATCGGTCACCTCCCGAGACCGTCCGCCGCCTCAGCAGCTTCTTCTCGACCTTGCCGATCGAGGTCTTCGGCAGTTCGGGCACGATGTGGATGCGCGTCGGCACCTTGAAGGTCGCGAGACGGGCCCGGCAGTGCGCGGCGATCTCGTCGGTGGTCGGCGGCGGGTTCGGTGGGCGCGCGACGACGAACGCCACGACCTCTTCGTCCCGCACGGGGTCGGGTCCGGCGACGACGGCCGCCTCCGCGACCGCCGGGTGTTCCAGTAGCGCGAACTCGACCTCGCTCGCGGACACGTTCTCGCCCGCGCGTTTGATGACGTCCTTCTTGCGGTCGAAGAAGTACACGTAGCCCTGTTCGTCGAGGTAGCCGTTGTCGCCCGTGTACAGCCAGCCGTCCCGGACGGTCGCGGCCGTGGCCTCCGGGTCCTTGAAGTAGCCCTTCATCAGCGTCCGGCCGGGCACCCCGGACACGAGGATCTCGCCGACCGTGCCCGCCGGGACGTCGCGGCCGTCCGCGTCCACGATCCGGATTCGGCGGTCGAAGTTGGGCAGGCCGATGGACGGCCAGCGGCGGTCCCCGAACACCGGGGACATCGTGACGACCGTGCCGCCCTCCGACAGCCCGTAGCCGTTGATCAGCTCGACGCCGAAACGGCGCTCGAACTCGTCCTTCTCCCGGTCGGTGACGTTGATCGCGTAGATGGCGCGGTGGACGCGGTGCGCGGCGTCGTCCGGCGACGGCGGCTGCGCCAACATGGTCCGCACCTGCATGGCGACCAGGCTCACCGACGTCGCGCCATGGTGCCGCACCCGCGACCAGAACCCGCTGGCGTGGTAGTCCTCCAGCAGGACGGCCGTGCCGCCGACCGTCAGCGCGGCCAGCACCGTGATCTCCTGCGCGTTGATGTGGAAGAGCGGCAGCGCGGTCAGCAGCCGGTCGCCGCCGTGCAGCGCGGCGCCGCGTGCGACGCGCTCCCCGCCCCACAGGCAGTTCGCGTGTGTGATCATGACGGCCTTGGGACGGGCGGTGGTGCCGGAGGTGAACAGCATCTCCACGACGTCCTCGGAGCCGACGTCCGCGCGCACGGCGGGCGGGGCGGACGCCACGTCCGCGAACGGCACGAACCCGTCCACGGCGTCGCCGCGCGCCACGATCCGGTGCTCGACCTTCGGCAGGTCGGCCAGGACGTCGGCGAACATCGGGAGGTAGTCGGGTTCGGTGAGGACGCCCACCGCCTCCGACCGCTCGATCAGATACGCCAGTTCGGCGGCCGAGCACGCGACGTTGGACGGCACCATCACCGCGCCGAGCCACGCCAGCCCGAACCACGCGAACACGAACTCCGCGCAGTTGCGCAGCTGGATCACGACCGCGTCGCCGCGTCCGATCCCCACGGCCTCGAACCCGCCCGCGACGCGGCGGACGGCGTCGAGCGTCTCCCGGTAGGTGTATTCGGTGACGGCGCCCGACCGGTCTTCGATGACAAGGCAGGCGCGGTCGGGGTGCCGGTCGGTCCGTTCGACCAGCAGGTCGGCGAGGGTGCGGTTCCCGATCAGGTCCACGACGGCTCCCGCTGCTCAGTCACGCGAGGACAGGCCGAGCAGGTTCCGCGCGATCATCCAGCGGTGGATCTCCGACGAGCCGTGCCCGATCCGCCAGACCCGCACCTGCCGGTAGAAGCTCTGGATCGGCAGTTCCTTGCTGTAGCCGAGGCCGCCGAAGATCTGGAGGCAGCGGTCGGTGACGCGCTGGGCCATCTCGGTCGCGTACAGCTTGGCCATGAACGCCTCGTTGCGGATCGTCTTGCCCTCGTCCGCCATCCACGCCGCCCGGTAGACCAGGAAGCGGGCGGCGTCGAGTTCGACCACGGAGTCGGCCAGCATCCACTGCACGGCCTGCCGGGTCGCGATGGGCTTGCCCCAGGTCACGCGCTGTTTCGCCCACTCGACGGCCATGTCGAGACACCGCTGCGCGATGCCGAGCTGGAACGCGGCGATCTTGAGGCGGCCGTGCGTCAGCTGCTCGGACGCGAGCCGCCAGCCGCCGCCGACCGCGCCGAGCCGCGCCGAGTCCGGGACGACGCAGTCGGTGAACGACAGCTCGTACGGCTCCCAGTCGTCGCCCATGGTGGGGATCGGCTTGGACGCGTCGAATCCGGGCGTCCCCATGTCCACCAGGAAACAGGTGATGCCGCGCCCACCGGCGGACGGGTCGGTGCTGGCGAACAGGATGCAGAAGTCGGCGCGGTCCACCTCGGAGATGAAGATCTTCGTCCCGTTGATGACCCAGTCGTCGCCGTTCCGCACGGCGGTCGTGCTGATGCGGGCGAAGTCGGAGCCGGTGCCGGGCTCGGTGAAGGCGTAGCAGCTGCGCCGCTCCCCGGCGATCACCGGATACAGGTACTTCTTCTTCTGCTCGTCGTCGCCCTGGTAGAGGACCGGTTCGGGGCTGCCGCCGAACTCGAACATGGCCGGATGCTTGTACAACTCCTCCGCGACCAGGCAGGACGCGAGGGTGCCCATGCCCTGGCCGCCGTACTCCTCCGGGACGTCCAACGCCCACAGCCCGTGGTCCCTGGCGCGCTCCTGGAGGTCGCGGCGTTCGGCGGGGGAGAGCTTGCCCTCGGCGAGGAACCGCGCCTCAAGGGGCATCAGTTCCCGCTCCCGGAATCGGCGCACCGAGTCGACGAACATGTCGAGTTCGGGCGGGATGCTGAAGTCCATACGCCGTCATCCCTTCATTCGACCGACTAGTCGGTCGGTTTCGACTCTCGCATCTGTGCGAGCCCATGTCAACGGCCCATGTCAACGGCCCATGTCAACGGCCCGTGTCACCGGCCCGTGTCACCGGCCGGTCAGGGGGAGGCGCCCTGGTCGGCGTCCGCCGCGCCGACGAGCGCGACCCGGTTGCCGAACACCTCGATCCCGTTCGCCATGTCGTGGTGGGCGCGGCCGATCTCGTGGAAGGGGACGACCTCGCCCAGCGCCGGGTCGATCCGCTTCGCCCGGACGAGGTCGTTGTACGCGCGGGCCTGCTCGTCGTTCGTCCCGTGCGAGCCCTGCAACCGCTTCTGCATGACCCACTGGTAGCGGAGGTCGACCATGGCCGAGTAGCCGGACGTGCCCGCGCAGATCACCACCATCCCGCCGGGCGCGCAGACGAACACGCTGGTCGGGATCGTCGCCTCGCCGGGATGCTCGAACACGATCCGTGGGGCGCGGCCTCCGCCGATCTCGGCGAGCGCCTTGCGGAACCGGCGGGCCTCCTTCATCCACGCGCCGTATCCGGCGGCGTCGTCCCAGTGCGGTGGGACGCCCCAGTGCGAGAAGTCGTTGCGGTCCAGGTAGCCGATCGCGCCGAACCGCACTTGACCTGGGGATCGTCCGGGTCCCAGTGGCCGGGGTGGACGACGACGCGGTCGCCGACCGCGACCGTCCGGACGCCGTCGCCGACCGCGTGGACGACGCCGGACGCGTCGCTGCCGCCCACGTGGAAGTCCCACGGCTCGCCCTTGCGGCGGCGTTCGGCGATCACGTCGATCGGGACCCCGCGTGCCGCCCAGACGTTGTTGAAGTTGATCCCGGCCGCCATCACCGCGACGAGCACCTCGCCGGGGCCCGGCTCGGGGACCGGGACCTCCTCGATCTGGAGGGCGTCCATCGGGTCGCCGAACCGGTCCGGCCGGACGACCTGCGCGAACATGCGGCTCGGCAGCGTGCCGGGAGGCGGCGGCTCCCCGACCGGAATCCTGGAATCAATGGCCACGAACCGCTCCTCGCATTTCAAGATCGCCGTTTTGCGGGCCGTCACGGGATTGGCTCCGTCGCTCGCTGGTTTCGGATGGAACTACGGTTCGGCAGGAAATGTCAATCCCCGGGAAGAGGGGGTTGACGGCTTCCCGAAGGCGAGGTTAACTGGAGTCGCCCGACCGGTCGGTCGAGAGTGTCCGACCCGGTGTGAGCTGCATAGATGCCCGTCCCAACGGCACGACGGCCATGACCGGCGAATTCTGCCGCCGTCTTATCGGCGAAACACATATCCTCACTCGAATTCTCTGGAGGACGGATGGTCGGCGATCTGACCTATGCGCCCACGGCGGGCGAACTCGTTTCCGCCTATGCCGCCGGGACGCTCTCTCCGGTGGAGGCGGCGAACGCGGCCCTGGCGGTGATCCGGGACCGCGACGCCGACTGCAACGCCTACGTACTCGTCGATCCGGAGCGGGCGCTGGCGAGCGCCCGCGCCGCCGAGCGGCGCTGGCGCGACGGGTCCCCGCTGGGCCCGCTCGACGGCGTGCCGATGTCGATCAAGGACCTGTTCCTCACCCGTGGCTGGCCGACGCTGCGCGGCTCGCGGCGCATCGACCCCGACCAGCCGTGGGACGTCGACAGCCCGGTCGCCGCCCGGCTCCGGGAGGGCGGCCTGGTGCTGCTCGGCAAGACCACCACCCCCGAGATGGGCTGGAAGGGCGTCTGCGACAACCCGCTGACCGGGATCACGCGCAACCCGTGGGACACGTCCCGCACCTCGGGCGGCTCCAGCGGCGGCAGCGCGGCGGCCATCGCCACCGGCATGGGGCCCCTGTCGGTCGGCACGGACGGCGGCGGCTCGATCCGGATCCCGGCGGCGTTCTGCGGCGTCGTCGGGTTCAAGCCGACGCACGGCCGCGTCCCGCAGTACCCGCTCAGCTCGCTCGCGGTCCTGGCGCACGCCGGGCCGATGGCCCGCACGGTGGACGACGTCGCGCTCCTCCTGGACGCCCTGGCGATGCCCGACCACCGCGACCCCTACGACCTCGGGCACCACGACGGCCCTTACAGCGCGGCCATCGACCGGGACGTGCGCGGCGTGACCGCCGCGTTCTCCGCCGACTTCGGGTATGTCCGGGTCGATCCGGAGATCGCCGCCGCCGTGGCGTCCGCCGCGCGGGCGCTCCAGGACGCCGGGATGCGCGTCGAGCAGGCCGACCCCGGGTTCCCCGACCCGCTGCCCGCGTTCGACGTGCTGTGGTGCGCGGGCGCGGCCCGCTGGCTGGACGTGTTCGACGCCCGCGCCGACGACGTGGATCCCGGGCTGCGCGCCGTGATCGAACGGGGCCTCACCTACTCGGCGGGCGACTACCTGGCGGCGGAGGCGGAACGGCTCGCGCTCGGCGTCCGGATGGGCGAGTTCCACACCCGCCACGACGTGCTGATCACCCCGACGGTGCCGATCCCCGCGTTCGAGGCCGGGCACGACGTGCCGCCCGGCAGCGGCCTGACCGACTGGCCCGAGTGGACGCCGTTCACCTACCCGTTCAACATGACCCACCAGCCCGCGATCACCGTGCCGATCGGCTTCACCGCCGCCGGACTACCGATCGGCCTCCAGATCGTCGGCCCCCGCCACGCCGAGGCACTCGTCCTCGCCGTGGCCCGGGCCGTCGAGCGGACGCGCCCCGATGACGTCGAGCGGACGCGACCCGGCGACGCCGAGGGGACGCGCCCCGATGACGCCGAGGGGACGCGCCCCAGTGACGTGGAGCGGGCGCGGCCCGGCGCGGATGGGCGTCCGTCCGCTCGTCGTACGACCGGTGCGGCGCCCTGACCTCGTGCTAGCGCAGGCCATTGGTGAAGGCCGCGAGGCCGTCCAGGGCGTGGAGCGCGTCGGCCTCGCCCGTGGTGGGGAGCCCGAGGCAGATGCGCTCCACACCGGCGGCGGCCAGGTTCTCGACGGCGTGGGCGTCGGGTTCCAGGCCGCAGAGCGTGATCGGGACGTTCGGCCGCCCCCGCTCGGCGAGCTCGGCGGCGATCCGGCGGATCTCGTCCGGCGGGGTCGCCGCGCGGGGCAGCCAACCGTCCCCGAGCCGGACGAGCCGGTCGATCGCCGCCGGGCTCTCGCCACCCACGTAGATCGGCGGATGCGGGCGCCGCACCGGCTTCGGCCACAGGTGGATCGGGTCGAAGTCGACGTGGTCGCCGTGGAACTCGGCGCCGTCCCGCGTCCAGATCTCCTTCAGCGCGGCGAGCTGCTCGTCCATCCGCCTGCCCCGGGTGCGGGGGTCGACGCCGTGGTTGCGCATCTCCTCCCGGTTCCAGCCGACCCCGACGCCGAGGACGGCGCGTCCGCCGGACAGCACGTCCAGGGTGGCGACCTCCTTGGCGGTGTGGATCGTGTCCCGCTGGGGGAGCAGCGTGATCGCGGTGCCCAGCAGCAGGTCGGACGACGCCGTCGCCGCCACCGCGAGCGCCGTGAACGGGGCCAGGGTCCGGTAGTAGGCGTCGGGCAGTTCGGCGCTGCCCTGCCAGAGGGTCTCGCGCTCGACCGGAATGTGCGAGTGCTCGGCGATGAACAGGGCGTCGAAGCCGCGCTCCTCCGCCGCGCGGGCCAATACGTCCGGGCGGATGCTCTCGGCCGTCAAAAGCGTGTAGATGCCGAACTTCACGGGATCACCAATTTCCGGGTATCGAGATCTTGGACGGGGGAGGCGGGCGTGCCGGACGACAATACCGAAACTGCGGCAGATCGCGAGGTCAAGCCTTGACAAGGTCTCTCCCCCCTGCAATCGTAATCATACGCCCGACCGGTCGGTCGGGAGAACTGGAGATTGGCCCGACGGACCGCCCATAAGGCGACCGCTGGCCCGCGCGTCCAGCCGGCTGCCGCACGGCCGTCGCCGGGTCGGACGATCTGTCGAATCCATTCGAGCTGAAATAGGGATCGCCGCTTTCAACGCCGTCGCGGACGATCCGCAATGCGCTGTCCCGGGGGTGTCAGCGCACATCTGAGCCGCTCCGCCCCGTTCGTTGGAAGGGAAACGCGGATGACCTCCGGAATGACACCCGCGAAGGACGTGCCGAAGAGGGGCACGCTGAAGATCGCCGCCGCGGCGCTGGCGGCGTCGAGCATCGAGAACTACGACTTCTTCATTTACGGTACCGCCGCCGCGCTGGTCTTCCCCGACCTGTTCTTTCCGGGGCAGAGCCCCCTCGCCGGGGCGCTGCTGTCCTTCTCCACGTTCGCGGTCGGGTTCCTCGCCCGACCGGTCGGCGCGGTGATCTTCGGCCATCTCGGCGACGTGCACGGCCGCAAGCGGTCCCTCGTCATGGTGCTGCTGACGATGGGCCTCGGCACCACGCTCATCGGCGCCCTGCCCACCTACGACGACATCGGCCCGGCGGCCCCGCTGCTGCTGGTGCTGCTGCGGCTCATCCAGGGCGTCGCGCTCGGCGGCCAGACCGGCGGGGTGATCCTGCTGGCGCTGGAGAACGCGCCGTCCCACCGGCGCGGCTTCTTCTCCAGCTTCGCGCTGGCGGGCGGGCCCGCGGGCATCCTGGTGGGCAACCTCGCGTTCCTGATCACGGACCTGGTCACCACGTCCGACTCCTTCGACGCCTGGGGCTGGCGGCTGCCGTTCCTCGCGAGCGTCGCGCTGCTCGGGCTGACGATCTACATCCAGTTGCGCATCGAGGAGACCAAGGCGTTCAAACGCCTCCAGGACTCCGCGACGCCCCCACAGGCCGCGAATCCGCCACAGACTGCCAAGACCGCGCAAGCTGCCACGGCCCCACAGACCGCCAAGGGCGCGCCGATCAAGAAACCGGTGGTGACGGCCGCCGGACGGTCGCCGGTGGTGGAGGCGCTGAGCCGGTATCCGCGGCAGATCGTGTTGATCGGCGGCGCGTACATCGGTATCAACGTGACCTACTACCTGTTCATGACCTTCGCCGTCGCCTACGGCACCAACGACGACATCCTCGACATGCCGAAGAGCCGCATCCTGCTCGGCGTGCTGGTCGGGGCGGCGGTCCAGCTCGTCATGCTGCCCGTCGCGGGCGCGCTGTCGGACCGCATCGGACGCCGGACGATGATGATCGCCGGTTCGCTGCTGCTCGGGGTGTGGGCGTTCGCGTTCTGGCCGCTGCTCAACACGGAGTCGCCCGTCGTCATCGCGTTCGCGTTCATCATCGGGCTGGGGCTGCTGCACACCACGATGTACGGGCCGCAGGGCGCGTTCTTCGCCGAGACGTTCCCGACCGCGACGCGCTACTCGGCGATGTCGCTGAGCATCCAGGTCGCGTCGGTGATCGGCGGCGCGGTGGCACCGCTCATCGCCACGTCCTTGTACGCCTGGACGGGAACCTGGCTGTCGATCGCCGTCTACATGGCCGCGGTGTGCCTCATCACCGTCGTCTCGGTGCTCCTGCTTCCGGAGACGTACCGGAACGACATCGAGGAACCGGCCGTGCGGGACGCGCCGTCCGCCGTGACGACTTCGCATGAGGCGCACGCGAAGGAGGCGGGTGAGGCGCACGCGAAGGAGGCGGGCCCCGGGGAGGCGGGGACGGTGAGCACCGCCTGACGTCCGGCCCGGTCCGCGGCCCTGGCGGGTGTCAGGGCCGCAGACCGCGGTAGGCGTAGTCCCAGAAGGCGTCGGCGATCTCGTCGACGGTGAATTTGCCGTCCGAGTGGTACCACTGGTACGCCCAGTTGCTCATCCCGAAAATCGCGAGGCTGAACAGCTTGCTGTCGACCTCGCGGAACGCCCCGGCGGCGATGCCGTCGCGGATGACGTCCTCGACCATGGACTCGTAGCGGGCGCGTTTCTCGGTGGCGATGGCGAGATCGGCGTCCGGAAGCTCGCGATGGTTCTCGAAGAACACCCGGACCTGGCCGCGCCTGGTGGCGATGTTCTCCAGAAAGTCATGGATGACGCCGCGCAGGAGTTCGGCAGGCTCGATTCCCTGTTCGACGCGGGCGCGATGCGACTCGATCAGGCCGTCGATCAGTTCCTCGTGCATGTACCACAGGAGCTCGGACTTGCTCCGAAAATAGTGATACAGAGTGGGCTTGCCGATGCCGACGGCGGCGGCGATGTCGTCCATGGAGGCGCGGGCGTAGCCCAATTTCTCGAAGAGGTCGGCGGCCAGCCGGATGATCTCCGCCCGGCGCTCGTCTTTCGACATTTGCCGCCGTCTCGACCGCCGCTCCGATTCAGCTTCGGACATCCGCGTACACTCCGCATCATCGCTTGGGCCAGAAGTATACCAGGATGTTCATCAATTACTCGCGGCGCACCCATGCGCGCAAGGGCGCGCTGAAAGGAGCCGCACTTATCCGGGCAATGACCGATGGCGTCCCGTCGAAATGCGGACGGCCGCCGCTATCGGCGCCGCCGCACATCCCCGCCCGCCGCGTGGGGCTCCCGTGCATACCGGGGCACAACGTACAATTGGGCACGTGGCCAGCAGAACCGCCCCGGCACAGCACCTGCGCGACCTCGCGCTGCTGCGCCGTGTCCGCGACCGGATCGACCGGGAGTACGCGCAGCCGCTGGACGTGGAGGCGCTCGCCCGGAGCGTGAACATATCCGCCGGGCACCTCAGCCGCCAGTTCCGACTCGCGTACGGAGAGTCACCGTACTCCTACCTGATGACGCGGCGCATCGAGCGCGCGATGGCGCTGCTGCGCCGCGGCGACCTCAGCGTCACCGACGTCTGCTTCGCGGTCGGCTGCTCGTCGCTCGGCACGTTCAGCACCCGCTTCACCGAGCTGGTCGGCGTCCCGCCGAGCGTCTACCGCCGCGAGTACGCGCAGGAGACGCAGGGCCTTCCGCCGTGCGTGGCCAAGCGCGTGACCAGACCGGTCAGGAATCGAGAAGCGCAGGTCACCGAGCCGCAACTAGCGTGAAACCCATGGACATCAGCATTCATCAGACCTTCCTTCCGCACTCCGACCCGGAGGCGTCGCTGGCCTTCTACCGCGACACCCTCGGCTTCGAGGTCCGCAACGACGTCGGCTACGGCGGCATGCGCTGGATCACGGTCGGCCCGGCCGGTCAGCCCGGCACGTCCATCGTCCTGGAGCCGCCGGTCGTCGAGGGCTGCGGCATCACCGAGGACGAGGGGCGCACGATCACCGAGATGATGGCGAAGGGCACCTACGCGGGCATCAACCTGGCCACCGCCGACGTCGACGACACGTTCGCGAAGCTGGAGGCGGGCGGGGCCGAGGTCGTCCAGGAGCCGACCGACCAGCCCTACGGCGTCCGCGACTGCGCCTTCCGCGATCCCGCGGGTAACCTGCTCCGCATTCAGCAGCGGTCCTGAGCCGCCCGCCGTTCACCGACTTCACCGACTTCACCGACCGATCCACAGACAGGCACCACGAGAGAGGCCGCCACAGGGGCCCGGTGGCGGCCTCCGTCGCGCGCGAAAGATGGAGACACGATGAGCGAGACCAGGGGGACGGACGCGCCCGAGGGGCACGTCGCCGACAGCCACGACGTGATCCGCGTGCACGGCGCGCGCGTGAACAACCTCAAGGACGTCAGCGTCGAGATACCGAAGCGGCGACTGACGGTGTTCACCGGAGTCTCCGGCTCGGGCAAGAGCTCGCTGGTGTTCGGTACGATCGCCGCCGAGTCCCAGCGGATGATCAACGAGACGTACAGCGCGTTCGTGCAGAGCTTCATGCCGTCGCAGGCGCGTCCCGAGGTGGACGTCCTGGACGGGCTGACCACCGCGATCATCGTCGACCAGGAGCGGATGGGCGCCGACCCGCGCTCCACGGTCGGCACCGCCACCGACGCCAACGCGATGCTGCGGATCCTGTTCAGCAGGCTCGGGCAGCCGCACATCGGGTCGTCCCGCGCCTTCTCCTTCAACGTCGCCTCGATCAGCGGCGCGGGCGCGGTCAAGATCGAGCGGGCCGGACGGACCATCAAGGAGCGCCGCAGCTTCAACATCGTCGGCGGCATGTGCCAGCGCTGCGAGGGCCGTGGCTCGGTCACCGACATCGACCTCACCCAGCTCTACGACGACTCCAAGTCGCTCTCCGAGGGCGCGTTCACCATCCCCGGCTGGAAGTCCGACAGCTTCTGGACGGTCCGCGTCTACGCCGAGTCGGGTTTCGTCGACCCGAACAAGCCGATCCGCGAGTTCACCAAGAGGGAGATGAACGACTTCCTCTACAAGGAGCCGACCAAGGTCAAGGTGGAGGGCGTCAACCTCACCTACGAGGGCCTGATCCCCAAGATCCAGAAGTCGATGCTGTCCAAGGACCGGGAGGCGATGCAGCCGCACATCCGGGCGTTCGTCGACCGCGCGGTCACGTTCACGACCTGCCCCGAGTGCGACGGCACCCGGCTCACCGAGCTGGCCCGCTCGTCGAAGATCAACGGCATCAGCATCGCCGACGCCTGCGCGATGCAGCTCAGCGACCTCGCCGACTGGGTGCGCGGCATCGAAGACTCCTCGGTGGCCCCCCTCCTCGGCAAGCTCCAACACACCGTTGACTCGTTCGTCGAGATAGGGCTCGGCTACTTGTCGCTGGACCGTCCGTCCGGAACCCTGTCGGGCGGCGAGGCGCAGCGCACCAAGATGATCCGCCACCTCGGCTCCTCGCTCACCGACGTCACCTACGTCTTCGACGAGCCCACCACCGGCCTGCACCCCCACGACATCCAACGGATGAACGACCTGCTCCTACGCCTACGGGACAAGGGCAACACGGTCCTCGTCGTGGAGCACGAGCCGGAGACGATCGCGATCGCCGACCACGTCGTCGACCTCGGCCCCGGCGCCGGAACGGCAGGCGGCGCGATCTGCTACGAAGGCACCATCGACGGCCTCCGCACCGCCGACACCGTCACCGGCCGCCACCTCGACGACCGCGCCGCCCTCAAGACCGAACTCCGCAAGCCGACCGGGACGCTGGAGATCCGGGGCGCCAACACCCACAACCTCCAGGACGTGGACGTCGACGTCCCGCTCGGCGTCCTCTGCGTCGTAACCGGCGTCGCCGGATCAGGCAAAAGCTCCCTCCTCCACGGCTCAGTGCCCCCAAGCGAAGGCGTCGTCTCCGTCGACCAGACGCCCATCCGCGGTTCGCGGCGCAGCAACCCAGCGACCTACACCGGCCTCCTCGACCCGATCCGCAAGGCGTTCGCGAAGGCCAACGACGTCAAGCCGGGCCTGTTCAGCGCCAACTCCGACGGCGCCTGCCCCAACTGCAACGGCGCGGGCGTCGTCTACACCGACCTGGCGATGATGGCGGGCGTCGCCACCACCTGCGACGTCTGCGACGGCAAGCGATTCCAGGCCTCAGTGCTCGACTACCACTTCGGCGGCCGAGACATCAGCGAGGTCCTGGCGATGCCCGTCGCCGAGGCCGCCGACTTCTTCGGCTCCGGCGACGCGCGCACCCCCGCCGCCCACAAGATCCTCCAGCGCCTCACCGACGTAGGCCTCGGCTACCTAACCCTGGGCCAGCCCCTGACCACCCTGTCCGGCGGCGAACGCCAACGCCTCAAGCTCGCCACCCACATGGGAGACAAGGGCGGCGTCTACATCCTGGACGAGCCCACCACGGGCCTGCACCTAGCCGACGTCGAACAACTCCTCGGCCTCCTAGACCGACTCGTAGACGCGGGCAAATCAGTCATCGTCATCGAACACCACCAGGCCGTCATGGCCCACGCCGACTGGATCATCGACATCGGCCCCGGCGCCGGCCACGACGGCGGCCGCGTCGTCTTCGAAGGCACCCCTGCCGCCCTGGTCACCGCCCGCTCCACCCTCACCGCCCAACACCTCGCGTCCTACGTCAACGCCTGACCGCCTCCCGGGGGACGGGCCGCGCCTGCCAGTCTCGACGACTGAACGGCGACGGCCCGTCCTGTCAGCTCATCTGTCGCAGGGCCGTACGCCAGACGAGGCCGTGTGACCGCGTGTCCGCGCGGGTCGGGCAACACCGGCTCAGGCGCGTTCGCTCACGATCGGGTAGTTGCGCAGCGCGAACCGGGCCAAGGATCGGACCTGCTCGAAAGTCGGCAGGTCGTCCAGATCGGCGAGGGTGAACCACCTGGTGTCGTGGACCTCTTCGAGCTGGGCCTGTAGTTGGTCGTCACCCACCCGGCGGACGTAGAAGAACTGGACGATCGCCGGGACGCGGAAGCCCTCGCGTTCGGTGTCCACATAGAACGGGACCGGTTCTGGGGTGGCGTTGTCGTCGGGCGGGTGGATGACCGGCTGCGCGGACAGCGCCTCGACCAGCAGCCCGGTCTCTTCCTTGAACTCGCGGACGGCGGTTTCGGCGAACGTCTCGCCCGGCTCGATGTGTCCGCCGGGCGGTACCCACTTGCCGAACCGGTTGTGATGCACGAGCAGGACCTGGCCCTGCTCGACCAGATAGCCCGAGCAGATGAGAACGAAGCCGGTGTCCTTGGTCACCTCGTCGTCCTGAATGAGGATCGAACGTCGTACCACCCGGCCCACGATAGCCGACCCGGCCATGATCAATTCGGCGGGTCACGGCTCCCGGCGGGCACCCGATGACATGTCATCGCCGCGATGGTGACAGGTCATCGGTCATGACATCGAACTGTCAGCCGGAAACCGTCATCCGGCGGCCGATGGTGAACGCATGGACGCCCAGGTAGCTAGCCGAGACCTCTGTGAGCCGTCCATTCATGCGCGGCCCCGGCCATCGTCTTCATCCACCGCCGGTCGGGGGCGCGACCCGACAAGTCATCCCACATGCGTTGGTTTGCCAGAGCGAAGGCATCGATTGCCTCCGGGTCGGCATCAACCCATGACACACATCCGGCCGCCCACGACTCGGCCGAGTCCGCGGTGTGGCCTTCGGCGATCAACTGGACTGCGAAGAGAGCAGGCTCGATGAAGGCAGCGCCACGGGTAGGCCACGCCCAGTCCACCACCCACAGCGCGTCCCCGACCATCAGGTTGAAGATGTTGATGTCAGCGTGGAGCAGCGCGTCACCCCGAAAGTGCTCCAAGTCCTGAGGATTGGCGTAGCTGTCCCAGCGGGTTTCTGTCCAGTCGAGAGCGATTTCGGGCAAGGGAAGGTCCGCGATCTGGTTGAGAGCGTCGACGATGCCCGGGAGTTCTGGCGAGTTCCGCCCGAAGTCCGCTGGACGCCCCTCCACGACCTCGAACCCGAGCGCGATCCAGTCGTCGTCTTGCGTGTGCCAGAGCAGGGAAGGAGAGAGCGGGCGAACGTGCGGGTTGATCAGTCGTTCCCGGACCAGGGAGTCTCGGCGTCCGCCTGGCTTGTTGCGCACCGCCTTGATGAAGAACGGTCCTGCCTCGCACTCCACCAGGGCCGTCAGGTCCGACATGGTCCCCAGCTCTGACGGCCGAACGTGGCCTACATCGCCGGTGTACTGGCGGATGAGAGACGCGAACTCTGGCCCGGGAAGGCTCATGGGAGATCTGTCCTTCAGGTCCTCGGGCTGCACCCGCTGCTGGAGTGTCCAGGACTGCACTCCCCGTCGGGGTCGCAGTCGAGGGACCTGGGCGCGGCATGGATGGATGCGTTGGCCTCGGTCATGGCGGCGCCGAGGAGGATATCGGCCAGGTTGCCGTCCCGGACGTTGCCGATGCGCCCCTGACATCGTCCCTACAGCCTGGCTGCGGCTGTGCAGCCGGGATTCATGTGGATCTGGCCAAGTGCCGACCGGCGACCGCGCGAAAGCCTTGGTGGAACTTCGGGTTGCCAAACGAATCGCACCCTAGCTTGAACAAAACCATCCGGTCGCGCGGGCGACACTATGATTTCTCGTCTATGCCGAGCAGGTGAGCCTGCGGGAGGCGCCACAAAGTATATCGCAGCGATGCCACCTCGACTGACCTGGGAGTATTCTTCTGATTCATGCCGATCAACCCAACGGTCTCTTACACTGAGCCCTGGAACAGGACGTCACATGTGAAGGTGCAATCTCATGCAATCACCTGTCGCTGGGGACCACATCGTCGTTAGCTTCTACGTCAAAGACCCTGACTCGTCGGGCGACAAGATGTGTGAGACCTTCTACGCCACAGATCGTGACTCCTGGGTCGTGCAGGGGAAGCGACACGGTGCGGAGGTCGCTGCACAGCTCGTCGCGCTCGGCGACGACGAGACGTTCTGCGAGTTGTCCAACCGGACTATCGGCCACTTTGTCCGAAAGTACGTGAAGGAGCGCTATGGAGTCGATCTCGACGGAGCGATGGTCGAACCTGATCGACAAGGCCCGTGATGTGCTCAAGATCGAGCTGCGGGACTACTACGGCACTGATGCTGCGTTGTTTGACAACTGGCGGTCCGGCAACCTGGACGCTGTAACCGCTCACTATCGTCGCTGGTTTGAGTATTTCACGACCGCATACGTAGAAGCTGGTCGATCCTTCAGTCGAGTGAGAGTGGTTTCCGAGCCTCTATCGGACTACCAGCGCATGGCCGTCATCCACAGCGGGGTCACGGTAGATGCTGGTGAGAGACTGCGGTGGCTGCCGCGTCGTCTGGTGTCCGCAGAGGCCCTGCCTGGCAACGACTGCTTGATACTTGACGGCAGCGCGGTGGTCTTCAACGTGTTGGACGCGGACGCGGGCGAGCTCGTGGAGGTGCAATACTCCACTGAGCCTGACGTAGTGAAGTTCTGCGAAGATGCCTTCGATCGGTCGTGGAACCTTGCGGTTCCGCATCACGAGTACAGCGCCAAGACGATCCCCGCTTGAGTCCTTGGTGTCGGATCGGCAAGCGTCTGAGGCTGCCAAGCAGGCGCTCGGCGTTCGACTTCGAGATCTACGTCTGGACGTCGGACTGTCTGCGTTGGCCCTGGCCGCCAAAACCGGCTTCTCGACGTCGAAAATCTCCCGAAGTGAGAGCGGCAAGACACGGCTGTCCGAAGCCGACATTCACAAATGGGTGCTCGCGTGCAGCGCTGAAGACAAGCTTTCAGAACTGATCGCTGCGAGTCGCGAAGTCGATTCGATGTGGCTGGAATACCGGCGGCGGATTAAGCTAGGACAGGCGGCGATCCAGGCGCAGGGACGCTCCGCGTTCGATGGTGTAAAGTTGGCACGTATTTACGAAGCGCTCCATATCCCTGGCATCCTACAGACATTCGAGTACGCCCGAACCCAGCGCCTGATCTGGGCGCGATTGCATGGCCTTCCGGTCCACGACGTGGATATTGCAGCTCGCAACAGGATGACCATGCAGCCCCTCGTCACCGAGGGTGGCGGTCCGGCCTTTTCGTTCGTGCTTGAGGCGACCGTACTGTATAACGTGATCGGTGGATTCGACATCATGGCTGAACAGTTCGATTTCCTCAGCAGCTTGGTCGAAGCGGGTCCACGTAGACCACACGTTGCGGTCGGAATTATCCCCCTTGGTGCGACTCGGGAGCTATTTCCCGGCGAGGGATTCTACCTGTTCGACGACCGCAAGGTATGGCAAGAGTTCTGGTCCGGCGCTTTTCAGACTGGGCAGCCTGCCGATTTGTCATATTTTGGGAAGATCTTTGAGTGTCAGCGGCGCCCCGCCGTCTATGGAAGCGCCGCGCAGCGGGAGATCCAGGCCGCGAAGAATTTCGTGCAAGGTCGTGCAACGTCCTAGCCGTCGCGGTGACCCCCGTGTCAGTGTCAGGTGACATGTAGTTCGCCTTCGTAGGGAACTGCCGCTCACCGAACTCTGGGGTCACTCGTGATCTTCTCCGTTCTTTCTTCGACCGATCATCCGGATCATTTGCATGCCTTCAGCTCTTCTCCCGGAAGGGCTCGGAGACTCTGATCGCCTCGCAGAATCCAGAGCGGGTTGAGGGCCGAATGGCGATCGCGCAGGCGGCTTCCTGGCGCGCAAATGGTGCTCCGTGCAGCCTGGCATTGCGTCATCCCTGGCAGGCAGGAGCCTTTCTTGGGCACGACGATCTTCATCAGGCAAGGCGACACGCGGATGAATCCGACTCAAAGAACAGGGCGGCCGACCGGCCCGACGACTGGGCAGCATGACGACAGTAGGCCAACGAAACGCGGTGGCCTGTACAAAGCTGGAAGTGAGCAAAGTATGAGCATAGACACCGCGACGACTAGTTCTGAGGAGCTGCGCAACGCGCTCGTGGACAAGATCATCAAGGTGTTCGGTCGACGGGGAATCGTCGTTCGTCCCGATGTCGAGTGTGCGCTGCGCACGGTCCCCCGAGAGCTCTTCACTCCGGGCATCCCGGTGGAGGAAGCCTACGCTGACACGGCGATCATCACCCGGCGCAGCGAGGACGGGGTGAACCTCTCGTCGATCTCGGCGCCGAATATGATCGCCGAGATGCTCGGGCAGTCCGCGGACGCGCTCGGTGAACTGACCGGACGTCACGTCCTCGAAATCGGGAGCGGCGGCTACAACGCGGCCCTGTTGCGCGAGCTGGTCGGCCCGGCGGGTTCGGTGACCACTGTCGACATCGACCCGGACGTCACCGACCGGGCGCGCGCCTGTCTGGACACGGCTGGGTACAACGACGTGACCGTCGTCTGCACCGACGCGGAGTTCGAGATCGAGCCGTGCCGCTCCTACGACCTGATCATCGTGACGGTCGGTTCCTGGGACATTCCTCCCGCGTGGATCAGCCAACTCGCCGACAGCGGGGTCCTCGTCGTCCCGCTGCGGACTCTGGGCATGACCCGTAGCTGGGCGCTGCGCAAGTCCGGCGACCATCTTGTGAGCAGCAGCACCCTCTTGTGTGGGTTCGTCCCGATGCAGGGTGCGGGCGAGAACACCAGCCGTGCTGTCCCGCTGGCCGACGGCGTGAATCTTTGGCTCGATGAGAAGGACGGCACTGTCGGTCATGTCGACGGGGACGTGCTCGGAGGTGTGCTGGACACCGATCGGGCCGAGTCGTGGTCGCAGGTGTTCATCAAAGCGTGGAGGCCGGTCCCTGACCTGGTTCTTTGGCTCGCGGCCAGCATCCCGGGTTTCGCGCTGCTGATCGCCTCACAGGCCGCCGTCGACAGTGGGCTGGTCAAGCCGGATCGCCGCTTCGGAGAGGCCGCGTTCGTCGACGGACCGACCTTCTGTTACCAGGCGAGCGTTCGTCCCAACGAGGGAAAGACCTTCTTCGAGCTCGGCGCCTACGCCCACGGGCCGGACGCCTCCGCCGCCACCACCCGGATGACGGACCAGATCCGGGCATGGGACGCGGCGGGCCGCCCGGCCCCGACCCTGCACGTCCACCCGGCCGGGACTTCTGACAACGATCTTCCGGACGGCCTGGTGGTCGACAAGAGGCACAGCCGCCTCGTCATCACCTTCTCAACCCTCGAGTAGCACGAAAGGAACGCCCCGATGGACGCCAATGCCGACACGTCCGCTCCCGACGCCGAGTTCCGCACGGACGACTTTCTGCTCAATGTCCGGCTCGTCAGCAACGGACCCGATCCCTGGGTGATCGGTGCCGACACCTCCGACAACTGCGGTAGCGGGAACACCAGTAGCAGCGCCTGCACCACCAACTGCTGACGATCTACGCCGGTCGCGGCCCGGCCCTGGTATCCGGGGTCGGGTCACGAGCCGGTTCGGACTCCCCAGAGGATGAGCGTGAGCATGTACGAGGCTGTTGACGCGGCCCTGATCAGGGCGACGACGGTACCTGCGGGTCTGGAGCTGCCGGGCTGGCCGGATCTGACTCGCGACGACCCCGCCGGGTGGCGGGCCTGGACGCGCCAGGTGTGGGCACTGGCCGGGTTCGCTGACGCGGTACGAGATGCCGCCCCGGACCTCGCCTCTCAGGTTGATCGGCACCTGAACGGGTCGTCGCTTGGGGGAGTCCAGCAGGTACGACGGTTGCGGCGGGTTGTGGAGGCACTGACGCGCTACCTGCTGCGGTGGACGACGAGAGCGACACCGTACGGCAGGTTGGCCGGTATCGCGCCGATCAGGTTCGGGTCGGCTACGGTCGTGCGTTCGGGCGGGGATCACCGCGTCGTGCACCGGCCAAGTGGGCTGGTCATCGAGCGGCACGTCGACGAGGTGGAGCGGCGTCCCGATCTCTTGCGCCGCGTTCTGGTCATGGCCAATCCGCTTGGATACGCACGGGGCCGGGTGTGGGTCGTGCCGGGCGCGTCCGACATCGAGATCGACCTGACCGGACCAGTCCGGCTCGCCGTCGATGCGGCCCAGCTTCCGATCCTGTTCGCCGACCTGGCCGCCAAGCTCGCGGCCGAGGCGCCGTCCGTCGCTCCACCTGTGATCGACGACCTGTTGGTGGGGCTGTTGTCGCACCGTGCCCTGGTCTCGGCGGCTCGGCCCGCGATGACGGTGACTGACCCGGCCGCCCATCTCGCTCGCCACACCCTCCCCGTCCCGGGTGGCGGGGGTACGAGCGACGTGCGGGTCGATGGCGCGCTGACGCTGCCGCCCGCAGTACTGCGTGAAGCCGAACGCGCCGCCACCGCACTCGCCCGCGTCGCACCGCCGATGCCGGTATGGGACGACTACCACCGGGCGTTCCTCGATCGGTACGGTCCGGGCGCGGCAGTGCCGATCCGGGAGCTCGTCGGTGCCACCGGGCTGGGGTTTCCCGCTGGATATCGCGGCTCGCGACGACGAATCCCGGACACGCTCACGCCCCGCGACGTAATGCTCGCACGGCTCGCCCAGCAGGCCGCTCTCGACGGCGGCACGGTCGTGGACCTCGATGACGACCTGTCCCGCCGCCTCGCCCAGGAACCCTGCCGCGAATCCGCCCCGCACACCGAACTGCGGTTCCATCTGGCCGCCGCATCCAGGACGGACGTGAACGGCGGCCGGTTCACGCTCACCGTCGTCAGCGGCGCCCGTCACGCGGGGGCGTCCATCGGACGGTTCCTCTACCTGCTCGATGACGCAGACCTCGGCAAGTTCCGCACGACCTACCGGAACCTGCCGACGACGATGCCCGGCGCGTTGACCGTCCAGCTGTCGGGGCCGCCGCTGATGTCGGCGATGACCAGTGCGGCCCGCGTACCCGAGCTCCTGTCCGAGCTGCTACCGGTCGGCGAGTTCGGGGATCATGCGGTTTCCCTGGACGACCTGGCGGTGACCGGTGACGCGCGCCGCTTGTGGCTGGTGTCGCTGTCGCGTGGGTTCAGGGCGGTCGAACCACTGCTCTTCAACGCCGTCGACCTGCCCGTCGGGCAACAGCCGCTCCTACGGTTCTTAACCGAGATTCCGTTCGCCTGGTCAGCGCCCTGTTGCCCGTTCACCTGGGGAAACGTCGCTGGCGAGCTGCCGTTCCTGCCTGCGATCCGGCACGGCCGCTCGATCCTGAGTCCCGCCCGCTGGACGGTCGCCGCCACTGTTCTTCCCGGCCGCGACGCCTCCTGGAGCACCTGGCGGCACGCATGGGACCAACTGTCCGCCGCGCGGCGGATACCGGACGCGGCGCTGCTCGGTGAGAGCGACGTCCGTGTTCGTCTTGACCTCGCCGAGCCCGCCCATCTGGCGCTCCTGCGCAGCCACCTCACCCGGAACCCGAGAGCGACGCTCACGCAGGCTCCCGGCAACGCTGGCTGGATCGACGGCCGGGCCCACGAGATCGTCCTCACCCTCACCCGACGGCCCGTGACGTCGCTGCTCCGGAGGCTCCGGCCCGTCCGCCTCACCGGTACCGTTCACCGGCCTGGCCGGTCGTCCTGGTTGTCCGTCCACCTGCACGGCCGCACCGATGGCATCCTCACCCGGCTGGACGGCCTGGTCGACGATGTCGACGGCTGGTGGTTCATCCGACACCCCACGCCGGGCCACGGTGGTCAGCATCTCCGGCTCAGGATTCCGCTCACCGAACCAGGCGCCTTCGCCGACGCCGCCGCGCGCCTCGCCGACTGGGCCTCCGCCCTCCACGACGACGGGGTCCTCTTCGACTACACGATCACCACTTACCGGCCCGAAGCACGTTTCGGCTCCGAGCCGACCCTGGCTGCCGCCCACCGGGTGTTCGCCGCCGACTCCAACGCCGTCCTCACCCTCTTGGCAGCCGAGCAGGATCTGTCCACCCGCACCGCCGCCGGAATGCTCACCATCGCCGATGGTTTCACCCTCGGAAACGGGGAGCGGTGGCTCATCGACCACGTTGACCATCGCGGTGGCCCGCCGCTCCGCGGCCGACTGCCCGCCACCCGTCCAAGCGACGAGCGTCTGCGCGGGGCTCTCACCGACTACCGGGCCGCGATCGACCGTGACGGCTTGGACCCGGACCAGGCCCTCGCCGATCTCCTTCACCTCCACCATGCCCGCGCCATCGGCGTCGATCTGGACTCCGAGCGGTACTGCCTGCGCCTGGCCCGCGCCGCCGCCCGCGGCCGGAGTTTCGCGTGAGGCCCGGCCAGTCGCTGTCCGGCGGCGCCGCCGGAACCGCGCTCCTGCACATCGAACGCGCCCGCACCGACCCCGCCGTCTGGGCAAACGTGGCGGCCACGCTCACCGAGGCGGTCGCCGACGGGGTCACCACCGCACCGGTGGCGAGCCTGTACTACGGCGCCCCGGCCCTGTCGTTCGTCCTGCACGCCGCCGACGGGCTAGCGGGCATCGATGAGGCGACCGCGACCGTCGACGCGGGTACCGCTGCCGTGACGCGCCACCGACTCGACACCGCACACCGCCGCATCGACCGCCGCGAGCAGCCCCAACTCGCCGAATATGACCTCATCGGTGGACTGACCGGCATCGGTGTCGCCTTACGACGCAGCGGCAACACCGGCGTGCTCCGCGACGTCCTCACCTACCTCGTACGGCTCACCGAACCCATCGGGGGACTCCCCGGCTGGTGGTGCCCCGCCGGTCCGAACCGCACTCGCCCCGGCCCACCCGGCGGTCACTCCAACCAAGGGGCCGCCCACGGCATCACCGGACCTCTCGCCTTCCTGGCGGTCACGCTGATCGACGGCGTCCACGTTCCCGGACACATCGACGCGATCACCCGCATCACCCGATGGCTGGACGCCTGGGAGCAGCGCACCGGCGACGGCGGGTCCTGGTGGCCGGAGATCGTCACGCTCGACGACCTTCGCGCCGGGCGACCGTCCCAGACGGAGCCGCTACGTCCGTCATGGTGTTATGGAACCCCCGGTATCACTCGCGCCCGGCAACTCGCCGCCCGGGCCCTGGGCGACACCGCCCGCCAACAACACGCCGAAGCCGCGTTCACCGCTTGTGTCACCGACTCTCAGCAGGTCGCCCGGCTGACCGACCGAAGCCTGTGCCACGGCACCGCCGGACTCCTGGCCACCGGCCGCCGGATCGCCGCCGACGCCCTCACTCCGATCCCCATCACGCCACTTCTGCACCGGCACCAAGGCCGCGCGACCCCGGCCGACGAACCGTCCGGGTTTCTCGAAGGTTCGTCCGGCGCCACCCTCGCCACAGCCGGAACCCTGACGTCATGGGACGCCTGCCTGCTCATCGTCTGAAATGGACATCCCAGTGGTGAACGACCTTTGGACGCAGGTGAACATCACCTATCCCGGCCACGACCCGCGCGAACGCGAACACCGCGCGGTTGATCACCTCGGCCGTATCCTCCCCGCCGCCGAGAACGACGGACTCATCACCGCGTGGTGGTTCGTCCGCAAAGGCGCTTGGCGTATCCGCTACCTCCTGGCCGATGGTCACAACACCGACCCGATCCACCCGGTCATCACGAACGGCTTGACCTGGACCCGCGATATCTACGAGCCGGAAACACCCGCCTTCGGCGGCCCCACCAGCATGAACGCCGCGCACACCCTGTTCTACGCTGACAGCCGCCACTTGCTCAAGTTCCTCGCCGCCCCAGCGGACCGGCGCGAACGATCCCTCGTTCTGTCCGCAGCATTGATGCGCGCCGCCGGACTGGACATCAACGAGCAAGGCGACGTCTGGGCACGCCTCGCCGAGCAACGTGCACCGTTCCTGAACACCCTCCCGGACGACACCACCTGGCGATCCTTCACACGCGACATCCACAGCCTCATCACCGGCACCCCCAGCGCGGACTTCATGGATGGTCACTGGCTCGCCGCGTTCACCGACGCCGGGCAGACGCTACGAACCGTCCGAGAACAAGGTGGACTCACACGCGGAGTACGTGCGGTCGTCATTCTCCACGTGATCTTCCACTGGAACCGGATCGGGCTCACCGCGTCGACCCAGGCGACGCTCGCGCGGGCCGCCAAGGACGCGATCCTCGGCCCATGACACCCGTAGAAGCTGAGCCTCTGGGAGAACCGCTGGCGGCGGAGGGTTCAAACCAGTCTCGACGACTGGACGGCGACGGCCCGTCCTGTCCGCACGCAATGCCGGACCGTTGGGCATGATGGCGTGACTATGCCGTCATCACCTTCATCGTCGGCTCAGGCAGCGCGGGAGCTTCTGGGCGCGAAACTCCGTGCGTTGCGGGAGGGCAGTGGTCTCTCCGGGCGGGCCTTGGCCGAGCGGGCGGGGTGGAGGGCCCCGTCGTCGGTCTCAATGATCGAGAAGGGGCAGCGGACGATCACGGCCCGGCACGTGGAGCTGTGGTGCTCGGTCTGCGGGGCGTCGGAGTCGCGGCGCAGGCAGTTGCTGGCCGAGCAGGCGGCCGTCGCGGGCATGTGGGTTCCGTACTCGCAGCTGAACCGTGGCGGGTTGGAGGCGGCGCAGAAGTCGGTCCGCCAGGTGTACGAGGAGCTCGCGGTCGCTCGGTCGTACCAGCCGAAGGTGATCCCGGGCATGGCGCAGACCGAGGCTTACACCCGGGCCGCGCTGACGGGTGTGCTCGTCGAGCAACGGGTGGAGACGCAGCATCCTGATGAGGAGGTCGAGGCCGCCGTCGCGGAACGGATGGACCGGCAACGCCTGCTCTCCCGCCCAGACGCGCGATGGTTCGTAGGAGGCCAAAGCAAGGTGGCCGACAGGTCAGGACGCAGAAACCCCCTTGTGGCCAGCGTTGGCCCAGGGGGTCCCTGCCGTTCTAGAGGTTCTTGAGGGTCTCAGCTAGGCGGCGGAAGTCCTCGCGGGTCACGAGGATGTTGCCGCCTTCTGGGTTCTTGCTGTCACGCAGCGCGACGACGCTCGGGACGCTCGCGACCTCAACGCAGTTGTCGCCCAATTCGCTGCTTCGGGAAGCCTTGCGCCATGTGACGGTGCTCAGGTCCATCTCTCGTCAATCACCCTTCTGATCAGCGCTCTCGTATCCGTTACGTTGAGCGCTCCCGCCTGGAGTGTAACGAAGGCTTCGCATGTCCGCGCCACATCTTCGGGTCTAGTCGAGGTCTCGCCCCCATATGCCTTCTGCGTGAACACCACCTGACGCTGGTCGGGCAGCGTGGCGATAGCGAACGGAGTCAGGACTCCTTGGAAGTAGGCGAACGGAGCGATCTGAATGCTGATGCGTTCGCGGTATGACAGTTCGATGAGGTATTCAAGCTGTTCATGCATGGTCTTCGGACTATCCATCTCGCGGTATAGGACGCTCTCGTCCATTACCACGGAGATAAACGGTGGCGGGGTCCTCTTGAGGAGCTCCTGCCTCCTCATCCTGCTCTTGAGGTCTTCTTCGCCCGGGAGCAGGAAGCGAGCATACGCCTCCGTCTGGAAGAGACCGTAGACACGGGATGCCTCGTACCCCCGAAGCATGCCAGCCGAAGCCTCCGCTTTGGGGAAGTTCACGAAGTGTGCCGGGTATTTGACGGTCTTGAGTCTTTCGACCAGTTCGTCCCATGCTTCGACGATCTCTCCGTTTGCGTTGAGCGCCTTGTCTACTCGCATCGCGAATTCTCTACGGCACTTGGTGCGGCCACGCTCTACGTGGCCGACGTAGGAGCGTACGACGCTGAGCTGCCGGGCGAGCTCAGCCTGGTTGATTCCGGCTGCCTCTCGCCTGCGTTTGATCTCGCTACCGAATCCGGCCAGCTCGGGGTCGATCCTCATCCTGTTTTCGCTGCTAGAAGCCATGTCGATCTTCCTCGCGTGTTGAGTGCATGACGATTTGATCGCTAGTCGGATGCGGGCACTTCTCAACTCCACCGTTATCCTACGCTTTCCTGTGAGTTGATGTGGGCAGTCAAAGAACCGACTTCAAAGGTCGCCAAAGATGCCCAGTACTGCCCAAGCCCCAGAGGTGCACACGCTCACCCTCCTTCCCACCGTCAATGCACCGAAGGCCGCGCGTGACTTCGTCACGAAGTGCTTCTGCGATCTGGGGATCGCAGACGACTACGTAGGACGGACCGTGGTTAGCGAACTCGTAACCAATGTCCACAAGCACGTCAAAATCGGACAGGTCGTCGTTCGAGTCTTCGAGGACGAGCAAGACGGGTCCGTGGTCGTGGAGGTCTGGGATTCGGGTGAAAAGATGCCGGTCGTTCGAGAAGTCGAAGGGTCGGCCGAGTCGGGACGCGGCCTCTACATGATGTCGATGCTCGTCCGTGACTGGGGCGTACGACTGACCAGTGAAAGGGGCAAGACCATATGGGCGAAACTCGACCGTTGACCGTCCGGGCGCAACGGCGCATGCTCCGGCTGCGCACGCATCTGGGACGCTCGACGGCCGTGCGGTACCTGGACACGCTCAGCGCCGCGCTCAAGCCGTTGGGGTACCGGGCCGTCCGGCTCTACCGTCCCGACGAGTTTCCGGTCGCGTTGCCCGCGTTCTGGGAACCGTTCCTGTGGGTGTACGTCCCAGGTCCGCGCAGTCATGTGGGGACGGTGGTGAACGCCCGCGCCGTGCCCAATCAGATGTGGGCCTACCACGAGGCTCGGCGCGGCAGGCACGGCTATCTGTCCCCTTGCGGAGACGTCAAGGCGGCGGCCGAGGAGGTCGACAAGCTCCTCAAGGACCGAATGTATCCAGGTAACCCCTGGTGAGACTTACGAGGGACGTGTTTCCGCCTTCCTTTGGCACGTCCCTCGTGTCTGGAGATGACACGCAGGGAAGGCCCCTCGGCTGGGGAGCCGCAGAGGGGCCGGTGTCATCTCAGGGCCTCCGTCCCTGTCCCGTTCGGTTCCGCACGAACAGGGACGGAGGCCCCACGCCGTCGACGCGACGAAAGGTGGAGGAAGTTGCCGTTAGTCAGTGCCGAGGAGCAGCGCCAGCGGGAACGCTGGGGCTGGATCGCCGTCGTTCACTGCGAAAGCGGTGGGCCGTGGGTCAACGCCACACGGGCGGCGCAGGTCTGCGGGGTTTCCACGGGCAATCTCCGGCGATGGGCCGAACGGGGGGTCATCAGTGTCATCCGTGATCCAGGCCACCATCGCCACTACTACCTCCCTGAGATGGGGGTCATCGCGCTGCTCGCGGCGGCCAGGGGGGAACCCGCGAGTTTGACCATGTTGACCAACCACCTCGCGGTCGTGTTCGCACCAGGGGCCTAGACGGTGATGACCTCTGGCTTGCCGGTTGGGGTGTTGCTGGCGGACGCCTCTTCGGCTAGGCGGAGGGCCTGGTCTATCAGGGTTTCTACGATTTTCGACTCGGGGACCGTTGTGACGACCTTGCCCTTGACGAAGATCTGGCCCTTGCCGTTGCCGGACGCTACGCCGAGGTCGGCCTCGCGGGCCTCGCCGGGGCCGTTGACGACGCAGCCCATCACGGCGACTCGGAGCGGTACCTCCAGGCCGTCCAGGCCTGCGGTGACCTCTTCGGCCAACTTGTAGACGTCCACTTGGGCGCGGCCGCAGGATGGGCACGAGACGATCTCCAGGCGGCGGTCTCGTAGGCCTAGGGACTCCAGGATCGCGATGCCTACCTTGACCTCTTCGGCGGGCGGTGCCGACAGTGACACGCGGATCGTGTCGCCGATGCCCTCCGCTAGGAGCGCGCCGAATGCGACTGCGGACTTCACCGTCCCCTGGAACTGGGGTCCGGCTTCGGTGACCCCTAGGTGTAGTGGGTAGTCGCAGGCTGCGGCCAGTTTGCGGTATGCGGCGATCATTACTACCGGGTCGTGGTGCTTGACGGAGATCTTGAGGTCCTGGAAGCCGTGTTCCTCGAAGAGTGAGCACTCCCAGAGGGCCGATTCCACCAGGGCGTCCGGGGTCGCGCTGCCGTGCTTGGCGAGCAGTCTTTTGTCGAGCGAGCCCGCGTTCACGCCGATTCGGATCGGTACCTCGGCGTCGGCGGCGGCCTTCGCGATTTCGGCCACCTTGTCGTCGAACGCCTTGATGTTGCCAGGGTTGACGCGTACCGCCGCGCATCCGGCGTCGATCGCCGCGAACACGTAGCGCGGTTGGAAGTGGATGTCGGCGATTACCGGGATCTGTGATTTTCGGGCGATCTCCGGGAGCGCTTCGGCGTCGTCGGCGGACGGTACTGCCACTCGGACGATCTGGCAGCCCGAGGCCGTCAGCTCCGCTATTTGTTGGAGGGTGGCGTTGACGTCCGCTGTGACTGTCGTCGTCATCGACTGCACAGTTACTGGGGCGCCGCCGCCTACGAGGACCGCTCGGTCGTCGTGGCCGAGCTTCAGTTGCCTGCTCTTTCTGGTCGTGGCGAGTGTTCGCGGTATCCGCGGGAGTCCGAGATCCACCATTGGTGGGCACCTTTCGTTGGAGGTCGTCGTCAGCGGTCGCGGTAGGCCACGCGTTCGGCCATCTCGCCGAGGCGGCGCCGCCAGCCGTCGGTCAGTGGCGCCGAGTCGAGGGCCGCGCGGGCGGACGTGACGAGCAGGTCGATGCGTCGTTCGATCTCGTCCCGGACACCGGAGGCGACCATCGCGGCGTGCAGTCTGGACGGATCCCAGCCGCCGCCGTCCAGGCCGTCCGCGACGAGTCGGCCCACCTCGGCGTCACTGGTGGCGGCCAGGGCGAGCAGGAGGTTCATGCGGTGTTCGCGGACGTCGAGACCGGCGGGCTTGCCGGTCGTCGCGGAGTCGCCGAAGGCGTCCAGCAGGTCGTCGCGCAGCTGGAACGCCTCCCCGGCGGCGTCGCCGTACGCCTCGAACGTCTCCTGGAGGTCGGACCGTCCGGCGATGGCCGCGCCGAGCGCGAGCGGACGGTGGATGGTGTAGCGGCCCGACTTGCACACCGCGATCCAGCGGGCGAGGTCGGCGTCCGGGGCGGGTTCGGCGGCGAGGGCGACGTCCAGCTGCTGGCCGATGATCATTTCGGTGGTGAGGTCCGTCCAGACCTCCCTGGCGCGTGCTGGGAGGTCGCGGGTGAGCCGGTTGGCGTAGCCGAAAGCCAGGTCGCCCGCCAGGATGGCGACGCCCTCCCCGTAGCGGCGGGCCTCGCCGACCCAGCCGCGTTCCGCGTGGACGGCGGCGTGCCGCGTGTGGGCGGTCGGCACCCCGCGCCGGGTGGGGGAGTTGTCCAGGATGTCGTCGTGGATGAGGGCGAAGGCGTGCAGCAGCTCCAGTCCGGCGGCCGCGGCGGCCACCGCGTCCTCGCCGCCCATGCCGCCCGCGGCGAGGTAGCCGCTGACGCAGAACGTCGGACGCAGCCGCTTGCCGCCCGCCGCGACCAGCTCCGCGACCGCTTCGACCGGGATCGCCGCGCGGGCGTCGACGGCGCCCCAGCGCGAGCACTCGGCGCTGAGTAGGTCCTCGATGAGGGTCGTGGCGCGGGCGAGCAGCAGTGTGCTGGTCGTGTCGTCCTCGGTGTCGTCGTCGGCCGCGCCCGTGCCGTTGGTGGACGTGCGTTGGAGGCCGGACGGCAGTTTGAACACGACCGTCTCGCTGGCGGTCGCCTCGGTCTCGATGTCGGTGAAGCCGAGGTCGCCGAGCCGTTCGATGACCTCGTCGACAAGCACCTCCGGCGCGCTCGCCCCGGCGCTCAGGCCGACGGTGCCGACGCCGTCCAGCCAGCCAGGGTCGAGCCGGTCGGCGTCGGGCAACAGGTGGGCCTGGGAACCGGCGGCCCGCGCGACCTCCACCATCCGGATCGTGTTGCTTGAGTTCGCCGAGCCGACGACGAGCACGAGGTCGCTGCGCTTGGCGATCGCCTTCACCGCGTTCTGGCGGTTCTGGCTGGCGTAGCAGATGTCCTCGCTGCCGGGGCCGGTCAGCTCCGGGAAGCGCTCCTCCAGGATCGACACGATCTCGGCGGTGTCGTCCACCGACAGCGTCGTCTGGGTGAGGTAGGCGGCGGGCACCCCGGGCGGAAGGTGGACGCGCCTGGCCTCGTCGGCGTCCTGGACGATGATCGTGCGGTCCGGGGCCTCCCCGAAGGTACCCTCGATCTCCTCGTGGTCGGCGTGCCCGACGAGGATCAGTGTCCGCTCGTCGCGGGCGAACCTGCGGGCCTCCTGGTGCACCTTGGCGACGAGCGGGCACGTCGCGTCGATGACCGTGAGATGGCGCCGGGCGGCGTTGCCGCGCACCTGCGGGGACACCCCGTGCGCCGAGAAGATGCACACCGCGCCGTCCGGGACCTCGGTCTCCGAATCGACGAACCTGGCGCCCCGCTCCTCAAGGCGGCGCACCACGTGCTCGTTGTGCACGATCTGCTTGCGCACGTACACCGGAGGGCCGTGAATCTCCAGCGCGCGTTCCACGATCTCAATAGCCCTGTGCACACCGGCGCAGAAGCCGCGCGGCTCCGCGAGAATGACCTTCTTGCCGCCCGATCGCGGTCTGTTTTCCAGCACGGTAGCCATAAACAAAAGCGTGCGGAACGGGAGAGGCCAGGGTCAAGGACGGCAGTGGGGCAACATATTGTCACAAGGGCCTTGCCATCGGATTCTCGGCCACGCCGTTTCATCCGCACGGCAGACTTGCGGGCATGCCGAAATGGATGGACAATGAAAATGTGAACAACGATCGGCGGCGGGTCGGGAAATGGTCGCGGCGTGGCGTCCAGGACGCTCGTGGTGCGGCGACCCGGTATGGGCGGCGATCGTGATCGTCGCCCATACCGGGTCGCCGGGCACTCGGTCGTGCGGGCGGTCGGCCGTCCTAGAAACCGCCTCCGGGCAGCGGGCGCCAGTCCAGCGCCGGAGCGTGGTTCAGGATCTCGTTCTCCAGATGCTGGAGCGCCGGACGCGGGTCGATCCCGAGCTCTTCCGCCAACCGTTTCTGGTTGGTGCGGAGCACGGCCAGGGCCTCGGCCTGCCGGCCGGACCGATACAACGCCAGGCTCAGCAGCTCACAGCCGTACTCGCGGAGCGGGTGGGCCTGCGTGAACGCCTCCAACTCGGCCACCGCCATCTCGTGGGCGCCGACGGCCAGCAGCGCCGCGCAGCGTCCCTCGATGACCGACAGCCGCAGTTCCTCAAGCCGGGCCACCTCGGGCCGCACGTAGGCGGTGTCGGCCACCTCCGCGAAGGCTTGCCCGCGCCACAGCGTCAGCCCCGCCTCGAACTCGCGGAGCGCCTGCTGCGCCCGGCCCCGGTCCAGCGCCCGCCAGCCCGCGGTGGCACGTTCGCCGAAACGGTCGATGTCGACCTCGACGACGCGGTTGTCCAGCAGGTAGCCGCGGCCGAAGGTGCGCAGGACCGTCGCGGGCGTGCGCGGCGCGCGGTCGGGTTCCAGTACCCGCCGCAGGTTGGCCACGTACGCCTGTAACGAGGTGATCGCCGATGGCGGGGGGTTCCCGGTCCACAGCTCCTCGACGATCACGTCGACGGCCACGGGCTGCCCCACCTTGCTGATCAGCACGGCTAGCAGCGCGCGCTGTTTGGGCGCCCCGAGGTCGACCAGCCGTCCCGCGACGACCGCCTCGATCGGGCCGAGGGCGCGGAACTCCGCCATGGGACGTGGCTCGTCCGACGCCCGCTGCGGCCTTGCCGGGGCCCAGTGCATGGGGTCGGCCGGTACCCGCGAGGTGGGCGGGATGAGGTCAGTGCCGCTCGGGTTGCCCGGTCCGAACTCCAGAGCGGGGGGCGCGGGTCGGACGTCGAGATCGAGTTCCTTGGCGAAATAGACTTTGAGAATCTCGTTGGCGCGCCGGAGTTCCCGCACTTCGCGTTCCAGCTCCGCGATGCGCCGCGCGTCCCCGTTGCCGGGATGGGCCGGTCTTCTGCCATTGGAGTGTGACTGGTGCGGACCGCCCATTTTAGCGCCGATCACCATTGTGTCGAAGTTGGTCCCGTCGTTCCTCATCCGTGAACTCCCAACATCTCACCGCGTGTCCGGGGCGTCCGACCGGAGCGGGACGGCGGGCCTGCCCCGCCGTGGAGCGCGGCGACGGTGCGGAGTGCGGAGTGGTCGCGGAGTGCGGAGTCGTTGTGGAGAGCGGAGAGTATATGTCGCCGAAAAACAGCGACATATAGTGGACAGCCGTGGATGGCGACGTTCACCGGGCTCGTCGAAGATAACTTCGTAATGCGGCCGTTATGACCGCAGCCGAGATCCGGCGCTGCGTCAAAACACTGCATTTCGCAGCCCCCGTTAAATTGTTTTCCAGCCCCCGAAGCCGGCTCAGTCAATGTAGCCGCGAACCGTTAACCAGTCAATGTACGGTACGTGAATGACTCATTGCGTTGCGTATTGGCTATTGCCATCCCCAGTAGGTTGAGCACTCCAAGACGTTGTTGTCAATGCGATTTCATTGTTGGCCTGCCTCGGCCAGCGAGGTTTTGGGGCTTTCGGGCGTTTTCGCAGGTTGGTGCCCGGTGGGGTGCGCGCGGCCCGGGAGCGGTGGGGCGGACGGCGGGTAGCAATAAATTGTCATGCGGCCGCCATCGCGATTCTCGGTGGCGCCGGATGCATTGCCGGAGGGCGCCCGCTGTTTCCGCCGTGGTGATCGTCGACATGGCTCGAAGTGATCATCAAAGGTGGCCGGGAGGGCACCGGCTAATGATCACATTCGGTGACTCACCACGCGGACAGCCGCCGGGTCACCTGGACCCTGGACTGGCAGCCGAGCTTGCGCATGACCTTCCGGAGATGGTTCACGACGGTCCATTCGGCGATCCCGAGCCGCCGCGCGATGACCCGGTTGGTCAGCCCCTCGGCCACCAGCAGCGCGACCTCGAGTTCCCGCTTGGTCAGCACGGCCGAGACATCGGCGGGCACGGCGGGACCGGTGGCGCCCGCCGGGGGGTCCTCGTCAGGCACGAGTCGCAGCGCCTCCTCCCAGGTCAGCCCGTCGCCGGAGTGCCGGGCCCGGGCGTAGTCGGCGGCGGTGAGCCGCTGGCTCGCGGCCGCCAGTACCGGCATGATCAGCTCGCCCAGCGGCCGTGGGCGCCGTGGCCCGAGCCGCCGCCGCAGCCGGTCGGCGAGGCCCAGCGCGGCCACGAGCAGGCTCCAGTCGCCGACCCGGTGCCACTTCCACAGGGTGATCGCCAGCAGTTCCAGGCATTCGGGGCGTTCCGGGGCGTCCGGCAGGCCGCCGAGCCGTCCCGCCGCGTCGGCGAACAGGGCCCTGGCGTCGGCCGAGTCGCGGTCCAGCCAGCGGACGCTCGCGAGCACGTATCGCGCGATCGCCGCGCCGTCGCCGTCCTCGCGGCCGAGTTCCGCCGCGAGCGCGGCCCCGGCCAGCTTGTTGGCGCCGCTCAGGTCGCCCGCCTCCCGGAGGGTCGCGGCGAGCTGCCGGGTGAGGCGTGGCCGCATGGCCGCCGCTGACTCCGGGTCGGCCTGGTCGCAGCTCTGGGCCGCGAGGACGGCGAGGCCCTCTTCGAACCGGCGCCGCGCCACGTCGAGATCCCCGGCCGCGTACGCCGCGTCGCCAAGGAGTGCCAGGCATCGGACGGCACCGTCGTCGTCCACCGTCCGGTAGGCGTCCCTGGCCTTTTCGAGGTGGCCGTGCGCTGCCGCCGAGCCCAGCCGCAGCGCCAGGTCGCCCGCCGTTTCGAGGGTGCGGGCGTGGAGCCGCAGGTCGTCGACGCCCGTGCGCAGCGCCTCCTCGGCCAGCCGCAGGTACTGTCCCGCCCGCGTCGTCCCGGTGGACTGCACGGCCAGCGCGTTCGCGATCACCGCCATGGCGTTTCCCTCCGCCGCTTCGCGCCAGTAGTCGAACGCGGCCAGCAGGTCGGCCCGCAGGTCGAGGCTGGGGCGCCCGGTTCCGGACGGCTGTCGCGCGGCGGCGGCCGTGCGGAAGTACACGCCGTGGGCGCGCCGGAGCGTCGGATGGACGGGCAGCCGGGCGAGCGACCTGGCCGCCGCGAGCCGGACGCCGTTCGGAATCGCGAGGATCAGCTCGCCGTGCCGCCGCTCGCCCGGGACGAGCACGCTCTTGTCGAAGAGGCGCTCCATCGTCCGGTAGGTGGCGCCGTCGAAGCCGCCGACCACCTCGGCCGCCGCCCGGGTCGTGAACGGGCCCTCGAAGATCGCCAGATGGTTGAGCAGCATCCGCTCGTCGGCCCGGAGGCGGGCGAACGTCCACGACACCAGGTCGCCGACGCTCGAATGGCGCGAGTACGGGTGGCGGTCGATCCGGTGCGGCTCGCCCGGCCCGCGTTCGAATCGTTCCAGGATCAGTTCGGGTTCGGCCAGCGTGACCTGTGAGGCGGCAAGCTCGATCGCGAACGGAAGCCCGCCCGCCAGCCGGACCAGCGCGAGGACGAACCGCGCGTTCTCGGCGGTAAACGCGAAGTCGGGCCGCACCGACCGCGCGCACTCCACGAACAGCTCCACGGCTGGGACCCGGGCGACGGCGTCCAGGTCGTCCTCGATCGTGTCGCCCGTGGGCAGGGGACGGAGCCGGACGACCCGTTCCCCGTACAGGCCGAGCCGGGTCGTCCCGACGGCGACCATCCGTAACCGGGGGCAGCACTGGCGGAACTTGGCGAGGAGCGGCGCGAGATCCTCGGCGACGTCCTCGTAGTGGTCGAACACGACGGTGTGCCCGCCCGCCTCGACCCGGTCGAGCACGCCCCGGACGAGCGGGGAGTTCTCGTGGCACTGTTCCCGAAGCCGCCGCAGCACGAGCCGGAACGCGGGGACATCGGCGACCTGCCCGAAGTCGAGGACCTCGGCCGTCCCGCCGGACTCGGGACGGCCGAAGGACTCCATCACCAGGCGGCTCTTGCCGACCCCGGCGGGGCCGGTGACGGTGACCAGCCTGGCGTCCGGGGCGGCCAGCACGTCGTCGAGCCGTTCCAGGTCACCGGCGCGGCCGAGGAGCGCGGTCGGCGCGGTGCCGAGATACCCGGCGGGGCTCACCATCCCGCCGAAGAACAGCTCGGCGAGCTCCGCGCCCTCCCCGCGTTCGATGGCCGCGCCGGTGGTCTTCACCGGGCGAAGACCAGGGTGGCCGGGGACGGCGTGGTCTGGAACGTGACCTCTTCGAACCCGGCCTTGGTGAGCCAGGCGAGGTAGTCGGCGCGGCGCCAGGTGCTGCCGTGCCTGCTCTTGAGCAGCATCTCCCCGGCGAACGTCAGCGGGTAGGCGGGTCCCGAGCGGTCGTCGTCGACGACGTAGTCGGACACGACCAGCGTGCCGCCCGGCCTGAGCGCGCTGCGGACCTTCGCGAAGATCGCCACGTTGTCCTCGGGGCCCTCCTGGTGCGCGATGTTGGAGTACACCGCGTAGTCGTAGTGGGAGGCGCCGAAGTCGGTGGTGTGGAAGTCGCCGTCGAGATGGGTGACGCGGTCGGCCACGCCGCGCTCGGCGAGCAGGCGGCGGGCGATGTCGTTGATCGGCGCCCAGTCGAGCTGGGTGGCGCGGGCGGCGGGGTTGAGCCCGAGCCAGACGGCGGAGTAGACGCCGGAGCCGCCGCCGATGTCGAAGATCGAGATCTCCCCGGCCTCCGCGATTCGGAGCTTCTCGGCGGCGATCGTCGCGACCGGGACCGACTGTGCGGCGAGGGCCTGGATGAGGTCCTCCCAGTGCGGGTTGTCGGCCACCTCCACCACGGCGTCCGTCACCGGCCCCCCGGCGCGGACGACGTCGGGCAACCGCGCCAGCGAGCCCATGTGGCCCATCTTCACTTTGGCGAAGCCGCTCAGGCAGGTCGGCTTGCCCTCCACGAGGAAGGCGGACGCCTCGGCGGTGTTGCGGTAGCGGCCGCCGTCCACCTCGACGAGGCCCATGCCGACCAGTCCGTCGAGCAGTGCCTGCGCGCCCCGGGGCGAGATCCCGGCGCGGTCGGCGAGGTCCTCGGCGGTGGCCGGGGCGTCCTCGATGTGGGTGAACAGCGACAGGCTCGCCGCCGTGCCGAGGATGCCGGTGGCCCAGTAGCCGGTGATGAGCCGCATGATCCGATCCGATGTCGGCTGCTCGCCCGTCATGCCGCACCTCCCTCGTTGTCGGCGTGTGCTTGCAGTGCGTCGCGCAGGGCGTCCACGACCCGTTCCGCGTGGGACTCGGTGAGTTCGGCGTGCATGGGAATGGCGAGCTGGCGCCGGAACAGGTCTGCCGAGACCGGGCACGACTGGTCGGTCTCGTAGACGGGCTGGAGGTGGCTCGCCCACGTGCCGTGCCCGCAGCCGATGCCCCGGGCGCGCAGGTCGGCGGCGACGCCCGCGCGGTCGACCGCCGGGTCCAGCGCGACCAAATAGGACTGCCAGGCATGGGTGCGGTCGCCGGGGACGTGCGGCAGCGTGACGAGGTCCTCGTCTTTGAGGAGTTCGGCATAGCGTGCTGCCACCGTGCGGCGCCGCTCCAGCATCTCCTCGGCGCGGCCGAGCTGCACCTGGAGGATCGCCGCCGCGATGTCGGACAGCTTGTAGTTGTAGCCGATCTCCAGGAACTCGGGGATCGGCAGGCCGATGACCTGGGCCTTGTCGAAGATGCTGCCGATGCCGAAGGACGAGCGCAGCCGCGCGTCCGCCGCGAGCGCGGCGTCGGCGGTGAGCAGCGCGCCGCCCTCGCCGCTGGTGATGCCCTTGCGTCCGTGGAAGGACAGGCAGGCGACCGGTGCGAGCGAGCCCGCCGGGCGTCCCTGGTAGGTCGCGCCGACCGCGCAGGCGGCGTCCTCGATGAGGAACAGGCCGTGCCGTTCGGTGATCGACGTCAGTTCGGCGTAGTCGGCGGGCAGCCCGACCGTGTCCACCGCGATGACCCCGACGGTGCGCGAGGTGACGAGGTCCGCCACTGCCTGCGGGTCGACGGTGCCGGTGTCGGGACGGACGTCCGCGAACACGGGCACCGCGCCGACGTACCGGGCCGCGTGGGCGGGCGCCGGGAACGTGTAGTCGGCGACGATCACCTCGTCGCCCGGCTCGACGCCGAGCGCGAGCAGGGCCAGGTGGAGCGCGGCGGCGCAACTGCTCAACGCGACCGCGTCGCCGACGCCGTAGCGCGCGACGAGGTCCTTCTCCAGCGCCTTGCCGCGCGGGCCCTGACCGGCGGTCCAGTCGGAGGCGAAGACCTCCTCGACGGCCGCCAGTTCCTGCTTCCCCAAACTCGCGTGCACCAGGGGGATCGAATCCATTGTGGCCACCTCCGGGGGGCGTTTCAGGAGACCGGCGGCCCGTAGCGAAGCGGCGTGATCTGCTGGACGTCGTAGCGGTCGCGAAGTTTCTGCACGGCACCCGAATCCACCTGCGTGCCGTTCGAGAAGATGTCGCAGATCTCCTCGAAATAGCGTTCGTGGTCGGGCGGCGGATAGGCCTGGAAGAGCATGCGCGTGGGCTTGTCGGTGGGGTTCCTGAAAGCGTGCGGGCAGCCGTTCGGGACGAACATGCAGCTCCCCGCGCCCGCCCGGACGGCCCGTTCGCCGTCGGGGGACTCCCAGTCGTGCCAGGTCTCCCCGGTGCGTTTCACCGGCTCGAACGCGAAGAGTTCGAGTTCGCCTTCGAGGACGTAGAAGAATTCCTTGCCGTTCTCGTGGGTGTGCGCGCCGACGTCGAATCCGGGCGGCACGACGACCTCGAAGCACGACGCGAACGCGCCCTGCGCCCCCGTCGCCTTGAAGATCACTTCCTGCGCCTTGGTGACGAGCTTGCGCCCTTGCCCGGGCGGGACGACCAGGCCGTTCATGCGATCCCTCCTTTGGTGGTGTGCGCGAAGTCGCGTGCCAGGTAGCTCGCCGACGCGGGGATCGCGGTCGACTCCATGTCCCGCGGGGCGTCCGCCGTCCAGCTGCCCATGGCCATCTCGGCGGTGATGCCGGGCCCGAAACCGGCGATGACGCCGGTGGCGCCCGGCATCGTCGTGCCCTCGTCGAACAGCCGCCGCAACGCCTCCAGCACGACGGCGCTGGCGATGTTCCCGTAGTCGGTCAGGGTCGACCAGCTGTGCCGGAACATCGTGTCGTCGACGTCGAGGAACTTCGCGAGGTCCTGGAGGATGCGCGGGCCGCCCGCGTGGATGATGTAGAAGTCGAGCTTGGACACGTCCCAGCCGTGGTCGGTGGCGAGGTCGCGCAGGACGGGGGCGAGCGGCTCCATCGTCCCGGGAACCCGGCGGTCCAGTTGGAAGTGGAAGCCGGTGGCGCGGACCGCGTAGCAGATCCAGTCCTCGGTGTTCGGGATGAGGTACGAGGAGTTGCGCTCCAGGACCACGCCGGTGCCGCCGCGTCCGCGCATCACGGCCGCGGCGACCGCGTCGCCGAAAAGGCCGTCCGACAGCAGCGAGCCGATGTCGTCGTCGGTCGGCTGGTAGCACAGCGAGCACAGCTCACAGGCGACGATCAGGGCGTTGCTCTCGGGGTAGGCCGTGCAGAAGTCGTGGGCGCGGTTGATCGCGGCGCCGCCCGCCGCGCACCCCAGCTGGGCGATCGGGATCTGCCGCGTGTCGGACCGGAAACCCATGTTGTTGATCAGCCAGGCGGTCAGCGAGGGCATCATGAAACCGGTGCACGACACGTAGATGATGACGTCGATGTCGCGGGCGGTCAGGTCCGCGTTCGCCAGGGCCTCCTCGATGACCCCGGGGCACCTCTTCTTCGACTCCAGCTCATAGATGCGGTTGCGCTCCTCGAAACCCGGATGGTCGAGCGCCTTCTCGATCGGCTGGACGATATGCCTCTTGCGCACCCCGGTGTTCTGGATCAACCGAAGCGCCAACGGAAGCTGTGGCTTTCCGGCGTGCACCTTCTTGGCGAATTCCAGGGTGTCTTCCATGGTGATGACGTATTCGGGAACACGCACCGCTGGTTTACATAGAGTCGGCATTCCTGGTATCCACCCTCAATAGATAGGTAGTTCCCCATGGTCTGCACGCGCAGCCCATATCTTGGCTCGACGCGCTTGTCACCGGCTTGGCGTCGACTTGGCCCGGCCGATGGCGGTCACGCCACTCCCTGGAGCAGCGCCGCCCCGCCGTGGACCCGGGAGCGGACGTGGCCGTACGCGAGCAGCACCGGCGCGTCGGTCAGGACCGGGAAGTGGTACGGGAACGGACGGGGCCCGACCATGTCGGGAGGGCCGCTGTATCCGCCGTCGGGGTCCTGGCGGTCGAGCAGCCAGGACAGGGCGCGTCCGACGGGGACGGGATCGGTGCCGTAGCACAGGGTGATCAGGCCGCAGGCCGTACTGATGTCGTCGCTGGGATCGCCGGGCTGCATGCCCCAGCCGCCGTCGTCGTTCTGCGTCTCTCGGACCGTGCGCTCGATCCGCGCGGCGAGCTGGGCGGTGTGCCGGTCGTCCGGGGCCGCGCCGCACGCGGCGAGCCGGGTGCGGAAGATCGTGTGCAGGCGGCTGCGGCTCCACCCCGGCTCGAAACCGCCATCGGGAAGCTGGCTGTCGGCGAGGAACGCCAGCGCCCGTGCCCGCGCGGGCGCGGTGCGGGGATGCGGCGTGAGGGCGTTGACGGCCGCCGCCGTCATGCACGGTTCGGACGACGCCCCGGCGACATAGGTTGGGAAGCCGCCGTCGTCGCCCTGGACGGCGAGCAGCGCGTCCACCCCGCGCCGCACGGAGTCACCGAACGCGACCGGGCCCGTCGCCTGGAGGAACTCCAGGGCGCAGGATGTGTCGTCCACGTCGTTCAACGCCACGTCGGTCGACATCGACCAGCCGTCGCGGAGCGCCGCGCCACGGGACAGGGACGGCCGGACGGCGCCGCCCTGATGCGCGACGAGCATGCCCGCCATCGTCCGCAGGAGGCTGCGCGGGGCACCGGCTGCGGCGAGACCCATCCCGGCGGTGGACGTGCACCAGTTGTGCATGGCCGCCACGAACGGGAATCCGCCGTCGTCGCGTTGGTAGCGGAGGAGGGTTCGGACGCCGTCCCGTACGGTCTCCTCCTGGCCGGGGACACCGGCGAGGCCGTGCAGGGCGAGTATGTGCATGAGCACGTAGCCCTCCCACACCGTGGTCGCGGGATCGACGGCGAGGAGCGTCCGCTGCGCGGCGGCGGTGGCCTCGTTGCTGACACCCGTGGCCGTGGCGAGGATCAGCAGCACCGCCGCCTGCTGGACGGCCGCCCACGAGTGCATCGGGTCGGTGGGCGCCCTCTGGTCGGCCGGGGGCGCCGCCTCGGGCGGCAGCGGGAACCCGAGGACCGACAGCACCGCGTACACCATCATGCGGCGGCGGCCGGAGATGAATCCGGGCGCGGCGCCGAGCACGCCGTCGGTCAGCTTGCCGATCAGGACGTCGTCGTCGGCGGCCTCACGGCCGGTGGCGCGGCCGATGGCGAGCTTGGCGAGGACGCGGTCCAGCTCGTCCGGGGCGTCGTGCTGGGCCTGGAGGAAGCCGAGCAGGCGCCCCCGCGCGGCCGAGTTCAGCCCGGTCCCTTGTGGGGGGACGACCCCCCACGCCCCTCGCGACGGCTCGATGCGTGCCATGAGGGTCAGCGCGAGGGCCGACTCCAGGACGCGGCTCTGGCACTGCTCGCGTAAGGCGCCGTCCGGATCGACCCGGGCGCCGACGTGGGCGAGCAGCCGGGTGGTGGCCTCGCGCACGTGGTCCGGGCTGACCTCGGCGGGCCACGGCACCGGGGGCAGCCGCGTCTCGTCCGGTGGTCTCATGGCGTGCTCCAATCTGCGTTCGGGTCGGGGGATCGGGTGCGCGGGATCGCGCGAGGATCGCGCGAGGATCGCGCGGGGATCAGGAGTCTCGGACCAGGGCCCGGCTCGCGAGGCGGGCCAGCGCGGCGGCGCCCGCCGGGGCGAACGGCGCGTCCCGCAGCGCGGCCTCCGCCTTCGCGTACCGGGTCTGGATCATCCGCTCGACCTCGTCGCGCGCCCCGGTGTCGGCGAGGACGCCGCGCACGGCGGCGGCGTCCGCGTCGTCCGCGTCGTCCATTCCGGTGTCGCCGCCGGACTCGTTCGGCACGGAACAATGAGCAGCGGAATAATGGGCAAGAGTGGGCACGGTCGAACCTCGATGAATTCTTGCGGCGGAAAACTAGACCGGGTCGGCGACGGCGGCCCCGTCGGGCAGCTGCATCATGTCCAGGACCCGGGGCTGCCACCGGTAGTACGACTGGAGTTTGTAATATTCGCCGTGCGGAGACGACGCGACGGCGTAGACGAACTTCGTCCCGGGGTCGGAGTCGCGCACGTGTTTCACGAATCGCGCGATCGCCGGGTCGATCCGGACGGGCAGTTCCTTCGGGTCCCGGGTGGCGACGGCGAAGCAGATCCGTTCGAGCTTCGGCGAATCCCAGCTCAACGTCACATAGATTCCGAACGCCCGCCGGGCCAGTTCCAGCAGGTGCTCGCTCGGCTGTCCCTGGCCGAGTTCGTCGAGCATCGAGCGAATGGTGTCCGGCTCGAAGCATTCGGCGGGCTGCTCGCCGAAGTACACGTTGACGGTTCTGTTGCGGTAGTCGATTCCGAGCAGGCCCGCCGTGTCGCCGAGGCGGTGCCGGGTGAAGAAGTCGATGCTCTCGCCGAGGCTGCGCGGCATCGACGGGATCTCGGCGAGCCGCGCGACTCCTTGCAGGTCACCGCGCCGCAGGACGGTCCAGATCTTCTTGAAGCCGCCGACGACCCCGAAGTCGATCCCGTAGCAGTCGAGCGGGCACCGTTCGGCGATGTCGGCCAGCAGGGAGCCCGCCGGATGGTCGGTGTCGGTGACGAAGCCGTTCGCCACGGCGAGCGCGTACGGGTCGACGTCCAGCGGAATGGAGAAGCGGCAGTCGAGCTCTCCGGCGTTCCGTTCCCCGGTCGCCACCCGGAACGCGATGACGGCGTCGGCGATGGCGTCCCCGTACGCGGTGAGGATGGGCATGACCTTCCCCGGCGAACAGGTCACCTCCAGCAGCCGGGCCGATTCCTCGATGGCGGAATAAAGACCTGACACCGATTCCGCCGGGTGCGCCCCGGCCGTCTCGGTCGCGGCGGTGTTGTCGTCCCTGTGAGCCATGCCTTCAAGGTTCAACCACACATCTTGGCCCCGACTGTTCCGCAAGTTGGCGCCGGCTTGGCGGCAACTTGGGGCGCCCTGAAGATGCCATGAAGGCGCCGCGAAAAGGCAACTGCCCGCACTCGCGCGGTGACACGTCACCGTTGTTCGCGAGCGCGGGCAGATGGATGACTTACGGAGATCAGCGGATGCTCTGCGGGGAACGGAAAACGTTGTGCGGGTCGTACATGCGCTTGACCCGCCTCAGCCGCCGGTAATTCTCCGCGTAGTAGGAGTGCTGCCAGTCCGACAGGCGGGGGTCGATGAAGTTCTGGTAGGACTCACCGTTCGAGTAGGGGTCGATCGCGTCGAAACCCTGGTCGACCCAGCGTCCCGCCACCGCCTTGTCCTCGTCGCTGACCGGCGGGAAGATGTTCGAGGCCAGGAAGTTGACCATGAACTGCGAGTCGCGGTGCACGTACGCGGTGGCGCCGCGCCCCGGCCGGTTGGCTGCCCCCCCGAGCGCGGAGACCTGCACGTGGTGCGTCTGCCCGGCGCGCCGGTCGACGTCGAAACGCGCGAGCGCCTTCGCCCACCCCTCGCGCGGCATCGCCTCGCTGAACATGCGGCCGCGTTCCAGCCCGTACGCGGCCCGGGGGAGCCGTCCGAAGGGGGACGTGTCCGCGCGGTGGCACTGCTCCACCGTGAGGTCCCCGCACTGGTAGAGCCCCATCATGATCTGCTGGTAGGGCGCGACCTGCTTCGGCCGGAACGCCGGGGCCCGGCCGACCAGCGACACGAGCCGGTCGAGTTCGGCGTCGAACGCGGGGCCGGTGTCCGTCGACCCGACCAGGACGTTCGCGACCGGCACCTTGCCCGGCGCGGAGTCGAACAACTGGATGTTGATGCCGGAGCCGATCGTCCACGGGGTGTCGGCGAGCCACCGCGTCCAGCCGTCCAGCATCTCCAGGGCGTCGTCGTAACGCCAGGTGATGCTGGCGGCGGCGTAGTTCGTGAGCGGCGTCGGCGTGACCCGGTAGGACGTCACGATGCCGAAGTTGCCGCCCCCGCCGCCGCGCAGTGCCCAGTACAGGTCGCTGTGCTGCCACGGCGACGCGGTCACGACCTTGCCGTTGGCGAGGACGACCCGTGCCGACGTCACCGCGTCCGCGCCGATGCCGAGGCCGCGCGTCAGCAGGCCGATGCCGCCGCCTTGAAGAAACCCGCCGACCGCGACGGTCGGGCAGTAGCCGGTCGACAGCGCCAACCCCTGCTTGGCGAGCGTGTTGGTGACGTCGACGGTCTGCGCCCCGGTGCCGATCGCCGTGGTGTGCTCGCCGGGCACGACCGCGTTGAGCTTGGACACGTCGATGACGAGACCCGGCGTCGTGGAGTAGCCGCCGTGGCTGTGCCCGCCGCTGCGCGCCGCGACCCGCACGTCGTGGTCCTGCGCGAAGTGGAGGCACAGCGCCACGTCGGCGGTGCGCTCGCAGTACGCGATCGCCCGGGGTTGGACGTCGTCGAACTGCATCTGGTAGAGCTGCTTCGCCTTCGGATAGTCGGCGTCCGACGGCAGCACCAGCCGTCCCCGCAGATGGCGGCGCAACCGGTCCCAGCGGATCCCGGACGTGGGCGTGGCCCGAGCCGGGCCGGGCTGCGCGGTCGCGGGCCCCGCCGTCAGGGGCAGGGTCGTCGCGGCCAGTGCGGCACCGCCGCCGATGACGAAGGATCTACGGCTGATCATAGGTTGACCTCTCAGTGCGGGGACGGACTCGCGCCGCCTACGAAGCGTGGTGGTCGAGGACGCGGGAGACCGCGTTCCCGAGGGCGTCGACGGGGTTGTCGTCGCCGCCCGTGCTGCGCCACGCCACATGGTTGTCGGGACGCACCAGCACGGCGCCCGCGCCGGTGACCTGGCGGACGGCCGCCCAGCCGCCGTCGACGTCGGCGTACTCGGCGCCGTCCCCGACGCGGGCCGTGACGATCGGGACGGAGAACTTCTCCGCCACCCGCTCGGCCGCCTCGCACCACGCCGTCCCCTCCGGGCCGGTGATCAGCACGAAGCCGGTCGCGGTGCCGGTCAGGTCGTGGGTCGACAGGCGGACGCCGTCACGTTCCAGCCACGTGTGCGGCAGCCGGTGCCCGGGACGGGTCGTCGGCTCGTACACGTCGCCCAGCGGCGCGCGCGGGGGCGGCGGGGTCCCGTCGCCCGCGACGGCGCCCACCTCGTAGGCGAAGCCGATCTCCACGTCGAGCGCCTGGCACTCGCCGCGGTGGGTGGCGAAGATCTCGGCGGCACGAGCCCGCTGCGCCGCGCCGGTCGGGGCGGGCGCGAAGTATCCGGCGAACATCAGCGTCCGGCGCTCCGGCGGGACGTGCTGGCCGAGGCCCACGGCGGCGTCGATGACGACCTGGTGGTTGGACGCGGCCGACATCGCCCACCCGATGTTGAACTGCCCGACGGGCTTGCGCTCCGCCTCGTAGGTGTCGAGCAGACCGGCGGGCGCGCGGTCCGCGAGCACGGCGGCCAGCTTCCACGCGAGGTTGTGGGCGTCCTGGACCCCGGTGTTCAGGCCGAGCCCGACCGCCGGGGGCTGGCGGTGCGCGGCGTCACCGGCGAGCAGGACCCGTCCGTACCGGTAGTGCTCGGCGAGCACGGCCTCGACGGTCCAGTTCGTCACCTCGTGCAGGGTCAGCTCCAGCTCCGGCAGGCCGAGGACCTCCCGGATCCGGGCGGTGACCGCCTGCTCGTCGGACTGGTCGATGTCGCCGAGCCGGACGTGCAGCCCCCACTGCTCGGAGTTCTTCCCCCAGGTCGGCCCCATCTCGATCAGGGCGCTGGACAGGTCGGGACGGTACGGGTTGAGGAACCACGTGATGATCGAGCCCCCGGTCCAGTACGCGGACAGGTCGGCGGAGAAGTACACGGTGGTCGCGTCGAACAGGGCGGGCAGGCCCTGCATCTGCACGCCGAGCGCGGGACCGACCGTCCGGCCACCGTCGGCGGCCACGACGTACTTCGCGTGGACCGTGGTGGTCTCGCCGGACTCGACGTCACGGATCTGGGCGACGACGCGGTCGCCCTCGTCGGAGATGGACGTCAGCTCATGGCCGAACAGGATCCGACCCGGGTTGCGCTCCTCGGCCTGGTGGCGCAGCAGCGGCTCCAACCGGACCTGCGGCAGCTTGATCGGCAGGCTCGGCCCGGCCGCCGTGTACCGCTCGCGCAGCGCGCCGCCGCCGAAGGCGTCCATCTCGTGGATCACCTTCGCGTCCAGCATCTCCTCGCCGACCAGCGTGGTCTGCCAGCGCACCGTGCCGAACTCGTCCGGGGACGCGCCCTGCTCGACGACGGCGCCGTCCAGTCCGTGCTGGCGGAAGATCTCCATCGTGCGCTGATTCAGATAGTGCGCCTTCGGCAGGTTCGACGTGTCGGCGTGCCGTTCCACCAGCAGATGCTCGACGCCGTGGTCGGACAGGAAGGCCGAGGCGGAAAGACCGCACCCGCCGCCGCCCACGATCAGAACCGGAACCTCGATTGTCCCCATGTTCGTCCTTCCAGAAGGTGACATTGACTAACCACGGCTCACGTCCGTTCCGGGAGCTCGTCGCGGAGCATGCGGGACAGCTCGATCCGGCGCGTCTTCAGCGTGGCGGTGCGGGGCAGGTCGGCCATCGGGATGTGGACCGGCTCGGCGAGCTGCGGATACTCGGTGACGGCGGCGCTCCAGCGGTCCAGGTCGAGCGGTTTGTCCTTGAACGTGCACACGACCGGTGTCGGCTCGCCGTTCGGTCCGGGCACCACGACGAGTTCGGTCAGTTCTTCCATCCGGTTCAGCACGAGGTCTTCTATTTCCAGGCTGCTGCCGACCCCGGCGATCGCGTCGACCTCGCGGTCGAGCATGTGCAGGCAGCCGAACCTGGTGCGGTAGCCGACGTCGCCGGTCCGCCACCAGCCGTCGTGGACGTTGGCGTCGTACCGCTCCTGCTCGCCGAAGTAGGTCTTGGCGATGCCGTCCCACCTGGCCTCGATGAGCCCGGGATTGGCCTTGGACGGGCGGGCCCCGTCCTCGCTCACGACGCGCACCTTCGCGCTGCCGGGGAGCGGGAAGCCGACGCAGCGTCCGTCCATCCGGCGGACGGACCCGCGGAAGTACGGGCGGCCGACGGCCGGGCCGACCTCGCTCTGCCCGTAGATCTGGAAGTACTGGGGCGTTCGCCGCTGGGACGACGCGAGCAGCCGCCGGATCGTCCGAGGATGCATGGCGTCGAACGTGCTGCTGAAGTACTTCACCGACGCGAACGGCTTGCGCGGGTCGTCCGCGAGGTTCTCCCATGTCATAAATGAGCTGGGCAGCGCCTCGATGAGGCCGGGCCGGTGTTCGGCGAAGAAGTCGGCGACGTCATCGGGCTCGCCCTTGTTCACCAGCAGTACCGGCAGGCTTTTCTGCATGCACAGCGACATCGCCGCGAACATCCGCGAATGCACGAACGAGATGTGGATGGCGACGGTCTCGCGCTTGCGCATCAACGTCAGCAGGAAAAGCTGCGGGCGGAGCCGGGCGCGCATCGTTCGCGGCGTGTGCACGACGAGTTTGGGGAGTCCGGTCGTCCCGGACGTGTGGGTGACCATGGCGGGCTCGTCCAGCCCCTGGAACACCGGCCGGACGGGCGGGGAGTCGGCGAGTTCGGAGAGCGACACGGCCCCGGGCCGGGGCCCGTGCACGGTGATCACCCGGTCGGCGAGGTCGGCCAGCGGGACGTCCGCCAGCGCGTCGAGCTTGGCGTCGTCGGCGAGCAGATGCGGGCGGCCCAGCCGCTCCAGCAGACCCGCGACGGTCGGGGCGTCCAGCGTGTGCGACAGCATCACGGGCACCGCCCCGGCGCGCGCCGCCGCGCTGCCGAGCACCCACACGTCGAAGTTGGCGGACTTGTGGATCACCAGGTGCTGGCCGGGCCGGACCCCGGCGGCGGCGAGCCGCCGCGCCAGGTCGTCGACGTGCCGAGCGACCTGGGCGAACGTCAGGCGCCTTCCCGCGTCGGGCAGGGCGTCAAGATCGTGGTCGAGAACGAGGGGCGTCGAGCCGTTCTTCGCCGCCGCCCGCTCCGGTACCACCCCGAGATAAAGGCCGCGCTTGTGAGTCGGTTTCTGGCTCATAAGGCCCCTCCATCACGCCGTCACTTCCTCGGTCCGGAAGCGCTCACCAGCATTGGCCAGGGGTCTTGGCCAGGACTGGTCGACGGCTTGGCGCCGGCTTGGCGATGGTGGCGACCCCGACCCTTTTCCGGGTGGACGGGGTGCGATACAAGTCGGGGATGCGCGAAAGCACCCAGGTGGTCGTCATCGGAGCCGGTCCCGCAGGGTTGACGTTGGCCACTCTGCTGCGGCGCGCGGGCGTCGACTGCGTGGTTCTGGAGAAGCAGAGCCGGTCCCATGTGGAGCACCGGCAGCGGGCGGGGGTGCTCGACCACGCGGGCACGCGGATCTTCGAGGAGTGGGGCTTCGCGGACACCCTGCTCGCGGGGGCCCCCGAGGACAGCCTCATCGAGATCCGCGTCGACGGAAAACAGCGTCTCCTGGACATTCCGTCCCTGTCGGGCGGCCGGACGGGTCGCATCATCCCGCAGCAGATCCTCGTCACGCGCCTTGTCGCCGCGTTCCTTGACGATGGGGGAGACCTGCGGTTCGAGGCGGACGAGGTGACTCCGCGCGACCTCGACGGCGCCCGTCCCACGGTCGCCTACCGCGACCCGGACGGCACCGCGCACGAGATCGTCTGCGACTACGTCGCGGGCTGCGACGGGTACCACGGCGTGAGCCGTCCCAGCGTCCCGGCCGACGCACTGACCGCCTACACCTACGACCACGGGATCGGCTGGCTGACCGTCCTCGCCGACACGCCGCCGCCCCGGCACCCGCTCTTCGCGATCAGCTCGTCCGGCTTCGCCGCGCAGTTCCCGCGCGGCCCGGCCGCCAGCCGCTACTACCTCGAATGCGCCGTGACCGACGGACCGGACGACTGGGACGACGACCGTATCTGGACACAACTGCGGCTCCGCCTCGGCGACGACGACCTCCCCGCCGGACCGATCACCGAGAAGACCATCGTCGAGATGCGCAGCTTCGTCGTCGACCCGATGCGGTACGGCAGGCTTTTCCTCCTCGGCGACGCCGCCCACATCCTCACCCCCATGGGCGGCAAGGGCATGAACCTCGCGATCGGCGACGCGGACGTCCTCGCCCGCGCGCTGCGCGCCGCCGTCCACGACGGCGACGAACAATGGCTGGACGCCTACTCCGCCACCTGCCTGGAAAGGGTGTGGAACTACCAGGAGTACTCCCGCTGGCTGACGGAGATGGTGCACGAATCCGGTGACGTCACACTGGCCGGAACGTTCCGACGCCAACTCGCCAGAGCCCGCCTGGACCGCCTGTTCACCTCCGACCCGGCGGCCCGCGCCTTCGCCGACCTGATGGCGGGCGGCTGACCCGAGCGCCGCCGGTGTTGCGGGGGCGTTGCGATTCGGCACGGAACCAACACGACCCCTTGCCGGGCCGCCGCGCGGGACTGATCGTCCAGGCGTGGAGCGACGCGGGCTCGTACTCACGCGCATGGCCACCGTCACGGTGACCTACATCGGGGGAGACCAGCCGATCACGGTCGCGGCGATCGTCCCGGCGCTGCCGAGCGTCCCCGTCGACGAGCCCGCCGCGCTCATCGACCTTCCCACCCTGACCGAGCGGCGGCTCGCCGCGACCGGCGCGGACCCCGTCGACATCACACCCACCGAATGGTGGGCGTCGGCCCGCGGCGCCCGCACCGCCCCCGCGGTGCGGGCACTGGCCTCCCACCGAGGGCTGGGCGAGGTCCGCGCCGACCGCGCCGCACTGCGCACCCGGCTCCGCGACGCCCCGCTCGGCGTCGGCCTTCAGGGCGCGCTCGTCCTCGGCTTCGGCACCGCGCTGGCCTTCGCCGCCGCCGCGTTCGTGCTGAACGCCGTGGTCACGGCCGGGGAACGCGCGCACGAGTTCGCCGTGCTGCGCATCCTCGGCGTCCACCCCCGGCAGGTCGCCGGGATGCTCGCGGTCGAGCAGGCGTACCTCGTGGTGCTCGGACTGCTGGGCGGAACCGTGCTCGGCCTGGTCGTGGCGCGCCTCACCGTCCCGCACATCGTGGTGGACGTGCGCGCCACCCGCCCCTACCCGCCCGCCGGGGCCGTCGTCCAGTGGCCCGTGCTCCTTGCCATGATCGCCGGGGTGATCGGCGTACTCGGCCTTGTTCTCCTCCCGATGGCCGCCGCGCTACGCCGCCGTGCCCTCGGCACGGACATCCGCGCCGGAGAGGACCGATAAGAAGAATTCGCATTGGGCAGTTCTCGCCGACCGTCCGCCCAGCGGTTAGGGGAATCTGACAATCATTTTGGACGCGGCGCGCTGGTTCGGTTGCTGGCCTGCGGGGGCATGCGCGGGGAAATCGAGGGGCGATGACGGAGCCTTGCCCCCTATGGAACAGAAGGTTAACGTTCAACTAGGTAATAGGAGAGTTTCCTATTGATGGAGACCCCATGCCCCGCTCCCCTCCAACGCTCCTGTGTGCGCCGAAACCACCCCCGAACACACAAGGACCCCCCGCATGAAATCATCGAAACGCAGGCTCGCCGCCCTCGTGGCGGGCGTCGGAATCGCTCCCCTCGTCACCGTGGTGTTGCCCGCGACCTCCGCCTGGGCCCACGGCTACGTGTCCTCACCGCCGAGCAGGCAGGCCCAGTGCGCGCAACAGGTCGTCCAGTGCGGCGAGATCCAGTGGGAGCCGCAGAGCGTCGAAGGACCCAAAGGCCTCCAGAGCTGTAGCGGCGGAAACTCGCGGTTCGCGGATCTCGACGACGACAGCAAGGCCTGGAAGCCCACCTCGGTCGGCAGCTCCGTGACCTTCAACTGGACGTTCACCGCCCATCACAGCACCCGCAGCTACGAGTACTTCATCAATGGCAGAAGCATCGGGAAGTTCGGCGGGAACGGCTCGTCCCACACCGTGAACCTCGGCGGAGTGACCGGACGCCAGAAGGTCCTGGCCGTCTGGAACATCGCCGACACGGCCAATGCCTTCTATGCCTGCGTCGACCTCATGGTCCAGTAACACGGACGCCAGGCCCGTTCGTTGGCCGAATTGTGCCCCGGGCTAGGCGGGTAGGAAGAGCCGCCCGCTCAGAGCACCCCTGGCGGTGTGGAACCCGGCGACCGCCCACGCCGTGACGAGCAGCAGGTACAGGATGACGGCAAGGTCGGTGAGCGCGTCCAGCCCCGTGATCAGGGCGAGGCTGGACGCGCCCGTCACACACGTCCCCACGGGGAAGGTGAACGCCCACCACGTCATCGCGAACGGCATCCCGCCGCGCAGCGCCCGCGCGTTCGCCGTCGCCGCCAAGGCCAGCCAGAGCAGCGCGAACCCCATGACGGGCGCGCCATACAGCACGGCGAACGCCCGCGTCGCCGCCGCGTACTCCGGCATGGCCTGACGCGCGGCGTCCGCGATCTGGGCGACGGCCGTGGTGGACTGCCCTAGCGGCCCGAGGACGAGGAACAGCGCGGGCGTGAGGCGGACCGGCGACGGCCGTCCACCGGCGAGCCGGCTCCAGATCCCGGGCAGCAGCACCAGCGTGGCCAGCAGGCTCGCGCCGAACATGCCGTAGCACCCGTACAGCAACGTGGCGCGGGCCTGCCCGTCCGGCAGGTGCGGGACGAGCGCGGGCCCGAGCGCGGCGGCGACCATGGGGGCGACGACCGGCAGCAGCCATGTCGGGTCGGCCGAGCCGGGTTCGAGCCGGTGCCTGGTGATCATCAGGTACGGGACGCCGACCGCGACGACCACCGCGTAAGAGGTCCCGAGGCCCCAGAGGACGGCGTCCAGCACGAGGGCCGGTCTGGAGCCGATCACACCGGGGCCGAGCACGAGCGTCCCGTACCCGACCGCGAGCAGAGCCATCGGCGGGCACCCGTAGAAGACGGCGGTGGCGGTGTCGTCGAGGTGGGCCCGCGCCACGTCCCGATGCCGGACGAGATGGACGGCCCGCGCCGCCATGAGCGCCACCAGCATCCCCAGCGACATGGCCCACACGGTGACGGCGAAACTGTGCAGCCCCGGGACGCTCACCGGCAGAGCGTTCGCGCCGTTCGCGACGATGGACGTGCCCATCACGGCCGCGTACCAGTTCGGTCCGAGATGCCGGAAGAGGTCGGCGGGCCGGTCGAGCGCTCCCAGCAGAACGGGCCCACGCGCCGGTGCCGTGGTGGAACTCATGCATCCATCGTGTGGCCCGGCAGACCGAATCAGTAGAGGTCACAGCCCTATGAGGCCATAAGGCACGCTTATGCCTCGCCTACAATGGGCGGTATGCCAGCGCCGCGCACAGCCCTGTCACATCGCGTCCCCGACCTCGGCGCGCTGGAGCTTCTGGCCGCCGTCGTCCGGCTGGGCAGCGTCGGACGGGCGGCGGCGGAACTCGGCGTCACGCAACCGGCCGCGAGCGCCCGCATTCGCTCGATGGAACGGCAGATCGGCGTGACCCTGCTGGACCGGTCGCCGCGCGGATCCCGTCCGACCGAGGCGGGGGCGCTGGTCGCCGAATGGGCGCGGCAGGTGCTCGGCGCGGCGGAGGAACTGGGCGCGGGCATCGAGGCACTACGCGAGCGGCGGGACGGACGGCTGCGCATCGCGGCAAGCCTGACGGTCGCCGAGTATCTGATGCCCGGCTGGCTGGTGACGCTGAAGACCGTCCACCCGGACGTCGCGGTGACGCTCACCGCCGCCAACTCCACGGTCGTCGCCGAACAGGTACGCGGCGGCGACGCCGACCTGGGTTTCGTCGAGGGCATCCGAACGCCCCCCGGCCTGAACGGCGCCATCGTCGCCGCCGACCGCCTGGTCGTCGTGGTCGGAGCAGCACACCCATGGGCCAGACGCCGCTCAGGCGTCACCGCGGCGGAACTGGCCGCCGCACCACTCGTCCTACGCGAACAGGGCTCGGGAACCCGCGAGGTCCTCGACCGCGCCCTCGCCTCCCACGGCGGGACGGCCCCGCCACTGCTCCAACTGGCGTCCACCACCGCCCTCAAGGCCGCCGCCGAGTCAGGCGCGGGCCCCGTAGTGGTCAGCGCCCTGGCCATCACGGACGAACTGGCCTCCGGCCGGCTGGTCGCCGTCCCCGTCCCCGAACTGGACCTCTCCCGCCCCCTACGCGCGGTATGGCCAACCGGCCACCGCCCCTCCGGCCCCGCCCGCGACCTACTGTCCCTAACCCGCACCCCCCACCCCACCTAAACCCACGCCGACCTGCGCCACCCCACGCCACCCATCAGACAATGCTTAGCCGCGCGACTCGTGGGTCAGATCAAGCAGCACCCAACTCAGACAACATCTGGCCCCCACCTACGAGATGGTCGACTGCTCCTCGGCGTCACCGGCCCGCTGAGCCTCCAACCAACGCCTGGCATAGTCCGCCGACTCCCGCAGGAACTCGTCCAAGCTGGGCCCGGCGAGATCCGCATCGTGGGCGAGGTCCAGCAGGACGACGAAGCTGGTCTTCGCCATGGTCTCGTTGTCGGCCCCGAAGGGCGGGGTGTCGGTGAGCGTCTTGTCCTGAAGGACGTCGCGAATCAGCCCCTCCGCGACCCGAGGGTTGACCTCCAACGACTCCTCGCCGAGAAGTGCCTTCCGCAGCTCCGCGACGTACTGGATGATCTCGGAAACCGAGTAGGTCGGAGAGAACTTCCGCAGCACCGCCACGGCGAACGCCGAATAGCCCATCAGATTATGAGCCATGACGTCACTCGGGATAGTCGGCTCATCGTAATTCCACGGATCGCCGTCTTCGCTGCTGAGGAAATGACGAACAAGCTCGATGTGCTCGGTCCCTACTTCGACGTTCGAGAGGTCGATCACGAGAATACTTCGTCCGTCATCTCTCGCGCCCTGGCCAGGAACGCATCGAGTTCATGGGTGCTGAGCTGAGCATCACTGATGAGTCCGGCCAGCAGAAGAATCTTGCTCCCGTGGGACACCTCGGCGCTGATGTCCTTTCGAGCGTCGGGAGGAAGTTTTCCGAGAGCCATGCCGATCAAGGTTTCGGCCACGTTCGGGTCGAGCAGTTCGGGGTCGTCCAGTCGCAATCGCACGGTGGTGACAAAGTCGATGATCTCTTTGTCTCCCGCGACCTCACCTCCGGTGGAGAAGCGACGTCGAATCGCTTCGAAGAATGCGGCGGTGACCAGCGATGCGTACTGGTTGGACTCCACCTTGTTCAGTCGACTCAGCAGCCTCTTGTGCTCGTCGCCGCGTCCCTGGAGTTGCGCTCGAAGGGTTGCGATCTGCTCATCCGTTATTGTCATTGTTCCTCCGGAATATCCTGCTTAATCCGTTCTTCATGGCGATCCCGATCATCGCAACGGCGACAAACCCGAGGGCGGCACTCGGGCTGTTGATCGTATCGTTTGGAGGCCCACCGGGATAGGGGCTGTCGCGTTGGGTGCCGGGCCGGTAATCGGTGGGCGGGCGATGGTCGAACATATGCTGCGCGTTATCGTTGAACTTGGTGAACTCTTTGGAGGCGTCCTCCAAATTGTCATCCAAGCCCCGCAGCAGCTTCTTCCAATCCGAATCTTGCTCCGGATCGGGTTCGCGCAGGTCCTGGTTTTCGTTCACTGGGGCTAAGGGCTCGCCGCGTTCGGGGGTTAGTTCTCCGGCGGTGGCGGGGTCGAGGTCGGCGCGGGAGTCCGGCGAATTGGTCGGTTTCGTTCTCCTCGGGCGCCGGGGATTCGGGCTGGTCCTCCGAAGTGCTACCACGGTCGTCGCTGGCGTCGTTCGGTGTTTCGCCGCTTCTTTCCGTGCCGCTTGCGGGTGGCGGGGGATCGTCGGGGGCGTCTTGGGTTTCGGCTTCTCTTTGCGCCTGCGCCGCCTGTTGGGCTTCTCTTGCGCGGGCTCGTGACTCCGCGCGTGGGCCCAGTGGCACCTCGGGCCATTCCGCGGGTTCCGCGCCTTGTTCGGGTGCCGCTTGGGCGGGTCGCTCGGCGCCCTCGGTGGCGGGGTTCTCTGGGCGAGACTCCTGGGGTAAGTCTTTGGGTTGTGAGTCGTCTGACTCTGATTCGGACTCGGCGGGGGCTTGGGCGGCGGCCTTGCTTTCTAGGCGGGACGCCTGTTCGGGTGAGCCGGGTCGGTCCGGGGGCGGCTGGTAGGTGTCGTCGGACGCTTGTGGGGTGTCGGTGGTCTCTGCCCTGGTGTCGGTCCCGCTGGTGTGGTCGACGCCCACCATCAGCCCTTCCGTTGGACGGCACCAGGCTGATTCCGCGCTGACCGGCCCGGTGAGGGCGTCCTCCGGAACGCGCGGGGCCTACGCCGGAAACGCCGCGTGTCAATGAAACCGTGCGTGTGCGGAAATTGCATCTCTGGTGGTCAGGGGGGCGCGACTATTTGGGTGGCATCGGGCTTGGGGGGAGCGTGTTCTTCGTTGGCTGGGGTTGCATGCGCCGACGAACGGGCTGTTAGGTGGTTGGGATTCCCTGGAATCGTTCGTTAGTGTGCTTCTGCTGTGTTGATCTTTGGGTGTTGTGGGCTGGGGCGGCGTTTTTTCCAGAAGGGGGCGTTTTCTTCGGTGAGGGTTAGGTAGTAGTCGCGCTTGTCCAGGTGGTTGTTGATGAGGGCTTGGACGTTTTGTGTGTATTGGTGTGCTGGTTCGGTGTTGCCGTCCAGGAGTCCGAGTGCGGCGGTGGCTGCGGGTTCGGCCAGGCGCAGGGCGTTGAGCAGGCCGGATGAGGAGAGTGGGTCTACCGCGACCGCCGCGTCGCCTACTGCGATCAGGTGTGGCGACCAGGGCGGGGTCGCGTGTCCGATCGTTGCTACGCGGTAGTCGGATGTGGTGGGTAGTGGGCGGCCGAGGCGGTGGGCGGTGTGTTCGGGTGGGTTCTGTTTGTTGTTGGTTTTGCTGAGGTCGCTTACCCGCATGACTGTCAGGGCGCCGTCGGGGGTGGGGGCCGTGTACCACCAGCCGTCGGGGGCGGCTTCGACCAGTGTCCATGGTTGGGGTGTTGGGCCGGCGGGGGTCGCTTTCCAGAGGGTGCAGCGTAGGCGGTCGATTTGTGTCCAGAACAGTTTTGTGCGGGAGATCGCGCGGGTTGTGCCGGTGGCGTCGATTAGGACGGCCGCTCTTGGGGGTGATTGGACGTGGTCGTGAACTAGGTGGACTCCTGCGCTTTGGGCGGCTTTACGCAGGAGGTTGTCTAGCGTGGGGCGGTTTACGGCTAGGGGTGGGCCGAATGGGCTTAGGAGGGAGGGGCGTGTGTCGATCTGCGGGCCCGGCCAGGCGCTTCGGGCCTCGTGGATGGGGGTGGACGCGGCTGTGACCTCGTCCAATATCCCCATGGCTCGCAGGATGGGGCGGGCCGCGCCCGATAGTTGTTGGCCTACTGGGCGCCACTTTTCCCTGTGCTCGTGGACGAGGGTGACGGTGGCGCCGGCGGTGGCCAGGTGCCAGGCCACCGCCGCGCCCGCCGGGCCGCCGCCGACTATCGCGACGTCGGGTGTCACGGGAGTTCGTCGGTCCGCATCAGACGTTCCCGGACGAACGGGTGGCCGAGCGGAGAGGTGCCCGTCACCTGGACGCGTAGGTAGGGGGCCCTTTCCAGGGCGACCTGTCCCACGACGCGGTCGGCCGTCGGTGCTGCTTCGGCTCGGAGGGCTACGCCCTGGAGCTCCTCGCGTGGGGCCAGTGGCCGGATGACGGCCGTGCCGTCGCTGATCGGGGCGCCGGTGAAGTCGACGCGGGCGTTGATCGAGCCGTTCTCGGCGGCGGTCGTCACTGCCGGGAACGTGATCAGGGAGCTGGCCGTGGCGGCTAGCTGGTAGGTGATCTCCTGGTCGGCGTGTATGTCCACTCGCCATTTGCCCTGGCGGGCGTAGCGTCCGGCCTGCACGTGGTAGGGCAGTTCGACCTTCAGTTCCAGGCGTCGGTCGTCTGGACGGGACGTGATGACGCCGAAATCGCCTGCGGCCAGGGGTGGGCCTAGTGGGGGAGTCAGGCTGATGTTCAGGCGGTCCAGGCCGATGCTGCGGATTTCTACGGTCAGCTCGTCGTCCAGTTCGGTCAGCCACAGTGGCCAGGAGTGGGTTTCCCTGGTTTGTGTCACGGCTTGGCCGAAGGTGAGCACGGGGGCGCCCGCCAGGTCGGCGGCGAGTTTTCCTACGTCTGGCCACAGGGGTTCTGGGCCCGCTACGGCCGCGGTGACGGGGAACGGGAGAGTCGTCAGTTCTGGTCGGGTCGCCGCGGGGAGGCTGCGGGCGACCTCCACGTATTTGCCCGTGCCGTCGCGCAGTACGTAACCGAGTTTCCGCCATTTCTGGACCATCTCGCCGCCGGTGTCGACGTTCCTGATCCAGTTCTGGTAGGTCTGCGTGCCCTTGGGAATGGCCTGGTTCGGGCGTGGCACCGGCCACCAGAGTTCGTCGCAGGCCCAGAAGTCGCCCTGCCAGGGGAGGGCCATCCGCGCGGTGACGTCGCCGGGACGGACGTGTGTCGCGAACCTGAGTGCCTGGTAGGGCTGTGCCCAGTTCTTGGGCTTGTTGTGCGAGTCCTTTTCGATGAAGAACCGGCCGCCTTCGATGCCGGGGAGGAACGCGGCGCCGACGCAGGCGTGCAGTGCGGCGCGGTCCAGGCCCTCGGGGGTTATCGGGACGTTGGCGTACGACGGGTGGTCGTCGCCCCATTCCGTTTTCCAGTCGTTGTCAAAGGCCCCGTCCCGCCACTTCTGCATGATCTTGTACTGGCGCGGGGTGAGGCTGGGGTACTCCTTTTCGAGGCCGGTCAGCTTCGGCATGAGGGACTCGTCGTTGCCGCCGGTCCCGTTCTGGGAGGGGTTCCCGAGTTTGTTGAAGATGCGTTTGCGGGTGGCTTCGGCGGTGACGGGGTGCTTCCAGCCGTGGTGGCCCCCGGCCTGCTGGTAGACGCCGTTGATGGTGCGGGCGCTTTGCAGGATGGGGTAGATGTCCCTGACATAGGACGGCCGGTCCGGCGCCTTGGCGCCGATGGCGTTCATGATCTGGTCCCAGAGGGTGGTCGCGCTGTCGGCCTCGGGGGTGAACTTCGGCGGGGTCGCGATCACCCAGGCGGGCGTGGCGGTGAACTTGTGCTCGGCGCCGTTGATCGTGATGGTGACCTCGGCCTTGACGGGGCCGTCGGAGACGTCGTCGCACCAGTAGTCGTTGTTGAAGGTGTCGTCGAGGTCGGGTCCGGCCCCCGGATGGGATCGCGACAGGCCCCGGCCGCCCAGGACGAGAAGGCGGCCTTCCTCGTCGGTGCGAAGTTCGCCCAGATAGATGTTCTTGATCTCGTGCTTGACGTTGTTTCTCACGAACTGGACCCGGCCGTCACCGAACGCCACCGGGCTCGGCGGGGTTCCCTTCCGGCCGACGATGCCGCGTGGAGTCGGCGCGATGATCAGGTCCTTTTCCGGCTGGCCGGGGTTACGGCGCCGCTCGCCGTCCGGGAAGTCGGGTGCGGCGGCCTTCCGGTTGACCAGGGTGACCTCCCATTTAATGGTCACCTCGGCCTTTCCGGTCAGCTCGATGTAGGCGCCGTGGTCGTCGTAGCCGAAGCAGCGGAATCGGGCGGCCTGCCGTTTGACGCGGCCCTGGGCGTCCTTGAACTTCGTCTCCAGGGTGCCGCCGGACGGTTCCGGTGGAGCGCCCGGAATGTCCGGGCCGGTGAAGTATTCGTCGCTGTCCCCGACTCGGGCGATTCCGATTGCGGGATGGACCCGCACCGTTTTGACGTCGGCGATGGTGATGTCAGCCACTACTGCCCCCTCAGTATGCGCGCGCGGCGGGTGTTCGTACCGGCGCGGGCCGTTCCGGGCCGATCAATGGATCGGCCCGATGGGGGGCTTGACGAATGACTGGGGCGTTGAGTTCCACGGCTGCGTCCATCGCATCATCACCCGCGCGGCCGCTTCCACGGGAATAACCGAGGTGAATCTTTCGTCAAGAACGCGAATGTCGGGATTGGCCGACGATCAGGCGGTCCGTGTCAGCGGGGACGGCTCCCGCGACGCCCAGTCATGTGGTTGCAGGAACCGCGCCACGTCGCTTTCCGGGCTGCCGGGCAGTGGCCGGATGTCGAATCCCCAGCGGGCCATCGGCGGCATGGACATCAGCACCGCCTCGATGTTCGCCTTCGTCTGGAGGCCGAAGAGCGTGCCCCGGTCGTAGACGAGGTTGAACTCCGCGTACCGGCCCCGGCGGGCCAGTTGCCACGCGCGTTGCCGTTCGCCGTAGGTCATCGCCGAGCGGCGCCGGACGATCGGCAGGTAGGCGTCGATGATGCTGCGCAGGCCGTCCTCGACGAACGAGAGGTAGCGGGGCGGGCCGTCGGGGGTGCCGTCGGTGAGTTCGTCGAAGAAGACACCGCCGATGCCGCGCATCTCCGCACGGTGCCTGATGTAGAAGTACTCGTCGCAGGCGGCCTTCCATTCCGGGTAGTGGGCGACCTCGTGCCGTGCGCACCAGTCCCGGAGCGTGCGGTGGAAATGGACGGCGTCCTCCTCGAAACCGTACATGGGGGTGAGGTCCATGCCGCCGCCGAACCACCATTCAGGGGCGTTCCGGGGGGTGTGGGGGGTCGTCCCCCCACCGGAGTGCGCGCCGTCGATCTCGAAGAAGCGGAAATTGGCGTGGAAGGACGGCGCATACGGGTTCAGCGGGTGCAGGACCATCGAGACTCCTGTCGCGCGGAACGGTTTGTCGGCCAGGTGGGGTCGTGACTTGCTGACCGAAGAGGGTACGGCGGCACCGGCCACCAGGGAGACGTTCACCCCGGCGCGTTCGAAGACGCGGCCCTGTTCGAGGATTCTGGCCTTTCCGCCGCCCAGGGTCGGGCGCGTCCATTCTGAGACTTGGAAGCGGCCGGTGCCGTCTTGTTCCTCGAAGGCCGTTACCAGTTGTTGTTGGTGGTCGCGCAGGACGTGGGCGATGGCCTCGGCGTGAGTGGGGCTCGCCATCAGTCTTCGGCCTTTCCGGTGTCGCGGGGATATTCGTGGACGAGGTCCACTAGCCGGGCCACGTTGGCTGGTGGGGTGCCCGGCAGGACGCCGTGCCCCAGATTGAAGATGTGCGGGCCGCCGAGCCCGTCCACGAGGACCTGCCGTCCGGCCGCGACGACGGCCTCCTCGTCGGCGAGCAGGACCGTGGGGTCGAGGTTGCCCTGCATGACCTTGCCGGGCAGCGCGGCGCGGCTCACGTCCAGGGGCTGCCGCCAGTCGACGCTCACGACCTCGGCGGGCAGCCGCGCGATCTGCGGGTACAGGTGGGACGCGCCGACGGCCAGGTAGATGCGCGGCACCCCGGCGCCCGCGAGTTCGTCCAGGACGCGCCGCGCGTACGGCATCCCGAATGTCGCGTATGTCCGGCGGTCGTGGATGCCCGCCCAGCTGTCGAACAGTTGCACCGCCTCGGCCCCGGCCGCGATCTGTTCGCGCAGGTAGGCGGCGGTGACGGCGGCGAGTTTGTCGAGCAGGTCGTGCGCCACCAGCGGTTCGCGGCGCAGCCAGGTGCGGAAGTCGGCGTAGTCGGCGGAACCGGCGCCCTGCACCGCGTATCCGGCGACGGTCAGCGGGGCCCCCGCGAACCCGATCACCGGGACGGGGCTCTGCTCGCGGGCCAGGCGGATCGCGTCCGCCACGAAGGGCGCGATCTCCGCCCCAGGAGGGACGGCCAGGCGCGCGACGTCGTCCGCCGTTCGCACCGGCTCCCTGATCGTGGGGCCGGGGGCGAAGTCGACCGGGACGCCCATCGGCGGCAGCGGCGTCATGATGTCGCTGAAGATGATCGCGGCGTCCATTGGGAAGCGCCGCAGCGGTTGCAGGGTCACCTCGGCGGCGATCTCGGGCGTGCGGCACATCTCCCAGAACGAGTGGCGTTCCTTCAGCGCCCGGTATTCCGGCAGGTAGCGCCCGGCCTGCCGCATGAGCCAGATCGGCGCCCGCGGCGTCGACGCCCCGCGGGCGGCATCGAGGAAGACGCTCGTCGCCTGTTCGGTGGTGGTCACGCGGCCCTCCAGGGATTCCGTTGGGATCGCCGCGACGCTAACAAGCGCGTAATGGAAGATCCATACGGCGCGGCGCATTACCGCACTTAGCGACCTTTAGTACGGGGACTGGCGACCACTACTGCGGATGGCTGGACGGCCCCGCGTGAGGCGACTTACGTTCACCTGGCCCCGCCACGGAATTTCGCCGCGCACGGCGGATACGGCGGCGATGCGAGAATGTGAGGCTGGTCCAACTCGTGATGCGCATTCATACCATCGGAATCGATCACAAGACCGCGCCGATCGCGTTGCTCGAACGGCTGGCGATTCCGGCAGAACGGCTTCCTGAGGCGTTACGGCTCATCTCCCGACCGCCGGAGATCGGGGAGGCGCTGCTGCTGACGACGTGCAACCGGCTTGAGGTGTACGTCGCGACGGAGCGGCACAGCAAGGCCACCTGCCATGTCGTCGACACCATCGCCGAACTGGCGGGCGTCCCCGCCCACGCGGTGTGGGAGTCGGCGTCGATCCGCCGGGAGACCGAGGCCGTCGCCCATCTGTTCCGCGTCGCCTGCGGCCTGGGCTCCATGGCCGTGGGGGAGGAGCAGATCGTCGCGCAGGTCCGGGCGGCGCTGCGGAGCGCGCGGGCCGCGTCGACGGCGGGTCCCGTCCTGACGGCGTTGACCGAGAGCGCCCTGCGGGTCAGCAAGCAGGCGCGCACCGAGACCCGGGTGGGGCAGGCGGGCGTCTCGCTCGTCCACGCCGCCCTCGACGTCGCCGCCACCGCCCACGGTCCGCTGACGGGTAAGACCGCGCTGGTCATCGGGACCGGGACGATCGGCGCGCTGGCGGCCCGGCTGCTGCGCGAACGGGGCGCGGGCGAGATCCACATCGCCAGCCGCACCCTCGCCAACGCCGTGCGCCTCGCCGCCGAGGTCGGCGGGACGGCCTGGGCGGCCGACGACTGGGATCCCGTCCTGGAACGCTGCGACCTCGTCGTGTCCTCCACCGGAGCGCAGGGACAGTTGCTGGACGCCGACCGCCTCCGGGTCGCAAGAAAGGCGGCGGGAAACGCGCCGATGGTCGCCGTCGACCTGGCGATGCCCCGCGACGTCGACCCCCTCTGCGCCGGAGTCGACGGCGTGACGCTGGTCGACATCGAGGAGCTGGGCCGCCGCCTCGCCGGGCACCGGGCGTCCGACGACGTCGCGCGCGCCGAGGAGATCGCCGCCGAGCAGGCCGCGGCCTTCCTCGCCCGCCGCCTGGAGGGGTCGGTCAAACCGCTGATCGTCGCGCTGCGCACCAGGGCCCGCGAGGTCGTGGACCTGGAGCTGGACCGGCTCGCGCACCGGCTGCCCGACCTCGGCGACGCCGAACGCGCCGAGACCGTCGCTGCCGTCGACCGGATCGTCGGCAAGCTCCTGCACACGCCGATCGTCCGGGCCAAGCAACTGTCCGCCACGCCCGAGGGGCGCCTCTACCTGGAGGCCCTGTTCCGACTCTTCGACCTGGACGTCAGTGAGGCGAACGCATGACTGCCAACGACACCTCCCATGACCGTGACCTCCGCCCGCTGCTGCTCGGCACGCGCCGCAGCAAGCTCGCCGTGGCGCAGGCGGGCTGGGTCGCCGACCGCGTCACCGAGGCGACGGGACGTCCCGTCCGGCTGGTGCCCCTGTCCACCGAAGGCGACGAGACCAGCGCGCCCATCGAGCGGATCGGGTCCACGGGCGTGTTCGTCACGGCGCTGCGGCACGCGCTGCTGGCGCGGACGGTCGACTTCGTCGTCCACTCCTACAAGGACCTCCCCACGGCGCCGGAACCGGGGCTTCGCATCGCGGCCGTCCCGGCGCGGGAGGATCCGCGGGACGCGCTCGCCGGGCACGCCGGGCTGCCCGCCACCCTCGGCGGGCTGCGGCGGGGCGCCCGGATCGGCACCGGGTCGCCGCGCCGGGCCACCCAGCTCCGCGCCCACGCGCCCCATCTGGAGATCGTCCCGCTGCGGGGGAACGTCGACAGCCGGTTGCGCAGAACCGTCGACGGCGACCTGGACGCGGTCGTCCTCGCCATGGCCGGGCTCGCGCGCCTCGGCCGCCTGGACGACGTCGCCGCGCCCCTCCCGCCCGAGGTGATGCTGCCCGCGCCGAGCCAGGGCGCCCTCGCCGTCGAATGCCGGGAGGACGACCCCGGCACCGTCACGCTGCTCCGCGCCGTCGACGACCCGCGCTCGCACCGGGCCGTCAAGGCGGAACGCGCGTTCCTCACCGAACTGGCGGCGGGCTGCACCTCTCCCGTCGCGGCCCTCGCCGACCACGACGGCGACGGGACGCTCCGCATGGAGGGCCTGATCGCCGCCCCCGACGGTTCCGCCATCCTGCGCCGCGAGCTTTCCACCAGGGGCGACGCCGTCGAGTTGGGCGCGCGCCTCGCCCGGACGCTCCTCGCGGACGGCGGCGCTGAGCTGCTCACTGTCCCCGCGCAGGGCACCGCGGACCCACGCAGCCGCCCCGCGCACGTCTCGCAACCGCTCGGCCAGAGGTGACGGAGGACCCGCACATGACCACACCCGTTCGTATCCGGCCGCGTCGGCTTCGCGGCACCGCCCCGCTGCGTCGTCTCGTCGCCGAGACGCGGCTGTCGGCGGCCGACCTCGTGCTGCCGATGTTCGTCAAGGAGGGCGCCACCGAACCCGTCCCCGTCACGTCGATGCCCGGGGTCGTGCAACACACCCGCGACTCGCTGCGCAAGGCCGCCCGCGAGGCGGTCGAGGCGGGCGTCGGCGGGCTGATGCTGTTCGCCATTCCCGCGCACAAGGACCCGGTCGGCGAGGCCGCCACCGACCCCGACGGGATCCTGAACGTCGCCGTAGCCGACCTTGTCTCCGAAGTCGGGGACGCCACCATCGTCATGGCCGACCTGTGCTTGGACGAGTTCACCGACCACGGCCACTGCGGCGTCCTCACCGGCGACGGCCGCGTCGACAACGACGCCACGCTGGACCGCTACGCGCGCATGGCCGTCGCGCTCGCCGACGCGGGCACGCACATGGTCGGCCCCAGCGGAATGATGGACGGCCAGGTCGCCGCGATCCGTGCCGCGCTGGACGCCGCCGGACACACCGACGTGTCGATCCTCGCCTACGCGGCGAAATACGCGTCCGCCTTCTACGGGCCGTTCCGCGAGGCGGTCGACTCGTCCCTCACCGGGGACCGCAAGACCTACCAGATGGACCCCGCCAACACCGTGGAGGCACTGCGCGAGGTCCGGCTCGACGTCGCCGAGGGCGCCGACATCGTCATGGTCAAACCCGCGATGGCGTATCTGGACATCGTCCGCCGCGCCGCCGACGACGTGGACGTGCCGGTCGCCGCCTACCAGGTGTCCGGCGAGTACGCGATGGTCGAGGCCGCCGCCGCGCGGGGCTGGATCGAACGGGAGCGGGCCATCACCGAGACGCTCACGTCCATCCGCCGGGCGGGCGCGTCGATCGTCCTCACCTACTGGGCCGTCGAGGCCGCGAGGAGGCTGTCATGAGCGCGCCCAACGGATCGCACGACGTCGTGGTCATCGGCGGCGGGATCACCGGGCTCACCGCCGCGTACCAGATCGCCAAGCAGTCGCCGGGACGTTCCGTCACCGTGCTGGAGGGCTCGGAGCGGGTCGGCGGCATCGTCGGCTCGTACCAGCAGGAGGGCTTCACGGTCGACACGGGCCCGCACGGTTTCGTCGTGTACGGACCGGGCGGCGTCGGCGACCTTGCCGAGGAACTGGACCTCACCAACGAACTCATGCTCGCCACCGACGAGGCGCAGAAGTTGCTACTGCTCCGCGACGACCGGGAACTTCTGACGCTGCCGACGACGCCGCGCGAGTTCCTGCGCAGCCCACTGCTGTCGCTGCGCGGCAAGCTGCGGGTGGCCGCCGAACCGTTCATCGCCCGCGACATGCGCGAGGAGCCGGTGTACGAGTTCACCGCGCGGCGCTTCGGCTGGGAGCTGGCCCGGACGCTCGCCGTCCCCGCCGTCCTGGGGGTCACCGGTGGCGACGCGCGGCGGCTCAGCATCGACGCCAAGTTTCCGTACGTCCGGTATCTGGAGGAGAAGTACGGGAGCATCCTGCTCGGCGCGCTGCGCGTCCAACTGCGCGGGACGCAGACCGGACGCTTCTACGTTCCGCGCCTCCCCAAGTTCGGCGAGTTCGGCATGCGCCTGCACACGTTCCGCGGACACGGCATGCAACGGCTGATCGACGCGCTGGAGAAGGCGCTCGCCGGTCAGATCCGGCTCTCGACCCGGGCGGCCCGGTTGGAAAGGGCGGTTCCGGGGGGTGCGGGGGGTCGGCCCCTCACAGAGGAACGCGGCAGGTCCGAGGACGTTCGCCGCTGGCGGGTCGTGCTGGAGGACGGCGGCACCCTTGAGGCCGACCACGTCGTGCTGGCGCTGCCGTCGTACACCGCCGCCGAATTCCTGGAGCCGCATGTGCCGGACGCGGCGTCGGTGCTGGCGGCCGTCCCGCATCCGGACGTGCGGGTCGTCGCGCTCGCGTACCGGCGCGCGGACGTCCGGAACGAGCCGACCGGCATCGGGTTCCTGACGATCCCCACCGACCGGACCCGCATCCTCGCCAGCATCCACACGTCCACGATCTTCCCCGAGCAGGCGCCCGACGACATGGTCTTGATCCGCACGCTCGCCGGGGGAATGCAGGACCCGGCGTTCTCCGCCCTGTCCAAGGACGAGGCCGTCCGCATGGTGCACCAGGACCTGGTGCACATCTTCGGCGTCCACGGGGAGCCGGTGTTCGCGTTCGACCATCTGTGGCGCCGGGCCATCCCCGAATATCCGGTGGGCCATGTCCGCCGGGTCGCTGACGTGCTGCGCGACGTCGCCGCGAGCGGAGGTCTCCATGTGGCCGGGAACACCTACCACGGGGTGGGTATCAATGACTGCGTCCGCGACGCCCGCCGCGTCGCCGCGGACGTCACCGCAGACCTGACCGGCTGATGATCCCCATTCCGGCGAACCGCGTCTGGAGGGAGTGGCCCGGACATCCGCGCAGGCGTGAGCCCGGGACGCTCCCTTTCGCGGGTCGCCGTCGTCCCCCCTGGAGGGCAGGAGTGTCCGGCGACCGCGACCCCTCATCCACCGCTCCCGCGCACCGCTGGCTGTGCCTGGCCACGCTGAGCGTCGGCATCTCGTTGATCATGGTGGACGGGGCCATCGTCAACGTCGCCCTGCCCACCATCATCACCGACCTGCGGATCACCGCCACCGTCGCCGAGTGGGTCAACGCCGGGTACATGCTGGTGTTCGCGGCCCTGCTGCTCCTCGCGGGACGGCTCGGCGACGTCCTCGGGCACCGCCGCCTCTTCGGCGCGGGAGTGCTGACGTTCATCGCCGCCAGCGCGCTCGCGGGCCAGGCGCAGGGCGGCACGACGCTGCTCGGCGGCCGCGTGCTCCAGGGCGTCGGGGCGGCGATGATCCTGCCCGCCACCCTGTCCACGATCAACACGGCGTTCCGTGGCCGCGACCGGGCGATGGCGTTCGGGATCTGGGGCGCCGCGATCGGCGGCACCGTGGCGATCGGCCCGGTCCTCGGCGGCTGGCTCACCGACGCCTACAGCTGGCGCTGGATCTTCGTCGTCAACGTGCCGCTCGGGTTACTGGTGCTGGTCGGCACCGCGCTCTGGGTGCCGGAGAGCCGGGACGACCGGGCCGCCCTGCGCACCGGCGCCGTCGGCACGCTGTCGGCCAGCGCCGGGTTCGCCGCGCTGGTCCTCGTGCTGATCGAGGGACAGCACTACGGCTGGACGGAGCTGGGCATCCTGCTCGCAGCGGCGGCGGGCGTGCTCTTCCTCGGGCTGTTCGTCGTGGCGACGCGGCGGCGGCGACTGCGCGGCCAACCCGTATTGCTGGACGTCACGTTGTTCGCGATCCCGAGCTTCCGGATCGGCAACGCGGCGATCGCCATCGTGGGCCTCGCCGAGTTCGGGCTGGTCTTCGTCCTGCCGCTGTATCTCCAGGGCGCGCTCGGGCTGAGCCCGTTGCGCGCCGGGCTGGTCATCCTGGCGCTGGCGCTCGGGTCGCTGCTGGCGGGGCCCGGCGCCGGTCCGCTCACCCAGCGGCACGGGCCACGGAAGGTCGTCCTGGCGGGGCTGCTGCTGGAGACGCTCTCGATCGCGGCGATCGGTGTCGTGATGGGCCCGTCCGGACGCCTGTGGTCGATGTATCTGCTGCTTTTCGTGTACGGGGTGGGCGTCGGTCTGGCCAGCGCCCAGCTGTCGAACATCGTGCTGGCGGACGTTCCCGTCGAACGGTCCGGGCAGGCGTCCGGGGCGCAGAACACCACGCGGCTCCTCGGGTCAGCGCTGGGCATCGCGGTGCTCGGCGCCGTCCTGGTCACCGTGCTCGGCACCACCGTGGACGACCGGCTCGACTCCCTGAAGAACCTGTCGCCGCAGACGCGGCAGAGCGTTTCGGAGACCGTCCGAGACAGCCTCGGCGCCGAGATCCCGCGCCTGCGGAAGGACCCCGAGACCGCCGTGGCGGCGTCCGAGGCCGAGGACGCGCTCACGCGGGCCGCCCGCACGGTCACCTTCCTGACGGCGCTGTTCATGCTCGCCGGGTTCCTGATGAGCCTGCGGCTGCCCCGCGACGCCGGGATCCGGAAACCTGCCGGGAAGTCGTCCGGGACGCCGCTCGAAAAGACCGCCGAGCACTGACCCATGGTGCGTCACCCTGCCTGCGCGGCCGCACGGGCCGCGTACGGCAGGGCGTCGACCACCCGCTCCAGCGCGGCGTCGTCGTGCGCGGACGACACGAACCACGCCTCGAACCCGGACGGCGGCAGATACACGCCGTGGTCGAGCGCGGCGTGGAAGAACGCCGCGTACCGTGCCGTGTCCTGGGTGCGCGCGCCCTCGTAGTGGTGGACGTCGGCGTCGCCACCGAAGAACACCGAGAACAGGTTGCCGCCCCGTTGCAGCCGGTGGGCGACGCCCTCCTTGTCCAGGGCCTCCGTCACGGCCGTGGCGAGCGTCGCCGAGGCCTGGTCGAGATGGGCGTAGACGTCGGCGGTGGCCTGCCGGAGCGTCATCAGCCCGGCGACGGTGGCGAGCGGGTTCCCCGCCAGGGTGCCCGCCTGGTAGACGGGGCCCGCCGGGGCCAGGGCGTCCATGACGTCGGCCCGGCCGCCGAACGCGGCGGCGGGGAGCGCGCCGCCCATGACCTTGCCGAACGTCATCAGGTCGGCGTCGACCGGGTCGAGCCCGTGCCAGCCGGACGGCGACACCCGGAAGCCCGTCAGCACCTCGTCCATGATGAGCAGGGCGCCGTCGCGGCGGCACAGGTCGCGCAGCAGCGCGTTGAACCCGGGGCGCGGCGGGACGACGCCCATGTTCGCCGGGCACGCCTCCGTGATGACGCACGCGATCTGCCCGGCGTGGCTCGCGAAGGCGTCCGCCACGGCCGCGCGGTCGTTGTAGGGCAGGACGATCGTGTCCGCCGCTGTCGCCGCCGGGACGCCCGGCGAGTCCGGCAGGCCGAACGTGACGACGCCGGAGCCCGCCGCCGCCAGCAGCCCGTCGGAGTGGCCGTGGTAGCAGCCCGCGAACTTCACCAGCTTCGTCCGTCCGGTGAAGCCGCGGGCCAGCCGGATCGCCGTCATCGTCGCCTCGGTGCCCGAGCTGACGAGCCGCACCTTCTCCACGGGGGCGCGCCGCACGATCGCCTCGGCCAGCTCGACCTCCTCGCCGGTCGGCGCGCCGTACGACGTCCCCCACAGGGCGGTGTTGCGCACCGCCTCCACGATGACCGGATGGGCGTGCCCGAGCAGTGCCGCGCCCCACGAGCACACCAGGTCGACGTACTCGTTGCCGTCGATGTCGACCAGGTACGGTCCGCGTCCCGAGGCCACGAACCGGGGGACGCCCCCGACGGCCCCGAAGGCCCTGACGGGGGAGTTGACCCCGCCCGGGATGACCCGCCGCGCGCGGCCCCACAGCTGTTCCGAACGCTCCATCCGGTCCATCGCGCCGCTCCCTGCGTTATGTGTGCTTGCCTACTTGTTCGCGTCCGCGCCGGGCGGCGTCTTGTACCACTCGTGCACGTCGGAGATCTCGGCGATGTGCCCCTTGACGACCTCGCCGGGCCGCTCCTCCTCGCCGACGGCGAGGACGAACCGGGCGGGGACCGCCCCGGTGATCTCCATCGTGTAGGTGCCGGGCTCGGCCGACATGCGCCCCACGCTGTAGCTGATGTACGAGGTGTTCGTGTACGGCTCGTCGAACGTCTCGCTGCGGTTGGCGGTGAACACCTGCCGTTCGCCCGTGGGGGACACCAGGGCCAGCTCGGGGAGCTTCTCCGGCGGGATGTCGGTCTCGGGCGGGAGCTTCGGGATGAGCATCTCGACGTACAGGACGTCGTCCTCGTCCAGGTCCGCCTGGACGGTGCGCGTCTCGCCCGCCTCGTCGATGACCCCGTAGAAGGCGAACGACACCTTTCCGTCGGGGAGCTTCGGCGCGGTGAGCGCGTCCTTGTTGATGGCGGTCAGCACGACGGGCAGGTGCGCGGCGAGGATGCCCGCGCGCATGTCGCCCGCGGTCGCGACGGTCGCGGCCAGCCCGCCGATCCCGGCGATGCCCGCCCGCGCCCACCAGCCGAGCCGGCGGGGGATGGTCAGGTCGAACTTCATGGTGTCTCCTCCAGATGGCGTGTTTCCGGTGTTTCCGGTGTTTCCGTTTCGTCGGGTGCTTCGCGGGAGTAGCGGAAGACGCAGACCCGGTCCCCCTCGGCGCGCCGGGCCAGCGGCTGGACGCGCAGGCGCGGGAACGCCCGCCGGGTCGCCTCCAGTTCGAGGTCGCAGAGCAGGGGTTCGGTGTCGTCCGCGCCGAGCCCGAGGTCCTCGGCGGCGGTGACGCAGGTGCAGGTCAGCGCGATCTCGATGGCCGCGTCCTCGCCCGGACGGGAGTCGTCGACGACCTCGTGCACCAGCCCGGCGGCCTCCAGCCAGGGCAGGGCGCGCGCCATGCCCTCGGCGAGGGAGTCGGCCTCCACGGCGGGCCCGAGGCGCGCCGCCTGTTTCTCGGTCTGCGGTTCGACCATCGCCTCGCGGGCCCGGTCGGAGCCCAGCTCGGCGCGCAGTTCGCGGTAGTGGCGGAGCTGTTCGCACAGCCCGCGCCGGAGTCTCGGGTCGGTGATCTCAGCCAAGACGGGTCCCTCCCAGGAGCGTGGCGGTGGTCACGGGTGAGGCGTCGTCGCTGGCCAGGGTCACGCAGGCGTGCGCGAGGAGCGCGAGCGTGATGTAGCGGTACCAGGCCCGCCAGAGCCGGACCTCGTAGTGGTCCAGGCCGACCTCGTGCCGGGCGGACTCCACGCACGACGGCGCCTGCTCCGCCCGGCGGGCCACGTCCGCCAGCTCGCGCAGGGACGTGGACGCGGGAGCCGAACAGAGGTACGCGCGGGTGTGGCGGATGTCCCGGCGGACCAGCAGCCACTGCGCGGGACGCCGGTCCTCCCCGCGCTGGAGCAGGGCGCGCGCCGAGTAGCAGACGCTGCTGCGCCGCACCGGGTCGTCGTGGTCCGGGGTCGGGAGCCAGTCGTGCGGCGGGATGCCCGCGATGATCTCCTCGGGGACGGCCTGGACCGTCCGGCCGTCCAGCGGCAGCCGCAGCCGCTCCCGCGCCGCCACCCCGAGCACGTGCGGGACGCCGCTCTCGGTGAGCCGCCGACGCAGCTCGACGTCATGACCGTACGGGCATTCGGCCGCCACCCAGGACGCGGGCGTTCGCGCCGCCAGGGCACGGCGGATCATCTCCCAGCCGAGCCGCCCCTTGTCGCGGTACGGCACGTCGACGGGCACCCGGGCACGGCCGCGTCTCGCCGGGTCCCGCGCCCAGGGCGGCGGCAGGTACAGCTCGCGGTCGACGATGGCCTGCGCGCGGGGCGCCGCGTACGTCAGGAACACGGCGACCTGGCAGTTCTCCACGCCGCCCGACGATTGCGAGAACTGCGATTGGACGCCGACCGAACGATTGCCCTTCTTGCTGAATCCGGCCTCGTTCAGTACCAGGACCGCGCGGGCGTCACCGAGATGGTCGACGATGATGCCGCGCAGGTCGTCGCGGAGCGCGTCGGCGCTCCACTGCGCCGTGGTCAGCAGCCGTTGCATACCGTCCGGCCGAGTCTCTCCCGCGTTTTGGGCCAGCCGCCGACCGTTCCTGCGTTCGGCCGAGCAGACCATTCCGCGCAGGAAGGCGAAGGCGCGGTCACGCGGTTCGGCGCGGGCGAACCGGGGCGCTATCGACCGGTGCAGGCGCCGCAGCGTCAGCTCCGTCCGGTCGACGGACGCCCTGGACGCGGCCGGTCTCCCGACCGGGCCGAAGCCGGGCGCGAGACCGGGCGCGGGGCCCGGCGCGAGGCCGGTCCCGGCCCATCGTGGATCAGTGGTGAGTGGGGATTCCAGTGAAGTCGGACGTGGCGGAACGCCGTCCATACATGATCCCGTTTTCACAATTTTAGCCATTCACCCCGTCAGTTTTTTCGTTCGCCTGCGAAGGCGACTTCGTCATAGTAATCTTGCCCGCGATCATCTGTCTTCCATCAAATATTGATCTTTGGAGGACGAAAATGAATCGCCGTGGAGACGCCCGCGAATCGCCGTGGACCGGGGGCCGGGATTCCTCAACGGGAGGCCGGTTCAGACCGGGTCGCGTTCCGCACGGGTGGAGCGCGAACCGGATGCCGATCAACATCGGTGGAATGGCCCCGCACTCGCCCTGCTGAGCGAAGTAAAGCGCCGCGTCCGGCCGAACGCGCGCACCACGCCGGTGGTGCGGTACATATGCATCTCTAACGTATTTGCGAATTATTCGCAATAGAGAGTGAGCGGCAATTGGCGGCCGGAGAATGACATGGGCGCACACCGAGGGTGACGCGGGGGACGGCGGCCGTCACGCGCCGGTGGGCGCCTCCACCACCAGGCCCTGCCGGTAGGCGAACGCGACGGCCTGCGCGCGTCCGGACATGCCGAGCTTGGACGTGATGTGGTGGATGTGGGACCGCACGGTCGCCGTGGAGACGTGCAGTTCGGCGGCGACCTCCTCGTCCGACATCCCGCTGGAGACCAGCTCCAGCACGGTGCGTTCGCGGCGGCTCAGGGCGTCGACGACCGAGGTCCGCACCGTGGAGGCGACCGGCACCCGGGACGCCCAGTCCAGCAGGTGCCGCGTCATCGTCGAGGTCAGCACCGCCCCGCCCGCCGCGACCGCGCGGATCGTGCGGACCAGCTCCGACGGCGGGCTCTCCTTGCTCGCGACCCCGCGCACCCCGGCGCGCAGCGCGTCGAGCAGCGAGTCCTCATGGGTGGGCGTCGTCATCATCACGACCCCGGGGGCATAGCCGGTGCCGTCGCGCAGGATGCGTCTGACCAGGTCGAGCAGGTCGGTGTCCGGCAACGGGAGGCCGACGAGGACCACGTCCGGGCCGTGCTCGCGCGACAGCGCGACGAGCTGATGGGTGTCGCGGGTCTCCCGGATGACCTCGATGTCACGTTCCGCTTCGAGGATGGCGCGGACGCCCAGTAGCGTGAGCGGCTGCTGGTCGTGGACGATCAGGCGCACGGCCATGCGTCCTCCCGAAGGACCAGGCCGTACCGGCGGGTCCGGGATAAACGTCCGGCCGCATGCCGCACACCACGATGGTCGCCCGTCTGCACGATGCCCCCGCCCTACCCGTCAGATCCGGCCCGCGCCTTCGCCATACTCGCTCTGGACGACCACTCTTCGCATCCCCGAGTCAACCTTCTGTCATCGACCTTGTCGTGACCCCTTCCTTTGTGTATACCCGCCGGTCAGCGCATAGGCAATGCGTCCGGCGAAGCGAGGGGCCGGATCAATACTTGATCAGTCGAATGGCGATAGGGCCATATGGCCTGGCACAGGGCGGAAACCCTTGCGGGGAAGGCGTAGGTCGCGCCGTGTTCTCGGGGGTGGCTGCCGTAGATGACCACCACTGCCGCACATCCGTGCGGCCTTCCGTCCCGGACGGTGATTTTCGCTACGGCCGGAGAAGCGATTCCCCGGCCTTCCGAATGTCACGTCCAATGAGCACCAGCGCGACGAGCACGATCAGCAACCTGGTGCCGATCTTGAAGTGGTCCGTCTCATTGTCCAGCGGGCCCTGGGCCGCAGCGCGGTCAGAGTGATACCACAAACCGTAGTGCGCATCGTGGCGCGGGTTCGGAAGCTCCGGCGGAGAGCCGTCCGGGCGGGTTCTCAGGACGGGTCGGCGCCCAGGCTCCGGAGCACGAACGTGGTGACCCGCGCCGTGGTCTCGTCCACGTCCCGGGTTCCCTGGCCCAGCGGGTAGCGCTCCGCGCCGAGGCAGGCGTGGATCAGATGCGCGGTCGCCGTCGGGTCGCACGGTGCGAACTCCCCGCCCTCCACGCCATCGGCGATGATCTCGGTGAGGAGCTGCCCCAGTGGGCTGACGTGCGCGTGCATCTGCCGGTAGCCGTCGGGGCCCAGCAGCGTCGCCAGCTCGGGACCGGCGGGCTGCGGGTAGGCGGCGAAGTCGGCCAGTTGCCGCCGCACGTAGACGACGATCCGTTCGATCGGCGTGGTCGCCGGTTCCAGGGCGCGGTTCAGCTCCTCGGTGAACCGGGTCGTCTCGTACTCGGCGTGCGCGATCAGCAGTGCCCGGACGTCCGGGAAGTAGTTGTAGACGACGCTGCGGTTGAGCTCGGCGCGCCCCGCGACCTCGGCCATGGAGAGCCGGTCGACGCCGTCCGCCGTCATGATCTCGCGCACCGCGATCAGGATGCGTTCGCGCATGGCCGCGCGGTGTTCGTCGAGGGAACCGGAGATTCGAGGCACGCTCTGCATCGTAGGCGACCCGCCGTTCGTGCCCGTTCGGTACGTCGCGCGCTGACCAGCGCCGACGGTCTCCCGTGACCGTGCTTTTGATCGCAACACATGGGTACTACATTGCGTAGATACATGTTGTCTGTATCGTGGTGCCGCCTGATCGATGACCGCACAGGAGACTCCATGCCGCCCGACACGACCCTGGCGACGCTGAGCGACGACCTCACCAACGCCGCCACCGCGATCTACCTGTTCGCCGCCCTGGCGTTCGCCGCAGTCCTCGCCTACCGCCGCACCAGGGAGACGACCAAGGTCGAGGCTCCGGCGGCGCGGACCGTCGAGCGCGTCCTCGTCGGAGTGGGAGCGGGAATCACCGAGACACCCGCCGAAACACCCGCACCACCCGCCCGCGTTGCGGAACCACCGCAGCGGGCCGGGATGTTCAACGCCGACTCCCTGAGCAAGTACGCGCTCGGGCTCACCATCGTGGGCTGGCTTGTCCAGATGGCGGCGCTCACCACACGCGGGCTCGCCGCGGACCGTCCGCCGTGGGCCAACATGTACGAGTTCGTGTGCGCGGTCGTCTTCGCCGCGGTCACCGCGCTGCTGGTGCTGTTCACGCGCTACCGGGCGTACTACCTCGGCGTCTTCGTCATGTTCCCGGCCGTGCTCGGCATGGGCATGGCGACCACGGCCCTGTACACGCCGGTCAGCGCGCTTCAGCCGTCCCTCCAGTCGTACTGGTTGGCCATCCACGTGTTGGCCGCCATCATCGCGACGGGTTCGTTCACCGTGGCCACCGCACTGACCGCCCTGTCCCTCTACCGGGGCAGCGAGCGCGGCAGGAACGCCACCACGAAGTCGACGTCCGGCCTCTCGACGCTCGCGGCCCTGGCGACCCGGCTCCCGTCGGCCGCGTCCCTCGAACGGCTCGGCCGCCAGACGATCGTCTTCGCCTTCCCCATCTGGACGTTCGCCATCATCGCGGGCGCCATCTGGGCCGACAGCGCCTGGGGCCGCTACTGGGGCTGGGACCCCAAGGAGGTCTGGGCCTTCATCACCTGGGTCGTGTACGCCGCCTACCTCCACGCCCAGGCCACCGCCGGCTGGCGTGGCCGTCGCTCCGCCATGATCGCCATCGCCGGCTACGCCTGCCTGATGATCAACCTGATCGGCATCAACATCTGGGGCTCGGGCCTCCACTCCTACGCCGGCGTCTGACCCCCCATGTCCAGGCGGGCGGGGCGGCGCGGCCCGCCCGCCATCGCACAACATCACCGCTCTCACCGAGTCTTTGACCGCTTCCGGCGCTTCGTTGCGTCGGGCGATTTCTCGGGGGAAGGTGATTGGCATGGTGGCGAATGTGGTGGTCGTCGGCAGCGGTGTCTACGGCGCGTCGGTGAGCGCGTCGCTGACGCGGCGGGGCGCCCGGGTAGTCGTCGTGGACGCCGGTTCCCCGGCGGGCGGCACCTCGGGCGCGACGTTCTCCTGGACCAATTCCTGCGGCAAGCAGCCACGGACCTACCACGACCTTTGCGTCGCGGGCATGGACGCCCACCGCCGACTCGCCGCCGAAGCCAACGGCGACTGGTACCACGAGGGCGGCAACCTGGAGTGGGCCGACCACACCGGACGCGAACAGTTGCGCGCCAAAGTCGCCGGTGTCCTGAACTACGGTTATGAGGCACGCTGGCTCGACCGCGCGCAGGCCCTCGACCTGGAACCCGACATCGACCCCGCCGCCTTACCAGCAGACGAAATCGCCTACTTCCCACGAGAAGGCTGGGTCGAGCCGACCCGCCTGATAGCCCATCTGCTCTCCCGCGCTCTTTCCGAAGGCGCGGAGCTGGTCCGGGACGACGCCGTGACCAGCATGGACGTGACCGGCGGGATGGTGCGCACCGTCCATCTCGCCTCGGGACGGCAACTCCCCGCCGACGCGGTCGTGAACTGTGCGGGCCCGCAGGCGGGCGCGGTCGCCGAACTCGCCGGTCTGACCCTGCCGATGCGCAACACCCGTGGCGTGCTCGTCTACACGTCACCGGTCGCGGTTTCACTCTCCCGGGTCATCCACGCCCCTGACGTCCACCTCCGTCCAGATGGTGCCGGACGGCTCCTTCTGCACACCCCTGAGGTGGACGGCGCGGCGCACGTATCCGACACCGGCGAGATCACGGTTGACCAGTCGGCGGTGGAAAAAGTGCTGGAGGCGGCCCGTGCGCTGTATCCGGGTGTTCAGGCCGCCACTGTGGAAAGCGTTCGGGTGGGCGAACGACCCATCCCCCGTGACGGCCTACCAGTGCTGGGCCGGGCGGCCGACCTGCCCAACTTCCATTTCGCCGTGTCACACAGCGCCGCGACCCTGTGCGTCCACGCGGGTGACCTGGTCGCGGCCGAGATCGTCGGCGAGGACCACGGCACCACCCTGGTGCCTTTCCGCTTCGGACGCCCGGCCTAGCCTTCCGCCAGGCCCCCCGGGACTTCATCTCACGCAAGGCCTCGTCGGCGGCCTACCCGACGTCCGGCGGCACCTACATCTACGGCCGGGAACGCCTCGGCCACTGGTGGGGCTTCACCGCCGGGTGGGGGTTCGTGGTGGGCAAGACCGCCTCGTGCGCGGCCATGGCGCTCACCTTCGCCTCCTACGCTGTTCCCGATCCCTGGTGGGCGCGGCGCGCCGTCGCCGTCGGGGCCGTGCTGGGGCTGGCCGCCCTCAACTACCGGGGCGTGACCAAGACGGTCATGCTGACCCGCGTGCTCGTCGCCACGAGCCTGACCGCCCTGGCCGTCGTGGTCGCGGGCATCGCCCTGGGCGGCGACGCCGGGACGTCCCGGCTGGGCGGGTGGACGGCACTGGGGACCGGCGGCGGCTACGGCATCCTCCAGTCGGCCGGGCTGCTGTTCTTCGCCTTCGCCGGTTATGCCCGCATCGCCACGATGGGCGAGGAGGTGCGCGACCCGCGCCGGACCATTCCCCGCGCGATCCCGATCGCATTGTTGATCACCGTGGTGATCTATCTGACGGTCGGGTTCTCGGCGCTGCTGGCCGCCGGGCCCGACCTTCTGGCCGGTGCGACCGCGCCGCTGACGACCGCCGTGGACGCGGCGGGCGCCGACGCCCTGACACCGGTCGTCCGGGTGGGCGCCGCGCTCGCGTCGCTGGGGGCGCTGCTGGCCCTGATCGCGGGGATCGGCCGCACCAGCCTCGCCATGGCCCGGCACGGCGACCTGCCCGGGTGGCTCGCCGCCGTCCACCCGCGCCATCGCGTCCCGCACCACGCGGAGATCGCCCTGGCCGTCGTGGTCAGCGCCCTGGCGGCCACCACCGACCTGCGCGGCGTGATCGGGTTCTCGTCCTTCGGCGTCCTGGTCTACTACGCCATCGCCAACGCCGCCGCGTTCACCCAGCCCGCCGCCGACCGGCGCTGGCCGCGCGGCCTCAACCTGCTCGGCGTGGCGGGATGTCTCGTCCTGGTGGCCACCCTGCCCTGGCAGTCACTGCTCGCGGGCCCGCTCATGTTCGCCTGTGGTCTGGTCGGCCGCTGGGCGATCCTTCGCCGCCGACCAGACCGGTGACGTTCAGGCGTCGCGTCCGCGATCGGGTGCGCTCATGTCTCCCGTCCCGGGCGTGCCGTCGGCGAGCCCGTAGCGCAGGTGGACGGTGCCCGTCGGGCTCGCCACCGGCGGTTGGAGGAGCGTGACGTTCGTCGGTACCTCGCCGCCGCCGAACACCTTCTTCCCCTCGCCGAGGACGATCGGATGCACCCACAGGTCGAGTCGGTCGAAGAGCTTCTCGCGCAGCAGGGACTGCACCAGGTTCAGGCTCCCGACGACCTTCACGTGCTCGTGCCGGTCCCGGATCTCCCGCACCGCGCTCGCCAGATCCGGGCCGAGCTGCGAGGACCCGGCCCACGACAGGTCCGGCTTGCCCCGGGACGCCACGTACTTCGGGATGCTGTTGAACAGCGTGGCGATCTGGTTGTCCTGGCCGCCCCCCTGGTGCGGCCAGTAGGCGGCGAAGATGTCGTAGGTGCGGCGACCGAGCAGAAGGGCGTCCGTCCCCTCGTACGCGGCGCCGATCTGCGCCCCGGTGACCTCGTCCATCAGGGGCGCCTGCCACCCGCCGAACGAGAACCCCAGCGGATCCTCCTCGGGGCCACCGGGCGCCTGCGCGACGAGGTCGAGGGTCGCGAACATCTCTATCTCGATGAGGCCCATGCTCTACTCCGATGAGTCGGTCGTCTCGGTCGGGGATGTAGACCTGCGGGCTTCCGCGAACTCATCGCGTTGACGCCACCCAACCTTGACGTCCGAGTTGGGTCCCGTCGTCGAGGCGGGCTGGACGCAGTACACCCTCGACAAGACCGTCGACGTCCACGACCTCACCTCCCTCTACGTCTCGTTCGGACTCTCGGTGCACTGGGAGGCCCAGCGGACTTATTACCTTGACCTGACGAACATCTCCATCTCCTGATAACTGAATTCCGCTCGATCACAAAAGCGGCCGGTAAGTGGGAACCTGAAAGGCGCCCACTTACCGGCCGCTGATCAACTTGCCTTGACGGCCCGGCGTCGTCACGAACGAGTGGCGGTGGGGGTGCCGTTCAGGGGTTGGGGGGCGAATTGGGTGCGGTAGAGGTCGGAGTAGAGCCCTTCGGCGGTGAGGAGTTCGTCGTGGGTTCCGCGCTCGCGGATCTGGCCGTTCTCCAGGACAAGGATCTGGTCGGCTTCGAGGATCGTGGACAGCCGGTGGGCGATGACCAGGGATGTGCGCCCCGACAGGGCGGTTTTGAGGGCGCGTTGGATCGCGGCCTCTGATTCGGAGTCCAGGTGGGCGGTGGCCTCGTCCAGGACGACGATCGGCGGTGATTTGAGCAGGAGGCGGGCGAGGGCGATGCGTTGTTTCTCGCCGCCGGACAGGCGGTGGCCGCGGTCGCCGACGACGGTGTCCAGGCCGTCCGGGAGGGACGAGACCGTCTCCCAGATTCGGGCCGCCTCGCAGGCTTCGACCAGGTCCTTCTCGTCGGCGTCCGGACGGGCGTAGAGGAGGTTGGTGCGGATCGTGTCGTGGAACAGGTGCGCGTCCTGGGTGACGATGCCGACGGTGTCGTGCAGGGAGCGCAGGGTCAGGTCTCGGATGTCGTGGCCGCCGACGCGAACTGTTCCGGTGGTCGGGTCGTAGAGGCGGGGGACCAGGTTGGTGATCGTCGTCTTGCCCGCGCCTGACGGGCCGACCAGGGCGGTCAGCTTTCCGGCGGGGGCCTGGAAGCTGACGCCGTCCAGGACCATGGTCGTGTCGGCGCGTTCCGGTGCGCGGAGCGCGATCGACTCCAGGGACGCCAGGGACACCTCGCCGGCGGACGGGTACCGGAACGAGACCTGGTCGAACTCGATGTCGGGGGCCGTGCCGTCGGTCCTGGGCAGCGGCCGGGCCTCGGGGCGTTCGTCGATGAGCGGTTTCAGGTCGAGCACCTCGAAGACCCGGTCGAAGCTGACCAGCGCGATCATGACGTTGACGTGCATGTTGGTGAGCTGGTTGAGGGGGCCGTAGAGCCGCAGGAGCAGCGTGACCATGGCCACCAGCGTGCCGATCTTGAGGGTGCCGTCGATGGTGAGCAGACCGCCGAGGCCGTAGACCAGCGCGGTCGTCACACCGGTGATCAGCGTGGTGATGATGAAGAGCATGCGTCCGAACACGGCCGACATGACGGCGATGTCGCGCACCCGGCCCGCCTTGCTCGCGAACCGGTCGGCCTCCTCGTCGGGGCGTCCGTAGAGCTTGGCCAGCGTCGCGCCCGCCACGTTGAACCGCTCGTTCATCATGGAGCCCATGTCGGCGTTGAGGTTCATGCCCTCCCGGGTGAGCCGCTGCAACCTCTTGCCGACGAGCTTGGCGGGCAGGAGGAAGAACGGGATCATCGCCAGCGCCGCCAGGGTGATCTGCCAGGACAGGTAGAACATCATGGCGAGCACGAGGACCAGCGTCAGGATCGTCGCCACCGTCTGGGACAGCAGGGTCGTGATCGCCTGCTGCGCGCCGACGACGTCGGTGTTGAGCCTGCTGACCAGGGACCCGGTCTGGGTGCGGGTGAAGAACGCGAGCGGCTGCCGCTGGACGTGTTCGAACACCTTGCGGCGCAGGTCGAAGACGATGCCCTGGCCGACCCTCCCGGAGTACCAGGTCTGGGTGAAGATGGCCATCGCGTCCACCAGGGCCAGGCTGGTGATGATCAGGGCCAGGCCCACGACCACGTGCCTGTTGTCCCGCGCGATCCCGTCGTCGATGATCATCTTGAGCAGCAGCGGGCTCACGGCCGTGATGGTGGCGCTGACGGCCGTCACCAGCATGACGACCGCCAGCGACCAGCGGTACCGCAGGGCGTAGGGGGCGATGCGGCGCACCGTCCCGCGCCTGACCTTCTGCCTGGTGATCGACTTGTCGATGCCCGGGGGCATCGGGCCCATGCGCGGGCCGCCCATCATGGCCACGAAACCCCTCGATTCGGTCGCTTGGCTGGTGTCTCGGCCGGTTGGTCCCTCGGCGTGCGGCCGGGTCAGCCGAGCGGGCTCCCCTCGGCCTGGTTCAGGTGGCCGATGAGGAGTTCGGTGAAGGACGCCACGGTGGGGAACTCCCACAGCGCGTTGGGGTCGATCTCGAAGCCGACGTGGTCCTCGACCTCGATGAGCAGGGTGATGGCGCGCACCGAGTCCAGGCCGTAGGTGGCCATGGGTTCGCCCGGGTCGATCGACCCGACCGGCAGCCTCAGCTCGGCGGCCAGGTAGGCGCACAGCCAGTCCTGGAGTTCGTCGGTGTGGAAGTCGTCCGTCCTGGAGTCAGCCATGAGAGTCCTTTACGCCTTGCGGATCCTGGTAGAGGGCCGTCAGGCGGCCCTCGCGGAAGAGGTCGCGCATCGCGGAGCGGCGGACCTTGCCGCTCGTGGTCCGCAGGACGGCGCCGGGCTTGAGCAGGGCCACGGCGGTGACGCTGATGCCGAACTCCCGTCCCACGGTGTTGCGGATCTCGGCGGCGAGGGCGGGCAGCCGGTCGGCGGGCACCTTCGACACCTCGTGCGTGACCACGACCGCCGACGCCTCGTCTTCGGCGCCGACGACCGTGCCGGGTCCGCCGAACACGACGCCCGCCTTGCCGAGTTCCGGGTGCTGGGCGCGCAGCTCCTGCTCGATGTCCTGGGGGTAGACGTTCCGGCCGTGGACGATGATCATGTCTTTGATCCGTCCGTGCACGTACAGCTCGCCCTCGTACAGGGCGCCGAGGTCGCCGGTGCGCAGGTGGCAGCCCTCGCCGGTGGCGGTGACGGCGCCGAACACCTCGGCGTTCTCGTCGTCCCGCCGCCAGTAGCCGGGGGAGATGCTCCGGCCGCGCAACCAGATCTCGCCGAGCTGCCCTTCGGGTAGTTCCTCGCGTGTCTCGGGGTCGACGACCCGTACCTCGCACGCGCCGGTGGGGGGCCCGCAGCTGACGACCTCGCGGGCCTGCCGGTCGTCGGAGGCCGCCGGGACGAACGCGCCGCGCGCCAGCGCGTCGAGGTCCACCCGGTGTGTGACGGGCGGCCTGCCGGGGTGGCCGGAGACGTACACGGTCGCCTCGGCCAGGCCGTAGACGGGGGCGAGTGCCTCCGCGCGGAAACCGGAGACGGCGAACTTGGCGGCGAACGCGGTCAGGACCGTCGGGTCGATGGGTTCGGAGCCGCATCCCGCCAGATGCCAGCGGGACAGGTCCAGCGCCGCCGCGTCCTCGTCGCGGACCTTCCGTACGCACAGCTCGAACGCGAAGTTGGGCGCGAACGACATGTTGATGTCGTGGGCGTCGATGAGCCGCAGCCAGCTGACGGGCCGCCGCACGAACGCGATCGGGTCCATCAGCACGCAGCCGTCGCCATGCAGCAACGGCCAGATCAGCTGGTTGAGACCCATGTCGTGGTACAGCGGCAGCCAGCCGCCCGCGCGTCCGTGCCAGCGCAGCGCGGGCATGCCCTCGGCGGCGTTGAACAGCAACTGGTCGTGCCGGACGACGACGCCCTTGGGCGCGCCCGTCGACCCGGACGTGTACTGGAGCAGCGCCGTCGTCGTCCGGTCGAGCGCGACCGGATCGGCCAGGGACGGCGGGTCCGTGTCCGTGGGTTCGTCGCCCGCGACGACGGGGATCGCGGCGACGCCGACGTCCGCCATCCACTCCCGCACCTCGGGCAGTTCCTTGGCCGTGGTCAGGATCGCGGCGGCGCCGGAGTCCTCGGCGATCGCGGCGAGCCGCCTGCGGTGATGCCGGTAGCGGCCCGGAAGCGGCGCCGGGACGGCGATCATCCCCGCGTACAGGCAGCCGAACAGCGCGGCGGCGAACTCCAGCCCGCCGGGATGGAGCAGCAGCACGCGCGAACCCCGGGGGAGATGCTCCCCCAGCCAGGCCGCGCGGCCCCGCGCCTCCGCGTCGAGCCGCGCGTACGACCAGCGCACCAGCCCTCCGGACAGGTCGGACGAGTCGGCGAGGAACGCGATGGCCTCGGTGTCCGGCTCGGCCGCCACGCGGTCACGGAACAGCGTCACCAGGTCCGGGGCGTCGGTCAGGCCGTATTTCATGGGCTGGCCATCCTTCATGGGAACGTCCTCCGGCGGCGGGCGCGGCGCTCACCGGGAGCCGACGCCGTCGACGTCGACCGGGAGGCGCGCCAGCCCGCGCAGGTTCAGGTTGGGTTTGTAGGCGACGCCGTCCGGACGCAGCCGGGGCTCGCGCATGAGGGTGCCGAAGAGTTCGAGCGCGATGGTCGCCTCCAGCCGGGCCAGCGGCGCCCCGAGGCAGAAGTGCGCGCCCGCCGAGAACGCCAGGTGCGGTGTCCCGTGGACGCGGTCGATGTCGAACCGCGCGGGATCGGGGTACACGTCGGGGTCGCGGTTGGCGGCCCCGATCAGCAGCAGGATCGTGTCGCCGGGCCGTAGCTCGGTGTCGCCGATCGTGCCGGGCTGCCGCGCCACCCGGGCGGTCATCTGCACCGGCGCGTCGTAGCGGAGAACTTCCTCCACGGTGGCGGCGGCCAGCGTCGGGTCGGCGCGCAGCCTCTCGTACTGCTCGGGATGCCGCAGCAGCGCCAGGATCGCGTTGCCGATCAGGTTCGCGGTGGTCTCGTGCCCGGCGTTGAGCAGCAGGACGCAGGTCGCCAGGATGTCGCTGTCGTCGAGCTGTTCTCCGTCCACCTCGGCCTGGAGGAGGTGCGAGATGAGGTCCTCGCGGGGTTCGGCGCGGCGCAGTTCCACCAGGTCGCGGAAATAGCCGACGAAGGCGGCGCGGGCCCGTGCCGTCTCGCGGGTCATCCGTCCGGCGGACGCGCCGAACTGCGGGTCGAGCGATTCGGCGAGGATGGCCGACCAGTCCTTGATGCGGTCGCGGTCCTCGTACGGCACGCCCAGCAGTTCGCAGATCATCCGCAGGGGCAGCGGGTACGCCAGGTCCTCGATGACGTCGATGGTGCCGGACGCGGCGCCGGACCTGAGCAGCTCCGTCGCGTTCTCCCGGATCTGCGGTGCCAGGCTCTCCATCTTCCGGCGCGCGAACGCGCCGGAGACCAGCCGCCGGTAGCGGGTGTGCTCCGGCGGGTCGAGATGGAGGAAGTTCCTGGTGCGCGGCCCGCGCGCGGTCGGGGAGATGGTGGCCTTGTCGCGGGCGGCGCTCATCGTCGGGTCGCGCAGCACCTCCGACGTCTGCGCGTGCCGTCCCACCACGACGAGCCCGTCGAACGGTGAATAGGGCGAGCGGTCGCGCAGCTTGTTCAGCAACGGATAGGGGTCTATCCGATTACTCGGGTCGGTCAGTTCGGCGATCTCCTCGGGTATCGGGGGCCGATCCCCCGGTCCGGAATCACCGTTGCCGAGCACGGTTGCGCTCATCACCCTTATCCATTTCCGTTGATGGCTGACGAGCGCCGACAGTACCCGTAAACGGGAAGACGAAGAAAGCCGCGAGCCGTTCAACGTCAGTTCGACTGCACTTGAACGACCGCATCCGGCGAGGTGTACGAGCCGCGGGGCCTGTTGACGCCCGCGCGGATTTCTGGCGAGGATGACGATTCGGGGAAAACTGCGACTTTGCTCGACCGAGCCTCATTCACCCATTCGAGAGGACGGCCCGTGCCGATTCCATTCGCGCCGGCCATGGAACAGGACTGAGGGCCTATGACCGTCGCTGAAGTCGAGCCGCTGGAGTTGACGTCCGCCCAGCTGGGCATCTGGTACGCCCAGCAGGTCGCACCCGACGGGAGCGCCCTCAACATCGCCGAATGCCTGGAGATCGGCGGGGTGGGCGCCGACCTGTTCGCGCGGGCCGTGCGGCACGTGCTGGCAGGGGTGGACGCGTTCCGGATCCGGTTCCGCGTCGTGGACGGGGAGCCGCGCCAGTACGTCGACCGGGACGGCGACGTCTCCGTCCAGATCGTGGACGTTCGCGCGGAACCTGACCCGCGTTCGGCGGCGGACCGGTGGATCGAGGCCGACCTGGCCCGCCGGGTCGACCCGGTGAAGGGGCCGCTGTTCGCGTGCGCCGTGCTCCGCTTGGACGACGACCGCCTGCTCTGGTACCAGCGGGCGCACCACCTGATCATGGACGGCCACGGCGGCGCGCTGATCGCCGCGAAGGTCGCCGAGACCTGCACCGCGCTGCTGGCGGGCGACGACCCCGGCGAGCACGGGTTCGAGCCGTACTCGGCGCTGGTGGAGGCGGAGCGCGAGTACAAGGAGTCGCCGGGATTCACCAAGGACCGGGAGCACTGGCGCACCGCGCTCGACGGCGTCGAGGAGCGGGCCGACCGCGCCGGATCCGGTGCCCGCCTCGGGCCGGGCCCGCAGGCCCGCGCCACCGCGGAACTCGACGTCGACGACGCCGCCACGCTGCGCGCCGCCGCCCGGAACCTGAAGACGAGCTTCGCCGTGCTGGTCATCGCGGCCGCCGCCGTCCACGAGCACCGGACGACCGGGGCGCGGGACGTCGTCCTCGGGATCTCCGTCCCGGGCCGGGCCGGACGGCTGGGGCAGCACGTCCCCGGGATGACGGCGAACATCATGCCGGTCCGGGTGGAGATCACGCCCGAGCTGTCCGTCGCGGAGATCGTCCGCCGGACGGGCCGGGCGATCGGACGTGGCCTGCGGCACCAGCGCTACCGGCACGAGGACATCGTGCGCGACCTCGGCGCCGTCGGCGGCGCCCCGCTGTACGGGCTGATCGTCGACATCGTGAGCTTCACCTACCCGACGTTCGGCGACGCCCGCGCGACCGTGTGGAACCTCGCCCAGGTGCCGACCGAGGACCGCCGCGTCACCGTGTACGACCGGTCGGGCGAGTCGCGGATCCAGGTCGACGTCGACGTCAACCGCGACCGGCACGAGCCCGCGGCGGCCGACGACCTGGCCCGCCGGTTCCGGCGGGTCGTGGACTGGATGGTCGCGGCCGGACCCGACGACCCGGTCGGAGGCGCCGAGATCCTCGACGAGGACGAGCGGTTCCGCGTCGTGCACGGCTGGAACGACACCGGCCCCGGCCTGCCGGAGGCGACCGTCCCCGAACTGTTCGCGGCGCGGGCGGCCGACTCCCCGGACCGGACCGCCCTCGTGACCGGGGACGGCGCGCTGACCTACGCCGAACTCGACGCCCGCGCCGACCGGCTGGCGTCCCGGCTGGTCGGCGCCGGGATCGGCCCGGACGCGGTGGTCGGACTCTGCCTGCCGCCCGGAGCGGGGACGATCGCGGCGATCCTCGGCATCTGGCGCGCCGGTGCCGCCTACCTGCCGATCGACGTCCGGCAGCCGGTCGAGCGGACCGCGTTCATGCTCGCCGACGGTCGCGCCGCCGTGCTCGTCACGACCGGCGAGGTCGCCGACGACCTGCCCGCCGGACGGGTCCCGGTCGTCCTCGCCGACGACCCCGCCGACGACCGCGCCGACGACCCCGCCGACGACTCCGCCGACGACTCCGCCGACGACCCTGCCGAGCCGGAGCCCGCGCCGAGGGCCCTGCCCTATCCGGCGACGAACCCGGCGGGGCTGGCGTACGTCATCTACACCTCGGGTTCGACCGGGACGCCCAAGGGCGTCGGGGTCACGCACGGCTCGCTGGCCAACTATGTGGCGTCGGCCCGCGCGCGGCTGGGGCTCGGCGGTGCCGGGGCCCGGTACGCGCTGCTCCAGCCGCAGGTCACCGACCTCGGCAACACGATGCTGTTCTGTTCGCTGGCCACGGGCGGCGAACTGCACGTCCTGGACCCCGACACCGCCCTCGATCCGACCGCGGTGTCGTCCTACCTCGCCGACCACCGGATCGACCACCTCAAGGCCGTCCCGTCGCACCTGGCGGCGCTCACCGCGCAGGCGGGCGCGGGCGCGGTGCTGCCCGCCCGCACGCTGGTGCTCGGCGGTGAGGCGGCCCCGCCCGGCTGGGTGCGGGAACTCCTGGACTCCGCCGGGGACCGGGCGGTCTTCAACCACTACGGCCCCACCGAGACGACCATCGGGGTCACGACCGCCCGCCTGACGTCGCGGGACGCCGAGGACGGCCGCGTCCCCATCGGCGCGCCCATCCACGGCGCCCGGACCTACGTCCTGGACGGCTCCCTGCGACCGCTGCCGCCGGGAGTCACCGGTGAGCTGTACGTCGCGGGCGCCGGGCTCGCCCGGGGATACGCGAACCGGCCGGGCCTCACCGGCGAACGGTTCGTGGCCTGCCCGTTCGGCTCGGGCGAACGCATGTACCGGACCGGGGACCGGGCCCGGTGGGGCGCCGACGGACGGCTGACGTTCGCGGGCCGCGCCGACGAGCAGGTGAAGATCCGCGGCTTCCGGATCGAACCCGCCGAGGTGGACGCGGCGCTGACCGCGCATCCCGAGGTTGCCAGGTCCGCCGTGGTCGTCCGGCGGGACACGCCCGGCGAGGCCCGGCTGGTCGCCTATGTCGTCCCCAACGACCCGGCGGACGCGGAGGCCGACACGGGCGCCCTGTCCGCCCGGGTACGCGAGCAGCTGGCGCACCGGCTGCCCGACCACATGATCCCGTCGGCTGTCGTCGTGCTCGCCGAGCTGCCCCTGACTGGGAACGGCAAGCTCGACCGCAGGGCCCTGCCGAGGCCGGACCGCGCGACGACCGTGGGCGCGGGCCGCGCCCCGGAGAGCGTGCGGGAGGAGGTCCTGTGCGCGGCGTTCGCGCGGGTCCTCGGCCTGGACGTGGTGGGCCCCGACGACGACTTCTTCACGCTCGGCGGCAACTCCCTGGTGGCGGTCGAACTCGTCGAACACCTGCGGGTCCGCGGGGTGTCGGTCTCGGTACGCGCGCTGTTCCTGACCCCGACCCCGGCGGGATTCGCCAAGGTCGCCGGGCCGGAGCCGGTGGACGTGCCGGAGAACCGTATCCCCGCCGACGCGACGGAGATCACCCCGGAAATGCTGCCGCTCGTCGACCTGGACGAGGCCGAGATCGCGCGGGTCGTGGCCCTCGTGGACGGCGGCGCGTCCAACGTCGCGGACATCTACCCGCTGGCGCCGCTCCAGGAGGGCATCCTCTTCCACCACCTGGCGCACGCGGGCGGAGACACCGACGTCTACATGCGGTCGGCGGTCCTGGAGTTCGACTCGCGGGAACGCCTGGACGGCTTCTTCGCCGCGCTGCAACAGGTCGTGGACCGGCACGACGTCTACCGGACCGCGATCGTCTCCGCGGGCCTCCGCGAGCCGGTGCAGGTCGTCGCGCGCCGCGTCGAGTTGCCAATCGAACAGATCGCGCGCGACCCGGAGCGAGACCCGATCGAGCAACTGCTCGACGCGGGCGGGTCATGGCTGGAGCTGCACCGCGCCCCGCTGCTGCGCGCCCACGTCCTCTCCGAGCCGGTGGACGGACGCTGGCTCGCCGTGCTCGGCATCCACCACATCGTCCAGGACCACACGGCGCTCCGCGTCCTGATCGACGAGATCCGGGAGCTGCTGGCGGGACGCGGCGACCACCTGCCGGAACCGCTGCCGTTCCGGAACTTCGTGGCCCAGGCGCGGCTCGGCACGCCGCGCGAGGAACACGAACGCTACTTCGCCGCCCTGCTGGGCGACGTCACCGAGACCACGGCCCCCTTCGGGCTGCTGGACGTGCGCGGCGACGGCGCCGACGCGGTCCGCGCGGGCGGCCCCGTCGACGACCGGCTGGCCGGACGGGTCCGCCACCTGGCGTCCACCCTCGGCGTGAGCCCGGCGACGATCTTCCATCTGGCGTGGGCGCGGGTGCTCGCCGTGGTGTCGGGACGCGACGACGTCGTGTTCGGAACCGTTCTCGCCGGACGGATGAACGCGGGCGCCGGGGCCGACGCCGTCCCGGGCCTGTTCCTCAACACGTTGCCGATGCGCGTCCACGTCGACGGGCGCGGCACGGGCGACGCGCTCGCCGCCCTCCGCACACAGCTCGCCGACCTGCTGGAACACGAGCACGCGCCGCTCGCCCTGGCGCAGCGGGCGAGCGCCGTGCCGCCGGGCAGCCCCCTGTTCACCTCGATCGTCAACTACCGGCGCGACCAGTTCGCGGGGGAGTCGGACGTGGGCGTCCCCGGCGTCCGGCTGCTCGCGAGCACCGAGCGCACCAACTACCCCGTCACAGTGATCATCCGCGACACCGGGGCGGAGTTCGAGGTGACCGTGGACGCGCTCGCCCTCGCGGGCCCCTCCCGGATCCGCAAGCTGCTGGACACCTGCCTGAACAACCTGGTCACCGCGCTGACCGACGCGCCCCGGACGCCGTTCACGCTGGTGGACGCGCTCGACCCCGACGAGCGCCGCGCGATCCTGGAGCAGGGCAACCGGAACGCGACCGCGACGTCCGACCCGACGTCGCAGGGGATGACCGTCCCCGGCCTGTTCGCCGCGCAGGCCGCGCGGACACCGGAGGCCGTCGTCTTGGTCAGTGGCCGAACCAAGGTCACCTACCAAGGGCTGGACGAGCGGGCCAACCATCTGGCGCACTACCTGCGCGGCCTCGGAACGGGCCCGGAGTCGGTGGTGGCGCTGTGCCTGCCGCGCGGGATCGAGATGGTGACCGCGATCCTCGCCGTCTGGAAGGCGGGCGCGGCCTACCTGCCGGTCGATCCGGCGTATCCCATGGCCCGGACCGCTCACATGCTCACCGACAGCGGCGCCGCCGTCCTGGTCGGCACCGCCGACGTCCTGGACGACATGCCGGTGTCGGGCCGCATCCGCACCCTCGCGCTGGACGAACCGGCCGTGGCCGCGACGCTGGAATCGCAGCCCGCGACGGCCCCGGACACCGCGGCGGAACCCGGCCGCCTCGCCTACGTGATCTACACGTCCGGGTCCACCGGGCGCCCGAAGGGGGTCGCGGTCACCCACGGGAACCTGGCGAACTACGTCGTCCACGTCCCCCGGCGGGTGGGGTTCGGCGCCGCCGGCGCGCGCTACGCGCTGTTGCAGCCGGTGGTCACCGACCTGGGCAACACCGTTCTGTTCGCCAGCCTGACCACGGGCGGCGTCCTGCACATCCTGGACGCCGAGAAGGTCGTCGACCCCGTCGCGATCGCCGGGTATCTGGCCCGCCACGACATCGACTACGTCAAGGTCGTGCCGTCCCATCTCGCGGCGCTGGGCGCCACCGCCGACCTGAGCTGGCTGCTGCCGAGCGGCGCGCTGGTCCTCGGCGGCGAGGCCGCCGCGCCCGACTGGGTCGAGACCCTGCTCAAGGCGGCGGGCGACCTGCCGGTGTACAACCACTACGGCCCGACCGAGACGACCATCGGCGTCGTCACCGGACGGCTCGACGACGAGGCCGTGGTCGGCGGGACGGTCCCGATCGGCACCCCGGTCGGCAACACGGCCGCCTACGTGCTCGACGACGCGCTGCGGCCCGTCCCCGCCGGGGTCGCGGGCGAGCTGTACGTGGCCGGGGCGCAGGTGGCGCGCGGCTACGTGGGACGCCCAGACCTGACGGCGGAACGCTTCGTCGCCTGCCCGTTCGACGGCGGCGTCCGGATGTACCGCACGGGCGACCGGGCCCGCTGGAACGCCGACGGTTTCCTGGAGTATCTGGGACGCGCCGACGAGCAGGTCAAGATCCGCGGGTTCCGGGTGGAACCCGGCGAGATCCAGTCCCTGCTCGCCGCGCATCCCGCCGTCGCCCAGGCCGCGGTGATCGTCCGGGAGGACGTGCCCGGTGACCGGCGCCTGGCCGCCTACGTCGTCCCCGCCGACCCGGACACCGAGACGGACGGCACGCTCACCGAGACGATCCGCCGTTTTGCCCGGGAGACGCTGCCGCCGCACATGGTCCCCGCCGCCGTCGTGCCGCTCGGTGCGCTGCCACTCACCGGCAACGGCAAACTCGACCGCGGTGCCCTGCCCGAACCCGACCGGGCCGCCCTGTCCACGGGTCCCGACGCGGGCGAAGGCTCCGCACCGTCCGACGAGCGCGAGAGGGCGCTGTGCGAGGCGTTCGCGGAGATCCTGGGCCTGCCCGCCGTGGGCGTCCGGGACGACTTCTTCCTCCTCGGCGGACACTCGCTGCTCGCCACCCGGCTGGTCAGCAGGGTCCGCGTGACGCTGGGCGAGGAACTGCCGATCCACGAGCTGTTCGACAAGCCCACGCCCGCCGCCCTCGCCGCCTGGCTCGCCGACCGCGCCGTCAACGGGGAGAAGGAGGCCAGGCCGCGCCTGCGCCGCATGCGCCCCGAAGAGGCCGCCCGCTGACTCAGCCGCCGCCGTGACCATGCGATAGTCGCGTGGTCACGGCGTTGACGGGCGTGCGTCATACCGGGCGGCTACTACGACTTCGGCGCGGGGACTTGCTTGTTGCAGGCGGCGTAGGCGTCCACGAGCTTCTGCTGGGGGACGCTGGTGGCCTGGTCGACGACGACGTCCGACGACCCGGGCGAGGGGTCCTTGGCCGAAAGCCCCTGCTTGCGCAGGCACTCCGCCATCTTCAGCGCGTAGTCCTGTTCCTTCTGGGGCACCTCCTCGCCCTCAAGGCGCGGTGCGAGCTTCGCGCAGGCCGACTGCGCGGCCTGGACCTTCGGGTCGACGGGACCGGCCACCTGGACGGGCCCGCCCGCCTTGCGCGGCGGCAGCTTCCCGGTCAGGCCGTGCTCTTCCAAGCACTTGGCGTACTTCACCATCTGGTCCTGCTGGTCCTTGGGCATCGACTGGGAGGCGCCCGGCGATTTATCGTCGCCGCCGCACCCGGTCAGCCCGAAGGCGGCGACGGCGACGAGGGCGGCGGCGGCAAGTGGCAGTCTCTTCATGTCTTCAGCATGGGCGCCGGGAGGTTCCCTCCAGGTGACCGCCAACGTTAACCGCGCCCTTACACCCCACCACGCGCCCGACCACCGCCACGATCACCGATTTCACCAAGGACCGCACCCACAAATTCGGCGCCGCCCATAAAGGCGACGCCGAATGGAATTCCAGAAACAATGCTCCAGCGGACGAAGGAGCAGAGTCAGCGGCGGCGGAGGGCGCGGGTGAGGAGGGCGATCACGGCGGCTGCGGCGGCGGTGCCGGTGAGGAGTACGGGCATGCGGAGGCGGGAGCGGCGCTGCTCCGGTGCGGGGTTGTACTCCTTGTCGAGAATGCGGTTGAAGCGGCGTGCATGCCTGTTCTGGAACGCGGACAGGCGAGGTCCGCGGGCCTCACGCCAGTAGGCACGGCCAGGCTGTCCGCTGAACATCTCGCGGGCGATACCACGCAGCCGCGTTTCGTTCAACGCACGGGATTCGAATGACATCTGCCATTCGGACACGATCATGTTGATGTACATGAGTTGACGCCGAGCCTTACGCGATTCGCCTGGGGGGACAGGGCCCCATGCCTCGTCCAGGTCGGGATCGTCCATCGCCATCTTCAGCAGATCGGCGAGGGCGTTGTGGCGGGCCTGCTCACGGGCGGCTCGGGTGTCATGCAGTTGCAGGACGAGCGTCGCGACGATGCCAAGGAGGGCCAGGACGGCGAGAAGGGCGGACGCGGCGCCGTACGTCTGGCCGATGAAGCTCAGCCGTTCCCAGTGGGACCGCGGCCCGTTGAAGAGCGAAAGCGCCCACGGGGAGGCGCCGATGAGGCCGAGCATCGCGAAACCGGGAAGGACGAGAAGGAGCATTCGCGTGCTGCGGCGGACCGGTCGCGTCGAAGACATCGAGGCGGGTCAGACGGACGGGGCCGACAGCGGCGCGACCTCCCGCTCGAAGAAATCCAGCAACGGTTCGCCGCGCCTGTAGAGGGCTTCGATCTCGGATGCCGCCGCGCCGATCACGGCCGGATCGGTAATGCGCCGCGCACCGCAGGGCGTCCCGTCGTCTTCGTACTGGATGTGGTAGAGAACGCGGTCCCCTACGACGTTCACTTCGGGCAGCGGTGCGCTGGTCTCAAGGGCCGACACCTGGTCAGCGGTCAGAACGGAGAGCCCGTCCCCCTCGTCGGCGAGCAACTTAAGGGCGTGCAGTTCCCATTGCAGATAGGGCCCGATCGGCATCTCGGCGACCCGGACGCGCCGGATCTCCAGCCCCTGCACGGCATGCCGCTTCGCCTCCGCTCGTACGGCGACCCGGTCGTTCTCCAGAAGGTCGAGTGCGCCCCGCCAGTCTCCGGCCATGAACGCCTCCCAGCTCGGGTCTTTCAGCTCCCGGAACACCTGGGACCGTTCAAGTTTCCAGAGGGCGCCGCGCAGGTCGGCCCGTGTCCGCGCAGCGTCCGCGAGATAGGCCGGGTTGTTAAGCGCTTCTCCTGGAATATCGGCGATGCGGTCAAGCATCGCGAATATCCGGCTTGGCAGCGGCGAGGATACGCCCCGATATGATCACAAGCCGCTCATCCGGCCTGATGCTGACACCCGCCGGAAGACGGTCCTGGTAGGCAGTGGTGGCGTCGCGGCCGATCACAGCGACATCGCCGTTGTCCAACTCCCATATCTCCGGGCACTGATCGGTCGTGCGACTGTCGCCCAACTCCGCAGCGGTCTTGCCGAGCCTCCTCCGAAACACTGCGGAGTAGTCAGGATTCCAGGTCATGGGAGTCTCCACTCATGGCTATTGGTAGCGTAGAGAATTTTCCCATGCGTGGCGGGAGGCGACAAGGCTCTTCGGCAGGCGAAACGCGTTGGGTGACGGCCTCTGTCGGCAGGCATGTGGCATGAAACCGGTCTCGGGCGCGGGCCCGCAGTTGCGGCTGGACGCGGTCCGGGCTTCCAGGCCGTCTCCAGGACACGGGCGGCGCGCGGGCGGCCGTACGCAGGGCCGCGCGGGTCAGCAGCAGGACGAGTCCATCCGAGCCCTTGCCGTCCCGTACCGCCACCGCACCGGCCAGGTCCACCGTGGATGGTCCTGTCTTCGGATCAGACCTTGGGGACGTCCGGCTCTGCGGGGCTGACGAGCGAGATTTCGATGGCCAGCACGCCGAGGGCTTCCTTGTCGGGACCGTAAATGCGCCGAATATTGGCAAGTTGCTGGTCACGTGGACTATCGGGGTTGACGTTGGACGGCCCCTCCGCGTCGAGCATCTCCTCGAACGAAGAGTAACGGGCGACCCTCGTGACCCGAGTAAGAACGTCATCTCGGCCGCAGATGAATCGGATGTGGTCACCTGCCTTCAGTTTCCGTAGGTTGGGGTACTGCACGCGGATCTCGATGGTCTTACGGCCAGCTGTGACCAAATCGAAGTAGCGGCGGTACAGATTCATCTCGCGGGCTCGTACGCCTAGCTCGGCTGGAGGACGAGCGGTCATGACGCGGTCCAGTTCGTGGGTCGTGTAACTGCGGTAGAAGTGTTTGGGGTCGGCGAGCATCTTGCCGACGAGCCAGACGAGCGCGTCGACGTATGAGTCGGTGGTGCCCTGCCATTCAGTGATGTCCAGCATCCAGTCGCGAGCCCCAGTCGGGGGTGGCACTTTCCCTTCTCTGATAAGCGACTTGGACAGCTTCGCCCCCGTATCGGTAAGAACCATCGGGGTGAAAATCCGAGGCGGCGGTGCAAGGCTGGGGAGCTGAGCGAAAGCCTCGTCGACGAGTTGGCAGCCGTAGGCCCAGTCGCCTCCTTTGACCATCACGGAGAGATTGACGTGGTCGCGTGCTGCCATCCGCTCTTTGACCAGGTTCCGGTAGAGGGTCGGGAGGTCGAAGTAAGTGCCGGTGTCGGCGGTGATGGCGACCTCGTATTCACCATGGTCGGTGCATATGGCGGCGAAGTCCGCCCCGCCCGAGCCTGTGCGCAGCAGCCGTGTGCGCTCGCCGCGCTTCTCGGCCCACCCGCACTGCGGGCAGGGGAGACGCAGATGGACGTGACCGTGGGACGGGGCGAGCGGCCAGCGAATCTGCTCCAGGCGGCCAAGGGTGGCGAGGAACTCATGCCGGAATGCGGGCACCGCTTGCCGACTGCTGTACGTCTCGATCTCGTAGTCGACGCCGGTCGCGTCCGCTAAAGAGTCGAACATACCCCGGTAGTATTTGTCGATCAGATCACCGACGGCGGTCTCCCCGAGAGCATGGGCGTAAGTCTGCTGGTAGGCGTGATGAGTCTCGGGATCCAGCCGTATGTCGTAGGGCGCATTGTCCAAAGCGCCGAACCGGACGATCGTGTCCACCTTGAATGTGCGTTTGGCGGCCTTGGCAAGCAGGAACGCGGCCGTGTGCACCAGCGAGGTGCCAAGATGCGGAGCACCGTTGATCTGGGTACCGACACAGAATGTGACTCTATCGGGATTCATGGCCTGAAGGCGAGGCCGGACCATGTCGACGCTGCGCAGCATCGCGTTGGCCAGGACATTGTTCGGACTGATGATCTCCGCGGAATCGGTGTGGCCGTTCATCACCTTGCGGCCTTCCAGTCAGGCGGTGGGGACGGGAAGCTGGGCGAGGATGAAATCGACCCGGCGCGCGGGCTCGTCGGCAGGGACGAAGATCGGCCGGTATCCGGCGTCACAGTAACCCTGTGTGATCAGTTCGTGAACGCGGCGAATCTCGCGTTCCTTCGCCCACACCAGGTCGTCCTCGGAATCGAAATCATCCAGCGGGTCCAGAACGAAGACTGCGTCATATCGGTAGATCCGCGATGCTTCCTCCAGCTCCGGGTAGGGGCCGAGCCCGAAGAACGCGTCCCATCCGTACCCATCGGGGATGCCGCGGTTGTAGAACCTCAATCCGGCCTTGTGGTCGCAGTACTCCTTGATGAACGCCGCCAAGACGTCGCGGGAGTAAGCGTGACGGTCCCCGACCCGTAGATGGCGGCCGAGCCTGTTGCGGTGCTCCCGATAGATCTCCCGGGCGGCCTCGCTCTCGCTGCATGGGATACCGCGTTCGTGTAGTTCAGTGATGACCGTCTCCTTTCCGGCAGACGGGCCTCCTGTCACGACGTACCGCCGAGGAGCCGTATTCGGGTTCAGCAGCTGATCAAGACTCATGAGTGCGTCCTCGTTCCTTGTCCAAGCCTCCATCGCGTCCTGTCAGTGACCGTCGCCAGGCAGCGGCGAGGTCAGCCCCCTCAACAGTCGCGAGGAGCCGGGCCGTGAAGTCGGCACGGCCTTGTACCGGGTCGGCGATCCCAGAGAGCAGGAGTTCCTGGGCCGGACTGAGGGGCGGAGTCCACCCTGCCGATGCGGCGATCTCGCCAGGACCGAGCACGGTCGCGGCGTGCAACAGCGCCGAGCCGTAGGCGGATTGATAATGTCGAGTCGCGTGCAATACCAGGACCTGACGCCACAGCGCGGCGTCAGCGGCGTCAGCCAGCTCGGACCCGACGGCGTCCATGCTGACCAACTGGGCGACCCCCAGCAGTTCGGCACGCAGTAGGTAGACAGCGCCCCAGAGGGAAGCGAGGGCACGCTGGTGTTCAGCGGCCTCCCAAGCAAAGACGTCAGCGGGCAGATTCGGCCGTCCGGCAGCGGGACGCAACCTGGGCGGCGCAGCGATCTGGACCGTGAGTTCTTCGCTGTCGCGGCGCAACTGCCAGATGACGAGGTCCAGCAGCTTCGGCTCGATCCGCTTGCGGAAGTGGTGCACCTCGTAGCCGGCTTCCGCAGCGGCCACCTGTCGTCGGGAAGTGAGTGTCGTGCCAGCCGTCGAGTCGTCCATACCGAACAACAGCCGAGCGGGCTTGGCGAGCTCCCCGTTGCCGAACCGGTTCAGCTCTTCCCGAAGGAGGCCGTCGAGTGCCTGTGCCAGGCTGGAGCGATCTTCAGCGTCCAGTGCCCGCACCCGCACGCCCCGCAGGCCGAGCAGGGAGGAGCCGCACTGTTGCGCTCTGGCGGGAAGCCCGGTGCGCAGTAGCTTTCGCATCTCGCTCCGCAGCGCCTCGTCTGTCACGGTCCCCGGCTCGCTCACGGCGCTAGCATCGCATCGATGCCCAGGAAAAGCCCACCACCAAGCCCAAAAAGTACCCAACGCGGCTGTCAACGAAGGGGTGGGAGCGGTTGGGGGCTTGATGTTTTGCGAGGCCGCCGCGTCGTGGCCGTGGGGGCGGCGGGTCGTCCGGGCCGGGGGCGGGGACGACCCGCCGCGCGTTGACGAATCGGGGTCGCTGGGGCCGTCGCTGCCGGACGGTCAGTGCGGCTCGGCGGCGGACTGGACGGCGGTGCGCAGGGCCGCGCGGGTCAGTAGGAGGACGGGCCCATCCGGGTCCTTACTGTCTCGCACCGCCACCACATCAACCACATCCGCCAGCCCGACGCCGTTCCCATGCTACGGATCGTTCCGCACCAAGTGCGTTACTCAGGCCCTCCACCACCGAGAAGATGTTCAGTGGCTTCGAGGTGAAGTCTTGTATTAGTGCGGCGAAGCATGTCGAATGTGTCGCAGGTGGTGACGCTCATCGCGACACAAGCGTCCGGGATGAGTACGCGTTTTTTCGCAGTTGGTTGCGGTCGCTCTTGGGTCACCACGGTATGACCATGGGCCTTCGCGTAGGCAATGAGAAAATAGTCTGCCGTGTTCCCAACAAATTCGTTGACGGCCGCTGGTGCATACTGACGCGAGGTTGCCCACTGTGCGAGCGGTTTCAGTTCGGCCGTCGCGATAGCATCAACGGGTCTGAAAAAGTCACGTCGATCTCTGGCCCAGTCGGCAAGCGGGTCGTTTCCGCTGATTAGTTCGTCACGAACGTTGTCAATACTGCAAGCCAGAGAGTTGGCGTGTGCGCGGTCGAGCCACGCCCAGAATCCGGGCGCGATGTCGAAAGCGTAGTAGCGATTCTTTGCTTCGATCAGCACGTTAGCATCGACCAGGTACATCAGCCGACTCCGAGTTCGGTGGCGAGGTTGTCGAATGTCTCGCGCTTTCTGGTACCCAGGAGTCGAAAGGCGTCGCGGAACGTAGTGCCACCCTCCAACGTATCGGCGATAACGGCACGTGCCAATTGACGGCTAAGTCGAAGTGGTTGGGTGTAGTAATAGTTGCCGCCGCCGGGACCGCTGTTGCGACTCAGGGCATCGATGACTCGATCGCGTTCTGTAGCGTAGTACCTTCGGTAGTCATCCCACCGAAGGTACCCAGCGTCAAATATTCGCTTGAGCACGACGAGAGTGCTCACGCGGTACTTACGTGCCAAACGCTCCAATTCGCCGACGGTCGGCTGTCCGCGATACTCTGTCCGGATGGTGGCTATGGGGACAAGTACCTCAGCCGCTACCTGGTTGCACCAGAGTTCGGCGTCCTGCTCGGTCATTCTTGCCATCGGAGCGTCGGAAAGCGCACTCTGACCAAGCCAGATGTGCCCAAGCTCATGTATCATCGTAAATATTTGGGCTGCCTTGGTGTCCGAGCCGTTAACGAAAATGAGAGGTGCGACAGGGTCGGCCAATGCGAACCCACGAAACTCTTCCGGATTGAGTTTGCGGTGAGTATCAGAGCCGACAATCCCGCTGACCATGACCAGTACGCCGATACCCTCAATCCGCTCAATGAGTTGACGCAACGCGTCCTCCCAGCTACGGAAGGCTGCACGCTCGCCGATGTCGAAGTTCAGGTCCTGCCGTATTCGATCCGCCACGAATTCGGGAGGAGCGGACGTGTCTACCTCACCCACGAACTCCACTTCAGGAAGCTCGTGTCTGACAGCGAAATCGCTGTACCAGTCCTGTCGAGACTGGCATCGGTAAATGGTGTCAAGTAGATTGGCGGAGGGTTGCCTAACAGCCTGGTTTCCCAGGGTACGCATATCTGGGATTGGCACGTCTTCTTCGGGCGGTTCGGACAGGAAGAGGTAGCCCAATGGCGTGTGGGTCTTGTGGGCGAAGTCTTCGAGCTGCTTGAGTGTCGGCCGTGTCCCGGCGATCCAGTCATGGAAGCGCGGGGCACGCTGGCCGATCACTTCATCAGACCAGCCGGCGCGTCCCACTGCCCAGCGCAGCAGGTCGGGCTCGACGTCTACTCTGACGGTCATCGGCCCCTCCTCCCGCGTACGTCATTTCATCTTCGTCGAGCGGACCTGACCGATTCCAGAGTGCAGCCGCCATCGGCCAATGTCAGGGCGCCGCTCCACCGCGGTCGCATGCCTCCACCTGACCGGCATTTTACACTACAGGACACGTTGAGTTACACACAGGAGCACTGAGTAACGTCATGAGGCTCTGGTAGCGGGTTCGGCGCGGGCGCGGCGTTGGCCCGCGCTGGGCCGCACTCCCGGTCACTCCGAAGAACTTGTGAACGGAGCGTCTCGAACGCGCACGTCAAAACGGACGGAAGCATTGGGCGATCGACCTTCAGGATGTGTGCGGCACCCTTGTGAATCGTTCCGATCGCGCGAGCTGCCGTGGTGTGGGGTGCGGCGGGTCGTCCTGGCCGGGGGTGGGGGCGACTCGCCGCGCGTTGACGGATCGGGGCCGCTGGGGCGGTCGTCGTCGGACGGTCAGTGCGTCTCGGCGGTGGACTGGACGGCGGTCCGTAGGGCCGCACGGGTCAGCAGGAGGACGGGCCCGTCCGGGTCCTTGCTATCTCGCACCGCCACCACACCAGCCGCGCCCGCCAGCTCGACGCACTCAGCCCCGTTGGACGTGCTCCGGCTGCTTTTGCGCCACTCGGTGGGGAGTTCGGCCAGCTCGACGCAGTCTCCGCCGTTCTCGCCACTGCGGCTCGCCTTCCGCCAGGTGGCGTTGCTCAGGTCCATTTCTTCAGCGCCTCTTTCATCAGGTCGCGGGACATGTCTTCGGGGAGTGCCCTCGCTCGCAACTCGCGGAGCGTTGCGGAGAGATTGGCGAGGTCGGAGGGGTTGTCGGTCGTGATGCCTCGTACCGTCGTCTCCATGTACGCGACCTCGCTCCGGTCGTCCATGGTAGCCACGACGAAGGCGCCGCCTGTACCCGCTGGACGCCCATTGTTGCGGATGATCTGGACTGTGATGTTGGGCAGCTCGCTGAGGGCGATGAGGTGCTCGATCTGCTCCCGCATCACCTCCGGCGAACCCACCAGGTACTCGAATACCTTCTCGCTCAGAAGCGCGGTGAGCACCGTGGGCGGGATGTCCTCCCGCGTGAGGATGGACTGGCGCGCGATACGGGCCTCGATGGCATCTTCCGAGCTGAGGAACGTGCAGGCGTAGGCCGGGGTTTGAAGGAGACCTGGGACGATGGTGTGCTGCCAGGTGACCAGCTCAATGGCCTCCGCCTCTTGCTGGTAGGGGTCGGGCTGCGGCGCGGTGCCAACCTTTCGATTGGCCCGTTTCCGCAGCCCGCCCTCCG
>NZ_BAABAS010000016.1:0-161985 GCF_039537545.1 Actinomadura meridiana
CGGCTCGCGCCCGTCCGGAGATCGTCGGCAGACCCCCGTCCGTTCGGACGGGGGTCTCGCCTTTTAATACCGGAAAAACCTGTTTTTAGCTGGCTGAGCTGTTGAATGGCTTCTGTCCGGTATAACTGGCCCCAAAATCGGCGGCTCTGCGTAGCGGGGCGACCGCCATGCGTAGTATCCCCAGCATTGCTCCAGCACTGTGACCATTCCGTTGTAGAGCACGGTGCAGACACGCCCGGGCGTGCTGGGCATCATGCTTGACGTGACCGAGGGATGCTACGCCGGGACCATGACCGCGGCCGCTGCCGAACCCTCGGGGGGGCACGCCCCTCCACCACCCCACGTCACCGGCCGTGGGATACGGGTTCTGCGCGCGACCAAGGCGGCCGACGGTGACCTCAAGGAGCTGACGAACCTCGCCGTCCAGGGCGATCCCGGCGCCATCGAGGTCCTGATCGCCGAGGTGCGACCGATGATCGTCCGGTACTGCCGGGCCCGGCTCGGCCGGGTCTCCGGGCAGTACCACATCGCCGACGACGTCGCGCAGGAGGTCTGCATCGCCGTTCTGTCGGCCCTGCCCCGCTACCGGGACATGGGCCGCCCCTTCGCGTCCTTCGTCTTCGGCATCGCCTCCCACAAGATCGCGGACGCGCTGCGCAGCGCCGTCCGCGCGGCGGTGCCCACCGAGGACCTGCCGGACGGTCCGGACGACCGTCCAGGTCCCGAGGAGACGGTGGTCCGCTACATCGAGGCCCAGCGCGCCCGCGACCTGCTGACGCGCCTTCCCGAGCACCAGCGCGAGCTGGTGCTGCTCCGGGTCGTCGCGGGCCTGTCGGCCGAGGAGACCGGTAATGTACTGGGCATGTCCGCGGGGGCGGTACGGGTCGCGCAGCACCGGGCGCTGGCCCGGCTTCGGGCGATGGCGCGAGAGGAGTCGATCGCTTGACGGAGCGAGGCCCCTTCACTGGCATGCGGGGCGCCCCGGGTCCGGCCGAGCCTTCGAGCACCGGCGATCCCCCCGCGACGGCGACCGGGCCGCAACAGATCCCCGGTCTGCCCGCGGACCTCGGCGCCGTGCGCCGGACGGACGCGATCATCGACTCCCTGTCGGCCCGGCGCGCTGCCGGTACCGCGGCCCGTTCCACGACGGGCGCTGAGACCGGCGCCGAGGGGTGTGCCGAGGGCTGCCGCCCGCGCCAGGCCGACGAGCCAGACCCGGCCGTCCGGCTCCTGCGCGCGCTGATCACCGACGTGGACGAGGCCCCCGAGGCGGGCGCGGACACCACTCCCGCGCCACCGTCGCCGCCCGCTCCCGGCTCCGGTCCGCGGCGCCGTGGGCCCCGCACCATCGTCGCCCTCGGCGTGGCCGGGGCCGTTCTCGCCAGTACCGGTGTCGCCGCCGCGGGTGACGGCGTGTCGGAACGCGGCGCGGCCGCCCCCGTCCCGGCGAGCACGGGCGTGTCGGGCGACGTGGAGAAGCCCATAAGCACCGATTCCGACGCCGGGTTCCACGACGACTGGCGGGCCGTGTCCGTTCCCGGTGCGTCCTCGCCCGTGCGTGTCGTGCCCGTGCGGGTCGTCCCGGACCCCGTACGTCAGGCGGCGCGCAGACCGCCCGCCGAGCGCCGGGAGTACGACCCGACCAGGTCGCGGCCGAGGCACCTGTACCCGCACCAGACGCCGTCGCCGTCCGAGAACGCCCCGGTGACCCCCGCGTACTCGCCCACTCCGCGCCCGGAGGACACGCCGTCCAGCCCTCCGCCGTCGAGCCCTCCGCCGTTCGGTCCTGCGCCGTCCAGCCCCGCGCCGCCGAGTGGCACCCCGGGCTACGGCCGCCCGCCGAGCGGCGACCTCGGTGAACCCCCCGAGAAACGCCCCGACCAGTACAAGTACCGCCGTCACCACGATCACCGCCACAACGACCACCAGCGTCGCGGCTAGCGACTGGGGTCAGTTCTCGTCGCGGCCCTCTTCGCTGTCGATCACGCCGTCGACGTAGCCGCGGGCGTACTCCCAGCTGACGTAGTCGACGGGATCGGGTGACATGGCGGGTTCGTGGACGCGGGGCAGCCCCTGGTCCAGCAGGTGCCGCAGGTTGCCGTGCAGCAGGTCCCAGTCGATGTAGTGGAGCTTGCCGCAGTCGCCGCAGTCGACGGTGAGCCCGCGGACGCCGAGCGGCTCCAGCAGGGCCCGGAAGACCTCCAGGTCGGCGAGGTCGGCCAGCACGTCCTCCCGCTCCGTCACGCTGAGCGGAGCGGTCTCGTCGCCCGGGTCGCCGAGCGCCGACGCCGGATCCTCCGGATCTCCGGCGAACGGGTCGAGCGGAGCATCGTCGTGCACACACCCACGCTACTGCCCGACGCCGGGGGAGGTGCACCCCCCTGTCTGCTCCGTGCGTGGCCTGTCACGGACTGTTCGCTAGGAACGGGAATGTACAGGAGCGTCGGGCTTGTTGCGGGATGTCATCAAGGCCACGTGACCGCCGTCCCGAACGGCGCGTCCAGCCGGGGGCGCACGCTCTACCATGGGGACAGGGTCGCCGTGACCTGGCCCGACGCCGCCACTGAACGGGAAGGTAGTCATGAACCCCGCCGAGCCCGACAAATTCCTCCCGCAGGGCCTGACCTTCGACGACGTGCTCCTGCTGCCGGGCTACTCCGACCTCCAGCCGGGCGAGGCCGACACCACGACCCGGCTGACCCGCCGTTACTCCCTGCGCATCCCGTTGCTGTCCGCCGCGATGGACACGGTGACCGAGGCCCGGACGGCGGTCGCGATGGCGCGCCAGGGCGGCATCGGCGTGTTGCACCGGAACATGTCGATCGAGGAGCAGGCCGAGCAGGCCGACCGGGTCAAGCGCTCCGAGGCCGGGATGATCACCAATCCGGTGACCTGTCTGCCGGACGCGACGCTCGCCGACGTCGAGGAGCTGTGCGCCCGCTACCGGATCTCGGGCGTGCCGGTCACCGACGTCCGGGGCGTGCTGGTCGGGATCGTGACGAATCGGGACATGCGCTTCGAGTCCGACCCGTCCCGTCCCGTCCGCGCGGTCATGACGCCGATGCCGCTGGTCACCGCGCCGGTGGACGTGACGCGCGACGAGGCGTTCCGGCTCCTGGCGGGCAACAAGGTCGAGAAGCTCCCGCTCGTCGACGCCGACGGCCGCCTCAAGGGTTTGATCACCACCAAGGACTTCACCAAGAGCGAGCAGTACCCGCACTCCACCAAGGACGCCGACGGGCGGCTCCTCGTCGCCGCCGCCGTCGGCGTGGGCGAGGACGCGATCAGCCGCGCCCGGGCCCTCATTGATGCGGGCGCCGACGTGATCGTCGTGGACACGGCCCACGGCCACTCCAAGGGCGTCGCCGACACGATCGCCACCATCAAGGCCAATGCCGGGGTCGACGTCATCGGCGGCAACGTCGGCACCTACGCCGGGGCCGAACTGCTGGTGGAGGCGGGCGCGGACGCGATCAAGGTGGGTGTCGGGCCCGGCTCGATCTGTACGACTCGCATCGTCGCCGGTGTCGGCGTCCCGCAGCTCACCGCGATAGCCGAGGCGTCCCGCGCGGCGGGCAGGGCGGGCGTGCCGGTGATCGGCGACGGCGGCCTCCAGTACTCCGGCGACATCGCCAAGGCGATCGTCGCGGGCGCCGACACGGTGATGCTCGGCTCCCTGCTCGCGGGCGTCGAGGAGTCGCCCGGCGAGCTGATCTTCGTCCACGGCAAGCAGTACAAGTCGTACCGGGGCATGGGCTCGCTCGGCGCCATGCGCAACCGCGAGCGCGGCGGCTCCTTCTCCAAGGACCGCTATGCCCAGGCCGACGTCAGCGCCGAGGAGAAGCTGATCCCCGAGGGCGTCGAGGGCCAGGTGCCCTATCGGGGCCCGCTCGCCAACGTCGCGCACCAGCTCGTCGGCGGCCTGCACCAGTCGATGTGGTACGCGGGCACCCGCACGATCCCCGAACTCCAGGAACGCGGCCGTCTCATGCGCATCAGCGCGGCGGGCCTGCGCGAGAGCCACCCGCACGACATCCAGATGACGGTGGAGGCGCCCAACTACCAGGGTCGCTGACCCGCGCCCGCACCTCGCGACCCCCTGACGTAAGCTCTTGCCGGGCTCGTAGGACGATGGCCGGCGCACGCCGGGGCGAGGAAGGGACGGCAGTGGCTGCTGAGGTGGAGATCGGCCGGGGCAAGAGCGGCCGCCGGGCGTACGCCTTCGACGACATCGGCATCGTGCCGTCCCGCCGGACGCGCGACCCCGAGGAGGTCAGCGTCGCCTGGCAGATCGACGCCTACCGCTTCGAGATGCCGCTGGTCGTCGCGCCGATGGACAGCGTGGTCAGCCCCGCCACCGCGATCGCGGTCGGACGGCTCGGCGGCCTCGCCGTCCTCGACCTCGAAGGCCTGTGGACCCGCTACGACGACCCGGCGCCCCTGCTCGCCGAGATCGCCTCGCTGGACGACGCCCGCGCCACCCAGCGGCTCCAGGAGATCTACGCCGAGCCGATCAAGGAGGAGCTGATCGGCCGCCGCATCGCGGAGGTCCGCGACGCGGGCGTCACCGTCGCGGCCCGGCTGTCGCCGCAGCGCACCGCCCAGTTCCACAAGACCGTGATCGACGCGGGCGTCGACCTGTTCGTCATCCGCGGCACCACGGTGTCCGCCGAGCACGTGTCCGGACGCGCCGAGCCGCTGAACCTCAAGCAGTTCATCTACGACCTGGACGTCCCCGTGATCGTCGGCGGCTGCTCCACCTACACCGCCGCCCTGCACCTGATGCGCACCGGCGCGGCCGGTGTCCTGGTCGGGTTCGGCGGCGGCTCCGGCCACACCACCCGCACGGTCCTGGGCGTGGCCGTCCCCATGGCCACCGCCGTCGCGGACGTGGCCGCCGCCCGCCGCGACTACATGGACGAGTCCGGCGGACGCTACGTGCACGTGATCGCCGACGGCGGCATGGTCAACAGCGGCGACATCGCCAAGGCGTTCGCCTGCGGTTCCGACGCCGTCATGGTCGGCTCCCCGTTCGCCCGCTCCACCGAGGCCCCCGGCCGCGGCTACCACTGGGGCAGCGAGGCGCACCACGGCGACGTCCCCCGCGGCACCCGCCTCGAACTCGGGTCGATCGGCACGATGGAGCAGATCCTGCACGGCCCGTCCCATGTCGCGGACGGCTCGATGAACCTGATCGGCGCGCTCCGCCGGGCGATGGCGACGTCCGGCTACACGGAACTGAAGGAATTCCAGCGCGTCCAGGTCGTGGTGGCGCCCCGCCGCTCCACCGACTGAGCTGTAACCGACCCCACGCGGAAACGGTCATTTCCTGGGTGGACCCGACCCTACTCTTGGGTAGGAAACGCTCCGGAGACAGAACCGCACTGGGGGGAATCGCGATGACGGGATCACCTGCGACGGGCCTGGGCAGCTCCCGCCTCGGCCCGGCCGAACGGGCGGCCGCGCTGGACCGCATGGCACGCGAGGAGTTCGACGTAGTCGTCGTAGGCGGCGGCATCGTAGGCGCCGGAGCGGCGTTGGACGCGGCCACTCGAGGCCTATCAGTCGCCGTAGTGGAGGCCCGAGACTTCGCCTCAGGCACCTCGTCCCGCTCCTCAAAACTGATCCACGGCGGCCTCCGCTACCTGGAGCAGTACAACTTCGACCTGGTCCGCGAGGCCCTCACAGAACGCAGCCTGCTCCTCCAACAAATCGCCCCCCACCTGGTCAAACCCGTCCCGTTCCTCCTCCCCACGACTCACCGAGTCTGGGAACGCGGCTACTTCGGCGCAGGCGCAGCGCTCTACGACATCCTGGCCTTCCAGATGGGCAACACCCGGGGCGTCCCGCACCACCGCCACCTGACCCGCCGAGGCGCGCTCCGCCTGGCCCCGTCCCTCCGCAAGGACGCCTTCGTAGGCGCGATCCAACTCTGGGACGCCCAGGTGGACGACGCCCGCTTCGTCATGATGGCCCTGCGCACGGCCGCCGAGTATGGCGCCCAGATAGCGTCCCGCACCCAATGCGTAGGCTTCCTCCGCGAGGGAGAACGCGTAACAGGCCTCCGAATCCGCGACCTCGAAAGCGACACGACAGCCGAGGTCCGCGCCAAACAGGTAGTGAACGCCACCGGCGTCTGGACGGACGACATCCAGGAACTGGTAGGCGGCCGAGGTCAAATCCACGTAAAGGCTTCAAAGGGCATCCACCTGGTAGTTCCCAAGGACCGTATCCACTCCGCGACAGGCATCCTGCTCCGCACCGAGAAATCGGTCCTCTTCGTGATCCCGTGGGGCCGCCACTGGATCATCGGCACCACCGACACCGCCTGGGACCTCGACAAGGCCCACCCCTCAGCCTCCAAGGCCGACATCGACTACGTCCTGGACCACGTCAACTCGATCCTCTCCACACCCCTGACCCACGACGACGTGGAGGGCGTCTACGCGGGGCTCCGCCCCCTCCTCACGGGCGAAACAGAAGAAACCTCAAAACTCTCCCGCGAACACGTGGTAGCGCACCCCGTTCCCGGCCTAGTCCTAGTGGCAGGCGGCAAATACACCACGTACCGAGTCATGGCCAAGGACGCGATAGACGCCGTAGCCCACGGCCTGGACGGCAAGATCCCCGAATCCTGCACCGACCGCGTCCCCCTGGTAGGCGGCGACGGCTTCCAGGCAATGTGGAACGCCCGCCACCGCCTGGCGGCCCGCTCGGGCCTCCACGTAGCGCGCATCGAACACATCCTCCGCCGCCACGGCACCCTGGTGGACGATCTCCTGGAGTTGATCGCCGAGAGACCCGACCTGGCCAAGCCCCTGACAGGCGCCGACGACTACCTCCGCGCCGAGATCGTCTACGCCGCCAGCCACGAGGGGGCCCGCCACCTCAACGACGTCCTCGCCCGCCGAACCCGCATCTCCATAGAAACCTGGGACCGAGGCGTAGGCGCCGCCGACGAGGCCGCCGACCTCCTGGCCCCCGTCCTCGGCTGGTCCAAGGAACAACGAGACCGAGAAATCGAGTACTACCGCAAACGCGTAGAAGCAGAACGCGCCTCCCAAACCCAAGAAGACGACCAGGAAGCCAACGCCCACCGCCGAGGCGCCCCCGACATAGTCCCCACCGCCTAATCTCGCCCTGGCAGGGCTCCGCTGTCGGCCTCGACCACGACACACTGGCGAGAAGCGCGCCGCGCTTTCCCATCCACGCATCTTCAGGACATCTGCCATGTTCTCCGAGCCTGACGGCTCCGACGTCCGTGAACGCGTGAACGCCGCCCGCGCCAGCGCGGCGGACCGGCTCGGATGCTCGCCCGTGTCCGGTGGAACCAGAGCCTGGGGCCACGGCGGGAGGACGCTCGGCACACCAGTCGCGACGTCCAACGGCAAGGCCTGGCTCCGCGTGCTGGAGGCGCCGCTGGGAAAAGAGGGCGGAAAGCTCTGGACCGGCACCAAGGAGGCAACCACCGCCCTCCCGCCGGACGTCCCACGTCCCCGACTACTGGACTCAGCCGAGTGGGCTCGTGACAGGTACGCCTACCGAACCGGACTCAGCACATTCGTCACGGCGTCCGTATGCTCCGATTCCCCAGCTCTCACCGAAAACATCGCTCTTTCGGACGAGTGGTGGTCCCAACTGCGGCGGGCCATGAACAAGGTCGCGTCCACGCCCGTCCCGGTGGACCGACCGCCCGTTGTCTCTTCGGACTACATACACCGCACCATTCCCCGCTATCTCGGTGACACGGGCATCGACACCAACGTCGGCCACTGGAACCTCGCCCACGGTGACCTGCACTGGGCCAACCTCGCCGGCCCAGGCCTGACCATTCTCGACCGGGAAGGCTTCGGCCCCGCCCCGCGCGGATTCGACGCCGCCCACCTTCACGCATACGCGCTGCCCGTCCCAGAACTCGCGGCCCATGTCCGCGCCATTTTCGCCGACGTCCTAGAAACGCCAGAAGGTCGTCTAGCAGAACTCACCGTCGCGGCCATCCTCCTGCAAGCCGCCGACCGCGACCCCGTCCACGCCCGCCTCGCCCCCCACATCCGAAAGAACGCTCAACTACTGCTAACCCGCGCCCGACGCAAACCGTGACCTGCCCGCCGAAGAAGGCGGGCCCCTGGTAACCGGTGTGTCAGTGGAGTTGGCCGACCTGGTGTAGGTGGTCGAAGATGATCTGGTCGACGGGAGAGACCTGGTCGCGGTCGGCGTAAGTCAGCCAGACCAGTTCGGCGATTTCGTTGCTCGGTGCCGGTTGGCCCTGGTGGTCGGCGGTGTAGCAGGTCATCTGCACCGTGATGCCGTCCGCGTGACCATGTGCTTGTGCCCGGAAGGTGCCCAGGTGCGCGGCGGTGGTCGCGACGATGGTGATGGCGAGTTCCTCGTCGATCTCCCGGACGAGGGTCTCGAGGTCGGTCTCGCCGGGTTCGCGCTTGCCGCCGGGGATGTAATAGACGTCCTTGCCAAGTGATCGCGTGCTGAGGATCTTGCCATCCCGCACATGGATCCAGGCGATCTTGTCGATGGTCGTTGTCATCACTCCATGGTGACGCGGACGCCACCCGCCCGACCCGTCGACAGCCGCGCTTCCCCAGCCTGGGAAGAGGTGACCGAAACAGAGAAACCCCGGGCACCCACTGCGTGCCCGGGGTTTCTCTGTGATCTAGAGGTTCTTGAGGGTCTCGGTGAGGCGGCGGAAGTCTTCGCGGCTCATGAGGATGTTGCCGCCGTTCGGGTCTTTGCTGTCACGGATTCCCACGACGCGGCTGAGCCCGGCGAGCTCGACGCAGGCGCCGCCGTTGCCGGAACTGCGTGAGGACTTGCGCCAAGTTGCCCTAGTCACATCCATGCACTTCTCCCATGATGCGGCGGATGAGCGATGCTGACTGCTTCACTGGCAGCGCGGTCGACTTGATTGCCTCATAGCAGGCGACCCAATGACTAAGGTCGTCGTGCCGCTCGATGAAGCGTCCACCACTCAGATCCTCAGTGTAGGCCACAGTGACCCCGTCAGCGACGGTCAACAGAATGAAGCTGCACGTGAGTCCGGCGTGAGCCCCGGTATCGAAGGGGAGGATCTGAACCGTGATCTTGGGGTGGTCGGTGATCTCCAGCAGGTGAGAGAGTTGGTCGCTCATGACCTTGCTGTTTCCCACGGGGCATCGTAGGACTGGTTCTGTTACGACAACCCACAGGGTCGGTGCGGTTGGTTCGGAGAGAAGCGCCTTGCGCTCTATTCGAGCGGTCACGAGAGCCTCTATCTCGTCTGGAGAGTCTCCGGGACGTCCGGCGCGCAGTAGTTCGCGCGTGTATTCGGGGGTCTGGAGAAGACCGGGAATGCACAGCGCTTCGTACCAGCGGATCATGCTGGTCTTCTTTTCGACTTCGAGGTATTCGGCGAAGCCAGTGGGGAACCGGCGTGCCTTCCGGAAGTCGAGCGCGCGCAGTAGCGCGCCGCCTGTGTTGAGTTCTTGATCGCATGCGGTTGCGAATGGCACCGAGGCCGGGACCTGCCCGGTCTCGGCGCCGGAGATCAGTGATTCGGAGAAGCTGATCTTGACGGCGAGTTCCGCTTGCGTGAGACCGGCCATGGTGCGGTGGTGCCGTAATTCTCGGCCCCAGATCGCTTGGGGGCTGTAGGGGTCGATCATCGGATGGAGACCTCCTGGTTTGTCGGACTTCGGCGAGTTCAAAGCCTTCAGTGAATACCGGTCGGGGTTCAGAGTTGCATCGAGGTGTTGTGACTTGCCCACCAAGCGTAACTTCGTCGGCTCAAGCTGGGGTCACTTCGCGAAACCAAACCGAAGGTCGTACCGATGCCAGCACCCGTTCAGTCGCCAGAGGTGTCCACGCTCGTCACACGTCCCACCGTCAATGCACCGGGGTTGGCGCGAGAGTTCGTCGCCAAGTGCTTCTGCGATCTGGGAGTCGCGGACGACTACGTGGTGAAGATCGTGGTCACCGAATTGGTGACCAACGTCCACAAGCACGTCAAAGTCGGACGGATCGTCATCCGAGTGTTCGAGGACGAGCGCGACGACTCGGTGGTCGTGGAGGTCTGGGATCAGGGCGAAGAACTGCCGGTCATTCGGGAGGCCGAGGACATGGACGTGTCCGGACGCGGTCTCTTCATGATGTCGTTGCTGGTTCGTGAATGGGGCGTGCGGCCGATCAGTGAGGGAGGGAAGATCGTATGGGCGAAACTCGACCGTTGACCGTCCGAGTGGGGCGGCGCGTCCTGCGACTGCGCACACACTTCGGACGCTCGAAAGCCGTCCGATATCTGGACACCCTCAGCGCCGCACTCAAGCCGCTGGGCTACAGACCCATCCGGCTCTACCACCCAGAAGAGTTCCCGGCCCCGATACCAGGCGGAGAACCCCTCCTCTGGATCTACGTCCCAGGCCCGCACAGCCATGTGGGGACAGTTGTGAACGCCCGTGCCGTAGCGAACCAGATGTGGGCCTACCACGAGGCCCAACGCGGCAGGCACGGCTACCTTTCTCCCTGCGGCGATGCGAAGGCGGCCGCAAAAGAGATCGACAGGCTGCTGAAACACAAGATGTATCCAGGTAATCCCTGGTGAGAGCCACGAGGACGTGTTGCTGCCTTCCCTTGCGCGTTCCTCGTGTCTGGGGATGACACACAAGTGAGGCTCCTTGGCTGGCTGGGGAGCTGTGGGCAGTGTCATCTCGGCCTCTGTCCCTTCTTTGAAGAGGGGGAGGGACAGGGGGCGCTCAATGGTGGAGCGGAGCGGCTGCCTCAGGGAGCCGCGTCTGGGGAGCCTCGCGAGCGGGCTTGTGGGGGCGCATTCGACATCTACTTGGGGTAGTCGAAAGTTCGTGTTCCGGCGTAGGTCAGGCCGGTGACGCGGTAGTGGTGGGCGGCTTCGCTGGCGGGGTGGTCCGGGCCGACGTTGACCGTGTCGGCGCGGGACCAGATGCCGTTGACCTTGTGGTCGATGAAGTAGATGAACTCGTTGAAGTCCTCGGCGGACGACACGAAAGTGTTGACGATGGTCAGGGAACGCCGACCGGCGGTCAACGATGGCGAGATGTCGATGCTCTGGTCTTTCCACCGGTAAGTGGGCTCAACGGGGAGGGGCTGCCATGCGCCCGCCGGTGCCTGTTCCACGGTGATGGACGCGGTTTGCTCGGCGATGCCGGCGTCCAGGCGGCGGGTCAGGCGCACACCGGTGTTGCGGGGGTCGACGGTCACGGTGAAGCGGCTGGAACCGCCGGGGCCGAACGCTCGACCGTCGTCGGTCACCGAACGTCCTGCCGAGGTGTCCGGTGGAGGAGCTGCTTGTGGTCGGTTCTGTGAGCCGAAGGTGTCAGTGAGCACGACGAACGCCGCTGCGGCGATCGTCGCTGCCGCGATGGTGGCCAGTGCCGCGGATCTGCCGGGTCGGAGTCGCCTTCGACTCACGGGATTGGTGCTCGTTCGGTCCGGGTGATCTTGTTCCGGCGGCTCATCATTGAGGGGGGCGGCGGGCTCAGTCACCTCGGTGGTCGCGGGGTCGATCGCGTCCGGGGTGGCGAGCGGGCGTCCCTGAGCGATCGCTACTCGTTCCCAGGCGCGCTCCCAGCGGGGCAGTTGGTCTTCGGGGACACCGCAGGCCCGCAGGAACGCCACCATCACCGCCTTCTTGGGGAACCGGTGGCCAGCGAGGATGTCCGCACACGTGGCACGCGGCAACCGGGGGCCGCCCGCTCTGTCCGCCCGTCTCTCCAACTCCCGGATTGACGCGTCGGCCCGCGTTTGCTGCTCGGCCAGCAGCCTGGCCAGCTCCTGCGGGGAGGTCACCGATTCCAGTTTCTCCGGTTCGTCCCCAAGTCCCTGAACCCTCAAGCCGTGCACCTCACTCTGGCCTGGCGGGCGTCCGCCGCCCGCGCGCGTTCATAGTCACATGAAGTGACGGACCGTGACTCTCGGTCGGCTGAATGTGGCTACTTGGCGTCCGGATATGGTCACTGTCCGGGTTGACTCCGGAGTGATCCTGGACGAGTCCGTCCACCGTCCTGTTGGCCACCGCTGTGGCTGAGTGTGCTGGCTGAGGGCGCCGACCGGCTGCCCACCGGCGAGGCGCGGCATCGGGCGACGGCCGCGTCGACCTGCCTCACCGGAACTTGATCACGACAGGATGGAGACAAGATGTGCGGCATCCCTTTTCGTCGGCCAGGGCCAGAACGAGTCGCTGACCGGATGCGGGAACGTAGGTTCAACATCCACCTGCACCTGGACGGGACCGTCCTGGTCGCGGTGGCCACCGCGGTGGCGTTGTCGCACCACGGCGAAATCATCGAGCACGCCGAGGCATTGCTCGCCGCTGCCTCGCTCACCGTGGGCCTACTGAGCAGACCGGACGCCGACCTGTAGGTGCAGCAGAAGGCCACTTTGAGGTACGCGGTAGGCAGGTCTGACAGTTCGTGGCGGAGTCATATGGACAAAGCTGGTCAGCAGCTGGCCGGATCGGCGGCGGCTGGCCAGCCCGCCGAGGCCGCCCAGTCCGTGCCCGGTCAGCAGTTTGACATGGGCGGCGAGGGTGCTGGTGGCTGGGCGCTCAGCAGCGTCTCCCGCTCAGTTGGCGGTTCGCAGGATTGTGGTTCTGGGGGGCTCGCGGAGCATGGAGGTCGCCTCTGCCATGCCGCTGTCCGCGGCGTCCTGCATGTGCTGGTGGAAGGCTTCCACGTTCTCCCACTCTTGGATGGCGTAAAAGGCGCCGGGGTCGTTGATGTCGTCGTATTCGCGGGAGCCGACCATGCCGGGCTTCTCGGAGGTCGAGATGGCGTGCAGCAGGGCGTCGCGGGCCTCTTGTTCCCGGCCCTCCTTGGCGTGGATCTCGATCAGGACTGTCACGGCGTTCGAGATCGCGTTCATTGTGCATCTCGTTTCGTGTCGGGGCCCATCTGAGCATGATCGCACTCGGCGGGGGTTGGGCGAGTCACCAAGGGATGGGGTTCGGAGGTGTGTGATCGGCCGAGGCGGGGGGCTTTGGTGTGGTTCTAGGTTCGTCGCATGTCTTCCACAGCTTCTCGTTATCCAGGGCAGGGCGTCGCTCTTGTGGGTGCCGCTGAGCGGCGGCTCGGGGTGATGTTGGGTGATGCCGCTCAGTTGATCGAGGTCGAGTCGCCCAGTGCCGATCATGCGATGGTCGCCAGGAGTGCGGGCGAGGTTGCCCAGTTGGTTGAGCGGCGGTTGGGGGTCATTCCCGAGGTTCGGGTGGTGGACGGGGTCAGTCATGTGCTGCTCGTGCCCGAGCGGCCACGGGTGCTGTTGTTGGGGCACCATGACACGGTTTGGCCTGAAGGGTCGCTTGCTGACATGCCTTGTCGGGTTGATGAGGGTGTTCTTCGGGGGCCCGGGTGCTTCGACATGGTGGTGGGGGTTGTGCAGGCCGTGCATGCCTTGGCGCTCCTGCTTGATGGCGGACGGCATGACGTGCTCGATGGGGTTGGGCTGCTGATCACCGGGGACGAGGAGGTCGGGTCGGGGACCTCGCGTGGGCTTATCGAGGAGCTGGCGCAGCGGGTTGACGCGGTGCTCGTCCTTGAGGCGGCGGCTGATGGTGGTGCGTTGAAGACCGCGCGCAAGGGCGTTGACGTGTATGTCGTGGAGGTCGCTGGACGGGCGGCGCATGCCGGGCTTGAGCCTGAGCTTGGCGTCAATGCGGGGGTGGAGATCGCGCGGTTGGTCGGGCAGATCGCGGCGCTGGCGGATCCTCGGTTGGAGACGACCGTGACTCCGACGAGGATGCGCGCGGGTACGACGACCAATACGGTGCCCGATCGGGCGCGGCTTGATGTGGATGTGCGTGCTTGGACGGCGGTCGAGCTCGACCGGGTTCATGCCGCGCTCAAGGAGTTGGCGCCGGAGGATCCGCGCGCCACGGTGACCGCACGGGGGGCGGATCGCCGTCCTCGGCCTTCCGGAGAAGGAGTTCCCGGTCGACTTCGCCAAGATCGTCATGTCCATGATCACGCTCAGGGGCATCTACGGCCGCGAGATGTTCGAGACCTGGTACACCATGTCGGTGCTGCTGGAGGGCGGCCTGGACCTGAGCCCGGTGATCACCGGCCGGTACCCGTTCCAGGAGTTCGAGGCCGCCTTCGCCGACGCCGCCGACGCCCGCTGCGGCAAGGTCATCCTCGATTGGACCAGTTGATGCTCGACTCCGTCCGGCAGAACCTCCAGGCCACCCTCGACGAGATCCGGGACGCGGGCCTGCACAAGCACGAGCGCGTCATCGCGACACCGCAGAGCGCCGCCGTCACCGTCGGTGGGCGCCCCGGCGAGGTCCTCAACTTCTGCGCCAACAACTACCTCGGCCTCGCCGACGACCCAGCGGTCATCGCCGTGGCGAAGGAGAGCCTGGACCGCTGGGGCTACGGCACGGCCTCGGTGCGATTCATCTGCGGCACCCAGGAAGTCCACAAGGAACTCGAAGCCAGACTCTCCGCCTTCCTCGGAACCGAGGACGCCATTCTCTACAGCTCCTGCTTCGACGCCAACGGCGGCGTCTTCGAGACCCTTCTCGACGAACGCGACGCGGTGATCTCCGACGCCCTCAACCACGCCAGCATCATCGACGGCATCCGGCTGTCCAAAGCACGCCGCCTGCGCTACGCCAACCGCGACATGGCAGACCTGGAATGGCAGCTGCAAGAGGCAGGGAACGCCCGCCGCAAACTGATCGTCACCGACGGCGTCTTCTCCATGGACGGCTACATCGCGCCCCTGGACCAGATCTGCGCCCTCGCCGAACGCCACGGCGCCATGGTCATGGTCGACGACTCACACGCGGTCGGCCTGGTCGGCCCGTCCGGCCGTGGCACCCACGAGCTGCACGGCGTGATGGACCGGGTCGACATCATGACCGGCACCCTCGGCAAGGCGCTCGGCGGCGCGTCCGGCGGCTACGTCGCCGCGCGACGGGAGATCGTGGCACTGCTGCGCCAGCGCTCCCGGCCCTACCTGTTCTCCAACTCGCTCGCTCCCGTGATCGCCGCCGCCTCGATCAAGGTCCTGGACCTCCTCGCGGACCAGCCCCCCGGCTACGGCCGAGAACTGCGCCGACGCCTCTACGCGAACACGACCCTGTTCCGCGGACGGATGACCGTCGAAGGCTTCGACATCCTCTCCGGGGAGCACCCGATCGTCCCCGTCATGATCGGGGACGCCGAGCAGGCCGGACGGATGGCGGACAAACTGCTGGAGCACGGCGTCTACGCGATCGCCTTCTCCTACCCGGTCGTCCCACACGGCAAGGCCCGCATCCGCGTCCAGCTGTCCGCGCGCCACACCGAGCAGGACGTTGAACACGCCGTCAAGGCCTTCACCAAGGCCCGCACCGCCCTGACCACCTGAGCCACGGGGCTTCCGAGCCCGGCGGAGCCTGCTGAGACGTCCGTAAACCACTGTGACTCGCCACTTCCGTAGCGGCCTTCGGCCACAACAGTGTGCCCAGAGCGGTCACTCTCAGTTATCAATCCTGACTTTAGGTTGATGTGACGGCCTCACTATGAAGGCTCGGTTCAACGGCGAAAGGTGAGATCACATGCGTGGCAAGCTACGCCCCCTGCCCCTGCTCGTCGGCACCCTCCTCGCGACGGGGTCGCTGACCGTGGCGGCGGCCTCGGCTCCGGCGGCGGAGGACGCCGCCCGCCCCTCGGCCGAGGCGGCACAACCGCAGGTGGTGAAGGGGCCCAGCGCCAACCATTCGACCGCGACCTGTCCCGGCGGGACCAAGGTGGCCAACGGCGGCTATTCCGTCAGTAGCTTCGCGCAGGGCGGTGACGGAGCCATCCACGACTATGTGAAGGCCAACAACCCGGTCAGCGACGGCACCGGCTGGGAGGCCGTGATGCTCGACCCCGCCTCCAAGGTGGAGGCGTTCGCCATCTGCGTTCCCAGCGACCAGGCCCCGCAGGTGGTGAAGGGGGCCGGCGGTAACCGTTCGACCGCGACCTGTCCCGCCGGGGCCCTGGCGGCCAGCGGCGGCTACTCCGCCAGTAGCTTCGCGCAGGCCGGTGACGGAGCCATCCACGACTACGTGAAGGCGAACAACCCGGCCAGCGACGGCGGCGGCTGGGAGGTCGCGATGCTCAGTCCTGATTCCAAGGTGGAAGCGTTCGCGCTCTGCGGCACGCCTCCGGCGATGTGACCCGCCGGACGGGGTCAGGGGCGGGGGTGGCCTTGGACGAGGTTCTTGCCGGTCTTGTAGAGATTCGTGGGGACTCGATCGGGGTCGAGGAGGTGCTGGAAGGCCAGGCCTAAGTCGAGGGCCATGGTGAGGATGGCGCGGTCGCCCGGGGCCAGGTCGTCGGTGGGGGCGAGCTGGCTGGCCAGGTGGGCGCGGCGTTCGGCGTACCAGTCGGCGATGCGCCATCCGGCGGCGTAGTCGCGCATGCCGTAGAGCCAGAACTCGACGAGGAGCAGGGCGAGCTGGCGAGCCCGGTCGTCGGGGGTGGTGCGGGCCGAGCAGCGGCCCTCGGGGTCGGCGTCCTGTTCGGCGGCGCGCAGCTCGTCGCAGACGTCGGTGGGGGACGGGTCGCTGGTGAATCGCTCCATCAGCGCCAGCAGCAGGTCGGTCTTGCCCGCGAAGTTGGAGTAGACGGCGCCCTTGGTGAGCCCGGCCGCGGCGGCGATGTCGTCGAGCGAGGCGCCGTGGATGCCGTGTTCGGCCCAGAGACGCTCGGCGGCGGTGAGGAGCGCGGCGCGGGTCTCGTCGCGGCGGCTCCGGCGTGGGGGCGCCGCGTCATCCTCGGGGTGGCCGTCCGTCATGGGTTGATCCCTCCTGAGAATCTCTCTCCTGCCCTTCGGAATACACCGGTCGGACGCGGTCGGTCTCCGAGTTGCGGAAGTCCGCCTGGCTTGGAACGGTCCGGTTGGTGGGGATTTCGGAAAACGGGAGGAGCACGGCGAATCGGCCGGCCAGCGCGTTACCTGCGGGTAGCCAGAGGTGGGCGGGGGATCATACGCTGCGAGCATGGCATCTCCTGCCCCGCTCGACCGGTTGGCGTCGCGGGTCGCCTCGGACGGTTCCGAGACCGTGGTGGTCCAGAGCCCGTTCACCGGGGAGGCTCTCTCGACCGTCCCGATCTCCGGTGCCGATGACGTCCGCGCGGCCTACGAGCGGGCGCGGAAGGCGCAGGCGGCGTGGGGGCGGGCAACGCCGTCGTCCACAAGCCGGACACCCAGGCGTGCCTGTCCAGTCTGTGGGTCGTTGACCTGCTGGTCGAGCTCGGGCTGCCGAAGGACTTGTGGCAGGTGGTCGTGGGGGAGCCGTCCGAGATCGGGGACGCGCTGGTGGAGAACGCCGACTATGTCGCGTTCACCGGCTCGACGCGGGCCGGACGGGCCATCGCGGAGAAGGTCGCGCCCCGGCTGGTCGGCTACTCGCTGGAGCTCGGCGGCAAGAACCCGATGATCGTCATGGCGGACGCCGACGTGGAGCGCACCGCGCGCGGCGCCGTCCGCGCGTGCTTCACCAACGCCGGGCAGCTCTGCATCTCGATCGAGCGTATGTACGTGCACGAGGATGTGTACGACCGGTTCGTCCCCAGGAGGCCTGTTGAAGTTCACCGAGTCGCAGACGGTCGCCAGCCAGCACCTCCTCGACCTCGAACCCCCGGGCGGCATGGGCTACGACCGGTTCGCCGACCTGATGGCGTCCGGAGTCAAGATCATGAAGAGACTGCGGATCAAGTAGTAGGGGTCGCCCTGTGAAGCATGACTTCGACGTGCTCGTCATCGGGTCGGGGTTCGGTGGCAGCGTGGCGGCGCTGCGGCTCGTCGAGAAGGGGTACCGGGTCGGGGTGATCGAGGCGGGCCGCCGCTTCGACACCGGCCAGTCCGGGACTCCGGGGGCGCGGTATCCGGGGCTGCCGAAGACGAACTGGCGCGTCGGCCGCTACGTGTGGGCGCCCGCGCTCGGGCTCACCGGCCTCCAGCGGATGCACCTGATCCGGGGCGCGAAGTCGAGCCGGGTGATGGTGCTGGCGGCGGCGGGCGTCGGCGGCGGGTCGCTGAACTACGGCAACACCCTGTACGTCCCGCCGGGGCCGTTCTTCAAGGACCGGCAGTGGGCGCACATCACGGACTGGCAGGACGAGTTGGCCCCCTACTACGCGCAGGCCCGGCGCATGCTCGGCGTCGTCCAGAACCCGACGACCACCGAGGCCGACCGGGTCGTCCGGCGGGTCGCCGACCGGATGGGCAAGGGCGACACGTTCGTCAGGACGCCGGTCGGCGTGTACTTCGGGGACGGCGCGGCGGTCGAGAGCGCCGACCCGTACTTCGGCGGGGCAGGCCCCCGGCGGCGCGGCTGCCTGGAATGCGGCGAATGCATGGTGGGCTGCCGCCACGGCGCGAAGAACATGCTGACGGAGAACTACCTGTATCTGGCGGAGAAGGCCGGGGCGCGGGTCATGCCGCTCAGCCGCGTCACGAGCGTCCAACCCCTTGACGATGGTTACGAGGTCCAGATCGTGCGGACCCGGTCGTTCGGACGCCACCGCAAGACCCTCACTGCCGGGCAGGTCGTTTTCGCCGCCGGTACGTACGGCACGCAGAAGCTTCTGCACAAGCTGAAGGTGACTGGACGCCTCCCACAGTTGTCCGACCGTCTCGGCGCCCTGACCCGCACCAACTCGGAGGCGATCCTCGGCGGCGGACGCGCCAACCGCAAGGCGGGCCCCGACTTCTCCACCGGGGTCGCGATCACGTCGTCGTTCCACCCGGCCCCGGACACGCACATCGAACCCGTTCGGTACGGGCGTGGCTCGAACCTGCTCGCGGGCCTCCAGACGCTCCTCGTGGACGGTGACCGTCCCGGCGAGAAGCACAGGCCCCGGCTGCTGAGGTTCGTGCGCGAGGCGATGCGGCACCCCGGTCACGTCCTCCAGTCGCTGGACATGCGGCACTGGTCCGAGCGGACGGTCATCGCGCTGGTCATGCAGACCCGCGACAACTCGATCACGCTGAGCCCGAAGCGCGGCCCGTTCGGCTGGGACGTCCGCGCGTCGGCGGGGCACGGCGAGCCCAACCCGACGTGGATTCCGGAGGGCCACGAGGCGACCCGGCTGATCGCGGACGAGATCGGCGGCATGCCCGGCGGGACGTGGGGCGACCTGTTCGACGTCCCGCTGACGGCGCATTTCCTCGGCGGCTGCGCGATCGGCGACTCCGCCGAGTCCGGCGTCATCGACCCCTACCACCGGGTCTACGGGCATCCGGGGCTGCACATCGTGGACGGTTCGGCGGTCTCGGCCAACCTGGGCGTCAACCCGTCGCTGACCATCACCGCGCAGGCCGAACGCGCCATGGCGTTCTGGCCCAACCGGGAGGAGGACGACCCGCGTCCCGCGATGGGCGACCCCTACCGGCGGGTCGGTCCCGTCCCGCCGATGGAGCCGGTCGTCCCGGCGGACGCGCCCGGCGCCCTCACCCTCCCGATCATCGACATCACCTGAGCGCGCCGCCCAGGCACGGGGTCACGCGCGGTAGGCGGCCCACTGGTCCTGCATGCGCTTGGTCTGGCCGGACGTGAACTCCGTCATGCAGGAGTCGTAGCCGTAGTCCATGTAGTTGTGGATCGGGTCGGCTCCGGCGGCGGGGCAGGTGTCGCGGCCGGTCGGACAGCCGGACGCCGGGCTCTCCTCGGCCGGGGTGTCGGACACCTGGTCGCCCGGGCCCGAGCAGCCGTCCTGGAACGTGTGGAACAGGCCCATCCAGTGGCCCACCTCGTGGGTGCCGGTGTCGCCCTCGTTGTAGTTGGTGAGGGTTCCGCCCGGGAGGCTCTGGTAGTGGATGACCACGCCGTCCATCGCGGGCTGGGTGCGGTAGTCGCTGGGGAAGGTCGACCAGCCGAGGAGGCTCGACCCTAGGTCGGCGGTGTAGAAGTTGAGGTCCTGCGCGTTGCCCTTGTGCAGGGCGCTCTTCATCGCCTGCTCGTTGCCCTCGGGGTCGGAGAACCAGGTCGCGTTCTGCGTCCGCTTGACCTCGGCGAGAGTGAACGAGACGCCGCTTCCGGCGTAGGCCGCGTTCATGACGGCGATCTGCTTGTTCAGCGTCGCGTCGGGCACGTTCCCGGCACTGCCGTAGACGACCTGGAAGTGCACGCGGACGGTCATGGCCTTCACGCGCTGCTTCCGCAGCTTGCCGAGGCGGTTCTTGAAGTCCTTCTCCATCGCCGTGACCTTGGCCCGGCCGGGCTGGTGCGGCTCGACGGCGTGGGCGCCGGCTCGGACGCGGGCCAGCGAGGGTCCGTCGCAGGCGGTCGAGCGGGCGGCGGCCGAATGGGTGGGGGCGGCAGCGGGGGCGGGCGCCGCCAGGACCGCGGGCGCGGCCCCGGTGGCCGTGGCGGTGACCGTGGCGGTGGCGAGCATGCCGAGGACGCTGACGATTCCGGCGCGTTTCATGGAACTCCTCGCGGGGGCTTGCGTGCGTGGGAGGCGCGCGCGCAGGGGGAGCGGAGTGATTGCTGGAACAAGAGTGGAGGCGAACAAACATCACGTCTTTGGCAAACTTGGACGAATTAGGGCGAGCAACGCTGAATACGGCGCCCTAGCGCGGCGGCGTAGCGTGTCCGCATGGATGTCAGAGGCGAGGCGGCTCGGGTCATGGCCGATATGCGGGCCGACGCCGACCCGGTTCGGGCCGCGCATGAAAAGCGCTATCTGAAGAGTGAGTACGTCCATATCGGCGTGCCGGTGCCCACGCTGCGCAAGCTGGCGCTGTCATCGGTGAAGACCAAACCCACCCGGGACGAGTTGGTCGCTCTTGCCGAAACCTTCTGGGACGTGACCGACGACGGGCGTCCCGTCCACGAGGCGCGCATGGCGGCGGGGGAGGTGCTCGCCAAGCGGGCCGCACTGCTGGAACCGCGCGACGTCCGGCTGGCCGAACGGCTCATCCGCGACTCGGTGAGCTGGGTATATGTGGACCACCTTGCCGAGAAGGTGGTCGGCGCTCTGGTCGTCCGGCACCCCGACCTTGGAACGGTTTTGGACGAGTGGGTCGGCGACCCCTACATGTGGATACGGCGCACTGCCGTCCTGGCTCTGCTCGCGGGCGTCCGGGCGGGAAACCCGGATCTGGACAGGCTCGACCGGTTCGGCGACGCCGTGATCGGCGAACGCGAGTTCTTCATCCGCAAGGCCCTCGGCTGGGTGTTGCGGGAACTGTCCAAGAAGGACCCGGAATGGGTGGTGACCTGGGTGGAACCCCGCGCCGCCACCATGTCCGGGGTCACGCTACGGGAGGCCGTCCGGCGATTGCCGCCCGAAGACGCCGCCCGCATCCTCGGCCGTTGACGCGAGTCTGCGGGCCCAGCTCCTGAACCGCGCGGGATCTCTGATCAGGCGCGGTACGCCTGCCAGACGTTGTGCATCCTGGTGCCCTGTCCGGGGGTGAACGACGTCATGCAGGTGTCGTAGCTGTAGTCCATGTAGTTGTGCACGGGGTCGGCCCCGGGGGACGAGCAGGTGTCCTTACCGGTCGGGCAGCCGTTCGTGGCGTCGCGCTCGGCCGGGGTGTCGTCGACGCGGTCTCCGGAGCCTCCGCAGCCGTCCTGGAACGTGTGATAGAGCCCCATCCAGTGGCCGACCTCGTGCGTGGCGCTGAAACCCTTGTTGAAGTTGTCGATGTCGCCGCCCGGCATGCTGCCGTAGTGGATGAGGACGCCGTCCATCTTCGGCTCGCTCTTGTACCGCCACGGGAACGTGGACCAGCCGAGCAGGTCTCCGCCGATGTACGCGCTGTACAGGTTCAGCGTGCTCTTGCCGCCCTTGCGCAGCCTGGGCTTGAACGTCTTCTCGTACCGCTCGGGGTCGCTGAACCAGTCGGCGTTGTCGGTGCGGGTGATCTCGCGGAGCTTGAAGGAGATCTGGGTGTCGGCGCCCCCGTCGCCCCCGGCGTAGGACGTGTTCAGCGTGCTGATCTGGCGGTCGATCGCCGCCTTGGAGACATTGCCCTTGGAACCGTCGTGCAGGACGTGGAAGTACACGGGCACGCTGACCGGCGTCGCGTCGCGCAGCCCGCCGCTGGTCGACTGCTCGCCGGGGGCGGTGCCCTGGCCCAGGCCGAGACCGTCCAGGATCCGGTTGAGGCGCTGCTCGACGGCGGCGGCCTCCCCGGGCGTCAGCTCGTTGCGCTCGTGGCCCTGCCCTCCCGTCCGCACCCTCGCGCCCACGTGCGCGCAGTCGTTCACCGACGGCGCGGCGGCCCGCGTGAGGCTGGACGACGCGTTGGTGGATCGTCCCGCGGTGGACGGCCCCGTGGTCGCCGGGATGGCCGGAACGATGGCGGTGATCAGGGCGGTGACGGCGAGCAGCTTCACGGCACTCCTCGGGAGGACGCTTGCGGACGGGAGCCAGTCGGACACGGTGTGTTATCAACAGGTATCAGACCGGAGCCCTTCCATGAGTGCCGTCAAGGTAAATGGATGCTGACCGTTATCGGAGGATCGCACCACGTGATGGTCGTACGAGGCCGCGCATCGGCGCAGGCCGCACCGCCCGTAGACTGGTGTCCTCGTTCCGGCCCGTGCGAAAGGGCGTTCTTTGGTGGCCGCAGACCAGTCCTTTGACACCGTTCTCGTCGTCGACTTCGGCGCGCAGTACGCGCAGCTGATCGCCCGGCGCGTCCGCGAGTGCCATGTGTTCAGCGAGATCGTGCCGTCCACCATGCCGGCGGCGGAGATGCTCGCCCGGCGGCCGAAGGCGATCATCCTGTCCGGCGGCCCGGCCTCGGTGTACGAGCGGGGTGCCCCGGCCGCGCCGGAGGGGCTGTTCGAGCTCGGCGTCCCCACGTTCGGGATCTGTTACGGCCACCAGGTGATGGCGCGGGCCCTCGGCGGGACGGTGGAGAACTCCGACGTCGCCGAGTTCGGCGGCGCGACCCTCTCCGTCACGTCGCCCGGGATGCTGTTCGCGGGGCTGCCGAACGCGCAGCCTGTGTGGATGTCGCACCGCGACCACGTGAGCCGGGCACCGTCCGGGTTCACGGTCACGGCCAGCACGGACGTGACCCCGGTCGCCGGGATGGAAGACCGCGAGCGCGGCTTCTTCAGCGTCCAGTTCCATCCCGAGGTGCTGCACACCGAGCACGGCATGGAGGTGCTGCGCCGGTTCCTGTACGAGGGCGCCGGATGCCGCCCGAACTGGACGATGGTCAACATCGCGGACGAGTCGATCGAGGCCGTCCGGGAGCAGGTCGGGCCCAAGCGGGTGATCTGCGCGCTGTCGGGCGGCGTCGACTCCGCGGTGGCCGCCGCGCTCGTCCAGCGTGCCATCGGCGACCAGCTGACCTGCGTGTTCGTCGACCACGGGCTGCTGCGCAAGGGCGAGCCCGAGCAGGTCGAGAAGGACTTCGTCGCCGCCACCGGCGTGAACCTGCGCGTCGTGGACGCCCGCGACCGCTTCCTCAAGGCCCTCGACGGCGTCTCCGACCCCGAGGAGAAGCGCAAGATCATCGGCCGCGAGTTCATCCGCGTGTTCGAGGCGGCGGCGCGGGAGATCACCAAGGGCGGTTCCGGGGGGTCTGCGGGGCCGTCCCCCCAGAGTGGCGCGCCGGACGCCCCCGAACCGGTCGAGTTCCTCGTCCAGGGCACTCTCTACCCGGACGTGGTCGAGTCGGGCGGCGGCACCGGCGCGGCCAACATCAAGTCGCACCACAACGTCGGCGGCCTGCCCGACGACCTCCAGTTCACGCTGGTCGAGCCGCTGCGGAACCTGTTCAAGGACGAGGTCCGCGCGCTCGGCGAGCAGCTCGGCCTGCCGTCGGAGATCGTCTGGCGGCAGCCGTTCCCAGGCCCCGGCCTCGGCATCCGCATCATCGGCGCCGTCACCGGCGACCGGCTCGACATCCTGCGGGACGCCGACGCGATCGCCCGCGAGGAGCTGACCGCCGCCGGGCTCGACCGCGACGTGTGGCAGTTCCCCGTCGTGCTGCTGGCGGACGTCCGGTCGGTCGGCGTGCAAGGTGACAGCCGCACCTACGGTCACCCGATCGTCCTGCGCCCGGTGACCAGCGAGGACGCGATGACGGCCGACTGGGCGCGGCTCCCGTACGCCCTGCTCCAGCGGATCTCGACCCGCATCACCAACGAGGTGCGCGAGGTCAACCGGGTCACGGTCGACATCACGTCCAAGCCGCCGGGCACCATCGAGTGGGAGTGATCCCGACAGCATGAAGGCCCGGGTGCGCGTGCACCCGGGCCTGTCTGTTTCAGATTAGACAGAGACGGGGGCTAGCGCGGCCTCGGCCTCCAGGGTGGCGGCGGCCGCGTTCACGACGGCGGCGACGCGCAGCGCCTCCGCGCGGTAGTACACGTTGTTCATCGCCATGACGGACGCCGCGCCCTTGGCGGCCTCGAACGCCTCGGCGGACAGGTGCTCGACCGCCTCCTCGGCCAGTTCCCGGATCACGATGGTGCTCCGGGTGGCGAGGGCGCAGGCCAGGACCGTCCCCCACAGCCGCTGCTCGCCGAGCTGCGACGTGGAGGTCACCGAGCCCAGGTTGAGCTTGGTGTCCTTGGCGTAGCCGGGCAGGGCGGACTTCAGCGCGTCGACGCCCACCGTCAGACCCCGGCCAGCAGTTCGGTGGCGTTGAGGGTGTCCTCGCCCTTGTTCCAGTTGCAGGGGCATAGCTCGTCGCTCTGGAGCGCGTCCAGCACCCGCAGCACCTCGGTGACGTTCCGGCCGACGGAACCGGCGGTCACCATCGTGAACTGGATCTCGTTGTTCGGGTCGACGATGAACGTCGCGCGCTGCGCCACTCCGTCGGCGGTGAGGATGCCGAGCGCGGACGACAGCTCCCGGTTCAGGTCGGCCATCATCGGGAACGGGATCTCGCGCAGGTCCGGGTGGTCCTTGCGCCACGCGAAGTGGACGAACTCGTTGTCGACGGACGCGCCGAGCACCTGGGCGTCGCGGTCGGCGAAGTCCTCGTTGAGGCGCCCGAACTCGGCGATCTCAGTCGGACACACGAACGTGAAGTCCTTCGGCCAGAAGAACACGACGCGCCACTTACCCTGGTGCGTCTTGTGGTCGATCGTGTCGAAGGCGTTGTCCGCGTCGAGCGAGACGCAGGCGGTGAGCTCGTACTCGGGGAACTGGTCACCGACAGTAAGCACGCATGCTCCTTCGTCATGAGTCAGAGGTCGCCTCCGACAGGGAGGCGCAGCTGGGCCGCCGTGTTCCGTTCCAGCGGCTGATGTCACTCAGAGTGCCGCAGGCGCGGGGAGAAGAGAAATCGGTTCCGGGCGACCGACTTATAGGGGCTGCCTATCAATCCCCGGGAGAGGGCCTGCCGACGTGGCGCAGTGAGCGGTCCGCGACCGTCACCGCCAGGAACAGGACGCAGATGGCGAGCATGAACCAGGCGAGATGGTGCAGGCCCGGAGTGTCGGCGCGTTCGGGGAAGAAGCCCGCGGCGGCCGACGAGGCGAGGATGGCGCCGAGGTAGCCGGACGTGCGCAGCAGCCCGGCGGACGAGCCGATGTGCTCGGGTGGGGCCTGGCGGTAGACGGAGTTCTGGAGGGCGAGGCTCGTGAGGCCCTGTGGCACGCCGAACAGCAGCGTGGTCGCCGCGAGAAGCCAGATCGGGCTCCCGGAACCCGATCCCAGGAGGAGGGCGCAGCCCGCGATCTGGGCGGCGGCGCCGACGAGCAGTTTGCCGCGTACCGCCTCGTGTCGTCCGGTGACGGCGGAGACGACGATTCCGGTCGCGAACATCGGTAGCTGGAGCAGCCCGGCGTGGGTGGGCGACAGATCGCGTCCCTCCTGGAGCCACTGGGTGTAGCCGTACAGGACGGAGTAGGACACGACATAGGCGAGCACGGCACGGGTGTACGTCGTGATCAGTGGCAGGTTGCCGCCGAGGACGCGCACGTCGATGAACGGGTCGGACGCCCGTAGCTCACGGACCACGAACCCCGCCGCCGCCACGGCCGCGAGCGCGGGCAGGTACAGGCGGCCGGTTCGCGGATCCATCAGGAACAGCAGCAGTGAGAGCAGCGTCGCCGTGAACAACGCCATGCCCGGCAGGTCCAGGCCGCCGAGCAGCCGCCGGGCGCCGACCCGCGCGGGCGGTGGTTTCGGCAGGCGGAGCAAGCCGAGGAGGATTCCGGCCGCCGCCAGTGGGATGTTGAGGGCGAGTGTCGTCCGCCAGCCGCCGAGGCCGATCAGCACCCCGCCGAGGGGCGGGCCGATGACGGCGATGGTCTGGGTGGCGACCGCGAGAACGGTCAGCACCCCGGCCGGGCTGTCGCGTCCCGTTCGTTTGGCCTCGCTGCGGATCAGGCTCATCGCGGCGGGATAGCCCGCGCACGTGCCGAATCCCAGCAGCACCCGCGCGGCGATCAGCACGCCCAGGTTCGGGGCGAGGGCGCCGACGACGCCCGCGATGCCCGTCAGGGCCGTCGCGACGAGGTAGGCGCGGCGTGGGCCGTGCAGGTCGATCAGCCGTCCGGCGACGGGCTGGCCGACGGCCGTGGCCAGGTAGAGCGCCGAGACCAGCCACGCCGTGTCGGACGGCGGCGCGCCGAACGCCCGTCCGATCGGGATCAGCGACACCGCGATGATCGAGGAGTTGACCGGGTTGAGGATCGCGCCGAGCAGCATCGGCGCGAGCAGCCCGCGGTCGAAACCGTCGCGCGGTCGTCCCGGCGTCGCAAGGTTCACGACACCATTTTCGATTGTTCAGAACGCCAAGCGTGTTCTGAACAGCCCGGGCCGCCCAGTTCCGGCTGGCAGGGCCTCGGTAATCTTGCTGGTGGGATGGCGATCAGTAGACCGACGGTGGCGCAGTTGCGGGCGTTCTTGGCGCTCGCGGAGCATCTGCATTTTCGGGACGCCGCGGCGGCGCTGCGGATGAGCCAGCCCGCACTGTCCGGCGCGGTCGCCGCGCTGGAGGACACCCTCGGGACGCGGCTCGTCGAGCGGACGACCCGCAAGGTGCTGCTGACGCCCGCCGGGCGGCGGGTGGCGCGGCGGGCCGAGGCCGTCCTCGCCGAGCCCGCCGAGTTCGAGCTGGCGTCCGCTGGTGTTCCCCGGACGGTGCTGGGCGATATGGACGTGATCCTGCTCAATGAGGGGCACTGCCTGCGCGACCAGTCCCTGGAGGTGTGCCGGGAGGTCGGCGCGCGGGCCGCCGCCACCTACGCGACGAGCCTGGCGACGCTGGTGCAGCTCGTGTCGGGCGGGCTCGGGGTGACGCTCGTCCCGGAGACGGCGCTGGCGGTGGAGACGCGCCACGCGCCGAACCTGTCGCTGCACCGGTTCGCGGCGCCCGCGCCGTTCCGCCGGATCGGGCTCGGGTTCCGGACGACGTCGCCGCGCGCCGACGAGTTCGAGGCCCTCGCGGGGTGCGTGCGCGACGCGGTCGCCGAGTCGGGCGCCGGGCCCGGGGTGCGTCCCGCCGGGTCGGTCACCCCCCGGTAAACGGCGGCCAGACGAGGTCAAGTCTACGTCAGGGGACGGCCTGGCAATCGCGATGCGCGTTCAGAACGTGACGCGACGTCACCATGCTCGGTGGGGCGAGGAGGAGGCCCCATGTCCCCGAAGCTCAGCGTCGTCGTGCCGTTCCACAACACCGAGGAGTTCTTCCGGGAGTGTCTGGAGTCGCTGGCCGACCAGACGCTGCGCGACCTTGAAGTGATCATGGTGGACGACGGGTCCACCGACAACGGCGCCGTGATCGCCAAGGAGCTGTGCGGGCGCGACGCGCGGTTCCGGCTGGTGACGCGGGACAACGAGGGCCCCGGCCCTGCGCGCAACGCGGGAGTGCGGCACGCGCGGGGCGAGTTCCTGGCGTTCGCCGACGCCGATGACGTGGTCGGACGCGACGCCTACGCGCGGCTGGTCGCGTCGCTGGAGCGGACGGGGTCCGACCTCGCGTCCGGGAACGTGCACCGGATGGACGCCGACCGCGACTGGCAGTCCCACCTGCACGACGGCGTTTTCACGGAGCCGTGTTCGAGGACGCATGTGTCGTCCAAGCCGATTCTGATGCGCGACCGGACGCCGTGGAACAAGGTGTACCGGCGTGAGTTCTGGGACCGGGTCGGCTTGCAGTTCCCTAAGGGCTACTACGAGGACCCGCCCGTCACGGCGCGCGCGCACGCGCTGGCCCGTTCCGTGGACGTGCTGAGCGAGACGGTCTATTACTGGCGCAAACGGCCGGGCTCCATCACCGAGGACCGCTACGACTGGGACAACCTCACGCAACGTCTCGCTTCTGCGCGCGTGCTGCGGGAAGAGATGGTCGAGTACGCGCCACGGCTCCTGGACGCCTACGACGAACACGCGCTTATCGGGATCGAGTTGCGCGTCCTGTTCGAGGCACTGCCCAGAACGCCGGACGAGCACGGGGGCGACCTCGTCGCGATCGGCGCGGAGCTGGCACGGCACATCGGCCCCCGGGTGCTGCGGCGGGTTCCCGCGATCACGCGCCTGCAACTGCACCTGCTGCGCCGCCGGATGCTGCCGGAGCTGCTGGAGGTGCTGCGGTTCGTCCAGTTGCGGAAGGTGGGGGACGCGCCGAGGGTGCGGCGGGGTATGCGGCGCCACTGGTACGCGGAGTACCCGTTCTTCGAGGACGAGGAGCGCGCCGTCCCGCTGGACGTGTACGACGTGACCGCCGAGCTGAGGCCGTACGCGGCGATCGACAGGGCCGAGTGGGTGGACGGGCGGCTCCGCGTCGAGGGGCACGCCTACATCCGGCACCTGGACTCCTCGACCGAGGACGATTCCCGCATCCGCGTGTGGCTGCTGGCGTCGAACAAGCGCGGTCTGATGCGCGTGCCGATCCAGCGGGTCCGCAGACCGGACGTGACCGCGCGGTCACGGCAGTCGGGGGTGTCCTACGACTGGTCCGGGTTCGTGGCCGAGATCGACCCCGCGTCGCTGCGGATGTTCGGACGTTTCCGGGACGTCGACTGGATCCCGTGCGTCGAGATCGTCAACCGTGGGCTGCGGCGGCGGACCACGTTCTCCAACCCGAGGCTGACCTGCCGCCAGTGGCCGGACGACCGGGAGTGCGCGCCCGGCGTGCTCGTCCAGGGCGTCGCGGGCAGGCACCGGTTCGTGCTCCAGGTGCGGCGGACGGCGGCGGCCGTGGTCGGCTGCCGACTGGAGAGAGGCGAACTGCGGCTGGACGGCTGGAGCCGGACCCCCATCGGCGAGGAGTCCAGGATCGTCGCCGTGCCCAGGATCGGACGCGGCAAGGTCGCGGGCCCGATCGAGCCGTCCGGCAAGACCGAAACCCACGACGACGGGCTCCAGAGCCACGGGTTCAGGGCGCGACTGCCGGTGGCCGGGTTGATGAAGCGTCCCGGCGACTGGGAGATAGCCCTGCCGGACGACGTGCGGCCCTACCTGGTGGAGCGCGCGGCCGGGATCGTGTTCGGCGTCCCCGGTGGGGAGGTGGAACTCGCCAGGACGCGACGCAGCACGCTACGCATCGTCGTCCGCGAACGGGCCTTGGCCGTGGACGCGCTGTCCTGGTCGCCCGACGGTGCCCTCTACCTGGAGGGAACGTGCACCGACCACGCCGGACGGCCCGACGCGCTGATCCTGCGGCGGCGGCGGTCGTCGGAGGAGCACGCGGTGGCGCTGCGCTGGGACGGCGACCGTTTCGCCGCCAAGTTCTGTCCCGCGCGCATGCCGGTGCTCGGGGTGGCCCGTCCGCTGGTCTCCGGCCGTTGGGACGTCGTCGCGGCGGTCGGTGGGAAGGAACGGCCGGTCGTCGTCAGGCGGCACACCCTCCGGGAACTGCCGGAGCCGTTCGAGGCGGGACTGCACCGGATCACGGTGCGCGCCCAGAAGACCGACCAGTTGCAGTTCCTCATCGAGACCGCCTTGGACGACGACGAACGCGGAGCCTACGCGCAGAGCCGGATCCGGTCCGGGCACTATCGGCGCCACCTGAACCTGCCCATGCGCGACCTGGCCGTGTTCGACGCCTACAAGGGGCGCCAGTATTCGTGCAACCCGCGCGGTATCTATGAAGAGCTACGAAGACGCGGGACCGACCTTGAGTGCGTGTGGGTCACCGAGAACGGCCAGTTCGGTAAGCCCGCTGGTGCCCGGACCGTCCTCGCGGGGACGCGGGAGCACTACGAGGTCCTGGCCCGCGCGCGCTACGTGTTCGGCAACTGGTCGCAGCAGGAATGGTTCACCAAACGCGACGAACAGACGTATGTGCAGTGCTGGCACGGGACGCCGCTGAAGAAGCTCGGCTACGACGTCAAACAGATGCCGTACAAGCGCACCGAGGGCGTCGACTGGATGGAGTACGACGTTCCCCAGTGGGATCTGCTCATTTCGCAGAACGCGTTCTCCGTGCCGCTGTTCCGGCGCGCGTTCGGCTACAACGGTGAGGTTCTCGTCAGCGGCTACCCGCGCAACGACCTGCTCAGCAGCCCGCACAGCGGAGAGATCGCGGCATCCGTCCGCCGACGCCTCGGCATCCCGGAAGGGAAGAAGGTCGTCCTGTACGCGCCGACCTGGCGGGACGACTTCCATCTGGCGATCGGCAAGCGGGCGTTCCGCCTCGAATTCGACCTCGATCGGTTCCGGAGCGCGCTGGGGCATGACCACGTCCTACTGCTGCGCACCCACTACCTCGTGACCGACCGGCCGAAGCTGCGTCCCGGCGACTGCGTCATCGACGTTTCCGTCTACCCGGACATCTCCGAACTGTTCCTCGTCAGTGACGTGCTGGTCACGGACTACTCGTCGGCCATGTTCGACTTCGCCGTCACCGGCCGCCCGATGGTCTTCTTCACCTACGACCTTGAGCGCTACCGCGACCATGTGCGCGGTTTCTACTTCGACTTCGACGCCGAGGCACCGGGCCCACTGCTGAGCACCTCCCAGGAGGTCGTGGACGCGCTGCGCGACCCGGTCGCGCTCGGCGCCGGGTTCCGGGACGCCCGCGCCGCGTTCGCCGCCCGGTACTGCCCGCACGACGACGGCCACGCCGCCTCCCGTGTGCTCGACCGGGTCCTCACGCCCACCCACTGAAACACCCACCACGGAGCCGCTCGTGTCACCTCAGATCAGCATCGTCGTCCCGTTCCGCGACACCGGGGCGCACCTGGCGGAATGCCTGAAGTCCCTGGCCGGGCAGACGCTGCGCGACCTTGAGGTGCTGATGGTGGACGAACGGCCGGAGCACGGCAGCCCGCCCGTCGCGGAGGACTTCGCCGAACTCGACGACCGGTTCGCGCTGCTCCAGCCGTCCGGCGGGCTGGACACCGTCATCGAGCAGGCCGAGGGCTCCTACCTGGCGTTCGTGGACGGCGACGACGTGGTGCCGCCCTACGCCTACGAACTCATGGTCCGCACGCTGGAGGACACCGGAGCCGATTTCGTCGGCGGCAACGTCCTGCGCTTGGACGGGACGCAGGTCCGCCAATCCCTGACGCACCGCGAGCCCTATGCCGCGACCCTGAAATCAACGCACGTGACCCGTCACACCGCGCTCATGCAAGACAGGCTGGTGCGCAACAAACTGTTCCGGCGCACCTTCTGGGACGCCTACCGCTTCCCACTCCCGACGACGACGCAGGACGGGTTCGCCGCCGTGCAGGCCCAGCTCCTTGCCGATGCCGTGGACGTGCTCGACGTACCCGTTTACTACTGGCGGGACCGTCCGGGGACGGCGACCCGGCTGCGTCACGACCCGGCGGGCATCACCGACCGGATGGTGGCCCTCTTCAACGTCCGGAAGTTCGTCGACGACCACGCACCGGAACTGTTGACCGTCCACGACAGGTACGCCCTGGACCTGGACGTGCGCGCGCTGATCCTCGCCTTGCCCGGGGCGACCTGGCAGGAACGCGAACGACTGGCCGAGTTGGGGGCCGAGGCCGTCGCGTCCATGGACCGTTCCGCAGCGGACGGGCTGCCGTCGATCAGGCGGTTGGAGACGCATCTCCTGCGCGAACGGATGCTGTCCGAACTCTTGGACGTGGTCCGCTTCGAGGAGATCGGCCTGGGGGACGTCCCGATCGCCCAACAGGGCCGCCTGCGGCAGCGCTGGCACGCCCGCTATCCGTTCTACGGCGATGTGGAACGTGGCATACCGGAGGATCTGTACGACGTCACCGACGAGGTCCGCCTCCACGCCGAGATCGACCGCGTCACCTGGGACGCCGACACTCTCGTCGTCGACGGGCACGCTCACTTCGACCGGTTCGATGTGTCGTCGTCGGCGGACTCCCGTATCCGCGTCTGGATGCGCGACGTGAAGACGGGCAAAGAAATACGGCTGCCGGTGGAGCGCGCGTACTGCCCGGAGGCCACCGCCCATTCCGCGCAGTCGACCGTGTCCTACGACTGGTCCGGTTTCTCCGTGCGGGTGGAGCCCGACTACCTCCTGGACGGCGACGAATGGCGAACCGCCACCTACGAGCTGTTCGCGGAAGTGTCGATGGCGGGACGCAAGGCCGTCCGGCGGTTGACGGCGGAGAACACGGCCGTGCGGTGGACGGTCGCCCGGCAGGTGGACGAGTACGTGGCCGTCCAACCGGCGGCGGGCGACGACGACGTGTTCGTCGTGCACGTCAAGCAGGCCAAGGCCGTCCTCACCGGGATCCGCCACGACGGCGACACCCTCGAACTGACCGGCTGGACCCGGTGCGCGCTCGGCGCCGGGGCCGCCCTGATCGCCGCCCGGCGGCACGGCGGCGCGGAGGTCCACGCCGAGGTGACGGTCCGCCAGTCGACCGTCCTGCGCTTGGCGGCGGGCACGGGTTTCGACTTCACGGCGAAGCTGCCGATGGCGAGCCTGGTCTCCGTCCCGGACGGACGCGACCACGAGCGAGGCGAATGCCACCACCTGCTGGACGCCATCGACTGGGACATCCGCCTGACCGGCGAGGGCGGCCCGATGAGGCTCACCGTCGCGCGGCACCTCCGCGCCGCCCGCTACGCGCTGCCCACCGGAGGACGGGAGTTCGCGCTCACCCGGACCGCGTTCGGGAACCTGCGGGGCGTCGAACGCGGCGTCCGTCCGGTGGTGATGGCGGCCGAATGGGACGAGACCGGCGTCCTCACCCTGACGGGCGACGTCGCGGACCAGGCCGACCGGCCGGACCACTTCGTCCTGCGACGGCGCCGGTCGGGCGACGAGCACCAGGTCCCGGTCACCTGGAAGGGCCGCCGGTTCACCGCCGCCATCACGCCCGGTGCGATGACCGTCTTTGGTACGGACCTGCCTTTGAGCAGCGGCACGTGGGACCTGCTGGCGCGCACACGCTCGGGAGAGGCGGCCGTCGTCGCAGAACGGGAGGCCATCCCCAGCCTGCCTGGTTGGCGAACCGAGGGAACGCACGAATTCGATGTCGGCGTGTACCAGACGGACGCGGTGCGGTTCCGCAGCCGTCCCGCCCTAGAGGACGGTGAACGCGGAGCCCACGCGCAAGCACTCCTCCAGCAGCGCGACTACCCCGTCTACCTGCGGAGCCCCCTCTGCGACACCGCCGTGTTCGACTGCCACGGCGGCACCCAGTACAGCTGCAACCCCAGGGCCATCTACGAGGAACTGGCCCGCCGCAAGCCCGAACTGGAATGCGTGTGGATTTCCCAGGACGGACAGTTCACGGTCGACGGAAAAGCCAGGATCGTCTTGGCGGGAAGCCGCGAGCACTACCGCGTCCTCGCCCGTGCCCGCTACGTGGTCACCAACCACGGGTTGCCGCCGTGGTACGTCAAGCGGGACGGCCAGACCTGCGTCCAGACCTGGCACGGCACCCCACTGAAGCGCCTCGCCCACGACCTCAAGGACATCCCCTACTACCGGTCGGAACGGCTCGACTGGATGGAACGGGAAGCGTCACGGTGGGATCTGCTGCTGTCGCCGAGCCCGTTCGCCACCCAGGTGATGCGGCGTGCGTTCCGCTACGACGGCGACGTCCTGGAGACCGGCTACCCGCGCAACGACATCCTGAGCACCCCCGAGTGGGAGAGCTTCGGGTCGCACATCCGCAAGCGCCTCGGAATCGCGGACGACAAGAAGGTCGTCCTCTACGCCCCCACCTGGCGGGACGACCGGCACCACGCGCCTGGCCAGTGCGGGTTCTCCCTTGAGCTGGATGTGGAAACCCTTCGTCGGGCCCTGGGCGAAGACCACGTCCTCCTTCTGCGGACGCACCACTTCATCACCGACCAGAACCGTCCCGCGACGGACGACTTCCTAGTCGACATGTCCCGCTACCCAGATATCGCCGACCTGTACATGGCCGCCGACGTTCTCGTCACGGACTACTCGTCCGCCATGGTGGACTTCGCGGTTCTGGGAAGGCCGATCGTCCTCTACACCTACGACCTGGCGCGCTACCGCGACCACGTGCGCGGCCTGTCCATCGACCTGGAGGCGGAGGCGCCCGGCCCGATCGCGACGACGTCCGCGGAGGTCGCCGAGGCGGTCAAACGGGCACCGGGATCCGAGGACGACTACGCCGACGGCTACGACCGCTTCTTCGTGAAGTACTGCCCGCACGACGACGGCCAGGCCGCCGCGAGGGTCGTCGACGAGGTCTTCGGCGCCATGATCAACGGAGCCTAGCTCCGCGCTAAGCTACCTCCGCCCGCCGACGGCAGAGGAGAGCGTGAGCGCATGAGTGGTGAATTCGTCCCCGCGTCCAACGCCCTGACGGCGCGGTGGGCCAAGGACGCCTGCGACGGCACGACCACCGTCCTGTCCGGCGCCGGGGTGTGGCCGCTGCTGGCGTTCCTGGCCGCCGCCGCCCGCGAACCCGGCCGGGCGGAACTCCAGCGCGCCATCGGCATCGACGCCGCCGGGGCCGACCGGCAGGCGCGCGTCGCGGTGAGCCTGCTGCGGACCGCCGCCACCGCCGCCGCGCTCGGCGTGTGGACGCACGCGGGACTCGCCGTCGAACCGTGGTGGCAGAAGATCGTCCCCACCGAGGCGCGCGGCGAGCTGAGCGGGGAGCCCGCCGCCGACCAGTCCAGGCTGGACGAATGGGTCCAGCGGAACACCGCCGACCGGTTGACCCGGATGCCGGTCCAGGTCCGGCCCGACACCGCGCTCGTGCTCGCCACCGCGCTGACCATCGACACGAAGTGGCGGGAGCCGTTCCAGGACGTCCCGCTCAAGCCCGCCGAGGGCCCGTGGGCGGGACGCGCCAAGGACGTGGCGGGCCTGACCCACACCAGCCCCGACGTCACCCGGCTCGCCCTCGTGCCGGACACCCCGGCGGGCCCCGTCACCCTCCTCACCACCCAGGGCGAGGACGACATCGACGTGACCCTCTGCATGGGCGAACCCCACCGCGCGCCCGGCGAGGTGCTCGCGGCGGCCGTGGCGGCCATCGACGGCGAACACCGCCTCCGCCGGGGCGAACGACTGCTCGACCGGACCCTGGCCAGACAGACGCCCGGCCTGCGGATCGACAGGATCACCGCGTACGAACCGCACACCACCTTGCGTGCGACCGCCGTGCGCTTCGACATCGACGTCCAGCACGACCTGCTGTCCCGCGCCGGGGTGTTCGGGCTGGAGACCGTCTCCACCCTCGACGGCCGCGGCCACCTGCCCGGGATCAGCCGGACCCCCCTGGCCGTCGGCCAGGCGGCGCAGGACGTCACCGCCACCTTCAGCGCCGAGGGGTTCCGCGCGGCGGCGGTCACGGCGATGGCCGTGGCGGCGGCGGGCGTCCCGATGGCGGAGGCGCAGGTCCTGGACGTGACGTTCGACCGGCCGTTCGGCTTCCTCGTCTGGCACCGGCCGAGCAGCCTCGTCCTGCTCGCCGGATGGGTCGCCGAGCCCGAGGACTGGCCGGACGACGTCGCCTAGGGCCCCGGTGACGCGGGTCAGCCGGGTCGGCGAGCCCGCGCGACCAGCTCGACGCCCGGCCACCCGCAGATCGGCAGCCGTCGCTCCAACACGGCCGCGACGCGCAGCGCCTCGTTGACGGCCGGGCGCAACGGAGCGAGATCCTCCCGGCGAACCGTGCGATGCCTGAGACGCCGCAGGAACGGGCGGAGCAGGACGCCCCGGCTCCACACCCGCTCCAGCACCAGCCCCGCGCCCTCGACGAGCTCCACGAACCCCGGGCGACTGTAGCGGCGGACCCGGCCGAGAGCCACGTCGTGCGCCGACCACATCGCCATGTCGCACGGGACGGACAGCAACGCCGTCCCGCCCGGCTTCAGCACCCGCGCGATCTCCGCCGCCGCCCGCGCGTCGTCCTCTATGTACTCCAGGACGTCCAGGGCGAGCGCCAGATCGAACCGCTCCGGGGGAAGCGGCAGGTAGCGGGCGTCACCCTCGTGGGCGTCCACGCCGTGACCGCGCGCCAGCGCGACGGCCTCCGGGCTCAGGTCGATCGCGGTGGCGTCCCAGCCGTGCTCGGCGAGCACCCGGGACGCGGCGCCCGCCGCCGCACCGATGTCCACGGCCGCGCCCGGCATGCTGAACCGCAGCAGCTCAGCGGAAATGATCTCCCGGCGCTCCCGGTACCACCAGTTGTCGTTCTCGATCCGTGCGATCCGCCGGAGCTCGATGGTGTCCACGCCACCAGCCGACGGCATGGACGGCGGTGGGTTCCACCGACCTGGCCGCCTGACGGCACATCGTTGACCGTTGTTTGACGTCAGCGCTTCTTGCGGCGACGACGACGGATGAACCGGACGCCCAGCAGCAGCGCGACCAGCCCGCCGACCACGGGGGCGGCCCGCTTGGCGACGGACGGGCCCGCGACCTCCATCAGGTCGATCGCGTCGTCCTCCCGCGCCACCCGCAACGGCGGCCTCTCAGTCTTCTTGGGCTGCTCAGTCTTCTTGGGCTGCTCGGCCTTCGCGGGCTGCTTGGTCTTTTCGGACTCTTCGGACTTCGCGGTTTCCGTCTCCACCGTCTCCACCGGGCTTTCGGCCTGGGGCTCGGGTTCGGACGCGGCCTGGGGTTCGGGTTCGGGTTCGGGTTCGGGTTCGGTGGGAGATTCGAGTTCCTCCGCCAGTGCCTTCGCGAACCTTGTGATGATCTTGGCGCCGACCTCTGCGAGGATGCCGCGGCCGAACTGAGCGGGGCGTCCCGTCACGTTCAGCTTGGTGTGGACGGTCACCCGGGTCGTGCCGTCCTGCTCCTCGTGCAGCTTCGCCTGGACGGTGGACGACGCCGTCCCCGAGCCGCGGGCCTCCTTGCCGGACGCCTCCAAGGTTACCGTGCGGGACGACTCGTCCGCCGACACGATCCGCGCGGTGCCCCGGTAGGTGATGGTCATCGCGCCGACCTTGACCTTCATCCGGCCCTTGTACTCGTCGCCGTCGACGGAGTCGAGGGTCGCGCCAGGCATGCAGGTCGCGACGCGCTCCACGTCGAGCAGCACTCGCCAGGCCTGATCCACCGGTACGGGGACGGCGAAATCGTGGTCGAGTTCCATGATCGTTGTCCTTGTCGTCCGGAGAGCTTGCCCGTGACGTGACCTTACGGCGGTGGCCCGTCCACTCGCCAGTCGGGGCCGGGTACCCGAAATCGGGAGGTACCCGGCCACAGACAGCCAAACGCGAACGAAAGGCTAGATGGCGGCGGTCTGGAGCGCCCGCGCGGTGAGCACCGTCGCGAGATGAGACCGGTAGTCCGACGACCCGTGGAGGTCGGTCGGCGGTGTCGTGCCCTCTGCCGCGTGTTCGGCGGCGGCACGGAACGAGTCGCCCGCCACGGGACGGCTCCTGACCGCGATCTCCACCGCACTGGCCCGCACCGGCGCGGGACCCATGTTGGTCAGCGCGACACGTGCGTCCTCGACCGTGCTGCCATTGCGGCGCACCGCGCACGCCACTCCGACGATGGCCCACGCCTGCGCCGTCCGGTGGAACTTCTCGTAGTGCACGCCCCACCCGGCGCCCAGCTTGGGGATCCGGATGCCGACCAGGAGTTCGTCCGGCTCCAACGCGGACGTCAGCCAGTCGACGAAGAACGCCGACGCGGGGATCTCCCGTTCACCGCGCGCCGACCGGACGAGGAACACCGCGTCCAGTGCCAGCGCGACCGCCGGGAGGTCGCCCGCCGGGTCGGCGTGCGCCAGCGACCCGCCGAACGTGCCGCGATGCCGGACGGCCGGGTCCGCGACTATTCGCACGGTCCGCGCGATCAGCGGGGCGTGCTCGCGGACCAGCGGGTCGCGGATCACCTGGTGGTGCGTCGCCATCGCGCCGATGAGCAGCGCGTCGCCCTCGTCCCTGATCTCGCGGAGCGCCGCGATCCGGCCGAGGTCGATCAGCGCGTCGGGGACGGCGAGCCGCAGCCGCAGCAACGGCATCAGGCTCTGCCCACCGGCGAGCACCTTGGCGTCCTCGCCCGCGTCGGACAGGGCCCGGACGGCGTCGTCCACCGACGCGGGCCGCGCGTAGTCGAACGTCGCCGGAATCATCGCGCACCTCCCGAGCGTGCGGCCCGCCACACCCGTTCGGGTGTGCACGGCATGGGTACGTCGTGCACGCCGTAGGGGCGAAGCGCGTCCACGACCGCGTTGACCACCGCCGGGGTGGACGCGATCGTGCCCGCCTCTCCGACACCCTTCACACCCATCGGATTGGACGTCGCGGGCGTCTCCGTGCGGTCGGTCGTGAACGTCGGCAGGTCGGCGGCGGACGGAACCAGATAGTCCGCCATGGTGGTCGTGGTCAGATTGCCGTCCGCGTCGTACACGGCCTCCTCGAACAGTGCCTGCGCGATGCCCTGCGCGAGCCCGCCGTGCACCTGTCCCTCCACGATGAGGGGGTTGACGACCTTCCCGACGTCGTCCACGGCCACATAGGTGCGGATCTTCACCATTCCCGTCTCGGTGTCGACGTCGGCGGCGCACAGGTGCGTGCCGTGCGGGAAGGAGAAGTTCTCCGGGTCGAACGTGGCGTCGGCGTCCAGCGACGGTTCGAGGCCGTCCGGCAGATCGTGCGCGGCGAACGCGGCCAGCGCGACCTCCTGGATCGTCCTGCTCTCCTCCGGGACGCCCCGGACGCTGAACCGGCCCTCGGCGAACTCCAGGTCCTGTTCGGCGGCCTCCAGCAGATGCGCCGCGACCACGCGCGCCTTCTCGATCACCTTGCCGCAGGCCGAGAACAGCGCGACCCCGCCGACGGCGAGCGACCGCGACCCGTAGGTGTCCATGCCCTTGGGCGAGATCGCCGTGTCGCCGTGCAGGACCTTCACGTCCTCGAACGGCACGCCGAGCCGGTCGGCGGTGATCTGCGCCCACGCCGTCTCGTGGCCCTGCCCGTGTGGGGACGTCCCGGTGATCACCTCGATCTTGCCGGACGGCAGGACGCGCACCGAAGCGTGTTCCCAGCCGCCCGCGCCATACGACAGCGAACCCAGAACGCGAGACGGTGCGAGACCGCACATCTCCGTGAACGTCGAAACGCCGATGCCGAGCTGTACCGGGTCCTGCGCTTCGCGCCGTGCGGCCTGCTCGGCGCGCAGCTCGTCGTAACGGAAAAGCTCAAGCGCCTTGTCCGTGGCGGCCTCGTAGTTGCCGGAGTCGTAGGTGAGCCCCGCGATCGTCTCGTAAGGGAACTCCTCGTGGGCGATCCAGTTGCGGCGCCTTACCTCGATGGGGTCGACGCCGATCTCGGCGGCCAGCTCGTCCATGATCCGCTCGATGGCGTAGGTGGCCTCTGGCCTTCCCGCGCCCCGGTAGGCGTCCGTCGGCGTCTTTGTCGTGAACACGCCCTCGCAGGTGAACGAGTAGGCGTCCATCTTGTAGATGCCGTTGAACATGAATGCGCCCAGCAACGGGATGCCGGGGGTGACGAGCATCAGGTACGCGCCCATGTCGGCCAGCAGATTCACTTTGAGCCCGCGAATCCGTCCGTCCCGCTCCGCCGCGAGCGTCAACCGCTGGATCTGGTCGCGCCCGTGGTGGACGGTCATGTTGCCCTCGCTGCGCGACTCCGTCCACTTGACCGGACGCCCGAGCCTGCGGGCCAGCAACAGCGCGAGGACCTCCTCGCCGTACACCTGGAGTTTGGAGCCGAACCCGCCGCCGACGTCCGGCGCCACCACGCGGATGTGGTGTTCCGCGATCCCCGTGACCGTGGCGAGCATCAACCGCAGGATGTGCGGGATCTGCGTCGCCGAATAGAGCGTGAAGTCGTCCGCGTCCGGCACGCACAGCACGGAACGCGGCTCCATCGCAGAGGGGATCAACCGCTGCTGCACGTACTCGCGTTCGATGACGACGGGGGCGTCGTGCAGCGCGGCGTCCAGATCCCCGTTCTCGAACACCCACGTGTAGGACTTGTTGGTGCCGAGATCCTCGTGGACGAGGTCGGCGCCGTCCGCGACGGCCGCGTTCATGTCCAGCACAACCGGCAGCGGCTCGTAGTCGATGTCGATGTCTTCCAGAGCGTCCGCCGCCGCGTATCTGTCTCTGGCGACCACACACGCCACGGGCTCACCGGCATACCGCACCTCTGTCACCGCCATGGGCGGATGGTCCGGATGCTTCATGTCGTCGGTGACGACCCACGCGCACGGCAGCGAGCCCTGCTCCTCGGCGAAATCGGCGCCGCTGAACGCCGCCACCACGCCAGGACGTGCCTTGGCCTGCGACGTGTCGACGTTCACGATCCGCGCGTGGGCGTGGGGGCTGCGCAGGAACATCACGTGGAGCGTCCCCGCCGGAGTGATGTTCTCGGTCCACCTCGTCTGGCCGGTGATGAGCCGGGCGTCCTCCGACCGTTTCCGTGGGGTGCCGACCTCCTGGATCGTCACGGCGTCACCTCCCGCTCCGCGGGCTCCCGCATCTCCCGCGCCGCGCGCCGGACGGCCTTGACGATGTTCTGGTACCCGGTACAGCGGCACAGGTTGCCCTCAAGACCCTCCCGGACCTCGTCGTCGGACGGGTCGGGGTTCTCCCGCAGCAGGTCGAGCGACGCCATGATCATGCCGGGGGTGCAGTAGCCGCACTGGAGCGCGTGCTCCTCGTGGAAGGCCCGCTGCATGGGATGGGAGGTCCCGTTCATGCCGAGGCCCTCGATGGTCGTGACGTCGCCGCCGTCCGCCTGGACGGCGAGCACGGAGCAGCTCTTCACGCTCATCCCGTCCAGCAGGACGGTGCAGGCTCCGCAGTTGCTGGTGTCGCAGCCGACCGGGGTACCGATCTTCCCCAGCCGTTCGCGCAGATAGTGGACCAGAAGGAGGCGGGGCTCGACATCGTCCTCGTATGTCGCCCCATCGACCTCGACACGGATACGTGGCATGCGTTCTCCCAGAGACGTCTCGGAGTGGACTCGGCATGAGACGTCCCCGGGAGGGCCGCGTGGACTCGGCGTCATCGGCCACCTCCAAGAAAGGCGACCTTAAGAACGTATGACGCCGGTCACGTCCTGGACCATGCCTGATGGGGCCTATTTACCGGCGGATGGCCGACGCGTGGCGCTGGTGCACGAAGCGGGACCTAGCTCACGCGGAGCAGGACGGGCCAGGTCTTCGGGCCGACGACGCCGTCGGCGGCGACGCCGCCCCACCGCTGCACCGCCTTCACGGCGGCCTCGGTGGTGTCGTCGAACCGCCCGGTCATGCGGATCTCCGGGTGGCTGCGGGCCAGCAGCAGCCCCTGGAGGCTCTCCACGTGCTCGCCCGAGTCGCCCTTGTTCAGTTCCGGCAGCTTCTTCACGATGTCCTCCGTCCAGGAGCCGCCGCCGTACGCGGGGCGTCCGTAACCGGCGATGACGCCGGAGGCCCGGACGCGGCGCCGCACCGCGTCGTCGGTGTTGGCCTCGATGGTCTGCACCCGCCCACCACCGAGCACCTTCTCGACCACGCCCACGTGGTCGATCGCCCCTATGTTGTTGGTGGCGTCCCAGTCGAAGAACACGATGTCCCCGGGCTTCGCCTGGTTCACGCTTGCGGTGGTCCCGCTGTGCCACCGCCCGACTTTCCGAAAATCCCCCGCGTGCCAGGGGGCGTAGGCGCGGTCACCGCCTGGCAGGGCGGCGGCGGCGTTCCCGCTGTGCCGCGCCCAGTAGGTAATGGCCATGTCGCACCAGCTGGCCCTGAGGAACTCGTCCCCGTGCCGCTCCGCGTACTCCTTGGTGATCTTGTTCGGGCGGCCCGACATGCCGATCGTCCCGCGCGCCGCCGCGATCATCTTCGCGGCGCTCACCCGGACTCCTCCCCGCGGAAGAACCCGTCGTCGTCGGGGTCGCCGTACAGCTCGGCGAGGATCTGGTCCTCGTCGGACTCGGTGGGCCGGTGGACGTCGGGGTGGGCGTCCAATTCCTCCGTATGCGCGGCTTCTGCGCTATCTGTTCTGATTTGGGGGGTCACATGCTCTCCTGGAGCCTCTGATCTCGGCCACCTCGGTCCGTGATGGCCCATAGCCGACCGTAATGGGCTCCGCTGGCAATTCTTGGCTTTCGCCCGAAAACAGGCCCACGCGCAGGACTTTGCTGCCCACCAGGTAAGGGTTCACGGTCCTGACCGGCGGAGATACGCCCCGGACACATGCGAAAACTGCACTTATCGGGGTAGGGCGCCGTTATGTTCTTCTTTTCCTCGTCTCGGCTGGGGTGTCTGGGGTCGGTGGCGGTGACGCTGGTGCTGACCTGGGTCGCGTACGTGGTCCTCAGCCGCTGAAACGGGGGGACTCCGGGGGATCGGCTTGACAGGTCCGGTCGCCGAGTGTCTTCTTGTACGCATGTCGGCGCGCATCCTCTTTGACAGCCCCGTGGCCCTCGGCCGCGTGGCCAGCGCGCTGTGTCCTTCGTGTTGTCGCTGAATCAGTCGCTCAAGCAGACCTGTTCATTCCGCAGACACACGTACGCGAAGGACCTCCCATGGTTCCCGATCTCGCCATGCGCGGCCAGGACGATCCGCACGGCCGCGCGCTCACCGTCCGGCCGCCGACCGTCGGGCAACTCGCCAGTCGTGTCGCCGACCTCGCCGGACGGCCTGAGATCTGGTGGCGGCTCGCCGAGTTCGACCCCGCCGGGCCCGCGCACGTCGCGCTGGACGCCCAGACGTGGCTCACCACCTGGCCGCCCGGCCATGGCGGGACCATCCATGGCGAGGTCAGCACGCTGATCGCGGGTGAGTTGGCCGAGGTGACGATCGCCGAGTGCGGGGTCACCGAGCACCCGCTGAGGGCCAACCGGACCAGGGTGCACGGCGGGCCGTGCGCGCTGACCAACCCCGGACCCGCGTTCGCGGTCAGTCTGCACGCGGCGTCAGATACCTGGAAGCGTCCTCGCGGCCTATGACGGGCAGCAGCGCGAAATAGGTGAGGGACGGCAACAGCGACGGCAACTCCTTCGCCTCGCCCGTCTCCATCTGCATGTGGATCGCGCCGTAGATGCCGCCGACGATCGCGTCGACCACGGCGACCGGGGCGTTTCTCCTGTGGGGGGACGACCCACCACAGGAGAAAGCACCGGTGACGAGGGACGGCCCGTAGAAGAAGACCCGGAACCGGGTGAGGGCCTCGATGCGCGCCGCCCTGACCTGGGGGCCCGCCGCGTTCACCTCGACCAGCGACGCGCGCGCGAACCGCGGCTCGCGGCCGAGCGTGGCGAGCATCGTGCGCAGGGCCGCGTGGACCCCGTCCGCCCAGGACGGCGCCGCGTCGTACGCCTCCGTCATGCGGCGGAACAGGATGTCGGTCCCGCGCAGGTAGGCGGCGAGGAAACAGCCGTCCAGGTCGGTGAAGTGCGCGTAGAAGGTCTTCTTGGTGACGCCCGCGCCGTCGGTGACCCGGCTGATCGTCGTGTGGGCGTAGCCGTGCTCCGACACGACGTGGACGAAGGAGTCGATCAGCCGCTCGCGCTGGATCGTCGCGACGGTCTCGGGGGAGAGGCCGTGCCGCCCCGGCTTGATGGCGCGCCCCGGATCCAGCGCGGACCGGGAGCCGGGCAGCGCGTCGATGCCGTCCGCCTCCGCCTCGCCGGGATCAACCGCCATCGAACCTCGATTCGATCACCTGCCGTCGAGGTCAGATTACTGCGCGTCCCTGACAGTCCGGTGCACCGAGCCCCCGGGTACGGCGTCAACGCAGGTTCCGGCGCCGTGACCGGGTCAGCACCCGGACCGTCCCGACCAGACCGAGACCGATCAGCACCACCGGGGCGAGCACCTCGGGGGTCAGGATCTCGTCGCCCGACAGGCCGGCGGCGAGGAACAGCGCCGCGAGGGCCAGGAAGAACAGCCCGGTGACGGGCCCGGACGGGTCGAACCGTCGCCGTCCGGCCGCGCAAGCCTTCCGCTCGTCAGCCACGGTTCACGCTCACATCGCTGAGCTTTCCGCGTATCCGCAGCTCGATCACCGGCGGTTCGCCGCCCGTCTGGCCGCCCTCGGGCTCCAGCGTCCGGACGACCTTCGCCCGCGGCCCGCCGGTCGTCCGGTGGTCGACGCGCAGGTCGCCGAGCGTGACCCTGGCGTCCACCAGCACCCGGGCCGTCGACGGGACGGTGACGTCCAGCCCGCCGAGCGCGACCTCCGCGACGATCGTGACGCGCTGCCCGGGGGCGAGTGTGAGCGAGGTGAGGTCCAGATCGCCCTGGCCGACGCCGACCTTGTACACCTGGTTCGTCTGCGCGGCGTCCGTGGGCCGCCACTCGATCTCGCCGTACTCGGCGCCCTGCGGCGCGTCCCGCACGACCGAGGTGGTCAGCATGGCGAGGGTCAGCACGGTCCCGGCCGCCACGAGGCCCCGCGTCCGGAACCAGCCGCCGAGGACGAGCCCGAACCCGACGACGGCCAGCGCGGGCGCCATGATGATCAGCCAGGCGTCCGGCGCCGGATATCCCCGCGCCACGGGGATCATCGCCGCCCCCGCCGCCATCGCGCCCAGCAGCGTGATCGCCGCCACCGGGGAGCCGCCCCGCTCCGGGCGCGGCGCGCCCTTCGCCGAACGAGTCTCGCGGGCGCCGGTGTCGCGGGTGTCGTGGTCGTCGAGCGGCGGGGCCCCGGTGTGCGCGGCCGAGTAGGCGGCCAGGTCGATCATGCCCTCGCGCAGGCCGGTCGCCGTCTCGGCCTCCGCCCGCGCCGGTTCCGGCATCGGCGCCGGTGGATGCCCGGTGAGCCGTTCCGGGACGGACCGTGCCACTGCCACCAGGTCCGTGCCCCGCGAGTGCGCGACCAGCAGCGCCAGCCCGAACACGACCAGCAGCGCGACCGTGTCGGTCACGGCGGCGCCGAAGAGGCTGAACACGACCCCGGCGGTCAGCAGCGCGCCGAGGATCGTCAGCACGGCCGGTGCGTCGAACCACCGCTTGAGGAGCCGCTCGGCCAGCGCGGACTCGCCCGGCCGCGCGGGCATCAGCACCGCCGCCGCGACGTAGAGGAAGACGCCCTGCCCGTGCGCGAGGACCAGTACGGCGAACCCCACGCGGAAGACGACGGGGTCGATGCCGGTGTAGCGGCCGATTCCGGTGCACACACCGGCCAGCACGCGGCGTTCGGCGTTTCGCGCCAGCCGCTGGTAGCCCTGTTCGCTGCCCATGGTGACCATCCTGACTTGGGAGTTCCCAAGGGCGGTATCCGGGACGTCCCTGACCCGACCCTGAAGTGAAGCCCGGGGTGATCCCCTGATGCGGCCGGGCGCCGGGCGTGTGACGATCGTTGACGTGGGAGAAGAGACGGCCGAGGAGCCCGGCGCGACGGCGGCGGTGACCGCGCCGCCCGCCGCTCCGGTGCCGCCGGACGACGGGCGGCGGCTCACGCGCGCCACCGACGGCGGGCTCATCGCCGGGGTGTGCCGGGGCCTGGCCGAACATCTCGGCGTGGACGTGCTGATCGTCCGCGCCGCGTTCGTGCTGCTGACGATGGCGAGCGGCCTCGGCCTCGCCGCGTACGTCGCGTTCTGGATCCTGGTTCCGGCCGCCGAGCGTCCGGAGGAGGACGAGCGGGCGGCGTCCGGACGGCGGCGGCTCCGCGGCCGCGACTGGGGCCAGCTCGCCGCCTACGCGGCCGTCACGGTGGGCCTCGCGGTCCTGCCGTGGGGTGCGGCGGGGGCCGTCCAGTGGGCGCTGTGGCCGTTCGTCGTCGGCGGCGTCGGCGCGGCGATCCTGTGGCAGCAGGCCGACCGCGACCAGCGGCAGCGATGGACGCTCCCGCTGCGCCAGCGGTGGCTGCGCAGCCTGCTCGGCCTGCTGCTGGTCGTCGGCGGCATCGGCGGGTTCGTCGCGCAGAAGGTCGAGGCCGACCAGGCCCGATCCGTCGTGATCGCCATGCTGATCATCCTCACCGGCCTCGCGGTGATCGTGACCCCGTGGGTGGTGCGGCTCTGGCAGGACCTGGACGCCGAACGCCACGAACGGATCAGGTCGCAGGAGCGCGCCGAACTGGCCGCGCACATCCACGACTCGGTGCTGCACACGCTGACGCTCATCCAGCGGAACGCGCACGACACCCGGGAGGTGCAGCGCCTCGCCCGCTCCCAGGAACGGACCCTGCGGACCTGGCTGTACCAGCCGCGCGCCGACCCCGACCAGACCTTCGCCGCCGCGATCAGGGAGATCGCGGGGGAGGTGGAGGACGACCACGGCGTCCCCATCGAGATCGTCTGCGTGGGCGACACGGCGCTGGACGAGCGGCTCGGCGCCGCGCTCCAGGCCGCGCGGGAGGCGATGGTGAACGCCGCCAAGTACGCCGAGGCGCCGTCGGTGTCGGTGTACGCGGAGGTGGAGGGCGACGAGATCGCCATCTTCGTCCGCGACCGGGGCAAGGGATTCGACCTCGACCGTGTCCCGGACGACCGGATGGGCGTCCGGGGGTCCATCATCGGACGTATGGAGCGCAACGGGGGCAAGGCCACCGTCCGCACCGCCCCCGGCGAGGGCACCGAAGTGCGCTTGGAGATAAAGAAGAGTTGAGCGGAGCGATCCGGGGGGCGTGGGGGGTCGCCCCCCACAAGGAGGCAGCGTGACTGAGGTTGAGGCGTTGAAGAAGGTCGTGCTGGTCGACGACCACCAGATGTTCCGGACCGGCGTCAAGGCGGAGCTCGGCGGCGGCGTCGAGATCGTGGGGGAGGCCGGTGACGTCGACGAGGCGGTCGCGGTGATCAAGGCGGCGCGGCCCGACGTGGTGCTGCTGGACGTGCACCTGCCGGGCGGCGGCGGCATCGAGGTGCTGCGGCGGCTGCACGGCAGCGTCCCGTCGAAGTTCCTGGCGCTGTCGGTGTCGGACGCGGCCGAGGACGTGATCGGCGTCGTGCGGGGCGGGGCGCGCGGCTATGTCACCAAGACCATCTCCGGGCCCGAGCTGACGGACGCGATCGGCCGCGTCGCGGACGGCGACGCCGTGTTCTCGCCGCGCCTCGCCGGGTTCGTGCTGGACGCCTTCGCCGCCACCGACGTCCCCGCCGTCGACCCCGAGCTGGACCAGATCACCCAGCGGGAGCGGGACGTCCTGCGGCTGATCGCGCGCGGCTACGCCTACAAGGAGATCGCCAAGGAGCTGTTCATCTCGGTCAAGACGGTCGAGACGCACGTGAGCAGCGTCCTGCGGAAGCTCCAGCTGTCCAACCGGCACGAGCTGTCCCGCTGGGCCGCCGCCCGCCGCCTGGTCTAGCAGGGGCGGCCTGGACTGAGGCGGGCTACGTTTTCTGCCCGTTTGGTCGCCAAGAGTAAACGTTTTCCCGATAAGTGTTGATAAATCGTGATGGTCCAGTCCCGTGCCGGTTGGTCGGCGGCGTGCCCGGATGTGGGACAGTCCCTCATCATGAGCTACCCCCCTCCTCCTCCGGGGCCCGGTTATCCGGGCTCCGGACCGCAGCCGCCCTATTCGCCTCCGCCCGCGCCGCCCGGACCCGGCTACCCGCCCGGACCCGGCTACGGTGACCCCTACGCGAACAACCAGACCAACGGCATGTCGGTCGCCGCGTTCATCACGGGCCTTCTCGGCTGCTTCGGCGTCCTCGGCATCATCCTGGGATTCGTCTCCCTCCACCAGATCTCCTCGCGCGGCGGCAAGGGCCGCGGCCTCGCCATCGCGGGCATCGTGCTGTCGTGCCTGTGGATCGCGGGCGGCATCACCCTCTACGCGCTGGGCGTCGGCTCCGACAACTCGTCCTCCTCGGGCGGGGGCACGGGAAGTTCCGCGACCGCCCCGAACAAGCCGGGTGAGGTCGACGCGCGCAAGATGAAGATCGGCGACTGCATCAACGACGCCAAGGTCGCCTCCACCACCGCCGGGGAGACGGTCGAGGTCGACAGCGTCAAGGTCGTCCCCTGCACGGGCCCGCACGACGGCGAGGTCATGGCCTCGTTCCCGGTGACGGGCACGTCGATGCCGTCCGAGCAGGAGATGGTCCGGCTCGCGTCCGACGGCTGCGAGAAGCGCCTCACGCCGAAGATCCGGCGCGACCCGGCCGCGAACTCGCTGAGCATGTCGTACTACTACCCGACGTCCAGCTCGTGGCGCCTCGGTGACCGCGACATCACCTGCGTCGTGGTGTCCGCGACCGAGGGCAAGAAGCTGACCAGGCCGATCCGGACCTGATCCAGGGGTTCCCGGGCGGCCGGCCCGCCGCCCACCGCCCCGCGCGCCCCCGCACTAGGGTCCCGCGGCGCGCAGGGCCCCCACCACCTGGTCCGCCACGTGCTCGACGGTGGCCACCCCCGCCTCCATCGTCGGGCTGCCACCGCTGCACACCGCGACCAGGAAGTCGTGGCCGCCCCCGGTGATCCGGCCGACGCTGTTCACCGCCCACCCGTGCCCCTGGTGGTACACGGGCGTCCACCCGTTCTTCAACGCCACCTTCTCGCCCGGCCGCGCCGCCGCGCTGACGCCCCACGCCTGCTCGTCCAGGACGGACCCCATCAGGCCCAGGACGTAGCCGCGTCCGGGCGCCGCGAGCGGGCTCCGTTCCGACACCAGCGTCGTGAGCAGCCGGACCTGGTCGGCCGGGCTCGTCCACGACGACCCCCACGACATGGGATACGGCGTCGTGTCCGTCAACCCCAGGCGCTTGTTGGACTTCTCGACGCCCGAGCTGTTCCCGGCCTTGGAGTACAGGGCGTCCGCCGCCGAGTTGTCGCTCTCGCGGATCATCTGGCCCGCCAGCTCGCGCTCCCCGGCCGACAGGCCGATCCCCGTGCCGACTCCCGGACGTTCGCGCTGCCGTTGCAGCAGCAGGCTCGCGAGGATGTCGACCTTCATGACGCTGGCCGACACGAAGTCGCCCGCCTCGTTCTCCCCGAAGGACAGGCCCGTGCGCAGGTCGGTCGCCATCACCCCGGCCTTGCCCGGCCGCTGCCCGACATAGGCGCGGACGGCCCGCCGCAGGCCCGGCGCGTCGAGCGGACGGGCCTTCGCCCCGGTCACGGCCGCCTTCCGCCCGCCGTCCCCGCCGATCGACTCGGTGGCGCCCACGACGACGCCGTTCCGGTCCGGCTCGTTCGTGAGGAGCCAGTGGGTGGTGAACCCCACCCCGGTGGCGCCCGCCGCGAAGGTGGCGAGCACGATGATGAGACGTCGCATCGATCCCCCCGAATTCGTGCGACTCGGCTTACGTCAGCGCGTGCGTCAGCGTGCGTCAGAGCGCGCCTTCAAGACGTGCGTCAGAGCGCTTGCATGACGCGTGTCAGAGCGCGCCTGGAAGGCGGGCCGGGCAGCCCGGCTCGCAGCGCTCGGAATGCCACGCCACCCGGCGCGCGTACGCGCCGAACCGGCGGCGCAGCGCCGCCCGCGTGAACGGTCCCGTGCCGGGGAGCCCGCCGAACGCGCAGCGCCAGCGGATCAGCGTCCCCGGGAAGTGCGGCTCCAGCAGGACGTCCGCCCGGAACCGGCGCGGCGGCGTCCCGGCGAGCGCGACGTAGCCGTAGTGCCGGGGCGGATCCCAGGCCACGACCTCCTCGCGCCGCCGCGGGACGCACCGGACGGCCCCGATCCCGTTCGGATGCTCGGCGCCCGCCGTCTCCCGTCGCCCGCGGAGCCGGAACCCGCCCCACTCGCCCCAGGCCTCGGCCACGCACAGATGCTTGAAGATCACTTCTGGCGAGGCCCTGGAGACGGCGGTGGCCTCGACCTCGTGCTCCCCGCTCTCCGTCTCCCGCGCCCCGATTTCCCGTGCCATGACAACCCCCCGACTCCCGTCACCTGGGGGTGCATGCCCGAACTCGGGTCAATTACGGCTTGTAAGCGAATGTATTTGGAAAGTGACGGCGATGCGACCGGACGGGGGCCGTGTCCGCTCAGGCCGTGTTGATGACCTGGAACGACTCGGCCAGCCGCCCCTCGGCGAGACCGGCGGCCGTGGCGTTGGCCGACATCCAGTTGCGCAGCATCGTCGGCAGTTCGTCGCCCATGTGCGCGGTCTGGCTGGCATGGGCTCGCAGGGCGTTCACCTTCCGGTCGAAGCGGTCGGTGACGTCGACGTAGTGGTTCACGGTTGGGCCGCCGGTGGTCCACACTTCGCGTGCCGTCCAGGCTTCCAAGCCCTCGTCGGCGAGCAGTTCGGGGAAGGCGTACGGGTTGCGCGCGTCGGGGTACACGGCGTCGAGCGCCGCCGCCCCCACCGCGCGGTGGTCGGGGTGGCTCGGATAGATCCGCTCGTAGTTGCGTTCGGGGCTCGGCATCAGCACCCGGTCGGGCCGCACCTGCCTGATCACCCGCGCGATGTCGCGGCGCAGCCCGAGCGTCGCCTCGACCCGGCCGTCGGGCAGGCCGAGCCACCGGACGTCGCTGACGCCGACGCACTTGGCCGCCGCGCGCTGTTCGTCGCGGCGCAGCGCCGCCATCTCCGTGCGCGTGATCGTGTCGTCGAACCCGCCCGCGTCACCATCGGTGACCATGAGGTACACGACCTCGATGCCATGGTCGGTCCAGCCCGCGACCGCGCCCGCGGCGCCGAAGTCGACATCGTCGGGGTGCGCCATCACGACAAGGATTCGCTGAAGTTCACCGTCGTCCAGAACATAGGTCACGTTTCAACTTTAAAGACCCTGAACGATTACTGGTACACACGCAGATCAGGAGAGGTCGGTCAGGCCCATGATCTTTGCGGGCGGGGGCGCGGGAGACGATCGGGTCTGGGATACCGGGTCGCGCCGGGGTAGAGGATGGGGCATGCGCAAACTCATCAACGCCCCGGCGGACGTCGTCCCGGACGCGCTGCGCGGCCTCGCCGCCGCGCATCCGGAGCTGCGGGTCGACCCGGCGAACGGGACGGTCGTGCGGGCGGACGCGCCGCGCGCCGGGAAGGTCGGCCTCGTGTCGGGCGGCGGGTCGGGGCACGAGCCGCTGCACGCCGGGTTCGTCGGCCACGGGATGCTGGACGCGGCCTGCTGCGGCGAGGTCTTCACCTCGCCGGTGCCCGACCAGGTCATCGCGGCGACGATGGCGGTGAACGGCGGCGCGGGCGTGCTCCTCGTGGTGAAGAACTACACCGGCGACGTCATGAACTTCCAGCTGGCCGCCGAGCTGGCCGAGGACGAGGACATCGCGGTCACGACCGTCCTCGTGGACGACGACGTCGCCGTCGAGGACAGCACGTTCACCGCCGGGCGGCGCGGCACCGGCGCGACCCTGTTCGTCGAGAAGATCGCCGGTGCGCTCGCCGAGGAGGGCGCCGACCTGGCCGCCGTCGCGGCGGTCGCGCGCGAGGTGAACGAGCGCAGCCGGTCGTTCGGGGTCGCGCTGTCGTCCTGCACCGTCCCGGCGGCCGGGACGCCCACGTTCGACCTGGGCGAGGACGAGATGGAACTCGGCATCGGCATCCACGGCGAGCCGGGCCGCGAGCGCGTGAAGGTGGGCACCGCCGCGCGGATCGTGGACGCGGCGCTCAGCGCGATCGACGCCGACATGCCGCTGTCCGGGTCCGAGGTGCTGGTGCTGGTGAACGGGATGGGCGGGACGCCGCTCATCGAGCAGTACATCGCCTACGCGGAGGCCGCCGCCTGGCTGGAGGGGCACGGCGCGACCGTCGTCCGCAGGCTCGTCGGGCCGTACGTGACGAGCCTGGAGATGGCCGGGTGCATGATCAGCGTGTGCCGGACGACGCCCGAACTGGTCCGGCTGTGGGACGCGCCCGTCGAGACGCCGGGCCTGCGGTGGGGCCGATGACGAACGTCGATCTCGCCGGGTGGATCCGGCACGCGGCGGAGCTGGTGTCCGCCGACGCCGACCGGCTCACCCGCCTGGACGCCGCCATCGGCGACGGCGACCACGGCCACAACCTCGACCGCGGGTTCCGCGCGGCCGTCGACGCGCTGCCCACCGACGACGTCCCGCCGGGGAAGGTGCTGGTCGCGGCGGGCCGGGCCATCGTGTCCAAGACCGGCGGCGCGTCCGGGCCCCTGTACGGGACGGCCCTGCGCCGCGCGGGCAAGGCCCTCGGCGACGCGGAGGACGTGGACGCCGCCGGGTTCGGCGCCGCGCTCCACGCCGCCCTGGACGGCGTCCGCGACCTGGGCAAGGCGGAGGACGGCGACAAGACGATGGTCGACGCGCTGGCCCCCGCCGTCGCCGCCTACGACACGGCGCTGGCGGACGGCGCCGACCTCGCGGCCTGTGTCCGCGCCGCCGCCGACGCGGCCGCCGTGGGCGCGGAGGCGACGATCCCGATGCAGGCCCGCAAGGGCCGCGCCAGCTACCTGGGCCCCCGCAGCGTCGGCCACATGGACCCGGGAGCCTCGTCCACGGCCCTCCTCCTACGCGCCCTGTCTGATACCACGGGGTCGGACATCACCGGAAAGGCATGACGTGGTCGGCATCGTGATCATCTCGCACAGCCGGACGCTCGCGGAGGGCGCCGCCGAGGTGGCCCGCGCCATGGGCGTCGGCAAGGCCGTCGTGGAGCCCGCGGGCGGGGACGCCGAGGGCGGGCTCGGCACCAGCATCGACCTGGTCGAGACCGCGGTCGCGGCGGCCGACGACGGTGACGGCGTCGTGCTGCTGGCCGACATCGGCAGTTCCGTGCTCACCGCGAAGCTGCTCGTCGAGGACAGGGACGGTGAGGGCGTGCTGCTCGCCGACGCGCCGCTCGTCGAGGGAGCGGTCGCCGCCGCGTCCATGGCCGCGACGGGCGCGGGCCTCGTCGCCGTCCACGCCGCCGCCGAAGAGGCGTCCGGGCACCGCAAGACACGCTGATCTCCGCCGAAGTGTCCGTCCGGAGCCGTAGACTCGCACATGATGTCGAAGACCGAAGCCAGCCCCTTGCTCGATGGCCTCAACCCGCAGCAGCGCGCCGCCGTGCTGCACTCCGGCGGTCCGTTGCTGATCGTCGCGGGCGCCGGGTCGGGCAAGACCCGAGTGCTCACCCACCGCATCGCGCACCTGCTCGGCGAGCGCGACGCCCATCCCGGCCAGATCCTCGCGATCACCTTCACCAACAAGGCCGCGGCCGAGATGAAGGAGCGGGTGGACGCCCTGGTCGGGCCGCGTTCGCGCGCCATGTGGGTGATGACGTTCCACTCGGCGTGCGTGCGGATCCTGCGCCGTGAGGCCAAGCGGCTCGGGTTCCCCACGAGCTTCTCGATCTACGACCAGGCCGACGCGAACCGGCTGATGGCGCTCGTCTGCCGCGAGCTCGACCTCGACCCGAAGCGGTACCCGCCGAAGGCGTTCAGCGCGCAGGTGTCCAACCTGAAGAACGAGCTGATCGACTACGAGACGTTCAAAGCGCGGGCGTCGACGCACATGGAGCAGACGCTCGCCGAGGCGTACGAGATGTACCAGGCGCGCCTCCAGCAGGCCGGCGCCATGGACTTCGACGACCTGATCATGATGACGGTCAACCTGATGCAGGTCTTCCCGGAGGCCGCCGAGCACTACCGGCGCAGGTTCCGGCACGTCCTGGTCGACGAGTACCAGGACACCAACCACGCCCAGTACGAGCTGGTCAGGGAGCTGACCGCCCCCATTGCGGTTGCCGGGGGGTCTGGGGGGTCGTCCCCCCAGGAGGAGCAGGTCGAGGGGGTCGGGGCGGCCGAGCTGTGCGTGGTCGGTGACGCCGACCAGTCGATCTACGCGTTCCGGGGCGCGACGATCCGCAACATCCTGGAGTTCGAGCGCGACTACCCGGACGCGACGACCATTCTGCTGGAGCAGAACTACCGGTCCACGCAGACGATCCTGTCGGCCGCCAACGCCGTCATCGAGCGCAACGCCGACCGCAAGCCCAAGAAGCTCTGGTCCGACCAGGGCGAGGGCCACAAGATCACCGGCTATGTGGCCGACAACGAGCACGACGAGGCCGCGTTCGTGGCGCGCGAGGTCGACCGGCTCAGCGACGAGGGCGACGCGCGTCCCGGCGACGTCGCCGTGTTCTACCGCACCAACGCGCAGTCCCGTGTCTTCGAAGAGGTGTTCATCCGGGTCGGGCTGCCGTACAAGGTCGTCGGCGGCGTCCGGTTCTACGAGCGCAAGGAGATCCGCGACGCGCTCGCCTACCTGCGCTGCCTCGCCAACCCCGAGGACACCGTCTCGCTGCGCCGCATCCTGAACGTCCCGAAGCGCGGCATCGGCGACCGCGCCGAGGCGTGCGTCGAGGCGTACGCGTCCCGTGAGCGGATCTCGTTCTGGCAGGCGCTGCGCGTCCCGGACGAGGTGCCGGGCATGGCGACCCGCTCGATCAAGGCCGTCCGCGACTTCGTCGTCCTGCTGGACGAGCTGCGCGCCGCCGCCGAGTCCCTCACCCCCGCCGACCTGGTCGGCGAGGTGCTGAAGGCCAGCGGCTACCTCGCCGAGCTCCAGGCCTCCAAGGACCCGCAGGACGAGACCCGCGTCGAGAACCTCCAGGAGTTCGAGGCCGTCGCCCGCGAGTTCGAGGAGCGCCTGGACGGCGAGCCCGCCGAGGGCCGCCTGCCCGAGTTCCTCGAGCAGGTGGCGCTGGTCGCCGACGCCGACTCGATCCCCGGCGGCGCGAAGGGCGGCCCGGTCCCGCCCGGCGAGCAGCCCGCCGAGACAGAGGGCGGCGTCGTGACCCTGATGACCCTGCACACCGCGAAGGGCCTGGAGTTCCCCGTCGTCTTCCTCACCGGCATGGAGGACGGCGTCTTCCCGCACCTGCGCGCGATGAGCAACCCCAAGGAGCTCGAAGAGGAACGCCGCCTCGCCTACGTCGGCATCACCCGCGCCCGGCAGCGGCTCTACGTGTCGCGCGCCGCGATGCGCAGCTCGTGGGGCGCGCCGCAGGTCAACCCGCCGTCCCGGTTCCTCGGCGAGGTGCCGACGACGCTCGTGGAGTGGGAGCGCGAGGCGTCGTCGACGTCGGGGTCGGCGATGGAGCGGATGGCGTCCCGGCCGGGCGTGCGGTCGCCCGGCAACCGCGCGGTGCCGTCGCTCACGCCCGGCGACAAGGTCACCCACGACGCCTTCGGGCTCGGCACGGTCGTGTCCGTCTACGACGCCGGGCAGAAGGCCAGCGTCGACTTCGGCGGCGAGTACGGCGTCCGCACCCTGGTCCTCCGCTACGCCACCATCGAGAAGCTCTGACGGTCGCCCGGCGTAGTCGCCCGGCCTAGTCACCCGGTGCGGTCACCTGGTGGGCGGCACGGGCAGCGGCTTCTCCAGCGCGGAGACGCTGAGCAGGACGAGCGACGCCGTCCAGCCGAGCGGGGCGGGGCCCGCCTGCCCGCCGCTCGGGCCGACCTTCTCCGGCAGGACGCCGAGGGGCGTGCGGTGCTCCGACAGCCAGTCGAGACGGCCGACCGCCGCCGCCGTCCGCCCGGACGCGGCGTCGGTGAGGCCGAACATGGCGGTCTCCGGCGTCCAGGCGACGTTGGGGGTCCCCGACCAGTGCTCGCCGGGCAGGACGCCGCCGTTCGGCAGCGCCTGCTTGCGCTGCGCGTCGCCGATCGCGGCGGTCACGGCCGGGTCGGCGGGCGCGAACGGCGGCGCGAGGAACGTCACCGACGTGTCCATCAGCCCGTCGCGGATGGGGGAGCGCGGGTAGCCGTAGGGGGCGAACTGGCGGGCGACCGCGTCCGACACGCGCCCTGCGGCCCGCTCCCACTCGACGGCCTTGCCGTCCTCGCCGCGCGCGCGGGCGAGGCCCGCCGCCGAGCGCAGCCCGGCGAGAACAGGCCCGACGACGCCGAGCGTGGGGCGGCGCGGGTCCTCCTCGCGGCGGTGGTCGCGCTCCCAGTAGTCGGACGAGGCAGGCGGCAGCCCCTCCGCGTCCAGCGAATGGGCGAGATGGTCGGCGGCGCGCCGCACCATCGGCCACAGCTCGGGCAGTTCGTCGTCGAGCGGGCCCGTCTGGACGCGGTAGAACCACGTCGCCCACAGCACCCAACCGACCGAGTCGAGCTGCGGCGCCCGGCCGTCGGCGACGGCCGTCCCGTCGGGGTTGTATCGGGCGGCCCACATGCCGTCGCCGTGCTGGGCGCGGGCGAGGAACCGCAGGACGCGCCGCGCCTCGGCCGGATGCCCGGTCACGGTGAACGCGGCGGCGGCGAACGCGGAGTCGCGGGGCCACGAGTAGCGCCACTTCGTGTACCAGGACGCCAGGGACGCGCCGTTCGGCCGGGTGAGGAGCCGCAGGTCGAGCAGAGCGCGCGCGGACATGTCGCGGTAGCCCCTTGGCTTGCCGGTGGCGGGGTCGACGCCGCCGCCCGGGACGGTGCCCTGCGCCAGCCACGCGCTGTCGGACCGGACCGCCTGCGCGACGCGCGGGTCCGACGCGTCCACGGTGATGGGCGTGTCGCCCCCGGACGGGATGAGCCGGACGCGCCCGTCCCCGAGCCGGACGACCGAGCTGTCGGGCAGGTAGGACGCCCCCGCCGCCTCCTCGGGCGACAGCGGGGCCCCGGCGAACGGCCAGCCGCCCCCGCCGACGAGCCCGGGACTCGCCCAGCCGGACCCGGCCGGGTCGGGCACGGTGGCACCGCCGGTCGCGATGAGCGCCGCCACGAGGAGCAGGCCGGTGACACGCCGGAACGTCCGCGCGGTCGCGCGTTTCGCCAGCCGTTCGCGGCCCGGACTCCGGCGATCCGGGCGCCCGCGCGCGGGCGACGGCGCGAGAAGAGGCCCGGCCGCGACGATCCCGCTGGGCGCGGCCTCCTCCAGGACGGCGTCATTGGGCATCGCCATGCGTCGCCCCCCTTTACCGCACCGGCACCGGACGGGTGTCCGGAATTCAAAATAAGTACATCAAACCAAGTCCAGCGGTTCATCCTCCTCACGAGCCACCCGTGTCCTCCTCGAAGGTGAGGCGCACACCCGTCAGTAGCACATCCTGACCTGGGATGCTCACTGGCGGGGCCCCGACGGCTCCATCATGGTGATGGGTTGACTAGGCTGCGTCGACGGAGCGGACCGCACAGTGCCGGCCGCACGGACTCCCGTGTAACCCCCACTCGTGTGGTCGATCGACTGTCGATCCGTTAAGGAACGTCCTCGTGGACCTGTTCGAACATCAGGCGAAGGAACTCTTCGCCGAGTACGGGGTACCGGTGCCCACCGGCAAGGTCGCCCATACTCCCCAGGAAGCCCGGGCCATCGCGGCGGAGCTGTTCGCCGCGGGAAGCTCGAAGGTCGTGGTCAAGGCCCAGGTGAAGACCGGCGGCCGCGGCAAGGCGGGCGGCGTGAAGCTGGCCGACTCCGCGGACGAGGCGCAGCAGCTCGCCGAACGGATCCTCGGCATGGACATCAAGGGCCACACGGTCCACAAGGTCCTGGTCGAGGAGGGAAGCGCGATCGCGAAGGAGTTCTACTTCTCCTTCCTGCTCGACCGCGCCAACCGCACCTTCCTGTCCATCTGCTCCGTCGAGGGCGGCGTGGAGATCGAGGAGGTGCCGCACGACCGGCTGGCGCTGGTGCCGATCTCGCCGCTGGACGGCGTCGACCGGGCCAAGGCCCGCGAGATCGCCCAGCAGGGCCGCCTCCCGGAGGAGGCCGTCGAGGGCGCCGCCGAGCTGATCGAGCGGCTCTGGGCGGCGTTCACCGACGAGGACGCCTCCCTCGTCGAGGTCAACCCGATGATCCTCACCGCCGACGGCCAGGTGAAGGCCCTCGACGGCAAGGTCACCCTGGACGACAACGCGGCGTTCCGCCAGGAGCACGACCGCTACGAGGACAAGTCCGCCGCCGACCCGCTGGAGGCGGCGGCGAAGGCCAAGGACCTCAACTACGTCAAGCTCGACGGCAGCGTCGGCATCATCGGCAACGGCGCGGGCCTCGTCATGTCCACGCTGGACGTCGTCGCCTACGCGGGCGAGGAGTTCGGGGGGCAGCGGCCCGCCAACTTCCTCGACATCGGCGGCGGCGCGTCCGCCGAGGTGATGGCGAACGGGCTGGAGATCGTCCTGTCGGACGCCGCCGTGAAGTCGGTGTTCGTGAACGTCTTCGGCGGCATCACCGCCTGCGACGCCGTCGCCAGCGGCATCGTGTCGGCGTACAAGCTGCTGGCCGACCGGGGCGAGGCCGTCAACCGGCCGCTCGTCGTCCGGCTGGACGGCAACAACGCCGAGCTCGGACGCACGATCCTCAACGACGCGGCGCTGCCCGGCGTCCAGCAGGTCGACACCATGGACGACGCGGCCAGGCGCGCCGCCGAACTCGCAGCGGCAGGTGCATGATCATGGCCATCTGGCTCACCGAGAACAGCAAGATCATCGTGCAGGGCATCACGGGCTCCGAGGGCAGCAAGCACGGCCGCCGGATGCTCGCCGCGGGCGCGCAGGTCGTCGGCGGCGTGAACGCCCGCAAGGCAGGCCAGACCGTCGACTTCGACGGCACGACGCTGCCGGTCTTCGGCACCGTCAAGGAGGCCATGGCCCAGACGGGCGCCGACGTCTCCGTCGTGTTCGTCCCGCCGAAGTTCACCAAGGACGCCGTCGTCGAGGCCGTCGACGCGGAGATCCCCCTCTGCGTGGTCATCACTGAGGGCATCCCCGTCCACGACACCGCCTACTACTGGGCGTACGCCCAGTCCAAGGGCGACAAGACCCGCGTCATCGGGCCGAACTGCCCCGGCATCGCCTCGCCCGGCAAGTCGAACGCGGGCATCATCCCCGCCGACATCACCACGCCGGGCCGGATCGGCCTCGTGTCCAAGTCGGGCACGCTGACCTACCAGATGATGTACGAGCTGCGCGACGTCGGCTTCTCGACCTGCGTCGGCATCGGCGGCGACCCCGTCATCGGGACGACCCACATCGACGCCCTCAAGGCGTTCCAGGACGACCCGGAGACCGACGCCATCGTCATGATCGGTGAGATCGGGGGGGACGCCGAGGAGCGCGCCGCCGCCTACATCGAGCAGCACGTGACCAAGCCGGTCGTCGGCTACGTCGCCGGGTTCACCGCGCCCGAGGGCAAGACCATGGGCCACGCGGGCGCCATCGTCTCCGGTTCCGCCGGGACGGCGCAGGCGAAGAAGGACGCCCTGGAGAAGGTCGGCGTCCGCGTCGGCAAGACCCCGAGCGAGGCCGCCGTGCTCATGCGGGAGATCATGAAGAACCTCTGACGCACGCCGTCCCACCGAAAGACGCCCGAGCCATTCACCGGCCGGGCGTCTTTCGTCTTTCGTCGTCCAGTCGGGTCCGGTCCGGTCCGGTTCGGTCGCGTCCGGTCGCGGACGGCGAACGCGACACGCCGCGCGAGGGGGACGGCCGGACGCGGGGGTGGTGCCAGCATGGGCGCGTGAGCGATGCGAGCCCTGGACAGCGTGCGACCCCCGGCACGGCGGGACGGGCCGCGCGGCGCCCGCCGGACCGCCCGCCCGAACGCGCCCCCGAGCGCCCGCAACCGGAGCCGCAACCGGCGGTGGCGCGGCCGCTGTACGTGACGGGCCTGGTCGCGGCGCTGTGGTGCGTGGGCATCGGGCTCGCCGTGCTCACCACCATCACGCTGATCGGATGGATCGCGGCGCCGAAGACGGCGTTCGGTGACGGAATGTCCGGGGTGTTCCGGACGGCCGTCAACTTCTGGCTCGTCTCCCACCACGCGGGCTTCTCCTACGGGCAGGGACGGGTCGGGCTGCTGCCGCTCGGCGTACTCGTCCTGCCCGGGGCGCTGCTGTACCGGGGCGGCGGGTGGATGATCCGCGCGGCCGGGCCGCTGCGCCCCCGGGCCGCCGTCATGCGCGTCGCGATCGCGCTGGCCGCGCCCTACGCCGCGCTGGCCGTGCTGCTCGCGCTCGCGGCCTCGTCCCCGGAGGCGAAACCGTCGGTGTGGCAGGCGCTCGTCGCGTGCTTCGTCGTCGCGATCATCGCGGGCGGGCTCGGCGCCGCGCGGGCCGTCGTCGCCGCGCAGGTGGCGGCGGAGGCGAAGGGACGGCGCGTCAGGTCCGGGCTCGGCGCCCTGCTGCGGCTGCTGCCCGACCGGCCCCGCTCGCTCGTGATCGGCGTGTCCGGCGCGCTGTCGGTGCTGCTCGCGTCGGGCGCGGTGCTGGTCGGCGCGTCCCTCGCCGCGCACACCGGCGACGCCGACCACCTGTACGACATGCTCGCCCCCGGCGTCGTCGGCGGCGTCCTGCTGCTGCTGGTCGAGCTGGCGTTCCTGCCGAACGCGGTGATCTGGGGGATGGCGTACGCGGTCGGCCCCGGCTTCTCCGTCGGCGCCCGGACGAGCGTGTCGCCGACCGGGGTGTTCCTCGACCTCGTCCCGGCGTTCCCGCCGCTCGCGGCGCTGCCCGAGCCGGGGCCCGCGCCCGCCGTGTCGCTGGTCGCGCTGGCCGCCCCGTTCCTCGCGGGCGCGGTGGGCGGCGTCCTGACGATCAGGTCGCTGCCGACCCCGGTGTCGGAGGGCGCGCCGCTGTGGGGGTTCGTGTCCGGGGCGCTGACGGGCGCCGTGGTGGCGCTGCTGAGCGCGCTGTCGGGCGGGCCGCTCGGCGACGGGCGGATGGCGACGATGGGGCCGTCCGCCTGGCAGGTCGGGCTGCTCGCGGCGCTGGAGGTCGGCATCTCCGCGGCGATCGCGGCCTGGGCGGCGAACGCACTGGTCCTGCGCCGCGCCGACCGCGAGGCCGAGGAGCCGCCACCCGAGGCCCCCAAAGTGGAGAAGAAGGCGGAGAAGAAGGCCGCCAAGCCGAAGGCGAAGAGGCAGGTGCGGGACGTCCCGGCGCCGGTGCCGTTGTCGGCGCCCGTCCCCGGCGACCACGAGGAGAGGGCCCCCGAACCACCACGGACGCCGCAGAGGGTGACTCCCGCCCCCGATCCCTTGCAGTTCGAGGAGGCCGAACCCGTCCTCGCGCCGCGCCGTTCCGCGCGACGCCGCGTGGATCCGCTGCCCGACCTGGTCGAAGAGCCGCCGGAGCCCGAACCGCCCCCGGAGAGCGCGGACGTCCTGGACGGCTACGTCGTCGACGACCCGGACCCGGAACCCGAGCCGCCCGCGCCCGTCCCGCCGCCGCGCGAGGACCCGGGACGCACCGAGACCCGCGGCGGAGCCATCTACGTCCTACGCGAAGACTCAGACCAGGACGAGTGAACCGGTCTCAGAGCAGGTCGCCGTACTTGTCCATGTAGCCGGACGGAAGGCCGAGCTTGTCCTCGATCCGGGGGTAGTACTCGCTCTTGCAGGCCTTCTCGTCGGCGGTCGTGTTGGACCCGGCGACGCACTTCTGGTAGCCGTTCAGCTCCGTCCACAGGTACGCCGTGACCGAGACGAACAGCAGCGAGAACGCCAGGCCGACCGCGCCGAGCACGATGCCGGGGACGGCGCCGGGCTCCGAACCCTGTGCGCGCCGCGCCGTCCGGTGGGCGCGGACGCCGACGACGAGCGCCGCGACGCCCAGCACGAGGCCGAGCGGGTAGAAGAAGAACGCGGTCAGCAGCGCGATGGCGCCGAGCCACAGGGCCCGCCGACCGGTTCCCTTGCGCCGGTCCGTTTCCTTGTGGGGGGCCGACCCCCCACTCCCCCCAGGAGGGCCTGTGCCCGCGGACGGCTGCTCGCTCACGTTCGGTTCCTCCTGGGCCTGGTGCGTGGGCACGGTACGTGGACATGGTGCGTGGGCATGGTGCGGTTGGACGTGACCCCGTCCGTTCGCGATGGCGTCGGAGCGGCCCGATAGGCTGCTGGTCGGCCTGAACGGCCGATCCCGTCGTCCACCAGGGAGTCACGGTGTCCGCCCGGCTCGTCGTCCTCGTCTCCGGCGCGGGGACCAACCTACAAGCGCTGCTCGACGCCTGCGCGGATCCAGCCTACGGTGCCGAAGTCGTCGCCGTGGGGGCGGACCGCCACGATACCGGCGGAATCGCACGCGCCGAACGGTCCGGTCTGCCCGCGTTCACCGTCCGCATCCCGGATTTCCCGTCCCGCGACGACTGGGACGCCGCGCTGACCGACGCCGTGGCGGCCCACGAACCCGACCTGGTGGTGTCCGCCGGGTTCATGAAGATCCTCGGCCCGCGCTTCCTGGCCCGGTTCGGCGGCCGGACGGTCAACACCCATCCCGCGCTGCTGCCGTCGTTCCCCGGAGCGCACGCCGTCCGGGAAGCCCTGGCGTACGGGGTGAAGGTGACGGGCTGTACGGTTCACTTCGTCGACGAGGGGGTCGACACCGGGCCCGTGATCGCGCAGGAGACCGTCCCCGTGCACTGGCACGACGACGAGGACGCCCTGCACGAGCGGATCAAGCAGGTGGAGCGGCGGCTCCTGGTCGACGTCGTCGGACGGCTCGCCCGCGACGGCTGGACGGCGCGCGGCAGGCGCGTCTCGTTGAAGTGCAGAACGTGTGGAACGTCCGATCGAGAGGGGAGCCCCGCGGGTGAGTCGGGTGGCGATTAAGCGCGCGCTGATCAGCGTGTACGACAAGACCGGGCTGGAGGAGCTGGCCCGTGGCCTGCACGAGGCGGGCGTCGAGATCGTCTCGACCGGGTCCACGGCCGGGCGGATCGCGTCCGCCGGGGTGCCGGTGATGCGGGTCGAGAAGCTCACCGGGTTCCCCGAGTGCCTGGACGGCCGGGTCAAGACCCTGCACCCGAAGGTGCACGCGGGCCTGCTCGCCGACCGCCGCAAGCCGGACCACCTCCAGCAGCTCGACGACCTCGCGGTCGAGCCGTTCGACCTGCTGATCGCGAACCTGTACCCGTTCACCGAGACCGTCGCGTCGGGCGCCACGCCGGACGAGTGCGTCGAGCAGATCGACATCGGCGGCCCGGCGATGGTCCGCGCCGCCGCGAAGAACCACGCGAGCGTGTCCGTCGTCGTCGACCCGGCCGCGTACGGGGCCGTTCTCGACGCCGTGCGCGCGGGCGGTTTCACGATCGAGGAGCGCCGCCGTCTCGCCGCGCGGGCGTACGCGCACACCGCGTCCTACGACGTGGCCGTCGCGTCGTGGTTCGCGAGCGCCTACGCCCCCGACGAGACCGCCGCCGACACGAACTGGCCCGACTTCCTCGGCGCCACCTGGGAGCGCGCGAACCCGCTGCGGTACGGCGAGAACCCGCACCAGCGCGCCGCCCTGTACCGCGTCCCGGGCGAGTCCGGGCTGGCGGGGGCCGAGCAGCTGTACGGCAAGGAGATGTCCTACAACAACTACGTGGACACCGACGCCGCCCGCCGCGCCGCCCACGACTTCGCCGAGCCCTGCGTCGCGATCATCAAGCACGCCAACCCGTGCGGCATCGCGGTCGGCGCCGACATCGCCGACGCGCACCGTCGGGCGCACGCCTGTGACCCGGTGTCGGCGTACGGCGGCGTCATCGCGGCGAACCGTCCCGTCACCGCCGCGATGGCCCGGCAGGTCACCGAGAGCTTCGCCGAGGTCGTCATCGCCCCGGCGTTCGACGACGAGGCCGTCACCGTCCTGAAGGACCGGTTCAAGAACATCCGCCTGCTCGTCTGCCCCGACGTCCCGGCGGGCGCCACCGAGTACCGCCGCATCGACGGCGGCCTGCTCCTCCAGGGCGTCGACCGGGTGGACGAGCCGGGCGACGACCCGTCCGGCTGGGAGCTCAAGACCGGCGAGCCGGCCGACGAGGCCACCCTCGCCGACCTGGCGTTCGCGTGGAAGGCGATCCGGTCGGTGAAGTCCAACGCGATCCTGCTCGCCTCCGGCGGCGCGACCGTCGGCGTCGGGATGGGCCAGGTCAACCGGGTCGACTCCGCCAAGCTCGCCGTCGCGCGGGCCGGAGCGGAGCGGGCGGCGGCCTCGGTCGGCGCGTCCGACGCCTTCTTCCCGTTCCCGGACGGCCTTGAGGTGCTGACCGAGGCGGGCGTCCGCGCCATCGTCGAACCCGGCGGTTCCGTCAACGACGACAAGGTGATCGAGGCCGCCGCCAAGGCCGGAATCACCCTCTACTTCACCGGCGTAAGGCACTTTTTTCATTGAGCTTTTCTCCTCCTTCGGCCCGGGGGGCCTCCATCGTCGAAAAACTCGTGCGATCGCTGCATCGCTCTCGACTCGCCTAGCGGCTCGCTTCGCGATCAGGTTCTCGCTGGCTCGAACCTGCCTTCGGACGCGATCGCAGTGGTCAGGGTTTGTGTGGGGCGGGGTGAGTGACCGGGGCGCGGTGGGACGGTTCACCTTCCTCGACGGGTAGCCTCTGCCTGGCCGCGCCCCCCTGGTGACCTGGCGCGGGTGACCCCCTGTGGAGGCGCGGTGAACGAGTTCCTGTCGCTCATGCTGGTCGCGGTGTACCGGACGGACGCGCTGCTGATGGAGTCCCGGCAGCTCATCGGGCTCGTCGCGGCCGTCCTCGCGGCGATGCTGGCCGCGCAGGTCGGCTGGCACGGCACGGACCGGATCCTCACCTGGCGGGGCCGCTCCGAGGACTGACCGCCCGCCCGGTCAGTAGCATGGGGTGTCACGCGACTGGCGCGGTCAAGGTGGATCACCACCGGGGAGCGAACGACAGTCCGTACACCGCGCGCCTGGGTGGACGGGACCGGCAGCCCCGTGGAGGAACGCATGACCGCACAGATTCTGGACGGCAAGGCCACCGCCGCCGAGATCCGCTCGAACCTCAAGGGCCGTGTCGAGGCGCTGCGCGACCGTGGCGTGTCGGTCGGGCTCGGCACCGTCCTCGTCGGCGACGACCCCGGCAGCCACTCCTACGTCAACATGAAGCACCGCGACTGCGCCGAGGTCGGCATCGAGAGCATCCGCCGCGACCTGCCCGCCACCGCGTCGCAGGACGACGTCGAACGCGCCGTCGCCGAACTGAACGCCGACCCCGCGTGTACGGGGTACCTCGTCCAGCTGCCGCTGCCGAAGGGCCTGGACGAGCAGCGCGTGCTTGAGCTCATCGACCCGGCCAAGGACGTGGACGGCCTCCAGCCCACCAACCTCGGACGGCTCGTCCTCATGCAGCCGGGCCCGCTGCCCTGCACGCCGAAGGGCATCATCGAGCTGCTGCGCCGCTTCGACGTCCCGATCGAGGGCGCCGACGTCACAGTCGTCGGCCGTGGCATCACCGTCGGCCGTTCCCTCGGCCTGCTGCTGACCCGCCGCACCGAGAACGCGACCGTCACCCTCTGCCACACCGCGACCCGCGACCTGGCCGCGCACACCCGCAACGCCGACATCGTCGTGGCCGCCGCCGGGGTCCCCGGGCTGATCACCGCCGACATGGTGAAGCCGGGCGCCGCCGTCCTGGACGTCGGCGTCTCCCGCGTGGACGGCAAGCTCGCCGGTGACGTCGCCGACGACGTCCGCGACGTCGCGGGCTGGGTCGCGCCGAACCCGGGCGGCGTCGGCCCGATGACCCGCGCGATGCTCCTCGCCAACGTCGTGGAAGCCGCCGAACAGGCCTGACGCCGGGCACGGCGTCTGAGTCCGGCACGGCGTCTGAGTCCGGCACGGCGTCTGAGTCCGGCACAGCGAAGGCCGCCACCAGCACCCAGGTGGCGGCCTTCACCGACACTCCCGCCGGACGGAGACCGCGCCGTCACTTGCGCGGCCCCGTCCGGACCGGTTCTGCGATCGCCCTCACGCTCACGCGCTGCCCGGAGGGCGATCGCGGGCTTTCAGCTGGCCCTTCGCCCCGCCGCGCTCGGGGCACGGGTGGGCGCGCCGACGTGGCCGTGGGCCGCACCCGCCCTTCGGGCCTCGGGCCGGACCCCGGGCACCCGTCCGTCCATGGGCGGGCGGCCCTGCGGGACGTGCACCGGCGGCAGCGGCCGGACGAGGCCCATGGCGATGACCTCGTTGGCGAGCCGCGTACGCCGGTTGGCGCCCTCGGGGATCCGGAACTTCTGGTAGAGGCGCAGCAGATGCTGCTTGACGGCCGCCTCCGTCACCACCAGTTCCCCGGCGATGTCGCGCGCCGTGGCCGGGGCCACGAACGCCTCGTCGGACAGGGCGGGACGGCAGAGCGAGGTCAGCACGTCGACCTCGCGTCGGGTGAGCTCGGGCGCGACGGCACGCCGCAGTTCGACGTCCGGGTCGACCTCCTCACGGGGGATTCCCCCCATCCGGCAGCGCGCCGTGCCGAAGCTCACGACGTCACCGTCCTCCAGGACTCGGCGGGCGATCGGGCGTCCGTTGACACGGGTCCCGTTGCGGGACAGGCCCATGTCCACGACGTAGATGTACGGTCCGCGCCGGACGATCTCCGCGTGCAGACGGGACACACTCGTGTCGTCGAGGCGGACATCGACTCCTCTCCCTCTCCCGACCGTCGTAACGTCGGGGCGCAGCGGCATCACCAGCCCGCTGTCCTCGATCCGCATGAACGGCCCCTCCACGGCAGTCCTCCCAGCTAGTTAGCGACCCCTGTCTGCCGGGTTACCCGGGCGCCTACCCGTCACACCCTCCTACTGGCGAGTAGGTCCGATGCCGCAGGGGATTCCGGCCTCTCCGGCATCACTGGTGTCCCGTCCGTCCCACGGTGGGACGATGTCGTGCCCGGAACGGATTCCGGATACCGTGAGGGCCATGAGCACCCAGGTGCGTCGGCGCAGGCGCAGGGCGCCGCGCCGCAGGGCCGCCGCGCCGCACTGGCTGGCGCAGCTTCCGTACCTGCTCGTGCTCAGCGGCGTCGGCGCCGGGCTCACGCTGTGCGCCTTCAACTACTTCCGCAAGGGCTCGGGCCTGATGGCCGCCGCGCTGCTGCTCGGCGCGCTCGCCCGGCTCCTGCTGCCGGAATCGCAGCTCGGGCCGCTCGCCGTCCGCAGCCGCTCCATCGACTGCTGGACGCTCGTGATCCTCGGCGAGATGGTCGCGTTCGTCTCGCTGAGCGTCCCGCCGATGAACAAACCGGGCCTCGCCCTCGCGGGCGCCTTCGGCGTGCTGATCCTGTTGGCGCTGGTGGCGCGCGGTACGCGGCTGCTGGTCACCGGCCGCCGGGACGGTGACCCGCCCGGCCCAGGGCAGGTCTAGACCTCACGGGGCCCTCGGCTAGCCTAGCCAGTTGAGCCTTACAAGGTGTCTTTCAGCTCGCCAGGTGTAGGAAAGGGACAGCACCAGCATGCCCAAGATCAAAGTAGCGGGCCCGGTCGTCGAGCTCGACGGCGACGAAATGACGCGGATCATCTGGAAATTCATCAAGGACCAGTTGATCCTGCCCTACCTCGATGTCGACCTGAAGTACTACGACCTGGGCATCGAGCACCGCGACGCCACGGACGACCAGGTCACCGTCGACGCCGCCAAGGCCATCCAGGAGCACGGCGTCGGCGTGAAGTGCGCCACCATCACCCCCGACGAGGCGCGCGTCGAGGAGTTCGGCCTGAAGAAGATGTGGCGCTCCCCGAACGGGACGATCCGCAACATCCTCGGCGGCGTGATCTTCCGTGAGCCGATCATCGCGTCCAACATCCCCCGGTTGGTCCCCGGTTGGACGAAGCCGATCATCATCGGCCGCCACGCCCACGGCGACCAGTACAAGGCCACCGATTTCGTCGTTCCCGGCCCGGGCAAGGTGACGATCACCTACACGCCCGCCAACGGTGACGAGCCGATGGAGTTCGAGATCGCCGACTTCCCCGGCGGCGGCGTCGCGATGGGCATGTACAACTACGACGACTCGATCCGTGACTTCGCCCGGACGAGCATGCGGTACGCGCTCAACCGCGAGATGCCGCTGTACATGTCGACGAAGAACACGATCCTCAAGGCGTACGACGGCCGGTTCAAGGACCTCTTCCAGGAGATCTACGAGACCGAGTTCAAGGCCGAGTTCGAGTCCAGGGGCCTCACCTACGAGCACCGCCTCATCGACGACATGGTCGCCGCCGCGCTCAAGTGGGAGGGCGGGTTCGTCTGGGCCGCCAAGAACTACGACGGCGACGTCCAGTCCGACACCCTCGCGCAGGGCTTCGGCTCCCTCGGGCTCATGACGTCCGTCCTGATGACGCCTGACGGCAAGACCGTCGAGGCCGAGGCGGCGCACGGCACGGTCACCCGCCACTACCGCCAGCACCAGCAGGGCAAGCCGACGTCGACGAACCCGATCGCGTCCATCTTCGCCTGGACCCGTGGCCTCGACCACCGCGGCAAGCTCGACTCCCAGCCCGAGGTCGTGAACTTCGCCCGCCAGCTGGAGCAGGTGTGCGTCGAGACCGTCGAGTCCGGCCAGATGACCAAGGACCTGGCGCTGCTCGTCGGCGACTCGACGCCGTACCTCACCACCCAGGGTTTCCTGGAGGCCCTCGACACCAACCTCCAGAAGAAGGTCGGCTAGCCGCCCTCCACGGATTGAAGGCCGCCCCGGGATCGTCCGGGGCGGCCTCAATCTTTGTTCGAGCCATGCCGGGTGGCGTACCTGCCGCGTGGCGGGTAGGGGGCGCGCGATAGCCTGAACCCGGAATATCTCGATAGCGAGAGAACCCGCGCGGCGGCGGGCTGGCGGGCTCAGGACACATCAGCAGGAGAGAAGAAGAAGGCAATGACGCGCACCCCAGTCACCGTTACCGTCACCGGCGCCGCGGGCCAGATCGGCTACGCGCTCCTGTTCCGCATCGCGTCCGGTCAGCTCCTCGGCGCGGACGTCCCCGTACGCCTGCGACTGCTGGAGATTCCACAGGCCGTGAAGGCCGCCGAGGGCACCGCGATGGAACTGGACGACGGCGCGTTCCCGCTGGTGTCCGGCATCGACATCCTCGACGACGCGACCAGGGCGTTCGACGGAACGAACATCGCGCTGCTCGTCGGCGCCCGTCCCCGCACGAAGGGCATGGAGCGCGGCGACCTGCTGGAGGCCAACGGCGGCATCTTCAAGCCGCAGGGCGAGGCCATCAACGCGGGCGCGGCGGACGACGTGAAGGTCCTGGTCGTCGGCAACCCCGCCAACACCAACGCCCTCATCGCCCAACAGCACGCGCCCGACGTCCCGGCCGACCGCTTCACCGCGATGACGCGCCTCGACCACAACCGCGCCCTCGCCCAACTCTCCAAGAAGTCGGGCGTCCCGGTCGCGGACCTGCGCAAGGTGACGATCTGGGGCAACCACTCCGCCACCCAGTACCCGGACATCTTCCACGCGGAGGTCTCCGGCAAGAACGCCGCCGAGACGGTCAACGACCAGGACTGGCTGGAGAACGACTTCATCCCCACGGTCGCCAAGCGCGGCGCCGCCATCATCGAGGCACGCGGCGCCTCCTCCGCGGCCTCGGCGGCCTCCGCCGCGATCGACCACGTGAACCTCTGGGTGAACGGCACCGCCCCCGACGACTGGACGTCCATGGCCGTCGTCTCGGACGGCTCCTACGACGTCCCCGAGGGCCTCATCTCGTCCTTCCCGGTCACCACGAAGAACGGCAAGTGGGAAATCGTCCAGGGCCTGGAAATCAACGACTTCTCCCGCACCCGAATCAACGCCTCCGTCACGGAACTCTCCGAGGAGCGCGAGGCCGTTCGCAAACTCGGCCTGATCTGACCGACCCCCAGGACGAGCCCCGGCCCCAAGGCCCGGGGCTCGTCCTATTTCCACACCCCCAACCACCCGCGGCCAGCATCGAAGAATGGAGGACGAGTGGGGCGCCTCTATCCGGAGACAGAACCGTATGACCACGGCATGCTCGACGTCGGTGACGGCCATCTCATCTATTGGGAGACCTGCGGTAACCCGCATGGGAAACCCGCGGTCGTCCTGCACGGCGGGCCGGGATCGGGATGCACGCCGGGCTGGCGCCGGTACTTTGATCCCGACCTCTATCGGATCGTACTGTTCGACCAACGCGGCTGCGGTCGCAGCACGCCACACGCCGCCGACCCGGCCGTCCACCTGACGACCAACACCACGCACCATCTCCTGGCCGACATCGAACGCCTACGCCGCCACCTGCACATAGATCGCTGGCTGATCTTCGGGGGCTCCTGGGGTTCCACCCTCGGCCTGGCCTACGCCCAAGCCCATCCCGAACACGTCTCGCAGATCGTGCTGTTCAGCGTCGTCACCACCACCCGCCGCGAGATCGAGTGGGTCACCCGTGACATGGGGCGAATCTTCCCGGCCGAATGGGCGCGCTTCCGCGACGGCGTCCCCGAACCCGACCGCTACGGCAACCTGGCGGACGCCTACAGCCGGCTTCTCGAGAATCCCGACCCGACCGTCCGGGAAAAGGCCGCTCTCGACTGGTGCACATGGGAGGACACCCACGTCGCCACCGACCCGGACCACAAACCTTCCCCCCGCTACCAAGACCCCACCTTCCGGCTGGTCTTCGCCCGCCTCGTCACCCACTACTGGCGCCACGCCGCCTGGCTCGACGAGGGAATCCTTGTCCGCGAAGCCACCGAGCTCGCCGGAATCCCCGGCGAACTGATCCACGGAAGGCTCGACATCAGCGGCCCACCCGACATCGCCTGGAAACTCGCCCAAGCCTGGCCCGACGCGAGACTCACCCTCATCGACCGAGCCGGACACGGCGCAGGCCACACCGACATGACCCACGCACTCATCACCGCCACCAACCACTTCGCCACCCCCAGCTGAGCAGCAGGCCGACGTCGGGAGATTCACTTGTCCAGGCTTACTCCGCCGAACGAGTCGGGGGGCGGATACGACTCGTCCAGCACTGCCATGATTTCCTCGACGCCCTGCCAGTAGAGGAGGTCATGGAGGCATTGGCGGAAGGCCTGTTCGCCCATGATCTGACGCTGCTCGGCCAGCCGGGCCAAGCCGCCCCGGATGTCCTTCCCGGCTTCCTTGCCGAACACCACGCCGAGAGCGGTGGAGCCGGTGGCGAGATACACCTGGCCCGTGATGCGGTAAACCCGTGCGCGCTCTTGGTAAAGCTTGCACAATCCTCCGGGATCGCTCGGGACACCGTATCTGTTCGGTCCAAAAGTGCCGGGAAGGCAGTAGAAGACGAGCATGGTGATGGTGCCGAAAAGTGGCACGAAGTGGAAGAGCATCCAGGCTGCCGAGTGGTCGCTGTCGTGCAGCCTCCGCGCCGCGAGGCTCAGGAGCGGCAGGATGAGAAGCATGGGCAACAGCGCCAGTAATGACGCTTGTGGAAACAATGCGATAAAGAAGAAGGCAACCGGGGAGAGATAGGCGAACAACACGAACCACCAGAACTCCGAGCGTGCGGCGCGGCCGTGCCAGTTGAACGTTTGGCGGAACCCCTGCCTGATCGCCGTCTGCATGTTCATCCGCTGCCTCCGTCTCTTGTTTCGGCGAATATCGTAGAGACGTCGGACGGGGACCCCTCCCGTGGTCGACAAGTCCGCCATGCATGAAGGGCCGCCCGGTGTCCGGGCGGCACTTCATGGTCGTGGCGGTGGGTCAGAATTTGCCGGTCGCGATGTCGGCGATTTTCACCCGGGTGTTGTGGTAGTAGATGGTGACGGACTTCATGTCAGAGCCGCCGCTGAACATTGAGATCGGCTGGCCGGTGCGGGCGTCGATGACCAGCTTCTCGACGCTGTCGGCTCCAATCGTCCAGCGGTCGGTCAGGGTGAGCGTGGGACGACCGGCCGTGGTGGTCTTGGCGACCTTGACATTCGGCATCGTCGCCAGGATGCGGAGCGCACCGGCGCGGACCTGCGGGTCACCCGGCGCGGCGACCAGCGCGTCGGCGGTGTTCATCCAGATGCGGTTGTCGATGATCTCCTTCTTCTCGGCAGGAGTCTTCGGCTTCGGCGACACGTACTTCTTGCCTGCGGCCTTGGCCTTCTCCTTCAGAATCCGGACGTCGTCCGGGGTCAGGGTGCCGTCCTCCGGCGGTGAACCAGGGAGGAGGTGGGCGACGGACATCCGTGCGCGTGCGGTGTCCATGTCGCCCTTCAAGGCGTAGCGCGCGATCGCGATGTTGCGCTTGTAGTGGTCGTCACCGCCGCGCTTCTCGGCGACGGCCTTGCGCAGGCTGCTCTTCTCGACGCCCCAGTAATAGGTGCCGCTGTCGGTGCGCAGGTCGATGCCCCAGTCGGTGATCTGGTCGCTGGTCCGCGACTTGTTGCGGACGGTCAGCGTCGCGTTGCCCTTCGCGTCGGGCTTCAGGGGCGAGATGTCCGCCACCAGTTGGGTCAGGATCGGGTTCGCCGTGGCCGTGACCGTCACCGTTCCCGGCTGTGCGGAGGTCCCGCCGGACGGTGCGATGGACGTGACGGCCAGCGCCGTCGCGGCGGACGCGGCGACCAGGGCGACGGCGCCGATGCCCACCTTGCGGCGGGCGCCCCACCTGGCCTGGCGGCCGCGCACGGTCCTCGGCTCCGGGACGGCTTGCGTGGCCATCGCCGCGCGCAATGCTCCCCTGGCCTCCTCGTAGGCGTGCGGCCGCACCGGTTCGGTGTCGCGCAGGTTCGTCAGCAGGTCCATCTCATCCGTCATCACTTGGCCTCTTTCATCATGGTGTGGTCGGTGAGCAGTGCGGCCATGCCGGAGGCGCTCCGTAGTGCCGTGCGCGCCTCGTGCAGTAGGCGGCGTGCCGTGCCCGGGGGTATGCCGATGGCTCGTCCCGCGTCGGCGACGGTCAGGTCCTCCCAGGCGATGAGGGTCACGATTTCTCGCTGCTGTGGTTTGAGCTGGGCCAGAGCGCGCCGCAGGACGGGCTCGGCCGCGACGCGGTCGTCCACGGTGGTCCACGGGTCCCAGCTGGGCGCGAGGTCGGTCACGTCGGCGAGCGGCTGCTCGGCGCGGCCGGATCGCCAGTGCCGCCGGAGCGTGTTGTGCGCCACGCCGAACAGCCACGGCCGGGCGTCGGGGAACGAGCGATCGTAGGTCGCCCGGGACGTGAGGGCCGCCACCCACACCTCGCCGAGCAGGTCCTCGGCCTGGTCTCGGCCGACCCGCCGGGCGAGGTAGGCCCCCACCGCCACCTCGTGGCGCAGGACCACGTCGACGAAGGCGTCCGCGTCGCCGTCGAGCGACCTGGCGATCAACTCAGCGTCATCCGGATCAGATGTCATGACCCTCCTCGTGTCTGGATCGCCTTACACCCGGCAATTGCCATGGAGGGGGTCAAAGCGTTCGGCGCTGGTCAGGGTCCCGTCGCTCGCGGCGCGTCCACCGGTCGTTCAGACCGTACTGATTACGCGGGCAAAAGGGCCGAAGGCGTCTGTATCGGTCGCTAGGGTGTGATCGCCCATGAAGTGATCGGGGAGGCGTTGTCGTGGCGGAGCAGGCGTTCCAGGTTGATCTACGCGGTGTGGTCGACCTGCTCAGTCGACATCTTTACGCGAGTCCGCGCGTTTACCTGCGAGAACTGTTGCAGAACGCGGTGGACGCGATCACCGCGCGGGGTGCGGGCGGACGGGTCGAGATCGAGACCGGCGGCGGGGTGCTGCGCGTCCACGACGACGGCGTCGGGCTCACCGAGGGCGAGGTGCACACCCTGCTGGCGACGATCGGACGGTCGTCCAAGCGGGACGAGCTGGGCTTCGCCCGCCACGACTTCCTCGGTCAGTTCGGCATCGGCCTGCTGTCGGCGTTCCTCGTCGCGGACGAGATCGAGGTCGTGACCCGGTCCGCGAAGGGCGGCGACGCGGTCCGCTGGACGGGACGTTCCGAAGGCAGCTACAAGGTCGAGCGGGGCGAACGCGACGAACCGGGCACGACGGTCAGCCTGCGGGCGCGGCCCGGGGCGGGGGAGCTGCTGAGCCCCGCCGTCGTGGCCGACCTCGCACGCACGTACGGGTCGCTGCTCCCCGTCGAGCTGATCGTGGACGGGGTGCCGATCACGGGCGACGGCCCGCCATGGCAGGCGTCCCATCCGGATCCGGCGCGACGCCGCCGGGCGCTTGAGCAGTACTGCGAGCGGCTTTACGGGTTCGCGCCATTCGACGTCATTGATCTGGACGTGCCCGAAGCCGGGCTCACAGGCGTGGCATTTGTGCTGCCGCAGGCAGTGTCGCCCACTGCGCGTGCCTCACACCGTGTGTATTTGAAGCGAATGCTTTTGGCCGAAGGTGTGGAGGGACTTCTTCCCGAGTGGGCGTTCTTCGCGCGGTGTGTCGTGGACGCGGGAGAACTGCGCCCGACCGCCAGCCGTGAGGCCCTTTACGAAGACGAACTGCTCGACTCCGCGCGGCAGGGGCTTGGCGACGTCCTCCGGCAGTGGCTGGTGAAGCTGTCGGAGACCGATCCGGTGCGGCTCCGTGCTTTCCTGCGGTTGCACCAACTCGGCGTGAAGGCGATGGCACTACACGACGACGACATGCTGCGGATCGTCGACCGGTGGCTGGAGTACGAGACGTCGGCCGGGCCCATGACGCTGGGCGAGTTCCGCCGCCGCCACCCGGACGGGCGGTTCACCGCGAGCGTGGACGAGTTCCGGCGACTGTCGGCGGTGGCCGGCGCGCAGGGCGTCGGGCTCGTCAACGGCGGCTACGTCCACGACACCGAGATCATCGAGCGGCTGCCGGACCTTGATCCCGACTTCCGGCTGGCGCGGCTGGACGCGGCGGAGCTGACCACCACGTTCGGCGTCGTCGACCCGGGCGCCGAACTGGCGCTGCGGCCGTTCCTGGCGGCGGCGCAGCGGGCGGTGGAGCGGCTGGGGTGCGAGGTCGTGGTCCGCGAGTTCGATCCGGTCTCCTTGCCCGCCCTGTATCTGACCGGCCGGGACGCGCAGTTCCGCGAGGAACTGACCCGGGCGCGCGAAGAAGCGGACGGACTGTGGGCCGATGTTCTCGGCGCCGTCAACGCCACCGTCGGTACCGAACGGCCACAGCTGGTTCTGAACCACCGTAATCCGCTGGCCAGGCGTGTCATGTCGCTCGGCGACGGCGGGCCCGTGGAAGTGGCCGTCCAGGCGCTCTACGGGCAGGCGCTTCTGCTCGGTCATCATCCGCTCCGGCCCGCCGACACGGCCGTTCTGAACCGTTCTTTCATCGGCCTGCTGGAGTGGGCCGTCCATTCCCCGGAGGCTCCCCAATGAGTACGGACGACGTTTATGAGTTGATGACCCGTTCGCAGGAGCTGCCCTACGGCGAGGCGAAGACCGTCCTGATCGAGGACGCGCTGCGGCGGGCCGAGGCGGCGGGCGACGAGGTCCTGGCGTTCCACGTGCGGGTCAGGCTCACGGACGCCTACCGGTACGGCGGCGAGCCCGTGAAGGCGTTCGCGACGTTCAGCCGGACGCTGACCGACCACGACCGCGACCCCGGCCGGTTCGGCGAGACGCGCGGGCTGCTCTGGCAGATGAAGGCGATCGTCAGCTCCCTCACCCTGTTCCCGGAGATCCCGCTCGACCGGGCCTACGCGGTGCTGGACGACATGGAGCGCCGCTACAGGGCGGGCGGCCACAGCCTCCAGGCGGTGTACCACTACCGGAACGTGGTGGCCCGGCACGTCGGCGACGGCTCGGCCGACGACTGGTACGCGAAGTGGCGCGCGGCCGAACGCGACGACCTGTCCGACTGCGAGGGCTGCGACCCGACCGGCATGGCCCGCCATCTGGTCGAGTCGGGCCGGTACGAGGAGGCCTTCGAGATCGCCGCGCCGGTGCTGAACGCGACCCTGACGTGCAACGAGCAGCCGCAGTCGATCCAGACCGCGATGCTGCCGGTGTACCTGCGGACGGGCCGCGCCGAGCAGGCCGCCGACGCGCACCGCCGCGCGTACCGGGTGCACCGGGCGCGGCTCGCCGACCTCAGCGACATCTCCGAGCACCTGGCGTTCTGCGCGGCCACCGGCAACGAGGTGCGCGGGCTGGAGATCGTCCAGCGGCATCTGGGCTGGCTGGACCGGGCGCCGAGCGTGCACGCGGAGATGGAGTTCTGCGCGGCGGCCGCGCTGGTCCTGGAGCGGCTCGCGACGGCCGGGCACGGCGCGCTCGCGGTCCGGCGGCCCGCCGCCGACGACCGTCCGGCCGCGGACGTGCCGGTGCCCGAACTGCACGCCGAACTGGCCGCGCGCGCGACGGAGCTGGCGGCCCTGTTCGACGCCCGCAACGGCACGTCCCACCAGGGCGACCTGGTGCGGGAGCTGCTCGCGGCCGAGCAGGTCGTGGAGTTCGTGCCGCTGGCCGCGCACCACCGCCGTCCGGCCGCCGCGCCGACGCCGCCCGCCGAGGACCTCGCGGAGGACGATCTCGACGCGCTCCTGGACATCGCCGACGACCGCCGCACCGACCGGAGCGTGTTCCGCGCGCAGGCCGCGTGGCGGCGGTTCGACGTCCTCGCCGAGAAGGCGGAGCCGACGCCGCTCCAGCGGGCCCGCCGCCTGGACGGGCAGGGCGTCGAACACGCCCTCGACGAGGACCCGGAGAAGGCCGTCGCGTGCTGGGAGGAGGCGGCGGGGCAGTTCGCGGAGCTGGGCGACGAGGTCCGGAGGCAGCGGGTGCTGAGCCGTCTCGGCACGATGCGCGCGCGGCTGGGCGACGAGCGGGGGCTGGACGAGGTCGCCGAGGCCGTCGCTTACTTCGAGGGCGACCCCGGCACGGAGGGCGACGCCACCGGCGCGCTGATCCGGCTCGCCACGGTGCACGCCGAGCAGGACCGTCCCGCCGAGGCCCTCGCGGCACTGGACCGGGTCGACGCCGCCGACGCGCCCGTCCGGGCCGGGGAGGTCGCGTTCCGGCGCGGGCAGGCGCTGCTGATGCTCGGCCGGACCGACGACGGGATCGCGGAGCTGCACCGGTCCGTGGAGGTCGTGCGCGCGACCGGGGAGCCGGAGGAGATCGCCGCGCCAGCGCTGCTGCTCGGCCGGGTCCTCGCCCGGCGCGACGACGGCCCCGACGAGGCCGCGCTGCCGCTGCTCGACGAGGTGGTCGCCGCGCTGCGGGACCCGTCGCCGCTGCTGGCGGCCGCGCACTCCGAGCGGGGGCTGGCGCTGCTCGCCCTGGACCGTCCCGCCGACGCCGCCGCCGACCTGGTCGAGGCCGTCGCGGGCTGGACGGCGGAGGGCCTGTTCGACCAGGCCGTCCACCTGCGCGTCGACCTGGCCTCCGCCTACATGAGCACCGGCCGCCACCTGGAGGCCGCCGAGGCCGCCGAGGAGGCGCTGCCGGCGCTGACCGACCCGGAGGAGATCCACGCGCAGCGGCGGTGCCGACTGATCCTCGCGCACGCCCAGAAGGAGTTGCGGGAGCCGGACGCCGCCACGACGTTCACGGGCCTCGCCGAGGACGCCGCGAACGACGGGCAGCACGACGCGGTCGCGCACTTCCTGAACGAGGCGGGCGACGTCCTGTCGAACCTGGACCTGGACGCCCAGGCCGCCGAACGGTTCGCCGAGGCCGCCGCCGCGTACGAGAAGGCCGGCGACCCGTACGGCGTCGTCCGCACCCGCCGCCGCCACGCGATGTGCCTGTCGTGGAGCGGCGAGGCGGAACGGGCCGTCCCCGCCATGGACGCGGCCCGCGACGCACTGGCGGCCCTGCCGCCGGACAACGAGCCCGCCCGCGTCTGGGAGACCGCCCTCGTCGCCTACGACCAGGCCCGTGTCTTCGCCCAGATGGGACGGCTCCAGGAGGCGGCCGGGCAGGCGACCGCCGCCGTGGACGGGTTCACGACCCTCGACGAGACCTCGCCCGCGGAGGAGGCCGCCCGGCTCCGCGACGAGATCACGGCTGCCATGGAACAGTGACGCGGCGCGCGCCGCCGGACGGGACGGCGTCGTGGAACCCGGGCTCCGCCCAGCCACGCCCCGCGTAGGCGGCGGTGACCGCGTCCCGAACCCGGCCGACCCGGTCGGCGGCGACCAGGAGGATCACCGATCCGCCGAAGCCGCCGCCGACCATCCGTCCGCCGCGCGCACCCGCTCGCAACGCGGCGTCGACCGCCGCGTCCGCCTCGGGCCAGGACACCGCGAACTGGTCGCGCAACGACAGATGCGAGGCGTTCAGCAGCGCGCCGAGTTCAGCGACGGCCCCCGCCCGCAGTAGCCCGACCACGGCTTCCACCCGATGGTTCTCGGTCACGACATGCTGGACACGACGACGTAGCACCGGGTCGCGCAGCGTCGCCAGCGCGCCCGGCAGGTCGGTGATGTCGCGGAGCGCGGCCACGCCGAGCAGCTTCGCGGCCTCCTCGCATTCGGCGCGCCGCGCGGCGTAGTCGCCGTCCGCCAGCGCGTGCGGAGCCCGCGTGTCGACGACCAGCAGCGTCAGCCCCCCGGACGCCGGGTCGAACGGGACCTGCGACGACAACCCGCTACGGCAGTCGAGCATCAGCGCACGCCCCGCCGTGCACAGCAGCGACGCCGACTGGTCCATCGGCCCGCTCGGCATGCCGACATGCTCGTTCTCGGCCCGCTGCGCCAGCCGTGCCAATCCAGGACGGTCGATTTCCACGCCGTGCAGGTCGCACAACGCCAGCGCCGTCGCGCATTCCAACGCCGCCGACGACGCCAGCCCCGCCCCCCGCGGAAGATCGGAGTCGACGAGCAGCGACGCGCCCCCCACCCCGTGCTCGCGCAGCACCCGCGCGACGCCGACCGGATACGCGGCCCAGGCGCGGTCGGACGGCCAGCCCTCCGCGACCACCGGACCACCGTCCACGGGCGCCGTCACGGCCGTGGCGGCCTGTCGCGACCTCACCTCGATGACGCCGTCGTCACGTCGCGCCGCCGCCACCGACACCCCCAGCGGCAACGCGAACGGCAGCACGAGGCCGTCGTTGTAGTCGGTGTGCTCGCCGATCAGGTTGACCCGCCCCGGCGCGTACCAGACGCCGTCCGCCCGCCGCCCGAACGCCTCGGCGAACGCGGCCCCCACCCGGGGGATCACCGCGACCGCAGGAAGGTCCAGGCGTCGTCGATCATCGTGCGCAGGTCGCGCTCCGGCTTCCAGCCCAGCTCAGCCTGGATCTTCTCGGACGAGGCGACCAGCACCGCCGGGTCACCGGCACGGCGCGGCGCCACCTCGGCCGGGATCTCGCGTCCGGTGACCTCGCGGCACACGTCCACGACCTCCTGGACGGACGAGCCCGTCCCGCTGCCCAGGTTGAAGATCTGGTGGGTGCCGGGAGCGCAGGCGTCCAGCGCGAGGAGATGCGCGCGGCCCAGATCGGTCACATGGATGTAGTCGCGGACGCAGGTGCCGTCGGGCGTCGGATAGTCGTCGCCGAACATCCTGACCGCCGCGCCGTCCCCCTGCGCGATCTTCAGCACGTTCGGGATCAGGTGCGTCTCGACGGTGTGCCGCTCGCCGTGCCGCCCGTACGCGCCCGCCACGTTGAAGTACCGCAGCGAAACACCGCCGAGGCCGTGCAGCCGCGCGTACTCGGCGAGCGCCGTGTCGATCGCCAGCTTCGACGCGCCGTACGGGTTCGTCGGACGGGTCGGCGCCGTCTCCAGGATCGGCGTCGACTCCGGCTCCCCGTACGTCGCGGCCGTCGAGGAGAACACGATCCGGGGGACGCCCGCCAGCCGCATCGCGTCCAGCAGCGCCAGCGACTCACCGAGGTTCTTGTCCCAGTACAGGCCCGGCTTCTCGACCGACTCGCCGACGAGCGACTTGGCCGCGAAGTGCAGGACGGCCTCGAAGCCCGCCCCGGCCAGGACGTCCGCCGCCGTGTCCCGCAGCGTGCCGCGCACCAGCCGGGCGCCCTGCGGCACGGCGTCCTCGTGGCCGGTGGACAGGTCGTCCAGCACGACGACCTCGTGCCCCGCCTCCAAGAGCAGAGCGGAGACGACACTGCCGACGTAGCCGGCGCCTCCGGTGACGAGCAGCTTCACGGACAGACCTCCACAAATAGACTCTGTGACGGCGGGGTTCGCTCAAGGCTATCCGCAACCCCGAACGGGGAGGGCTGAACCCATGGACCGGACGCCGTCCCGGCCACCACGGGGGCTGGCGCGCCCGCTGGTGTGGCTGCTGTCGACGTCGACCGACCTCGTCGTGCGGCTGTCCGGCGGCGACCCGCGGGCGCTCCGGGAGGAGCTGACGGCGGAGCGGATGCGGGCGCTCGTGGCCGAGAACACCCAGATCACCGCCGACGAGCGGGCGCTGATCGAGGAGGTGTTCGCGGCGGGGGAGCGGCCGCTGCGGGAGGTGCTCGTCCCCCGCACCGAGGTGGCGTTCCTGGACGCGACCCTCCCGCTCTCCGCCGCCGCCCGCGTCGCCGCCGGCAGCCCCCACTCGCGCTTCCCGGTCTGCCGAGAGTCGCACGACGAGGTGATCGGCTTCGTCCACATCCGCGACCTGCTCGCCCCCGACTCCTCCGAAAAGGACGACCGAATGCTCTGTGGGGGGACGACCCCCCAGGCCCCCCGGAACCGACAGGTGGGCGGTTTGGTGCGTCCGGTGAAATTTCTCCCGTCCTCGAAACGGGTCCTCCCCGCGCTGTCGGAGATGCGTCGCGAGGGCTGTCACCTGGCGATCGTTATGGATGAGTACGGAGGGGTAGCCGGAATCGTCACCCTTGAGGACCTCCTGGAGGAACTGATCGGCGACATCCGCGACGAATATGATGTCCAGGACGCGCAGGCACGGCGCCTGCAAGGCGGTGTGGTCGAGGTGGACGGCCTGCTCAACCTGGACGACTTCGCCGCCGAGACCGGCATCCGGCTCCCCGCCGGGCCCTACGAGACCGTCGCCGGGCACATCATGGCGCTGCTGCGCCGCGTGCCCGCCGAGGGCGACTCGGTGGAGGTGGGCGGGCACCGCCTCGCGGTGGCCAGGATGGACGGTCGCCGGGTGGCGCGCGTGCGCGTCACACCGCGGGCGACGCCGCAGGCCGTCACGGCGGCGCTCACCAGCCCGTCCGCCACCCCGTCCGCCACCCCGCGGGCGGCCACCGGCCCCGCCACCCGCGGCGGAGCGCCGGGCGACACCTGAGAGAATCGGTCTGTGCACATGTCCGAAGCGTCCAGCGAACCAGCGTCCGGAACGAACGGCGCGGTGAAGCCCCGCGTCCTGTCCGGCATCCAGCCCACCGCCGACTCGTTCCACCTCGGCAACTACCTGGGCGCGTTGCGGCAGTGGGTCGCGATGCAGGACACGCACGACGCCTTCTACTGCGTGGTCGACCTGCACGCCATCACCGTCGAACACGACCCCGCGACGCTGCGCCGCCGCACGAAGGTCGCCATCGCCCAGCTCCTCGCCATGGGCGTCGACCCCGACCGCGCCACCCTGTTCGTGCAGAGCCACGTCCCGGAACACACCGAACTGGCCTGGGTGCTCGGCTGCATCACCGGGTTCGGCGAGGCCGGACGCATGACCCAGTTCAAGGACAAGTCGTCCAAGCAGGGGACCGGCGGCACCACCGTCGGCCTGTTCACCTACCCGGTCCTCCAGGCCGCCGACATCCTGCTCTACTCGCCGGAACCCCACGAGGAGCGAGCGCTGCGCGTCCCCGTCGGCGAGGACCAGCGGCAGCACCTCGAACTGACCCGCGACCTCGCCCAGCGGTTCAACCACCGCTTCGGCGACACCTTCGTCCCGCCCGAGGCCCACATCCCCCCGGGTGCCGCGAAGATCACCGACCTCCAGGAGCCGGACGCCAAGATGAGCAAGTCGGCGTCCTCCCCGCAGGGGATCATCGACGTGCTGGAGGAGGCGGGCCCGATGCGCAAGAAGATCATGCGCGCGGTCACCGACCCCGGCTCCGACGTCGTCTACGACGAGGAGAGGAAGGCGGGCGTCACCAACCTGCTGCGCATCTACTCCGCGCTGGAGGGCACGTCCGTCCCCGACCTGGAGACCCGCTACGCGGGCTCCGGCTACGGCCAGTTCAAGAAGGACCTCGCCCAGCTCGTCGTCGACACCTTCACCCCGATCAGGGAGCGCACCCTCAAGCTGCTGGACGACGAGGAGCAGCTCGACCGGGTCCTCGCGCAGGGCGCCGAACGCGCGTCCAGGGTCGCCGCGCGGACCATGGACACCGTGCGCGACCGGGTGGGATTCGTGGGACGTGGTCGCTGACCGTCCACCAGACGACGCCGCGCGCCGGTCCGGGATCCGCGCGATCGGCGTGGCGATCCCGATCCCGGACCCGCACGGCGCCTTCCTCCAGGCCAGGCGCGCCTCGTTCGGCGACCCCATGGCGCACGCCATCCCGACCCACATCACCCTGCTCCCACCGACCGAGGTGGACGGCACCGCGCTCGGCGCCGTCGAGGAGCACCTGCGGGAAATCGCCCGAACCGAGGCCCCGTTCCAGATCAGGTTGCGCGGAAGCGGAACGTTCCGACCGATCTCCCCGGTCGTGTTCGTCGCCCTCGCCGAAGGAATCGGTGGTTGCGAGCGCGTCCAGGCAAGGGTTCTGACAGGCCCCCTGGCCCGCCCGCTTCCGTTCCCGTACCACCCCCACGTCACCATCGCCCACCACCTCCCCGACGACGTCATGGACAAAGCCTTCAAGGAACTGGCGGGCTACACAGCGGACTTCAACGCCTGGGGCTTCTCCCTCTACGAACACGGCCAAGACGGCGTATGGCGCCCCCAACAAAACTTCCTGTTCGCCTGCTAGCCCAGGGGGGCGACCCCCTGGAACCCCCGTCGGCGACGCAGGCGATCCTCACGACACGTTGCGGTTTTCCGTGCCTGTCGCGGTTTCTGTGCGTCGCTGCGGTCGCCTGCGTCGACGGGTTGTGCGACCTCCGGCGCTGGGGCGCCTCCGGCCGCACAACCCGTGACGGTGGCTGGGGGCGGTTGCTCGGCCATGCACGGTAAGCATGTTGTGACGGTTTACGGGTAACTTGCGGGCATGTGGTCGGTGGTTGGGAGGGTTCGGCGGTGGGGGGAGGCGCTGCCGGGTCGTGGAGAGGAAGTGGTGCGGAATGCTCGGGAGCGGTGGCGGTGGGTTGATCACCAGGGACGGGCGTTGGAGCGGTATCGGGAGCGACGGGGGGATCGGCTCGCTGCGGCGCTGAGTTGCTATGCGTTTTTGTCGTTCTTTCCGTTGCTGGCGTTGGCGTATTCGTTGCTCGGTTATTTGGTTGGGGTCAGTGGCGAGGCGCGTGACTACTTCGTGCGGGCTGTGAACTCGCAGTTGCCCGGGTTGGCGGACGAGTTGCAGGTTGAGCAGATCGCTCAGTCGAAGACGGCGGTGGGGATCATCGGGCTGGCCGCGTTGCTGGTCACCGGGCAGGGCTGGGTGCAGGTTCTGCGGGAGGCGCTGCGCGAGATGTGGGGCAACGAGCCTGGGGGCGGGGGGAACTTCGCCGTCAAGCGGGTGTGGAACATCGGGGTGCTGGCGTTCCTTGGGATCGTTCTGATCTGCGGCATGGCCGTTTCCACGGTGACGACGTCGGCGACCCATACCGTGCTCGGGTGGTTCGGGCTGGACGGTTTCACCGGGGCCGGGACCGGGTTGCGGGTGTTGGCGTTGGCGTGTGCGGTCGCGTTCAACGCCGTGATCTTCCTGGTGCTGTTCACTCGGCTTTCGGGGACGCGGGCGCCCTGGCGGCGGATCATTCGGGGTGCGCTGTTCGGTGCGGTGGGCTTCGAGATCCTCAAGCAGACCGCGACGTTGCTGATCGCGCGGACGACGGAGAATCCCGTCTACGGAGCGTTCGCCGTGCTGGTCGGGCTGATGGTGTGGATCGTTTTGGTGTCGCGGTTCGTGCTGTTCGTGGCCGCGTGGACGGCCACTCGGCGCGTCGTCCTCACCGCTGATGCCGATAATCCGGAGAAGTCGCCCTCGGCGGACGAGACCCCGCAGTGGACTCAGGACCAGAAGGCGTCGTCGGCGTACTGATCCTCGGCCAGCGTGCGGATCTCGGTGATCTTTCCGTCCTCGATGTGGAACAGGTCCACCGAGCGGCCGTCCAGGACCCGGCCGGGGTGTCCGGGGCGTTCCGCGTAGGTCTGGACGAGTGCCGCGCCGTACTCCTCGTTCGCCATCACGGCGTACGGTTCGGCGCGGAACGTCCCGCCCGAAAGCTCGAACAGCCGGACGTAGAAGCCGAGGACCTCCGCGGCGGTGCGGTACTCACCGCTCAGCGGCCCGTGTCCGGGGACGTGGTGCACGACGTTCTCGGCGAGCAGGTCGCGGATCAACGTCATGTCGCCCTTGGCGAAGGCCGTGTAGCCGTCCTTCAGCAGTGCCGTGTTCGGATGTTCGCAGGAGACGTGTGTGTCGGACATGGCGTGCTTCCTCCCGCGGCGCCGGTGCCACCGCGAGCGTAAGCCTGTGGACGCCGCCAGGCCAGGGTCCCCGAGCCTTCTGAGCGAACCTTTACCGGTGGCTCAGGAACCGGCGTCGTCGGAGCGGTAGCGCAGCGATTCCAGGCGGCGCCTGCGGCGCAGGACGACGAACAGCACCGCGATGGCCAGCAGCGCGCCCGCCGTGCCGCCGCCGAACAGCAGCCACGCGCGGGACCGGTCGTCGGACGCGAGCGGCCCGTCCGGCAGCATCCCGTCCTCGTCGGCGTCCTTGCTGGTGGTCTTCGGGGTGCCGGGGGCGACGAGCACGCCCACGGGCGTGGCCTTGCCGCGCGCCGCGAAACCCCAGTCGAGCAGCTTGGCCGCGTACTCCGACGGCGGCTCGTCGGCGCGCATCAGCGAGATCACGATGGTGTGCCCGCCGCGCCGCGCCTGCGCGACGAAGGTCTGCCGGGCCTCGACCGTGTAGCCGTTCTTGCCGCCGAGCATGCCCGCGTAGGCGTGGCCCTCGCCCGGCAGCATGTGGTTGTGGGTGTGGATCGGGTACCCGCCGACCTTCTTGCCCTTCTTGCGCTCCTTCTTCGTGGGCGGCGCCGGGAACTTGAAGTCGATGGCCTGCATGTACGCGCGGTAGGCCGGGTTCTTCATCCCCTCGCGCAGGATGAGGGCCAGGTCGTACGCGGACGTGTGCTGGGTGCCGACGTTCAGCCCGAGGTCCTTGTCGAGCCCGTTCGGCGACCCGGCGAGGGTGTCGAGCGCGTTGATCCGCTTGGCCTCGGTGTTCATGGCGGCGACGGTCTTGCCCTTGCCGCCGTACGCCTCGGCGAGGGTCAGCGAGGCGTCGTTGGCCGACATCATCAGCATCGCGTGGAACAGGTCGGAGATCTTGTAGCGCATCTTCGGGGTGAGGCCGACCTTGGTGCCCTCGACGTCGCACGCGTGCTGCGTGGGCCGGACGACCTGGTTCGGGTCGAGCTTCGGCACGAGGGTGAGCGCGGTCAGCGTCTTGATCGTGCTGGCCGGGAGGTACTGGCCGTGCGGGTCCTTGGCGGCCAGGACGTCGCCGGTGTCGGCGTCCGCGATCAGGTACGAGGCCGCGTTGATCTTCGGCAGGGCGGGGACGCCCGCGGCCTGGTCGACGAGGATCCCGCGTCCGGCGAGCCGCTGGCCGCCGATCGTGTCCTCGGGCGAGGTCGCGGGCGGCGCGGCCTGCGGCGGGGCGTCGGTCGTCCGCGGCGGGACGGGCCGCGGCGTGGGCCTGGCCGCCGCCGGGAGCGCGGGTCCGGTGGCGAGGGACGCCGACACCAGCGGCACGGTGATCGTTGTCAGGGCGCGGCGGACGCCGGTCCGCACTCGTCGCACTGGTCGCAAGCTTCCGACGCTCCTCGTTCCCCTGGAAGCGCGATCGCTCCCGCAGCGCATGCGCGTGGCGCCCATGACTCCCCCGAAGACTAGGCGACGTACCCGACGAAGGGGTACCCGACCGCGAACGCGGCAAGCACAGGACGGACGTGACGGCGAGTGCAGGGGGGACGTCCCGGGCACTATGGGACATCCGCTATCGGTGACAGTCCGTCATCAGCGGTATTTTGGACGGGCTAACTAGTTCGATCGGGTGGTGCCGCAGACCCGAGCAATGACCGAAAGGTAGGACGCCCTCGCGCTCGCCGACCGTCCGCATGAGTCAATTGGACCGCAAAGCGCATGGAGACCCGGCAGGGCGGCGAGAACGGACGTCATCATGGTGCGAACACGTGACCTGGACCGGCGTTTGTCCAGGCTTAGGGACCCGCTGGCTGAACCGCGCCACGTGCCACGCAACGACCTGCAAGGATTGTGGACGGAGGTTGGCCGTGGCCATTGACTTCAACGCATCGAACGGGGCGACGCTCGGCGTCGAGTGGGAGATCCAACTCGTCGATGCGGGGACGAGGCACCTGCGGCAGGACGCACGCGAGGTGCTCGCCGCGCTGCCGTCGCTCACCGAGAACGACCAGAACCCCCCGATCCGGCACGAACTGATGGAGTCCACGGTCGAGGTCGTGACCGGGATCTGCCACACGGTCGGCGAGGCCAAGGCCGACCTCGCCGCGACCCTCGCCACCCTCAGGACCGCCGCCGCCCAGCGCGACATCGCGCTGGCCTGCACCGGCACCCACCCGATCAGCGACTGGCGCGACGCGGTCATGGCGCCGATGCGCCGGTACGCCGAGCTGATCGAGGAGATGCAGTGGCTGGCGCGGCGCATCCAGACGTTCGGCGTCCACGTCCACGTGGGCGTCTCGGACGGCGCCAGGGTGATCCCGATCGTCAACGCGCTCTCGTCCTACCTTCCGCACTTCCTGGCGCTGACCGCGTCCAGCCCGTTCTGGAGCGGCAGCGACACCGGCCTCGCGTCCTGCCGGGCGGTGGTGTTCGGTCAGCTGCCGACCGCCGGACCGCCCCATCTGCTGGACGACTGGGCGGCCTTCGAGGATTACATGGACACCCTGCTGCGTTCTGGGACTATTCGCAGCATCAAGGAAGTCTGGTGGGACATCCGCCCGCATCCCGACTTCGGCACCGTCGAGATCCGCATGTTCGACGGCATCCCCACCATGCGGGAGGTCGGGATGGCGGCGGCGCTGTGCCAGAGCCTGGTCACGCTGTTCGAGCAGCAGTTGGACCGCGGCTACACGCTGCCGCGTCCGGCCGCCTGGGTGATGCGCGACAACAAGTGGCGCGCGACCAGGTACGGGCTCGACGCCATCGTCATCACCGATGACTCGGGGAACACCGCGCCGCTCCGCGACGACCTGTACGAGCTGGTCAGGGAGCTGGAGCCGATCGCCGACCGGCTCGGCTGCGCCGAGGAGCTCAAGGTGGCGGGGGAGGTCCTGGAGTACGGCGCCCCGTACGAGCGCCAGCGCGCGATCCGCGCGGACGGCGGGACGCTGGAGAACATCGTCGACGCGGCGATCGTCGAACTCGCCGAGGACAGGTTCGTCACACTGGGGGAGGTCGCACATGCCGGAACCTGACGAGGAACCGGCCGTCCCGGGCGATCTACCCGGTGCCGCCGTGGGACGTGGGGCGTCCCGGCGGCGCGAGACCGGACCCGAGCCGGAACCCGAGCGGCGACGCGAGGCGGGGCTCGAAGAAGGCAGTGTCGAGAAGGACACGACCGACACCACAGCGCGGAGACCCTCCGGCTCCGCCGTCGTACAGGGGGCGCACATGACCTATCAGGGGCCCGGGGTGATGCCCGGCCTTGAACCACCCAACCCCCCGGGGCCCGCGAGTACCGCGGGCCGTGCCGAGGCGATGCCGCCAACGGCGGGGGGCACTCCCGGCGGTGAGGACGTCCCCGACGGGACGGTCCCGCCCGAGCCCCCGGCCCGGCCGCCGGTGACGGGCGAGATCGTGCCGGGCACGCCCACCGTGCCCGCCGCCGCACCCGCCGTGCCTACCGTGCCCGCCGTGCCCACTGCGGGCGCCGCCTCGGCGGGATCGGCGGTCCTCGGCGGCGCGGTGCTCCAGCCGCAGCTCGACGCCTTCCTGGCCGCGCACGAGGACGAGCTGATCGCGTTCCGCCGCGACCTGCACATGCATCCCGAGCTGGGCTACTCCGAGCACCGCACCACCAGGAAGATCGCCGAGCGGCTGCGCGCGGCGGGCCTGAAGCCGGTGATCCTGCCGAAGGGCACCGGCCTGTTCTGCGACGTGGGGCCCACCGACGGCGGCACGGTCGCGCTGCGCGCCGACATCGACGCGCTCCCGTTGCAGGACGAGAAGGAGGGCGTCCCGTACCGGTCGACGGTGCCGGGCGTCGCGCACGCCTGCGGCCACGACGCGCACACCTCGATCGTCCTCGGCGCGGGCCTGTTCCTCGCGCAGCAGGCGGAGGCGGGGCTGCTGCCCGGCCGGGTCAGGCTGCTGTTCCAGCCCGCCGAGGAGACCCCGGGCGGGGCGCTGGACGTGATGGCGGCGGGCGGCATCGCGGGCGTCGACCGGGCGTTCGCGCTGCACTGCGACCCGCGCATCGAGGTCGGCGAGCTGGGCCTGCGCACCGGTCCGATCACCGCCGCGTGCGACAAGGTGTACGTGAAGGTCACCGGGCCCGGCGGGCACACCGCCCGGCCGCATCTGACCGCCGACCTCGTCTACGCGCTCGCCAAGATCGTCACGGAGCTGCCGTCGGCGCTGTCGCGGCGGGTCGACCCGCGTTCCAGCCTGTCGCTGGTGTGGGGACGGGTGTCGGCCGGTTCCGTCGCCAACGCCATCCCCGACGACGGGATCGCGGAGGGGACCGTCCGCTGCCTGGACGACGACGCCTGGCACCGCGCCCCCGAGATGATGAAGGCGCTGCTCCAGTCGGTGGCCGCCGCCTACGACGTGGAGGCGTCGCTGGAGTACGTCCGGGGCGTCCCGCCGACCGTGAACGAGGCGACCAGCGTGCAGATGTTCCGGGACGCCGCCGCGCAGGTCCTGGACGAGGAGGGCGTGGTGCCCACCCCGCAGAGCCTCGGCGGCGAGGACTTCGGCTGGTACCTGGAGTCGATCCCCGGCGCGCTGGCCAGGCTCGGCGTGCGGACCCCCGGTTCGCCCGGCGAGTACGACCTGCACCGGGGCGACTTCGACGTCGACGAGAGCTGCATCGCCGTCGGCGTGCGGGTGCTGAGCGCGACCGCGCTGACCGCGCTGTGGGAGGGCGGCCGTCCCGGCGACACCGAGCCGATCGAGGGCGCGGCCCTGGCGTAGACCTGGGGTGGTTTCGGCGCGGACCCGGTACGCCGGTTCCGCGCCCTTTCGGGACGTCCGGGGATGCCCCGGTTCGCCCTGCTGACCTGCGGTGCTGATCCCCCGTGTCGCTCCATGGCGGGATGTCTACGCGATGGTAACGGACCTGTTGCGAATCGGTGCACGCAGGAGGTTTGTTCTCGTTCGCGATGTAGCGTCCGATCGATTTCGGTGACCGGACCGGCCACCCGCTGCGGGTGGGCACGGAAGGAGCGCTACGTTGCGCCGTGGACTGAAGATTTCGCTCGTCACCGTGACGGGTGCGGCGCTGACGCTCGGCGCGTCCGCCTGCGGTGGCAAGAAGGCCGACTCCGGCGACGGTGGCGACGAGGGCAAGAAGACCCTCAAGATCGGGCTGGCCTTCGACATCGGCGGGCGCGGCGACCAGTCGTTCAACGACTCGGCCGCCGCCGGGCTCGACCGGGCCAAGAAGGACCTCAAGGTCCAGACCGAGGAGATCTCCGCCAAGCCGGACGAGCCGGACGCCGACAAGGAGTCGCGGCTGCGGCTGATGGCCAACAAGGGCTACAACCCGGTCATCGGGGTCGGGTTCGCCTACACCGCGTCCCTCATCAAGGTCGCCAAGGACTTCCCGAACACCAAGTTCCTCGTCGTGGACGCCGACCAGTGCAAGGTCGAGGGCCCCAACGTCAGCGGCGCCTGCTTCTCCGAGGAGCAGGGGTCCTACCTCGTCGGCGCGGCCGCCGCGCTGAAGTCCAAGACGGGCACGATCGGGTTCATCGGCGGCGTCAACATCCCGCTGATCCACAAGTTCTTCGCGGGCTACCAGGCCGGGGCGAAGGCGGCCAAGCCGGGCATCAAGGTGCTGCCCGCCAAGTACCTGACGGAGCCGCCGAACTTCAACGGCTTCAAGGACACCGGGCTCGGCATCGAGGCCGCCAAGGGCAAGCTCGACCAGGACGCCGACGTCATCTTCCACGCCGCGGGCGGCGCCGGGATCGGCGTGATCAAGACCGTCGGCCAGGCGGGCAAGTGGGCCATCGGCGTCGACTCCGACCAGTACAACCAGCCCGCCGTCGCCGGGGTGAAGGAGCAGATCCTCACCTCGATGGTCAAGCACGTCGACCTCGCCGTGTACGACTTCGTCGAGAGCGTCGCCAAGGGCACCTTCAAGGCGGGGACCACGAAGTACAACCTCCAGAACGACGGCGTCGGCTACGCGACGTCCGGCGGGAAGATCGACGACATCAAGGCCAGGCTCGACGAGCTGAAGGCCAAGATCATCAGTGGGGAGATCAAGGTTCCGACGGACGCCTGATCCACTCCCCGGCCGTGACCGCGGACCGGGCGCTCTCCACCGGACGGCGCCCGGCACGGCGGTCCGGCGGCGGGGGCGCGGCGCGACGCCACGGCGAGACGACCAGGTTCGAGGCGGGGGGAGGGGCATTCGTTGCCTGACCAGGTTCCGGCGGTGCGGCTGACGTCGATCACCAAGCGGTTCCCCGGGGTGGTCGCCAACCGCGACGTCGACCTCACCATCGAGCGCGGCGAGGTGCACGCGCTCTGCGGGGAGAACGGCGCCGGCAAGTCGACACTGATGAAGATCCTCTACGGGATGCAGCGGCCGGACGAGGGCACCATCGAGGTCGAGGGCGAGCAGGTCTCGTTCCGGACCCCGGCCGACGCGATCGGCCGCGGCATCGGCATGGTCCACCAGCATTTCAAGCTGGCCGACAACCTGACCGTTTTGGAGAACGTGATCCTCGGCGCCGAGTCGGGCCGTTCCGGGGGGCGTGGGGGGTCGTCCCCCCACAAGCGGCTGGGCCGTTCCGGGGGGCGTGGGGGGTCGTCCCCCCTCAAGCGACTGGGCCGGTTCGGCCGGATCGACTTCGCCGCCGCCCGCGCCAAGATCCAGGAGATGTCGCAGGCGTACGGGCTGAGCGTCGACCCGGACCTGCTGGTCGAGACGCTCGGCGTCGGCCAGCGGCAGCGCGTGGAGATCCTCAAGGTGCTGTACCGGGGCGCCCGCGTGCTGATCCTGGACGAGCCGACGGCCGTGCTCGTCCCGCAGGAGGTCGACGAGCTGTTCGGCAACCTGCGGGAGCTGCGCGCCGAGGGCCTGACCGTGCTGTTCATCTCGCACAAGTTGGACGAGGTCCTCACCGTCGCCGACACCATCTCGGTGATCCGGCGCGGCACCACCGTCGCGACCAGGATCGACCCGCGCGAGACGACGGCGCGGCGGCTCGCGGAACTGATGGTCGGATCGCAGCTTCCCACCCCGGAGCTGCGCGAGTCGACCGTCACCGAGGACGTCCAGCTCGACGTGTCCGGGCTGACCGTGCTCACCCCGCTGGGCCGTCCCGTCGTGAACGACGTGTCGCTGCGCATCCGCCGGGGCGAGATCGTCGGCCTCGCGGGCGTCGAGGGCAACGGGCAGACCGAGCTCATCGAGGCGATCATGGGCATCCGGCACACCGACGCGGGCACTATCCGGTACTTGTCGGGGGGTGTGGGGGGTCGTCCCCCCACAATGAAAGGCGACGGCGGGGACGACATCACCCACTGGACGACCCGGCGGCGCCGCGAGGCGGGCATCGCCTACATCCCCGAGGACCGGCACCGGCACGGGCTCGTCCTGGAGGGGACGATCTGGGAGAACCGCGTGCTGGGCCACCAGACGCAGCGGCCGAACGTGCGCGGCCCGTGGATCGACCGGCGCGGCGCCCGCCGCGACACCACCCGGATCGTCCAGGCCTACGACGTGCGGACGCCCGGGATCGACGTGCCCGCCGCCGCGCTGTCGGGCGGCAACCAGCAGAAGCTCATCGTCGGCCGGGAGATGTCCGGCGAGCCGCGCCTGCTGATCGCCGCGCATCCCACCCGCGGCATCGACGTCGGCGCCCAGGCCGCGATCTGGGACCATCTGCGCCGCGCCCGCGCGGCCGGGTTGGCCGTCCTGCTGATCAGCGCCGACCTTGAGGAACTCATCGGAATGTCCGACACCCTGCATGTGATCCTGCGGGGCGAGCTGGTCGCGGAGGTCGATCCGCGGACCGTCACCCCGGAGGAGCTCGGCTCCGCGATGACCGCCGCCGGAGCCGAGTCATGACCGACCCGAAGGACCCCGCGGACCCGGCGTCGGAACCTTCCAAGCCGGACCCTTCGAACCCGGAACCGAACCCGATCCCGGAGCCGCGGCCGGAGTCGGAGACGCCGCCGAAAGCGGGGCCGCCGGGCGTGCCGGAGCCGGTGCCCGCGTGGAAGGCGATCCTGCGCGGGATGGGGCCGACCGGCCTGGCGTTGAAGATCGGCGCGCCGGTGCTGGCGCTGCTGATCTCCCTCGTGATCACGATGATCCTGCTGCGGATCACCGGCGCCGACCCGTTCAGCTCCGTGCAGAGCATGATCGACTACGGCACCACCGAGAACTCGATCGTCGACATCGTCAACCGCGCGACCCGGTACTACCTGTCGGCGGTCGCGGTGGCGATCGGGTTCCGGATGGCGCTGCTGAACATCGGCGTGGACGGCCAGTACCGGCTCGCCGCGTTCTTCGCCGCCGTGCTCGGCGGCGCGGTCACGCTGCCCGCGCCGCTCGGCCAGCTGCTGGTGATCGTCGCGGCGATGGCGGTCGGCGGGCTGTGGGCGGCGATCGCGGGCGTGCTGAAGGTGACCCGCGGGGTCAGCGAGGTGCTGTCCACGATCATGCTGAACGCGATCGCGACCGGCGTGATCGCCTACCTGCTGAACGACGACCGGCTCGCGGCGTTCCGGCCGAACAGCAACGACGTCGCGACACCGCAGATCCCGAAGGAGGGTCGGATCGGGTCGCTGAACGGGTTCCTGTCGGCGATCGGGATCGACCTGCCGGGCGAGGTGTACGGGCTGCTGCCGCTCGCGATCGTCGTCGGGATCGTGTTCTGGGTCGTGATCAACCGCACCAGGTTCGGGTTCGACCTGAGGGTGTCGGGGCTGTCGCTGTCGGCCGCGCAGGCGAGCGGCGTCAACGCCCGCCGCATGATCGTCTACACGATGGTGCTGTCCGGGGTGGTGGCCGGGCTGATCGGCATGCCGGAGCTGCTCGGCGCGTCCTACGAGTACTCGCTGAACTTCCCGGCGGGCCTCGGCTTCACCGGGATCACGGTCGCCCTGCTCGGCCGCAACCATCCGGTCGGGATCGCGCTCGCCGCGCTGCTGTTCGCGTTCCTCGACCAGACCTCCGACATCCTCCAGGACGTCGACGTGCCGAAGGAGATCGTCGCGGTGATGCAGGGCGTGGTCGTGCTGACCGTCGTCATCGTGTACGAACTCGTCCGGCGCTGGGAGATCCGGTTGCAACAGCGGGCCGTCGCCGCCGAACTCGCCACCGGCCACGATCTGGCCCGTGAGGCCTCCGGGAGCGCGTCATGACCACCGTGACCGGGACGGCCCCCGCCGAGAAGGCCGCGAGCGGCAAGCGCGGGCTGCGCTGGCCGCACTACCTGCTGATCGCGTCCGGGCTGCTCGTTCTGCTGTCCCTCGTCCGGGTGGTCGACGACGCGAACCCGGTGACGTCCAGCGGAACGGTCAGCGCGTCCCTCCGCCTCGCCGTGCCGATCTTCCTGGCGGGCCTCGGCGGGCTGTGGTCGGAGCGCTCCGGCGTGATCAACATCGGGCTTGAGGGCATGATGATCCTCGGGACCTGGACGGGCGCGTGGGCCGGCTACCAGTGGGGCCCCTGGATCGGCGTCCTCGCGGGCATCCTCGGCGGCGCGCTCGGCGGCCTGGTGCACGCGGTCGCGACGGTGTCGTTCGGCGTCGACCACATCGTGTCCGGTGTCGCGATCAACATCCTCGGCCTGGGGCTGACGCAGTTCCTGGCCGGGCTGATCTTCGACACGGGCGAGGCGAAGGCGCTCGGCGGCGGCCCGCGCCAGTCGCCGCCGGTCGACTCGATCATGACGTTGACGCTGCCGGTGCTGTCCGGCGGGAAGATCGGCGGCTGGCAGAGCCCCGACTGGCTCGGCTCGCTGGAGCGCCACCACTGGTTCCTGCTGTCGGACGTCGCGGGCATCGCGCGCGGCCTGACCAGCGACATGTCGCTGCTGACGCTCGTCGCGCTGCTACTGGCGCCGCTCAGCTTCCTGATCCTGTGGCGCACGTCGTTCGGCCTGCGCATCCGGTCCTGCGGTGAGGACCCGTACGCCGCCGAGTCCCTCGGCGTGCACGTGTACCGGATGAAGTACGCGGCCGTCATCATCTCCGGCGGGCTCTCCGGCCTGGCGGGCGCGTTCATCGTCACCGTCGCCGGTTCGCTGTACCAGGACGGCCAGACCAACGGCCGGGGCTTCATCGGCCTGGCCGCGATGATCTTCGGTAACTGGCGTCCCGGCGGCCTCGCCGCGGGCTCGCTGCTGTTCGGCTACACCGACGCGATGAACGTGCGCGGCGGCGGCGAGTCCGTCCACGCGCTGCTGCTGTTCGTCGCGATCCTGCTCATCGGCGTCGCGGGCTGGCAGGCGGCGCGGGCGAACCGGTCGCGTCCGGACCGGTTGCGGCCGGACGCGGTCACCGATCTCGCGCGCCGCGACATGAACTACGCGGTGGTCGGCGCCGTCCTGTCGCTCGTGACCGCCGCCGCGCTTCTCGCATGGTTCCTGATGAGCGACACCGTCGCCGGGGAACTGGTCTCGTTCACCCCGCATCTGACGACGCTTCTCGTCCTGGCCCTCGCCAGCCAGCGCCTCCGCATGCCCGCCGCGGACGGCCTCCGATATCGGCGCGGTGAGGCACGATAGGGCCATGGAGATCGACTGGCCTGCCCTGCGCGACGCCGCGCGGGAGGCGATGAAGCGCGCGTACTGTCCGTACTCCGGCTTCCCGGTCGGCGCCGCCGCCCTGGTGGACGACGGCCGGATCATCAGCGGATGCAACGTCGAGAACGCCGCGTACGGGGTCGCCCTGTGCGCGGAGTGCGGCGTCGTGTCCGCCCTCCACGGCCCCGGAAAGTCGGACGACCCCCGGCTCGTCGCGGTGGTGGTCGTCGACCGGCACGGCAACACGCTGATGCCGTGCGGCCGCTGCCGCCAGCTCCTGTGGGAGCACGGCGGCGCCGCCATCCTGATCGAGACGACGAACGGCATCCTGCCCATGTCGGACGTCCTGCCGGACGCCTTCGGTCCCGACGACCTCGTCACCAGAGCCTGAAAGGATCACGTGGACGCCATAGACGTCATCCGCGCGAAGCGGGACGGCGCCGCCCTCACGCCCGACCAGATCGACTGGGCCGTGGACGCCTACACGCGCGGCGCGATCGCCGAGGAGCAGATGGCGGCGCTGGCGATGGCGATCCTGCTGAACGGCATGACCCGTCCCGAGGTGGCCCGCTGGACGGACGCGATGGTCCGCTCCGGCGAGCGGATGGACTGGTCGGGACTGGATCGTCCGACCACCGACAAGCACTCCACCGGCGGCGTCGGCGACAAGATCACGTTGCCGCTGTCGCCGCTGGTGGCGGCGTGCGGCGCGGCCGTCCCGCAGCTGTCGGGCCGCGGCCTCGGCCACACCGGCGGCACCCTGGACAAGCTGGAGTCGATCCCGGGGTGGCGGGCGTCGCTGTCGAACGCCGAGATGCTGGACGTGCTGCGCGCGGCCGGTGCGGTGGTCTGCGCGGCGGGCGGCGGCCTCGCTCCCGCCGACCGCAAGCTCTACGCCCTGCGGGACGTGACGGGCACCGTCGAGTCGATCCCGCTGATCGCCTCGTCGATCATGTCGAAGAAGATCGCGGAGGGCACGGGCGCGCTCGTTCTGGACGTCAAGGTGGGCTCCGGCGCGTTCATGAAGACCGTTCAGAACGCCCGTGAGCTGGCCGAGACGATGGTCGCGATCGGCACCGACCACGGCGTGCGCACCACCGCGCTGCTCACCGCGATGGACCGTCCGCTCGGCAACGCGGTCGGCAACGCCGTCGAGGTCGCCGAGTCGGTCGAGGTGCTCGCCGGGGGCGGGCCGTCCGACGTGGTGGAGCTGACGGTGACGCTGGCCCGGGAGATGCTCGACGCCGCCGGTCTGACGTCCCGGGACCCGGCCGACGCCCTGGCGGACGGCTCGGCCATGGACGTCTGGCGCCGCATGATCACCGCGCAGGGCGGCGACCCCGACGCGCCGCTCCCCACGGCCCGCGAGACGCACACGGTCGTCGCGCCGTCGTCCGGCACCCTGACCAGCCTGGACGCCTACGGCGTCGGCGTGGCCGCCTGGCGCCTCGGCGCGGGCCGGGCCCGCAAGGAGGACCCGGTCTCGTTCGCGGCGGGAATCATCTGCCACGCGAAGCCGGGCGACACCGTGACCGAGGGCCAGCCGCTGCTGACCCTCCACGCCGACGACGAGACCCGCCTGCCCCGCGCCCTGGAATCCCTGGACGGCGCCTACGAGATCGGCGGCGCGGCCCCGTCCCTCCACCCGCTGATCATCGACCGGATCTCCCGCTAGGTCAGTGCGGCCCGCGCTTGCCGGGCGCCCAGAACGCTCGGCCTCCGCTACGCGCCGCCACCTGCCTGACCACAAGGTTTGTTAACAATAACCGTTGACGCGTGTTCGGGAGGGTCTCCAAGCTGATCAAGCTTGTTTCCATGAACAGGGAGCGGTAGTTGAGATCCTCACTCCTGCCCGTCGCGGCACTGGCGAGCATGGCGGCCCTCCTGGCCGCCGGTCTGCCCGCCCACGCCGACGCGGCACGTCCTCACATCGTCGTGAAGGACGGCAAGACACAACCGACGTTCTCCTTCAAGGACGCCGTGCGCGAGAAGGTGTTCGTCGAGACGAACGTCGACAGTGACGGGGATGGCAAGCGCGACCGCGTGTCCGCGTACGTCACCCGTCCGAAGGAGACGAACGGCCGTCTCAAGGTGGCCTCCATCATCGAGGCCAGCCCCTACTTCGCGGGCTTCCAGGACGCGCCGTACCACCCGGCCGACGTCACCGACTACCCGCGCCTGGCGCCGTACCCGATCCCGGCGGCCCAGCCCGCACCGCCGAACTACGCCTTCCCGTACTACGACAATTACTTCGTGTCCCGGGGCTACGCCTTCCTGGCGGTCGACACGCTCGGCACCGGTGACTCCGACGGCTGTCCGACCGCCGTGGGCCAGAACGAGGCCCAGGGCATGAAGTCCGTCATCGAATGGCTCGGCGGTCACGGCACCGCGTACGACGCCGACGGCAAGAAGATCAGCGCGAGCTGGTCGACCGGGAACGTCGCGATGGCGGGCAAGTCGTACGACGGCACCCTGCCCCTCGCGGCCGCCGCGACCCGCGTCCGCAACCTCAAGACCATCGTCTCTGTTTCCGGTGTTTCCAGCTGGTACGAGGAGTACCGCGACAACGGCGGCGTCATCGCCCCGGACGGCTTCGAGGGCGAGGACCTCGACCTGCACGCCAAGGTCGTCCTGTCCCGGAAGAACCCGGCGATCTGCGCGCCCGTCATGCACGGCCTTGAGAAGAAGATGGACCGCGTCACCGGCGACTACAACCGCGCCTGGGACGAACGAAACTTCGCCAAGAGCGCGCCGCGTTTCCGCACCAGCGTATTCATGACGAGCGGCCTCGCCGACTGGAACGTCAAGCCGATCCAGATGGCGGCCCTCTGGGACGGTCTCAAGAAGGCCGGGGTGGACCGGAAACTCTGGATACACCAGGCCGCCCATGACGACCCGCTGGACGTTCGCCAAGGCGCGTGGCTCGAAGCGCTGAACAAGTGGTTCGCGCACGAGCTGTACAACGTCCGCAACGACATCATGCGGGAACCCCGCGTCGACCTGGAGCGCACCCCGGGCAACTGGGAAACTCACCGCGACTGGCCCGACTCGTCCGCGCGTCCCGTCCGCCTCGGCCTGAGCGCAGACGGCCTCGGCCAGCGCGGCCACGGCACCCAGCAGCTCGTGGACGACCCGTCCCGCAAGGCCGAGGAGCTGGCGACCACTCCCGACACGTCGGACCCGAACCGCCTGATCTACCTCACGCCCGAGCTCAAGCAGTCGATGAAGCTCAGCGGCACGGCCAAGATCAAGGTCCGCGCCTCCGTCGACGGCAAGTCGCCGTACCTGTCGGCCATCCTGGTCGACTACGGCACTGACGAGCGCATCACCGGTTACGCGCCGACGTCCGAGCAGTGGTGCTACGGCGACTCGATCCCGACTGACAAGGGCTGCCGCGCCGTCCGCAAGTACACCACCGGGGTCACCCCCTTCAAGATCGTGACCCGCGGCTGGATGGACATCCGCAACCGCGACTCCCTGTGGCACAGCACACCGGTCAAGCCCGGCAAGGACTACACGTTCTCCTGGCCGATGCAGCCGTACGACTACGTCTTCAAGAAGGGCCACCGCATCGGCCTGATGCTCCTGGCCACCGACCACGCCTACACGCTCCGCTACCCGGCGGGCACCAAGGTCAAGGTCGACCTCCACGGCAGCACCCTCACCCTCCCCCTCGCACACTGATCCACCGAACCGACGGCCCCGCCCCTCCCGGGCGGGGCCGTCGTCGTTTCCCCAGGTAGGACGCCCACTTGACATTATGCAGGCAAACACCTGCATAATGAGGACGTGAGCGAGATGGATTCGGTCTTCAAGGCGCTGGCCGACCCGACCCGGCGGCTCCTGCTCGACCGGCTGCGGGAGCACAACGGCCAGACGCTGAGCGAGCTGTGCGAACGCCTGGAGATGGCGCGCCAGTCGGCGACGCAACATCTCGACGTCCTGGTGCGGGCCGACCTGGTGACCGTCGTCCGGCGGGGACGCGAGCGCCTGCACTACCTCAATCCGGTGCCGATCCACGAGATCGAGGAACGCTGGATCTCGGTGTTCGACCAGCCCCGCCTACAAGTGATCAGTGCGATCAAGAGCAAGGCAGAGGAGTACGCCATGACATCCATACCGAGCTACGTCTACGTCACCTACATCCGCGCGAGCGCCGAACAGGTGTGGCACGCCCTCACGGACGCCGACCTGACGGCCCGCTACTGGGGACACGCCAACATCTCGGACTGGCAGCCCGGCTCGTCCTGGGAGCACCGCAGGGTCGACGGATCGGACGCCGTCGACGTCGTCGGCAAGGTGCTCAAGGCCGAGCCTCCGGAGCGCCTGGTCATCACCTTCGAGGACACCCCGGACACCGAACCGCCGAGGGACCCGTCCGTCGTCACCTTCCTCGTCGAGCCGCACCAGGACATCGTCCGCCTGACCGTGACCCACGAGAACCTGCCCAACGTGGAAATGCGCAACGGAATCTCGGACGGGTGGCCCGCCGTCCTGGCCAACCTCAAGTCGCTACTCGAAACCGGCGACGTCCTCCCGCAGGCCCCCTGGGAAATGTCCACCACGAACACCTGAGAGGGGGACCACATGCTCAGAGACGCTTACCAAACCCTGCTGGACGCCGCCGCGACCGTGGGCTCCGACCGCGTCCCGCCGCCCGGCGAATGGAACGCCGACCAGATCCTGGCGCACGTCAGCATCATCAACGCCGCCACCATCGCCACCGTCGCCTCGGTCACCGCAGGAGCGATCACCACCTACGACAACCGCCTATCCCAGGACACCTGGACCCTCAACAACACCATCGCCCTCGCGGGCGGCAACAAGGGCCTCCAAGACCGCATCCGCCACCAGTCGGACGCCCTGTGCGCACTGGTCGGACCAACACTCAGCGAAGAGGAACTCAACACCCTCATCCCGGCCCGGCTTCTGTCGAACGACGAACTCCTGGTCGACCGGCCCATGCCGCTAAGGGACATCATCAACGGCCTCGCCGAATCAGAATTGCCCGGCCACACCCAACAACTCCAGTCCCTGCGCCGGGGCCACTGACCGAAGGGACGGCCCCGCCCCCTCGACGGGGCCGTCCCTTTCACCCGTCCGCCAACTCCCGGACGAGCACTCCGACAACGGCCTGAACGTTCTCAACCGGCGCGATCGGCCGCCCGTCGCTCCAGGTGAACCACCATCCCGCGCGGACGAAGTCGCACCCGACCTCCACCAGCCGCCGCGACCCGACCCGGACGACGCTCACCCACGCCACCCCGCGCCGCTCGACCAGCCCACACTCCAGTTCTTCCCGTTCTCTCACGGCGTCCCGCAGCGCATCCAGGTGGACCCGCCGCTCATTGCGCGGCCTCACCATGACACCGCCCACGGCGTGCCTGCCATGGCCCATCATCCTCACCTCGCTTGCCGTAGTGGACGGCGCGACCGGTGAGCTGGGGGGACGCCCACCGGCCGCGCCGTGCTCAGAGGCGGTGACCGAAAGGCCACCGCCGTTGGTCACCGGCGACAGGCCCTCTCAGCCTGCGTGACCAGCGCCTCACGCAGAAGCCGCGCCGTAGGCAGCATCACCGTGGGCTCGACGCCGACCCTGGGGTCATGCAGGCTGGCGACCCACTCACCGAGCCGCCCGTCCGACTTCACGGCCCGCCAGATCCGCCACCCACCGAAGTCGGCCCGCAGCCTCCCCAACTCCTGCTCGTCCCACGCTCGCGTATCCATTCGGAGTCCCTGGTCGTCGCGCCTGTCCGTTTCCATGACCAGCGTCACCCAGATGAATTACGTTCCGCTACAGAGCAACGACAACAAGGCACCAACCAAGATCGCCTCAGATGCGAGGGACGCCCCCATGACCGCCGAGACAGGCACGCACACTCGCGACCCCCTGATCCGTACCTTCGGCGTCGTTCTGCGTGGTTACCGCGAGGCCGCCGGTTTGTCTCGCCGCCAACTGGCGGACGCGCTCGGATGCACCTCCGCCTGGGTCGAGAAGATGGAGACCGGCACCAAACCGTCCGTCCAGTCCGCGATCGACCTGGACACCTACTTCAAGATCCCGACCAAGTCCTTCCAGGAGATCGCGGAAGACATCGAACGGATGGGCAAGCGTCCTGCCTTCCCTCCAGGATTCCCGGAGTTCGTCGCACGCGAGACGAAAGCGACCTCGATATACGGCTTCGAAGCCCAGGTCATCCCAGGACTCCTCCAGAAGGAACGGTATGCCCGGGCGATCATGGACGCTGGACAGACTCCAGATGAACTGGACCGTCTTGTCGCGGCACGTATCGATCGACAGGCAGTCTTTCAACGGCCACGGCCGCCTCGCATGTGGTTCGTGATCGACGAGTCGGCCCTACACCGTCCTGCGGAGGGGCGTGAGGCAATGCGTGAGCAGCTCACCTACCTAGCTCATGTGATGGCCAACATCTCAAACGTGCAGGTTCGGATACTGCCCTTCGACTCGGTAACGTGGGCCGCGCTTGATGGGTCGTTCAAGATCCTTGAGATGCCGGACGGCGAGAAGGTCGCTTATCTCGAATCCCCCGGGTCGGGACAGTTGGTCCACAGCGCAGACAGAGTTGAAGCCACTTCGGTACGCTTCCATCTCGTGATGGGGGAGGCGTTGCCCGCAGCAGCGTCCTTGGACCGCGTTAGGCGAGCGTTGGAGGACTACAAATGACCTTTCTGGAAGTCTCGAACGCCCAGTGGCGCAAGAGCAGCCGCAGCGGTGGCCAAGGTGGTGACTGCCTAGAGGTTGTCGGCCTTAACGAGGTGGTAGCGGTGCGGGACTCCAAGGATCCGGACGGTCCGAAGTTGGCGTTCGGTGCGGGTGAGTGGCGGACGTTCGCGCGTCGCGTGAAGGCGAGCGAGTTCGACTTGGAGGTCTAGCCATGGGCATGCCGGACGTGCAGTGGCGGAAGAGCAGCCGAAGCGGTGGTCAGGGCGGCAATTGCGTGGAGGTCGCGGCGCTCGCCCCTGCGGTCGCGGTGCGGGATTCCAAGGATCCGGACGGCCCGAGGTTGGCGTTCGGTGCGGGTGAGTGGCGTGCGTTCACACGCCGCGTGAAGGCGAGTGAGCTCGACCTGGAGGTCTAGCCCTGGAGGCTCGGACGTCCAGGCGCACTTGAAGGCGAATGTACATGGTGTACACCTAGAGCACAGTGTGCACTAGGGTGTGAACCATGGAGTCCTATCCGATCAAGGAGGCGCGGAAGCGTCTCGGTGACATGCACACCGCCGTGGTTCACTGCCAAGCTCACCCTCGGATCACGAAGAACGGTCGGGACCCGGTGGTGTTGATCACCGAACAGGAGTGGCAAGAACTTCAGCGGCTCCGTCGCGAGGACGCCGCCCGTCAGGGCGACCAGGAGATGAACCGCATCAAGCCCTATCTGGATGCCGGGCAGACCCCACCCGGTTACGAGGTTTACACCGGCGAGCAGGTCGCTTCTGGGGACTGGCTTGCCTGATCGCCTCGTCGTCCCCCTAAGCCTGCGGCTCACTATCGCTGGTATGGCGCCTAATTACCGCACGGCAGTCCAACTGGTCATTATGTCGTTGTTGAGTGACCCGGTCCCGCCGGACGCCAAGCCGTTCGGCGTTGAGGGGTTGGAATACGCCCACTACAGCGTCACCCGCGATGACGTCACTGTCCATTACCTTGTTATGGGTGACACCGTCGTCATAATGAACGTGCATCCCGATAGTTGACGGTGCTGCCAGCAGCCGCTGCGGCGGCCACAGGCCCCTAGTTTTGGGGTGGGGCTAGGGGGATGTTGTAGCCGAGGCTTCGTACGACTCGGGTTGTGCGGGTCACGGTGGCCTGGTTGCCTGAATCGCTGCTCAGCTTGCGGAGTCTGATGGGGTTGGACGTGACGAGCGTGGGGACGAAGGAGGGCTGCGTCTTCCACCGGCCTTCGGAGTTCCGGGTGAAGGTGACCTGCGCGATGATTCCTTCGTGGGTGGCCTGAGTGTTGGCGGTCGGGTTGGCGACCACATTCCCCATGCCGTACACGACCCATTTGCCGTTGATCTTCTCGTAGGGCTGGACGACGTGTGCGTGGCAGCCGAGGATCAGGTCGACATTGGGCGAGCGCATCAGCGTCTTCGCCAGGCCGCGCTGCTCGGACGTCGGCTCGTGCTTGTATTCCTCGCCCCAGTGCAGGCTGAGGATCACGATTTCGGCGCCTGCCTGCTTGGCGCGGGAGGCGTCGGCGAGGATCCTTTCGGGGTTCAGGGGGGAGTTCACGATCCAGGGTTTTCCGGCGGGCTTCGGAATGCCGTTGGTCCCGAACGTGTAGGAGAGCTGGGCGACCTTGACCCCCTTCACGTTCAGGATGTTGATCCGCTCCGCCTCTTTCGCGCTGAGGGCCGTGCCCGTGTGCCGGACGTCCGCTTCGTCCAGGTCGTCGATGGTGCGGCGCACCCCCGGTTCTCCCTGGTCAAGGGAGTGGTTGGACGCGGTGGAGCAGGTCTTGTAGCCGAGCCCGTGGATCGCGTTCACGATCTGCGGCGGTGAGCTGAACGTCGGGTAGCCCTGGAACGGCCCTGACGGCGGGGCCAATGGCGTCTCGACGTGACAGACCCCCAGATCCGTCTTGCTGATGACGGGCTTGAGCTGGGCGAGCATCGGACTGAAGTCGAACCCGTCCTCGCCCCTGGCACGCGCGTCCGAGGCGGCCTGCTTGGTCACGACATCGTGCAGGAGGAAGTCCCCGGTCCCCGCCACGGTGAATCGGGTCGCTTCGCGTCCGCCCGATTCGGTCGCCCCGCGCTGCCCGGCGGGGTGGTCGTTGTCACCACTGCATCCCGACAGCGCGGCGAGCCCGAGTGCGCCGACGAGCAGAACGCTCATAGCGCACCGACGTGGAGCGTTCGCGGCCTTTCGAACGGACGCTGAAGTTCCCATGCATACTGGTCTTCAACATCCTAATTCTCTCAAACGGCAACTTACCAGAACGTGGATCATCGTTAGGAATGCCTTGGGCGAATCCGCTGGATTCTGGGAGTGCCTCTACAAAGCGAACATACGTCGTATATCAGGCATATTGGTGACGCCATCACGTAGGGGCCGTCGTCCAGCGGCACTTGCACACCGGGACCGAGTCCATTTCGGCGGCCAACGGCAGAATCGCAACCATCTACGAAGGGGCCACGCCAGAAACGTGTGCCCGGAGACTCGCGCGCAACTCGCAGCCTCGGGCGAGCGTCGTGGGTGAGGGGGAGACTGGCTCTGTCAGCGGTGGGTTAGGACGTTGACGACCTTGCCGTTGGGGTCGCGGACGAAGAAGCGGCGGACTCCCCATTCCTCGTCCTGCAAGGGGTACACGATCTCCGCGCCGGTCTCCTGGACGGCCGCGTAAACCGCGTCCACGTCTTCTACTTCTACGCTCATGTCGGGCACGACTGGCGCGGTCGCGTCATGGGTCATGAGCGTGACCTGCGCTGTGGGGTTGGACGGGGACGCGAGCGTCACGACCCAGCCGAGGTCCATGACCTCGTCGAACCCGAGGAGGCCGTAGAAGTTCTTGCTCTCTTCCACGGCCTCCGAGCGGATGTCGGGCATGACCCGGCGGATGGACATCGGTGGCTCCTGTGGGAGGCGAAAGCGGATGTGTCCGCGATTATCTCCAGGGGCCGGGGCCGCACGTACGAAGTTCGGCGACCGCTGGCCACCCGGCTGCGTTCAGCAGATTTGGCCCGACGTGAGGTTGAGCGGGATCCCGATTACCTCGCCGACGTTCTGGCACTGGCCGAGGGTCATGGTGCTGATCAGGGAGTTGGCGTCCTTGGGTGGTGTCGGGTCGGCCTGGGCTGGGGTCGCGGCGAGCATCATGCCGATGATCAGGCTTGCCGCGCTGACGGCGAAGGTGAGGGTCTTGCGCATGGCCGATCTCCGTTCTGTGACTCGGCCCCACCTGGGACCGTCCTGGACGGATACCCGTGTAAACGGAGAGCATTCGATCAATTACAGATCGTCCAGAGGTCGGGGTTACGCGGGTGGGCGGGGGAGGCCGACTGGGTTGGGGAACGGGATCTCGTTGCTGGTGGCGACGGCGCGGGCGAAGGGGGCGAGGAGCCGGTGGAGGGCCTGCGGGTCGTCCAGGGCGCCGTACGGGGACGCGGCCAGGGTGTTGGTGCGGCCTTCGATGTCGGCTTTCAGGTTCTGGCCCGCTTCGGTGGCCTTGTCTCCGGTCACCAGACCGCGTGTCGCCAGGGTGGTTGTCGCATCGTCCCACTCGTCCTGTGACCAGCCCCGGCTCTGCCTCAGATAGTCCGCGGGGACTTTGCCCACCGCGGACGCCAGGACGTTGGCCTCCAGGCCGGTCAGGCCCTCGGCCGCCAGCAACGCGAGATGTCCGTCGCCGCGGTGCTCGCGCAGCGCCGTCGCCAGTTGCCAGAGGGCCTCGACCGGATCTTCGGGCAGGGTCAGGTCTCGGTTGGCTGAGAAGAGGACGCGGCCGGAGCCGTCCGCGGCCTCGACCACCGCGCGGAGTTGTGGCACTGCCGTTGCCGCCGCCGCGTCGATGGTCGGTGCCAACCGCCGGAGCACCTGCGCGGCGGCGGGACCGCGCGTCTTCAGGATGGTGTCGGGGGACGCGAACCGCCAGGCGTCCGGCACCGCCCGACGGACGAGTGCCGGGCGGAAACCGTAGAAGGACGCCTCGATCACACCGGCGGGGACGGGGCCGAGCGGGGCGCCACGGCTTCCGAAATAGCCCATCCAGTAGCCCTTGAGGCCGACCCGTTTGTTCGCTTCCAGACATTCCGGCGAGAAGTACGTCACGACGTGCAGTGGTTCGAGGGTTGTCCAGAAGTCGCGTGCGATGGAGGCGTCCACTCTGACTCCCGTCTCGGGCAGGCATCCGACCTGTCGAACGATAAACGCCTTCGCGTGACCCGTTGGACACGCCCCCCGCAGTGGATTCCGTGACTGGACGCGGAGCGTAGCTTGATCGTCGCGACGGGTAGATGGTGGTCGGGTCGCCATGACGCGGCCCGCCGAATCCACGGAGGTAAAACGTGCACGTGAAGTCGTGTCTGAAGGCGGTCGCCGGGGCCGTCGCGGTGGCGGTCGTCGCGCCGCTGGCCCTGTTCGCCACCGCCCAGCCCGCCAGCGCGGACCCGGCGGCGTATTTCGTCTTCACCGACGTCACCCGTGAGGAGGCCGTCGTCAAGCTCACCGACCCGGAAAAGATCCAGCACGCCCGGGATCTGGTCAACGGCGAGACCCACGAGCGGTCGCACCTTGTCGGGAGGATCATCAAGAGGCAGGCCAACTACAACCCTCGCTGGAGCTACCACTACAACCCGGACACGGTCGACTTCTTCGACCAAGCCATCGAGGTCTGCGACGCGACCATTCCGTACGTCGAGGACCACCTGGACGAGGCGGGCGGCGCCTTCCTCCCCGGTCTCTACTTTTGCCCCTGGTCGTCCCGCCTGGTGAGGGAGATCTCCACGTCCTGACAAATGCGCGGTGCGGCTGCTGCGCCTGTGACGTGGCATGCACCCGCCTGGAGCCGAGCCAGGCCCCAGGCGGGTGTTCCTGATGGCGGCCAGGCCCGGCGAGTTGGCTTCCGCGGGAGAATCCGCGTTTCGTCTACTTCCCGCGGTTGCCCCGACCGAGGCGGGCTGGAAGCAGAGCACTTGGTTTGAGGGCACCCCGCAGCTCGCTCAGGTGCCGAAGGGCGCCGTGAGGAGGTGCGCCGTCACGAACGGTCCGCCGAATCGGTATGAGCGTGGCGACCGCGATCGCCAGAAATGGCCGCAGTTCCGCCGCCGACAGCACCATGATCGACAGGGTGGCGCCCGTCCATGCGGCCTGTGCCACGAGCGTCCATCTCCCGGGTAGTCGCTGTTCGGGCGACCGCAGCACCACGAAGGCCGCCAGCACCAGCCAGATCTGATGATGAGTCCACGAGATCGGGGAGACCACCAGGCTCGCCGCGCCCACGATGACCATTGCCCCGAGGTCATCTCCTGCGTGTCCAGCCTGGATGGCGCGGCGAAGCGCCACAACGACCACGGCGAGGCAGATCGGGATCCATAACATTGTGTGGATCTGCCCGTGGACGCCGAGCCGCTGCAGAAGCGCGTCCAAGGAGATGTTGCCGCTGGAGGTGAACGCGTGCACGGTGCCGCCCTCGAACACCACCGACGACCAAAACTCGACACTGGCACGCGGCACGATCGTCCATGCCACGATGGCGCAGGCGACAAAGGTGGCGATGGCCACCGTAGTGGCGCGGCGACGGCCTGCCAGCCACAGGTAGAGGATGAAGATCAACGGCGTCAACTTGATCGCGGCGGCGAGGCCGACCAGGCCACCGGCCGCACGGGTGCCGCTGAGGCACAGCAAGTCCGCGATGACCAGGGCGCACACCAGAATGCTTATCTGGCCGAACCGTAGATTGCTCGCCAAGGGTGCGCTCGCCGCGATGGCTGTAAAGGCGAGTCCGCTCGTCGTTATCGCATCTACCGGAATTGTGCCGCGTGGCTGCCGGGCGGCGATGCTCCTGCCGACCATCAATGCGATTGACACAGCGCCTGCGATGCACATGCACGTCCACAGCACAGCCGACCAGGTGTAGGGAATCAGAGCGAACGGCATGATGACCAGGGCTGCTGTGGGTGGATAGGTGAATGCGTCGCCGATGCTGGAGCTCTGGAAGGTGTACAGGCCGTGGCCGCTTCTGAAGGACTGAATGGCGCCGCGGTATACCTCAAGGTCATCGAGCCCGCGTAAGCCCTGCGGGCCGGACAGCGCATTCCAGGTGGCCAGAGTTATGACCGAAGTACCTAAGATCCATACCAGCGAACCAAAGAGTGTTGTCGACCATAACCTTTTGTGGCGGTCTTGGCTATCCGCTGGCGGTGAGCTTCTCGTGCCCTGATGCGATTTCGGTGCCACGTGAGTCCTTAGCACTAAGATCCAGCGCTGTCCCCTTCTTCACCGCATAGGCGAAGAATTTAACACGATCAACGCTCTTCAATTTTGGATGGAGAACCTGGTCGTCCGTAGTTGTCGCCTGAAGGCTGGTCACTCGATCTGCAGTGGTTCCGAAGATCAAGTCAATCCTGTCATCGGTGCCGTCGATGCTAAAGTTCAGCGGAGGGTCGTTGTTCGTGTGCGGGGGACAGTCATACGATCGCGGTATGCTTCGTATTACGGATTGCGTGCAGAGAATGCCGTCCTTCTGGATGATGTCAACCTGCCAGTCGACGGCAAATGCGGATCCGTTTATTGAAGCGGCAACTTGGCTTCGAAATGTAGAAGGCTGGGCGCTGGTCCGGCCTCCCAGCGTCGAGCATCCGGCCACCGGGAGGCCGGTGACCAGTACTGCGGCGGTTCCTGCGGCTAAGGCTCTCCTGAACTCCATCGGCGTACCCTCTTCCTCGGGGCGGGAGGGGATGGCCGCACCCCACAACGTCACACGGGACACGCAGGGTGCGGCCACTATTCAGTTCTTTTCGCAGTTCCTAGGCTGCGGCGAAGACTCCTTGCCCGGGAGACTTGTAGCCGTTCTTGCCATCCTTCTTCTGCCCGTACCACTTGAGGTAGTAGGAGGTGCCCTTTCCTACCCCGACCCACCGGCTGTCCATGTGGTTGGATCCGGTGCAGGGGAAGCTGTACGACGAGAAGATATTCTTACTCCCCTTGGTCCTCTTTAACTGCGTGTAGAAGTATCGTGCCGATCCGCCCTTCTTGCAGTGGCCGCCGACCTTGATCTTTTTGTGCTTGGGCACGAAGTCCTGACTGGCCCTTTCCTTTGCGCTTCCATTCCAGTTCTGACGGAACACGGTCCTCGCCTCGGCAGCCGGTGCTGCGACGAACGAACTTACTACCATCGCTCCGGCGATAGTCGTGATTGCGATCTTGCGCTTCTTCACAGTTGCCTCCGTTGGGTTCTTCTCGCTCGGGCTCCTCTTGCGCGAGCTGTTGACTGACAGCGAAGGTAGCGGTTTGTAAAATCGGCAGCAATGTGACGAGGGTCACTAGGAAATGGATCCACTGATCACTCAATGCGAGACCCGGATACGGACGCATCAGAAACCATTACCGTGCAGCAAATAACTCTTCACTGACAGTTGTCGCAGGCCTGCGCAGAGTTAATATCGATGAATTTGTGGAGTACGGTATCGGCCTCGGGAAAGCGTCTCCTGGCCTCGATCATTCGTGTCGCAGGTTGAAGAATTTGGAGCGTGCTATCCACCAGTTTCCAGCTGTTGCTCTCCCGCCGGGACCGCGATCACCTGCAGGTAGGCGCCGGGACGGGCCGTCCGGGTGAACCGTTTGATCCAGCCCTTCTCGGCCAGCCATCCCTGGAAGGTGGCGCAGGGAATCCGCGCGCAGCTCACTTCCAGGACGGTTTCGGAGGCCAGCCGCCACCGCTCGCCGATCCGGGCGCCGTTGACATCGATCCCGGTGGTGGTGAGGTTCCCGCCGAAGACGCCGTTGGGCAGCGGCCTGCCCAGCTCGTCCTCCCAGAAGTCGAGGTCCTCGCGCGCGTAGGCGTAGACGGCCTGGTCGGGCCCGCCGTGGTTGCGCACGTCGTAGGCCCTGTCCCCGGCGAGGCCGACCCCTCCCGTTCCGTGGGACGTCGGGGCGGTGACGATGACCGGGCCGTCGACCGGACGCTTGTCGATGCCCGTGATCGCGACCGTCTTCCACGGACCGTGATCGCGGTGAAGCCGGGCTTCGCGGCCGCCAGCTTGGCCGGGTGGTCGGCGAGTTGCCGTGGTGTCTCCGACCAGGGTGGACGGCTGTAGCGCGCCGCCCGTACAGGTCGATGATCTGGTCGCTGATCGTGCGCGGACCGTCCAGCTGTCCCACGCGCCTCCTCAGATGCGATTTCTCTCAGCCGACGCGCTGGAGGGCCTTCTCGCGGTATTCGGCCAGGCGGGAGCCCGACTGGCGGCGTGCGGTGCGGCTCAGCAGGAGCGGGGCGAGGACGGCGCCCGCCAGCGCCCAGGCGCCGAGGACGCCGAGGGTCTCCAGGTGTCGCCAGGAATGGCCGAGTTCGACGTCCACCATCGCGTCGGGCAACAGGGCCGAGCGCATGCCGAGGCCGAGCCAGTAGATGGGGAAGACCTCGGCGATCCATTGGACCCAGCCGGGCAGCGCGCTGATCGGGTAGAAGATGCCGGAAATGGAGATCAGCCCCATGACCGGGAGGATCGCCAGTCCGACGCCGCGAGGGCTGGTGATCAGGGAGCCCAGGGCCGCGCCTATGGACTGGGTCGCCACCAGGCCCAGGAAAAGGACCCAGGCCATTGTCGGCCATGCCCCCAGGGTGCCCAGTTTCGTGTCGTCGACGATGAAGAGGCCGGGGACGAGGAGGATGGCCAGGTACGCCAGGATGGTCCCGGACGTGGTGACGAGTTTCCCGATGTAGTAGGCGTTTATCCCGTGTGGGGTGGCTTTCGCGCGTAGGAGGGTTCCGTCCTCGCGTTCGGCGGTGAGGTACTGGATGACCAGAAGCATGCCGAACGCGGTGAACATTCCGAGGACGCTCGGCAGGATGAGAGTGCCCAGCTTGAAATCGGTGTCCTGGAACTGATGGTTTCGCAGGAAGAACACGGCCAGCAAGGTCACCGTGGGCCAGAAGATCTGCGAAATCAGGTCGTAACCGCTGAAGGCCTGGCGGAGTTCGACCAGGCCGCGGGAGAAGCCCGCGCGGATCGTGGTCGTGGCGGGGGTCATCGGACGGCCTCTTCCCGGTCGGATTCGGCGCTGTGCACGAGGGAGAGGTAGGTGTTCTCCAGTGACGAGGCGCGGATCTCCAGGTTGGAGACGGCCTCGCCGTGCCTCTTGAAAAGGTCGAAGACGAAACCGGTCGAGTCGGGGGTCGAGCGCTGGTGCCGTTCTCCGTGGACCGTCCAGCGGACCTCGTCCTCGCCGACGATCTGCTCGGCGAGTTGCTCGGCGGTGCCGTCGGCGACGATGCGTCCGCCGTTGAGGATGAGGATGCGGTCGGCGAGTTTCTCCGCCTCGGGCAAATCGTGGGTGGTGAGCATGATCGTGGTCTCGCCCGCGCTGGCGAGGTCGCGGACCAGGGTGTGGAAGTCGTGTCTGGCCTGCGGATCGAAACCGGCGGTGGGCTCGTCGAGGAACAACACCTCGGGGCGGCCGACCAGGCCGATCGCCACGTCCAGCCGCCGCCGCTGCCCGCCGGAGAGCATTCTGAGCTGCTTGCCGGAGTGGTCGGAGAGGCCGACGAGCTCGATCAGGTCGTCGGTGTCCCAGGGGCGGCGGATCCGCTCGGTGGAATGGCAGGCGTAGTAGAAACCCTGGTGGGCGAGGAGCTCACGGACCCGCCATTTGGGATGGTCGCGCCACGATTGCAGGACGACCCCGAGCCGCGCCCGCCAATGCTCGTCGCCGTGGGCCGGGTCGGTGCCGAGGACGTCGACCCGCCCGGCGGATCGCATCCGGAACCCTTCCAGGATTTCAATGGTCGTTGTTTTGCCTGCGCCATTTGGGCCCAGGAGGGTCACCACCTCGCCACGATGGACCTGGAAGGTCACGTCGCGCAGGACGTCGTTCGTCCCGTAACGCATGCGAAGCCCCTCGACGTTGAGGACGACTTCGCTGTCACGCTTCATCGCCGCTCCGTCTCGTCTGTCAGCGACCTGTGCACCCGCGCCTTGAAGTCGTCTAGGTCGACGCCTGCCATCGCGAGGGCGCGCGGCACCGTGCCGACGTTGAGTTGCAGTACGCCCAGCAGGAGGTGTGCGGGTTGTAGGTTCCTTTTGCTCTCGGCCTCCACCACTCCCCGTTCGAGGATCAGCTTCACGGAGGCACCCATTCGGGACGGGCGTTTCGCGGACCTGCGCGGTGGTGGCAGTTCGCTGTTCTCGACGCTGATTCCGGCCGCGCTCAGGCTTCGTTCGAATTCCTCGTCCAGCGCGTCCTGGATCTTCTCGTGGTCGAGACCGGCCGACTCCAGGAGGGCCCGGACGGTGCTATCCGGTTCGGCGGCGATGGCCAGCAGCACGTGCTCCGCCTCGACCGTCGCCGCTCCGGCCTCCTGAGCCTCGTCGACCGCGCGTTCCAAGACCGTCTTGACGTACTTTCCGAACTCCAGCGGCATCAGCGTCTCCTCGGTAGGTCGACACCGTCGGCGATGAGCCGTTTGGCGTGTTTCTTGTGGACCGCCTGGCGGGTGATGCCGAGTGCCTCGGCGACGTCCGACCACGTCCAGCCGTCGCGCATGGCGTTCTCGACGGCGGCGTCCTCAAGCCGGTCGGCCAGCCGTCGCAGCGCCACCACGGCCGCCAGCGCGTCGGCGGAATCCCGCGAAGGGGGTACCTCGATACCCGACATATAAGCAACTTAGGTTGACAGGGAAGCCTTGTCAACCTGAGTTGCTAGAGGAGCCCGAAGATCGGGGCCATGGGCGCCTTGACGCAGGTCAGGGCTGGTGCGAGCGTGGAGAGGATGGTGAAAGGGGGGCCGTCATGGCGGATATCAAGAGCATCGAGAAGCCCGACGACCGGCGCGACTTCCCCAGGGGACACCTTGAGGTCGTGAACCTGCCCGGGCTGGTGTTCGGCAAGGCGACGTTCGAGCCCGGATGGCGTTGGACGGAGTCGGTCAGGGAGATCGCGGGCACGGACCTGTGCGAAGTGCATCACAACGGCTACGTCGTCGAAGGACGGATGCGCATACGCATGCGGGACGGCTCAGAAGGAGAGGTCGGCCCAGGCGACGTGTTCGTCGCCACACCCGGTCATGACGCGTGGGTCGTCGGCGACGAACCCTGCGTGGTGTTCGACTTCGCCGGGGGCATCGGCGAGTACGCGAGGAGCGGCTGACGGGTCAGGCGCGCAGGACGGCGAACGGGCCACGACGCTCGACGCCGTCCCGTGAACGCCAACCGGCGGTGAGGTGGCCCGCGACCTCTCCGGGCTGAGTCTCGCGGAGGACGCGCGTCACGCCGATGGTCAGCGGGCCGCCCGGCGCGGTCTCGACCGTGATGTCGGTGCCGTGCCGGGCGTCCTCGGCGGCTGTCAGGGCGACCATGTCCGAAATCTCGGCGCCGGTGAAATGGCTGGTGACGGACGGGGCAGGGGTGTCGCTCTCGGTCTGGTGCTGCGCTTCGGCGCGGCCTTGGAGGAGAGCGAGGAACTGCCCGACGAGGACCGGGTCTCGCGTCCCGTCGTAGACCCAGCGGCGGCCAAGCACGCCGTGTTCGGTCGTGCCGACCAGCGCGTCGTCGGCCCCGTCGAGTGGTGCGCCCCGGTAGGAGAGCGGCACGTGGTAGGCGACGGGGCTGCCGCCGGACGTGTCCACGACCACCATGAACTCCATACCGACCTCGCCGTCCGGGTCGTCGAGCCGGAAGCCGCCCGCCCTGCCCAGCTCGGGCCCGTCCGGGGCGCCCGCGTACCAGGGGCGCGACGGCAGCCACGCGGCGAGAAGGTCCAGCTTGCCGGGCGTGAGGGTGGTGTCGTGGATGACGGCCATGGCGCCGAAGCTACCCGGCGCCCGCGCGGCCCTGTCCGGCGGGCCCGTCGAAGACGGACGCGAAACCCTCGTGAAGGCGGCTCAGGCCGAACTCGAAGAGCTGCTCCTGGGAGAAGTCGAAGGCGTGCGGGTCCAGGTCGGCCATGGTCGGGAAGGCGCCGCCGCGCAGGGCGCTCTCCAGTGTCGGCGCCTGCTCCGCCCAGAACTCCTCGTTGGTCACGCCGGTGCGCGCGACGGCGCGGCGTTCGTTGATGTGGCCGCGCGCGGCGCCGTTCACGTAGTCGTACTGGACGCCGATCACCATCATCAGTGACCGGTCGTCCGGCCCGAACGGGCGCAGCGCGCCAATGAGCTGGTCGAGCCCGCGCAGGGAGTTGGGGCCGAGCAGCGGACGGCTCTGGTCCACGAACGGATACCAGGGATGGTCCAGGCAGAGCCGCCAGTGCCCGTGCGCGTCGGCCGACAGGATCTCGCGCCAGCCGAGCCCGTCGAGCACGTCTCTCTCGTGGGGCTCGACGACGTGGTCGAGCATGAGGTCCAGCAGTTCGCTCTTGCCGGGGACGTACCGGTACAGCGACATCGTGCCGATGCCCAGGCGGTTCGCGATGCTCCGCATCGACAGCGCCTCCAGTCCCTCCGTGACGGCCAGCTCGTCGGCGACCTCCACGGCGGCGGCGACGATCCGGCCGAGGTCGAGCGCGGGTGGACGGCCCCGGGGCGGGCGGGTCCGGTCGCCCCACAGCAGTCTCAGGCTGCGTCCGAGATCGCGCTCGTCGCCGTGCTCCGTCGTCATCGTCCGTCCGCTCTTCCCATGTCCGGCGCCCGCCTGGTGGCCCGTCATGACGCTACCGCCCGGCCCGGTGAGGAGCCGCCCTTATTTCGGGTATGCTGTACGCTAATTTGCGTATGGCATACGCGAAATGGGAGGCGGCATGCCGGAGAACGCGATCCTCGCCGAGGGGATCCGCAAGGAGTACGGAAAGAAGCGGGCGCTCGACGGCTTCGACCTCGCCGTCCCGAGCGGGACGGTCTATGGCCTGCTCGGCCCGAACGGCGCAGGTAAGACGACCGCTGTGCGCATCCTGAGCACGCTCGTCCGGCTGGACGGCGGGCGTGCCGAGGTCGCCGGGCTGGACGTCGCCACGCGCCCCCGCCAGGTGCGCCGCCGCATCGGCCTCGCCGGGCAGTACGCCGCGGTCGACGAGGTCCTCACCGGGCGGCAGAACCTGCGCATGTTCGGCCGCCTGTTCCACCTGGGCAAGCGCCGCGCCGCCGAACGCGCCGAGGAACTGCTGGCACGGTTCGACCTGCTGGAGGCCGCCGACAAGGGCCTCAAGGAGTACAGCGGCGGGATGCGCCGACGGCTCGACCTCGCCGCCAGCATGATCCTCGCGCCGGACGTCCTGTTCCTGGACGAGCCGACCACCGGCCTCGACCCGCGCGGCCGCAGCGAGGTCTGGGACTCCGTCCGGTCGCTCGTCGCGCAGGGCACGACCGTCCTGCTGACGACCCAGTATCTGGACGAGGCCGACCAGCTCGCCGGGCGCATCGCCGTCATCGACCGGGGCAGGGTCATCGCGGACGGCCCGCCCGAGTCGCTGAAGCAGGTCATCGGCGGCGACCGCATCGAGGTCGTGGTGCACGACACCGCCGACCTGTCCGCGGCGGCGGCCGTGCTGGCGCGCGTCTCGTCCGCCGAACCGAAGATCGACGCGGCGGCCGCGCGGGTGCACGCGCCGGTCGCCGACCGGGTCGCCGCGCTGACCGAGGTCGCCCGCACCCTCCAGGACGACGGCATCACCGTCGACGACATCGGCCTGCGCCGTCCCACCCTGGACGAGGTGTTCCTGCGCCTCACCGGCCACCGCGCGCAGGAGAACCCCGACACCGTGACGAAAGAGAAGGTGGAAGCGTGAACGCCCAGGCCAACGCCGCCGAGGAGGGGATCGGCGCGCGCCTGTACTGGGCCGCCGCCGACTGCTGGACGATCGTCCTGCGCGGCCTCACCCACTACGTCCGGCAGCCGAGCAACATCGCCTGGCAGCTCGGCTTCCCCATCGTGTCCGTGCTGCTGTTCGGGTACGTGTTCGGCAGCGCGATGTCGGTGCCCGGCGGCGGCGACTACCGCGAGTTCCTGATGCCGGGCATGTTCGGCATGACGATGGCGATGGGATTCATGAACACCGCGTACGCCGTCGCGCACGACAGCACGCGCGGCGTCACCGACCGGTTCCTGTCGATGCCGATGGCGCCGTCTGCCGTCGTCACCGGACGCGGCGTCGGCGACCTGGTCGGCGCGTCCCTCGACCTCGTCGTGCTGGGTCTGACGGCGCTGGCGGTCGGCTGGCGCTCCAGCGGCGGCCCGTTCGACACCCTCGCCGCGTTCGCGCTGCTCCTGCTGCTGCGTTTCGCGCTGATCTGGGTGGGTGTGCTGTTCGGCCTGCTCGTGCCGAACGAGGAGGCGGCCGGGAACCTGTTCGCGGTCGCGTTCCCCTTCGCGATGATCTCCAGCGCGTTCGTGGCGCCGTCCCTGATGCCGGACTGGCTGGGCGCCATCGCGCGGTGGAACCCGGTCTCCTCAACCGTCACCGCGTGCCGCCAGCTGTTCGGCAATCCGGCGGCCGTCGGGGACACCTGGATCGAGCGGCACGCGACGCTGATGGCCGTCGTCTGGCCGATCGTCATGACGGCGGTGTTCCTGCCGCTCGCCGTCCGCCGCTTCCAACGCCTGAGCCGCTGACTGTCCGGGCCGCGCCGCTCCCTTCGTGACGGCGTGGCCCGGCGCGGTGCGGCCTGGCGGGGGGTGACAGGGGAGCCGACTGGGCGGTCAGGGTGTCCGGACAGGGCAAGAACGTTCCGGACGCGACGCCGCCGGTGCGAGGATCGAGGCTAACGATCTTGACGAAAGGACCGCGCATGGCAGCGTCCCCGGAGTTCGACACCTCCGTCGCACACCCCGCCCGGGTGTACGACTACTGGCTCGGCGGGACCGACAACTTCCCGGCGGACCGCGAACTCGGGGACGCGATGATCCGCGCCATCCCGACGCTGCCCGCGATGGCACGTGCCAACCGGTCCTTCATGGAGCGGGTGACCCGGCACCTGGTCGAGTCGGGCGTCACCCAGTTCCTCGACATCGGGAGCGGCATCCCGACGTCCCCGAACCTGCACGAGATCGCGCAGGGGGTCGACCCGTCCGTCCGGGTCGTCTACGTGGACAACGACCCGCTGGTCGCCGAGCAGGCGCGGGCCATGCTCGCGGACGTGCCCGGTGTCGCCTACGTCCACGGCGATCTCACCGACCCGGCGACGATCCTCAACGATCCGTTGGTCCCCGGGACGCTCGACCTGACCCGTCCGGTCGCGCTGATGGTGGTCGCGCTGCTCATGTACTTCCCGCCCGAGCGGCGACCGGAACGGTGGGTGGCGACGCTGCTCGGCTCGCTCCCGTCCGGCAGCCAGGTCGCGATCTCGCACCCCACCGCAGACTTCGACCCGGAGGCCGTCGCCGTCGCCAACGCCGCAGCGAACGCGGCCGGGATCCCGCTGGTCTCCCGCACGCGCGACGAGTTCACGGCCCTGTTCGGCGCGGCCACCCTCCTCGAACCCGGCGCGGCGCCGCTCGCCGCCTGGCGTCCCGACACGCCCCCGGCCGACCCGCACGAGGTGTACTACTACGCCGGGCTAGCCCGGAAGGACTGACCCGGTGACGGATCGGCCGGACGACGCGCTCGGTGGCACGCCATGGGAAGATCGACAAGCACGGCAGTCGGACTCCCGGAAGGCCGAGGGCATGGCGAACCTCCCGGAACTGAACACCGCGGTCGCGCACGAAGCCCGCGTCTACGACTACTGGCTCGGCGGCAAGGACAACTACGCCGCCGACCGGGAACTCGGGGACGCGATGACACGCGCGATCCCCACGCTCCCCCTGATGGCGCGCGCCAACCGGGCGTTCATGGAACGCGTCGTGCGACACGTCGTCGCCGAGGGCGTCACGCAGTTCCTGGACATCGGCACGGGCATTCCGACGTCGCCGAACCTGCACGAGGTCGCGCAGCGGATCGAACCGTCCTCGCGGGTCGTGTACGTCGACAACGACCCACTGGTACTCGCCCATGCGCGGGCGCTCATGCACAGTGACCCGGCGGGCGCGACCGCCTACATCCACGCTGACCTCACCGATCCGGACACCATCCTCGCCGACCCGCTGTTCACCGGGACGCTCGATCTGACCCGTCCGGTCGCGCTGACGATGGTCGCGGTGCTGATGTACTTCACCGACGACTCGGCGCCCGAACGATGGGTGATGACGCTGCTGGACGCGCTCGCCCCCGGCAGCCTCGTCGTGATCTCCCACCCGACCGCGGACTTCGACCCGCCCGCGGTGGCGGCGGCGGTCGACGCCGCGGCCGCCGCCGGGATCACGCTTGTCTGCCGCGACAGGATCGGGGTGGAGACGCTGTTCGGCGGGGCGACGCTGCTGGATCCTGGGGTGGTGCCGCTCGCCGCCTGGCGTCCCGACATGCCCCCGTCCGACCCGCACGCGGCGTACTACTACGCGGGCCTCGCACGTAAGAAATGACCCCTGTCCGGGGAATGTGAACCTTCGGTAGAGCCCGCACGTCGGTTGATGTAGTGGCGGCACGGGGAGGCGGCGGCATGCAGGCTCGGCTCAGCATCGGGGACGCGTCGGACGAGGCGGAACTGAGGTCCCTGTATCGGTGGCTGACGGACGACCCGGACGTCCGCCGACAGGCGAAGGTCACGGCCGTCGACGCGCCGACGCAGCGCGGCGACATGGGCCCGACGCTCGAACTGGTCAACGTTGTGCTGAGCAACAGCATCGCGCTGAGCAGCCTCGTCGTCGCGGTCGCGTCCTGGATCGGGTCCCGCCGGACGTCGAACGGGACCGTGGTGTGGATCGAGTACGAGGGCGTGCGCGTCGCCGTCGACGCCGACTCACCTGAGGCGATCGAGGCCGTCATACGGGCCCTCCAGGGTGGCGCTGAGTGACAGGGCTGCCCGACCCGAATGCCTCACGCGCGGTGCTGATCGGCGTCCACCAGTACGAGACCCTGGACGCCCTCCCAGCGGTCGAGCAGAACCTGACCGGCCTGCGTGACGTGTTCACCGACCCGGCGCTGTGGGGCCTGCCGGAGAGTAACTGCGTCCTGGTTTCGCAGCCGCAGTCGTCTCGGGCGGTCCTGGACGTCCTGTGGGAGACGGCCCGGCAGGCCACGGACGCGCTGATCGTCTACTACGCCGGGCACGGCCTGACCGATCCGCGTTCGGACGAGTTGTGCCTGGCGCTCCCCGACTCAGATCCCGAACGCTCCTACACGGCGCTGCCTTACGAGTCGGTGCGCCGCGTGGTCCTGGAGGCGGGCGCCCAGGCCGTCCGCAAGGTCGTGATCTTGGACTGCTGCTACAGCGGCAGGGCCCTGGGCCCCGGCATGAGCGCGTCCACCCAGATCGCCGATCAGGCCGTGGTGGACGGTTCCCACCTGTTGACGGCAACGGCGGCGACCCGCAAGGCGCTGGCTCCGCTGGGCGAACGGTACACGGCGTTCACCGGCGAACTGATCTCGACGCTGACGGAGGGTGTTCCCAACGGTCCAGAGCTACTGGACATGGAGACGGTGTACCGGCGGCTCCACGCCCGTCTGGCCGCGCGGTCGCTCCCGACCCCGCAGCAGCGCAACCGCAACGCGGGCGGCCTCATCGCCCTCGCCCGCAACACGGCCTTCGGCGTCGCCCCCGAGCCACCGCCCACGGCGCTGCCCTCGGCGCGGGTTGCCCAATCCACGTCGGACGACGTCCGCGAGGGCTTTGTACGGCTTGCCACGAGCATCGCCCGAACTCTCGGCCCGAGACCCACCCCATTCATGTACACCGAACCGGGAGGTGCCCACGCCGTCACCACGGACCCGGCGGTGATCTGCGCGGTCACTGCCGGGTCCGGCACTGGAACCGATCCCGGGGGCGACCTGGTCCGCGCGCTGGTCGACCAGATGCGCCGCGATTGGTCGGACGGCGCGGCCACCGCCGTCGTCATGGCCCAAGCGATGATCAGGGCCGCGCTCGACTTCTTGCGCGTCGACGGCGTGCTTCCCGCCCAACTCGGCGCCGAGCTGCTGAGGAACGGCGACTGGGCCGCTGAGACGATCCGCGGCACAGCCACTAAGGCACGGGAGAGGGACCAGCTCATCAGGGTCATAGCCGCCGCGACTGACAACCGGTCCGAGGCGACAATGCTGGTCAGGGCGGCCGGTCGGGTGGGGCGGGAGGGCGTGATCCAGGTGAAGCCGCGACCCTCGCGGCCGATGATGTTGGAGACCCATGAGGGGGTGTTCTTTCCGGCCAAGATTGGGAACTATCCCGCGCACACGTTCGCCGACGAGGCCCTTCTGCTGCTCCCGGGGCAACGGCCGCGCGACCTGCGGCGGTGGGCCCGGAAGGTGTACGGGACGGCGGTCCTCCTCCAAGCCCAGACGGACCAGCTGGTTCTCACGTTCGTCGGGGGGAGCCTCGCGCCGTGGTACATCAAGCTTGGTGACCCCCTCGGTGTGCTGGGCGACATCGCACGGCTGATCGGCGCCGACCTCACGGACCCACGGTGCTTTGTAGTGGTCCCGAAGATCAGGGTCGACGGCGATGGTCTCTATGTCGAGCGCGGCCCCCGTTACGACGCCGGTGAGGTCGCCCAGCAGGTCGAGGTGTTGCGCGTCATGTTGGCACACGCGTGCAGTGCCGCCGAAAGCGATCGGCTCAGACTGGGTCTGGCCCAGATGGCGGGAGACGTCGCCACAGTGTGGCTGGGCTCCTCGTCCAGTGACCGAGACGCCGACCTCGCGACGCGCGTGACCACCCTGCTCCGGGCGAGGGACGGCCTGTCCGCGCTCATCGAGCATGGTTTCGTGGACGGAGCCGGTGTGGCTCTACAGAAAGTGGCGTCCGAAATCGCGCGGGAGCAGTCGAGCCCGGCCATGACCGTCCTGCACGCGGGACTCGCGGCGCCCGCTCCCCGGCTCAAAGCGGTGAGCAATCGCCGCGTCTTCCGCCGGAGGAGCATCAAAGACTCCGCGGCCGTGACCGCCGGTGCCGTCCAAGCCGCCACCGCCACGACGGAGCGGTATCTGCGGCTCATCTGATGGAGCGCCGGGGTAGGTTCGGGGGATGACTGTTCGGCCGACTCTTGAGGACATTCGGCGTGCGCCGAAGGTGTTGCTGCACGACCATCTGGACGGTGGCGTGCGGCCCGGGACGGTCGCCGAGCTGGCGCGCGAGTCCGGGTACGGGGAGCTGCCGACCACCGATCCGGACAACCTGCGGGCCTGGTTCGAGGAGGCCGCCGACTCGGGGTCGCTGGAGCGGTATCTGGAGACGTTCTCGCACACCGTCGGGGTGATGCAGTCGGCCGAGGCGCTGGAGCGCGTCGCCTACGAATGCGGTGAGGACCTCGCGAAGGACGGGATCGTCTACGCGGAGGTCCGGTACGCGCCCGAGCAGCATCTGCGGGACGGGCTGTCGCTGGGCCAGGTCGTCGAGGCCGTTTTGGCCGGGTTCGCGCGGGCGGGCCGCGAGCACGGGATCCGGGTCGGGACGCTGGTCACGGCGATGCGGCACCAGGCGCGGTCCATGGAGATCGCGGAACTGGCCGTCCGGTATCGGGACGCGGGCGTCGTCGGGTTCGACATCGCGGGCGCCGAGGCCGGATACCCGCCGACCAGGCATCTGGACGCCTTCGAGTACCTCCAGCGGGAGAACGCGCACTTCACCATCCACGCGGGCGAGGGGTTCGGGCTGCCGTCGATCTGGCAGGCGATCCAGTGGTGCGGCGCGGACCGGCTCGGGCACGGCGTTCGGATCATCGACGACATCGAGGTGCGGGGCGACGAGGCGCGGCTCGGACGGCTCGCCGACTACGTCAGGGACAAGCGGATCCCGCTGGAGATGTGCCCGACGTCCAACATCCAGACGGGCGCGGCAAAGTCGATCGCCGAGCATCCGATCGGGCTGCTGCGGCGGCTGAGCTTCCGAGTCACCGTCAACACCGACAACCGGCTGATGAGCGGCACGACCCTGTCGGAGGAGTTCGCGAAGCTCGTCGAGGCGTTCGGGTACGGGTGGGACGACCTCCAGTGGTTCACGGTGAACGCGATGAAGTCGGCGTTCGCGCCGTTCACCGAGCGGCTCGAACTGATCAACGGGGTGATCAAGCCCGGTTTCGCGCAGCTGAAGTGGAGCGGAACCCGGCCCCTGGCATGATCGGGCCATGACCATTCGTTCCACGGGCGCGCGTGTCGCGGCGTACGCCTGGCTGACGTTCGCCGCGCTCAACCTCGTCGACCTGGTGTTCGGCATCACCGGAAACGCCAGCCGCTCGCTGACGGCCCTCGGCATCGGCACGCTGCTGGTGCTCGGCAGCGGCATCGCCTACACCGCCGGGCTGCGGCCCGCGATCATCGGGGACGACGACGCGGTCACGATCCGCAACCCGCTGCGGGACGTGTGGGCGCCGTGGGGCGCGGTCCGCGAGATCGAGGGCACGAACGCGGTCACGGTCCGGTTCGCCGGCCCGGACGGCGAGGAGCTGGTGACCCGCGCCTGGGTGAACCAGACGTCGCCGCGAGCCCAGGCGAAGGCGGAGCGGCGCACCCGCAAGGAGCAGAGCAAGGGGCCGGGTTTCGACCTGACGGGACGGACGCCCGCCGCGTTCGCCGCCGAGCAGCTGAACGACCTTCACGAGCGGCAGCGTCCGAAGACCAGGTCCGGGGCCCCGGACAAGGTCGCCCTGGCGAAGGAGGATGCCGCGGACAAGCCCTCCAAGGGGACGATCACGTGGTCGATCCCGGCGCTGGCGTCGCTGGTCGTGCCGCTGGTCGCGCTGATCGGCGTCGTGATCGCGGCGGCGGTCAGCTGAGGGTCGCCGCGACGTCCGCGCGAAGGGCGTCCAGGTCGGCGGCGGCGCGCGCCCGGTCGGCCGCGATGTCGCCGTCCACGGGCAGAACGACTTCCAGGTAGCACTTGAGCTTGGGTTCCGTCCCGGACGGTCGGACGACCACCCGCGAGCCTCCTGCCAGACGGAACCGCAGCCCGTCGGTGGGCGGCAACCCGTCCTCGCCGTGGGACAGGTCGTCGAACGACTCGACCGCGCACCCGCCCAGCCGCGCCGGGGGAGCGGCGCGCAACCGGTTCATCGCGGCGGTGATCAGGGACAGATCGTCCACCCGGATCGACAGCTGCGCGGTGGCGTGCAGCCCATACCGGCGGGCCTGGTCGTCGAGCAGGTCGAGCAGCGTGCGCCCGCCCTGGCGGGCCTCGGCGGCCAGCGCGGCGACAGCGAGGGCGGCGCCGATGCCGTCCTTGTCCGCGACGGGCACGCCCCGGTCGTCGCCGACGCTGTACCCGAGGGCCTCCTCGTACCCGAACACGAGCCGATCGGGTTTCCTGTGGGGGGACGACCCGCCACGCTCCCCGGCCACATCCGGCGGCCCGCCCGCCTTCATGATCCACTTGAAACCGGTGAGGGACTCGGCGAACCGTACGCCGTGCGCCGCCGCGATCGACCGCAGCAACGACGACGACACGATCGTCGTGACGACGAGCCGGTCGTCCCCGGACGTCTCTCGAAGCACGTGCTCGGCGAGCAGCCCGCCGACCTCGTCCCCGGTCAGCACACGCCATCCCTCGGGGCCCGGGACGGCGACGGCGCATCGGTCGGCGTCGGGATCGTTGGCGATCACCAGGTCGGCGCCCCGGTCGGCGGCGAGCGCGAGGGCCAGATCGAGCGCGCCCGGCTCCTCCGGGTTCGGGAACGCGACGGTGGGGAAGTCCGGATCGGGCTCGGCCTGCTCGGGGACGACGGCCGGTGCCGCGAACCCGGCCCGCTCGAACGCCGCGAGCAGGACGTCCCGTCCGACCCCGTGCAACGGCGTGTAGACGATCGACAGCCCCGGATCAGGCGTACCGAGGTTCAGGGACGAAACGGCATCAAGGTAAAGACCCGCACCATCGTGGACGAGCCATCCCGCCCCGAGCAGCAGTGCGTCCACGCGTCCCACACGGTCGATGGCGGCGGAGATCTCCGCGTCCGTCGGCGGGACGATCTGCGCCCCGTCCGCCCAATACACCTTGTAGCCGTTGTCCCGAGGCGGGTTGTGGCTGGCCGTTACCATCACGCCCGCCACGACGTCGTCGAACGCCCTGGTGAAGTGGGCGAGCACCGGCGTCGGCACCGGGTCGGCGAACACCTCGGGCCGCAGCCCCGCCCCGGCGAGCACGGCCGCCGTGTCGTTCGCGAACCGCCGCGACCCGTGCCGCGCGTCGAACCCGACGATGACCCGGCCGCCGGACGGCAGGCAGGCCGCGAGCCCGGCCGCCGCCCGCATGACCGTCACCCGGTTCATCCGGTTGGGTCCGGCGCCCAGCTCGCCCCGCAACCCGGCCGTGCCGAACTCAAGCCGCGCGCCGAACCGGTCGGCGAGCGCCTGATCGTCGTCCAGGATGTCGCGCAGCTCGGCACGGGTCGCGGGGTCGGGGTCCTGCGCAAGCCACTCCTCGGCGGCGCGGCGGAGATCGCTCACAGTTTCGCCAGGACGGTCGCGAGCAGCGCGCCCATGCGTCCCGCCGACGCGCGTCCCGCCGCCAGGACCTCCTCGTGGTCGAGCGGCTCCTCGGCCAGCCCCGCCGCGATATTGGTGACCAGGGAGATCCCGAGCACGTCGGCGCCGCCCTGCCGGGCCGCGATCGTCTCCAGGACGGTCGACATGCCCACCATGTCGGCGCCGAACGTCCGCAACATCCGGATCTCGGCGGGCGTCTCGTACGACGGGCCGGGCAACGCCGCGTAGACACCCTCGGAGAGCGTCGGATCCACTTCCTTGGCAAGCGTCCGCAACCGCCCCGAGTACGCCTCCGTGAGGTCAAGGAACGTCGCGCCGAACAGCGGGTTCGCGCCCGACAGGTTGAGGTGATCAGAGATCAGCACCGGGTCGCCGACCTGCTGCCGCTCAGGCCGCAGCCCGCCCGCCGCGTTGGTCAGCACGACCGTCTTGACCCCGGCGGCCAGCGCCGTCCGGACGGGATGCACGACCGCGCCGACCCCGTGCCCCTCGTACATGTGGGTGCGGCCGAGGAACACCAGGGCGCGGCGTCCGGCGACCTCCACGGCCCGGACGCGTCCGGCATGACCCTCGGCGGCGGGCGGCGAGAACCCCGGCAGGTCGGTGACGGCGAGGTCGGCGACGGGGTCGCCCAGCACGTCGGCCGCGGGCCTCCAGCCCGAACCCATGACGAGCGCGACGTCGAAGGAGTCGACGGACGTGCGGGCGCGCAACTCGTCGGCGGCGGCCCGCGCCGCCGCGAAGGCGTCAATGCTCACATCGCTGACACTAGTCGCCGAGGGAGGCGCACGGACGGGTCCGCAGGTCCTTGACGTAGTCGTCGGGGGCGCCGGCCTTCTCCGCCGCGTCCGCGAGGATGCCGAGGTATCGCGCGGACGGCAGCCCGCCCTCGTAGTCGTCCAGGACGTACATCCAGCACAGCACGTCGCCGTCCAGCGTCTGCACCCGCACCCTGGTCTTGCGGTAGACGCCGAGCGCCGCGCCCTCCCAGGCGTCGAGTTCCTTCTCGTCCCAGGCGGGGACGTCGTAGTACACGACGAAGACCTGCTCGAAGTCGTCCTCGACGACGGTGGCGAGCGCGCCGTCCCAGCCCTTGTCCTGCCCGCCGAAGGTCAGCCGCCACCCGGCCAGCCAGCCGGTGCCGCGCATGGGCGAGTGCGGAGCCCGACTCGCCATCTGGTCGGGATCCATGTTGGAGGCGTACGCCGCGTACAGTGCCACGCTGCCCAAGGCTACGCCACCCGTCCCCGCCACCCGGGAGGAAGCCCACAACGAGGGCACCGAGCCCCGGACATGAACCCCGGACGGGACTTTTCATCGCTGACGATAGGAAACAATGGAAGATGTGACCCGGATCGTGATCATCGGAGGAGGGCCGGGCGGCTACGAGGCGGCGCTCGTCGCGGCACAGCTCGGCGCGGACGTGACCGTCGTCGAACGGGACGGCCCCGGCGGCGCCTGCGTGCTGACCGACTGCGTGCCCTCCAAGACGCTCATCGCCACCTCGACCCGCCTCGCGGTCATGTCGGAGTCGGCGGGCCTCGGCATCCGCTTCAACGGCGGTCCGGACGGCATCGTCGGCGCGTTGGAGGCCGACATGGCCACCGTCAACAAGCGCGTGAAGGACCTCGCCCGCGCCCAGTCGTTCGACGTGGCCGAACGGCTCGCCTACGAGGACGTCAAGATCGTCCGTGGTGCGGCGCGGCTGGTCGAACCGCATGTCGTCGCGGTCGGCGACCGGCGCATCGACGCCGACGTCGTGCTGATCGCGACGGGCGCGACGCCCCGCGTGCTGCCCGGTGCCGAGCCTGACGGCGAGCGCATACTGAACTGGCGCCAGCTCTACGACCTGCCGGAACTGCCAGAGGAGCTGATCGTGGTCGGCTCCGGCGTGACCGGTGTCGAGCTGGCCGGGGCGTACCTGTCGCTCGGGTCGCGGGTGACGCTGGTGTCCTCGCGCGACCGGATCCTGCCGACCGAGGACGCCGACGCCGCGACCGTCCTCCAGGAGGTCTTCCTGCGGCGCGGCATGAACGTCATGTCACGGTCGCGGGCGGCGGCCGTCGAACGGTCCGGCCACGGCGTGATCGTCACACTGGAGGACGGCACGAAGGTCGAGGGCACGCACTGCCTGATGACCGTCGGGATGATCCCGAACACCCGGGGCATCGGCCTGGAGGACGTCGGCGTCCGCTGCGACCCGCGCGGCTTCGTCGAGGTCGACAAGGTGTCGAGGACGTCCGTGCCGCATATCTACGCGTCCGGCGACTGCACCGGCGTGCTGATGCTGGCGTCCGTCGCCGGGATGCAGGGCCGCATCGCCATGTGGCACGCGCTCGGCGAGGCGGTGCAGCCGTTGAAGCTCGGCTGGGTCGCGTCCAACATCTTCACCGACCCCGAGGTGGCGGCGGTCGGGGTGACGCAGCAGATGGTCGACTCCGGCGACGTCAACGCCCGGACGGTGATGCTGCCGCTGTTCACGAACGCGCGCGCCAAGATGCAGGGCTTCGAGGACGGATTCGTGAAGCTGTTCTGCCGTCCGTCCACGGGCATCGTCCTCGGCGGCGTCATCGTGGCGCCCCGGGCCAGCGAACTGATCCTGGGCGTGTCGATGGCCGTCCAACAACACCTGACCGTCAACCAGGTGGCCCAGACATTCGCGGTGTACCCGTCCTTGTCAGGCAGCATCACCGAAGCGTCCCGCCGCCTAATGGCCGAACACGCCTACTAGAACCACCCCAGCCTTTAGAAGTAGCGCAGCGCCACGTAGGCCCAGGCCATCAGCGTGCTGAACACCGTGACGACGATCCCGTACTTGGTGAACTGCCAGAAGCTGATGCGGTGCCCCGTCTTGGCGGCGATGCCGAGCGCGACGACATTGGCACTGGCCGCGACGCCCGTTCCGTTCCCGCCGAAGTCGGCACCGAGAGCGAACGACCACCAAAGCGCGTCCGCCGTCGTCTGGTCCGGCGCGCCCTCCGCCATTCCCTCCACGATCGGCGCCATTGTCGCCGCGTAGGGGATGTTGTCGAAGAAGGCCCCGAGCACCGCCGACCCGAACAGCAGGCTCGTCGCTGCCGCGAAGTAGTTGTCGCCGACCGCGTCCGCCGCCCAGGTGCCGATGCTCTCGATGACGCCGGTGTGCCCGAGCGCGGACACCATCACGAACAGCCCCATGAAGAAGACCAGCACGGGCCATTCGACCTCGTTCAGAACATCGGACACCTCAACTCGCGACACCAGTAGCATCACGCCCGCACCGACCAGCGCCACAATCGACGGCTCGACGTGCAACACCGAATGCAGCGAGAACGCGACAACGACCAGCCCGAGCACGGCCAAACACCGAAACAGCAACGCCGGATCGGTGATCGCCTTCCGCTCGTCCAGCGACATCACCTCCGCCGCGTACCGCTCGTCATACGTGAACGACTTGCGGAACAACACCCGCGAGAACAGCACAAACGCCACGAAAACAATGACCACGATCGGCGTCATGTGAACAAGGAAGTCGTTGAACGTCAGCCCCGCCCGACTCCCAATGATGATGTTAGGCGGATCCCCAATGAGCGTCGCGGCACCACCAATATTGGACGCCAGCACCTCCGCGATCAGATAAGGCTGCGCCGGAACCCGCAACCGATCACACACGACCACAGTAACGGGCGCGACCAACATAATCGTAGTGACGTTGTCCAGGAACGGCGACGCCACAGCCGTAATGGCCATCAACATCACCAGCAGCCGATAAGGCCTGCCCTTAGACCGTTTCGCCGCCCAGATCGCCAGATAGTCGAACAGCCCGGTCCCTTTGATCACCCCAACGATGACCATCATGCCGAGCAGCAGGAAGATGACGTTCCAGTCGATCCCGTCGTGCTCGGAGAAGAAGACCTCGGCGCCCGGCGCGAGGCCCAGCACCGTCAGCACGCCCGCCGCGATCAGGACGACCTTGACCTTGTCGACCTTCTCCGTGGCGATGAAGAAGAAGGCGACGACGAAAACGGCGAGCGCCGCCGTAGCGGTCACCGCCCGCCCCTTCTACGAATCAGTCGTCGGGCCTGGTCAACGCCAGTGCGGACCACATCCGATCGAGCGTGATCGCGCCCGCCAGCAGCCCGGCGCCGTCCACCACGGCCACGAGCGGGCTGCGCTGCCGCGCCATCAACGTGGCGAGCTCCAGCAGCGTCGCCGTCTCCTTCGCGACGACGGGGCGGGGAGTGTGCGTGCCGAGGCAGTCGCCGACCGTCCGGTCCCGCAGCTCGTGCCAGAACACGTCGGCGTGCGCCTCGTCCACGGCCCTGGTCAGCGCCGGATCGTCCTGGTACGCGGCGGGCACCGCGAGCCGCAACACCTGCGTCCCCGGCAGTACGAGCCGGGGCCGCTGCTCCGCGTCGATCACGATGAGCCCCGGCAACCGCCCGAGCGCCATCACCTGGATCGCGTGCGCGATCGAGTCGGTGAGCCTCACAGTCGGCACCTGTATGGCGATGTCCCGCGCTTGCATACTGTCCTTCCGGCCCCCGGAGAGCCACGTTCCTCGGGTGAATAGATCCCTCCTCCTGGCGCCGGGAAACGGCCCGTCACAGACCGGCCGCCGCGCCGTGGGCAGGGGACGGTGTCCGTGCTGCTGTGCCATGCGTCCGCCCCTTTCCGCGTTCACCCCCAAGTCTTCGCGGACGCGCCCGACACCGATATCGGGTCCACCACCCATATCCGCCAGGAGAAACCATGTATCTACAGGTCAGCGAAGCCTCTCGCCGCCGCCGAGCCTACGATGGAGGACGAGACCGGAGGTGATCGGTGACCCGGATACTGCTGGCCGACGACCACGCCCTGGTGCGCCGGGGCCTACGCCTGATCCTGGACGCCGAACCCGACCTGACCGTCGTGGCAGAGGCCGCCGACGGCGCCGAGGCCATCGAGTCCTGCGCGCAGGGCGGCATCGACCTGGCGATCCTCGACATAGCGATGCCCCGCATGACGGGCCTACAGGCAGCCCGCGAAATCGCCCGCCGCTACCCCACGGTCCGAATCCTGATCCTCTCCATGTACGACAACGAGCAGTACCTCTTCGAGGCCCTCAAGGCAGGCGCCTCAGGCTACGTCCTCAAATCGGTGGCCGACCGCGACCTCCTCAACGCCGTCCGCTCCGCCATGCGCGACGAACCCTTCCTCTACCCAGCAGCAGTAACCGCCCTGATCCGCGAATACCTCTCCCGCGACACCGACACCCCAGACCGCCTCCTAACCCCCCGCGAAGAAGAAATAATCAAACTAATAGCCGAAGGCTACTCTTCCAAACAAATAGCCAAAACCCTGACCATCGGCATCAAAACAGTAGACCGCCACCGCGCCAACATCCTATCCAAACTAGGCATGCGCGACCGCCTAGAACTAACAAAATACGCAATCCGCACAGGCCTAATAGAACCCTAATCTCGCGGCGTTTTAGTCGCGGACTCGGGCTTGGCCCTTTCGCTGTAGATCACGTTCAGGATGGCTTCGTCGGTGCGGGCGAGCGACCACAGTTGGGATTCGTCCACCCAGCCGTTCCAGAAGGCGCTCCTGCCCGCGGCGGCGGGCGTCGCGCCGACGATGAGGGGCCCCGAGCCGGGCACGGGCGTCCAGGTCGTGGTGGCCGCTTTGATTTCCGGTGCCATGACCCGCACGTTGGAGCAGAGCCACGGTGCCTCGGGGTCGCACACCTCGACGCTTCCCTCGGCTTGGGTGCGCAGCCATATCTCCTGGGCGGACGGGTTATAGCCCCCCATCAACGAAACCCAGTGGGCGCTCCACGGCTGTCCATCCCCTGCCTGCGCCATATCGCGCGTGACTGAGGTCAGGACAGTTCCGTCGGCCTTGCGATGCCGGAACGTCCACCTGTCGTTCAGCCAACCGAGTTCAAAGACCGTTCCGTCGGAGGCGGCCTGGCTGGCGGCGACATGGTCGCCTTGAACGGAGGCGAGTCTCACCCGGGTCGAGAACATGAACCGCTGGCTGGTGTCGACCAGGGTGACCGTCTTGCCCTCCGCGTCCGTCCACGGCTTCACCTCAGCGAATTGTGCCGAACCGTTCAGCCGGATCGCGAGGTCGTCCCACTCCGCGCCGAGGTCGCCCGGCTCCCCGAACGTCGCGCCACCGCTGAAGACCAGGTCGGCGTTCGGGTTCGCCGATCCGCCCGGTCCGATCGCGTGGGCGACGTCTCCGGTGGGTTCGTCCATCCACCATGCCGCGCCCCGCTGTGGCTGCTCCACACCGAACTCGTGCTTCACCTCCGCCTGCGCTGGGACCGTTGGTGCTGAGACCAGCGAGGTCACCAAGGCCAATGACAGCAGGCCAGGAAGAGCCCGAGAACGACGCCACTTTCTGTCAATGATCCGTGACAGCCGTAAAAGGTGCCGATCGTCAGAGAAGCGCATCATGACCTCACTGGTAAACCTCGTCAAAGTTTCATTAAAGGTAAACCGAAGATCGTCGAGCTGGAAGATCAAGGACCCGGCCAGACCTGTGATCTAGATCACACATCAGTTCGGCGGCTCGCAGGGGGGACGGTAAGCTTTACCTCGGTGCCGCCGGTGCCGCCGGTGCCGCCGGTGCCGCCGGTGGGGGCTGGGGTGATGGTCAGGTGGGCGCCTATGAGCATGGCGCGTTCTTGCATGCCGTGGATGCCGGAGCCGGGCTTGGCGGGCGGGCCCGAGCCGTCGTCGACGATTCGGAGCGTGATGCGACCGTCGGGGGCCTGGGTTAGGGAGAGTTCTGCGTTTTGGGCGGCGGCGTGGCGCCAGACGTTGGTCAGGCCCTCTTGGGCTATGCGGTAGATCACCAGTTCGGCGTTCGGGCTCAGGCCCTCCAGGGGTTGGATGTGGCGGGCTATTCGGGGGCCGCTGGTGGCGGAGAAGTCTGTGGCCAGGGCGGTCAGGGCGCTGGTCAGGCCCAGGTCGTCTAGGACGCCGGGGCGTAGGCGGCGGGCTACATGGCGGACCTCGTCGAGGCTTGAGCGGACGGTCTCCTGAACGCCGCGTAGTTCTTCGGCCACATCGGCTGGGGCCCGGTTCACCACTGATTTCAGTTCCAGGAGGACGACGGTCAGGCTCTGGCCGATTTCGTCGTGCAGTTCTTGGGCGATGCGGCGGCGTTCGGCCTCCTGGGCGTCCAGGACGATGGCGGTGCTGGTGCTGCGGTCGGCTTCGAGGCGGTCGAGCATGGCGTTGAACTGGTCGACCAGGTGGAAGAGGTCGCCGTTGCGGCTGGTGGCCAGGCGGTCCCCGGAGCGGAGGGAGTCGAGTCGGGCCATGAGGGTCGTGAGGCCCTCCAGGGGGGCCAGGCTGGCGCGGAGGAGGAGTGCGTTCGCCGCCATCATCACCGCCAGGCCGACTGCCAGGACGGGGAGTTCTCGTAGCAGGACGAACGAGGAGATCGTGACGGGTGCCACGGCCAGGACGGCTGTTCCGAGCGCGAAGATCAGGCCGTTGATGCCGAGGATGCGCCAGTAGAGGGCCGAGGCGGGTGTCCTGGTCATAGTTCCAGGTCATCGCATGGAACGGGGCGTTGTCCATGGGTGTCGCGGGCGTGGCGTCTGCATGGTGCGGGCCCGCGGGGATGGGTGGACGGGCCGATGGTGGGGCCGCGTCGATGCGGTGGTGCCGGTTCGTCCAGGTCAGAAGCCGCCGAAGTCGCCGCCTCCGCCGAAGTCTCCGAAGTCGCCTCCGCCGAAGTCCCAGCCGCCGCCCATGTCGCCGCCGCCCACGCCCGGGTCGCCCCAGCCGCCCATCATCGAGCCGAGCATGGTGCCGACCATCATGCCGCCCAGCAGGTCGAACCCGCCGTAGCCGTAGTAGTAGCCGCCCGCGTAGGGGGCGTAAGCGGGGCCCGCGTCCCAGTAGGGGCGACGGCCGCCGCCGGACGGGACCATGCGGACGTCCGGGTCGGTGCCGTGCAGGACGGCCTCAGCGTCGGCCGCGCACGCCGGGACGAGCCGCCCCACGCCCCCGGGCGGCGCCCACAGCACGTCCTCGACGGACGGCCCGTGCTGCGGGTTGAAGAAGCAGGGCGGGCGCCGTTCGGGAACGGGGTCGCCGGAGAGACGGGCTCGGGTCGCCGTCATGTAGTAGCGGCCGTCTTCCAGCGCGGTGGTCACGGACTGCATGTCGTGGGGTCTCGTGGCGCGTTCGGTCGACCGCTTGGCGTCGTCGTAGGAGTTCATCGCGCGTTCGTAGTCGGTGCGGGTGTCGGGGTCGAGGGTCGGGGACATGACGTCGAGATCGAGGCGGGCGATGTCCTCGCCGAGGAGCGTCACGTCCTCCTGGACGCCGGACTTCAGGTCGGCCATCTCGCGGGCCTCGCGGTCGTGGCGCCTGCGGCGGGCGACGAGGAGACCGGCCGTCACCGCGGCGACGACCAGGACGAGCGCCCCGAGCAGTACGTATCCGCGGGTGGCGCTGGACTTGGCGTTGTCGTCGACCTTGTGCTCCGCCAGGTCGCCGAACTTGATCAGCCGGTTCTTCAGCGTCTCGCCGTTGGTGCGGGTGACGAGCTGGTTGATCTCCTGTTCGTCGAGCTTCTTGGAGATGCCGCCCATCCGGCTGCCGTCCGCCGTGATCGCCACGTACGTCTCGCCCTTGCCGACGCGCTCCGCGACGGCCGGGAGCATCTGCCTGACCTCGGCCCGGGAGACGCCGTTGCTGACGACGACGGCGCGGATGTCGGCGTCGTTGTCGCCGCCCAGGGACGTCTTGATCGCGTTCTGGTCGGCGGGCGACAGTGCGTTCCCGGCCTCGCTCGTCACGTAGAGGCGCGAGTCGAGCAGGCCCTTGGCGATCTGCCCGACGGTGTCGGCCCGCGCGTCCTGTGCGGGCGCCGCGGCCTGTGCGGGCGCGACGAGGGCGAACATCAGCAGGGCGACGATCACCGCGAGGGCGCCTCGGCGGGTCGTGCGGGCGGTGCTCATTCCTCCAGTCTGCCCACGTCACAGCGAAATCCGCCCTCCGGAGGACGATTTCCCCGCCGGTCAGCTGTCCTTGATCTCGCAGATGACGGCGCCCGCGGAGACGGTCTGGCCGACCTCGGCGGACAGGCCGGTCAGCGTCCCGGCCTTGTGCGCGGTGATCGGCTGCTCCATCTTCATGGCCTCCAGGACGACGATGGTGTCGCCCGCCGCGACCGTCGCGCCGTCCTCGACGACGAGCTTGACGATGGTGCCCTGCATGGGGCTGACGAGGGAGTCGCCGGACGCCTGCGGGCCGCCGCCCTTCGTCCCGCCGCGCCGTTTGGCGGGACGCGCCGCCGCCGGGGCCGCCTGCGCCGAGCCGAGGCCCGCCGGGAGGACGACCTCGATGCGGCGGCCTCCGACCTCGACGGTGACGTGCTCGCGCGGCCGGTCGTCGGGCTCGGTGGCGGCGGCTGCCTCGAACGGCGGGATCTGGTTGTCGAACTCGGTCTCTATCCACCGGGTGTGGACGGAGAACGGCGTCGTGTCGTCGGACGGGACGAACGCCGGGTCGTCCAGCACCGCGCGGTGGAACGGCAGGACGGTCGGCATCCCGTCGATGACGAACTCGGCGAGCGCGCGACGGGCCCGTTCGACGGCCTGGCGGCGGGTGGCGCCCGTGACGATCAGCTTGGCGATCAGGGAGTCGAACTCCTGGGGGACGGTCTGCCCGGCGCCGTAGCCGGTGTCCAGGCGGACGCCGGGGCCGGTCGGCGGCTCCCACGCGGTCAGCGTGCCGACGGCGGGCAGGAAGCCGCGCCCTGCGTCCTCGGCGTTCAGCCGGAACTCGATCGAGTGGCCGCGCAGGACGGGGTCGCCGTAGCCGAGCTCCTCGCCGTCGGCGACGCGGAACATCTCCCGGACGAGGTCGATCCCCGAGACCTCCTCGGTGACGGGGTGCTCGACCTGGAGGCGGGTGTTGACCTCCAGGAACGAGATCGTCCCGTCCTGGCCGACGAGGAACTCGCAGGTGCCCGCGCCGACGTACCCGGCCTCCTTGAGGATGGCCTTGGACGAGCTGTACAGCAGCTCGACCTGCTCGTCCGACAGGTACGGCGCGGGGGCCTCCTCGACGAGCTTCTGGTGGCGCCGTTGCAGCGAGCAGTCGCGGGTGGACACGACGACCACGTTGCCGTGCTTGTCGGCGAGGCACTGCGTCTCCACGTGCCGTGGCTTGTCGAGGTAGCGCTCGACGAAGCATTCGCCGCGTCCGAACGCGCCCACGGCCTCGCGGACGGCCGACTCGTACAGCTCGGGGACCTCGTCCAGCGTCCGGGCGACCTTCAGGCCGCGACCGCCGCCGCCGAACGCGGCCTTGATCGCGATGGGCAGCCCGTTTTCGGTGGCGAACGCGACGACCTCGTCGGCGCCGGACACCGGGTCCTTGGTGCCCGCGACCAGCGGCGCCCCGACCTTCTGCGCGATATGCCTGGCCTGCACCTTGTCGCCGAGCGCGGTGATCGCGGCGGGCGGCGGACCGATCCAGGTCAGGCCCGCGTTGGTCACGGCGGTGGCGAAGTCGGCGTTCTCGGCCAGGAACCCGTAGCCGGGGTGGACGGCGTCCGCGCCCGACTCGGCGGCGATCTTCAGCAGCTTCGCGATGTCCAGATAGGTCTCGGCGGCGGTGCGGCCGCCGAGGGCGAACGCGTCGTCCGCCACCCGCACGTGCAGGGCGTCCAGATCGGGTTCGGCGTACACGGCGACGCTGGCCAGCCCCGCGTCGCGGCAGGCGCGGGCTATGCGGACAGCGATCTCGCCGCGGTTGGCGATCAGGACCTTGCGCACGTGGGTCTCCTCTTCTTGACCTCACGCAGTCTAGATAGTCGCCGTGCAACGGTTTCGTAAGGCCCTGCCCATGAGGGTCCGGCCGGGGGACGCGCGTCCGGTGAGCGTCCCGGGCGGGCCCGGCGCGCGTCCGGTGAGCGCCCCCGGCGGGCCCGGCCCGGGGGGCGACCGCCCGCCGTCGCCCGACTCGGAGTGGTTTCTCCCGTAATGGGGGAGAAAAGCGGGTCTGAAATCGGCTTGACGGGCAGTAAGTGCGCTGGTCACAAGGGATGCGCGGCATCGTGAGTAAGGCCGTGTGTGGCCACATCCGGCCACACCGGGATGGGCGGAATGTGGTCCGAACGGCGGACGATCCGCCTTGTGGCACTGGATCAACGTGATCGTTCGGGCGTAAGCTGTCGCCATTCTTGGGCTACCGGATGGAAACGTTCCACATCCGGTGGTGAAAGGCAGAAGATCGGGGCCGCCGCTCGCCGTGGCCTCCCATGTGCCGCGGGTCCCGGCCCATCCCCCCGAGGTCGGGACCCGCATTCATGCGCGGCCCATCTCAGTCCGAGGCGGCCGGGGGCGGCAGCGCCGCCTGAATTCGGGTGGAGACCCCTGCGGCGACCAGCAGACCACGGCCGGTCGGGCCGCCGAGCGGAGCGTTCCGGGGCAGGTCGAGCCCGAACAGATCACCGTCTCCCGGCGACTCCACCGACAGCAGGACGCCCGAGCGGGACCGGAGGATCTCGGCGAGGAAACCGCGACCGCCCCGGCCGAGGTCGGCGGTGGTGCCGCCGATGACGACGGCGTGCTCGCCCTCTCTGGCGGTGCGCAGGATGTCGCGCAGGGCACTGTCCAGTCCGGTCCCGTCGAGCAGCCCGGCGTCGTCCACGACGACGGCGTAGCGGTGCTCGTCGCCGATGGCTTCGGCGAGGTCGTCCACGCCTGACCCGGACGTCAGCACCCCGAGGACGCCCGGATGCCCCGACAGCAGCCGCAGCGGTGAGCGGCGCGGCGTGACGAGCACGACGGGCACGAGGCCGCCGCCGACGGCCGGGTCGAGCAGCGAGTGGGCGATCGTCCGGAGCGTCGTGGAGCGGCCGGAGCGGGGCGGTCCCGCGACGGCGAAGCCCGGCCCGGCGAGGTGCAGGTCGATGCCCACGGGGGCGAGGGTGTCGCCGCCGACGCCGACCAGCGCCCACAGGGCGGACGGGGCGAGGAACGCGCGGCCCAGCGACATCGCCTCGCGGTAGGTGACGCGGACGGGCAGATCGTCCACCCGCAGGGGGCTCCGGCGCGGGGGCAGCCGCCCGTAGCGGGACGCGCAGCCGCGCGCGATCTCCTGCAACGCGGCGACCTGTGCGGCGGCGGACGGGTCGTCGCCGAGCAGACCGATCTGCGACTCGCGCGGCGCCGCTCCCGGCGCGACCGGTTCGAGGGCGCGGCCCGGCGGCAGCGCGGCGGGCACCTGCCGGTCGTGCAGGCCGCCGTAGCCGTAGTCGTCGGGGTCGTCCATGCGCAGGATGAGGTGGCGGTCGAAGGCGGTGGAGAGCTGCCCGCCGAGCCCGGAGCGGTCGCCGGTGACGACGGCCCGCAGGCCGACCGGGGCGCCGTCGCGCAGCAACCGGACGACCTGGTCGGCGACGCGGCCCTGGTCATGGGGCTCGAACGCGCTGAGGAAGCCCTCCCAGCCGTCCAGGAGAAGGACAGCCCAGGGAAGCCGGTCGGTGGCGGCGACGGCCGCGCGCTGTTCGGCGAGCGACGCGAAACCCGCCTCGGCGAGGAGCCGTCCGCGCCGCTCGACCTCGGCGGCGAGCGCGGCGAGGAGCCGTTCGCAGCGGTCGGGCTGGTCGCTGGTGACGACCGCGCCGCAGTGCGGCAGGGACGTGAGCGGCAGCAGCGCGTTCGCGCCGCTCTCGATCGCGTACAGGTGCGCGTCGTAGGGGGAGCAGGCGGCGGCGAGCGACCCGGCGAGGGTGCGCAGCGCGGTCGAGCGGCCCGACCGGGCCGACCCGGCGATGTACAGGTGGCCGCCGGACGCTAGGTCCAGCGCCAGATCTTCGCGGGACTGGACGGTCGGCAGGTCGGTCACGCCGAACGGGATCGGCGGGACGTCCACGACGGAGCCGCCAGCCGCGATCCGGGGCGTCAGCGTGACCCGTTCCGGCAGCGGGTTCAGCCACGGCGACGGCTGCCGGGCGATGCCCGCGCGGCGGACGGCCTCGCCGACCGCCTGGACGAGCACGCCGAGGTCGGTGGCCGCGTCGTCGTCGGGCTCTCCCGGCGGGGCGGGCAGCGGCTGGCCGAGGCGCCGCCACGACAGCGGCAGGACGGCGGCGCCGCGCTCGGTGGACCCGGTTCCCGGGCGGTGCCCCCCGGTCCGCGCGGGCTGGACGGGCTGCGGCGCCGACTCACCGGAGCGCACATGGCAGCGTCCTGGGGGAGCCTTGGCGGCCCGCGCCAGGACCATGTGCACGCCGAGAGGCCCGCCGCGCCGCCCGATGTCGACCGGGAACCCGGGCGGCTCGGCGGCGGTCTCGTCGACGGCGAGGACGAGACGTGGCAGCGGCGGCAGGACGGGGTCGTCCCGGCGCAGCTTGTCGTAGCCGTCGATGTCCTTGACGCCCGCGTCGAGGAGGGTCTCCTCGCGGCGGCGGAGTTCGGCGGCGAGGGACTCCAGCGCGCGCTCGGCGGCGCGCCCCGCCAGGTCGGTGACGGTGCCGATCGTGTGGGGAAGGTCGGCGCACTCCCGGAACGCGGCGCCGCCCTCGGGGCCGACGAGGACGAACGCCAGTTCGTCGGGACGGTTCGCGACCGCCAGGGACGCGATCAGCGTGCGCAGCGGCTCCGGCTCGCCCGTGATCAGGACGTGCGGCCCGTCCGCCCGCAGGTCGATCTCGAACGGCCGTCCGGCGGCGAGGCCGAAGGGGACGTGGGACGCGCGGCCGCCCGTCCGCGCCCACGACTGGAGGATGTGGTCGGCGGTCGGCTCGGGCATGTCGAGAAGGTCGAGAAGCCGCACATCGGAGGAGACGGGCCCTGGGGCGTCTTCGCGCGGCACGTCTCGGACGGGTGCCAGCGCCCGCGCCACCCGGTCCGTCCAAGTGGGGGAGACACCGTCGGCCAGCGCCAGGACGTCGAGACCAGGGCCGCGCAGACGGAGAGTCGATGGGTTCTGCGCGTCCCACGCGGCCACGGCGCGGCACTCCTCGGGGAGGCCGTTCTGCCCGTCGTCCACGCAGATCGTGTGCAGACCGAACTCGGGGCCGCGTGCCAGGAGCATCGGCATCCCGGGGACACGGCGCAGGGCGCGCGCCCCGTCCAGCACGATCAGGATGTTGTACGGGGGCGGCTCCGCCTCGTCGGCGCGGCGCCGCTGCGTCACCTTGATCGCCAGTTCGGTGACGCGGCGCGCGACCGAGTCGGGGTCGGCGCCGACGAGCGCGACGCACTCCTCGCCCTCGCGCGGCGCGCAGTGCGGCAGCCAGCGCACCCAGTTCCACTCGTCGCCGGCGGCCGGGTCGTCGGTCAGGACGATGATCGCGAGGTCGCCCGGGCCGTGCAGCGCGGCGGCCTGCGCGACCATCCAGCGGGCCAGCGCGCGGGACGCGTGGCGCGGCCCGGTCAGCCCGACGACGCCGAGATCGGTCAGCGGCAGGACGACCGGCACCAGGCGCGCGGGCGGCACCCGGACGGTGCCGCCGGTCGGCTCGATGTGGGCGGGCAGGTCGGCGAGCCCCACCCGCAGGCGCAGGACGTCGGGGTCGTCGCGGCGACGCTCCCACAGCCGCCGCCGGGGCCCGGTCGCGGTGAGCAGGATCTCGGCCGGGTCGGGGTGCAGCGCGCGGCGCTCGGCCTCGTCCTCCCGGCGCAGCCGTTCCAGCTCGGCGTCGAACTCGGCGGCCCGGCGCTCGTAGTCCTTGGCGGCCCTGCGTCCGAACAGCCGGGCCCGTTCCGGGGGACGGGGAACCTCCAGCGTCCGAACGTGACGCGCGACGCCGGGCCGGGACGGACGGTCGAAGGCGAGGCCGCCGTCCGGCAGGGGCTCCAGATGCGCGTCGGGCGCGGTGCTCGGCGCGAGCGCGAGGACGCTGGACCCCACCGACAGCAGAGCGCCCGAAGGCCAGATCGTGCCCGAGGTCAAGGGCTGCCCGTCCAGCGCGGCGGTGCCCTTGATCGGGGCTTCGACCTGGACGGTCTCCCGCCCGACCGTGAGGCGCAGCGAGTGGGGCGGCACGGACGGGTCGTCCAGCACGACGTCCACGTCCCGCCCGGACCCGATCGCGGCGGACCCGAGGCCGAGGCGGTGCACCGACCCGGCCGCCGGACCGCCGACGACGCGCACCTCCACCAGCCCGGTCGGCTCGGCGAGGACGGTGGCGGCCGCGCCACGGCGCTCCACCGCGACGACCGCGCCGTCCCGCAGCTCCTTGACGGCGAGGGCCTGCGGGTCCAGCATCCGCCCGCCGATCCACAGCGGGGCGCCGCCCGTTAAGCGGGGCCCCGGGCCGTCGAGCAGCGCGGCCAGCGCGCGGGCGACGCCGTCCACGGTGGTGTCGGAGTCGACGTCCATCAGGACGTCGCGCGGGCCGTCGCCGGTCAGCGCCGTGAACGAGATCCGCATCCGAGCCCCTCCGAAGTCCTGCGACGGGGTCAGCTTAATTACCCCGCGCCTCAGGCGGCGGCCCGCGCCGCGCGCTCCCGGTGGTCGGCGATGACCGCGCGCAGGCCCTCGTCCAGTGGCGTCGGGGCCATCCCGAACGTCGATTCGAAGGCGGAGGAGTCCAGGATGTAGGGCTTGTCGAACTGGTAGCGGGTCTCGCGCAACTCCTTCACCATCGGTGAGAACAGGCCGAGCGCGTTGAACAGGAAGCGCGGAACCTCGGATATGCGCGGCGCCGGGGCCCCGGCCAGCTCGCACAGCCGCTCGCCCACCTCGTTCGTGGACACGGCCGGGACGGTCGGGACGTGCCAGGGGCGTCCCCATGCGCGCTCGTCGGTCCCGGCGATGGCGAGGGCTTCGGCGACGTCCGGCAGGTACGTCCAGGCGTGCGGGACGGACGGGTCGCTCAGGTACTGCACCCGCTTGCCCGCCAGCAGCGGCTTCACGAACCGGACCTCGCCGACGTACGACTGGTCGGTGCTGCCCGGCCCGTAGTAGTCGGACCCGCGCACCTCGGTCGTCCGGATGCGGCCCTCCTTGTGCGCGGCCAGGGCGTCCTGCCACATCTTCGCGCGGACCTGGCCCTTGACGCCGGGCGCGGTGAGCGGCAGGTCCTCGGTCATCGGGCCGTCCACCGGCCCGTACACGTACAGGTTGCCGAGCGTCACCAGCACCGCTCCGCTGGACTCGGCGGCGCCGAGGAAGGACGCGGCCATCGGCGGCCAGTCCTGCGTCCAGCGAGGGTAGGGCGGGTTGACGCAGTTGTAGAGCACGTCGGCGCCCCCGGCGATCTCGCTGAGCCTGGCCCGGTCGGCGGCGTCGGCCTTGACGCGCTCGACTCCGTCCGGGCCCGAACCCGACCGGGTCACGACGGTGACGTCGTGCCCGCGCTCCAGCAGCTTCCCGGCCAGGTGCGCGCCGACCTGCCCGGCTCCGACGATCACGTGCTTGCCCATGGTCCTCATCCCTCTCGGCGGGTGGTGTGCCGCTCTGCGACGAGAGCAATGCTCTCTTTTGAGAGCGGGTTTGTCAAGAGCGGTGCTCTCGTTTCGGTTCGGCGCTCTGATAACCTCGGGGCATGAGCGCGAGTCGGACGGCACGGGAACGGGTCAGGGCGGAGCTGGTGCGGGAGATCACCCGGGTCGCCAGACGGCAACTCGGCGACGCGGGCGCGGCCGGGCTGTCGCTGCGCGCGGTGGCCCGCGAGCTGGGCATGGTCTCCTCGGCGATCTACCGGTACTTCCCGAGCCGCGACGATCTGCTCACCGCGCTCATCATCGACGGGTACAACGCGGTCGGTGAGGCCGTCGAGCGCGCCGACGCCGCGTCCCGTGACGGCGGGCGGGCGGACGACTTCCTCGGCCGGTGGCTCGCCGTCTGCCGGGCCGTCCGGGAATGGGCGTTGGCGCACCCGCACGAGTATGCGCTCCTGTACGGGTCGCCCGTCCCCGGGTACGAGGCGCCCACCGACACGGTCCCGGCCGCCGTGCGCGACACGGTCGTCTTCTCCCGGATCGTCAGCGAGGCGTACGCGGCGGGAGCCGTCCGGACGCCGGACGACGACCCGCCGCCGGTGCCGTCCTCGATGGTGGAATCCCTGGGTGGCGTGCGCACCATGGTGGGGCTGGACGTCCCCGATGACGTGATTGCCCGAGCCCTTACGGCATGGGCTGGTTTGTATGGAACTGTCAGTTTTGAATTGTTCGGCCAGTTCAACGACGTGATCGACGCACGCGCCGACCACTTCGACCACACCATGACGCTCCTCGGGCGGGTGATGGGGCTGCGCGCGGCGCCGCCTCCGGTCAGTGACGAAAGTGACTGATGGTAAGTGCCCACGTGATCAACGAAAGCGCAGGTCATCGCGGTAGGCCCGGATAATGGCCGCTTCACCGGGTTCCTCCGAGGATGTTCCGGTCTTCAGCCGGAGAGGAATCGGACTCCTGCGGAGTGGGGCAGGGAAAGCCGAGTCACTGTCAGGGCGATTCGGCGTCCGCCACGGCGTTGTCGCGCTCGATCTCCAGCCGGTAGACGATCTCGGAGTTGAGGGACCTGCGAGCGGACCTGGCCTGAGCGGCCAGCCACGCGTGCAGGTCGGCGGGCAGACGGAGCGTGATGCGCTTCTCTTCATCCATGACCCTAGAGTAGTGCGCTTCCAGTGGTCAGCGAGTGGTAGTATGGTGTCATGGCGACACGAGAGAAGGGTGCGGGGGATACCGGGCATGCCCGGTACACCTACCGGCTTCGCGTGTCGTCGACCGCCCGCGCGACTCTGATGGCCGAGTGGGCGCGCTGCCGATGGTTGTGGAACGAGTGCGTGGCCATGTCCCGCAAGGTCCACGCCGCCAACCAAGACGCCGTCGAGAAGGCGACGTGTGGTCCGGCGCGGCTCGACGTGATGCTGACCGAAGCCCGCAACGCGATGTCGTGGCTGCGTGAGGGCGCGTCGGTGCCGCAGCAGCAGACCATCCGCGACTTCGCCAGAGCGCGCGCCAAAGCGCTCAAGGACATCAAGGCGAGGCTCGCGGTGAGGCAGCGCGCCGGGATGCCCCGCATCAAACGCAAGCGGGACTCGCTGCCCACTCCGTGATCATGACGCGGTCGCCGTCGAGGACTTCCGGCCGAAATTCCTCAGCCGTACCACCATGGCACGTAAAGCCGCTGACGCGGCGATCGGCGCCACCAAGGCGGCCCTGATCGAGATGGGCCACAAGCACGCACGGGACATCCGGCTCGTGCATCCCGCGCATACCACCATGGACTGCGCGTTGTGCGGAGCGAGAACCAAGCACGCACTTCCTCTTTCGGAACGTACCTACACCTGCACCGTGTGCGGAGTCGTCTTGTCTCGGGACAAGAACTCCGCGCGTGTGATGCTGGTCCGGGCTGGTCTCTACCCGGCTGGTGCTGATCGTGTAAGAACTGGCGGACCGCTGGTCCCCAGCCAACGTGAGCCAGGAATCCCCGCCCTTCACGGCGGGGAGGATGTCAATCCACCGAATCCATTGACGTGACCTTGCCGCCCCCGTAAGCATGGAGCGCTCGGTGATGCGGACACTCCTGAGACGACGTCCACTGGATGGCGTTCACAGGACGGCGGAAGGGGCGCGTGGGACACGATGACCGCAGCGAAGCGAGGATCGTCGTGTCCAGGATTCGGGGGTCTGGGGGGCGCCCCCCAGAAGGGCGGGGCGCGATGAAGACCAACCAGTCGACCATCTCCGAGGGTTCGGCGGGTCTCGGCCGTACCGGTCTCGGCACGTCGGGAGGGCAGCGGCTTCCCGCGTCCCCCCGCGAACGCAAACCGGCGCTGGCCGCGCTCGCGGTCCTGCTCATCCTCGGCGGCGCCCTCGCCAGCGCGTACCTGGTGATGGCGAGCGGCGAGCGGGTGTCGGCGATCCGGATCGCGCAGCCGGTCGCGGCCGGGCAGCAGATCCCGGCGTCGGCGCTCCAAGAGGTCCAGGTCGGCGACACCGGGATCGAGTTCCTCGACTGGTCGGAGCGGGCGAAGGTGACGCGGCACATCGCGGCCGTCCCGCTCGTCAAGGGCGCGCTGCTGACCAACTCCATGATCAGCCCGCTGGACGCCCCGACGAGCGGCCGTCTCACCGTGGGCCTCGCGCTGAAGCCGGGCCAGTTCCCGTCCGGCGGCGTCGAGGTCGGCGGGCACGTCCTGCTCTACGCGGTCGGCGGCGGCACGAACGGCGGGCCCCGTCCGGGGACCGTCCTGTCCCGGGACGCGATCGTGGTCGGCGTCGGCAGCGACGACGGTGGCGGCGGCGGGCTCGGTGGCACCCGGCTGCGGTCCGAGCAGACCAGCGTGGACGTCGCCGTCTCGCCCGCCGACGCGCCCTTGGTGACGCAGGCGGCCTCCGCCGGGACGGTCGCGCTCGCGCTGTTCCCGGCCGGAACGACGCCTGCCGCCGCTCCGCCCGCCAACCCCGTCCCGCCGAACGGTCAGCCCGGCGGCCAGCCCGATGGACAGCAGGGCGGTCAGCCTGGAGGACAGCAGGGCGGTCAGCCCGGCGGCACGGTGCCCGTTTCTCCCGGACGCGGTGCGCCCACAGGCACGGGCGGTAACTGACGGTGGCACTCATCGCGCTCGCGGCCGACAAGGGGGCACCGGGCGTCACGACGGCGGCGGTCGCGCTCGGCGCCGTGTGGCCGCGTCCGGTGCTCGTCGCGGAGTGCGACCAGGCGGGCGGCGACCTGGTGTACCGGCTGCCCGCCTCCGCCGACGGCGACGCGAGCGGCGACACGGACGGCGGGATGCTCAACCCGTCGCGCGGGCTGCTCAGCCTCGCCGCCACCGCCCGCCGCGGGCTGCGGCCCGACCAGATCGCCGAGCACTGCCAGCGGCTCGTCGGCGGCCTCGACGTGCTCGTCGGGATCACCAACGCCGAGCAGGCGCAGGCGATGACCTGGCTGTGGGGCCCGCTCGGCCGCGCGTTCGCGGGCCTCGCGCCCGTCGACGTGATCGCCGACTGCGGACGGCTCGGCGCCGAGACGCCGCTGACCGGTCTGCTGCGGGAGGCCGACCTGATCGTCCTGCTCACCCGCGCCACCCTCGAACAGGTCGCCCACCTGCGCGAACGTGTGATGGCCCTGTCCGAGGACATGCGCGGCGGGCCGCCCGTCGGGGTGCTCGTCCTCGCCGACCCGCGCGACTTCCGCGCCTCGATCGCCGAGGTCGACCGCATCCTCGCCGGGGCCCGCCAGCGCGGCCAGGACGCGCGGGGCGGCGACGTCGCGCAGGGCAGGCCGCCGGACGTGACCGTCCTCGGCGGCCTGGCCCTCGACCCGAAGGGCGCGGAGCTGTTGTCGGGTCGCTGGGGCGGGCGTCTGGACCGTTCGCTTCTGATCCGCTCCGCCCGTGAGGCGGCGGGTGACCTGGTCGGACGCATCCCGTCCGCCGCGCCGCCACAGCTGCCGCCGCCATCGCCGGAACAGGCGTCCGAGCAGGCACCCGCGCCGATGCAGGGGAGGCGGTAGATGGACCACGGTCTCGTCAAACGTCTCCGGCAGGAGGTCGGCGACCGGCTGGCGCAGCAGCGCCGTCTCGACGCCGCGAGCGGCCTGCCGTCGATGACCGGGGAGGACGAACGGCAGTTCGCCCGCGCGCTGATCGGCCAGGTCCTGGAGGAGTTCGCGCGCGGCGAGATCACCTCGGGCCGCCGTCCGCCGAACGCGGACGAGGAGGAGGCGCTCGCCGCCGGAGTCCACGCCGCGCTGTTCGGCGTCGGCCGCCTCCAGCCCCTGCTGGAGGACCCGGAGATCGAGAACATCGACGTCAACGGCTGCGACCGCGTGTTCATCGGCTACGCCGACGGCCGCGAGGTGATGGGTGAGCCGGTCGCCGAGAGCGACGAGGAACTGGTCGAGCTGATCCAGATCCTCGCCGCCTACAGCGGGCTGTCGTCGCGACCGTTCGATACCGCGAACCCCCAACTCGACCTGCGCCTGCCCGACGGTTCGCGGCTGTCGGCGGTGATGGACGTGACCGTCCGTCCCGCGCTGTCGATCCGGCGCGCGAGGCTCGGCAAGGTGTTCCTCGCCGACCTGGTCGGCAACGGCACGTTCCCGCCGGAACTCGGCGACTTCTTCGGCGCCGCCGTCCGCGCCCGGAAGAACATCATGATCGCCGGGGCGACGAACGCGGGGAAGACGACGCTGCTGCGCGCCGTCGCGAACGAGATCCCGCAGCACGAACGGCTCATCACCGTCGAACGGGCCCTCGAACTCGGCCTGGACGCCTTCCCCGACCTGCACCCGAACTGCGTCGCGTTCGAGCAGCGGCTGCCGAACCCCGAGGGGCAGGGCGCGATCTCGATGGCGGAGCTGGTCCGCCGGTCGCTGCGCATGAACCCGTCCCGCGTCATCGTCGGCGAGGTGCTCGGCGACGAGATCGTCACGATGCTGAACGCGATGACGCAGGGCAACGACGGGTCGCTGTCGACGATCCACGCGAACTCGTCGGTGGAGGTCTTCAACCGTGTCTCCACGTACGCGATCCAGTCGAACGAGCGGCTGCCGGTCGAGGCGACGCACATGCTGATCGCGGGCGCGATCGACTTCGTCGTGTTCATCGAGAAGCGCAACGACTACGCCTCGGGCGGACGGCTGCGCCGCTTCGTGTCCAGCGTCCGGGAGGTCACGGGCGTGGACGGGCGGGTCCTGTCGTCGGAGGTGTTCGCGCTCGGCAACGGCGGGTTCGCCGTCCCCGCCGCCCCCATCCAGTGCGCCGGGGAACTCGCCGAGTACGGCTACGACCCGTCCGCCGGAGGCTGGTGATGTACACGCCGGACGTCATGCTCGCCATCGTCGCGGGCGCCGTCGCGGGCGGCGGGCTGATCCTGCTGGTCGCGGCGCTGCGCGGGCTGCCCACCCGGTCCGTGCCCGGACGGCGGCACGTCCGGGGCCACAGCCGCGAGGAGCTCGTCCGGACGCTCACGACCCGCACCGCCGTCGCCGTCATCGTCGGCGTGGCCGTCCTGGTCGTGACGCGCTGGCCGATCGCCGCCGCGGGCACCGGCGCGCTCGTCCTCGCCTGGAACGGCCTGGCGGGCGGCGCCGCCGAGGAGCGCAAGGCCATGGCGCGGCTGGAGGGCCTCGCCGCGTGGACGGAGTCGCTCCGCGACACCATCGCCGGGTCCGTCGGCCTCGAACAGGCCATCCCCTCCTCGCAGCGCGCCGCCGCGCCCGCGCTCCAGCAGCCGCTGCGGAACCTGGTGGACCGGCTGCACACCCGCGTCCCGATGCCGGAGGCGCTGCGCCGGTTCGCCGACGACCTGAACGACCCGTCCGCCGACCTGGTGATCGCCGCGTTGATCCTGAACGCGAAGCTGCGCGGCCCGGGCCTGCGCGACATGCTGAGCGCGCTCGCCGGTTCGGCCCGCGCCGAGCTGGACATGCGGCGCCGCGTGGAGGCCGACCGCCGTTCGACCCGGCGCAGCGTCCGGATCGTCGTCGCCGTGTCCGTCGGCACGGCGCTGGCCCTCGCCGTGTTCAACCATTCGTACGTCGAGCCGTATGACGACGTTCTTGGGCAGCTCGTCCTGTGCGTCGTCGTCGCGTTGTACGGGGCGGCGTTCCTGTGGCTGCGGCGGCTGTCGAACTACGAGCTGCCCGGGCGGTTCCTCAGCGAATCGCGGAAGGCGTCCCAACCCGGCGTGCCCGGCGAGGTGCCGAGCACCGTCGCCGGTTGGCAGGGGGGCGGTGGCGCGCCGTGAACGGACTGAACGCCGCGCTGCTGGCGGGCTCCGTCGTCGGCCTCGGCCTGTACCTGCTCGTCCGGGCGCTGTTCCCGCAGCGTCCCGGCCTCGCCGCCCGGATGGCCGCGCTCGACGCCACCCGCCACCGCGAGCTGGCCGAACAGCAGGCCGGACGGCTGTCCCCGACGCTCGACAAGGTCGGCGGGATCCGCTCCAGGCTCGGCACCGAGCTGGCGCGTTTTTACGAGGCGCGCGGGTGGCGGCTGCGGTCCGTCCGCGCCGACCTCGCGATCACCGAACGGTCGCTGGAGGGGTTCCTCGCGACGAAGTTCCTGCTGCCCGCCGCCGCGCTGCTGTTCATCCCGCTGATCGTCGCGTACTTCACGTTGCTCGGACTCGGCTCGTCCGTCGCGGTGCCCGTCTGGTTCTGCGTGCTGTTCGCCGTGCTGTTCTTCTTCTTTCCCGACATGCAGCTCCGGCAGGAGGCGCAGGCCCGCAGGCAGGACTTCCGGCACGTCGTCGGCGCGTTCCTCGACCTGGTCTCGATGAACCTCGCGGGCGGACGCGGCGTCCCGGAGGCGCTGATGACCGCGTCCAACGTCGGCGAGGGCTGGGCCATGCACCGCATCCGCGACGTCCTGGCCAACTCCCGCATCACCGGGCAGACGCCCTGGCAGTCGCTTGGACGGCTCGGCGAAGAACTCGACATCGCCGAGCTGCGCGACCTCGCCGGGGCGCTCGCGCTCGTCCAGGACGACGGCGCGCAGATCCGCAAGTCCCTCGCCGCTCGCGCCGCGTCGATGCGCAGCCGGGAGCTGTCGGAGCTGGAGGGCAAGGCGGGCGAACGGTCCCAGTCGATGCTCGTCGCGCAGCTGTTCCTGTGCGCCGGATTCCTGATCTTCCTGGCCTACCCGGCCCTGATGCGGGTGCTCGCCTCATGACGCCCGTCCCCACCACCGACCCCACTACTGACCGCACTGCCGACACCGCCGAGACGGCCCTCTGGAGGTGCCACGATGAGTCAGCACAACCCGTTCAACGACCCGTTCGTCGCGTATTTGCGCGCCCAGGTCGCCGTACGCCTCGCCCGGCTGCGTGCCGAGGAGCAACGCGACCGGGGCGCGTCCGCGATCGAATGGGCGATCATCACCGCGATCCTGGCGCTGCTCGCGATCACGATCGGCGCGATCATCACGAAGAAGGTCACCGACAAGGCCAACACGATCAACACCGGCTGACGCGGCGGCTCCGGTTCCGGCTTCGCTCGGACGCCGGGGTGTCGTCGATGGAGTGGGCGCTGCTCACTCCCGTCCTGATGTTGTTGATGTTCGTCGTCGTGCAGTTCGCGATGGTGTTCCACGCCCGTCATGTCGCGCTCGCGGCGGCGCAGTCCGGCGCGCGGGTCGCGCGGACATCGCCGGTCGGCGGCGGCTGGGAGGGCGCGGCGTCCACGAAGGCCCGCGACGACGCCCGCGCCATCGGCCCCGAACTGCTGGACGGCCTCCAGGTCCGCACGGGCGAGGACGGCGACGAACGCTGGGTCGAGGTCAGCGGCTACGCGGTGTCCGTCGTCCCGTTCATGAGGTTCCACGTCTCGCAGCGTTCGCGGGGGCCGATCGAATGCTTCCGTCCCGACGTCGGCGACGGCACCGCCTGCCAGCGCGGAGGCGGGCCGTGACGTTGACCGACCGGGGCTCGATGTCGCTGGAGATGGTGCTGGTCACGCCCATCTTCGTCGCGTTCCTGCTGTTCCTGTCCGCCGCCGGGCGAATGGTCGACGCGCAGAGCCAGGTGGACGGCGCCGCCCGGGACGCGGTGCGCGCGGCGTCCATCGCCCGCAATGCCGCGTCCGCGCAGAACCTCGCCGCCGAGACCGCCGCCGCCGGGCTGCGTGACACCGAATGGTGCGCGGGCGGCCCGACCGTGCGGACCGACGTCTCCGACTGGCGGCCCGGCGGCCGCGTCGGCGTGACGATCACCTGCGACGTGGACTTCGGCGACCTGTCGTTCATCGGACTGCCCGGCAGCAAACGACTCCAGGGCGACGCGATCGCCCCCATCGACACGTTCACGTTCCGTGGCACGGACCCCGGAGACGAACCATGACCCTGCCGAGCCGACGCCGCGATCCGGCCAACCGCGATCGAAACCGGGCCCGGGACCTGGGCCGGGATGGCGACCGGGATCGGGGCCGGGATCGGGGCCGGGGCGGCGACCGGGGCACGATCGCCCTGTACACGGTGCTGTTCACACCCGCCGTCCTGATGCTGGCCGGGCTGCTGGTGGACGGCGGCCTCGCCATCCACGCCCGGCAGCGCGCGGCGGACATGGCCGAGCAGGCCGCCCGCGCGGGCGCCAACCAGATCGACACCGAGCGGCTCCGGCAGACCGGTGAACCCGTCCTCGACCCGCCCCGTGCCCGCGCCGCCGCGTGCGACATGCTCGCCGCCTATCGCGACGAGGTCACCGGGTCCCGGTGCGAGGCCGACGAGCGGCAGGTGGCCGTGACCGTGCGGATCAGCGTCCGGCCGCAGCTGCTCGGCATCATCCCCGGCCTCGGCGAGTTCGAGCTGACCTCCGGCGCGACCGCGCGTCCGGTCACGGGAGGCGACGAGCCGTGAGCCGAAGCGGAAACAGTCCTACGATGAGTGCGACGTCCAGGCGTGGTGCGGGCAGGGGCGCTTGATGGTGACTCGGCAAGGGCAAAGGACACCGGTTCGGGTCCGGCGGCGCGGCCCGGGTGACGTGCTGGCCGGGATCGCCGCCGTCGTCGCACTGGCCGTGCTGATCGTGGGCGTCCCGTTCGCGCTGCTCACCCTGTTCGGGTCGCCGCTGCCGGACGACGTGCCGTCCGCGTCCGACCTGACGCGGCGCGTGGGGCCGGGCTCGCTCATCGACATCCTGGCTGTGCTGGTGTGGCTCGCCTGGGTCCAGCTCGCGGCGTGCGTGGCCGTCGAGCTGTACGCGGGGATCCGTGGTGTCGGCGTCCCGGCGCGGGTGCCGCTGGCGGGCGGGACGCAGTCACTGGTGCACCGCCTGGTCGTGGCCGCGTTGCTGCTGTTCAGCGCCACGTCCGTGATCGTTCCGGCGTTCGCCGGGGGCGGCGGGCTGACGCAGCGTCCCCCTGCCCAGACACAGGCGCAGACACCCCCGCAGGCGCCGGAGACGCAGCCGCGGCCGGTGGCCGCGCCGCTGAACACGGCTCTGACCGACCACGCCGAGCCGGTGGTGGCCGAGACCCTGATGGAGGACACCGCCACCACCAAGATCTACCGGGTGCATCCGCCGGAGGGACGCCACCACGAGAGCCTGTGGGAGATCGCCGAGAAGTGCCTGGGGGAGGGGCGCCGCTACAAGGAGATCTACTCCCTCAACAAGGACCACATCCAGCCGGACGGGACGAGGCTCACCATCGCCAGCCTGATCCGTCCCGGCTGGATCCTGGAGATGCCCGCGGACGCCAAGGGCGCGAAGGTCATCCCGGTCAAGGACCTCAAGGACTACTTCCGCTACGGCCACGCCGTCCACGACGCGCCCGCCAAGCCCAAGCCCAAGCCGCCGCAGACCCCGCAGAAGCCGGACAAGCCCGAGCAGCCCACCGAGTCCGCCCCGACCACACCGCAACCCGAACCAAAACCACAACAACCCGCCCCACCCCCCGCGTCCAAGCCCCCAGCAACGCAACCACCCGCCTCCCAACCACCTGCCACCCATCCGCCCGCGACGCAGCCGCCCGCGACGCAGCCACCCGCGACCCATCCGCCCGCGACGCAGCCACCTGCCACTCACCCGCCCGCGACGAAGCCGCCCGCCTCCCAGCCGCCCGCGACGCAACCGCCCGCGTCTCAACAGCCAGCACCGAAGGCGCCCGAGACGCAGGCGCCCGCACCGGAGGCGCCCGCTACCGAGGCGCCGCCGTCGCAGGGGCCGGTGGCGGAGCTGCCGGACGCGCAGCCGTCGGCCGTTCAGGAGGACACCGGGCGCTTCGACGTCGGCTGGCCGCATGGGCTGGCGGCGGGGTCACTGCTGGCCGCCGGGCTGCTCGTCGTGCTGGGACGGCGCCGCCGCGCCCAGCTGCGCGACCGCGAGTTCGGGGACATGATCGTCCGGCCGGAGGGGGACGCCGCCACGGCGGAGCGGGCGCTGCGGCTCGGCGCCGACGAGGACGCGGCCAAGCTGCTCGACCTCGGCCTGCGGCAGCTGTCGAAGTCGATGGCGGCGGGCGGACGTCCGCTGCCGACCGTGTACGGCGTGCATCTCGGCCGTGGCCGGAGCCTCGACCTGTGGATCGCGCCCGCCGACCGGAACCCGCCCGCGCCGTGGGAGGCGTTCGACGGCGGGCAGGTGTGGCGGCTGCACGGCGACGCGCTGGCCGCGCTTGAGGCGTCCGACCTCGGCGACGTCCTCGCGCCCTATCCGGGTCTGGTGTCGATCGGTACGAACGACAACGGCCGCATCCTCGTCGACCTGGAGGCGGCGCACGGGCTGATCGCGTTGCGCGGGCCGGAGGAGGTTCGCCGGGCGGCGCTGTCCGCGATCGCGATCGAGCTGGCCACCAACCGCTGGTCCGACCACATGCGGATCACGCTCGTCGGGTTCGACGGGGAGCTGGGCGAGGCCCTGGCGGAGATCGCGCCGGACCGGGTCAGGTCCGTCCCGACGCTCGCCGACGCGCTGCCCGAGCTGGAGGGACGCAGCGAGGAGGTGCGGCAGGCGCTCGCCGCGTCCGGCGTCGACTCGGTGCTCACCGGACGGTGCCGCGGCGTGTTCGGCGAGGCGTGGATGCCGCACTACCTGATCGCGGCGGACCACCCGTCGGAGCGGGACGCCGAACGGCTCGTCGCCCTCGCCCGCACCGGTACCCGGATGGCCTCCGGATACCTGGTCCCCGGCGACGTGCAGGGCGCCACCTGGACCTGGGACGTGAACGCCGCCGGGCGCCTGCACGCCGGGGTGCTCGGCTTCGACGTCGACGCGCAGCTCGTCCCCGACGACGCCTACCGCCGCGTGTTCGACCTGTTCAGAACGGCGAACCGAACCGAGTCGGTGCGGCTGCCCGACCTGGACGGCGGCGTGGAGCCGCCGACCGCGCAGCAGTCGTCGGTCGACGTCCGGCTGCTCGGCCCGATCGAGGTGGCGGCGCCGGGCCCGATGGACGAGGAGCGCCGCGAGCTGTGCACCGAACTGCTGGTGTACCTGGCGGCGCATCCGGAGGGCGTCCACCCGACGGTGCTGTCCGGCGCGATCTGGCCGCGCGGGGTGAGCGCGGGCGTCCGTGACGCCAGCGTGGCGCGCGTGTCGGACTGGCTCGGCCGGGACGCGCGGGGCCGCCCGAACCTGTACTACGACGAGCGCGGCCGGATCAGGCTGGGCTCGGAGGTGCGGGTCGACCTCGCCGTGTTCCGCTGGCTGGTGTGGCGGTCGGCGGCCGAGCCCGCGTCCGAGACGGCCTACATGTCGTACGCGCTGGACCTGGTCCGGGGGCCGCTGCTGGCGGGCCGCCCGCGCGGCCGGTACTCGTGGCTCGCCGACCACGTCCTGGAGTACGAGGCGTCGGCGCGGGTCATCGACGTCGCGCACCGGCTGGTCGTGCTCCGGCTGGACGAGGGCGACGCGCGCGGCGCGGTGAGCGCGGCCCGCGCCGGGCTGCGACTCGCACCGGACGACGAGGGCCTGTGGCGCGACCTGCTGCGCGCCACCCACGCCACCGGCGACGTCGCGCAGGTCCGGGTCATCGTGGACGAGATGCGCGGCCGCATCGCCCGCGACGCGCTGTTCGACCGCCTGCAACCCCAGACGGAGTCGCTGGTGGAGGAGCTTCTCCCGGACTGGGGCGGCGTCGGCTCCCGCTGACCGCCACCGGTCCGTCCGTCACCGGTACACGCCGGTGCCGCCGAGCGAGTACCGGCCCGGCGGCGGGTGGACGCACAGCCCCACCGGGCGCCCGCTGATCCTGAACGTGCGCAGGACGCGGCCCGTGCTGGTCGACACGGCGTAGACGAGACCGGTGGGGTCGGCGAGCCACAGGGCCGTCCCGTCCGGTGACACCCCGCCCGGCACCGGGGAGCCGCGGCCCGGCAGCGGGCCCCGGGAGGTGACCCGCTGGGTCGCGAAGTCGACGGCGGTGAGGACACCGCCGCCCACGACGAACAGCCGCCGCGCGTCCCGGCTGATCGCGAGGCCGCGGGCGCCCGGCGCGGTCGGCACGAAACCGAGCAGCGCGAACCGGCGGGCGTCCACGAGCCACAGGCCGCCGGTGGCGGGGTCGGCGATGTGGAAGGCGGTGCCGTCCGGGGACAGCCGCAGGTCGCCTGGCCTGGCCCCTCGCGGCAGCCGGATCGTCCCGGTGACGCGGCGGGTGGCGCGGTCGACGCGGACCAGCGTTCCGGTGGACGCGCAGGTCGCGACCAGCGTCGACCCGTCCAGCGTGAAACCGGCGTGCCCGGCTCGGCACGGCAGCGGCACCGACGCCCTCGGCAGCATCGTTGCGCGGTCACGGACGTCGATGCGGTTCGGCGTCTGGGCCAGGACCAGCGCGTCATGCCCGTCCGGGGAGAAATACAGCCTGACCGCTCCGGTCACCCAGACCGGACGCCCCGGCCCACCAGCCGAAACCGGGACGAGGACCCCGTGTGCCCGGTCGGCGGCCCACCACCGCCGCAGATCCCAGGACGGCACGATCTGCGACGCCACCATCCCCGTGCGCAGGTGGCCGACGATCCGCAGCGTGCGGAGGTCGACGATGTCGATGACCCGGCCCTTCGCGACGTACAGCCGCGCCCGCCTCCCGCCGCCCGGCCGGTCGGGCGCGGGCGCGGGCGCGGGTTCGGGGAGCGGCGCGGTCGGCGGGGCGCCCGGACGCGCGGGCAGATACGGCGCCGGGGCCCCGAGCCCGACGACCGGGCCGTCGCGCGGCCCCTTGCCCGGAGGGTAGAACGGGACGGACGACTCGCACCCCGCGACCGCGCCAGCGGACAGCGTGAGAGCCACGGCGATCCGGAACGCGGCGGCCCGCGATCGTCCCCCACACCCCATGCGCGGCCTCCCCCCGTCCCGGCGGGGACCTTACCGAGTCACGACTCTCCGTGTCAGGGCAATCGCGAAACGCGACAGAACGCGGGCGGGACGGACGCGGCGGGGCAGGTGCGGCCAGCGGGGCGAATGGAGCGCGCGGGGTGGATGGGAGTGGGCGGCGACGTTAGTCGGACTTGCCGATTCCGATGCCGAACTCGCGGTAGACGCGCTCCCAGAAACCGTCCCGCAGCCAGGTGCGGGCCTCCTGGTAGGGGCGCAGCGACCCGCCGAGCTCCTTCTCCGCCTCGATCAGCAGTTCCTTGTCGATGACGGGCGGCAGGATCGGCCCGGGCAGCAGGTCACGGATGTTGTCCCGGCCGCGCTCGAAGATCCACTTCTGCGCGACATGCTCGCCGATCTCCAGCATGTGGTCGCGGTCGGGGCCGAGCTTGCCGTCGGCGGCGGCCGCGGCGGCCGAGTTCATCGACGCGGCCACCGTCGCGGGCGTCACGCCGCCGGGGACGGGCACGCTGGTGCGTGCGGCGGCGGGCACCGGCTTGACCGCCGGGGGACGTCCCGCGAACACCTGCGACGGGGACGGGACGGGGCTCGTGCGCTGCGCGGCGGCCGCGGCGTCCCGGACGGCGGCGGCGGTGCCCGGCGCGGGCGCGGGCAGCAGCTTCGCCTTCGTGAAGTAGGGGCGCAGGAAGTCGGCGGGCAGCACCTCGACCGTGTCGGACTCCCACACCAGCCACTCGGCCTGGTTCGACCCGTGCGTCGGCTCGACGCCCCACAGGTGGACGCGCACCCCGTACCGCTGCGCCGCCTCGACCGCGGGCAACATGTCCTCGTCACCGGCGAGCAACACCGCGTCGGTGATCGCCCGGTGCCGGGCGAGGGCCTCAAGGTCGGCGCGCAACTGCGCGTCCACGCCCTTCTGCTGGCCCTGCGCGTTCAGGTTTCCAAGGCGCAGCTTCACCAGCGGAAGGTTCGCTATGACGCGCTGGTCAACCGTCGGCTGTCGCTTCGGAGCAGCGTCGAACCAGTACACCCGGAGGAGTTCGCCGCGCCGCTGTTCGTCCGCGTGGTCGGTCAGCGCTTTGATCAGCTTCTCGGCCGCGACCCGGTACTCCCGCCTGGACCCGCAACTGAGCAGCAGGGCCCCGGAGGCCGCGTAAAGGTATCCCGCGTCGACGAATATGGCGTAGCGCGCGGGCTGTGGGACGAACTCCGAGGTGGCCATGGCCTTCCACCTTATTCGTGCGGGACCGTCACCGGGCGCGAACGACGGTTGTCCGTCAGCGCGGCAGGGCGCTCGCCCGCCACGCTCCGCGGCCGCGCGGTCGCGGTTCGCTCGCGTACGTAGCGCGCACGAGCCGTGACCGATCGGCCCACCGCGAGGGACTCTCCCCGGCGTCGTTCCCGGTGGCGGCCGTCCGGGCGCGGGCGGTCAGCACGGCGACGAGGGCGGCGATCTCCTCCGGCCCCGGGTCGCCCCGCACGATCTGGAGGAACGGTTCGTCCTGCGCGGTCACCAGACTTCCTCGCCTTCTGGGAGCGTCGGGTCAATGCTCCCATCCGGGGGCGGATCCCCAGCTCCCGGGGGGCTCCGTCCCAAAGCGGCTCAATGCTCTCACCTGGGGCTGGATCCCCAGCCCCTCGGCTCCGCCCGAAGCGGGTCAGAGGGGGATGTTGCCATGTTTCCTCGGGGGCAGCGTCTTGCGCTTGTCGCGCAGCGCCCGCAGCGCGCGCACGACCTGCCCGCGCGTCTCGGACGGCTTGATCACATTGTCGACGTAACCGCGTTCGGCCGCGACGTACGGGTTGGCCAGCGTGTCCTCGTACTCGGTGATCAGTTCGGCGCGGCGGGTGTCCGGATCATCGGAGGCGGCCAGCTCCCGCCGGTACAGGATGTTCACCGCGCCCTGCGCGCCCATCACCGCGATCTGCGCGGTCGGCCACGCCAGGTTGATGTCGGCGCCGAGGTGCTTGGACCCCATCACGTCGTACGCGCCGCCGTACGCCTTCCGCGTGATGACCGTGACGAGCGGGACCGTCGCCTCCGCGTAGGCGTACAGCAGTTTCGCGCCCCGCCGGATGATGCCGTTCCACTCCTGGTCGGTGCCGGGCAGGAAGCCGGGGACGTCCACGAACGTCAGCACCGGGATGTTGAAGGCGTCGCACGTCCGGACGAACCGGGCGGCCTTCTCGGAGGCGTCGATGTCGAGCGTCCCGGCGAACTGCATCGGCTGGTTCGCGACGACGCCGACCGAGTGGCCCTCGACCCGTCCGAACCCGACGATGATGTTCGGCGCGTACTGCTCGTGGACCTCCAGGAACTCGCCCTCGTCCAGCACGTGCTCGATGGCGGTGTGCATGTCGTAGGGCTGGTTGGGCGAGTCGGGAATGAGGGTGTCGAGCTCGTCGACGAGCTCCTCCGGATCCACCGGCACGTCGAACGCGGGAGCGTCGGACAGGTTGTTGGACGGCAGGTACGACAGCAACGCCTTGACGTACTCGATCGCGTCGTCCTCGTCCGACCCCTGGTGGTGCGCCACGCCGGACCGGGAGTTGTGCGAGCGCGCCCCGCCCAGTTCCTCCATCGTGACCTCTTCACCGGTCACCGTCTTGATCACGTCCGGTCCGGTGATGAACATGTGGGACGTCTGGTCGACCATCACGATGAAGTCGGTGATCGCGGGGGAGTACACGGCGCCGCCCGCGCACGGCCCCATGACCAGCGAGATCTGCGGGATCACGCCCGACGCGTGCACGTTCCGCTTGAAGATCTCCGCGTACAGCCCGAGCGCGACGACGCCCTCCTGGATCCGCGCGCCGCCGGAGTCGTTGATGCCGACGACCGGGCAGCCCGTCGTCATCGCGTGGTCCATGACCTTGCAGATCTTCTCGCCGAACACCTCGCCGAGCGACCCGCCCGACACGGTGAAGTCCTGGGAGAACACCGCGACCGGACGCCCGTCGACCGTCCCGTACCCGGTGACGACGCCGTCGCCGTAGGGACGGTTCTTCTCCATCCCGAAGTTCGTGGACCGGTGCCGCGCCATCTCGTCGAACTCGACGAACGAGCCCGGGTCGAGCAGCGCGTCGATCCGCTCCCGCGCCGTCATCTTCCCCTTGGCGTGCTGCTTCTCCACGGCACGCGCCGACCCGGCGTGCACGGCCTCGTACCGGCGCCGCTCCAGGTCCGCGATCTTTCCCGCCGTCGTGTGGACGTCGTAGTCCACGGGGGGTTCAGGGGCTTCCGTCGCCATGCGCGCCAGGTTAACCGCCCGTGGACCGCCAGGGACACGCCGGGGGGTGTGGGGGGTCGTCCCCCCACAGAGACAGGCGCGGGCGGGGGACTCGTTACGCTGGGTCGGGTGGCCACGAAGACACGCGACACCATCCGGCAGGACATGCCCGAACCGCTCCGCCGCGACGTCCGCCTGCTCGGCGCGATGCTCGGCGACGCCCTGGTCGAGTACGCCGGACAGGACCTGCTGGACGACGTCGAACGCCTCCGCCACGCGGTCATCGCGGCCCGCCGCGGCGACACGGGCATCGAGGAGGTCGCGTCCCTCGTTGACGGCTGGACGCTGGAACGTGCCGAACAGGTCGCCCGCGCGTTCACGGTCTACTTCCACCTGACGAACCTGGCGGAGGAGCACCACCGAATCCGGACGCTCCGCGACCGCGACACCGGCGCCATCGTGCCCGGTTCGGTCGCGGCGGCCGTCCAGCAGATCCCCGGCGGTCGCCTCGACGCCCTCATCGACGGCCTGGAGTTCCGCCCCGTCTTCACCGCCCACCCCACCGAGGCCCGCCGCCGCGCCGTCGTCACCGCGATCCAACGCATCAGCGACCTGCTGACGTCCCTGAACAACACGCCCGGCGCGACCGAACGCGACGAGATCGAGCGGCGCCTCCGCGAGGAGATCGACCTCCTCTGGCGGACGGCCCTGCGCCGCGCCGCCCAGATGGACCCGCTCGACGAGGTCCGCACCGCCATGGCCGCCTTCGACGAGACGATCTTCCGAACCGTGCCCCACGTCTACCGAGCGCTCGACCGAGCCCTGGGCGGCGACGGCACCAATCCACCGTTGGCCCGCCCCTACCTGCGGTTCGGCAGCTGGATCGGCGGCGACCGCGACGGCAACCCCTACGTCACCGCCCAGGTCACCAGGGACGCCATCATGATCCAGGCCGACCACGTCCTGCGCGCCCTGGAAACGGCCTGCGCCCGGATCGGCCGCGAACTGACCGTCCACGAGGCCACCACACCCGCCTCGCCCAACCTCCTGAACATCCTCGCCGCCGCCCGCACAGCCCACCCCGCCCGCCTGGACGAGATCGCCAAACGCTCACCAGGCGAACCGCACCGCCAACTCCTCCTCCACGCCGCCGCCCGCATAGCCGCCACCCGCGACCGCGACGCCGACCTCGCCTACGCGACCCCGGACGACCTTCTCGCCGACCTGCGGACCGTCCAGAACTCCCTAGCCCTCGCAGGCGCGCCCCGGCAGGCATACGGCCGCGTCCAGAACCTGATCTGGCAGGTCGAGACGTTCGGCTTCCACCTGGCCGAACTGGAGATCCGCCAACACTCCGAACTTCACGAGCAGGCCCTGTCCGAACTGGACGGCGAACGCTCCGACATGACCAACGAGATCCTCGAAACGCTCCGCGTCGTCTCGTGGATCCAGCAACGCTTCGGCGTCCGAGCCTGCCACCGCTACATCGTCTCGTTCACCCGCTCCGCCGACGACATAGCCAACGTCCACGCCCTGGCAGCCTCACTCAACGAAGCAGCCCCCACCCTCGACGTCATCCCGCTCTTCGAAACAGGCGAAGACCTAGAACGCGCACCCCACGTCCTGGACGGAATGCTCAAGCTCCCGGCAGTCCAACAACGCCTAGCTGAAACAGACCGCCGCCTAGAGGTAATGCTCGGCTACTCCGACTCCGCCAAACAACTAGGCCCCACCAGCGCCACCCTCCGCCTCTACGACACCCAAGAAGCCCTCACAGCGTGGGCGTCCCGCAACAACATCACGCTCACCCTCTTCCACGGCCGCGGCGGCTCATTGGGCCGAGGCGGCGGCCCCGCCAACCGCGCGATCCTCGCCCAAGCCCCCGGCTCGGTAGCGGGCCGCTTCAAGGTCACCGAACAAGGCGAAGTCATCTTCGCCCGCTACGGCCACGGTGAAATCGCAAAACGCCACGTGGAACAGGTCACCAGCGCCGTCCTCCTAGCCTCCACAGACGCGGTTCAAGACCGAGCCCACGAGGCCGCCGCCCGCTTCCGTCCCCTAGCAGACAAGATCAGCGAAGCCGCCCGCACAGCCTTCCGCTCCCTAATCGAAACCGACAACTTCGCCGCCTGGTTCGCCCAAGTCAGCCCCCTGGAAGAGATAGCCGACCTGCGCATAGGCTCCCGCCCGTCCCGCCGCAAGGCCGCCCGAGGACTAGAAGACCTCCGAGCCATCCCATGGGTGTTCGCCTGGACGCAGACCCGCGTAAACCTCCCCGGCTGGTACGGCCTGGGCAGCGGCCTGGCGGCCGTCTCAGCCGACGGCGCCGACCTGACCGAACTCCGCGACGCCTACGAAACCTGGCCCCTGTTCAACACCCTGCTCGACAACGCCGATATGAGCCTGGCCAAGTCAGACCGAGCCATAGCCGAACGCTACCTAACTCTAGGCAGCCGCCCCGACCTAACCGAAACCGTCCTAACCGAATACGATCGCACCCGCCGCCTGGTCCTAGCGGTAACGAACCACGACCGCCTCCTAGAAAACCGCAGAGTCCTCTCCCGAGCAGTAGAACTGCGCAACCCTTACGTAGACGCCCTCTCCCACCTCCAACTAAGAGCCCTAAAAGCGCTACGCAAGGGCGTAACAAACGAAAACGAAAGAACCCACCTAGAAGCCCTACTCCTACTCTCCGTAAACGGCGTAGCCGCAGGCCTCCAGAACACGGGGTGACGAATGATCAGACCAGCCACCCAGGCCGATCGCCCCCGCATAGAAGAAATAGTAGAAGCCGCCTACACCCCATGGGCAGAACTAATAGGCGTCCGCCCAATCCCCATGGACGCCAACTACACCGAGTTCATAGAAGCAGGCCAGATATTCGTCACCAACGACGACCTAAACGGCCTAATCGTCCTGATCCCCGAGAAAGACACGCTCCTAATCGAGAACGTGGCCGTAGCCCCCACCCACCACGGCCAGGGCATAGGCCACCGCCTCCTCTCCTTCGCCGAAGACCACGCCCGCATGCTGTCCCTCCCACGCATACGCCTCTACACAAACGAACTGATGAAGACCAACATCGCCCTCTACACATCCCTCGGCTACCACGAAACCGGCCGCCAAGACGTAGGCGGCCGCTACGTAGTCCACATGTCCAAGGACCTCGCCTAACTGTTCCGTCCCCTGAGGTTGGGGACACGGGACCCGTGGGATTAGAAGCCTACGCTGACCGGGCCTCCGGCCAGAAGTGAAAGACCGGGTTATCCAAGAGTGCAGGCAGGTTCGGATCTCCCAGCACCGTGGAAGCCCCAGGAAAAGCGCGGAAACGCAGCATCGCGTACAACACGTCGGCGAAGGGCTGGTCCCGGAGAGAGGCCACTATCTCGTGTGCTTCTTCATCCTTGCCATCCTGCCCCAGTTGAGCGTGGTCCCGCAGCATCGACTTGATCCGAACGAAGGCGGATCTCCGGCCTCGTTCCAGATCGGGCCGGTTCAGCCGGAAGATCTCGATCGTCGCTTTACCACGGGCGGTGAGCTCCGTATAGAGGCCGGTGCTCGGCATGAGTTCAAGATGGTCGTACGGGTCCTCGCTGGACGGATCGATGAGCAACGGCTCTCCATCCTCCCCACGAGGAAAGAGCTCGCGCTTGGCGTTGCTGTTGCAGTACGAGCAGGCGAGAAGATGGTTGGGCCAGTCGAAGGCCCGCGGCGGGGCCTCTGCCAAGGGCTCGAAATGATCGATGTCCGTTCCGAGGCTGTCTCCGCAGTACATGCACCGACGAATGCCAGATGCCATAAGCGTGAGGTGTTCCATGAGGTCACGACGGACCGTTCTGGCGGACTTCCAGGCTTCGCGGGCTTCGGTGACTCGGGTGTCCGGCTTGACCCTTCCAAGCGTGGCATGCAGACGCGCCGCACGCTCCTGCAATCGATCGTGGGCCTCGGACAGAAGCGTGGTCCGCTGGAGGGGGATCATTCGGTCAGGCGATCCTCGCGGCGACCTCGTCCACCCGGGCGGTGAGTGAACTGGTCAGCCGGTCGCGCAGCCGTTCGTACTCCTGTGTTTCCTCTTCGCTCGCTCGGCCATGCAGGACTGCTCGTTCCAGCGACGTGAGTCGGCGACGCAATTCCTCGGCCTGGCCCGAGTATGGCGAGTCGACGCCGAACAGGTCGGTGAGCAGTGCGTCGTCGCCACTTCCGTACACGACACGCCTAAAGAGGTCTTCGTCCACTACACGCGGCGGTACGTCTTCACCAAGCCCGGGTAGCCGAATCAGACCGCCAGGGTCGGCGCTCTGGCAGATGTACGGGCTGTGTGAACTGACAATGAACTGAATTCGCGGAAAGTGACTCTTAAGCCATTCGCCGATCTTCTTTTGCCAGCTCACATGCAGGTGGACGTCGATCTCGTCGATGAGCACGACGCCGGGTGTGCTCGCCAGAGCTTCCGCCGTAGCGGCTTCAGCCCGGTGAACCTGATGCAGCTGTCGGACCAGATCTAGCACCAGCGCCGTGACAGTGCGGTAACCATCGCTCATCTCACGTAGCGGGATCACATCATCGTCCCGGCTGGCCCACAGTCCATCGCTGTCCACACGCAAGACCTGGAAGCCGTCGGGCAACAATCCATCATTGAGCAGGGAGAGAACGAACGTGAGCAACTCTGCCGCACCCGGACGTTGCTCCAACTGGCGTAGGTGCAGGTCGACCAACCAGCTGACACTTTCGGCCAGCGAAGCATCCTCGTTGAAAAGGCTGGCCAACCGCGAAACCGGACCGGATGCCAGCATCAGCCGCTGAGCGTCGGCGGAACCACCGATAAGCCTGCGGAACGGCCCATAGGCAGCACAGAACCATCCCCGGGGGCGATCGATCCACGGGCCGCGCTTTGCTGTCGGGCCGGTGCCCTTTAGGTCAACCGACCGGCTGGGCTCTTCAGGAGACGGCTCGTTGATCCAAGTGAGGCCGACCGAGAACGAGTCTGTCGGCCGACGACCCTTGCCGGTGAACGAGTCCCATTCCGGGTCGAAGATGATCTTTGCCTTGACGTGCCCCTCCGCGGCACCCGCTGTGACCCAGCCGTCAAAGGAAGGCATCAGCGCGCGTGCATTGTACGGCCCGGCCAAAGCCCAATGCCATTTAGATAAGCATGTGGCCTCACAGTATCCACATATCCACAGTTGAGGTTGTGGGT
>NZ_BAABAS010000017.1:0-8479 GCF_039537545.1 Actinomadura meridiana
CGGCTCGCGCCCGTCCGGAGATCGTCGGCAGACCCCCGTCCGTTCGGACGGGGGTCTCGCCTTTTTTGTGCTTTTAGGGCCCGAATGTGCATCCTGCACGAACATGACGCCGTCGCCGTGGGTGATGCACTCCTCGAGTGCCGCATCCGTAGTGCCCGCCTGTGGCATCTCTGTAGCAAGTTGGTGGCATCAAACGCTGAGCCTCGGGTGATACTGAGACCATGGCTCTCACAGCAGGCGACCCGTCCGCAGGGAAGAGCACGCTATGACCGCCACTCCAAGCAGTCCCCAATCTCTCCAATTAGCGCGTCGACGTTTTGCCCAGGCGCGCCGGTCGGCTGGGTACACACAGGAGACGCTTGCCGCTTATCTTGGAGTCGAGCGCACTACTGTTGCTCGCTGGGAGGGCGGTACATCCGAGCCGCAGCCGCACGTGCGCCCCAAGATCGCAGAGGCTATTAGGGTCTCCCGAGACGCCTTGGAAGAACTGATTGCGGATGTGACCGACGATCGGGCTGCATGGGCGATTCGGCTCCAGGCGGAGCGAGAGGTTCGGGGCTGGAGTAAGTACGAAATGGCGCGCCGTCTCTTCATGGCGGCAGGAATTTCCGGCGGCAACATCAAATCGCTCAACCGTCAGATACGCCAGTGGGAGCAGGGAATACATTTCCCGCGCGACTGGCGTACCACCTACACGGTGGCCTTCGGAATGGAAGAAGACGAACTCTTCGGAAACGTCGACAGGTCAGGCCGCCGTCCGACCACACTTGACCCTCTTCCTCATGGAGAGGAGGAAGACGTGGAACGCCGCGAACTCCTAGAAAGTCTCGCAGCTCTCGGCATTGGTATCTCGCCGGTGGGTCAAGCGCTGGAGAGCATCCGTAGCGGCATCGCGCGCACCTTCGAAAGCGATGAACGCCAGCAGATAGCCCACTGGGAGGAGACCGCCGTCGAGCACGGCTACGCCTATATGGCCGCACCGCCGGAACGCTTCGTCACCGATCTCGCCGTGGATCTGGTGACCCTTCGCCTGATTACTAAGGATATCGACAGGGATTCTCCGGTCTACAAAGAGTGGTGCCGTATCGGCAGTGTACTCGCTGGCCTCATGGGCAAGACGCTGAGCAACCTCGGCCAAACGAGAGAAGCTCGCCACTGGTGGCAGACCGCCCAGGCTGCCAGCGATAGTTCGACTGACGTGGAGACCCGCCTGTGGGTGCGAGGCGAACGTCTCATCCATGGGTTGTATGAGCGGCGCTCGCCTCATCTCCTGATCAGACACGCGAACGACGCGATGGAACTCGGCCAGGGACATACTTGCGCAGGACTGGCGCACGTCAGTACCGGGCGGGCCCAAGCACTGGTCTTGGCAGGCATGAACGAGGCAGCTGAAAGAGAACTGTCGCGATGTGAACAGATTTTTAGCGACCTCCCCGGTCAGGTCACTACTGAGACGAATTCTGTGTTTGGCTGGGCTGTGAGTCGACTGGCCTACACTCAAACCTGGGTTTCCGCTTGTGGTGGAGATATCGCCAAAGCAGATACCAATGCGCGGCGAGCATTGCAAATCTATCCCGCCAGTGACAACCGGACGCCGGTCCAGGTCAAGCTCATGCGTGCGCTGGCCTGCACTCAAGCCGGAGATATCACAGCAGGAATCTCCGAAGCTCAGGCCATATATGAAGTCGTACCGGCTGAACATCGGACGACGATGGTCACGGATTTGGCCAGACGTGTCCTGAGCCCAATATCGCTGGAAGCCCGGCGACGGAGCGACGTCATGGCTTACGAGGAGCTCTTGGCAACCTCAGCCCAGTCCAGCCAGAAAGCCATCAAATCATGAGTGACTCGACATTTGTCCGGCGTACGGGCGACCAAGCCCTTGCCATGCTCGGTGATTTAACTGATTTGTACCTGGATGTACGTAGCCAGGGTACGTATCGCGACGACCCTTTGTTCAGTCGCGCTCAGTTCATGGCCCGCACCGAAGACCAGGCTCGTCGGCCTGGGTTTGAGTTGGTCACGGTGCATGCTGACCACGCCTTGGCAGGCTTTAGTTTTGGCCTTCCCTTTTCTTCTGGGAGATGGTGGGCAGGTGCCGAATATCCACCGGACAATATTTTGGAAGCCGCTAAGTTCGCCGTGATCGAGTTGGACGTCGGGCGCGCTCATCAGGGAAGAGGGTTGGGAAAGGCTCTCCTGGGCGAATTGCTCAGCGGGCGTTCTGAAAAAAATGCGACCCTGGCCGCCATCCCGGAGTCGGCAGCGCACGCGATGTACGAACGATGGGGTTGGCGCAAGGTGGGCATCATCGGCGGAGAAGGGCCGATGATGGATGCGATGGTGCTCGCACTTCCCGTGACTCGATAGGGGTCTGAGTCGGGATGCCGGGCCCTCCGCGCGTCCCTAGAGGCCCGTTCGATTTCTAGGCCCCGGGTCGGGGAATACGCTCACCAGCCCCAATGCGGACGAAATTGTGGGGATTCCCCAGGAGCGCAACCTCCAAGAACCGCGCGGCAGACACCGCGCCCCGTCTTCCGCCGAGGAAAGGAGGTGAGTACAGGTCCATGGACCCTCCGGTTCGCGTCAGTTCCGGTCGGTAGAGCGTCGAGCCCCGACCTCCAATCAGCAACGGAGAAATGAGGATTCATGAGCGCAACCCCGATCGAGACCAAAGAAGCCTTCGACCTAGATGTGCGGAACGCCTTCGACCTGGACGTGCGGGTGGAGACGGGGCGGGTCCTGCCTTCGGCTATGGGATGCAACACCGACGACGGGTGCGGGACGACCTGCGAGATCTCGGCGTGTAATTCGCAGCAGTGACAAGGGTTGGGCCGGGCGTTGGCGCGCTCGGTCCACTACCCCGCTTTATCGAAGAAGGTTGGAATGCTCGATTACCGGCACCACGGAATCGGATTGCTGCGCGCGTCTACTACAAATATGAAGCCGCCGCGTTGGCCGGTGTTGTCCGACGAGGCGGATTGCGTGATGTGGTTAGGCGATGTTTGGCCGCCGATCGCTGAGGCGGTGGGGCACGCGAGTCCGGTTCTCGCGACACGGGTTGGGGCGATTCTTCACGGTGCCGCCATGTCGGGCCGTGATGTGCGGCGGGCGACGTCGGCTGTGGTTCGGTACGTGCTGCGCTATGGGCGTTCGACACCGTTCGGGTTGTTCGCCGGGGTCGGCTCTGCGTCGGTCGGGGGTTCAGCGGTTGCGTGGTTCGGTGAGCGTCACCGGCCGGTGGTGCGGGTCGATAGCCAGTGGATGCGCCATGTTGTTGAGCGCTTGGAGGCGTGCTTTGAGCTTCTGGCTCAGCTCGATGTGGTGTTTACCGACATGGCGGAAGAAGGCTGCGGAAGGTTGACTCTGCCAGGTGCGGAGGTGGTGAGTATCCGCTGTTCGGATGCGGTCACGTTGGTACGGGATACCGCTGCTGTCCCGGTGCGGTTCGGTGCGTTGGTTGACGCTCTCGCTGATGCTTTTCCGGGCGCTGGTGAACCGTCGCGGATGCTGATTTCGTTGCTGAACAACGGTTTCCTGGTGTCGTCGCTTCGCGCTCCGAGTACCGTCACCGATCCCCTCGGATTCGTTGTGGATCAGGTTCGGAGCCTGGAGGTCGAGGGTCTTCCGGTCGCTTCGCTCGTGTGTGAACTGGGTGAGATTCACCAGGAGGTCGCGGCGCACAATGCCAATCCGAGTGCGAAGGCGCGGACGGCGATCGTCGCCCGGCTGCGGCAGTTCAGCGATCTTGCGCAGGTTCCGTTGTCGGTTGACCTTCGCCTTGACGCCCATGTGCAGGTTCCGCACGCGGTCGCGAGGGAGATGGAACACGCGGCCGGGATGCTGGCTCGTCTGGCGCGTGAGCACACCGGCAGCCGACCATGGCGGGAGTACTTCGCCGCGTTCTGCGATCGGTACGGCACCGGGACCCTGGTGCCGTTGCGGACGGTGGTGGACTCCAACGCTGGGCTTGGGCTGCCGCGCGGCTATCCGGGAAGCCCGGAGGCGGGCGGGCGGCATGTGTTCTCCGAGCGGGACCGGGTGTTGTTCGCGTTGGCCGCTGAGGCGACCACGCGCGGGGATCGCGAGATCGAGCTGACCGATGCCATGGTGGATCGTTTGCTCGCCGCCGGGGGTGAACCCGATTCGCTCCCGCCGCATGTTGACCTCGGCGCACGTATTCACGCGACCAGACTGGAAGCGCTTGAACACGGTGACTACACGTTCACCTTGGTACCGGGGCGCGCGGCCGGGACACTTACGTCGCGGTTCACCTCGCTCGTGCCGGGGCTGGAGCCGGTGTTCGCGCAAGTGCCGACGACAGCCGCAGATGTGGTACCGGTGCAGTTGTCGTTCACGCCGACGTTTCCCCGCGCTGAGAACGTCGCCCGCGTTCCGCGCTACCTGCCCGATGTAATCTCGGTCGGCGAGCACGCGCATGCCGGGGTGATCGAGGTTGACGACCTGGCGGTCACGGCGACCACGCGACGCTTGCACCTGGTGAGCCTGTCGCTCCGCCGCGTTGTGGAACCTGTCGTGTTGCACGCGCTCGCGCTCAAACAGCAGCCGCCGCTCGCGCGCCTGATCGGGGAGTTGTCCCGAGCGCTCGACGGCGGTTGGATCGGGTTCGACTGGGGTGCGGCCGAGATGTTGCCGTTTCGGCCCCGCCTGCGCTATGGGCGGGCGATTCTGTCGTCGGCACGGTGGCGGCTGTCTCGCACGGATCTTCCCTCCGACGTAACGGTATTGGATAAGGCTCTTAACCAGTGGCAGAAGACTTGGCGATGCCCGGCGCGGGTCGAGCTGCGTGACTTCGATCAGCATCTTCCGCTCGATCTTGAGGTGCCCGCACATCGCGAAGTTTTGTACCGGCACCTACGGGCCAACGATGACGCCGTACTCGTTGAAGCGCCCGAACCCGAGGCCGACAACTGGTGTAGCGGCCGCGCGCACACGGTCGTGTTTCCGATGACCTCTCAACGAAAGCCCGTACCGGGGCCGCGGGTGGAAGTGCTGCCCGTTATCGGGCGCGATCACGGGCACGTGCCTGGTTCATCCGGCGCGTCCTGGCTGTACGCCAAGCTGTACGTAGGCGAACACCATATGAACCCACTCCTGGTGAACGAGCTGCCCACGCTTCTGGACGATTTGGGTGAGCGGGCGTGGTGGTTTGTTCGTTATCCGCAGGCGCGGGAAGAGCAGGAAGACGATCATCTGCGGCTACGCATCCACGTCGACAACGACATCAGTAGAGTGCTCACGGCGGTGGCCGAATGGGCGGATCGGTTGCGCACCGATGGACGGTTGAACCGGACGGCCTTCGATACCTACTACGCGGAGACCGGCCGCTATCTGGCAATCGAGGAAGCCGAGTCGGTGTTCGTGGCGGATTCCCGATTCGTGCTTGCCCTGCTGACCCACGTCCGCGGACCCAAGCCAGTGGTTGTGACTGCGTTGTCGATGTTCGACGTGGCCACTGCGTTTCTGGGCGACCGCGACCAAGCTGCGACGTGGTTGAGCAGGGAAACGCCGAAGGCCACACCTGATCGGGCCGACGTTGAGCAGGTGAGTCGGCTGGCACGCGGCCGACTGTTGCACGACGTCCCCGGATGGCCACAGATCGCCGGTGCACACCAGCAGAGGGCGGATGCGTTCGGCCGATACCGAAGCGCGTTGCCCGAACGCACGAACATCGACGCCGTGCTTCACTCGTTGTTGCACATGCACCACAACCGCGCTATCGGCGTTGATCGTGAAGGTGAGGCTGTGTGCTTGCGGCTTGCCAGGCAGGCCGCCGCGACCTGGCGCGCGTGTCACGGGGAGCGGCATGATCACCGCCCAGTCGTTGTCTGACGGCGCGGCAGGCGCGGCCTTGTTAGCGGCAGAACGAGGCGAAGACGCCCGCCCATGGCTCGCCGAGATGGTCGCTGGCCCGGTCATGGCGCACCCCGATGAGGCCAATCTGTTCCAGGGTGCTCCTGCGGTCGCGTTCACCCTCGCCACGCTCGGCCAGCCACGCGCTCTGGCCACGCTGGACCGGCATGTCGAAGCGATCACTCATACCAGGCTGGAGGCTGCGCATCGCCGCATCGATCGAGGTGAGCTTCCCGCGAAGCGGGAATTCGATCTGATCGCTGGACTCACTGGACTAGGCGTGTATCTGCTGCGCCGCCACGGCGGAGGCGAGCTGTTGCGCGACGTCCTTACTTATCTGGTGCGGTTGACCGAGCCACGCCCCGATGACCTGCCGGGCTGGTGGGCGCTGGATGGCCCGGCTGGTCCCGCCCCCAAGTGGGGGCACGGGCACGGGAACCTGGGTATGGCGCACGGCATCAGCGGCCCACTGGCGTTGCTGGCATTGGCGATGCGCCGAGGTGTCTCCGCTGATGGGCACGCCGACGCCATGCGGCGGATATGCCGGTGGCTGGACCGTTGGCGCTCAGGCGAACCACCTCGTATCTGGTGGCCGGGGGCGATCAGCCGCGCTGAACACGACCATGGCACGACCCGATCACCTGGCCCGTACCGGCCGAGCTGGTGTTACGGAACTCCCGGCATCGCGCGGGCCCAGCAGCTCGCGGGGCTCGCGCTTGGCGACCCATCGCGGCAACGGCTCGCTGAGGCTGCCCTCATATGGTGCGTGACCGACGAGGCTCAGCTCTCTCAGCTCAACGATGTGTCGCTGTGTCACGGCTGGGCCGGACTCGTTCAGACTGTGTGGAGGATGGGCGCGCATGATGAGCGCATCCGCGCTGTCGTGCCCCGTCTGCTGGACGGCCTCGCCGTCTCGCTACTTCGCCAGCCGCCGCACGAGCGCGGATTGTTGGTTGGGGAGACCGGCGTACTGCTGGCCCAGCACGCCGCGAGCACCAATGCACCACCTATCACGCGGTGGGACGCGTGTCTCCTGCTCAACGACTAGAAAGGACACGATGGACACCAACACCGCCGCAGCCGACGCCTTGCGCGCAACCATGATCGAGAAGGTCCGGAAGATGGGCTTTGCCCAGCGCCCAGAGGTCGAGCGCGTTCTGCGAAGTACGCCCCGGCATGAGTTCGTGCCCGAAGCGAGCCCGGACGACGCGTACAACCCTTATCAGGCGGTGATCACCCATCGGTTCTCCGATGGCGCGTCGTTGTCGTGCGCGTCCGCGCCATTCGTGGTCGCGATGATGCTCGACCAGCTCGATGTCCGGCATGGAAACCGCATCCTGGAGATCGGGGCCGGAACCGGCTACAACGCCTCGCTGCTCGCCGAGTTGGCCGGTGACGCCTCCAACGTCGTCACCATCGACATAGACGCCGAGGTGACGGCGCAGGCGTCCCGCGCATTGACGGCAGCCGGATACGACGGAGTACGGGTCTTCACCGGAGACGGCGCGGCCGGGGTGCCCGAGCACGCGCCGTACGATCGCGTGATCGCCACGGTCTCGCCGTGGGACATTCCGCGTGCCTGGTGGGAACAGCTTGCCCCCGGTGCGCGGTTGGTCGCTCCGCTGCGCTGGCGCGGGCAATCACGCGGTGTTGCGTTCACCTACACCAATGGGCGGCTGGTCTGCGACTCCAACGAGCTCAGCGGATTCGTCTACCTCGTCGGTGACGATGAGGGGGAACTTTCCGGGCCGATCACCCATGATGAAGCGATCAAGCTGCATTGGGACCGCGATCAGGTTGTTGTCCCCGAGGCGTTGCACGGGGTGTTGGGGGAGCCGCGCAGCACCGTATGGTCCGGGATCACGGTGGCTGGGGACGAGCCTTACGACGGCGTATGGCTACGGCTGACCGTCACTGACCCGCGCGTGTGCAGGATCAACGCACCCGCCGACATCCCAGCCGAGGTGTGCGATCCGATTCAAGCGGGCCGCTCACCGGTCTTGGTCGATGGCGATTCACTGGCCTATCTAGCCTCTCGCCGCCGCGAAACCGGCTCTGCCGTGCGGTGGGAGTTGGGCGCGCACGGACACGGTCCCGCCGCTGTCTACCTGGCCGAACACTTCTGCGCCGAGGTACGCGCCTGGTCGGTCCACCGCGACCAGCGCAAGCCCCAATTGGTCGTCTACCCGGCAAGCACGCCGGACCATGATCTGCATGGCACCATCATCGACAAGACTCACAGCCGATTCGTCCTCACCTACGACAACGGTCGCCGCCGCGATCGGTGAGTGGGGCACGGGCTCGGTAACGACGTACCGAACCCACCTTGCGTCCGCATGGCGAAGATCCTGGAATTCGAGGAGGACGCTCGCCGGGCTCTTGAGCGCGGCGTCAACGCTCTCGCGGACGCCGTCAAGGTGACGATCGGCCCGCGCGGCCGCAACGTCGTCATCGACAAGAAGTTCGGCGCGCCGACCATCACCAACGACGGTGTCACCATCGCCCGCGACGTGGAGCTGAAGGAGAAGAAGCACCGCCTTGAGGACGCCATCTCGGCGACCCGCGCGGCGATCGAGGAGGGCATCGTCGCCGGTGGCGGCGCGGC
>NZ_BAABAS010000018.1:0-142808 GCF_039537545.1 Actinomadura meridiana
ATGCAGCACCCAAACCCACCAGAAATCCACCTCTTCAGCCCAGCGGCTTAACTAAATGGCATTGGCCCTTGAGGTCGAGCGGGGGTGCCTTTCGGTAGGCGCGGACGGTCAGGCAGATGTCCCCTTCCGTGCCCGTGAGCACCGTGACCCCCTGGGCTGCGGCGGCGACCAAGCCGTCCTGGATCGCCCTGTCGAACACGGTCATGTCGCCCTCGCCCATACCGATGTCATAGCTGCTGCTCTCTCCGCCGGACATGAGCCCGGTCGCCTCCCTGACCGGGCGCGGCCCTTTAGGGGCCGTCCGCTTGCAGTAGGCCATGGCTTTCGCTTGCTGACGTGCGAACTCCGCTGTGCTTTTCGCCCGCTCCTGTTCTTGCGCGCGCAGGCGCGCTATCGCCGTTTCGGGACACAGATAGGCGATCTGCTGGAGAGACGGCAAGCGGACTCCGAGACGGGCCAGATCATGGAACGACCTTTGCTTGGTTCCGTGGCATTCGCGACGTCCGAGATCGAGGAGCACGCCGTCGGACGGCCCGTCGTTCTCGGACGAGCCCTGCCCCCAGGTGAATGGAGGGCCGGAAGGTCCGCGCATCGAGCAAATGTAGGCGACCCTTCGCTGGTCGGTCGAGAGCTTTTTGACCTCCGACGCGAGGGTTTTCGTGTCGGTCACGTAGAAACGGTTTGCGTCTTTGCAGTCGTCGGGACTCGCCAGCACAGTTCTCGGTGGTTGTGCGTCACCGGCGGCTCCCAACATCAGGGCGATGAGGACGGCGGTCGCCGGGACCAGTCGGATCGCGTGGCGGCCCGGGCGGTAGACCGCTGCCAGGATCAGGATCACGGGGGCCAGGCCGTATACCCATAAGGTGATCTGCGATCTGGCGAAGGGGCCCAGCCAGAGGTCGGCGCATGAGCTGTCCCAGCGCGCCAAGTCGTAGCCGAGCAGGATCGGCTCGCAGGCCATTATCGGCCCGAGGATCCCGGCGGCCACCCAGCCCACTGACCGGCGCTTAGTCACCAGCCATAGGAGGAACGCTGGGACGACGACCAGGTACGGCATGTCGGTCAGTCGCCGATACCACGGTTCGAACGCGGCGTGCATCGTCCATTGCTCGAAACCATCGCATGCGGCGGGGGCGGTGACGATGTAACCCGTGATGCTCTCGTCGGATGATCTGAAAAGTGAGCGGATCCAACTCACCGTGTCCGGGGCGACACTCGCCGCTACGGCGGCCGTCCATAAAAGAGTCTGCGTTCTTCTGCTCCACTGCGACATGATCAGCAAACCCTAGTCAAGCGGGGTGGGGTTAGCTCCACCTTCGGCGAGGGGCTTTCCCTCCCTGGTTCGGGTGGCTGGGACCAGTGCCCACGGGAATGTCAGACGCAAGGGTTGTGATTGAACAGACGGGACCAGCGCGGGGAGGACAGATGGCGAGCGTGGCGATGCGGCGAGGGGTGGTGCGGCCACTGGTCACTGAGGTGGGGTTGCTGGCGGTGCTGTTCGCCTTCTACAAGTGGGGGCGGATGTTGGTGGCGCACGGCCCCGGCGTGGCGATGGAGAACGCGACACGGCTCTGGGGGTTCGAGCGGTCGTGGTTGCCCAGCGAGGTGGGTTTCCAGCACTGGGCGTTGGAGTGGGACCACACGGCGTTCCTCGCGAATGTGTACTACGTGGGCGTGCACTTTCCGGGGACGGCTCTGTTGCTCATCTGGCTCTACACGCGACACCGGTCGTCCTACAGCAGGGTGCGGAACCAGCTGGTGGCGTTGACGGCGGCGGGGCTGTTCGTGCAAATGTTCTTTCCGCTTGCGCCGCCACGGCTGGCGGGCGTGGGGCTCGTGGACACGATGCTGACGGTGGGGCCGTCCGCGTATCCGGCGGAGACGGACGGGATCGCGAACCAGTTCGGGGCGATGCCGTCGCTGCACATCGGGTGGGCGCTGCTGGTCGCGGTCACGGTGGTGCGGGTGTCGCGGAGCCGGTGGCGGTGGGTCGTCGCGCTGCACGCGCCGGTCACGGTGTTCGTGGTCGTGGTGACCGCGAATCACTACTGGACGGACGGAATCGTCGCCGCGCTGTTGCTGGCCACGGCCATGGCGATCGTTTCGCTGGTGGGGCGGGTGCGGCAGGGTGGGGGGCATGCTGCCGACGCACACGAGTTCCGAGGTTCCGGACGTTCCAGTGGCGATCTTGCCGATCGGGAGCCACGAGCAGCACGGCCCGTTCCTGCCGCTGGCGACGGACACGGTGATCGCCTGCACGATCGCGAGGGAGATCGCGACGGCGTACCGGGTACGGACGCTCCCGCCCGTGACGATCTCGTGCTCGCATGAGCACGCGGCCTGGCCCGGGACGGTGAGCATCTCGGCGGCGACCCTGCACGCGGTGGTGCGGGACGTCGCCGATTCGCTGCGCGCGGCCGGGGTGCCGAAGCTGGTGCTGGTGAACGGGCACGGCGGCAACTACGTGCTCGGGAACGTCGTCCAGGAGGCGCACGGCGACATGGCGCTGTTCCCGGGCCTGGACGAATGGGCGGACGCGAGGCGCGCGGCCGGGATCGAGACGTCCGACGTCAGCGACATGCACGCCGGGGAGTTGGAGACGTCGATCCTGCTGCACGCCCATCCGGAGCTGGTGCGGGACGGCTACCAGTCCGCCGACCATCTGGCCGACGACCGGCGGCACCTGCTGACGGCGGGGATGGCCGCCTACACGGAGTCGGGCGTCATCGGACGGCCGTCACTGGCTCGCCCCGACAAGGGCCGGGACGCGCTGGGGCGTCTCGTCGAGCTGTTCGGGGACTGCCTCGCGGCGCTTCAGCAGCAGGGCGGCGGCGCCGGGCAGGCACGCCACGAACGTGAGCACCCCGTAGACGACGGAGACGGTCAGCCCCTGCGCTGAGCCGAGCCCGGCGGCGCCGAACGCGATGCTGAGGACGGCCTCGCGCGGCCCCCATCCGCCGACATTCACCGGCAGGACCATGACGAGCAGCGCCAGCAGCAGGAGCGGCAGCAGATCGCGGAGCGGCGCCGTGGCACCAGCGAGGCGGGCGGCTACGACGAACAGCGTCAGGTGCCCCGCGAGGGCCGTCAAAGACAGAGCCGTGATGGCGGGCCAGGCGGCGAGGACGGCGCGCACGTCGGTATACGTCCCGGTCAGGGCGCGGCGGCGCCACCGGGCCAGGATCAGCAGGGCGCCGAGCACGACTGCCAATGTGATCAGTGCCGGTGCCAGGGCGGAAAGGACGGCGGGCCGGGTCACCAGGAGGGCGACGCCCACGACGACCGGCACGACCTGGCCCATGACCCGCTCCAGGAACACCGCTCGCACCCCGCGCGCCCCGGATCGCTGGCCGTGGTTCATGGCGCGGTGGACGTCCCCCAGGATCCCGGCGGGCAGCACCGCGTTCAGGAACTGCGCCCGGTAGTAGTCGATGACGGCGTCCGCCAACGGCAGGCTCACGCCCAGACGACCGGCGACCAGCCGCCAGCGGGCAGCGCTCAGGACGGTCGTCAGTAGGCCGATGAGCAGCGCGGCGCACAGGGCGCGGCCGTCGACGGCGTGCAGGGCGTCCACGAACGCGCCCGTACTGTGCCGCCACACAAGGGCGGCGAGGATGCTCAGCCCGGCGAGCAGGCGCAGCCATGGCCAGAGCTTCGTCACGCCGTCCTCCCGGGGATGGCGACCAGGTCGACGTGGTGGACCTCCACGGCCAGTCCTCCGGCGGCGCAGGCGGTCAGGCGGCGGCGCAGGTAGCCGTCAGCGGCCAGGTCGGGGTTCTGTTCGGTGGCGGCCTCGACCCAGCCGCGCAGCCAGGCGGAGGTCAGCGCGGCCTGCGCCGGGCCGAGCCGCCAGGGGCTCGGACGGGTCAGGACGGTCGCGCCGCGCCGCCGGAACGCCTCGGTCGCGGTGGTGACGGCGTCCGGTCCGAGGAGGCCGCGGCGCCGCTGGTGCGCGTCGAAGGCGTCGGCGAGTTCGGCGTCGAGCGGGTCGGACGGGACGAGCCGGACGCGCCCGACCACCGACAGCGTCAGCAACACCGGGCAGGCCGCCGCCGCCGCGATCGCCTCGACCTCGCTGGCGGTGAGCACGTCCAGCAGCGCGGACGCGGTGACCAGCGACACGCCGACGAGGTCGGACGCGAGCAGCGATCCGACGTCGCTCTTGCGGGTCTCGATCGTCGCGGGATAGCCGTCCGCCGTGGTGTAGGCGTTGGCGCGCGCCACGTCGAGCAGGTCGGGATCGGTGTCGTGCAGGACCCAGTGCTGCGGTCCGCGCAACCGCCCCGACAGCCAGCGGCCGAGGGCGCCGGTGCCGCAGCCGAGGTCCCAGATGGTCAGCGGGCCGTCCGGTGGCAGCGCGGCGCGGATCGGGTCGAGCAGGTCGGCGGCGCGGGCGGCGGCGTCGGCGGGTTCGCGCAGCGCCAGCCATGAGGGCTCGAAGTTCATCTGGTCTCCCTGCTGAGCCTGGACAGGACGGTGGCCATGCGGCGGGCGGTGTCGTCCCAGCCCGCGAGGGTGGCGCGGCGTTCGCGGGCGGCGACGCGCAGGCGGCCGCGCAGGTCGGGTTCGACGAGCCAGCGGCGCAGCGCGGTGGCGAGGGCGGCGGGGTCGTCGGGCGGGGCGAGCAGCCCGGGGACGGACCCGTCCGGCGCGTGGCCGAGCGTGCCGGGGACGCCGTCCACGGACGTCGCGACGACGGGCAGCCCGCGTGCGAGGGCCTCGGTGACGACCATCCCGTAGGTCTCGGCGCGGGACGCGAGGACGGCGAGGTCGGCGTCCGCGTAGGCGTCGTCGAGCCGCTTGCCGGTCAGCGGCCCCTCCAGGTGGACACGGTCGGCGAGGCCGTGCCGGGCGATCAGCTGGCGCAGCCGCGTGACGTGTCCGGGGTCGCGGCGCAGCGGGCCGACGCATTCGCATCGCCATGGCAGGTGCGCGACGGCGGCCAGGGCCTCAACCAAGACGTCGTGGCCTTTTCGCGGCGTGACGGACGCGACACAAAGCAGCCGGGTCGCGCCGTCGGTACCGGTCGCGAGGGGTGCGGCGTCGGTGCCGGGGGCGACGGCGTGGACGCGGGACGGTTCGAGCCCGTGGTGCGCGATGAGGTGCTCCTTGGCCCACGAGCTCGTCGCGATGACGGCGGCTGCGGCCTCCAGCGTCTCGCGTTCGGCCGCGTTCAGGTCGGCTTGCCCTGGTTCGTCCGCCAGTGGCAGATGGACCAGGACGGCGACTTTGAGCCGCCGCGTCTCCGGCACGACGATCTCCGGCACCCCGCACGCGACCAGGCCGTCCAGCAGGACGACGGAACCGGCAGGCAGGGCGGCGAGCATCCGGGCGAGCCCGGCGCGGGCGGCCTCGCCGGGACGCGGCCACTCCCCCGGCACCGCCAGTTCCCGGACGGGCCGTCCCGACGCCGCGAACTCCTCGCAGAGCCGCCGGTCGTAGTGGTTTCCTCCGCTCGGCGCGGCGACGTCGTCGACATCGCCCGGAACGACGACGCACACCTCCGCGACGGTCACAGCTCGCGCTCGTAACTCGCCCACGCGACGTGCGACTCGTGCAACGTCACCGTGATGCCGGACAGACCGCGCGCGTTCTCCCCGAGTTCGCCCGCGTGGACCCGGTCGGCGAGGCGGTCCGCGACGACCTTCGCGAGGAACTCCGTGGACGTGTTGACCCCCGCGAAGTCAGGCTCGTCGTCCAGGTTGCGATAGTTCAGCGCGGCGAGGACCTCGCCGAGGTGCCGGGTGGCGAGCCCGATGTCGACGACGATGCCGTCGGGGTCGAGGTCCGCGCGGCGGAACGTCGCGTCCACGACGAAGGTGGCGCCGTGCAGCCGCCGCGCCGGTCCGAAGACCTCGCCGCGGAAGCTGTGGGCGATCATGACATGGTCGCGGACGGTGATCGCGAACACCATGGTCTCCAGTCGGTCGGGATGTCAGTAGGTGATTCGGTGGCAGAGCGCGGGAAGTTCACCGCTGGCCAGCCGCGGCATGATCCGCGGCAGGTCGGCGAAGCCGCTCTCCCCCGTGATCAGCACGTCGAACGCGGGGTCGGCGAGCAGCCGCAGCGCCAGCGCCAGCCGGTCCGCGAAGTTGCGGCGCGACCGGCGGGCGGGCGGGACCGCGCCGACCTGGCTGCCCCGGACGGTCAGCCGCCGCGAGTGGAAGAACTCCCCGAGCGGGACGGCGACACGCCGGTCGCCGTACCAGCTCAGCTCCACGACCTCCCCGTCGGGCGCGAGCAGCTCCAGCGACCGGGTCAGGCCCGCCTCGGTGGCGCTGGCGTGGACGACCAGGTCACAGCCGCCCTCGGCCTCTTCGGGCAGCGCGAACTCGATGCCGAACGCCCGCGCGACGCCCGCCCGTGACGGGTCGGTGTCGACGAGCTGGACGCGGCACCCCGGGAACCCGGCGACGACCCCGGCGACCGCGCAGCCCACCATTCCGGCGCCGACGATCGCGATACGGTCGCCGACCAGCGGAGCCGCGTCCCACAGCGCGTTCACGGCGGTCTCGACCGTCCCGGCGAGGACGGCGCGCTCCGGCGGCACGCCGCCCGGGACGGGGCTGACCGCGCTCGCCGGGACGACATACCGGGTCTGGTGCGGATACAGGCAAAACACCGGACGTCCGAGCAGACCGGACGGGCCGTGCTCCACCACCCCGACGTTCAGGTACCCGTACTTGACGGGGCCGGGGAACGTGCCGTCCTGGAACGGCGCCCGCATGATCGCGTGCTGGGTCGGCGGGACGCCGCCACGGAAGACGATCGCCTCGGTGCCCCGGCTCACGCCGGTGCGGAGCGTCCGGACGAGCACCTCGCCGGGCCCCGGCTCCGGCAGGACCTCGTCGCGGATCTCGCCCTCACCGGGCGACCGGATCCAGAACGCGCGGGCGTCGCGCTCCATCCGTGCTCCCTTCCCGAGTCCGTTGGGTGAACAGCCAGATCACGTCCCTGCCGAACGACCACACCAGGAGCGCGAGCGCCACCGCGACCAGTGCGCCCGCGTACGGGACGACGCCCGACGCGGCCGCGACCAGCGTCACGCCCTGCACGACCGCGACGCCCTTGCGGGCGAGGCTCGGACGCAGGTCGGCGCGCAACCACGGCGCCACCCGGGCCGCCGCGCCGAACACGTACCGCATGGCCCCGATCGCCAGCACCCACGGGCCCATCGACCACGCGACGTCGACGCTCAGCACCAGGACGAGGACGGCGTCCACCTCCATGTCGAACCGGGCGCCGAGCCGCGACACCGTCCCGGTGCGGCGGGCGACACGGCCGTCCACCCCGTCCAGGACGAGCGCGGTCGACGCCACGACGACCAGGGTCCAGGTGTGGCCGCCGCCGAGCAGATGCTCCGCGACCAGGGCCGTCACGCCGCCGGTCAGCACGACCCGCGTCAACGTCACATGGTCGGCCGGGCGGAACGCGCGCCGTCGCCGGAAGGCCGCGCTCAGGATCGCCCAGGCGGCCACCGCGTACAGGACGCCCACGGCCAGGCCCGCGAGGCCGGGACGGATCACCGCGAGCAGCACGGCCTGCACGCCGCCCGCGACCGCCAGTTCGGCGCTCCTGCCGAAGCGGGGCGCCCCCGGACGCCAGGAGATCCCGACCGGCCGGGGCGCGGTGACGGGCCGCGTCATCGACGGGCCTCCCCCAGCCGCGTCGCCGCGAGGTGCGGCAGGTCGTGCCCGAGACGGTCGCGCTTCGCGGTCAGGTAGCGGACGTTGTCGTCGCTGACCGGGACGAGCAGCGGCACCCGGGCCGTGACCGGCACGCCGTAGTCCTCCAGCGCGCTGACCTTGGCCGGGTTGTTCGACAGCAGCCGCACCGACCTGGCCCCGAGATGGCGCAGCACGCGAGCCGCCGGGCCGTAGTCGCGGACGTCCACCGGCAGGCCGATGGCGGTGGCGGAGTCGACGGTGTCCAGGCCCTGGTCGTCCTGGAGGATGTGGGTCCTGACCTTGGCGACCAGGCCGATTCCGCGTCCCTCGTGGCCCCGCAGGTACACCAGGACGCCCGCGCCCTCGCGGACGATCGCGTCCAGCGCCGCGCCGAGCTGGTCGCCGCACTCGCAGCGGGTGGCGCCGAAGATGTCGCCGGTCATGCACTCCGAATGCATCCGGACGAGGACGTCGTCCCGGCCCCGGACGTCGCCGCGGACCAGCGCCAGGTGCTCGTGCCGGTCGACCGGATCGCGGAACGCGACGGCCAGGAATGTCCCCCGCCGGGTCCGCAGCTCCGCCTCCGCGATGTCCTTCTGCTCGATGCCGTGATCGCGCATCGCTCCCCTTCCTCGGCTCCGCGACCACCTGTGGTACGTGGCGGACGCACGCGGTGGTTGCCTTGGTGAAACGGTCGGTATGACCCGTGACACGGAGGGGAGGCACCGCAGGGTTCAGCGTAGGCGGGTCCGGACCACCAACTCGTGAACGGCACGGCGACTCGCCGGGACCTCCGGCAGGCCACTCCGGTTGCGCTCGGCGTCGAGGCGGGCGGTCAGCGCGGTCACGTCGTCGCGGAGCCGGGACGCGTCGGGCGCGTCCGGCGGCAGCCCCGCGTGCTCGGCGGCCCGCTTCGCCTCGATCAGCTCTGGCAGGTAGGAGGGGCCTTCCCCGCTGAGCCGGGTCAAATCGGCCTCGACCTCGCCCGTCCGCATCAGGTGGGCGCCGGTCAGCAGCACGCGGAACGTGTAGAGCAGCGGCTTCAGCTCGTTGGTCTTCTCGAACAGCTGCCACTGGTTGCGCGCGAACCCGAGGTAGTGGTGCGCGTGCCCGGCCGTGACCAGGCCCGGGACCAGCGCCTTCAGCTCCTCGTGCACCGGCGACGTGGTGAGGACCAGCGGCGACATGACCTGTTCCAGGACGTAGCCGTTGCGCCGCAGCAGCAGCGTGCAGAACTTGGCGAGGTCGTGGGTGACGGCGTCGGCCTCCACACCGTCGTGGTCCCAGATGAGGGTGACGGTCTCCTGCCCCGTCTCCAGGCCGACGATCTCCTCCAGCGGCAGCAGGTGGACGCCGCGCAGGTCGACGTCGGAGTCCTTCGACGGGAAGCCGTACAGGTGCGCGCCGCTGACGGTGAGGAACGCGCGCGGGTACGGGTGGTCGGCTGCGAGGCGGTCGAGCATGCCCTCGGGGACGGCGGCGTGGACGGCAAGGGGACGGGTCACCGGTCAACGCTCCTTCGGCGGATGGAGATCAGCAGGTTCTCGACCGCGGCGCGGCCGGGTTCGGGGGGCAGCGGGCTGCGGTCCACGGCGTCGTCGAGGTCGGCGGCGAGCGCGGCGCGCCAGGTCTCGATCTCGTCCCAGCCGACCTCGCCGCGTCGGACGGAGAGGAGCCGGTCGCGCAGGTCGCCGACGTCCACGCGCGGCTCGCCGTGCCGGACGAGATGCGCGCCGCTCACGAGCAGCCGCAGCATGTGCATCACGTGTTTCCAGCGCGGCACGCCGCCGTTGCGGAGATCGCCCTCCAGCTTCTGGAACTGGGCCTCGGCGTACCGGAGGAACGTGCGGTGCGCGTGCCGGGACAGGAACTCCGACCGGACGGCCAGCAGCTCCTCACCAGCGGGGGTGACCTTCTCGACGATCGGCGACCACAGGCACTCCAGGACGGTCGGGTTCGCGGCCAGCGCCAGTTCGCAGAACCGTTCCAGCTCCCACGAGAACTGCTCGGGCAGCGGGCCGTCCACGTGTGTCGGCGGCTTCTCGAAACGCCAGAACAGCGGCGCCGGGGCCGCGAACACCCCGCGCCGGTCGACGTCGCTGGCGTCCGTCGCCAGGCCGTAGGCCCGCGACCCGGTCACGACCGACAGGATCGTGTGGTCGCGGACGAGGCCCAGCGCCGTATCGGGGTCGGAGGTGGTCACGCTGGCAGCCTGACGCAGGCGGCCACGGGGTGTCGAACCGATTCCCCACATGAAAGGATCTTGTGATGGCGTACGAACCGACCGAGGCCGAACTCGTCCATCTCGACCGCTGCGTCGCGCTCGCCGCCGAGGCGCTGGAGGCGGGCGACGAGCCGTTCGGGACGGTGCTGGTGTCCGCGTCCGGCGAGGTGCTGTTCGAGGACCGCAACCGCACGGCGGACGGCGACGAGACCCGCCACCCCGAGTTCGAGGCGGCCCGCTGGTCGGCGTCCCACCTGACGCCGGAGGAGCGCGCCGCCGCGACGGTGTTCACCTCCGGCGAGCACTGCCCGATGTGCTCGGCCGCGCACGGGTGGGTCGGGCTCGGCCGCATCGTCTACGTCCACTCGTCCGCGCAGGTCGCCGCCTGGCGGGCGGAACTGGGCATCGCGCCGGGGCCGGTGGCCGTGCTCCCCATCCAGGAGGTCGTGCCCGGCCTGCGGGTGGACGGCCCGGTCGCGTCCCTGGAGGCCGCCATGCGCGACCTGCACACCCGCGCGGCGGGACAGGTCAGCGGCGGGTGAGGGCGTCCAGCCGGTCGATCGCCGCCCGCCAGTCCGGCGGGACGATGTCCGGCCCGGTGAAAACGATCATCTAGCGGAAGAGCATTCCGCCGGTCTCGTTCATCGCCGAGCACCGGTTCGGATAGGTGCGAGCGAAATGGCGTGGTTCGCCGCGCCAGGTGCCGTCGGCGGTCACCCGGACGGGCGAGTACTCCATCGTGCACGCCCCCTGCCTGGCCGGGATGCGCCGGACCTCCCCGTTCGCGGATTCGAGCTGGTCACAGGCCTCGGACACGGCGGCGATCGTCCCGCCGTCCGGGTCGCACCGCAGCCTGTAGGTGGTGGCGGGGCCGTGCTCGGGCGCCACCCTCAGCACGTAGGAGCCGACCGGTGTCGGCGCCGCCTGCGTGGGCGCCGACGACGCGATGACCGCCGTTCCCGCCAACCCGACGACCCATCGTGAACGCGACCTGAGCATGTTTCCCCCCGAATGAATGACGCTCCGTTCACTCATAGACCAGGGCCGATCTCCGGTGCAACGCACTTGGAGAACACTTGGCCCAGTCAGGGGCGGCACTCGCCGCCGTTCAGGGTGAAATGGGGTGGGACGCCGTTGGTGCCGTCCTGGCGTCCGAGGAAACCGAACTCGGCGGTGCCGTTCGCCGGGATCGCGCGGTTCCAGTCGGCGTCGCTCACCGTGACGGACGGGCCGTCCTGCGCCTTGCGGCCGTTCCACAGCTCGGTGATGGCCTGCCCGTCCGGGAACTGGAAGCCCAGCGTCCAGCCGTCGATGGGGCCGGTGCCGAGGTTCGTGATCCGAACGGTCGCCTGGAACCCCTGCGGCCACGTCCCGGTCACCTTGTAGGACACCGAGCACGCGGCGGCCGACGCGGTGGGCGACGTGCTCGGCGAGGGCGGCGGCGCGGCGGACGGATCCGACGAACCGGGCGACAGCGTCGCCAGCAGCACCGCCGCCAGCGCGATCACCCCGACCACGGCCCCCGCGATGATCAGCGGCTTGCGGGCAGAGGGCGGCGGCGCGGCGGGCGGCGGCTCGTCCAGCACCCGCGTCGGGTTCGGATCCACGGGCGGGACGGGGTTCTCCAGGACGTGGGTCGTCTCCCGCGCCGGATCGGGGCCGTCATCATCAGGCGCGGACGGCGAGAGCCGGTCGAGCTGGACGCCCGCCGCGTCCGCGAGCAGCCGAGCGGCCTGGAACGCCGTCGGCCGGAAGCCGGGGTCCTGGTTCATGCACTGGCGGCACAGCGCGGCGACCTTCTCCGGGACGTCCTCCGGCAACGGCTGCGTGAACACGGCTACCTCGGTCACGCACTCGTGCAGGACGACGCCCAGCGAGAACATGTCGGCGGCGGCCGTGGGCGGAGACCCCGACAGCAGTTCGGGCGCGACGTAGGCGGGGGTGCCGAGGACGGGCCCGCCGGGCGCGGCCGGACCGGTGAAGGCGATCCCGAAGTCCAGGACCTTCACGCCGACCGGCGTGAGGAAGATGTTGGCGGGCTTGACGTCGCGGTGCACGATCCCGGCGGCATGCGCGGCGGCCAAGGCGTCGGCCACACGCGCGCACACGGCGGCCGCCTCCCGCCAGGGCAACGGCCCTCGGCCCAGCCGCGCCGCCAGACTCTCACCGTCCAGCAACTCCATGACCACGTAAGGAACGCTCTGCCGCCCCTGGAGGGGCGACCTCCCGGACGAACTTGTGTGTTCGCCGTAGTCGTAGACACCGGTGATGCTCGGGTGGGTGAGACCGGCGGCGGCCTTCGCCTCCTGCCGGAGCCGCCGCGTGAACTCCTCGGACCAGCCGTCCCTCGGCACCTTGACCGCGACGGCGCGGTCGAGGACGAGGTCGACCGCGCGCCAGACGGTCGCCATCCCACCGGCGCCCAGCGGCCGGTCCAGACGGTAGCGCTCCCCGAGGCGATCACCCGGAGCGACGATCTCGGACATGCCGGAAGCCTACGGCCCGCCCAGAGCACCTCGCTCAGGGCACGACGTACCGGGCGTCGCGGGCGTCGGTGACCGCCATGTGGCCAGGTAGATGCCCAATGGCCAGACTCGGCCGCGACGCCATGACCGCTGCCTGCGGGGTGACACCGCACGCCCAGAACACCGGCACCTCGCCCGCGCGGACGTCGACGGGCTCACCGAAGTCGGGACGGTCCAGGTCGTCGATGCCCAGCGCGACCGGGTCGCCGACATGGACGGGCGCGCCATGCACGGACGGGTATCGCGACGTGACCCGCACCGCGTCGGCGACGAGCCCGGCGGGCACGGGACGCATCGACACGACGAGCGGGCCCCGGAAGCTCCCGGCGGGACGGCAGCGGCGGTTCGTCCGGTACATGGGGACGTTCCGGTCCTGCTCGATGTGCCGGACGGGGACACCCGCCTCGCGCAGCGCGTCCTCGAAGGTGAAGCTGCACCCGATGAGGAACGCGACCAGGTCGTCGCACCAGTGCCGCGTCACGTCGGGCACCTCGGCGACGGGTTCGCCGCGCTCGTAGACGACGTAGCCGGGCAGGTCGGTGCGCAGGTCACCGGAGAACAGGGACGCGGACGTCTCACCGGGTTCGGTGACGTCCAGCACCGGGCACGGCTTCGGGTTGCGCTGCGCGAACAACAGCAGGTCGTAGGCGTGGTCGCGGGGCACGGCGATGAGGTTCGCCTGCGTCCAGCCCGCGCACCAACCGGCGGTGGGAACGCGGAGCCCGCCACGGAACAGCGCTCTGGCCTGTTCGGGCGAGAGCCCGCCCGGGTCAATGGGTGCGGTCATGACGACCATCCCCGTAAAAAATGAGTCCGGGTCTGCGGCGCCCGACACCCCCACGCCGAGCGCCGCATGACCCGGACGGCCCCAATCCTGGACTTCTCCAGCGGCCCTGTGTGAGGAAACGCCCTCACTCGCCCCATGGTTCCCACTTCCTGAAAAAAACCTGAATAAAGTCCTCTGCCCGGCGTGACGTGCGGCACGCCCTCACTCCCACAGCTGGTCAAGGTTGGTGAGCAGGTCCCAGCTGAGGTAGAGCGACAGCAGCCAGGCGGTGCCGCCGATGACGAGCAGCCACGGCGGATACCGGTAGCCGCCGAGCAGGTCGCGGCGCCGGGCCGCCGCCCACAGCAGCACGCCGAGACCGAACGGCAGGATCATCCCGTTCAGCGCTCCCGCGAGGATGAGCAGCTTCGCCGGAGTCGTGCCGATGATGAGGTAGATGATCGTCGACACGGCGATGAACGCCACGACCAGCCAGTTGCGGTACCGCTCGACGAACGACGAGAACGAGACGAGGAAGGACACCGACGTGTACGAGGCCCCGATCACCGAGGTGATCGCTGCCGACCACATGATCAGGCCGAACACGCGGAGCCCGGCCTCGCCCGCCGCGTGCTCGAACGCCGACGACGGCGGGTTCTCCTTCGCCAGCGTCACCCCGCCCGCGACGACGCCGAGCACGGCGAGGAACAGCAGCACGCGCATCAACCCGGTGACCAGGATGCCGGTGACCGCGCTCCGGTTGATCTCGCGCACGTGCTCCGGGCCGCGCAGCCCCGACTCGATCATGCGGTGCGCGCCCGCGTAGGTGATGTAGCCGCCGACCGTCCCGCCGATCAGGGTGGTGATGATCAGGAAGTCGACGGTCTCGGGCGCGACGCTCTGCCGCAGCGCGTCGCCGAGGGGCGGTTCGGACACGAACGCCACGTACAGCGTCAGCAGGATCATGACGCCGCCGAGGACGACGACGATCCGGTCCATGGCGACGCCCGCGCGGCGGCTCAGGAAGATCCCGATGGCGGCCAGCGCGGAGACGGCGCCGCCGACCTTGACGTCCAGGCCGAGGAGCGCGTTCAGCCCGAGCGCGGTGCCCGCGATGTTGCCGATGTTGAAGACCAGCCCGCCGAAGAGGTCCAGCGCGGCCAGGCCGTACCCGGCGCCGGGCAGGACGCGGTTGCCGAGTTCCTGCGCGCGCATGCCGGAGACGCCGACGACGCGCCACACGTTGAGCTGGATCGCGATGTCCACCAGCACGGACACGACGATCGCGAACGCGAACGCGGCGCCGAGCTCGGCGGTGAAGACGGTGGTCTGGGTGATGAACCCGGGGCCGATGGCGCTGGTGGCCATCAGGAACATGGCGCCGAGGAGAACGCCACGGCGGGACGGTGCGGTGGGTGACGGTTGCTTGTCCAGGGTCGTCCGGTCCGTCATGGGGCTGGCCCTTCCGGGGGATCCGCTTTCCGTCAGGGTAAGGATTGCCCTACAATCCAGCAATCCCCTTGTTGAGTTATTTTCAGGAGTGGCCGATGCCGGTACGGGAGCCCTGGCTCGACGAGATGGCCGCGTCGCGGCACCAGCTGGATCGCTCCAGCACCGCGGCCTGGCTCGCGGACCTGATCCGCGCGCGGATCGCCGACGGCCATCTGCGGCCCGGCACCCGGCTGTCGGACAACAAGATCGCGCCCGTCATGGAGGTGTCGCGCAACGTCGTGCGCGAGGCGTTCCAGATCCTCATCAAGGACCGGCTGCTCGTCCAGAAGCTCAACCGGGGCGTGTTCGTGAACCGCGTCCCCGCCGACGGGCTGGCCGACCTCTACCGGATCCGGCGCATCCTGGAGTGCGAGGCGGTGCGGGGCGCGGCACAGGCCGCCGACCCGGCCGCGCTCGACCGCGTGGAGGCCGCCGTCGCGAAGGGCGAGCGCGCCGCCGAGGCCGGGAAGTGGGACGACGTCGGCACCGCCGACATCATGTTCCACAAGGCCCTGGCCGCGCTGATGGGCAGCCCCCGGGTCGACGAGATGATCGGGCATCTGCTCGTCGAGATGCGGCTCGTCTTCCACGAGATGGGCTCGCCGCGCGAGTTCCACGAGCCGTACCTGACCCGCAACCGCCGCATCCACACGCTGCTGGCACGCGGCGAGGTCGCGGCGGCCGAAGCCGAACTCCGCTCCTACCTGGACGACGCGGAGGCGCAGCTCACGAACGCGTATCGGGAGCAGGAGTCCGCGGCGCGTAGTTCATGACGTGCTCGTGCAGCAGACTCGGCGCCCGCGGGTCGCGGCGCCGGAACGCCTCGATCAGCTCGGCGTGCTCGGCCGACTTGGAGTAGATCTCCGTCTGGTGGAGGCGGAGTGACAGGGTCGTCCACAGCTCGATGCCGAGCCGCTCCCACACCGACACCAGCAGCCCGTTCCCGGACGCCTCGACGATCGCGCGGTGGAAGGCGATGCTGAGGCGCATCTGCTCGGGCAGGTCGCCGTCCTGCGCGGCCCGGGCGAGCCGCCGGTTGTGCTCCTCCAGGGCGTCCAGACAGCCCGCCAGGCGGGGCAGGGCCAGCTCCACGGCCGTCCGCTCCAGCCCCGCGCGGACGGGAAAGATCTCCGCGAGATCGCGTTCGGTGAACGCGCGGACGCGGGCGCCCCGGTTCGGCAGCGACTCGATGAGCCGCTCGGCCTCCAGCTGCCGCAGCGCCTCGCGGACGGGCCCCTGGCTGACCCCGAGTTCGGTGGCGATCCGGCGTTCCACGACGCGCTCGCCTGGCTGCCAGCGGCCGGAGCTGATCCCGTCCACGATGAACTCACGGATCTGGTCGGCGAGTCCGGTGCGGAGCAGCGGGGCACGGATCGGCGCGTTCACGGGGTCCCATGGTAGACGCAGAGTCGGTAGGCGACTCTTGACGGATGCAATATGATCGATCATAGATCAATGATGATCGGTGAGCGTCGTGGCGATCCTACGACGTTGCCCCGGACAGAGGAAAGATCGCCGATGGCTGAGACCACTCGATCGGTCGGCAGGGCCGCCCCGGCTCGCGGCCGGAGAACGCGCGGCACCGCCACCCCCCGGGCGAAGACCGCCGCGACGACGCCCCGGGACACGGTCCCGGCGGCGGACGCCGAGACGCTCGTCGGCTACTACCGGCAGATGCTGCTGGTCAGGAGGTTCGAGGAACGCGCGGCCCGCGCCTACACCGAGGCCAAGATCGGCGGTTACTGCCATCTGAACCTCGGTGAGGAGGCCACCGTCGTCGGGCTGATGGCGGCGCTGCGTCCCACCGACTATTTGTTCACGAACTATCGCGAGCACGGCTACGCCCTCGCCAAGGGCTTCAACGCGGTTGACGGGGGGAGTGGGGGGTCGTCCCCCCACAAGGGCATCGGCGCGGAGCGCGTCATGGCCGAGCTGTACGGGCGGTCGACGGGCGTCTCGAAGGGCTGGGGCGGGTCGATGCACCTGTTCGACGCCGACGCGCGGCTGCTCGGCGGGTACGGCATCGTCGGCGGCCAGCTCCCGCTCGCCACCGGCGCGGCGCTCGCCGTGTCGTACAAGGGCGGCGACGACGTCGTGATGTGCCACATGGGCGACGGTACCGCCGCGATCGGCGCGTTCCACGAGTCGCTGAACGTCGCGGCCCTCTGGGACCTGCCCGTCGTGTTCGTCGTGATCAACAACGGGCTGGGCATGGGCACGACCGTGGAGCACTCCTCCGCCGAGCCCGAGCTGTACAAGCGCGGCGCCGCGTACCGGATGGAGAGCGCCCGGGTCGACGGCACCGACGTGATCGCGGTGCGGGACGCCGCCCGCGTCGCCGTCGAGCGCGCCCGTTCGCAGAGCAAGCCCTACCTGCTGGAGACGACCAGCCCGCGGCTGAAGGGCCACTCGGTCGTCGACCCGGCCCGGTACCGGTCCAAGGAGGAGAAGGAGGCCCTCAAGGCCGCCGACCCCCTGGCCCGGATGGCGCTGGACCTGGAGGAGGCCGGGATCCTCTCCCACGAGGACCGTGACAAGCTCGACGCCGCCGTCACCGCCGAGGTCGACGCCGCCGCCGCGTTCGCCGACGAGAGCCCCGCGCCCGACGTGTCCACGCTGTTCGACTACACCTACGCCACCCCCGTCCCGGGCGAGCTTCGCCGCCTGCCCGCCGACCCCGTATTCGGTTCCTGAGGAGCGCGACCATGGCACTCACGACCTACCGCCAGGCCCTCAGGGACACCCTCCGCGCCGAGATGCTGCGGGACGAGAACGTGTTCCTCATGGGCGAGGAGATCGGCCTCTTCGAGGGCTCCTACAAGATCACCGAGGGGCTGTTGAAGGAGTTCGGGCCGCGCCGCGTCCGCGACACCCCGATCGCCGAGGAGGGCTTCGTCGGCGCCGCGATCGGCGCCGCCATGTTGGGGTTGCGTCCCGTCGTGGAGATCATGACGATCAACTTCTCGCTGCTGGCGCTGGACCAGATCGTCAACCACGCCGCGAAGATCTACGGCATGTTCGGCGGGCAGGCCAGCGTCCCGATGGTGATCCGCACCCCGGGCGGCGGCGGGCAGCAGCTCGGCGCCACGCACTCGCAGAACGTCGAGCTGTTCTACTCGTTCGTCCCCGGGCTGAAGGTCGTCGCGCCGAGCACGCCCGCCGAGGCGTCCGCGATGCTGAAGGCCGCGATCCGCGACGACGACCCGGTGCTGTTCCTGGAGAACCTCGCCCTCTACAACACCAAGGGCGAGCTGCCCGCCCCGGTGGAGGACGTCGAGCCCGCGACGATCGGGCGCGCGGCCGTCACCCGTCCCGGCACCGACATCACGATCATCGGCTACTCCCGGATGGCGCGGGTCGCCTCCGAGGTCGCCGAGACCCTCGCCGCCGAGGGCGTGTCCGCCGAGGTCGTCGACCTGCGCAGCCTGCGCCCCCTGGACCGGGAGACGATCGTGGAGTCGGTCCGCAAGACGGGGTGCGCCGTGGTCGCCGAGGACGACTGGCTGACCTACGGCATCGGCGCCGAGATCGCCGCGTCGATCCAGGAGGGCGCCTTCGACTGGCTGGACGCGCCCGTCCGGCGCGTCGCGATGGCCGAGGTGCCCCTCCCCTACGCCAAGTCCCTGGAGTCGGCGGCACTACCGTCCGCCGACTCCCTGCTCACCGCCGCCCGCGCCACCCTCCGCGCCACCGGCCGCCTGTCCGACTGGGGGACGACCCCCAGACCCCCGCAGCGCGATTCGGACGATCCTCACTCCGCTGGCGCTCCGCTGCGGTCGCCCGAATCGCTGGAGAACGCCCGATGACCGACATCCTCATGCCCAGGCTCTCCGACACCATGGAGGAAGGCGTCATCAGCTCCTGGCAGAAGAAGCCGGGGGACGAGGTCGCGGTCGGCGACGTGCTGGTCGACATCGAGACCGACAAAGCGGTCATGGAGTACGAGGCGTACGAGGCCGGGGTGCTGGAGAAGATCCTGGTCGAAGAGGGCGAGACGGCCGCGATCGGCGCCCCGATCGCCGTCCTGACCCCGGCGGGCGGCGCGGCCCCTGCGGCGACGCCCACGCCCGCCGCCGAACCGGCGCCCGTGCCCGAGCAGAAGCCCGAGCCGGTCGCTGAAGCCCCGGCACCGGCTCCGGCGCCCTCTCCGGCTCGTCCGGCGGGGGCGTCGCGGCCGCCGTCGTCGCCGCTGGCGCGCAGGCTGGCCCGCGACCACGGTCTCGACCTGGCGGGGCTGAACGGCTCGGGACCGGGTGGACGCATCGTGCGCGCCGACATCGAGGCCGCGATCCGTGGCGGCGCCTCCGCGCCGGCGCCCACCACCGCGCCCGCCCCGGCACCGACCGGCACGGCGCCGACCGCCCCGGCGTCGGCCGTCGCCGCGCGGGCCGACGACCCCGATGTCGAGGTCGTCCCGCTGAACCGGTTCCGGAAGGTGGCGGCCAAGCGGCTGACCGAGAGCAAGCGCGAGGCCCCGCACTTCTACCTCAACCGCGAGGTGGACGCCGAGGCGCTGCTGTCCTTCCGCGCCACGGTGAACGAGGCGCTCGCCCCGGCCAAGGTCAGCGTGAACGACCTGATCGTGAAGGCGGCGGCGACGGCGCTGCGCGAGCACCCGGCCGTGAACGTCTCCTACACCGAGGAGAACCTGCTCTTCCACAAGCGCGTCCACGTCGGCATCGCCGTGGCGGTCGACGACGGCCTGGTCGTGCCGGTCATCCGGGACGCCGACCGCAAGAGCGTCTCGGAGATCGGCCGGGAGACCCGCGAGCTGGCGGGCAAGGCGCGCGAGGGCAAGCTGTCCCTCCAGGACATGAGCGGCGGGACGTTCAGCGTCAGCAACCTCGGCATGTTCGGCGTCGACTCGTTCGCCGCGGTGATCAACCCGCCGGAGGCCGCGATCCTGGCCGTCGGCGCGGTGCGCGACGAGCCGGTCGTCCGCGACGGCCAGGTCGTGCCGGGCAAGCGCATGACGGTGACGCTGTCGGTGGACCACCGCGCCACCGACGGCGCGACGGGCGCCCGCTTCCTGGACCGCCTGGCGACCCTGCTGGAGAATCCGCTCCTCATCGTCGCGTAACGACGACCGCGAACCCGCCTCCGCGCCCACGTCCGGGCCCGGGGGCGGTTTCCTGTGTGGCCGCATGCGGCCACCGGCAATCAGATCGGCGGTGGGGCGCGAAGTAGTGGCGGGCATGGCGAAGAAGCCGGTCGATCCGGCGTCGCGGCACACGAGCCCAGCGCCGTCGAAGGCGCCGCCGCGGCGGTCATCCGGGGACCGGTCGGAGTTCCACGATGCCGAGAATCCATTCGTCCGGGAAACGGTTCGCCGCGATCGTCGCCGCCGGGGGGCTGCTGGTCGGCGGCGGGCTCGCCGGGCTGGCGCCGGGGCAGGGCACCGCGTCCAGCCACCGGGAGGCGCCGCTCATCTCCGGGCAGCCGCAGTACGACAACACCGACGTGTACGCGTTCGTCAGTCCCGACAGACCTGACACCACGACGTTAATAGCGAACTTCATCCCGTTCTCCGACCCGGCGGGCGGGCCCAACTTCTACCGGTTCGCGAACGACGCCCGGTACGACCTCAACGTCGACAACGACGGTGACTCCCAGCCGGACCTCATCTACCGGTTCCAGTTCCGCGACCGGCTCAAGAACGACAACACGTTCCTCTACAACACCGGGCCGGTGACGAGCCTCGACGACCCGGACCTCAACTTCACCCAGACCTACGACCTGTCGCTGATCCGGCAGGTGGACGGGCAGGTGCACAGCACCCACAAGATCGCCGACGACGCGCCCGTCGCGCCGTCCAACGTGGGCAAGGCGTCCATGCCGGACTACCGGACGCTCCGCGACCAGGCGATCAGGCCCGTCGGCGACGGGATGACGGCGTTCGCCGGGCAGGCCGACGACCCGTTCTTCCTCGACCTGCGCGTCTTCGACCTGCTGTACGGCACCAACCTGAAAGAGGTCGGCAACGACACGCTGCGCGGCTACAACGTCAACACCGTCGCGCTCCAGATCCCGACCAAGCTGCTGGTGAACGAGAACGGGAAGGACCCGGTCATCGGCGTCCACTCGACCGTCCAGCGGCAGAACGCCTCGGGCGGGTACACGCAGGTGTCGCGGCTCGGCAGCCCGCTGGTGAACGAGGTCGTCATCCCGCAGGGGAAGAAGGACACGTTCAACGCCTCCATTCCGTGGCATGACGCGCAGTTCGCCAAGTTCGTCATCGACCCCGAACTGCCGAAGCTGATCCAGCAGATCTACAAGATCCCGGCGCCGCCCGCACCGCGCAGCGACCTCGTCCAGGTGTATCTGACCGGCGTGCCGGGGCTGACGCAGCCCGCGAACGTGCGCCCGGCGGAGCTGCTCAGGCTCAACACGTCCATCAAACCGGTCGCGCACCCGGACCGGCTCGGGGTGCTCGGCGGCGACAAGGCGGGCTTCCCGAACGGGCGGCGGCTCACCGACGACGTCCTGGACATCTCGCTCCAGGCCGTCGAGGGCGAACTGCTCGGCAAGAAGAACGACCTGGGCGACGCGGTCAACACCAATGACGTGCCGTTCGAGAAATCGTTCCCGTACGTGGGACAGCCGAACTCGGGTTCGGACGTGCGCGGCGCGAAGAAGTCCGGCGTGAAGACGGCGTCGGGCGGGAACGGCGGCGAGTCCGTGAACCTCCTGAACGCGGGCGCGGTCGAGAACACGTCCGGGACGGGCGGGTCCGGCCCGCTCGGCGCGCTGCCCGCCGCGGGGCTGGCCGGAGGCGCGGCGTTCGTCCTGACCGGCGGGCTGCTGTGGTGGCGGCGCCGGCGTCCCGAGATGGGACGGCACGAGGCCTGATGTTCCGCCCCCCGACACCCCGACCCCTGATCGTCGGAATCTCGGTCGCCGGACTGGTCGCGGCGTTGACGTTCGGAGCGGCGGTCGCCCCCGCACGCCCTTCCGGAACGTCCGCCGCGGCCCGTCCGGGCACGGCCGGGGCCCCGGCCGCGGGGTTGCAGCGGCGGCTCCGTGAGCAGCCGCGCGACGCCGCCGCCTGGGCGTCGCTCGGTGCCGCCTACGTGGAGGAGGCCCGGGTCACCGGGAACACCGCGTACTACCCGAAGGCCGACGACGTGCTGCGCCGCTCCCTGACGGAGGAGGCGGGCAACGCCGTGGCGCTGGCCGGGCTGGGCACGCTCGCGGCGGCCCGGCACGACTTCCACGGCGCGCTGCGGTACGCGGACCTGGCGCTCGGCGCCGACCCGTACGGGCAGCGGGCCGCGGCCGTCCGGGTGGACGCCCTGGTCGAGCTGGGCCGCTACCCCGACGCACTGGCGGCGGCGCGGACCGCGGACGCCCGCCGTCCCGGCATCCCGATCTTCACGCGGCTCGCGTACGTGCGTGAGCTGCGCGGAGAGACCGGGGAGGCGCGCCGGGTGCTGAACCTCGCCCGCCGGTCCGCGACCGAACGCCGCGACCTCGCCTACATCGCGACCCAGCTCGGCGAGCTGGCCCGCAACGACGGCGACCTCGTCCGGGCGGACCGCGAGTACGCGGAGGCGCTGCGCGTCTCGCCGGGCCACCTGCCCGCCCTGGACGGCCGGGCCCGCGTCCGCGCCGCGCGAGGCGACGTCAGGGGCGCGCTCGCCGACCGGGCGGAACTCGTCCGGCGGCTGCCGATACCGGAGTACCTCAGCGAGTACGGGGCGCTCCTGGAGTCGGCGGGACGTCCGGACGACGCGAAACGCCAGTACGCCGTCGCGTCGGCCTGGGCCCGGATCGCGCGGGCCCACGGCGTCGACGCCGACCTGGAGACCGCCCTGTTCGAGGCCGACCACGGCGACCCGAAGGAGTCGCTGCGGGCGGCACGGGCCGAGTACGTCCGGCGCTGCCCCGGCGCGGCGGTCCGCCAGTGCGGCGTCCACGCGGCGGACGCGCTGGCCTGGGCCCTGCACGTGAACCGGCGGGACGCGGAGGCGCTCCGCTACGCCCGCCAGGCCACCGCGACGGGCTACCGCAACCCGAGGTTCCAGCGCCATCTCGGCGCCATCGAGAAGTCACTCGCCCGGGGAGGCACCCCATGATCGCTTCCGTGCTCGCGGCCGGGATGCTGGCCGCGCATCCGCTGGGCAACTTCACCGTGAACCACTACGACGGACTCGTCGCCGCCCCGCACGAGCTGCGGATCGACCATGTCGAGGACCTCGCGGAGATTCCCGCCGCGCAGACCCTCCCGGATGTGGACACCGACCGCGACGGGCGTCCGTCTACTACCGAACTGGCCGCGTGGGCGGGCGGGGTGTGCCGGCGGGCCGCCGCGTCCTTCCAGATCACGGTGGACGGACGGCCCGTTGTCGCAACGGTCACGACGGCGTCCGCCACCGCACCGCCCGGCCAGGCCGGATTACCGACGCTGCGCGCCGAATGCCAGGTCACCGCCCCCGCCGGACCCGGGAAGATCATGTTCCGGGACGGCGGGTCGGCGGACGGCCGGACCGGCTGGCGGGAGATCACGGCGCGGGCCGACCGGATGACGCTGGCGGCGTCCGACGTGCCGGACTCGTCCCGCAGCGAACGCCTCACCGCCTACCCGCGGGACCTGCTCTCCTCGCCGCTCGACCAGCGAACGGCGACCCTGACCGTGCGGGCGGGCGGCCCACCGCTCGCCGCCGCGCCCGCACCCGGCGGCGGCCCGGAACGGCTCCTGCCGCGCGGCACGGACGGCCTGACCCAGCGCTTCACGTCGCTGGTGGCGCGGCACGACCTCACGCCCGCCTTCGCCGTCCTGGCCTTCCTGATCGCGATGACGCTCGGCGCCCTGCACGCGCTCGCCCCCGGCCACGGCAAGACGATCATGGCGGCGCACGCGATCGGCGACGGCCGCAGCCGGACCCGCGACATCCTCACCCTCGGCCTGACGGTCACGCTCACGCACACCGCCGGGGTCTTCGCCCTCGGGACGCTCGTCACGACGGGCGCGCTCCTGACCCCGGAGACGGTGTTCCCATGGCTCGGCGCGGCGGGCGGCGTCCTGGTCACGGCTGCGGGAGCCCTCCTCCTGCGCCGCGCCCTCCGCAACCGCCACCACCCCCACGGCCACGGGCATGGGCATGGGCATGGCCACGGGCATGCGCCGCCGCCGCGCCGGGGCGGGATCATGCTGATGGGCTTGGCGGGCGGGATGGTGCCCAGCCCGTCCGCCGTGGTGGTCCTGGTCGGCGGTGCCGCGATCGGACGGGCGTGGTTCGGGACGGTCCTCGTCCTGGCGTACGGGCTCGGCCTGGCCGCCGCGCTCGTCACCGTAGGGCTGCTGATCGCGGGCTCCGGCCGCGCCCTGGCCCGGCGCGTCCTGACCGGACGAAGACGGATGCCCCCCGGACTGATGCCGATCGGAACCTCCGCGACCGTCGTCGCGCTGGGACTCGGCATCACACTGCGCAGCCTCGTCCTGTGATCTGTGATCCGAGGCGGGGCCGTTCGCGTATCGCCGAACGCACGGCCCACCGAGGGGAATGCCGCATGCCACCAGATACGAGCCCACCCGTGCACGGCCGCGACCCGGACATCCTCCTTGACCGGACGGGTCGCGGCGACGAGCGGGCGTTCGAGCTGCTCTACGACGCGGCGGCGGCGCCGGTGCACGGACTGGTGCGACGGGTCGTCCGCGACCCCGCGATTGCCGAGGAGGTGACGCAGGAGGTGATGCTCGACGTGTGGCGCTCCGCCGCCCGCTACGACCCCGCCCGCGGGGGGGCGATGGCGTGGATCATGACGATCGCGCACCGCCGTGCCGTGGACCGCGTCCGGCGCGAACAGTCCGCGGGCGAACGCGAGGCCCGAGCCACGCCCCGCGACACAACAGCACACGACCCTGTAGGCGAACGCGTCGAAGCACGCCTGGAATACGAACGGGTGCGGCGCTGCCTGCGAACCCTGACACGGCTGCAACGCGAAACAGTGACACTCGCGTACTACGGCGGCCACACCTACCGCGAGGTCGCCGAAATGGTGGGCGCACCACCCAACACGGTGCGAACCCGAATGCGCGACGGCCTCATCCGCCTCCGCGACTGTCTGGGGGTCGTGCGATGACGGACGACCCGCATGCCCTATCCGGCGCCTACGCCCTGGACGCGATCGACGACGCGGAGGAAATGCGGCAGTTCGAGTCGCACCTCGCCGGATGCGAGACCTGCACGACTGAACTTCGCGAGTTCCGCGCGACATCGGCACGCCTCGGAATGGCGGCCGCCGAATCCCCACCTCCCGCACTGCGCGACCGGGTGCTGGCCGACATCCGGCACATCCGCCAACTCCCCGCCCCCCGCCAGCCAGCACCCACAAGCCCAGCCCCCGAATCGAGCCACCCACGCCGCTGGCGCCGCGCAGTAGCCGCCGCCGTTGCGGCAGCGGCATGCCTGGTGACGGCCGCATCGGTCACGGAAGCGGTTCGGGAACACCAACGAATGGAACGCGCCGACGCCACATCCCGCGCCATCGCGTCCGTCCTCTCGGCCCCCGACGCGCACTCGGCGATGGGCCGCACCAAAGCAGGCGGAACAGTAACCGTCGTCGCCTCCGCGACAAGGGGCCGAGCAGTCGTCGCATCCTCAGGACTGCGAACCCTCCCAGCCTCCAATGCCTACCAACTGTGGCTCATAGACCGGAAGGGCCCACGCCCCGCGGGCCTTCTCCCCCACAACCGACCAATCATCACCGAAACGTGGCATCCATCCGAAAAACTAGCAATAACCATCGAACCGGCAAGCGGATCCCCGCGCCCGACGACCCCGCCGGTCGTCCTCCTAAAACCATGACCATCACTCAAACGTAAGGCCATATCCAAACGGGAACAACGGCGTCTTTCCATCACCCTTGTTAATGGGCTCCTGGCCCCCGTCACGCATCCACGTGACGGGGAGCCGCCCCTTCGGTTCGGCCTCACCGAACAAGACGTCAGCCACCCCTCCCCCCTCCGTACCCGGCAACCATGCCTCAACGAGGGCATCCCACTGGGGAAGCTGTTTCGCGATATCCAGCGGACGCCCCGACACAAGCACCACCACCACCGGGACGTCAGCGTCACGGAGCCGGTCAATGGTCGCGAGGTCACCCGCGTCCAGGCCGAGGTCACCCGTCCGGTCCCCGTGATACTCGGCGTAGGGCTTCTCCCCCACCACAACGATCGCGGCGTCATACGAATCGTCGAGCCCCACCCCATCCCTGCTGTAGGAGACGGTGGCGCCCGACCCCGCGGCCTTGCGAATGCCGTCCAGGATCGTCGTACCCGGCGTAATAGGCCCAGGCTCGCCCTGCCACGTGATCGTCCAGCCCCCCGACTGCATACCAACATCATTCGCGCTACGTCCCGCCACGAAGAACTTGTCGCCATCCAGGGGCAACACATCGTCCTCGTTCTTCAACACAACCTGCGACTCGGCGACAGCCTTCCGTGCCAACTCCCGATGCGCCGCGCTACCAACGGTCTTCAAATACGACCGATCTGCCATCGGACGCTCAAAAAGCCCGAGCTCGAACTTCTTCGTCAGAATGCGCCGATTCGCATCATCAATACGAGACATCGAAACATCACCACCCCTAACAGCATCCCCCAAATACGTAATAAACCGACGCCACTCCGTAGGAACCATCACCATGTCGATCCCCGCATTAACCGCCGCAACGACCTCGCCCCTACTGAACCCAGACTCCCCATCAATCTGATCAATGCCGTTATAATCCGACACCACAAACCCACCGAACCCCAACTCCCGCTTCAGAACATCACTGATCAGATACCGGTTCTCATGCATCTTCAGCCCGTTCCACGAACTGTAGGAGACCATCACCGACCCCACACCCCGCTTCACTGCCGCCTGAAACGGCGGCAGATGAACAGCCCGCAGTTCTTCCTCCGAGATCCGCGTATCACCCCGATCACCACCACCCGCCGTCCCCCCGTCCCCCACAAAATGCTTGGCCGTAGCCAGCACAGAAGCCGGACCCCCCAACTCCTCACCCTGCAACCCGTCCACAACCGTCGTCATCATCGTGGGCAGTTCAGGCACCTCACCAAACGACTCGTACGTCCGCCCCCACCGGTCGTTACGGGCCACGCACACACACGGCGCGAAGTCCCAGTCAACGCCCGTCCCCGCCATCTCCTCCGCCGTAGCCGCACCGATCCTGCGAACGAGCTCCGGATCACGCGACGCCCCGAGCCCGATGTTGTGCGGAAAAATCGTCGCCCCAACAACGGTGTTGTGCCCATGAACGGCATCGACCCCGTACATCATCGGCACCCGCAACGGCGCCGCGAGCGCGGCCCGCTGCCACCCGTCGTACATGTCCGCCCAGCTCTTCGCCGTGTTCGGACTGGGCGCCGACCCTCCACTCGACAGCACTGACCCGATCCGATACCGCGTGACCTCGTCCGGCGTGATGTACCTGCGCTCGGGCTGCGTCATCTGACCGAGTTTGTCCGCCAGACTCATCCGCCCAAGCAGATCACTCACCCGATCCGCGACGGACAACCGCGCGTCAAGATAGGGCGCGGGCCCGGCGTCCGCCCGCACCGGAGCGCCACACACGACGAGCACCAGCGCGACGCCCAGCAGCCGCGACTTCCCGAGAGACCTGTGCATACGGAATCCCTGTCCAGGATTACCCCAATGCAACGCAATCGGGAGCCAGCACCTCGGCAATATCCACTCGACAAACCCCTACAAGGGCCTCCGATCGGGATCGAACCGATACCTCCAGGACCACAACCTGGCGTGCAGACCACTACACCACGGAAGCCGTATCTCCGGCAGGACTCGAACCTGCGACCTCCGGGTCCGCAACCCGGCACGCTCTCCAACTGCGCCACGGAGACGTACCGAGTGCAGGAATCGAACCTGCCTGTAGCGGGATATGAATCCGCCGGACACACCAGCATCCTCACTCGGCGCGGAGGGTGCGAGACTCGAACTCGCGCAGGGATGACCCTGACCACGGCTTAGCAAGCCGCTGCCTTCCCACTCGGCCAACCCTCCGGGAACCAAAAAAGCCGCCCGTAGCCCACGAGCGGCAAACTCCAGAACGCGCGATTACGCCCAGAGCCCACACCCGGGACCAGAAAGACGACTGAACATTCGATGACGACGCATGCTTCCTGCCCTCCCAACCCCACTTCCAACAAGACCCATACTGCCGGGACACTCCCACCCCGACAACTGATTTACCGACCACCCAACGCCGCGTTCAACGCCCGCAGCGCGTGGTACACACGAACCTTGACCACGTCCACCGGCACCCCCAGCCGCGCGGCGGCCTCATTGACCGACCGATCCCTGAACACGGTCTCGGTCAGAATCTCGCGATGCACGGACGGCAGCGCCTGAAAAGCCCGGGCGACCACCACAGGACGCATCCGCGCCCCCGCCGAACCCGGACCAAAGGACCCGATGCTCTTGCCCATTCGCAGTGCCACGCCCCGAACCTCGCACCCCGCCACCCCCACAGCCCCCCGCTTATGCCCGCCTTAAGGAACCGCTGAGTGAGAATTATTCAGATCTCGCCCACCCTCCCCCCGGAACAACCCCCGACAAGCCCCTCACCTGCGAGAACAACGACGGGACCCCAGAGGAACCGTCCAACACAGTCGATCTAGGTCGGCTCTACTCGACCTGCATCGCGTCCCGAGTCTCGCCCCCTGGCTCCCTCCCACTCAGCAGGAAGCAGGCCGCCCCACAGCCCTCGAAACCCCAGACACAACGATGACCACGACCTTGGACGGCGAGGCCATCGCCACGAGCGCCCGCACCAACCGCGGTTGAGGCGTCTCCACATGGCCACGTCCGTGATGGCCGTAGCCGCACCGGCAGCCGTCATCTCATACGCCACGCCCACGACCCAGTCCCGCCGCCCTGGCTACGCGGTCTGAACACCGGGATCAGTGGCTCGGTGAGTTGTCTAGTTCATAATGACAGAATCATTTTCTAACAGGTCTTTAGCCTTCTACGAATTTCTTCAACGCCGCTTTCAAGTCTTCGTCTGTCGGCTCGGTGTAGAGGTTGGTCAGGCCCTGAGACCAGAAGGTGTCCGGGCATTCGCGATCGTGACCGGCGAACGTGACCTCCCCGACGGTTTGGCCAGTCCTTGCCGCGTAGATTGTCGCCTTGTAGGTCTGCTCCATCATCGGAAGTGGTTCTGAGCTTTTCCCATCGACCCCGTCGAGCTCGTAGCGACATGATGACACCCGCTTTCGCGCGGACTCCTGGGTCACGCACGTCACGAGCTGCACGGTTCCCTTCTCCAACGCCGCCCACTCCGAGTCTTGACCGACCGACGTCTCCGCTGGTCGGTACCATGACTTATAGCCCTCATCGTACGGGAACGGACGCTTGACAATCACATCCATAGGGTGCGGTGCAGGCCCACGATGTGCGGCGGCGTTGGCAAATTTCAGTCCTGGTTTGGAGCACTTTTCGGCGAGTACGTCAGGAGTGATTGGGCGATCGTCCGATTCGCTGGAACTGGAATCGTCGCTTGAGCGAGTGTCCCGCCCCTGAGAGCGTCCGACATACAGTGTTTCAAACAATATGGCAACAAGGATTGCCAATGCCGAGATTAATAGCAATCCCCGTACGGGGTGGCTTTTCCACTGGCGCTGAAACCAGCCCATCGTCATATCCTTGATCGTTTATTGCTCGACTGGATCAGATCTTAACAGATCGGACACGAATAATTCTGCCTGGATGACGAATGGGCTCTCGTCCCTTTTCTTCTGTGCTGCCGTTTCCTGGTGGGGTCATCGTGGGAGCGCAGCGAAGTATGTGTTGGTCGGCGGATGGTCGTGTGGTTGGGGGTTGGACTCGCGGGGTGGTCCGGGACTGCGGAGGCGTGGTTTTGTGCGGGTGGTTGGGTGGGGGTGCGCCTAGGATGAGGGCGGGGGTGGTGGACGTGGGCAAGCACAACAAGCCGACTACGCGGACCTGCCCCGGCTGCAACGGGACCGGGACGAGTACCGCCACCGGTGAGAGTTGCAACGTCTGTCGTGGGACGGGACGTATCTGAGGTCATCTCCTGCCGGAGACGGCGCGGAGTCTGCCGGGGCGTAGGTGGTTCAGGGCTTCGGACGTGGCGTCGTCAGCGGGTAGGTACGCGATGAGCGCTTGTTCGTCGGCTATGGGGAGCGCGAGAGTTTCGTAGGCCAGGCGTAGTTCGCCTGTGTCCGGGTGGACGAATCGTTCGATGCCGGCGCGACGGGGTAGGCGGGGTGGGTTTTTGGTGCGGTTGGGGCGGCCAGGAGTTCGTAGCCGTTTGTCCAGGCGAGGATGTCGCGTGAATTCGACGTGGATGTCGTTGATCTTGTGGACGTGGAGTTGCCCCACGCGCTGCCTGCGGGGCCGGAGGGGTACGAGGCTGGGCCGGGGATGGCGGTTCTCGCGCGGCGGCTGGACGACGCGGACGCCTTCGTCGTCGTGACGCCCGAGTACAACCACAGCTATCCGGCGTCGGTCAAGCACGTCATCGACTGGCACGGGTCGCAGTGGCACGCCAAACCGGTCGGGTTCGTGTCGTACGGAGGTATGGGCGGTGGGCTGCGGGCGGTCGAGCATCTCCGGCAGGTGTTCTCAGAGACGCACTGCGTGCCCGTCCGGGACCAGGTCAGTTTCGACCGGCACTGGACGCGGGTCGACGAAGAGGGGAACCTGATCGACGCGGATGGTGCCGACACCGCCGCGAAGACGCTTCTGGACCAGTTGAAGTGGTGGGGTTCCGTCCTGCATGACGCGCGCAAGGAGACGCCGTACATCGCATCGTTCTGAGGGCGATCGTGAAGCGGGGGACGCGGACGCCCCACAGATGATTGAATCGTTTCTCATGTGGCATGCGTCACAAGGTTCTTTCCCCTGGCGGCGGTGGTATCAGCCGGGTGTTCCCGAAGAACTGAGTATCCCGGACATTCCCGTGACGCGGCTGCTCGACGACGCCGCGGACCGGCATCCTCGGCGGCCCGCGCTCATCTTCTCCGATCGGCGGATCAGCTATCGGGAGTTGCGCGCGGCCGTCGACCGGTTCGCCGACGGCCTGCGCCGGCTCGGCGTCCAGCCGGGCGACCGGGTGGCGTTGATCCTGCCGAACTGTCCGCAGCTGGTCATCGCGTTCTACGGGGCGCTGCGCAGGGGCGCGGTCGCGGTGCAGCACAACCCGCTGTACACCGAGGAGGAGATGCTTCACCAGCTTTCGGACTGCGGGGCCCGCGTCGCCGTCGTCCTGGATCGTTCCTACGCGACGGTCCGCGCGGTGCGGTCCAGGTTGCGGCTCGAGCACGTCATCGTGACGTCGCTGGCCGATTTCATGCTGGTGACGGAGCGGGTCACGTTGCGGCTGCCGCTGGCGGAGGCCCGGCGACGGCGCGCGGACCTCGTCGTGGACGTGCCGGACGATCCGGGCGTCGTCCCGTTCCGCGAAATGCAGCGGGCGCCGCAGGAGCCGGTGCGGCAGTGGGATCTCGAACCGTCACGGCATCTGGCGGCCATCCAGTACACGGGTGGGACGGAGGGTCGTCCCAAGGGGGCGATGCTCACACACCGCAACCTTGTCGCGAACGCATGCCAGCAGTGCTCGTGGGACCGGCAGGGGCGTCCCGGTGAGGACGTGACGCTGGCGGTGCTGCCGCTGTTCCATTCGTTTGGGTTGATGAGCTGTTTGCTCTCGCCGATGATGACGGCCGGGGCGGTGGTGCTGCTTCCGCGTTTTGATGCCGACCGTGTGCTTCGGGCACTCCGCAAGTATCGCCCGACCGTGTTCCCTGGTGTTCCGACGTTGTTCGAGGAGTTGCTCGACAGTCCGCGGCTGTTGCCGTCCGATCTGGGGTCGCTGCGGATTGTGGTCTCGGGTGCGATGGACCTGGGGCAGGGGACGATTGATCGGCTCGAACGGTTGGGCGCCAAAGGGCTGATCAATGGGTATGGGCTGACGGAGGCGTCCCCGGGTGTCACGGCTAATCCGTTCGGTGGTGGGGCGCGGAATCTGACCGTGGGGCTGCCGCTGCCTATGACCGAAGCCGTCATCGTCGACCAGGACAGGCCGACGAGGGTTCTGCCGCCGGGTGAGCCGGGCGAACTGGTCGTGCGCGGGCCGCAGGTGTTCGGGGGTTACTGGAACGCGCCGCTCGCCACCGCGCAGACCCTCTCGAAGGGGTGGCTGCGTACGGGTGACATCGCGGTGATGGACGAGGACGGCTTCATCACCATCCTGGAGCGCCGCCGCGACATGATCAAGGTCAGCGGGTTCAGCGTGTTCCCGACCGAGGTGGAGCGGGTTCTGCGGCGCCATCCGGCCGTTCACGACTGTGCGGTGGTGGGTGTGCCGGACGTGCGGCGTGGGGAACGCATCATCGCCCACGTGGTGGAACACCCCGCCTACCCTTTTTCGGCGGACGAACTGCGGCGGCATTGCGAGCGCTATCTGACGCATTACAAAGTGCCCGCCGAGTTCCGTCTGCGTACGGACCTGCCCCGCAACGCCCTCGGGAAGGTGGTCAGGCGACGGCTCCGCGACAAGGTCGTCAACTCGCCCGCGTAGGCGGAACCTTCGCGCGCTGGATGGTTGACTGTGCTGGTGCACACCGAGACCGTCCAGTCGGGCTTGTTCGCCCGGCTCGTTGAAATCGGGCGTGACTCGGGCCGTGCTGAGTCCGGGACGCCCGTTGATCCGGTGACGTTGTACGACCGGCATGGCGTTCTGGTGGTGCGCGTGGGGGACGTGGCCGTAAAGGCGCATCAGGCCGACCGTGAGCATGGGGTTCCGTTCCTGGAACGGGTGCGGCTGGCGCGTGGACTGCCGGAGATTCTCGTCGGCCCGTTGGGGCCACCGGTCGATGTCGACGGACGGGTCGTCACGGTCTCTCCGTACGGTGAGCCGGTGGATCCGGGTCAGGATCCGCCTTGGGAGGACGGTGCGCGGCTTCTGGCGGCCCTCCATTCGATGCCTCTTCCAGAGGACGCGCCGTCTTGGGGACGTCCCGCGCGAGTGGCTCGACGTGTCTCGGAGCTGGGGCACGGCCCGGCAGCGGACGTGGTGAGGCAAGCGTTCGCGACCCTTCCCGCCTGGATGCGCGGTGAGGGTGTGGAGCCGCCGGGAACGTTCGAATGTCTCATCCACGGGGACTGGCACCTTGGTCAGATGGTCCGCGTGCGGGACGGGTGGCGGCTGATCGACATCGAGGATCTCGGCAGGGGCGACCCCGCGTGGGACCTCGCCCGTCCGGCGGCGCTCTATTCGGCGGGGGTTCTGCATCCCGACGACTGGGTTCGTTTTCTCGGCGCGTACACGGAGGCGGGTGGTCCGGCCGTCCCGTCCGGTGGGGACCCGTGGACGGCCCTGGACGTGCCCGCGCGAAGTCTTGCGATCCAGATCGGCGCCACGTGCGTCATATCCGCGGAAAGGGAGAACCGGTCGCTCGACGGGCCAGAGCAGGCGATGATCGACGCGTGCGCAAGAATATCGACCGCGGGTGACGCCGCATGACGTGGCGCGTCACCTGCCCTACATTTAGCCTCTACCTGGGGATCCATACTGGAAGGAAGACAAGGCGATGCACTGCCCTAAGTGTCGTGGAGTGATGCGGACCTACACCCGCAGCGGCGTCCACATCGAGCAATGTGACAGCTGCCGAGGCATCTTCCTCGACTACGGCGAGCTTGAGGCCCTGGCACAGATGGAGTCGCAGTACCGGACGCCGCCGGCGGCGGCTCCGGGGTGGGGAGCGACCCCGGCGCCATCGGTGCACCATCACCACCATGGTGGGCACCACCGCCCTCACCACGGGAGCGTCTTCCACATGCTCTTCAGCACCTGACCGGCTCCTCACGAGCCGACCGGGTGACAAAGTACGGCCCCCCCTTTCCGAAAGGGGGGGCCGTACTTCTGTCAGCGACTACAAGCGTGGGTCGACGGGCTCCGATTCCAGAGCCAGGACGGCGAACACGGCCTGATGAACCCGCCACAACGGTTCCCCGCCAGTGAGCCGGTCGAGTGCCTCTACCCCGAGCGCGTGTTCACGCGTCGCCAGCGAGCGTTTGCGGCCGAGGGACCGTCCACGTAGGCGGTCGAGGTTCTCCGGCTCGCGGTAATCCGGGCCGTAGATGATGCGCAGGTACTCGGGTCCTCGGCATTTGACGCCCGGCTGGATGCGTCGGTCTTCTGGGAACGAGCCCAGCGGCTTGACGACCATGCCCTCGCCGCCCGTGAAGGTGAGTTGCTCCCACCATTCGGTGACGGCGGCTTCCGACTCCGGCGAGTCCAGGTCGGCGGTCATCGAACCGGTGCGCTGGAGCAGGCCGCTGGGGTCGTGGTCGGCGAGGCGACCCGCTATGGCCATGTGCCAGTCGTGTTCGCGTGCGACGGCCCACGAGCAGCCTTCTCCGGCGAGGATCTGGAATGGTGCGAGCCGTAGCCCGGTCAGGCCGTCGACCGTCCAGCAGTAGCGCGCGTAGGCGTCGCGGAAGCGGGTCGCGTTGGCGGTGCGCTGGTCGATGCGCTCGCGGAGCCCACCGAGGTCGAGTCCGCGTTCCTGCGCGCGGGCGAGCAGCCCGGACGCCATCGGCAGGGCGGCGCTGGCGGCCGCGCCGGTCGCCGCGTACTGCGTGCGGATGAGTTCCATGGCCTTGGCGGACCACGGCATCAGTTCGCAGTCGATGGCGAGCCAGCCTGTGTCGAGTTCTTCCCAGAGCCCTGCCGCGTCGATCGCGGAACGGACCCGGTCCAGTACTTCGGTCGTGCGGGTCGGGTCGCGGAAGAAGGGGCGTCCTGTGCGGGTGTAGATGGCGCCGGTGGTTCCGTCGTCCACGCCGAAGCGGTCGGCCGCGATCGACGGATCGCGGCATACGACGACCACGGCACGCGAACCCATGTGCTTCTCCTCGCACACCACGCGGAGCACACCCTTGTTCCGGTACGCGGCCAGCGCCTCGGCCGGGTGTTCCAGATAGCCCGGCAGCAGCGACGTTTCGGCGGGGGCCATGGTCGGCGGCAGGTAGACGAGCCAGCGCGGGTCCACGGCGAACCTGCTCATCACCTCCAGTGCGGCGAGCGCGTTCTCCTCTCGGACGGCGATGCGGCCCATCAGACGGGTCTCGACACCGTTCGCGCCTAGCACGTCCTCGATTTTCAGTACCTCGGCTTCACGGCGTCCTCCCCCGATGGAGGGCGGCGCGTCCAGGGGGCGGGTCGGCTCGTACCAGACCTGCTGCGCCGGGACGGAGAGCAGTTCACGCTCCGGATAGCGCAGCGCGGTCAGCTTCCCGCCGAATACCGCACCGGTGTCCAGGCAGATGGTGTTGTTGATCCATTCCGCGGAGGGGACGGGCGTGTGCCCGTACACGACCATCGCGTCGCCCCTGTAGTCACGCGCCCACGGATATCGGATCGGCAGCCCGTACTCGTCGGTCTCTCCAGTGGTGTCGCCGTAGAGCGCGAAAGACCGGACACGGCCCGACGCACGACCGTGGTACTCCTCCTTCAGTCCGGCGTGGGCCACGACAAGACGGCCGTCGTCCAGGACGTAGTGGCTGATGAGTCCGTCCATGAACCGCAGTGCCTCGTCACGGAACTCGTCGGGCTCGGCAGAGAGCTGTTCCAGCGACTCGGCCAAGCCGTGTGCGACGCGCACCTTGCGTCCGCGTAGGGCGCGGACGAGTTTCGCCTCGTGGTTACCCGAGACGCAGAGCGCGTTGCCATGCGCGACCATGCCCATCACCAGGCGGAGGACGCCCGGCGAGTCCGGTCCGCGGTCGACGAGGTCACCGACGAAGACGGCGGTACGCCCGCCGGGGTGGCGCGCGTCCACGGCACGACCTTGCGTGTCCCGGTCGATGTCGTAGCCGAGACCGGTGAGGAGTTCCTCCAGCTCGGCGCGGCAGCCGTGCACGTCGCCGACGAGGTCGAACGGCCCGGTCAGCTCCCGCCGGTCGTTCCACGCCTTCTCGCGGACGACGGTCGCGGCGTCGATCTCCTCGACGCCGGTCAGCACGTGGTACCGGCGGAACTCGCGGGACAGCGACCGCATCCCGCGCCTCAGTTCGCGCCGCTGACGCGGGATCACGTGCGGGGGCAGGTCCCGGTCTGGGCGGACGGCGTTCCGCTCGGCGGCGACGCTCTCAGGGACGTCCAGGACGATCGCCGCCGACAGCACGTCGTGATCCTTGGCGATCTTCAGCAGCGACTGCCGCGCGGCGCTCTGCACGTTGGTCGCGTCGACGACGGTCAGCAGGCCGCGCCGCAGCCGCGTGGCCACGATGCAGTGCAGCAGCTCGAAGGCGTCGCCGGTCGCGGACTGGTCGTTCTCGTCGTCCGACACGACGCCACGGCAGTAGTCGGACGAGATGACCTGTGTAGGCGCGAAGTGCTTGCGCGCGAAGTGCGATTTGCCCGAACCAGTCACGCCGACCAGCACGACGAGCCCCATCGCGGGGATCTTGACCTCGGTCATCGTGTGAACACCCCCAGCTGCGTCGGCGCGCCGACTTCGGAATCGTCGGTACCGACGGACACGTATCGGACGCTGTAGCCGTGCGCGACGGCAACCCCGTCCGCCCACGCGCGGAACTCGGCGCGGGTCCATTCGAAACGGTGGTCGGGGTGGCGCATCGCGCCAGCCGCTAGACCGTCGTAGCGGACGTTGTGCTCGGCGTTCGGAGTCGTCACCACCACGACGCGGGGACGCGCGTCGCCGAACACGACGTGTTCCACCGCCGTGAGGCGCGGTGGGTCGATGTGCTCGATGACCTCCATAAGCACGGCGGCGTCATAACCGCCGAACCGTTCATCGGTGTAGGTGAGCGCGCTCTGGAAGACGTCCTTGACGGGGTCGCCCGGACGGCGCGGCTGGTCCCAGCGAAGCCGCCGCCAGGCGTGGGCCAGCGCGCGATACGACACGTCCGTTCCGGAGACCTCCCGGAAGAAATCGTCCTTGGCGAGCCGCGAGAGCAGCTTCCCGGAACCGCACCCGAGGTCGATGACGCGCTGGGCGTTCTCCTCATGCAGTACCTGCGCGACCGCTTGGAGACGGTGTTCCGCCAGCGAAACGGGTTGTTCGACTGCGATCGGCTGATCCTCGCCGTTCCCACCGTTCTCGCTGTTCTCGCCGTTCTCGACAGTTGGCGGTTCCTCCTCCACTTGCTCGGGGTCGAGCGCCTCTTCGGTCGCGTCCTCGGCGTCGGCCAGGCGGCCCAGCGCGGTCCGGACGAGAGCACGCCGGTTGGCCAGATAGCGGCGGGTGATGGTTCCACGGTCGGGGTGCGCGGCCAGCCAGCCCTCTCCGGAACGGATGAGCTTGTCCACCTCGTCCGGCGCCATCCAGTAGTGCTTGGCGTCGTCCAGGACGGGCAGCAGCACGTACAGCTGGTTGAGCGCATCGGCGAGGCGCAGCGTCCCGGTCAGCGTGAGCGTCACGTACCGGGAGTCGCCCCATTCGCCGAACTCCGGGTCGAGCGGAACTGGCACCGCCGACACGTCCCAACCCAGCGGGCCGAAGAACCGTTCCGCCTGATCCGGTCCCCCGCGGCACGGAAGGGCGGGCAGGACGATCTCCAGCGGAATCGGGGTCTCCGCCAGTTCCGGACGCAGATCGCACCGCCCGCGCATGCCCGTGCGGAACACGTTCGCCATCGCGGACGCCAGCAGCGACGACGCCGCGTAGGGACGGTCATTGACGTACTGGCCGAGAGAGAAGTCCGGGGTGCCTCTGCCGCGCGTGCGCACGAGCTTGACGGGGTCGACGTCCAGCAGCAGCGCGACCGTGCAGCGCTGTTCGTCAGCGTCGGGGTAGAAGACGTGTGCCGTACCGAAGGACTGCTCGAACTTCTGCACCCTGCCGGGATGCTTGTGCAAGAGGAAGCCCAGTTCGGTCGGTTGGCTCATGGTTGTCGCGATCGTCAGAAGCACGCCTGCAAGTGTGGCGGACCGGGATGAACGCTCCACATCCATTTTTCAGAACTGATCGGCGACCAAAAGGATTTGCGACCTGTTCCCGGCATCGACAGAATCCGAAGCGATATGAGCAGACATCCCCGCCGGATGACGGCGCAGGAGACCGTGGAGATCCTCGACCGCGGCGACTACATCGCACCGTCCGGCCGCACCGTCCCGATCGCGGAGAGCCTTGCCCGCGCGGTCCGGGGCACCGTCCTGCACCGTCCGGGCGAACTCGACGAGATGCTGGAACGGCTGCCCAAGGCAGAATCCGACGCGGAAACGCGCATCGAAGTCACCGACGAAACCACGCTCGCCGCCGCCCACCGGCTGCGCGGCCCCGGCGCGGTTCCGTTCGCGTTGAACTTCGCTTCCGCGAAGAACCCCGGCGGCGGGTTCCTGAACGGAGCGCATGCCCAGGAGGAAGGGCTGGCCCGATCGTCGGGTCTGTACGCCTCACTGCGTTCGGCCAGAGAGTTCTACGATTTCCACCGCGCGCAGGGCGACCTCCTCTACAGCGACCACATGATCTACTCCCCGGACGTGCCGGTTTTCCGCGACGACGCCGGGCTGCTGCTGGAAGAGTCCTACGAGGTGGCCTTCCTGACGTCCCCCGCTCCTAATCGCGGCGCCATCCGTGACGCAGCCAAGGCGGAACGGATACGGGACGTGCTCCATGTACGCGCCCGCAAGGTGCTCGCCGTGGCACTGGCCAACGGACATCGACGCCTGGTGCTCGGCGCCTGGGGATGCGGTGTGTTCCGCAACGATCCGCGGGAGGTCGCAGAGGCGTTCGCCGAAGCGCTGCGTCCCGGCGGAGTGTTCGCGGGCCGGTTCGACCATGTCGTCTTCGCGGTCTGGGACACCGCGAAGGGCTCCCCCAGGCACACCGCGTTCCAGAACGTCTTCGCGTAACCGCGTCTTGCCCGCGTGCCCCTCAGGCTGAGGGCGGCGCGTCGACGTAGGACGCGATGCCTCGGATAAGGATGTCCAGGCCGAACTCGAAGCGCTCGTCACCGGCCCCGCTGGTCAGTTCGGCCACCATGCCGACGATGTTCGGGTAGCGGTCGGCGGGCAGGCCCCTGAAGTAGGCGCGGACTTCGTTGAGATAGCGGTGGAAGTGCTCCCACGCGTCCTCGTCCGCGCCGAGCCGGGCGGTGTAGACCGTGTCCTCGACGGCGTCGGCGTCGATGTACATGCCGAGCGCGTCGACGGCGAGCGCGGCGATCTTCGGTGGGACGCCGCCGACGCGCATGAGGTCGAGTTGCGCCTCGGCGATGGTCAGCAGGTTGGGGCCCGTGGGGATCAGGCCGATGGAGACCTTGGCGATGTCGCCGTGCGAGGTGTAGACGCGACGGATCTCGTGGGCGATCTCCTTCAGTTGCTCCTGCCACCGGGCGGGGTCGGTCACGGGGAGCACGACCTCGCCGGTGACGCGGTCGAGCATCAGTTCCCGCAGCTCCTCCTTGTCCGAGACGTGGGCGTAGAGGGACGCCGGGCCGGTGCCCAGCTCCTGCGCGACGCGGCGCATGGTCACCGCCTCCAGGCCCTCGGCGTCCAGGACGCGGATCGCGGTGTCGACGATCACGTCCTGGCTGAGCGGCTGCCGGGCGGGCGCGGCCCTGCGGGGCTTGCGTCCGGGCGGTGTCGGCAGGTCCGGGCGTTGGGTGGCCACGGCGAGACCTCTCAATTTCGAGATACATCTTGACTTTGCCGAGACGCGATATATCTTCTCTACGAGAGAGAAGACCATCACCGTCGCGAACAGCGTACTTGACACGAACGCCGTTCCCTCATTAAAACAGCGTTCGTAACGACGAACCATGTTCAGGCAGAGGAGAGGATCATGACGGAGACCGTGGCGTCCACCACGAAGAGCGTGGGTGAGACCGCCTACCGATGGCGCTGGGCCGCCCTGTTCGTGATCCTCGCCGGCGAGGTCATGGACATGCTGGACATGCTGATCACCAACATCGCGGCGCCCACGATCCGCACCGACCTCGGCGGCTCCGCCGCCACCGTCCAGTGGCTCGCCGCGGGTTACACCCTGGCCATGGCGGTCGGTCTCATCACCGGCGGACGCCTCGGCGACCTGTACGGGCGCAGGCGGATGTTCCTCATCGGGGCGGCCGGATTCACGGTCGGCTCGCTGCTGTGCGGCCTCGCCACCTCGCCCGAGATGCTGGTCGGCTCCCGCGTCACGCAGGGCCTGTTCGGCGCGCTGATGCTGCCGCAGGGCATCGGCATGATCAAGCAGATGTTCACCGCGAAGGAGATGAGCGCGGCGTTCGGGATGTTCGGACCGGTCATGGGCCTGTCGTCGGTCGGCGGACCGGTGCTGGCGGGCTGGCTGATCGACGCCGACCTGTTCGGCACCGGCTGGCGGATGATCTTCCTGATCAACCTGCCGCTCGGCGCCGCCGCCGTCCTGGCCGGGCTGCGGTTCCTGCCCGCCGGACGCTCCGCGCACGCGACCCGGCTCGACCTGCCCGGCGCGGCGCTGGCGTCCCTCGCCGCCGGGCTGCTGATCTACCCGCTCGTCCAGGGCCGCGAGCACGACTGGCCCGCCTGGACGTTCCTGATGATGGCCGCCTCGCTCGTCGTCTGGGGCCTGTTCGCCTGGTACGAGGCCCGCAAGCAGCGCGCCGGCGGCGACCCGCTGATCGTCCCCAGCCTGTTCCGCAAGCGCGGCTTCACCGGCGGGCTGGTCGTCGGCCTGGTCTTCTTCACCGGCATGACGGGCATCGCCCTGGTGCTCGCCCTGTTCTTCCAGATGGGTCTCGGCTTCTCACCGCTCAAAGCCGGTCTCGCGCAGATCCCGTGGTCGGCCGGGATCATCCTCGGCTTCGGCCTCGCGCAGGCGCTGCGTTCCCTCGGCCGGACGGTGATCCACGGGGGCATCGTCATCATGGCGGCCGGGGTCGTCGCGTTCAACGTCACACTGCGCTACGTGGGCGTGGACGTCACCGCCTGGCCGCTCGTCCCCGCCCTGGTCGTCACCGGCCTCGGCATGGGCCTGCTGATGGCGCCGTTCTTCGACATCGTCCTCGCGAGCGTCGAACCGGAGGAGACCGGGTCGGCGGGCGGCACGCTCACCGCCGTGCAGCAGCTCGGCGCCGCGCTCGGCGCCGCCGTCCTCGGGACGATCTTCTTCGGGCTCCTCGGCGGGCACGTGGCGTCCGCTGCCGACGACGGCGCGACCGCCCTCCGCAACGATCTCGCCGCCGCGTCCGTGCCCGCCGCGGCGCGGGACCGGATCGTGACCGGAGTCCACGACTGCGGCCACGACCACGCCGCGGCGAAGGACGCCACCGCCGTCCCGGCCTCCTGCCAGCGGCTTGAGCTGGACGTTCGGTCCGCCATCGCGGCCGCGCCGAGGTCGGCTCCCGCCGTCCAGAAGGCGGTCGCGGACGCGGGCCAGCACTCCGCCAGGACGGGCTTCGGCGACGCCGTGAAGATCACGCTGTGGGTGGAGGTCGGGCTCCTCGCCCTCACCTTCCTGGCGACCTTCCTGATGCCGAAGCAGGCCCGTCCCGAGGAGGAGCCCACCTGATCCGGCCCTCGCCGACGACGGCGACGAAGGCGCAGGCGACGTGCGAAAGGGCCCGTGGCGGGACGATTCCCGCCGCGGGCCCTTCGTCGGGTCCCGTCGGGCTGTCTGGTCGGTCAGACCTTGGACATGACCTCCGCGGCCAGCAGCTCCAGGTGCTCCAGGTCCTGAAGGTCGAGAACCTGGAGGTAGACGCGCTCGGCGCCCAGCTCCGCGAACCGGCCGATCTTGTCGACCAGCTCGCCGGGCGTACCCGTCAGGCCGTTGGTCCGCAGCTCCGACACGTCCCGTCCGATGGCGGCGGCGCGGCGCGCCACCTCCGCCTCGTCCCGGCCGCAGCAGACGACCTGCGCGACCGAGAACACCAGCGGCTTCGTCCGGCCCGCCTCGGTGGACGCGGCGCGGACCCGGTCGTACGCGGCGGCCGTGGCCTCCGGCTGTTGGAACGGGACGTTGTACTCGTCGGCGAAGCGGGCTGCCAGCCGCGGCGTCCGCTTCGCCCCCGTCCCGCCGATGATGATCGGCGGACCGCCCGGCCGCGCGGGCTTCGGCAGCGCGGGCGACTCGGTCAGCGTGTAGTGCTCGCCGCTGAACGAGTAGGTCTCGCCGTCCGGGGTCCCCCAGAGTCCGGTGAGGATCTCCAGCTGTTCCTCCAACCGCGCGAAACGCTCGCCGAGGCTCGGGAACGGGATGCCGTACGCGGCGTGCTCCACCTCGAACCAGCCCGTCCCGAGACCGAGGTCGACGCGGCCGCCGCTCATCTGGTCGACCTGCGCGACGGAGATCGCCAGCGGGCCCGGATGGCGGAACGTCGCCGCCGTGACCAGCGTGCCGAGCCTGATCCGGCTGGTCTCCCTGGCCAGCGCGCCCAGCGTGATCCAGGAGTCGGTCGGGCCCGGCTCGCCCGTCACGTCGCCCATCTTGACGTAGTGGTCCGAGCGGAAGTAGGCGTCGAACCCCAGGTCCTCCGCCGCCTTGGCGACGGCCAGTTGTGTCTCGTAGGTCGCCCCTTGCTGGGGCTCGGTGAAGATCCGAAGTCGCATGGCACCCATCCTGCTACCCGCGCGGCGCTGCCCGCGAACCAGGTCAGCGGCGTCGCATGGTTTCAGCGGCTTGTTTCGGCGGCTTGTTTCAGCGGCGGCGCGTGATCCGGGTGCGGAGGACGGCGGCGTTGTTCGCCGCGTCGGAGTCGGCGGTCGGCGAGGACGCCTTCCAGGACGACTCCAGCACTGTCCCCGCGCGGACGGATCCGCGCGGCACCGCCGTCAGACGGAGCGTCCTGGACTCGCCTGGCCGCAGCGAACCCACCCCGCACACGTAACCACGGTCGCGCGGCATGCACGCGGCGTCCCGTCCGACGAGCTTGATCGGACCGCTGGACTCCACGATCACGCCCTCGGCCGTGGACGGGCCCAGGTTGCGGATCCTCAGCACGTACGGAATCCGCGTCCCCGCGCGCGCTTTGGACGGTGCCGACTCGGTGAGCGCGAGGTCGGCGGAGTGGGCCACGCGCACCGCCGGGAACCTTCGCGTCACATGCGCCTTGCCCCAGGTCACGGTGCCACGCAGTTTGATGGGGTGGCCTGGCCTCATCCGGTTGTCCACCTTGGCTTTGATCGTCCCGCGGACCTTCTGACCCCGCCGGACGGTGCCGAGGTCGCAGGACACCTTCCGTCCCTGAGCCGCGCAGTCTGGTTCACCGGACACGAACGCCAGTGATTTCGGCAGCGTCGTCTGGAACACCGCCTTGCCGGACTTCACCGACCCTCGCCGGGGGGCGCGGAACGTCCACGTCCACTCGTAGACGTGGCCCGGGAGAACCTCCCTCTTCGGACCGCCCATGTGAAGCGCCCTGCTCTTCGCATGCGCCGCGTGCGGCTTGTCTTTCTTGGCCTTCGACTTGTCCTGCTTGCCCTTGGGCCTGGGCTTGGCCTGCGTGGCTTTGGGCTTGTCCTGCTTGGCTTTGGGCTTGGCCTCGTCTTTTGTGGGCTTGGGCTCGTCCTTCTTGGCCTTGGGCTTGGCGTGCGTTCTGGGGCGAGGCGGAGGTTTCAGCAGCGGATCGTGCCGTCCCTCCCCCGGGGTCGGCGCCGACCCGTCGGCTCCCGCCACGGTCGCCATCGGCACGACCCCCAGCAACGGCGCGGCGGTCAGGACGACGAGACCGCGCACCTTCCATTCCCTGATCACAATGACCCCCCGTGACCTGCGGTTCTCTTACGGACACGTCCGTTGTAGCGAGGGGCGTGCCGTCGACCTAGCGCCGTGTCGGCGTGTCGACACAGATAGTGATGAGTGGCGTCACGGATGGTTGTCACTGTAAAACGGTGTGTGATCACGGTCAGACCTTGTTGAATCGGACGGACAGCCCGGAACCACGGGAGGGGAGGCCATGTCCGTCTTCGGTGTCGACTACGCGTGGGGCCGTCCCGGCGCGTCCGCCCTGAAACGCGCCAAGGCCAAGTTCGCATGCCGCTACCTCTCGCACGACACGACCGGCAAGAACCTGACCCGCGAGGAGGCCAACGACCTCTCCGACGCGGGCATCTGGCTCGTCGTCGTGTGGGAGAACACCGCGAAACGTCCGCTGGACGGGAAGTCCGCCGGGGCCGCCGACGCCAAGGACGCCGCCGCACAGGCACGGGCGTGCGGGATGCCGGACGACCGTCCGATCTACTTCGCCGCCGACTGGGACGCCTCCGCCGGCCAGCAGGACGAGATCAACGCCTACCTCGACGGCGCCGCGAGCGTCATCGGCCGCCGCAGGGTCGGCCTCTACGCCGCCTACGGCCCGACGAAACGCGCGTTCGACGCCAAGAAGATCACCTACGGCTGGCAGACCTACGCCTGGTCCGGCGGCCGGTGGGACGAGCGCGCCCAACTCCAGCAGTACTCCAACGGCCACGAGATCAACGGCGTCAGCGTCGACTACGACCGCGCCGTCCACAACGACTACGGGCAGTGGCGCGTCGGCGTCTCGCCCGGGGGAGACGACATGCCCGACTACGTGTCCGTCGGCACCGGCGCCGAACAGGAGCTTCCGTCCGGCACCTGGACGAACATCAGCTGGGACAAGGAGTACTCCGACCGCGAGCACCAGCACTACGACAAGGGCGGCCCGAGCCTGCTCACCGGTTCCGCCCGCTACAGCCTGTCCGTCGCGGCGACCGTCAACGGCGTTCCCGAGGGGACGCTCATCCAGGCCCGCGCCATCGAGGTCGAGATCGACGACGTGAACAAGTTCGAGGTCGGGCCTGTCCAGGACTTCACCTCCGTCGGGAACACGACGAACCTGGTGTACGGGCTTGCCGCCGACACCGTCCGGAAGGGGCACCGGGTCCGTTTCCAGCTGATCCAGCACGGCGGAGGGGGCGCCAAGGTCGCCCATGGCAGCGCCAAGGTGTTCTTCTGGAGATGAGACCCGGCAAGAGCCGGTAAGTCAGCGGCCGTCCGGTTCGCCGTAGAGGGCGCGGAAGAAGGCGAGTGCCATCCGCCGCTTGTCTCCCGGGTCGGTGCGCAGCTCGGCGAAGTAGGCGTTGAGCTCGGCGAGTTCCGGCGCGACGTGGTCGCGTCCGTCCTGCGGCTCCAGGCCCTCGCCGATCCTGGCCAGATCACCGGGGTGCCATCGCAGGGCGTCCTCGACGGCGGAACGTGTCCGCGCCTGCGGCCAGCGCTCCCCCGATTCCAGGTTGTAGACCGTCTTGACCGTCACCCCGGCCCGCTCGGCGAGCTGCTCCTGCGTCAACCCGAGCGACCCGCGCCGCGCCACCGCGTACTTGGCGACTCGCTCCCGGTCCACGTCCCCGGCCATGGCGCCCAGCATGCCGGAAATACCAGGAAACATCCAGGGCGGGTCAGACCGCCCACGTCCTCCGGTATGCCGGATGGTCGGCGTACGGCATCGCGAGAAGCCGCAACGTCGTGCACCCGCCCTCCCGGACCCGCTCGCCGCACGTTTGGCAGACACCCGTCCCGTTCATCCGCGAATGCAGTTCGAGCAGGCGCCGCTTCAACCCGACCTCCGCCACCACCCGCGCGGGCGAATGCCGTGCGATGTGCAGCGCGACGCCCTCCTTGACGAACGGCACGTCCAACACGAGATGCGGTCCGAACCCGGGGCGGCTCTGCCACGGATACTCGTTGATACTCCTCAACGACACGGGCCTCTGCAGGTGATCCATGGGCCGCCGCCCCAGTCGCAGCCGCTCCCCCGAGTGCGTCTCGACCCACTGCCACCGCTCCTGCCCCGACAGGTCGGCGCCCGTCCTCGGACGCGACCGGTAGTCGGCCGCCCACCGCGCGGTGTCCTCGTCCTCGAAGAGCCGGGCACGCAGAAACTCCACCAGATCGCTCACAGCCACTCCCGTTCCGCCGTCGACCCCCCGCCCCTCGATCCTGCCACCCGAAGATCACTACACCGCCCACCCCGCGCAAGCGATCACCCTCCGGCGTCCCCGGCCCGATCGCCGGAGACCCCGAAGGGTGATCACTACGAGACTCAGGACATCCGCATGCAGATCGCGTACACCGTCATCGTGGTGGCCGACGACGACCGCCCCCATGCGTTCCAGGCCTGCACGCCACCGGGGAAGGGTTCGGTGGACGAGATCGTCCCGTCATTCGTGTTCCCCATGGTCGCGCCACCCCCGGTGACGGTGTAACCGGCCGGGCAGTACGCGCTGCCCTGAATGGCCTGGTTCCCGGCCGGAATGTTGACCAGCTGGCTCACACGAGTGGTCTGGGTGACACCGGTGGACGCAGGCCCAGTCGGCCCGGTAGGCCCGGCCGGCCCAGTAGCCCCCGCACCAGTGGCCCCCGTAGGCCCAGTGGCACCAACACCCCCGGTAGGCCCGGTCGGCCCCGTAGCCCCCGCACCTGTAGGCCCAGTGGGCCCAGTAGCCCCAACCCCAGACGGCCCGGTGGGCCCGGTAGCACCAACGGCCCCCGCAACCCCCGTCGGTCCGGTCGGCCCCGTGAACCCAATAGGCCCGGTAGACCCATTGGCACCAGTGGGACCGGTGGCCCCATCAGCCCCGGTGGGTCCAGCAAGTCCCGTCGGCCCGGTAGCACCATCGGCCCCATCGGCCCCCGTAGGTCCAGTGGCCCCGTCCGCACCCGTAGGTCCAGTAGCGCCATCCGCACCCGTAGGGCCGGTGGCACCGTCAGCGCCCGTCGGACCCGCAAGCCCCGTCGGACCAGTCGGGCCGGTCGCGCCATCAGCGCCCGCCGGACCAGTAGCACCGTCTGCGCCCGTCGGACCGGTGAAGCCAGTCGGACCCGTCGCGCCATCAGCACCATCCGCACCCGTCGGACCAGTAAAGCCCGTCGGACCCGTCGCACCGTCAGCGCCAGTCGGGCCCTCAAGCCCCGTTGGGCCAGTCGGACCCGTAGCACCGTCAGCGCCGTCCGCACCCGTTGGGCCAGTGAAGCCGGTTGGGCCAGTCGGACCAGTTAGACCAGTCGCGCCATCGGCACCCGTGGGGCCGGTCGCACCATCAGCACCCGTCGGTCCAGTGGGACCCGTGGCGCCATCAGCACCATCGGCGCCTGTAGGGCCGGTCGCGCCGTCAGCACCCGTCGGACCCGTGAAACCTGTTGGGCCCGTTGCGCCGGTCGTCCCATCCGTACCTGCGGCTCCGGTTGGGCCCGTGGCGCCGTCTGCACCCGTCGGGCCCGTCGCACCATCCAGGCCCGTGGGGCCCATCAAGCCCGTCGGGCCGGTCGGCCCCGTCTCACCATCCGCACCCGCAACGCCGGTCGGACCAGTGAAGCCCGTCGGGCCAGTTGCTCCATCCAGACCGTCAGCACCAGTCGGGCCCGTGGGGCCTGTGGCACCGTCGGCACCAGTGGGGCCCGTGAATCCCGTCGCGCCAGTCGGGCCGGTTGCGCCGTCCAAGCCGTCCGCGCCCGCAGGTCCCGTCGGCCCTTCCGCGCCCGTCGCGCCAACAGCGCCTGTCGGGCCAGTGAAACCCGTAGGTCCCGTCGCGCCATCAGCACCCGTAGAGCCCGTCGGACCCGTAAAGCCTGTCGGACCGGTTGGGCCGGTTGGGCCCGTCTCACCGTCCAGTCCATCCGCACCAGCGGGCCCCGTCGGTCCAGTCGCGCCGTCCGCACCTGTTGGGCCAGTTGCGCCGTCCAGGCCGTCCGCACCAGCGGGCCCAGTCGGACCCGTCTCGCCATCAGCACCGGTCGGTCCCGTAGAGCCCGTCGGGCCCGTTGCCCCATCCAGACCATCAGCACCCGTCGGACCCGTGAAGCCGGTCGGGCCTGTTGGTCCGTCCAGACCATCAGCACCCGTCGGGCCAGTGGCACCGTCCGCGCCCGTCGGACCGGTCGGGCCGGTTGCTCCATCGAGACCGTCCACGCCAGCAGGCCCCGTCGGGCCTTCTGCACCCGTCGCGCCATCGGCGCCGGTCGGACCGGTGAAGCCCGTCGGACCCGTCGCACCGTCGGCGCCCGTGGGGCCGGTCGCGCCATCAGCACCGGTCGGACCCTCAAGGCCCGTCGGACCCGTCGGGCCGGTTGCCCCATCGAGACCATCCACGCCAGCAGGCCCCGTCGGGCCTTCCGCGCCCGTAGCCCCATCGGCACCCGTCGGACCAGTGAAACCCGTCGGACCCGTCGCGCCATCAACGCCATCGGCACCCGCAGGACCCGTCGGACCAGTCGCACCATCGGCGCCCGTCGGGCCGGTCGCGCCGTCAAGGCCGTCCGCACCCGCAGGCCCAGTCGGACCCGTCTGACCATCAGCGCCGGTCGGACCCTCAAGTCCCGTCGGACCAGTCGGACCCGTCGCGCCATCAGCACCATCTGCGCCCGCCGCACCGGTTGGGCCCGTCGCACCGTCAGCACCCGTCGGGCCTGTCGGGCCATCGGCGCCCGTGGGGCCGGTTGCACCATCAGCACCCGTCGGGCCCTCAAGGCCCGTGGGACCGGTCGGGCCGGTTGCTCCATCCAGACCATCAGCACCCGTCGGGCCAGTGGCGCCGTCCGCGCCCGTCGGACCGGTTGGGCCCGTAGCGCCGTCAAGGCCGTCCACACCCGCAGGCCCAGTCGGACCGGTGTCGCCAGCGGGCCCAGTCGGGCCCGTAAAGCCCGTCGGGCCGGTTGCCCCATCGAGACCGTCCACGCCCGCAGGCCCTGTCGGGCCTTCCGCGCCTGTCGCGCCATCGGCACCCGTCGGACCAGTGAAACCCGTCGGACCCGTCGCGCCATCAACGCCATCGGCACCCGCAGGGCCCGTTGGGCCAGTGGCACCGTCCAGGCCATCAGCACCCGTCGGTCCGGTTGGGCCCGTCGCGCCATCTAGGCCGTCTGCGCCTGCCGGACCGGTCGGGCCCGTCTCACCATCAGCTCCTGTGGCACCGGTCGGGCCGGGCTCCCCATCCGCGCCCGTTGGGCCAGTGAAACCCGTGGGACCAGTTGGGCCCGTCGCGCCATCCATACCTGCGGGGCCCGTCGCGCCGTCTGCGCCCGTGGGTCCTGTGAAGCCAGTTGGGCCGGTTGCTCCGTCCAGACCATCAGCACCCGTCGGGCCCGTTGGGCCGGTGGCGCCGTCGAGGCCGTCCATACCTGCCGGTCCGGTGGGGCCCGTCGCGCCGTCCGAGCCATCCATACCCGCCGGGCCCGTCGCGCCGTCGGCGCCCGTCGGGCCCGTGGGGCCGGTTGAGCCGTCCTGGCCGTCCGCGCCTGCGGGGCCCGTCGGTCCTTCTGCGCCTGTCGGGCCGGTCGCGCCGTCTAGGCCGTTGGCACCCGTTGGGCCGGTGGCGCCGTCGGCGCCTGTGGGGCCCGTCGCACCGTCGGCGCCCGTGGGGCCGGTGAAACCCGTTGGGCCGGTCGAGCCGTCTTGACCGTCAGCGCCTGTGGGGCCCGTTGAGCCGTCAGCGCCCGTTGGGCCTGTGAAACCGGTTGGGCCCGTTGCGCCGGTCGCGCCGTCCTGGCCGTCTGCACCTGCGGGGCCTGGTGCGCCGTCGGCGCCCGTTGGGCCCGTTGGACCGGTGTCGCCGTCCATGCCGTCCATGCCGGCGGGGCCTGTCGGGCCCGTCGCGCCTTCGGTGCCCATTGGGCCCGTGGGGCCGGTCGCGCCGTCGGCGCCGGGTGGGCCTGGCTCGCCGTTCTCGCCTGGGGGGCCGGTTGGGCCTGTTGCGCCGTCCTCGCCTGGGGGGCCGGTCGGGCCTGTGGCGCCGTCCTCACCTGCTGGGCCCGTCGGGCCGGTTGGGCCGTGTTCGCACTTGCCCTTGTGGCAGCACTTCGGTTTGTGGCAGCACTTGTCTTTTCCGCAGTGTGCCGTGTCCTCGGTGTGGTGCCGGGCCCCGCTGCTGTCCGCGTTCTTTCCTGAAGCCTCTTCCGTCGAGGCGGATGAGCGTTGGGCGTTGAACGGCTGGGCCAGAGCAGCCAGGAGCAACGTGATCGAGATCATGGAGTTTCTGATCGAGCGGCGTCGTTGCAGCAGCCAGCGGGACACGCGATAACTCCCTCGTAACCGTGGACGCACCCGATGGCACTCGCCAGGCGTGCTCTTGTGCCCTGGTGAGAGCCGCCGCCCTCGCGGGCGGCTGGTGCCGAACTAGCGCGGAAGGTGCCCCGGCGCCGGTTACATATAGATGGGATCTCGCGTTTTGCCAGGCTTATGTGAGTGTCATTAGATTGCATTTAAGAATGTGCGCCGACCGCGATCAGAGGCGGTGGTGGCGGTGACATTTTCTGGGGAGCGCTTGTTCTGCGCTCGGGTATTTAGTGGGTGCATTCGCTGGTTATTGTGCGGCATGCTTTTAAGGGTGCACATGGGGAGCTAATGTTGGGAATGGCGGGATATCGGCCGCTTGTCCGTGTGCTGCTGTTTTGTCGGTCAGTTGGTGCGGCGCCAAGCCACCCAGCCGCCGGTGCCTGGGGCGTGTGCGGTGACGATGTGCCAGTTCGGTGGGGCGGCGGGCCAGCTCTGGCGGGGTGGGGTGCCCATGGTCCACGGGACGACGACGAGCGTCAGGTCCGCTGGTAGGGGGAAGCGTCCTGTGCGGTCGATCGGGACGAGCCCATGCCGCGACTGGAAGGCGTGCAGGACCCAGACTCGCCAGTCGAGGTCGGGGAAGTTCACTCCGACCTTGTCGTCAGGGCGGAGCTGCTGTTTCAGGCTGGTGTTCGCGGCGTAGCGGCGGTCCCAGTGGTCGACGATGTGGCCGGTGGCGGCGAGGACGGCGGCCAGGTTGACAGCGGCGATCAGGCCCGCGCTGACCGCGAGCGCGTGGTTGCCTCCGTAGGCGACCAGCGCGGCGACTCCCGTGAGGAGTACCAGGGCCATGAGGGTGGCGGGCCAGAGGCGGAGTTCGTTCCAGTTCCAGGTGAGGAAGCTGGTCTCGGGGAAGTCGGTGGAGAGGAAGAAGTCCTTGGAGAGCCGGTCGCCCGCGTGCAGCCACACAAGGCTCCCGGCGATCACCGCGGCGGCCGAGGCGATGGGGGCCGCGCGTAGGGCGGTCAGGGCTGGGGAGCGGACGGCCAGGACGGCGGCGGCCATGAAGAGTACCGGTGCCACGCAGGTCAGGTAGCGGCCGTAGACGAAGTTGGCGACGGTGTTCTCGTCCGGGGTGGCCGCCGAGGTCGCCAGCGCCAGGCCGACAGTGGAGATCAGGGCCAGCGCGGCGATGATGCGGGTCTCCACCGCGGTGCGGTCGCGGATCACGGCGATGGTCAACGCGACCAGGCCCACTCCGGCGATGCCCCAGGTCGAGACGATCAGGTACCAGAACTTCCCGGCGGTGAGGGACAGCGTCCAGCCCAGGCCGGACAGGCTCGTGAGGCGGTCGAACAGCAGCCCTTCCAGCTGGTAGGTCCCCCGTGGGTACAGCTGGGAGCGGAGCCAGTCGTTGAGCTGGACACCGATCATGGTGGTCGCGACGAGCACCCAGGCCATGACCACCACGCCGCGCCGGTCCGCCCAGCGGCGCCACCAGGTCACGGCCAGCAGGCCCGCGAACACCACGACGACGACGAAGCCGCGCACGTGGATCCAGGACAGGTACGCGGCGAGGACGCTGGCGCCCACCCCGGACGTCAGTCGTCCGGACGTGAGCCAGGAGTGCGCGAGCAGCAGCCAGGCGAGGACGGCCACCGGCATGACCGCGTCGGTCAGGGCGAACTGGCTGTAGTGGACGCTAGACGGCAGCAGAGCGGTCAACGTCGCCGCGATGTACGCCGGGATCTGGGGCACACCGATGCGTTTGAGGGCCACGTATGCCAGCGGAAGCGCCGCGGCGCCGATCAACGCGTTGATCGCCAGAACCAGCTGGTAAACGGTGGCGGGATTGTTGCTGATCCAGTTCGCCGGGACCAGGAGCAGCGAGTACCCGCAGTAGTAGAGGGGCCTTCCGGTCATGTCACCTGCGGGGCCGCCCGCGAACAACCGGCCGCCGAGGAGATATCCGACCTCGTCGGGGACGTAGAGCGGGACGTGCCGTCCCCTCGCCAGCGCCAACCGGAGCAGGACCTGCACGAACCATCCCGCGCCGAGCAGCAACGGCCACCAGGGCACGGTTCCGTTCGGCGCGATCTGGGCCCTTACCCGTTCGCGTAGAGCGACGTCGGCGCCGGATGTCATGTGGCCTCCCGAGTATGGCGTGCCGACGGTGAATGTCCGTTACCCACCGGGTTATTTGCACATTTCGCGGCACATCCTTTTAGCGCTGTCAGCCCCATACGGTCGCGTCTCCGCTTCCGTGGTGCCGTCGCGTTTCAAGGTAGCCGTCGCTCAGGAGAACAATGATCTTCGCGGTGCACTATTGGTGAAATGGTTAGGCGTTTTTCGCCTATCTAATTGCGGGCCTTGCGATTCCGTTTGGAACAGGGGGCGGCGGGCCGGGCGCCGGGCGGCGGCCTGGCCCGAAGGGCCGGGCCGCCTCTGATCGACGGTCAGCCTCTGACCAGGGTTGCCAGGAGTTCTACGTGGCGCGTCATGGGGAACGCGTCGAAGGCGCGGAGGGTCTCCAGTGTCCAGCCGCGTTCGCCGAAGTAGGCCAGGTCGCGGGCCAGGGTGGCGGGGTCGCAGGACACGTAGGCGATCTTGCGTCCGGCCAGGCGGGTGAGGTGCTGAACGACGTCGCGGCCCGCACCGGTGCGGGGCGGGTCCAGGACGACGATGTCGGCGCCGCGGACGCGCGCGCCGCCCTGGTGACCGGCGCCGCGCTTGTTCTGCGCGCGGGAACCGCTGGCGGCGCGGCCGAACTCCAGGTCGGCGATGACCTCGTCGACGGGGCCGCGCTCGATGGAGACCTGCGGCAGGTCGCGCAGGTTGAAACGGGCGTCGCGGACGGCCTGCCCGTCGGACTCGACACCGACGACGAGGCCGTCCGAACCGACCCGGTCGGCGAGGACGCCCGCGAACAGGCCCGCGCCGCAGTACAGGTCGAGCGCGATGTCGCCGGGCTTCGGCTCCAGGGCGTCGACGACGGCGTCGGCGAGGAGCTGCGCGGCCCCGGGGTGGACCTGCCAGAAGCCGCTGCCGCTGACCTGGTAGAGGCGTCCGGACACCTCCTCCCGGACGTACGGGAGCGAGGCGCCGGGCTCGGGCTTGCCGCGGACGAGCCGGACCGGCACGTCCAGCCTCGGCACCCGCACCTTGCGGCGGTCGCGGCCGCGCAGCACGACGACGCGGTCGCCGGTGGTCGCGGACACGATGCCCTCGACGCCGGACGCGCCCGGCCACCGTTTGCGTTCGATGCCCATCAGCTCGACGCCGGGGTGGGCGATCAGGCATTCGTCGACGGGTTCGATGTCGTGGGACCGGTACCGGCGCAGGCCGATGACGCCGGACGAGACGGCGAACTGCACGCGGGTGCGCCAGCCGAGGCCGGGCGGCGGCGCCACCTCCGAATCGACCGGATAGGGCACCTCCTCGACCGTGACCGGGCGGTCGATGCCCGCCAGGCGCTCGAGCTGCTCCTGGACGACGGCGGCCTTCAGGGCGCGCTGCGCGGGCAGGGAGGCGTGCTGCCAGTCGCAGCCGCCGCAGCGGCCGGGGCCCGCGAACGGGCACGGCGGGTCGACGCGGTCCGGGGACGCCTCGATGATCTCGACAGCGTCGGCGCGGAGGAAGTTCTTCGCGCGTTCTGTGACGCGGGCCCGGACGCGCTCGCCGGGCAGGGCGTGCCGGACGAAGACCACGCGGCCCTCGTGCCGGGCGACGCAGAAACCACCGTTGGCGACGTTGCCGACCTCCAGTTCGAGGACGTCGGGTTGCAGCTCAGTCACGTCCCGAAACATTACCCGCCCCTGGGCGTGCCCCGGTCCGCGGCGGCCGCCGTGACGCACCCGGGCCGGGCGGTTCGATCCGTCCCTTGAGCCGGTCGGACGACTGGAGCTGCCACGCGACGCTCGTCACCATGACGCCCGGCTGGAACAACAGGCGTCCCTTCAGCCGCAGCGCGCTCTGGTTGTGCAGGAGCTGCTCCCACCAGTGTCCGACGACGTATTCGGGGATGAACACGGTCACGACGTCGCGGGGGCTCTTGCGCCGGATGCCCTTGACGTAGGCGAGGACGGGACGGGTGATCTCCCGGTAAGGCGAGTCGAGGATCTTCAACGGGACGGGCACGTCGAGCGCGTCCCACTCCTCCTGGAGGCGCTGGGACTCCTCGGCGTCCACCGCGACCGTGACGGCCTCCAGCGTGGACGGACGGGTCGCCCGCGCGTACGCCAGCGCCCGCAGCGTCGGCTTGTGGATCTTGGAGACGAGCACGATGCCGTGGATGCGGGCGGGCAGCGCGACGTCCTCCCCGGAGGGCACCAGTTCGGCGGCGATGCGGTCGTAGTGCCGTCTGATGCCCTTCATCAGCATGAACAGGATCGGCATCGCGATGCAGACGATGTAGGCGCCGAGCGCGAACTTGGTGATCAGCACGACGACGAGGACGATGCCGGTGAGGGTGGCGCCGAAGGCGTTGATGCCGCGGGACGTCCGCATCCGGCGGCGTTGCGCGGCGTCGGTCTCGGTGGCGAGCAGCCGGTTCCAGTGCCGGACCATGCCGACCTGGCTGACGGTGAACGACACGAACACGCCGACGGTGTACAGCGGGATCAGTCGGCTGACGGAGGCGTCGTAGGCGTAGATCAGCAGCCCGGCCATGGTGGCGAGGATGATGATGCCGTTGCTGTAGGCGAGCCGGTCGCCGCGGGTGTGCAGCTGCCGGGGCAGGTAGCGGTTCTGGGCGAGCACCGACCCGAGGACGGGGAACCCGTTGAACGCGGTGTTGGCGGCGAGGAACAGGATCAGCGCGGTCATCGCGGTGACGAGCGCGAAACCGAGTTCGAAGTTGCTGAAGACGGTGTGCGCGACCTGCGCGATCACCGGGTCGGCGTCCTGGACGGCGCGTCCGGTGGACGGGTCGACGAGGCTGCTGCCCTGGTCGGGTTCGGCGAACTTGGCGTCGGTGACGTAGGCGAGCGCGGTGACGCCGCCGAACAGCGTCATCGCGACGAGCCCCAGCATGAGCAGCGTCTTGGCGGCGTTCTCGCCCTTGGGCTTGCGGAACGCGGGCACGCCGTTGCTGATCGCCTCGACCCCGGTCAGCGCGGCACAGCCGGACGAGAACGCCCGCAGCAGCAGGAAGACCAGGGCGAACCCGGCGACGCCCGCCTCGTCGCCGCGGACCTCGTAGTGGGCGGTCTCGGCCTCCAGGTCGGTGCCGAGGACGAGCCGGAACACGCCCCACACGAGCATGCTGAAGACCGCGAACATGAACAGGTAGGTCGGGATCGCGAACGCGACGCCCGCCTCCTTGAGACCGCGCAGGTTCCCGATGGTGAGCAGCACCACGATGACGATCGCGACGCCGACCTCGTGCGGCTGCATGAACTTCAGCAGCGCGCCGAGGTTCTCCACCCCGGACGACACGGAAACGGCGACGGTCATGACGTAGTCGACCAGCAGCGCGCTCGCGACGAGCACGCCCCAGTTTCCGCCGAGGTTGGTGGTGGCGACCTCGAAGTCGCCGCCGCCGCTCTGGTAGGCCCGGACGTTCTGCCGGTACGAGGCGACCACCGTCAGCAGGATCACCACGACGGCCGCAGCGACCCACGGGGTGTAGTGGTACATCACCAGGCCGCCCGCGCCGAGCGCGAGGAGGATCTCCTGTGGCGCGTACGCGACCGACGACAGCGCGTCGCTGGCGAAGACGGGGAGCGCGATGCGCTTCTTCAGGAGCTGTTCGTGTTGCTGTGCGCTACTCAGCGCCCGGCCGAGGAGCAGCCGCTTCGCAAGGTCCGGAACCTTTGACACGAAACGAGAGCCTAGCCTTTGTGGGGGACACCGCCGCCGCGTCCCCCCGGCGGCCGGACCGGTGCGCGCCGAAGGGCGCCGCCGGGTAGTGCTCCCCTGGGCGGATGTGTAGGTTTGCAGCCCGGTAGGGATCATTCACAGGAAACGATCCTCGGGTAAGCACGGCATGGGCGGCCAGCGACGATTGCCGTGCGCGGCGCGGGGGGTACAGGGGGAACGTCCCCCTGGACGGAAAAGGAAACGGCCGTGCATATCGTGATCATGGGGTGCGGACGGGTCGGTTCGACGCTCGCGCACATCCTGGAGGACAAGGGTCACTCGGTGGCCATCATCGACCAGAGCCCGGAGGCGTTCCGCCGGCTGCGCAGCGGGTTCCGGGGCCGCCGCATCACCGGGTTCGGGTTCGACCGCGATGTGATCGCCGAGGCGGGCATCGAGCGGGCGTCGGCGTTCGTCGCCGTCAGCAGCGGCGACAACTCCAACATCATCTCCGCCCGGGTGGCGCGGGAGACGTTCGGCGTCGACAACGTGGTGGCCCGGATCTACGACCCCCGCCGCGCCGAGGTGTACCAGCGGCTCGGCATCCCGACGGTCGCGACCGTCCGGTGGACGGCCGACCAGATCCTGCGGCGGCTGCTCCCCGAGGGCGCGGAGCCGCTGTGGCGCGACCCGACCGGCGAGGTCGTCCTCGCCGAGCTGGACTCGGGGCATCTGTGGGTCGGCGAGAAGGTCGGGGCGCTGGAGGAGCACGCGAGCACGCGGGTGGCGTTCCTGTCGCGGATGGGCGACGCCCTCGTCCCCGACCGGGACACGGTGATCCAGGACGGCGACATCGTGCACATCATGGCGGCCGCCGACGATCTCGAGCGCGTCAACGCCGCCGTCGCGGCGCGGAACGGGGAGGAGTCCTGATGCGGGTCGCGATCGCCGGGGCGGGCGCGGTGGGCCGGTCCATCGCCGCGGAGCTGCTGGAGAACGGGCACGAGGTGCTCCTGATCGACAAGAGCCCGAAGGCCATCAAGGTCGAGATGGTGCCGCGCGCCGAGTGGCTGCTGGCCGACGCCTGCGAGATCTCCGCGCTGGACGACGCCGCGCTGGAGCGCTGCCAGGTCGTGGTGGCCTCGTCCGGCGACGACAAGGTCAACCTGGTGGTGTCGCTGCTGGCGAAGACCGAGTACGGCGTGCCGCGCGTGGTGGCCCGGATCAACCACCCCAACAACGAGTGGCTGTTCAACGAGTCGTGGGGCGTGGACGTGGCCGTGTCGACGCCCCGGCTGCTGTCGGCGCTGGTGGAGGAGGCGGTGAGCGTCGGCGACCTGGTCCGGCTGATGACGTTCCGGCAGGGTGAGGCGAACCTGGTGGAGCTGACGCTGCCGGACGACGCGCCGCTCGGCGGTCAGCGGGTCGGGTCGGTGGAGTGGCCGCGCGACACGGCGCTGGTGGCGATTCTGCGGGAGGGGCGGGTGCTCGTCCCGACGTCCGACGACACGCTGGAGCCGGGCGACGAGCTGATGTTCGTGGCCAGCCAGGACGTGGAGGACGAACTCGCCGAACTACTCGGCGGCAACTGAGCGAACGGCGCGTCCGGCAGCGGGCGCGCCGGGTCAGACGGGGGCAGGGGCAGGCGGGGTCAGGCGGGATCAGGCGGGGCCGCCGCGTTCGATGGGGGTGCGGCCCCGCGCGAGCAGCCAGACCATGGCGGCCAGCGCGGCGACCTGGAGCGGCCAGCCCATCACGATCTTGGCGGGGCCGAGCAGGCCGCTCTGGTCGCCGTCGGCGAGGTAGATCGGGTACTGGACGGCGACCCGCACCGCGCAGGGCAGCATCAGCAGCCAGGTGAGCCGTGAGCACAGCCGCACGATCCCCGGGTCGCGGCGCCACGCGGTCGGGTCGCCGGTGACGGTGCCGATGATGAAGCCGACGAGCGGCCAGCGCACCACGATCGAGAACAGCATCGCGGCGGCGTAGCCCGCGTTGAGGAGGATGCCGGGCAGGAATGCGTCCTCGGCCTTGCCGGAGCGCAGCGCGAAGAACGCGGCGACCGCGATGCCGACGAGGCTGTTCAGGACGAACTGCGGGTTGGAGCGCTGCGCGATCCGGATCACGAGCAGCAGCACGGCGGCGCCGACGCCCGTGCCGACGGCGAGCTTGATGTCCTTGGTCGCGACATAGGTGCCGGTGAACCCGATGGTCGGGACGGCGGCCTCGACCATGCCGCGGACACCGCCCAGCGCCTTGTTGAGCTGGGCGCGCACGGCCGCCTCGACGGTGTCGTGCGCGGCCCGGTCAGGATCGGCTTCGGTGTTCGCGCCGTGTCCTTGGTTCGCTTCCACTTCGCTCACGTCGTACTCCCGGCCGCCCGCGCGGCCTCATGAGCCGCCGCCGCGCAGCTCGTATCGCGGATTGAACATGACCTTGCGCCCGTCCTGCGTGCTCACCAGCCCCTCGGCGCGCAGCATGCGCCCCGGGTCGATACCGGCGATCTTGCGGCGACCGAGCCAGACCAGGCTGATCACGTCGGTGCCGTCGTACAGCTCGGCCTCCAGGGCGGGGGCGCCGCCCCGGGGCCGGAGCGTCACCGTTCGTAGCGTACCCGCCACGCAGTGCCGCTTGCGCTCGCCGCATTCCATGATCGGCGTCGCGCCCTCGTCCCCGGAGGATTTCTGCAGGTCCTCGGCCTCAAGCTCGGCCGTACTCGACGCCATGCGCCGCAGGAAGCGCCGCAGGCCGCGCTTCCCACGCTCGGCCGATCCCTCGTCCATGCCACGAAGCGTATGGCATCCACGGACGAATCGGACCCCCCAGCCCCACCGTTCGGAGCGACCTCCCGCCAAGTGTGGAATGAAGCGTTCCGTTCTGCTATTATCGGAACAGAGCATTCCGCTCCAAGAGGAAGGAAGAGCCGTGACCGCCACGCTCGACACCGTCCCGGCCGCCCCGTCCGGGACCACCGGCCAAGCCCCGGCTCCGGCCCCGGCCGCGCACCCGCGCCGCTGGCTCGGGCTGTCCGCCGTCCTGGCCGCGATGCTGCTGAACCTGCTCGACTCCACCGTCGTGAACGTGGCCGCGCCCGCGATCCGCGCCGACCTCGGCGGCTCCTACTCCGCGCTCCAGTGGATGGCCGCCGGATACACGCTCGCGCTCGCCGTGGCGCTGCTCACCGGCGGACGGCTCGGCGACATGTTCGGCCGCAGGCCCGTCCTGCTGGCGGGGGCGGCCGGGTTCGTCGCGACCTCGGTGGCCTGCGCGTTCGCCTGGTCTCCTGAGAGCCTGATCGCCGCCAGGGTCGCGCAGGGCCTGTTCGCGGCGGTGATGATCCCGCAGGGCTTCGGGCTGATCCGCGACCTGTTCGGCGCCCGGGACGTCGGCAAGGCGTTCGCGCTGCTCGGCCCGGTGATCGGGCTCGCCACGATCCTCGGCCCGGTGGTCGCCGGGCTGCTGGTCGACGCCGACCTGCTCGGCACCGGCTGGCGGGCGATCTTCCTGATCAACGTGCCGGTCGGCGCGTACACCCTGGTCGTGGGCGCGCGGGCGCTGCCCGCCCCGGCCCGCTCCCAGGGTCACGCCGACCGCTCGGGTGGGCTGGACGTGACCGGCATGCTGCTCGGCGGGCTCGGCATGAGCATGCTCGTCTACCCGCTCGTCCAGGGCCGTGAGCTCGGCTGGCCCGTCTGGTCGCTGGCGCTGCTGGCCGGGTCGGCGCCCGTCCTCGCCGTGTTCGCGCTGCACCAGCTCCGCCGCGCCCGCCGGGGCGGGACGCCGCTCGTCCGGCTGACGGTGTTCGCCAACCGCTCGTACAGCTCCGGTGTCCTGTTCGTGCTGGTCTTCTTCGGGACGATCACCGGGTTCTCGCTGGCCGTCGGCCTGTTTCTCCAGCTCGGCCTCGGCTACTCGCCGCTGGACGCCAGCCTGACCATGGCGCCCTGGGCGATCGGCGCGTTCACGGGATCGGCGTTCTCCAGCATGACGATGACAAGGCTCGGCCGATCCATCCTGCACATCGGCCTCGCCACGATGATCGCCGGTCTGGTCGCCCTGTACGCGGTGTTCGAGACGGTCGGGACGGACCTCGGCGCCTGGCACCTGACCGCGCCGCTGCTGCTGTTCGGCGCCGGGATGGGCATGATCTTCGTCCCGCTGTTCGACATCATCGTGGCGGGCATCGCCGACCACGAGGTCGGGTCCGGGTCGGCGGCGCTGGAGTCGGTCCAGCAGCTCGGCGCGTCGCTCGGCATCGCGGTCCTCGGGACGGTGTTCTTCGGCGCGATCGGCGTCCCGGCGGCGGGGCACTTCGACCCGGCGTCCGCGCTGGACGCCGCCGAGAAGGTCGCGGCGCTGACGCTCGGCCTCACCGCCGTGGCGTTCCTGGTCGCGTTCCTCCTCCCCCGCCGGGCCCGCGCCCACTGATCCCGTCCCGCCGAACCCGCCGCCCGCACCCGGGCGGCGGGTTCGCGTGTTCCAGACGTCAGGAGCGCCGCAGGCGAGACGCCGCCATCGCGGTGAAGTAGCCGATCTCCGGGACGCGCATCAGCCGGGCCGCCGCCACGTACAGCGCCCCGCCGCCGACACCGCCGACGATGAGGGTGAGCAGGGCCGGGAGCCGTTCACCGGGGAGGTGGCCGAAGCCCCAGAGGGCCGCCGCCGCGAACGCGACGGCGGGCAGGGCCGCCAGGTGCAACTGGGTGAGGGCGCGGGCGATGCGCCGTCCGTCCATCCCGCCGAGGCGCCGCCGCAGGACGAGCGCGGCACCGGTCGCCCCGACCGCGTAGAACAGCCCGTACGCGACGGGCAGCCCGATCACGACCTGCCGCGCCGGGACGAGCCAGAGCAGCAGGAACGCCGTCACAGCCTGGACGACACCGGCCGGAACGGCGATCAATCCCGGCGTGCGAGTGTCGCCGAGCGCGTAGAAGACCCGCATCAGCAGTTGGTGGAGCGTGAACGGCAGCACCATCACCGCGAAGACCATCAGGACGGCGCCGACGCGGCGCGCCGCGTCCTCGGTGAGGCTGCCGTAGGCGAAGAAGGTCACCGAGCCGGGCACCGCGAACACCAGCATCCCGAGCCACAGCGGAACGAGCAGCGCGGCGGCCAGCCGCAGCCCCCGCGAGAAGTCGTCCCGGACGAGGTCGCGCCGCCCGTCCGCCACATGCGCGCTCATCCTGGGCAGCAGTGCCGTGATCACCGACACCGCGATGATCGCGTACGGAAGTTGGAACACGACAAGCGCGAACTTGTAAGTCGCCAGGCCGCTTCCGGTGGCCGAACCGCCCGGGGCCTCGGCGGCGCGTTTCCCGGCGCGGGTCGCGACGTTCGCGGTCACCAGGACGCCCGCCTGCGCGACCACGATGTAGACCGCCATCCACGACGCGGCCCGCATCGCCTCGCCGAGCCCGGAGCCGCGCAGGTCGAAACGGGGGCGCCAGCGGAACCCGGCCGACCGCAGCATCCACGCGAGGACGACGCTCTGCGCGACCGTCCCGAGCGCCGAACCGAGCCCGATCAGCGTCAACTGGGCGTCGGTGACGGTTTCGGTGGTCGTGCCACGTCCGGCGACCCACAGGAACAGCAGGCCCGCCGCCATCGTGACCACGTTGTTGACGACCGGCGCCCACATCGGCGCCCCGAACCGCTGCCGGACGTTCAACATCGTGCTCGCCAGCCCGCTGACGCCGATGAAGAACAGCTGCATGAGCAGCAGCCGCGTGAGCAGCACCGTCACGTCCCGCTGCCGCCCCTCGTACCCGCCCGCGTACAGGGAGATCAGCGGGTCGGCGAGCAGGACGGCGACGACGGTCAGCACGGCGAGCACCGGCAGCACGACGCCGAGCAGCCGCCGTTCGGTCGCCGCTCCCCCGTCGGCGTCCCGCATCCGCCGTTTGACCAGGAACGGGACGAACACGCTCGCGAGCAGCCCGCCGAGCAGCAGCTCGTACACCGTGTACGGGATCATCTCGGCGGCCTGGTAGGCGTCGCCGAGCAGGGCGGTGCCGAGCGCCGCGCCGATCACGACCGTGCGCAGGAAGCCGGTGAGGCGGGAGAAGATCGTCCCGATGGCCATGACGGCGCTGGAGTGCGCGACGCCGGGCGGTGCGGCCTGCGCGGCGCCGCCGATCTCGTCGCGTTCCGAGCCGGGCCGGTCGGCGGTCCCCGGGTCGGCGACGTCACCGGGGTCGCGGACCGGGACGAGCCCGATCTCGGGTTCGCCCGGCGGCTCGGCGCGCTCCGCCTCGTCGAAGATCCCCGGCATGAGGATCCGGCGTCTGTCGGGCTCCTCCATTCGCATCACCCCCGGACGCGAGTATGCACCGTGGGGGCGCCCGCCCTCTCGGGTCGGAACACCCCCACGGTGCGGTCGGCGCCGCCCCTCGCCTGGTCAGTTGAGCGCCGCCTCGACCGCCGGGACCCGGACGGCTCGGCGGGTCGCGGCGTACGCCGTGGCCCCGGTGAGGACGGCGGCGAGCGCGACCACCCCGAGGTAGGTCCACACGCTCCCGTCGGGAGTGGCCGAGTCGCTCCTGGCCAGCCCGAACGGCACGATCGTGAAGACGGACGCGATCGTCCCGACCACCACGCCGGTGATCGTCAGCACCGCCGACTCGACCGCGACGCCGCCGAGCACCTGGCCGGGCGTGGCGCCCGCGAGCCGGGTCTGGCCGAACTCGCGGCGCCGGTGCGCGGTCGCCGCGACCAGCGTGTTGACCAGCATGATCGCGGTGAACAGCACGACCATGCCGATGACGACGAAGTTGAGCGTCTCGATGTTCTTCTGCTCGTTGGTCTTGGCGAGCCCGGAGGCGTCCATCGCGGCGTTCTCGGTGGCTTGCAGGAACAGCGTGCCGACGGCCGTCGAGACGAACAGGATGATCGGCGTGACCGCCGAGGCCAGCGCGGACGTCCGGCGCCGCATCGTGTCGGCGGCGAGGCCACCGGCGGCGCCGCCGAACAGCCGCAGCGGCCCGGCCACCAGCGCCGTCACCCGCCGCATGATCGCCGGGGCCAGCAGCGCCAGCCCGATCGCGGCGAGGATGTCGGCCTGCCCGGACGTCGCCATCGCGTCGCTGCCCTTTCCGTCCATCACGGTGATGGTGACGACCGCCTCCTGCACGGCCACCAGCAGGAAGATCACCGCGAACACGATCCGCTTCTTGCTCAGCCTGCCGGTGTCGACGGCCGCCGCCGTCAGCGACTCGGTCACCCGGACGCGGGTCGTGCGGCGCGCCGTGATCAGCGCGGCGCCGACCGCGGACACCAGCGTGATCCCGATGCCCATGGACAGCGCCATCGGCCCGAAGCTGTACCCGATGTCGGCCGGGACCTGGTTCGTGTCGTGCAGCATGCCGAGCAGCCCACGGCCGATCAGCATGCCCGGGACGATCCCGAGCAGCGCGGCGACCAGGGCGAGCCCCGCCGCCTCACCGACGATCATCCGGCCGAGCTGCGCCGGGGTCGCGCCGACGCTCTTCAGCAGCGCCATCTCCGCCGCCCGCTGCCGGACCGACAGGGTCAGCGTCGAGGTGACCGCGAAGACCACCAGCAGCAGTCCCCAGCCGCCGACGACGTTCGCCATGATGGACAACGTCTCGCGGGCCGTGCCGGTCGCGTCGCCCGCCTCCGCCGTGTCCAGCATCGACGCGAATCCCATGAGGATCGCCGAGCCGAGGAACATCGCCAGGAAACTCGCCACGAACGCGCCCGTCCGCTTGCGCACCGAGCTGATCGCCAACCTGAACATCGTCATGTCGTTCACGCCCCCGCCGTCGTCCGCTGACGCTCGACCTCGTCGGCCAGGTGCGTCATCCGTTCCGCGACGGCCTCGGCGGTCGGCGCGGCCTGGTGGCCGACGATCCGCCCGTCCGCCAGGTACAGCACCGCGTCCGCGTAGGACGCGGCGACCGGGTCGTGCGTGACCATCACGATCGTCTGCCCGGACATGCGCACCGACTCCTGGAGCAGGCTCAGCACGTCGCGGGCGCTGCGGGTGTCGAGGGCGCCGGTCGGCTCGTCCGCGAACACCACCCGCGGCCGGGTGACCAGCGCACGCGCGATCGCCACCCGCTGCTGCTGCCCGCCGGACAGCTCGGCGGGCAGATGGTCGAGCCGCTCGCCCAGGCCGACGCGCGCCAGGACGGCCCGCGCCTCCCGCCGGTCGGCCTTGCGTCCCGCGAGCCGCAGCGGCAGCAGGACGTTCTGCATCACGGACAGGGTCGGCAGCAGGTTGAACTGCTGGAAGACGAAGCCGATCCGCTGCCGGCGGAACTTCGTCAGCGCGGCCTCGCCGTCGCCGGACAGTTCCGCGCCGTCCACGAAGACCCGCCCCTCGGTGGGACGGTCCAGGCCCGCCGCGCACTGGAGCAGCGTGCTCTTGCCCGACCCGGAGGGCCCCATCACCGCGGTGAACGACCCGGCGGGCAGCGACAGCGACACGCCGTCCAACGCCATCACCTGGTTGCCCTCGGCGCCGTAGACCTTCCGGACGCCCTCCAGCCGGAGCGCCTCTCCCGGCGGCTGGTCCGCCGGGGCCTGTCCCTTACGTCCGATCATCGTTTCGGTCCTCCCGCCCTGCGCCCCGTCCGTCGTGGAGCGCCTGTGGGAACGAAATTACGGATCGCGACGGCCCGCGAGGATGGGTCCAGCACGCCGATCGGGGTAGGCAAAACCCCACCTTCTCGCGTGGCCATCGGGCCGGGATAGGGTCGTTGGCGGTGCGCCGGGAAGTCTGGTCGGCAACGCGTTTCCGCATGCCGTCCGCCGATCAGGAGAGTCCGTGCAGGTCACCGCCGCGATCGTCATCTTCCTCGGCGCCTACGTTCTGATCGCGACCGAGAAGGTGCACCGGACGGCGGTGGCGCTCGGCGGCGCGGGCCTGATGCTGCTCCTGCACATCACCGACGCCGAGGGCTCCTTCTTCTCCGAGGAGTCCGGCATCGACTGGAACGTCATCTTCCTGCTGCTCGGGATGATGATCATCGTGTCGGTGCTGCGGCAGACCGGGGTGTTCGAGTACGTCGCCATCTGGGCCGCCAAGCGCGCGCGGGGACGCCCCTACCGGCTGATGGTGATGCTGGTCGTCCTCACGGCGGGGGCGTCCGCGCTGCTGGACAACGTGACCACCGTCCTGCTGGTCGCGCCCGTGACGTTCCTGGTCTGCGAACGGCTCGGCCTCAAACCCGAGGCGTATCTGATCGCGGAGGTGATGGCGTCCAACATCGGCGGCACCGCGACGCTGGTCGGCGACCCGCCCAACATCATCATCGCGAGCCGCGGCGACCTGTCGTTCAACGACTTCCTCGTGCATCTGGCGCCGATGGTCGTCGTGCTGATGGCGGTGTTCTGCCTGCTCTGCCGCTGGCTGTTCCGGTCGGCGTTCCACTACGACCCCGACCGCGTCGCCGAGGTCATGGCGCTCCGGGAACGGGAGGCGATCACCGACCGGAAGCTCCTCGCGCAGGGGCTCACCGTCCTCGCGATCGTCATCGCCGCGTTCGTGCTGCATCCCGTGCTGCACTACGAGCCGTCCGTCGTCGCGCTCCTCGGCGCCGGGCTGCTCGTCGCCGCGACGGAGGTGACCACCGAGGACGCGCTCAGCGAGGTCGAATGGCCGACGCTCGTCTTCTTCGCCGGGCTGTTCGTGATGGTCGGCGGGCTCGTCGAGACCGGCGTCATCGACGACGTGTCCGAGGCCGCCACCGACGCCACCGGCGGCGACCTCGGCGCCGCCTCGATGCTGCTGCTGTGGGCGTCCGCCGGGCTGTCGGCGCTCGTGGACAACATCCCGTACGTCGCGACGATGAGCCCGATCGTGTCGGACCTCGTCCAGCAGCATCCCGGCACCGAGGGGCACGTGCTGTGGTGGTCCCTCGCCCTCGGCGCGGACCTCGGCGGCAACGCCACCGCCATCGGCGCCAGCGCGAACGTCGTCGTCCTCGGCCTCGCCGCCCGCAACGGCACGCCCATCAGCTTCTGGCGTTTCACCCGCTACGGCCTTGTCGTCACGCTCCTCACGGTCGCCCTGTGCACCCCCTACCTCTGGCTTCGTTACCTCTAGGGCCCCTGGGAGATGATCAGGGGATGGACGAGGTACCTGAGGACTGGGACAGCGCGCTGGCGATCGCCGCCCATCCCGACGACCTGGAGTACGGGACGTCGGCGGCCATCGCGAAATGGACGAGCCAGGGCAAGACGGTGACGGAGGTCCTCGCGACCCGCGGCGAGGCCGGGATCGACTCGATGGATCCCGAGGAGGTCGCCCGCGTCCGCAGCGCGGAGCAGATCGAGGCGGCGCGCCGCGTCGGGGTGGAGACCGTCGAGTTCCTCGACCTCCAGGACGGCATGCTGGAGTACGGCCTGCCACTGCGGCGGACGCTCGCGGCGGTGATCCGGCGGCACCGGCCCGACGTCGTCCTGTCGCTGAACTTCCGCGAGACGTTCCCCGGCGGCGGGTTCAACATGGCCGACCACCGAGTGTTCGGGCTCGCCGTCGCGGACGCGATCAGGGACGCCGCCAACCGGTGGGTGTTCCGCGACCTCGGCCTCGAACCATGGCAGGGCGTCCGGTTCGCGCTGTTCGGCGGATCACCACAGGCCGCGCACTACGTGGACGTCACCGGCCACCTGCGCGCCGGGATCGACTCGCTGCTCGCGCACCACGTGTACTTCTCGAACCTCGGCGCCGAGTTCGACGCGGCGGCGTTCCTCACCGGCAACGCCGAAGAGCTGGGACGCACCGCCGGAGTGGAGCACGCCATCGGATTCGAGATGATCGGGACGTAGGGCGCTCAGTGGCGGGCGTTGGGCCGCTTGCCCTTGTTGTGCTTACCGCGCTTGCGGGCTCGGCGTTTGCGCGTCTTCTTCGACATGCCCCGATTGACCACCCGGACGGCGCCGAAGGCAAGCATCCGGACGGGCGCGGACCAGCAAAAACCCGCCGACCGCACGTCCGGAAAGGCGTGCGGTACGGCGGGCGCGGTATGGGACGCTGCGTGGGCGCGCGGGTCAGCGGACCTCGGTGATCTCGGGGCCGCGCTCGAAGGGGTCGAAGGTCTCCACGGCCTCCTCGTCCTCCTCCTCGCCGCCCTCGCTGAACTCCTTCGGGATTTGCAGCTCCAGCAGGTCGCGCGGAGGCATCGGGGCGTCACCGCGCACGACGACGACGCCGCGCAGGACGTCCTCCAGAACCTGCCACTGCTCCTCGTTCTCGATCGCGGCGCCCTGCACCACCGCGTGCAGGAACCAGCGGGGACCGTCCACACCGAGGAAACGGATGATCTGCGGCGCCCAGCCCTGCTCGACGAACTCGGCCGGGATCTGCTCGCGGAACTCGTCCGGCATCTCGGCGAGGACCTCTTCGGTGAGCGGCTGCGGCACCATCGCCAGCAGTTCGGGGCCGAACGGACCCTCGCCCTCCTGGATCTGGCCCTGCGCCTCCTCCTGGATCTCCTTGGCGGTCTCACGGCGCAGGTCGTCCCAGATGCCGCTGCGCTTCGGGGCCGCGAACGCCTGCAACTGCATGGCGCTCTCCTCGTACTGCACCAGCACGGCGACCGGCCGCCCGTCGACCGGGTTGCCCTCCTCGTCCACCTGGGTGGCCTCGAAGTTCACCTGGAAACCGAGCCCCGGCGCGACCGGCACCTGGAGGGACCCGAAATCAAGACGCTGTAGTTCGGGGAAGGAGTCCTCGGAGTCCCACGGACCGCCGGACGAGTCGGCCGAGTCGGCCTTGGCGGGCGCCTCCTCCTCGGCCTCTTCGGCGGCCTCCTCCTCGGTCACCTCGGCACCCTTCGCGGGCTCCTCGGCCTGCCGGCGACGTCCAAAAGCCACGACTCACGCTCCTTCTCGACTGTGCTCACTGCTTGTGTGCTCACTGGCTGCATTATCCGCGCCCACGGGCGCTCGCCCGCCGGACGCGCCGCCGAATCCGCCGGTGGAGCCGAAGCCGTCGGTTCCGCGCGCCGATCCGGGAAGCTCCGCGACCTCGTGGAACACCGCGTGCTCCACCCGCTGCACGACCAGTTGCGCGATGCGGTCTCCCCGCCGCAGCGTCACCGCGGCGCGGGGGTCGGTGTTCAGCAGGGTCACCTTGATCTCACCCCGATAGCCGGCGTCGACCGTACCGGGTGCGTTGACTATCGTCACCCCCAACCTAGCGCCCAAACCGGACCTCGGGTGAACGAAGGCCGCGTACCCGTCCGGCAGCGCGACGGCCATCCCCGTCGGGACGACGGCGCGCTCCCCCGGCGGCAGCTCGACGTCCACGGCCGCGACCAGATCGGCGCCCGCGTCGCCCGCATGGGCGTACCGGGGCAACGGCAGCCCGGGATCCAGCCGCCGGATCAGCACATCGACCTTGCTCACGCGCGTCCACCTCACGCTCACCTGCCGGAAAACCACACGACCCTATCCGGGACGCCGTGCCCGACCGGGGCTGAAACGCCGCCGCCCGCGCGAGCCCGGCAGTTGACCCTACCCGCTCCACGGCACCGGAGGTTCAGCCCCAAAGCGAAGAATTACGCCTAACACCGCATTTGTCACTACGGCGCTTCAGGGGGGAGAAACAGGCCGATCGCGGCGGGACGGCGTAGGTTGGTCGGACACCGTCGACGAAGGGGCGCGCGTTCGTGATCCGGCTACTGGTGATCTTCCTGGTCCTCCGGGGATTCGCCGTGGCCGAATGGGTCGCGTCGGGCCCGCAACAACCCGGCCTGCTGGCCCTCGCGACGGCCGGAGTGGCGGGCCTCCTGATTCTGGCCGCCGTCCGAGCCTGCGCCACGTCACGCCGAGAACAACCCACGGCCCCCGTACGCACGACGTTGCGGGACCGGACCCTGCGCACGGCCTTCCTCCCCCAGCGCGACCCGGACGCGGCGGGACGCCCCCGTCCACGAGCACCCGGTCCGGAGATCGCGGCCGCCTGAACGCGGCCGAGACGCCTCATCTCCCCTCTCCGGAAGGTTCTTCCATGCTCGACGTTCCCGTTTCGATCGCCGCTGCCCTCGTCGGGGGCCTGGCGGACGCCCTCGACCCCGTCGCCGGTGGCATGGCCACAGCTCTCGCGATCGTCGTGTTCACCGCCATGGTGCGTCTGCTGATGCTCCCGCTCGCCGTCGCGGCGGCGCGTGGCGAACGCACCCGCCGACGGCTGATGCCCCAAGTCCAGAAACTGCAAAAGAAGCACGCGAAGGATCCGCAACGGCTTCGGCGCGAGATGGCGGCGCTGTACGAGTCCGAAGGCGCCTCGCCGGTCGCGGGATGCCTGCCGATGTTCGTGCAAATGCCCTTCTTCATGGTCATGTACCGGCTGTTCGTGTCCGCGACGGTGGCCGGACATCAGAACCTGCTGCTCGCCCACACCCTCCTCGCCGCGCCACTCGGCCAGAACTGGATCGGCGTCGTGGGCGGCGGCCTCCTCTCCCCACCGTCGCTGGTCTTCCTCGGCCTGTTCACTCTGCTGGCGGCGGTGGCGCTGTGGTCCTCGCGCCGCGTGACCGCCGAGGGCCCCATGGGCGCGGTCGCGCGCCTGATGCCGTTCGGCACGATCGCCGTGGCGGCGTTCGTCCCGCTGGCCGCGGGCCTGCACCTACTGACGTCCGGAGCCTGGACGGCGGCAGAACGCGCCATACTCCAGCGCAAGGCCATCACGGCGGCCGCCTGACGCCTTATGGCATTCGGCGTGGCGTTCGGCACATGAAACGGACCTAGGTGGCGAGGGTGACGTCGACCGTGAGAGTGGCGGGGGCGTCCTCCAAGGTGAGGTCGGCGATGCGGCCCGCGGCGGCCAGGTCGGGGCGTGCGATGCGGGTCGCCTCGGCGCCGCGCACTACCGCGCGGGACACGTCGGCGCGCATCGACGCCCGGGCCTCCGACTTGGCCTTGCGGACCTGGCGGAGCGCCTCGCCCGTCGCCGCCAGGACGGCCGGGTCGCCGCCCGGGGGCAGCTCGGCGGTCGACGGCCAGCGCGCCGTGTGCACCGACCCGTGCCGCCACCACGACCACACCTCCTCGGTCACGAACGGCAGGACGGGCGCGAACAGGCGCAGCAGAACCGACAGCGCCGTGCGCAGCGCCGCCCGCGCCGACTCCGCCTGCGGGCCCTCCCCGTAGGCGCGCGCCTTGACCAGCTCCAGGTAGTCGTCGCAGAACTCCCAGAAGAACCGTTCCGTGCGCTCCAGAGCCCGCGCGTAGTCGTAGCCCTCGAACGCCTCCGTCGCGTCCTGGACGACGCGCGTCAGCGACGCCAGCATCGCCCGGTCGAGCGGTTCCGTCACCGCGGCGTCCGGGCGGACCTCGCCGAGACCCAGCACGAACTTGGAGGCGTTGAGGATCTTGATGGCGAGGCGGCGGCCGACCTTGATCTGGCCGGTGTCGAACGCGGTGTCGGTGCCGGGACGCCCGCCCGCCGACCAGTAGCGGATCGCGTCGGAGCCGTACTCGCGCAGCAGGTCGATCGGGGTGACGACGTTCCCCTTCGACTTGGACATCTTCTTGCGGTCAGGGTCGAGGATCCACCCCGACAGCGCGGTGCCCTTCCACGGCAGCGACCCGTGCTCCAGATGGGCGCGGACGACCGTGGAGAACAGCCACGTGCGGATGATGTCGTGCGCCTGGGGACGCAGGTCGTAGGGGAAGACCCGGCCGAACAGGTCGGCGTCGCGCTCCCAGCCGCCCGCGATCTGCGGGGTCAGCGACGACGTCGCCCACGTGTCCATGACGTCGGGGTCGCCGACGAAGCCGCCCGGCTCGCCGCGCCGCCCCTCGGTGTACCCGGGCGGGACGTCGGACGACGGGTCGACCGGCAGCGCGTCCTCCGACGGCACGATCGGCTCGTCGTAGCGCGGCTCGCCGGATTCGTCCAGCGGGTACCAGACGGGGATCGGCACGCCGAAGAAGCGCTGCCGCGAGATCAGCCAGTCGCCGTTCAGTCCCTCGACCCAGTTCTCGTAGCGGGCCCGCATGTACCCGGGATGCCATGTCAGCTCCCGGCCGCGCGCGAGCAGCTCGGCGCGGACGCCCTCGTCCCGCCCGCCGTTGCGGATGTACCACTGCCGGGTCGTGACGATCTCCAGGGGCTTGCTGCCCTTCTCGTAGAACTTCACCGGGCGGCTGATCTTGCGTGGCTCGCCGTCCAGGTCGCCGGACTCGCGCAGCAGCTCGACGACCCGTTCCTTCGCGGAGAACACCGTCTTACCGGCCAGCTCCCCATACACGTCCCCGGGGACACCGTCCGGCGGGTCGGCGGCCAGCCGGCCGTCCCAGCCGATGATCGCGCGGGTGGGCAGGTTCAGCTCGCGCCACCACGTGACGTCGGTGACGTCGCCGAACGTGCAGATCATGGCGATGCCGGATCCTTTGTCGGGCTCGGCCAGCCGGTGCGCGACGACCGGGACCTCGACACCGAACAGCGGTGTCCGCACGGTCGTCCCGAACAGCTCCCGGTACCGCTCGTCGTCGGGATGCGCGACCAGCGCGACGCACGCGGGCAACAGCTCGGGCCGCGTCGTCTCGATGTAGACGGGCCGCTCGTCCCCGTGGAAACGGATCCGGTGGAACGCGCCGGGCTGCTCGCGGTCCTCAAGCTCGGCCTGGGCGACGGCGGTGCGGAACGTGACGTCCCACAACGTCGGCGCCTCGGACACATAAGCCTCACCCCGCGCGAGATTCCGCAGGAACGCGCGCTGCGACGCCGTCCGCGACACGTCACCGATCGTCGTGTACAGATGGCGCCAGTCGACCGACAGCCCTACTCGGCGCCACATCTCCTCGAACGCCTTCTCGTCCACCTCGGTGAGCCGCTCGCACAACTCGATGAAGTTGCGCCGCGAAACGGGCACCTGCCTTTTGGCGTCGGGCTTGGCCGGGGGCTCGAAGTCCGGATCGTACGGAAGCGACGGGTCGCACCGCACCCCGAAGTGGTTCTGGACGCGCCGCTCCGTGGGCAGGCCGTTATCGTCCCAGCCCATCGGGTAGAAGACCGCCCGACCGCGCATGCGGTGATACCGCGCGACGGTGTCGGTGTGCGTGTAGGAGAAGACATGACCGACGTGGAGGGATCCGCTCACGGTGGGCGGCGGCGTGTCGATCGAGAACACGTCACCGCGCGGCCGCGTACGGTCGAAACGGTAGACGCCGTCGTCCTCCCAGGCGCGTACCCACTTGTCCTCCAAGCCGTCCAGGGAGGGCTTGGCGGGGACGTCCGGAGTACGCGGCTGCTCTGTCATAGATCAATCGTATTGACATCGGCCCGCGGCGCACGCCGATTACCCGCGGGCCGGTAGCGTCGCACACGGCGGCCGGTAGCGTCGGACACGACAGGACGACTGGAGGACGATCATGGCGGACAAGGGTGACCTCGGCTGGCGCGTGATGGCGGGCGCCGCGGCCTTCGCGGGCGGTTTCGTCGCCAAGAAGGCGATCACGCTGGCCTGGAAGAAGAGCACCGGAAAGGAGCCTCCGACCAACCCCGAGTCGCCGGAGGTCGCGCTGACCGAGGCCATCGGCTGGGCCGTGGTCATGGGCGTCGGCATGGAACTCGCCCGCCTCCTCGCCACCCGCGCCGCCGCCAAACAGTGGGCCAAGGGCACCGGCGAACTCCCGGGAAGCATGAAGGGATAGCTGCGAGGCGACGACGGATCACTCGAACCCCGTCCGCCGGTTACGGGTATTCACGTGGAGCGAGCGCCAGCGAGCGCAGCGGGAATACCCGGCGCGCCGCGTCCCCGCAGCGCAGGGAGCGCTAGCGACCGGAGCGAGGAGACCCGTGCCGCGCAGCCGGGGGGTCCGGGGGGTCCGGGGGGTCGTCCCCCCGATAGACAACAGCCAGGTCTCTGCGGATCTTGGCGGCCAGGGCCTTCGTCGCCGAGCGGTTCAGGGCCGCTCCCGCGGCGGCGCCGGTCAGGAAGGGCCCCATGGTGCCCAGGGTGCGGCCGAAGGTTCGTAGGAGACGGTTGCGTAGGGCGGACTTGGCGGCTGTGCCCACGGCGCTGGTCAGGGAACCCGTTTCCAGCGGGTTGACGCCTCGTTGGCGGGCCCAGGAGGTGAGGAACGCGGCACCGCGCGCGGTGCCGGTTCCCTGGACGCGGATGTCGTAGACCTCGTGGAGCTCGGCGATCATCTTGACCTCGATGGCCGCGACGACGAGGGTCTCGGCGGCGAGTTGGGCGGGGGCGGTCAGGAGGAGGGGCGGGGCGGCGAACTCCACGGCGGCCAGTGCGCCGCCTGCGGCGCCCACGGCGGTGGTGCTGTTCGCGGCCACGGTGACTAGGCGGTCGGCGAGTTCCTCGCCCATCAGGCCGTGGTGGTGCGCCTGGAGCGTCTCCAGGTCTCGGATCGGGATGTGGGGGGCGGCCTCGACGAGCACGTCGGTGAGCCACCGGCCGCGTGCGACGCCCGCGGCGCCCGCTCGACGGGCGTTCTGGCCGAGTAGTCCGGCCAGTCGTCCGAGCAGGCGGCCGCGGGTCTCGCGGTCCAGGTGCTCATCGGCGGTGAGCCGTCCGATCAGCTCACCGAGTTCCGTGGAGCCGTCGCCGGACGGCTCCACCTCGTCAGGACGTCGTTCCTCCCCTGCCACCCGACGGCCGCTCCCGGTCAGGCGGCGCATTCACGGCAGACCGGCTGACCGTTCTTCTCGGTGGCCAGCTGGCTGCGGTGATGCACCAGGAAGCAGCGCGTGCAGGTGAACTCGTCGGCCTGCCGAGGAACCACCCGGAAGGTGAGCTCCTCGTTCGACAGGTCGGCGCCGGGCAGTTCGGCGACCTCACCGGCGTCCAGGTCCTCGTCGATGATGCTGGCGGCCTTGTCGGCCCGCCGGGCCTGGAGCTCCTGGAGGCTGTCTTCGCTGAGGTCGTCGTCTGTCTTGCGTGGGCTGTCGTAATCGGTCGCCATCTTCTGTCTCCATCCCCCTCAGTGCTTTATGCGCCCCGTCGCGCGGAACTAACGCTCGGGGGACCGTTCTTGTGCCCGATCCGGGCGGGAAATTCTGTCACGATTGGTGACCTGCGACACACGAGGCGCGACCGTCCCCACGAGTGACACCCATCACCCGCATCTCGTCCTCACAGTGTGTCTTCCGTCACATCTCTCGGCAGATGTAACGGCGTGATCTTCCAAACCGGACTCCCGCCGCGCATCCCGCGGCGGTGGGGGATCATATCGGTCCGCGCGGCGTTGCGCGCGCCGACCTGCCGGACACGCCGGGATGGACGATCGACCTGGTGATCGGTCGAACCAGACTCTTCGGTGAAACGTCTGAAGTAACGCGATATCGTGCCCGCCTGAGGTTGGGGGCGGGCCCCCTGCGGGGACCGCCCGGCCATTGCCGGCGTACGGCCTCGAAGCGGGGTCCGCGCACGCTATCGCGGGACATCACTGCGGGTCATGGAGGGTCAGATGCCGGATGCCGCTCCGCTGGAGCCGGGCGATCCTAGCGCACTGGGGCAGTACGAGGTCGTCGGCCGGCTCGGCGCCGGCGGCCAGGGTGCCGTGTTTCTCGGGCGGACGCCCGGAGGCGAGTACGTCGCGATCAAGTTGCTGCACGCCCAGATGGCGAACGACCCGGCGGCGCGCGCCCGGTTCACCCGGGAGGTCGCGGCGGCCCAGCGGGTCGAGCCCTTCTGCACGGCGCGCGTCCTGGAGGCGGACGTCCACGGCGACCAGCCGTACGTCGTCAGCGAGTTCATCGACGGTCCGTCCCTGCACGACGTGGTCGCGCACGACGGGCCGCGCAGCGCCGACCAGCTGGAGCGCCTCGCGATCGGCACGGTGACGGCGCTCGCCGCCATCCACGAGGCCGGGATCGTCCACCGCGACTTCAAGCCGAACAACGTGATGCTCGCGTCCGACGGCCCGCGCGTCGTCGACTTCGGCATCGCCCGGACGGTGAACTCGCAGGAGAGCGCGGTGACCGCCACCGGGATGGTGGTCGGCACCCCGGGCTACCTGGCGCCCGAGCAGCTCACCGGCGCGCCGCTCACCCCGGCCGTGGACATCTTCGCCTGGGCCGCGACGATGGTGTTCGCCGCGACCGGGCAGTCGCCGTTCGAGGCGGACACGCTGCCGGTCATCATCAACCGGATCCTCAACGAGGAGCCGGACCTGTCCGCGCTGCCCGCGGGGCCGCTGCGCGACCTGATCGGACGCTGCCTGTCCAAGGACGCGGGCCTGCGCCCCCCGGCGGCGCAGCTGCTGCTGAACCTGCTGGGGCATGTCGGGGCAGCCCCTGGCGGCGGCCAGGAGGACCTGCTCAACCAGGGCACCCGCATCGCGTCGCAGCTCGCGCCGCCGCCCCCGGTGCCGCCCGCGCCGCGCCCGCAGCCACAGCCGCAGCACCAGATCACGCCACCGCCGATGCCGATGCAGCAGGGGCCGGGGGGGTACGGGCCGCAGGGGCCGGGAGGGTACGGGCCGCAGGGGCCGAACACGCCGCCGCCGCAGCCGATCACGCCCGCGCCGATGCCGATGTACCAGGGCGGGGCGATGCCGCCGCCCCCGCCGATGACGCAGCCACCGATGCAGATGGGGCATCCCGTCCCGCCGGGGCCGGGGTACGGGCCGCCGCGGCAGTCCAGCAACACCGGGCCGATCATCGCGATCGGCTGTGGCGTCCTCGCGCTGATCGTCATCATCGTGATCGTGGTGCTGGCCGCGATCGCCGCGAACGACGACCCGGACCCGTCGCCGTTCCCGACGTACTCGCCGCCCACCTATTCGCCGCCGACCTACTCGCCGCCGACGTCCAGCACCCGTGCCGGGCTGCTCGGCGTGTTCAACGGCACCGGGAACCAGCCGGGCGCGGGCGAGGGCCACACGAGTTTCAAGGTCCGGTTCACCCTGGCCTACTCGGTCGGGCTCGGGACGTACACGTACCCGTCCAACGCGCAGGCCGACTGCCGCACGCGACTGTCGTTGCTGTCCGACGCGGGCGCCGCCGTGGTCGAGTACCAGGAGACGCCGCTCACGGGCATGGATCCGAAGGAGTGCGCCTCCGGGTACATCAGGTTCACGCCGTCCTCGTCCGGTAACACGCTGCGGTGGGAGTGGCGGCAGACCCGGACCGCGGCGACCGCCGGGGCCTACGGGGTCGTGAGCAAGTGACGTTGGAGATCACCCCGCTTCGCGCGGGTGATCCTCCACGGCTGGGCGCGTACCGGCTGGCCGGGCTCCTCGGGGAGGGCGGTCAGGGCACCGTCTACCTCGGGGAGGACGAACGGGGCGAGCGGGTCGCCGTGAAGCTGCTCCACGCGCGCTTCAGCGGCGACCCGAAGGCCAGGGCGCGGTTCGCGGCGGAGGTCGCGGTCGCCAAGCGCGTCTCCGCGTTCTGCACGGCCCGCGTCCTGGACTCCGACGTCGAGGGCGACCGGCCCTACATCGTCAGCGAGTACATCGCGGGCCCGTCGCTGTCGACGGTGCTGTCGGCCGAGGGCGCCCGGCACGGCACCGACCTGGACCGGCTGGCGATCGGGACGATGACCGCGCTCGCCGCCATCCACCAGGCGGGCGTCGTGCACCGCGATTTCAAGCCCGCCAACGTGCTGCTCGCGCCGGACGGCCCGCGCGTGATCGACTTCGGGATCGCGCGGGCGCTGGACGCGACGGGCACGATGTCCAGCGCGGCCGTCGGGACGCCCGCCTACATGGCGCCGGAGCAGATCTCGGGGGCGCGGGTCGGACCGGAAGCGGACGTCTTCGCGTGGGGCGCGACGATGGTGTACGCGGCCACCGCGCGTCCCGCGTTCGGGCACGACTCCATCCCGGCGGTCATGCACCGCATCCTGAACCTTCCGCCGGACCTCGGGAGTCTGCTGCCGCCGCTGCGCGAGATCGTGTCGGACTGTCTCAGCAAGGATCCGGCGTTGCGTCCCGCGTCCGAGCAGGTCCTGGCCCATCTGCTGGACCTGGCGGGGAGCCTGCCGCGGCCGGACGCGAGCGGCGACGACTCGATGATCCTGACCCAGGGCGTCGTGACGGCGGCCACCGAGTCGGCGCGGCTGCGGATCGTCCAGGCGCCTCCGGCGGTGCCGCCACCCTCGTCGTGGCCGCCGCCCCCGCCCGCGGCGCCCCCACCCGCGGCGCCCCCACCCGCGGCGCCGCCGCCGAACGGGCAGGGGTACGCGACGTGGTCGCCGCCGCCCGGGGCCACCACCGACCTCTGGACGCCGAGCAAGCCGCGCAAGCGCGGGAAACGCGGCGTCGTGGTTCCGGCGAGTGCGGGCGGGGCCGCGCTGGTCGCGCTCGTGGTGGCGGGCACCGTGCTCGCCGTCCGGTACGGGAACGGCGGGCACGATCCGCCCGGCGCGCCCACCGGCCGGGTCGGCGGCACGCTACAGATGATCGCGGACGACACCTACCAGGGCGACGGCCAGCTCGATCCCGGGCAGAGCTACAGCGGCACCACGCGGTTTCTCACCAAGCAACTCTTCACCGGCCTGACGGAGCTGGACGCCCAGGGCGTCGCGCGGAACCGGCTCGCCACCTCGATCACCCCGGACGCCACCTGCCAGAACTGGCAGATCACCGTCCGGGCGGGCACCACCTTCAGCGACGGCGCACCCGTGGACGCGGCCGCGTTCGCCCGGGGCTGGGCGCGCAGCGCCGCGGTCGCCGCCGGGCCTGCCGCCTATCTGATGAACGACGTCGAGGGTTTCGACACCGTGTCCGCGGCGAAGACCGGCGAGCTGTCGGGCGTCAAGGCGACCGGATCGCAGCTCTCGGTCAAGCTCACCAAGCCCGACTGCGAGTTCCCGACCCGGCTGGCCGACCCCGTCTTCTTCCCCGTCCCAGCGGACGCGGGACGCTACGACAACACCGCCTACAACGACAAGCCCATCGGCAACGGTCCGTTCAAGGTGGAGACCAACACCAAGCACCAGAACGTCACGCTCGTCCGCAACGACGCCTGGGCCTTCGGCAAGACCAAGCTCGACAAGGTCGATATCAAGCTGGCCCGGGAACCCGCGCAGGCCCGTGTCGCGTTCACCGCCGGGGCCACCGACCTGGCCATGCTCGGCTCGACCACGTCGTCCGGGACTGGCGGCGGGAACGACCTGGTGAAGCGGTCCCTCCCGTACACGCGGTTCATCATCCCGCTCACCCGGAGGGGGCCGCTGAGGAGCAAGGAGGCCAGGCTCGCGGTCTCCGCCGCGCTGGACCGGACGAAGCTCAGCGCGGCGGCGCAGGGCTACTACCGGCCCGCGCTGGGCATCGTCCCGGCGACGATCCCCGGCGGTTTCGAGAAGCCGGGGGTCTGCGCGTCCTGCGGCGCGCCCGACCCGGACCAGGCCAAGGCGCTGGCGGCGCGGGCGGGGCTGAAGCCCGGCACGAAGGTCCCGCTCCACCACCCGAACGTGGCCTCCTACGAGCCCGTCGCCCAGGCCATGGCCGAGCAACTGCGGAGCACGCTCGGGTGGAACGTCGAACTGAAGCCCGTCGAGTTCGCCGACCTCCGCAAGACCTACTCGGGGAGCGACGCCGCCGGGCTCGCCCTGATGTCGTGGGGGCCCGACTATCCGACCCCGCGCACGATCCTGGAGCCGCTCCTCGGCGGCAGGACCGCCACCCTGGACGCCTCCTCGAACACCAACGTCAACGGCTGGCGGAACGCGCGCTTCGACGACCTGCTCGACCGCGCGGCGCGCAGCCCGTCCGCCGACACCCGCACGTCCCTCTACAAAGAGGCGGAGAAGATCGCGCTGGACGATCTGGCGATCATCCCGCTCATGGTCAACGAACGCGTCGCCCTCGTCCGCAAGGCCAAGTACGTCGGCCTGGCACTCGACTACGACGGCGACCCGACGCTCGCGTCCGCCGCGCTGAAGTGAGCACGCTGAGGTGAACGCCGCGCTGAAGTGAGCGCGGCGGGACGGGTCAGCCGGACGGCAGCCGGACGGTGACGACCAGCCCGCCCCCGGGACGCGGCGTCGCGTACACGGCGCCGCGATGCGCCAGCACCACCGACCGGACGATCGACAGCCCGAGCCCGGCGCCCTTGGACGACTCGACCCGGTCGGCGTTCAACCGCCGGAACGGCTCGAACAGCCGCTCCACCTCGTAGGCGGGCACGACGGGCCCGGTGTTCTCGACCTGCACCGTGGCGTAGCCCTCCAGCATGCCGGTGCGGACCCACACCTCGCCGCCGTCGTCCACGTTGTGCTTGATCGCGTTGTCGACGAGGTTGGACACCAGATGCTCCAGCAGCACCGGGTCGCCGAGCGCGTCCCCCGGCGTCAGCTCCGGATGGACGGACACGTCGGTGCCGTTGTCGCCGCGCGCCGGACGCTCCAGCACCTTCGTGGCGACCTCGGCCAGGTCGACCGGCGTGCGGGTGACCAGCTCGCGCTCGCTGCGGGCGAGCAGCAGCAGGCCCTCGATCAGCCGTTCGTGGCGGGCGTTGGTCGCCAGCAGCGTGCGGCCGACGGCGCGCAGGTCGTCGGAGACGTCCGGGTCGCCGAGCGCGACCTCCAGCAGCGTGCGGTTGATCGCGAGCGGGGTGCGCAGTTCGTGGGAGGCGTTCGCGACGAAGCGGCGCTGCGAGTCGAACGCCTGCCCGAGCCGCTCCAGCATCGCGTCGAACGTGTCGGCCAGCTCCTTGATCTCGTCGTCGGGGCCCTCCAGCGCGATCCGCTCGTGCAGGGTGCTCTCCGACAGGCGGCGGGCGGTCGTCGTGACGCGCTGGAGGGGGCCGAGGGCCCGGTCGGCGACGAACCAGCCGAGCACCAGCGTGATGATCCCGACGCCGCCGAGCGCCAGCAGGGAGCGTCCGACGAGCTGCTGCATCGTCTGCTCGACGAACTGGCGCTGGAGAGCGGTGGCCTCCTCGTCGGAGATGTTGTAGCCGATCACCTTGACGCTGCCGAGGATGTTGGCCATCAGCACCGACATCACGAACAGCAGCAGCGCGCCCGCGACGAAGAACAGCAGCCCGTACAGGAGGGTGAGGCGCAGCCGGACGCTCATGCGGGGCAGCGCCTTCATGGGCCTGATGTCGCCGAACGTCCCGCCGCCGTCGCCGCGCCACATGCCCTTCGGGGCCGGGGGCGGCGGCGGGACCTGCTGCGGGCCGGGACGCCGCCACGCCCGGTTGTCGTCGGAGCCCGTCCGGCGCGGTTCGTCGGTGCCCTGCCGCGGCTCGGGTTCGCCGGTCACAGCCGGTACCCCACCCCGGGCACGGTCTCGATCACCGGGGGGTCGCCGAGCTTCTTGCGCAGGGTCATCATCGTGACGCGGACGACGTTGGTGAACGGGTCGATGTGCTCGTCCCATGCCTTCTCCAGGAGCTGCTCGGAGCTGACGACGGCGCCGTCGCCGCTGAGCAGCACCTCCAGAACGGCGAACTCCTTGCGGGTCAGCTCGACGGGACGGCCGTCCCGCGCGACCTCGCGGCGGGACGGGTCGAGCGTGATCCCGGCGCGTTCCAGCACGGGCGGCAGCGGCGCGGCGGCGCGGCGGCCGAGGGCGCGCACCCGGGCGATCAGCTCGGCGAACGCGAACGGCTTGGCCAGGTAGTCGTCGGCGCCGATGGACAGGCCCTCGACGCGGTCGTCCAGCTCGCCCGCCGCCGTCAGCATGATGATCCGCGCCGGGTAGCGCTGCGAGACGAGTTGCTTGCAGACGTCGTCGCCGTGGACCCGGGGCAGGTCGCGGTCCAGCACGATCACGTCGTAGTCGTTGATGCCGGCCCGCTCCAGCGCGCCCGCGCCGTCGTAGGCCACGTCCACGGCGAGCGCCTCCCTGCGCAGGCCGGTGGCGATCGCGTCGGCGAGCACGCGCTCGTCCTCGACGACTAGAACACGCACGGGATCCCCCTCCATGGCCGGGGGCACGGCACGCCCCCGGGCTCCAGGTATGCCACGGACACCGTAAGGCGCCCGTAAACACCTGTTCAGCTGACCGTCGCCCGCACCGTGACCAGGCGGACGCAAGTCCCCGCGAAAATTGCAGTGGCGGACAGGTTTACCTTCAGCCTAGGCCTGGGTAAGGCATGGCACGATCCGGGAGGAGGCCTATGGGCGAGTTGTCACGCATGATCCAGCAGCGACTCGACGACGCGTACGCGTCGCTGCGGAGCGCCCATGCGGAGGGAGACGCCTACCTGGCGGACATCCGTCAGGAGGAGATCAACGACCTGCGCCGGATCGCGGCGAACAACGACATCGGCGTGGAACCACCCCGCTGCGACTGAGCGACGCGCTGACGACACGGGGTCCGGGATCGCGTCCCGGGCCCCGTGTCCGGCTTTGCGCGGCCGGGCTTCGTGCGTGTCGGGCTTCGTGCGAGCCGGGCTTCATGCGAGCCGAGCTTCATGCGGGTCGGGCTGTGTGCGCGGGTCAGTCGGTGAGCGGGTTCAGCGGGGCCAGGACGTCGTGCAGGGCCTCGAACGTGCCCGGTCCCCCGGCCACGGCCAGCTCGGGCCCGGGCGGGGCGCCGTGCAGCCCCTCGATGCGTCCGCCCGCCTCCCGGACGATCAGGCCGCCCGCGGCGATGTCCCACGCCTGGACGCCGCGCTCGTAGTAGGCGTCGAGCCGTCCCGCCGCGAGGGAGCACAGGTCCACGCAGCAGGAGCCGCCGCGCCGGATGTCGCGGACGCGGGGCAGCACCCCGGTCAGGACCTGCGCCTGCCAGGCCCGCCGCTTCGCCGCGTACCCGAACCCGGTCGCCACCAGCGCCTCGCCGAGCGGCACCTGAGAGTTCACCCGGAGTTCGCGGGTGCCGGACGCGGTGTGGGCGACGGCGCCGCCGCCGCGCACGGCCGTGTACGACTCGCCGCGCCGCGGGATCTCCACGACCCCGGCGACGACCGTCCCGTCCACCTCGGCGGCGATGCTGACCGCCCAGTCGGGCAGGTCGTACAGGTAGTTGACGGTCCCGTCGATCGGATCGACGACCCAGCGGACGCCGCTGCCGCCCGCGCGGTCGCCGCCCTCCTCGCCGAGGAAGGCGTCGTCCGGCCGGACCGCCCGGATCCGCTCGATGATCAGCTGTTCGGCGGCGCGGTCCATCATGGTGACGACGTCGGTCGGGGACGACTTGGTCTGCACGACGTCCGGGCCGTCCGCCGGGCGCTTGTCGACCAGCATCCGCCCCGCCTCACGCGCGGTCGCGACGGCCAGCCCCAGCAGTTCCTCCGCGAAGCTCATCGTGATCTCTGTGGGAGGACGACCCTCGGCGCCCCCCGGATTCGCTTCGCTCATTCCGTCTCGCCCAGGAGGTGGCGCGGCAGCGCGGCGAAGCGGGGGTCGGTGCCGGGGGTGGCGGCGCGCGCGAACGCGATGCCGAGGTCGGCGGCCAGGTCGGCGGCCTCGACGTCGAGGTCGTACTTGACCTCCATGTGGTCGGAGACGAATCCGATCGGGACGACCGCGACCGCGCGGACGCCCTCGCCGCGCAGCTTCTCCAGATGCTCGGTGATCTGCGGTTCCAGCCACGGCTGGGTCGGCGGGCCGCTGCGGCTCTGGTACACCAGATCCCACGGCGTCCCCGGGGCGGCCTTCTGCGCGACCGTCCGCGCGGCCGCGTACAGCTCTTCCGCGTACAGGTCGCGGTTGGGCTGGGCCAGCGGCACGCTGTGCGCGGTGAAGACCAGCCGGGCGCCTTCTGGGAGTCGGCTCAGTGCGTCCTTGGTGGCGTCCACGAACGGTTCGATGAATCCGGGCCTGTCGCAGTAGACGGGCAGCTTGTCGATCTCAGGCGCGTCCGGTACCTCTGCGCGTGCGCGCGCGATGTCGTTGAGGTACTGGTCGTTGGTGGAGAAGCCGCTGTAAGCGGACGTGACGAACGCGGCCGCCCTCCGGACACCGTCCGCCTGCATCTGCCGGACGGTGTCGGCCAGATACGGGGTCCAGTTCCGGTTGCCCCAATAGACGGGCAGGTCTATGTCGTGGGCGGCGAAATCGGCCTCGATGGCCGATTTGAGGTCCCGGCACAGCCGGTTGATCGGGCTGACCCCGCCGAACAGGAAGTAGTGCTCGCCCACCTCTTCCAGGCGTGCGCGGGGGATGTTCCGGCCGCGAGTCACGTTCTCCAGGAACGGGATCACGTCGTCGGGCCCCTCCGGCCCGCCGAAGGAGAGAAGGAGCAAAGCGTCGTACTGGGTCAGCACGCGCGCGCGCGAAGTCATGACTCCATCAAATCAGCTGTACTTCCGTGCGTACGCCTGGGCCAAGCCGAGGACCTTCTGGACGTACCAGTCGGCGTGGTTGTAGCGCCACACCGCCTGGTAGAGGCGCCGTCCGCCCTGGCCCGCGCCGTTCGCGCACAGGTACTTGGCCGCTCCGGGGATGGCGTCGTAGGGGTTCATGATGTCGGCCTTGCCGTCGCGGTCGCCGTCCACCCCGTACGTCCGCCAGGTCGCGGGCATGAACTGCATCGGGCCGAGCGCGCCCGCGCTGGACGGGCCCGCGTTGCGCCCGTGGTCGCTCTCGACCTGGCCGATCGCGGCCAGGACCGTCCAGGACAGGCCCCGGCAGGAGGAGGCCGCCCGCTTGTACAGGTCCAGGTAGCCGGTCGGACGCCCGCCGCCCGCCGGCTCCTGGAAGTCGTGCAGGTTCACCACGTTCGCGCCCCGGCCGAGGATCCTGGTCACCGCACTGACGACCTTGGCCGGGCTGACGCCGGGCGCGTTGACCAGGACCGCCACGTTGGAGACGAGCCCCATCCGGTTCCCGGCGTTCGCGCTGACGAGCATGTCGATGCCGGGCAGGCCGAGGGGTCCGGCGCCGCCCATCGTGAGGGTCGGGACGGTCCGTCCGACCACCGGGTAGCGCATGCCCCGGTCGAGCCGGAGCTTCTCGGCGGCGGCCGGGGACACCACGAACTTGTCGGCCGCGAGCGCCTCCCACAGCTCGGTCTTGCGCGCCGTCGCGGGCGGCGTCCAGGACCGGAACGCCGACGGGTCGACGGCGAGGGCGTTCACCTGGCGGCCCTGGAGCTGGACGGCGCCGCCCGCGACCGCCACGACGTCCCCGATCTTCCCCAGCCCGCGGATCTTCTTGATCTTGGCGGCGGGGATCGGGCCGTGGCCGCCCACGGCCAGCACGTCCGGCGGCACCACCCGCCGCAGCGGCGCGACCTGGCCGCCCGTGGACACGTTGACCGGATCGCCGGGCGGCACGCTCGGCGGCGGCTCCGTCCCCGTCGCGCCGGACACGGGCGGGGCGTCCTCGTCGGCGGTCAGCGCGGCGAAGACCCCACCGGACGTGGTGGCGGCGGCGAGGATCGCGATACCGGCGATGACGAGCGGCAGCCCCCGGCCGCCCCGGCCGCGCGAGCCGGCGCGCCGTGCTGATGGAGGAGCCACAACACTTCCCAACGACTGTCGTCACGGACGGGTGCCCACGGTGTCACTTCTTTCCCGCATGTCACGGGATCATGGCCCGGATCATGATCTGGGAGCGTCGCGGATCGTACGGTATCGACCCGGGCCAAAAACATGAACTTTCCTCATGAATCCGCCGCGAGTAGAGTCACGCCATGTCCCCTAGAGTCACGCCATGTCCCCCGTGACCAACCGAACCTGGCAGAACTGGGCAGGAAACCAGCAGGCCACGCCGCGTCGCGTCCAGACGCCGGGCACGACGGACGAGGTGGCCGCGGCGGTCCGGGCGGCGGCCGACGACGGCCTCACCGTCCGCATGCCGGGCACGGGCCACTCCTTCACCGGGGCCGCCGTCGCGGAGGGCGTCCTGCTGCGCCCCACCGGGCTGACGGCCGTGCGTTCGGTCGACACCGCGTCCGGGCTGGTCACCGTCGAGGCGGGGCTGCCGCTGCACGCGCTCAATCGCCTTCTGGACGAGCACGGCCTCGCGCTGGCCAACATGGGCGACATCCAGGAGCAGACTGTCGCCGGGGCCCTCCAGACCGCCACGCACGGCACCGGCCGCGACAGCGCGGGCCTCGCCTCGCAGGTCGTCGCGCTGGAACTGGTCCTCGCGGACGGCACCGTCGTGACGTGCTCGCGGAAGGAACGTCCCGACCTGTTCGACGCGGCCCGCGCGGGCCTCGGCGCGTTCGGCATCGTCACCGCCGTCACGTGGCAAACGATCCCCGCGTTCCTTCTGCATGCGCGGGAGGTGCCGATGCGGTGGGACGAGGTCCTCGCGCGCCTGGACGAGTTCGACACCGCCAACGAGCACTTCGAGTTCTACTGGTTCCCACACACTGAGGGCTGCCTGACCAAGCGGAACAACCGTGTGGAGGGTCCCGCCGAGCCGTTGCCCAGGTTCAAGCACTGGCTGGACGACAGGTTCCTGTCCAACACGGTCTTCGGGGCGGTCAACCAGGTCACGCACCTGGTTCCCGCCACCACTCCGTTCGTGAACGGCATCTCGGCCAAGGCGCTGGGTGCCCGAACCTACACCGACACGTCGTACAAGGTCTTCACCAGCCCGCGAACCGTTCGGTTCAAGGAGCAGGAGTACGCGATCCCGCGCGAGGAACTCGTCCCCGCCCTGCGCGAACTCCGCTCCCTGTTCGCACGGAAGGACTGGCGGATCAGCTTCCCCATCGAGGTACGGGTCCTCCCCCAAGAGGACGCCTGGCTTTCGATGGCGCACGGACGGCACAGCGCGTTCATCGCCGTGCACGTCTTCCACCGCGACTCGCACCACGAGTACTTCCGAGGCGTCGAGGACATCATGACCGCGCTGAACGGACGCCCCCACTGGGGCAAGCTCCACACGCGCGACGCGGCCTACCTGGAGAAGGTGTATTCACGGTTCGGCGACGTCCAAGCTCTGCGAGACGAACTCGACCCGGACCGCCGCTTCGCCAACCCCTACACACGGCGCGTGTTCGGCGACTAGTCCCCGGGTGTGGGGGTCTGCTGCTGGCCGCCGCCGCCCTGCGGGCCCTCGCTGGGTGTCGGGGTGTCCGGTCCCGTCGGCGCCGTGCTCGTCGGCCCCGGCGTGGGCTCTCCGGTGGGTTCCTGCGTCGGCTGCGTCGTCGGTGGGCCGTCCGTACTCGGCTGTGTGGACGGCGTCTCACCCGTCGGCGTGTCGCTCGGGCTGGTCGTGGGGTCGGTGGGCTGGCCGGACGGCCCGTGCGTGGGGTCGTCGTCCGTACTGCCGCCGCCTCCGCCGCCGAGGACGTTCGTGACCGTCAAGCCCTTGTTGCTCTTGCCTATGGGCTGCCCCGTCGTCGCCTCGACGAGCGTGATGCCGCCGAGCACGAGGCCGAACACGGCGGCCGACGACACCACCAGCTTCACCCAGTGCGCCTTCGCCCATTCGACCGTGCCGTCCCACGCCGACCGGCGGACGACCTGGCGGACCGCGTCCTCCCCCGCCTCCTCCGCGAGCGACGCGGCGACGGCGTCGACCGGTTCCCGGCGGGTGGCGTTCGGATCGGCGCCGAACACGCCGTCGAGCCGCGTCGCGTTCGGGTCACCGCCGCCGAACGGGGGGTCGTAGCGGGTGGCGTTCGGGTCGCCCGACCACACGACGGTGCGGGTCGGGTCGGCGCTCGTCGCCTCGCCCACCGCGCCCTCGGCGGTCTCCCGCCGCCGCGCCGCCGCCTGGAGGTGCGTCAGCTCCCTGATCTGGTCCTTGCCCTGGTCGAGATAGTGCTTGCCGACCGCCGAACCGGCCGTCGAGATCACGCTCATCAGCGCCGCGCCGATGATCGTCCCGTAGACCCCCAGGTAGGACGCGCCGAAGGCGGCGACCGCCGTCGCCAGCGCACTCGCGATCAGCTGCGTCGTGCTGAGATCCGGCAGCTTGCGCCGCATTCCCCGACTCACCCCTGTTCCATCGCCGTCAACCCCCCGATGACCAACTAACCAGGACATTCGGAATGTTCCGGACGGAGACGTGACGCTCGCAACGTCGAGGCGGAGGCGCCGGCGGGCACGGTGTGGAAAAAGATGGACAAGAATCGAGCCGGGCGGCCCCGGGCCGGTCGCGTCACCGGCAAGCTAGGTCGGGTGCCCTCTTCGACCTCGTGAAGAGGGCTTCGAGAGCGGCGATGTTCGGACATGCCGGGTACGGTGCTGGCAGCAGGTGTGTCCGAAAGAGAGACTCGGGAACCCGGGGGAAGGGCACGCATGCGCCCTCGGTGGGCATCGGACGGCCGGCCGGTGAGAGCACGGCCGGACGGGTCCGGAGTCCTCCGTGCCATCAGGACAGGGCAGGAAGGACACGCATGCAGGAGCTGCGCCTCGTCGCGGTCAGCGAGGACGGTACGTACCTCGTCCTGGCCACCGCGGGCCGAGGCACCCGGTTCACCCTGCCCGTCGACGACCGGCTCCGCGCCGCGGTCCGTGGGCACTTCTCCCGCCTCGGCCAGTTCGAGATCGAAGTGGAGAGTCCCTTGCGCCCCAAGGAGATCCAGGCCCGTATCCGCTCCGGCGAGACCGCGGAGGAGATCGCCGAATCGGCGGGCATCCCGGTCGAACGCGTCCGCTGGTTCGAGGGCCCGGTCCTACAGGAACGCGAGTACATGGCGCAGCAGGCGCAACGCGTCGCCGTCCGGCGGCCCGGCGAGTCCGCGCCCGGCCCGCCCCTCGGCGAGACCGTGGAGGAACGCCTCGGCCGCGGCGGCGTCGACCTCGAAGAGGCCGAGTGGGACTCCTGGAAGTGCGAGGACAACACCTGGCGCGTCCGGCTCTCCTTCTTCGACAACGGCCGCCCACACGCCGCCGAGTGGACGTTCGACCCGCGCCGCCGCCATGTCTCCCCGCTGGACGAGATCGCCGCGCGTCTCACCGCCGCCGAGTGGGACGACGAGCCGCTGTCCGACACCGTGACGCCGCTCGTCCCGCGCCGTCCCGCCATGACGGTCGTGTCCAGCGACCGTGACCGTGATCGCGACCGTGAGGCGGCTCCGCGTGGGCTGCCCGCCGAGCCCGAGCAGGCCGAACGGCCCGAGCAGGCGAGCGCCCGCGAACCGCTGCGCGCCGCCGAGCCCCGCGACTACATCGTCGAGCCCGGCCCGACGACCGAGTCCCGCAGCCCCTTCCGGCGGCCGCCCGAGGCCGTCCTGCGCGAGGCCGCCCGTATGGAGGCCGCCGCCGCCGAAGCCGCCCGCGCCGAGGCGGCGGCCCTCGCCAAGGCCGCCCCGCCCGAGACCGCCCCGCCCGAGACTCACGACGCGCCCGAGACCGACGACGCCGCCGAGGCCGCCACCGGGCCGCCCGCAGCGCTCCGTCCGACCGACGACGCCCCGGACCCGGCGGAGACGGCCGAGCCGGTGCGGGCCGCCGCGGACGTCCAGGAGGCCCCGGAGCCGGAGGAGACCGTCCAGGCCGAGGAGCCGGACCCCCCCAGCGAAGCCACCGCCGAAGAATTCGTCGAAGAGGCCGCCGAGGAGCCCGCCGAGCCGGAGGCGGTCGCCGACCAGCCCGAGGAAGCACCGGCGGAGAAGGCACCCGCCACGGAACCGCGGAGCGAGGCGAAGCCCGCCGAGCCGGAGCCGGAACCAGAACCGGCGCCCGAACCCGTCGAAGCGGAGAAGGCCCCGGCGGAGAAGCCCGCACCGCAGCAGCGGACGGCGCAGCGGCAGTCGTCGCGGACGCCCGCGAAGAAGAAGCAGCCGAGCCGTCCCGCCATGCCCGCCGCCGCACAGGAGAAGCCCGCGACCGAAAGGCCCGCCGCCGAACGACCCGCCGCGGGGACGCCCGCCGCGGCCGCGAGCAACGGTGATACGGCGGCGCCCCGTCCGGCGCGGCGCCGCAAGGCCAAGGGCAAGCGCGCCTCCGTGCCGTCCTGGGACGAGATCATGTTCGGCGCCCGCCGCCCCGAGTAGGCGGCCGGACGTCAACCTCGCCGCGGCCCTCGCCGTCCGGCGGGGGCTCCAGGAACGGCGCCAACCAGGCCGGGGTGATCTCGGCGGCCAGCGCCACGGCGTCGGCCTCCGCCATGTCCGTGGCGGAGTAGCCGCCGTCCCCGGCGCCGACCGCGGCGAACAGCGTCGCCAGGCCGAGCCTGCGCTGGAAGAGGGTCCGGCGGATGCGCCACCCGACGATGGCGCCGTGTTCGACGACCACCTGGCGGCGGCGCAGCGAGCCGGACCGGACGCTGAGGCGCTCCCCGTCCGTGCCGTGGCCGAGCTGCCGGTAGCGGTCGAGCCCGAGCGGGACGGCGGGCACGACGAACACGGCGCACGCGCAGGCCACCCAGGGCTGACCGGCGAGCAGCGCCAGGACGGCGACCCCCGCCGGGAGCGCCATCGCGCGGACGAGCCGTCGCCCCCGCGCGGCGGGCGGATGCGCGACCAGCGGCCCGGGCACGGCCCCGACCACGCGGGCGGCGAGCGCCTCGGCGACCCCGCGCGGCGCTGCGGGCAGCAGACGGCCGCGATGCGCGGCGTCCCCCAGACCGGTGATCAGCGCGCCCACACGGGTCACCCCGGCCACGCGCTCGAACGGGTTGTCGGCCAGCTCGACCCCCCGCAACCGGCGACGCTCCAGCGACACACTGCGGCGGGTGATGAGGCCACGTTCCGCGACGACGGATCCGTCCCGTTCGCGGACGGTGAAGTCCCAGTTGAACAGTGTGAAAACAATGACCGACATGACCGGCATGGCGATCAGCACGAGGATGGCCAGCGCGACGACGAGGGCGGTGGACAGCCCCACCACGTCATGGCCGACGCCCTCCACCCGCTCCCGGGTGATGAGGCCGAGGTCGTCGCCGAGGTTGTAGACGGTGCCGAGCAGGCTCCCGGCCAGCGCGAACGGGGTGAACAGGTAGGCGCCGCTGAGCGGCGCGTACACGTACCAGCGACGCCGCATGCGGGCGAGGACACGGCTCGGCGGCGCGGGCGCGTCACGGGTCGGCGCGTCGCGTGCCAGCAGCACGCCCCGGAGCCGGTCGGCCTCCTGCCGGGACACGGCGTTCAGCGACCCCTCGCCGCCGTCGGCGCCCGCGTCGATCTCGACGACGGCGAGGCCCAGCAGCCGGTGCGGCAGGGACGCGCTGATGTCGACGCCCCGGATCCGGTCGCGCGGGATGCTCTTGACGGACCGTCCGATGAGGGCGCGCCGGAACTCGATCCGGTCGCCGTACAGGACATAGGTGAACGTCGCCCAGCTCGCGACGTGCACCAGCAGCCCGAACGCGAGCCCGATGAGCGTGAAGTAGAACGCCGTGGACAGCCCGCCGACGAGCAGCCCCGTCGCCCCGGCGGCGACCAGCGCCACGAGTTCGCGGACGGCCCCGACGACGAAGGTGAGCGGATGCAGCCGCTGCGCGCGGCCGACGTCCGGCGGCGACGTCCCGTTGAGCGCGGGACGGTGGTCGCCCCCGTGACCGTTCGACGACGGTTCGGGGGCCGGGTGCGGGCGCGCGGCGGGTTCGGGGGTGTGGTCGCCGTCCTGGACGTTCACGTGGCGTCGTCGCGGAGGTCGTGGGCGCGTCGCGCGAGATCCTCGGCGAGGTGGGTCGCCACGTCCACCGGAAGGCCGGACACCTCGGACGACCCGGTGTGCGAGGCCGTGTTCACCTCGATGGTGGCGAGGCCCAGCATCCGTTCTATCCAGCCCTGCTCGGTGTCGACGGTCTGGATGCGGCTCACCGGCACGAGCAGCCATTCGCGGCTGAACCAGCCCGTCCGCGTGTAGACGACGTCGGCGCTGACCTCCCACCGGTGGACGCGGTATCGCCACACGGGCGCGACGGACACCATGAGGAGCCCGGCGGCGCCGACGGCGTAGGGCAGCCAGCCGATCCGGCCGGACAGCCAGCCGGGCACGCCGCTCCACCCCTCGTCGCCCGCCCAGGCCGCCACGCCCACCGCGAGACCGAACGCGAGCCCCCACAGCAGCAGGTACTCGATCGCCCAGTGCGCGACGGCGCGGCGCGACACCCGGTGTTCGGGCGGCCGCAAGCGCGGCGGGTGCGGCCCCCCGCCGTCCTCCCCGTGACCGCTCCGCACCGACGTCACACCGCGAGTTTAGAACGCCGGAGGTCCCCTCCCGTTGTCACCTGCGAGGTCGAATCGCGGGATCCGGGGCACAATCCGCCGGAGGTGAGCGTTCTGTCAGAGGTGCATGCGATGTTTCCAGGACGCATCTTGCGTCGCTGACAGGGCCAGGCACGGGGCGGCGGAAAACTGGATGCGAACTTATCCGGACACCGCATATTTTGGCTGGTCTCTCTTCTGAGAGGCGTAGACGTCCGGCGAACCAACCACCAGGAGATCACATGACGTACGCGATCCAGGCCGAGGGCTTGGAGAAGCGGTTCGGTGAGACCCAGGCGCTGGCGGGCGTCTCTCTCACCGCCGACGCCGGGACGGTGCTCGGCGTGCTCGGGCCGAACGGCGCGGGCAAGACCACCATGACCCGTATCCTCGCCACCCTGATCGAACCGACCGGGGGCAGGGCGAGCGTCGGCGGCTTCGACGTCGTCAAGGACGCGCACAAGGTGCGGCAGCTCATCGGCCTGACCGGGCAGTACGCCGGGGTCGACGAGATGCTCACCGGCACCGAGAACCTCGTCCTGATCGGCCGTCTGCTCGGCATCCCGCGCCGCGACGCCAAGGCGCGCGCGGCCGAGCTGCTGGAACGTTTCCAGCTGACCGACGCCGCCGAACGCGCCGCGAAGACCTACTCCGGCGGGATGCGCCGCCGTCTCGACCTGGCGGCCAGCCTGGTCGGACGGCCGCAGATCCTGTTCCTGGACGAGCCGACCACCGGCCTCGACCCGCGCAGCCGCAACGGCCTGTGGGACATCGTCCGCGGCCTGACCGACGACGGCGTGACCGTGCTGCTCACCACGCAGTACCTGGAGGAGGCCGACCAGCTGGCCGACGACATCATCGTCATCGACCGCGGGCAGGCCATCGCGCACGGCACGTCCGACGTGCTGAAGTCGCAGGTCGGCGGGCAGGTGCTGGAGGTCCGCCCGGTCAACGCGCCGGATCTGGACACCGCGGCGCGGATCGTCGGCGAGCTGGCCGAGGCCGAGCCGGAGGTCCGGGACGGCCTGATCAGCACGCCGATCACCGATCCGGAGCTGATGCCCGCCGTCGTCCGCCGTCTCGACGACGCGGGCGTGACCGTCGGCGAGCTGTCGCTGCGCAAGTCCAGCCTGGACGAGGTGTTCTTCGCCCTCACCGGCCACCACACCGAGGACATCGACGCCGAGGCCGACGAGCTGGAGCAGTCCGTGAAGAACGAGTCCGCCGACAAGTCGGCCGACCGGGAAGGGGCGTCGGCATGACCACCGCGACGTTCGCGCCGCAGGATCTGTCCAAGCGGGTCGCGCCGGGCACCGCCGTCCGCAACATCCTCACGCTGGCCTGGCGAAACCTCGTCCAGATCAAGCACAACCCGATGGAACTGCTCGACCTGTCCCTCCAGCCCATGATGTTCGTGCTGCTGTTCGCGTACGTCTTCGGGCCCGCGATGGAGGGCAGCGTCGACGCCTATCTGCCCGTCCTGATTCCCGGCATCATCGCGCAGAACGCCCTGTTCGCCGGGATGAGCACCGGTTTCGGGCTCAACACCGACATCACCAAGGGCGTGTTCGACCGGTTCCGGAGCCTGCCGATCTCGCGCAGCGCGCCGCTCGTCGGCCGGATCATCGCCGACACCGTCAAGCAGGCGTGGTCGATGTCGATCCTGCTGGCGGTCGGCTTCGCGATCGGGTTCCGGCTCGGGACGAACGTCTTCGCCCTGCTCACCTCGTTCATCCTGTTGCTGACCTTCGCGGTCCTGTTCTCGTGGACGTCGGTCTACATCGCGATGAAGGTGAGCGAGCCGGAGAAGGTGCAGATCTTCGGCTTTGTGGTGATCTTCCCGCTGAGCTTCCTGAGCACGGCGTTCATCAAGACCACCGAGGGGATTCCGGGGCCGGTGGCCTGGGTGATGGACAACAGTCCGGTGACCCACCTGGTGGAGGCGATGCGCGGCCTGCTCGTGGGCGGGCCCGTCCTCGAACACGCCTGGATCGCACTGGTCTGGGGTCTCGGGATCGCCCTGGTCTTCGCACCGCTGTCGTTGCGCGCCTTCAAGAAGCGCGCGTGAGCATCAAACGGCCGCCCGGACCGTGACCCCTTTCGGGGCACGGTCCGGACGGCCGTTTCGGCATGCCCGTGACCAGATCGGCCATCGCCGCGACCGACAGCGACCTCAACTGTTGCGATCGCGTCCGAAGGCAGGTTTCGAGCTTGCGAGAAACCTGATCGCGCAGCGAGCCTCCAGGCGGGTCGGAGCGATGCAGCGATCGCACCGCAGTGCACGACGACGGAGGGCGCTCAGCGCCCGACGGAGGAGAGCTCTGCAATAGACACAGCGGCTAGCTCGAAGTCGGCGCGCGGCTGCTCGACGGTGGCGAGCGAGACGGTCTCGCGCTTGAGGAACAGCGCGAGCGTCCAGTCCGCCACGACGCGGATCTTGCGGTTGAAGGTCGGGACCATCGCGCCGTGGTAGGTCCGGTGGAAGAACCACGCGGGCCAGCCCTTGAGCTTGAAGCCGAGCGGGTTCGCCACGCCCTTGTGCAGGCCGAGCCCGGCTACGGTGCCGAGGTCGCCGTGGACGTAGGGCTTCAACGTCTTGCCGCGCAGCGACCGGACGATGTTGTCGCCGAGCAGTTTGGCCTGCCGGACGGCGTGCTGCGCGTTCGGCGGGCAGAACTCGCCGTCCTGCGTCAGGTCCGGGATCGCGGCGTTGTCGCCCGCGGTGAACGCGCGCACGAGGCCCTCGATCGTCAGGTACTCGGTGCCCTTGACCCGGCCCTTCGCGTCCAGCGGCAGGTCACCGAGCCGGACGACCGGCGACGGCTTCACGCCCGCGTTCCACACCAGCGTCCCGGCGAGGAAGTTGCTGCCGTCCGACAGCTCGATGCGTCCGCCCACCGCCGACTTCAGCAGGGTGTTCATCTTCACGGCGATGCCGCGCCCGCGCAGCTGCTCGGCCGTCCACTTGCCCATGTCGGGGCCGACCTCGGGCAGGATGCGCCCGGTCGCCTCGACCAGCATGAACCGCAGGTCCTGCGGGGTGACCTTACGCATGTATCGGGTGGCGTCGCGGGTCATGTCCTCCAGCTCGGCGACCGCCTCGACCCCGGCGAAGCCGCCGCCGACGAACACGAACGTCAGCGCCTTGCGGCGCAGCTCCTCGTCGTCGGTCGACTCGGCGATCTCCAGCTGCTCCAGCACGTGGTTGCGCAGGTGGATGGCCTCGCCGACGGTCTTCAGGCTGATGCCGTTCTCGGCGAGCCCGGGGATCGGCAGCAGCCGGGGCACCGCGCCCGCGGCCATGACGAGGTAGTCGTAGGTGATCCGCTCCGGCGTGCCCGCGAGCGGCTGGACGATCGCCCAGCCCTCCTCGTGGTTCAGCTCGGTGACCCTGGCCTTGCGCACGGTGCACTTCTGCAGGACCCGGCGGAGCGGAACGACGACGTGCCGCGGGGAGATGTTCCCGGCGGCCGCCTCGGGGAGGAACGGCTGGTACGTCATGTACGAGTTGGGGTCAACGACGGTGATCCTGACCTCGCCCCGTCTCAGCTCGCGCTTCAGCTTCTTCTGTAGGCGCAAGGCGGTGTACATGCCCACATAGCCACCACCCACGATGAGGATGTGGGGAGCGCCAGGGGTCTCCTGGGCGGTCCTGGCCATTGCGGCCTCCAATGTCACGGTCGGCTTGTGAAGACATTCACAAGCTACTCGATGGAGCGTGCCCGGCACCAATGAGAACCGTGCGAAGAACGCGAAAATTTCCCGTTCTGGCAAAGAAAGTCGCGGATGACGCTGTGAAACACGCCACTCCTTCCCTTTTAACTCGACACAAACGGACAAAACACTCATGACCAACGTCACAGCGTCCGCCCCCGGAGAGCCGTCCCCGGTGGGACGAAAGGCGCGTTCCACTCCCCGCGAAGCCCTATCGTTGGGGCGGACGAGGAAGGGGGCGCCGGCGGCGGGACGCGGGCTGCCGAGATCCGGAGCCGAGATGACGGCGATCCGGCGGTGCGCGGCGTACGATCTCGCCCGGGAGCGAATCCATGATGAGCAGAGACCGGCGTCCGATTCCGACCGTGTTCGCGTCCAGGGCCGCGACCGCGGTCGGCGCGCTCGCGCTCGCCGGATCCGTCGGCGGCTGCGGGCTGATCGGCCAACCCCAGAACAAGAGCGCCGAACTGTCGGAATGGTTCACGGTGACCAGCCCCGTCTTCCGCGAAGGGCGCGACTTGCCCCCGAGGTACGGCTGTACGACGTACTCTGGCGGGCAGGGCAAGACCCCGCCGCTGCGGTGGTCGGGCACCCCGGCCGGAACCAGGTCGTTCGCGATCGTGATGGACGATCCGGACGCCTCCGGCGGCGCCTATGTCCACTGGGTGATCGCGGGCATCGACGGAACCGTGAACGAACTCGTCGAGGGAGCACGTCTGGACAGGACCGTCGAAGGATCGACCACGGACAAGAAGGTGGGCTACGCGCCGCCGTGCCCGCCCAAGGGAGAACGGCACCGGTACCGGTTCACCATCTACGCGCTGGACGATCCGGCACCATTCCAGAACGGCGCCGCACTGAAGGACTCGCTTCCCGCCATCGCCGAGCACACGGTCGGGCGGGGACGGATCACAGGGAACTTCGGCGGCTAGTAGGCGCGTTGACCGTGGAGTCTCGAAGCACGTGGAGCCACAGGACACGTGAAGTCTCGAAGCACAGGGTCAGGGCGGACCCCACCGGGGGGCTGGAGCCGACAGGGGCGTACCGATGGTCGGATCGACCGATCGGCACGCGCCGTGCGAGGGTAAATGTGCGCGAAGGGTGTGACAACGGTCATAGCGGTCGGACAGAATCGGGTTGAGCCGGGGCGGCGGACTCCCGAGGACGACAGGCCGTCGGCATCGGCCGGAACGGACCCGCGGTCCGCGCCGGGACTTCTCACCGGGCCAAGGCATTGGGTGGTGGCATGACTTCTTACATCGTGGTCTTCGGCCTCATTGTGGTCGTGGTCCTCGTGGTCGTCCTCGTGGCCCTCGGCCTGCGGGCCAGCAGGGCGGGACGCGACGACGACGACTGGATGGACGACGAGCCGCAGCAGCCGCGCGGCCGTAGAGGAGTCCCGCCGCAGCACGAGGAGGCGGGCGGCCCCGACGGCTACGGCTACAACGACGGCTACGACTCGGGCTATGACGCCGGATACGACTCCGGCGGCTACGAACGTCCGGGCGCTCCCGAGGCCGCCCATGACCGGCGCGTCGCTGGCGGACCGGTCGCTGGCGGACCGCTCGCGGCTCCCACCACCCCGTCCCCGCCACCGCCCGCCGCTAGCGGCGGCCCGGCGTCGGACGAGATGGAGGACGACGACTACTGGGCGACGATCACCTTCGACAAGCCCAAGTTCCCCTGGCAGCACGACAACGACGACGCCCGCGGCGACGTCGACCCGTCAGCCGACCCGCTGAACGCGCAGGGCCCCGCCGAGCAGGCGCCCGCCGAGCAGCCCGGCCCGCCCCAGCACAACCTGACCCAGCCGGTCTCCATGAACGCCGACGGCCCGGGATTCGGCGTCCTCGGCGGCGGGACCGGTCCGCAGCAGACGCCCGGCCAGGGCGGCTTCCAGGGCGGCTCCCCCTTCACCGGCCAGGACCCGGGCTCGACGGCGCTCGACCCGATCCCCACCGACCTCGGCTCCCCCGGCGGCCAGGGCGGCCCCGGCATGCAGTCGCCGTACGGCGGCGGTCCCGGCATGCCCGACCAGTCCCCCTACGGCGGGCAGGAGCCGCAGCCCGCGTTCGGGTCGGCCGACTACGGTTCGGGCGACTACGGGTCGGGCGACCAGTACGGCAGTGAGCAGTACGGCGGCGACCAGTACGGCGGCGGCCACGACACCGGCTACCCGGACCAGGGGTACGGCGACCAGTCCCAGCACGGCTCCCCCGAGCCGTCCTACGGGTCCGACCCGCTGGGCGGCCGTCCCGCCGCGGCCGCTGGCCCGCCCCCCGGAGGCCGCCAGGACGGTTACGACCTCGGGCTCGGCCCGTCCGGTCCCGTCCCCTCCGCACCCGGCGCGCCCGCTCCCGGTTCGCCCGGGCTGGGCGACCCGCGCGTGCCCGATCCACGGATGCCCGATCCCCGCGTGTCCGACCCGCTCGGGCTGCCGCTCGGCCGCACCGACGAGCCGTCCGGCGCGCCCGCTCCCCAGGCCCCGGCGGCGCACGGCGCCCCTCCTGGCGCCCCCCCTGGTGCGACCCCCGGCGGTGGCACCGACACCGACGGTCACAAGCTCCCGACCGTGGACGAGCTGCTCCAGCGCATCCAGAACGACCGGCAGCGGTCGTCGGGTCCGGCCTCGTCCGACCCGGGCTACGGCGGCGGTTCCCTGAACGATCCCCTCGGCGACCCGCTCGGCACCGGCTCGTTCGGTACCGGCGGCGGCGCGGGCGGCGGAACCGGCAACACCGCGACCGGTCCGTGGTCGTCGCCCGGCCACTCCGGCGGCTACGACTCCGGGGTGGGCTCGGGCGTGCCGTCCGGCGCCACGCCCGGATACGACTCGGGCCTCGGCGGCGCGTCCGGATACGGGCAGGGCCAGCAGAACGACGGTTACCCGACGGCCCCCGCCTACGGCGACTCGGCGCCCCGGTACGACGACCCGCTCAGCGGCACCGGACGCGAACCGTACGGCGGTTCCCCCGGCACCGGTTCGGGTGGCGGTGGCGCGGGCGCCTACGGCGACTTCAGCGGCAGCAGCTACAACGGCGGCGGCGACCCGCTGTCCGGTCCGCGTGACACGGGCGCGCAGGGCGGCGGCTACGTCGACCCGAACGCCACCCAGACGTACGGGGCCGGCGGGTACGGCACCGGCCCGCAGGGCGGTCCGCCCCAGGGCGGCTACCCGCCGGGGCACCCGAACGACACCGGCCCGTACGGTTCCCGCCAGCCCACCGACGACTGGGAGAACTACCGCCGCTGACCCGAACACGGGTGAAGGCCGCCGGATCCGTCCGGTGGCCTTCGCGTTTCACGGGTGAAGGCAGGTGATTCGGGTTACATATTCGACGTGACTCCCAGGTTTACGAAACTTTCTCACCTCCGCCAAGATCTCCTTTCCTCCTTCGTCGTGTTCCTGGTCGCGATCCCGCTGTCGCTGGGCATCGCGGTCGCCTCCGGCGCCCCGATCGCCGCCGGGCTGATCGCCGCCGTGGTCGGCGGGATCGTCGCCGGATCGATCGGCGGCTCACCGCTCCAGGTCTCCGGGCCCGCGGCCGGGCTGACCGTGCTCGTCGCCGGGCTCGTCGACACCTACGGCTGGCGCGCCACCTGCACGATCACGATGCTCGCCGGGCTGCTGCAACTCGCGCTCGGCGCCAGCCGGGTCGCGCGCACCGCGCTCGCCGTCTCCCCCGCCGTCGTCTACGGGATGCTCGCGGGCGTCGGCGTCGTCCTCATGCTGGCGCAGGTGCACGTCGTCCTCGGCGGCACCCCCCAGCAGTCGGCGCTCGACAACCTGCGCGAGCTGCCCGGACAGCTGGCGCACCCGCACACCCATCCGGCGCTGCTCGGGGGGTTGACGGTGCTCGTCCTGCTCATCTGGGCGCGGCTGCCGCGCGGCGGATGGCTGCGGCTCGTCCCCGGCCCACTGCCCGCCATCGCCCTCGCCACCGCCGTCGCCTGGTCGCTCGGCTGGAACGCGCGGCGCGTGGAACTGCCCGACACCCTCCTCAGCGGATGGCACGCCCCCGCCCTTCCGGACGGCTCCCCGCACGGCATCGTCGGCGCCGTCGTCTCCGTCGCGCTCGTCGCGGCCGTCGAGTCGCTGCTGTGCAGCGTGGCGATCGACCGCAGGCGTCCCGCCGGGGTCGCCCGCGCCGACCTCGACCGCGACCTGCTCGGCCAGGGCGCGGGCAACGCGGTGTCGGGGTTCCTCGGTGGGCTGCCGATCGCGGGCGTGATCGTCCGGAGTTCGGCGAACCTGGAGGCGGGCGCCCGCACCCGCGTGTCCACGATCATGCACGGCGTGTGGGTGCTGGTGCTGGCGCTGGCGTGCGGCCCGCTCATCGAGCAGGTGCCGCTGTCCGCGCTCGCGGCACTCCTGGTGGTCCTCGGGTTCCGGCTGATCGACACCGCCCGCATCCGTGATCTGCGCCACCACCGGGAGGCGACCGCGTACTTCACGACCCTCGGCGGCGTCGTCGTCCTCGGGCTCGGCGAGGGCGTGCTGCTCGGCGTCGGCATCATGGCGATCATGGCGCTGCGGCGGCTGACGCGACTGTCGGTCCGCGCGGAGCATCTCGTCCCGGCGCCGGACGACGGGCCGGTGCCGCCCCGCGTGCACGTGGTCGTGGCGGGCACGCTCACGTTCCTCGGGGTGCCGAAGCTGACGCGCCAACTCCAGGACGTACCGCCCGGTGCCCACGTCGACCTGGACCTCGACGTCGACTTCATGGACCATGCCGCGTTCGACGCCGTCCACCAGTGGCGGCTGGCGCACGAACGGCACGGCGGCAGGGTCGACATCGACGAGGTTCACGAGGCTTGGTATGAAAGGGCTGTGACAGGAGACATGTCCGCACCACGTAAAACACCCCCGCCCCCTGCCCGCTGGTGGGCGCCCTGGGCGAATCGGCGGCGGCGTTCGGAGGCCGAGTTGGACGCGCCGGAGGTGTCGCCCGCCGCCGTGCTGCTCGCCGGTGTGCAGGAGTACCACGGCCGCACCGCCCGGCTCGTCCGGCCGATCATGGCCGAGCTGGCGATGGAGCAGAAGCCCCAGCACCTGTTCATCACCTGCGTGGACTCGCGCATCGTGCCGAACATCATCACCGCCAGCGGGCCCGGCGACCTGTTCATCAACCGGAACGTGGGGGCCCTCGTCCCGCGGCACGGCTCCCGGACGCCCGACGACTCCGTCGCGGCGACCGTCGAGTACGCCACCAACGTCCTGGACATCCGGACGATCACCATCTGCGGGCACTCCAACTGCGGCGCGATGGCCGCGCTCCTCGCGGGCGGCACCGAGGTGGAGCATCTGACGGGGCTGTCGCGGTGGCTCAAGCACGGCAACCACAGCCTGGCCCGGTTCCTCGCCGAGGAGCCGCCGCCCGACACCGACGAGCCGCCGCTCACCCGCCTCTGCAAGATCAACGTGATGCAGCAGCTGGACAACCTGCTCACGTATCCGTGGCTCAGGGAACGGGTCGAGTCCGGCGAGATCGAGCTCGTGGGCCTCTACCTCGACCTTCAGTCCGCGCGGGTGGAGATCCTGGATCGTTCAGCGGGGACGTTCGCCCTCGTCCCGGACGCGCCCCCGCGCCGTTCGACACGCGCCTGAACCCCGCTTCCAAGAATGCGCGTGGGCCGTCCCCCCGCCCGGACGGCCCACGCTCTCCACAGTGGCTCTGGCACCACCGCGTCCCCCGGTCAGCGCGCCACGTCGCCCCCGATCGTGGCGCCCGACGTGTCAGGTCACTCCGCCAGGGCTCCGCCGCGGTCATCGGCCAGCGGGACGAACTCCTGGTCGCGCGTGGTGTCACGGACGTACATCCCCGTCACCCGGCGCGCACGTCGGGCGCGCCGATCCGACGCCGGCAGGAACAGCGCGTCGCACCGGCTGGCGCGCGAGAAGTCCCACAGGTACACGAAACCTGTCAGCACCCCGACGAGCACGAGGGCCACGAACGCGATGACGATCATCAGTGCTCCTCTCCACGGGGCTCAGCACCGGCCCCGCGTCGTCACCGATCAAGGCGATCAGCTCTTACTCGAACGGTAAGCGCGCCGTTTCGAACCTTCTGTGTCATGTGCCCCAATCAAGTTGAGCCGCATGCCCCTCCACCCCCGGTCTCAGAACGGCGCGCCGGGCGGCGCCGAGGTCGAGGACGCGGCCGGACGCGCCGATGCCACAAGGGCGCTCCCACGTGGGCCCCGGGGTGGGGGACGCGACGTCCCACCTGTCAGGAAGGACTCATCGGGGCCATTGTCGGCACAGTCAGAATTACGGCGGCGAGCACCATGATCATCGCAGTTTCGGCTTTACCGGTGCCGGTAATCCAAACGCAGGAAATCCACGCCTAGAACCGTCTATCGGCGCGCCGCCCATTGCAGGCGTGAAGGCCCTTTCCGACGGGCCGTCCTGGCCTTTGGATCAGGGGCGGGGAGGGCGGACGAGTCGGCCTGTAAGCCGGGTTTTGTGCCCGTCGCCCCGGAGGGCGACGGGTGACGGCCATCCATCTCGGACCGCCGTTGCCGGCGGCCTCCAGCGGTCTACCCGCAGGCTCGGGCGAGCAGCCCTCAGACACCTGCGCGGAGCCCTGGCGGGCCCCTTCTTGACCTTGCTCCGGGTGGGGTTTACCGAGCCGCCCACGTCACCGTGGGCGCTGGTGAGCTCTTACCTCACCGTTTCACCCTTACCGCCGGGCGTACCGGCGGCGGTCTGCTTTCTGTGGCACTTTCCCGCGGGTCGCCCCGGGTCGGCGTTACCGACCACCCTGCCCTGTGGAGCCCGGACTTTCCTCGACGGGAATCGCTCCCCGACGCGGCCGTCCGGCCGGCTCGTCCGCCGTCCTCCAAGGTTAGCGGGTCGCGCGGGGCGGTTGTTCCGCTCAGGTCTCCAGATGGTGGACGTCGTTGTAGGCGCGAAGGGTCGCGGGGCCATCGGCATACCAGTCGATGGTGGAAATGGCCCCCACGTCCAGGTGCATCCGGTACAGGGCCGATATCGGCGCGCCCAAGGCCTCCTTCACCAGAAGCTTGATGGGCGTGACGTGCGAGACCACCAGGACCTTTTGCTCGCGGTAGCGGACCCTTAGTTTGTCCAGGGCGGTTCCGACGCGGCGGGACACGTGCGTGAAGCTCTCCCCGCCGGGCGGCGCGGCGGCCGGGTCGGCCAGCCATGCCGTCATCTCGGCGGGCCACTTCTCGGCCGCCTCGCCGAACGTGAGGCCCTCCCACGCGCCGAAGTCGGTCTCGCGGATGCCGTCCTCGACGCGGACGTCCAGGCCGGTGGCGGCGCCGACCTCGGCGGCGGTGTCGCGGCAGCGGGACAGCGGGGACGTGACGATCGCGTCGAGGCCGCGGTCCTTCAGCACGAGGGCGGCGGCGCGGGCCTGGGCCACGCCGTTCGGGGTGAGCGGGATGTCGCCCGTCCCGGCGAAGCGCCTGTCGGTCGACAGCGGCGTCTCGCCGTGCCGCAGCAGAATCGTCGTCAGCGGGGTCGCGGAGGGTGTCGTGGTGAAGGAGGGCGGGGGTTGCGGCTCCTCGGGGGTCTCCTCGCGGCGGACCCAGTGCTCGCCGCGCGCCGCCGCGTCCATGGCCTCGTTGGCGAGCCGGTCGGCGTGGGCGTTGCGGTTTCGCGGGATCCAGCCGTAGGTCACCGAGCCGAGGCCCGCCGCCAGGTCGCGGGCCCGCATGGCCAGCGGGATCATGTCCGGGTGCTTGATCTTCCAGCGTCCGGACATCTGCTCCACGACGAGCTTGGAGTCCATCCGGGCCTCGACGCGGGCGGACGGGTCGATCGCGGCGGCCGCCTCCAGCCCGGCGATCAGGCCCCGGTACTCGGCCACGTTGTTGGTGGCGTGCCCGATCGACTCGGCGACCTCCGCGAGGACCTCCCCGGTGAGCGCGTCGCGGACGACCGCCCCGTACCCGGCCGGGCCGGGGTTGCCGCGCGACCCGCCGTCCGCCTCGATGGCCAGCCTGCGCGAGGTCACAGGCCCGACTCGGGGGTCCGGACGAGGATGCGGCGGCACTCCTCGCAGCGGATGACCTCGTCGTCGGCCGCCGTCCGGATCCGGTTCAGGTCGACGGTGTTGAGCGCCAGGTGGCAGCCCTGGCACGCGCCCCGGTACAGCTTCGCCGCGCCGACGCCGCCGAACTGGCCGCGCAGCTTCTCGTAGAGGGCGAGCAGCTCGTCGGGGACGTCCTTGGCGACGGCCGTGCGGGCGGCGGTGGTCGTCCCGGCCTCGTCGTCGATCTCCCGCTCGGCGGCGTCGCGGTTCCCGGCGACGCCGGTCAGCTCGTCCTGCGCGGCGGACCGGTCGGCGCGCAGCGCCGCGACCCTGCCCTCCGCCTGCTCGCTGCGCTCCATGATCTCCAGCACGACCTCCTCCAGGTCGGACTGGCGGCGGTGCAGCGACTCGATCTCCGCCTGGAGGCTGCCGAGGTCCTTGGCGGAGGTCACCTGCCCGGAGTCGAGCCGCTGCTGGTCGCGGTCGGCGCGGGTGCGGACCTGCTCGACGTCCTGCTCGGCCTTCTTCTGCTCCCGCTGCAGATCGCCGACCTCCGTCTCGGCGGCGACGATCGCGTCGCGCAGCTCGGTGAGGCGGCCCTCCAGCCGCTCGATCTCCGCCAGCTCCGCGAGCGTCCGGCGGCGGTGCGCCAGCCGGTCCAGCGAGGTGTCGAGCTCCTGCAGGTCGATCAGGCGGATCTGGGCCTGCGGTGCGGCTTTCACCGAGAACCTCCCGTACGGACGGCCGATCCCTCACGGTCCCCTGGGTACACGACGGACTCCGGCGGTGTTTGACTCAAATCGACTCCTGCTCAAGGATCATCCGGCGTGATGGCGCCACGCGTCGGTGACGAGCGTGGACACCCGTGTCTCCAGCTTGCCCGCCTCCGCCGAGGCCGCGGTCAGGGACCGTTCGGCGGTGGCGAGCCAGGGCCACTCCGTCGCCCAGTGCGCGGCGTCCACCAGGGCGGGCCCGCCGTGCTCGGCGAACTCCGACGCGGGGTGGTGCCGCAGGTCGGCGGTGAGGTAGACGTCGACACCGGCGGCCCTCGCGGTGTCGAGCAGCGAGTCGCCCGCGCCCCCGCACACGGCGACGGTGCGGACGGGACGGTCCGGGTCGCCCGCCGCGCGGACCCCCCACGCGGTGGACGGCAGCCCCGCGGCGACCCGGTCGGTGAAGTCCCGCAGCGTGAGCGGCGCGTCCAGCTCGCCGATCCGGCCGAGCCCGCGGCGGGGGTCGTCATCGGCCGGGAGCATGGGAAGCAGCGGCCCGATGAGGCCGACCGCCCGCGCCAGCGCGTCCGACACGCCCGGGTCGGCGCGATCGGCGTTGGTGTGCGCGGTGTGCAGCGCCACCCCGTTCACGATCACCCGGTGGACGAGACGGCCCTTCGGCGTGGTCGCGGCCACCGAGTGCACCCCGCGCAGGAACAGCGGATGGTGCGTCACGACCAGATCGGCGTCCCATTCCAGTGCCTCGTCGACCACGGCGGCCACCGGATCGACCGCGAACAGCACCCGGCGGACCTCCTGGTCGGGGTCGCCGCAGACGAGCCCGACGGCGTCCCACGGCTCGGCCCACGACGGCGGGTAGAGCTCCTCGAGCACCGCGATGACATGGGATAGACGCACGTCCCGCAGGCTATCGCGCCGAGCACCCGGCAACGAGCGTCACCCGAAGGTGCCCGGGTCTGAAACGATGGGCGGGGGCACCACGACCGAGAGGAGTATGCCATGTCGGCTTCCGCCGCCGCCGCGGAACCGGAGCCCGCCGAACCCACCGCGCGACGCCCGCACATGCCCGGCTACGGCGTGCAGGGGCCGGACGAGGGCACCGGCCTGCTCCCGTGGTCGTGGGCCGTGGAACGGCTGCGCGCCACGCGCAACTTCTGGCTCTGCACCGTGCGGCCGGACGGACGCCCGCACGCGATGCCGGTGTGGGGCGCCTGGGACGGTGCGGCCCTGCTGTTCAGCAGCAGCGTCCCGTCCCGCAAGATGGCGAACCTGCGGGCGAACCCGCAGGTCGTCGTGACGACCGAGGAGGCCGAGGAACCCGTCGTCATCGAGGGGCACGCGGAGATCCTCACCGAGAAGCGCGACCTGCAACGGTTCATCGACCTGGTCAACTCCAAGTACTCCACCCGATATCGTGTGGACTTCCTGGACCCCGAGGTGAACGCGACCGTCGCGGTGCGGCCACAGCAGGCGTTCGGGCTCCACCAGGGAGACTTCACCGGCTCCCCGACCCGGTGGTCGTTCGCCACCTGACCGTCCTCCGGGGGATCAATTCGGAGACTCACCGCGTTGGAGACTGTGTGAAGTCACCCTTTCGTCGCCGCAAGCGCGTCAAGGGCCGTCCCATGGGCAACCGCCCTGAGCAGCCGGCCGAGCACGAGACCGTCGAATGGCCCCGCGACGGGACCGGCAAGTCGACCATGATGGGCGCCATCCGCGGCGACGGGAAGACCGGCGCGGGCTTCGGCGGCGGCATGTTCGAAGACCTCGCGTCCGTGTTCGAGGGCTCGAAGCGGGTCAAGGTCGAGGAGCAGGAGCGGCAGCGGCTGCTCCGCGAGGACGACCACGAGCAGGCGGGCGGCTCCGGCTCCGTGCGCGACGACCTCGCCTCGGGCAAGATCCGCATCCGCCGCGACGCTCCCCGCCCCGACTGACTTCGAACACAGGTTCGACTTCGGGTTATTCTGCGCTGGTGAGCACCCACGTTCCGCCCGGCTGGCCCTCGCAGGTGCACCCGCCGGGCTCCGACCGCTTCGAGGACACCGCCCTCGCCTGGCTGCTGGAACTCGTCCCTCCCGAGTACCGGCGCTACGGCGTGCTGCGCCGCTACCCCCTCGCCCTCGCTCGGATGGCCCGCCACCATGTCGGCGCGTCCGTCGAGGCGGCCCGCGAGGGTTTCCGCACGGCCCGCGTCGACCTCGGCGGCGTCGTCCCGCCGCACGGCATCGAGTCCGTCCTGGACACCTACCGCCGCGAGGGCGCCCGCCTCGTCACCCTCCTCCAGGGCATCGAACTGGTCGAGACGGCCCTGCGCGGCCTCGCCGAACCGGACGACCCCACCCATCGGCGCCCCTTCACCCCCAAGCTGTGACCGTCCCGTTGACGCTGAGTCGCGACGTGCGCAAACCTTGACCTCACCCGACGGGAGGCGGAGTCCGGTGAGCGCACCACCCGGCTGGTACCCAGACCCGGAGCTGATGGGCCGCGAACGCTACTGGAACGGCCAAACCTGGACAGACCACTCCCGCCCCTACGAGGGCCAAGCCCGCCACCGCCCCAACCCCCCACCCACACCACCCCGACCTGCGCAGCCGCGCCCTGCTCCACCCGCACCGGCGCAGCCCAATTCCGCCGGATCCCGTCCCGCGCCGCCGCGATCCGCCCTGCCCAGACCTGCGCCGCCCGTCGCCTCGCCGACCCCGGCCGTGCCGCCCGATTCGGCGCCACCTCGCCCTGTGTCATCTCGGCCCGGACCACCTGGGCCCGCACCACACGGACGTGTGCCGCCCCAGCCCGCATCCTCTCGGCCCGTGCAACCTCGGCCTGGGCCGCCCGGGTCTGCGCCGTCCGGCTCAGTGGCGGCCCGATCCACGCCGCGCGGGCCCGCATCGCCCCGGACTGCGCCGCTTGGGGGTGTGTCGTCGCCTGCGGCTGGGGCGGCGCGGGCGGTGGGGGCTTCTCAGGGGACGCCGCCTGGTTCGGGTGGGCGGCTTTATCTGCCTGCGGGGCGGTCGGAGGACGTTCCGCGAGGTGGGGGTGGGCGGCGGCGGGTGGCGGTGGGTGTTGTTGTTGGGGTGGAGGGTCTGGTCGTCGTGGTGCTTGCTGTTGGGGTGGGCGTGGGGTGGACGGTTTGGGGTGCGGTATTGCCGTTGGTTGTTTGGGGTGTCTTGTTGGTGGCTCCGCTGGGGGCTCGGGCCGTGTACGGGTATCGGGAGCCGACTGCGGAGGAGCGGGCGCGGGTGGAGATGCCGTGGCGGGAGGTTCAGCGGCGGGCGGGCGGTGGTGTGTATCGGCTGTTGGTCGTCGAGTCGAATGAGTTGAACGCTTGCGCGCCGTTCGGGCGGACGGTCGCGGTCACGTCCCATGCGGCGCGGTCGTTGCCTCCGGCGCGATTGGCCGGGGTGCTCGCCCATGAGTTGGGGCATTCGCTTGGTTGGCGGGCGGGTCCGGCGTTCGTGCGGGTGCAGGTGACGGTGCCGGGACGGGCGTTGGCGTGGACGCTTCGCACGCCGTGGTCCCTGGTTGTTTCGTTGTGGAAGCGGGCCGTGGCATGGCACAGGCCGATCGGGTTCTTGGGTGTTTTCCTGATGGCTTTGGTCGCGATGGCGGTAACGGTCGTGGTGGTGGTGCCCGCGTTGGTCGCGCGGGTGGTGCTGATGGCCGGGCGCATGGTCGCGGGACGGCCGGAGTCGCGGGCGGACGCGGCGGCCGTCCGGATGGGGCTTGGTGCCGATCTTGTGGCGGCGGTCGAGCACCATATCGACGGCACCGATCCTGCGAAGAGGATGCCGCTTCCGTTGATTCGGCGGGCCGAGGGGTTGCGTCGCAGGCTGGGCTGAGTTCAGCCGTGACCGCCGAAGAGGGGTGGTGGGCCGCCCTCGCCGGGTGGACGGTGCGGTGGGTTTCCGCGCGGGCCCGATCGGTGGTCGGGTGGCGCGCCGGGGTCGGGTGTGAGTGGTGCGCGGGGTGGGGGCGGCGCGGGTTGTGCGGCCCATTGGGGTGCGGTGGGTGTGGCCCATGGGGTGGGCTGGCCGGGAGCGGGGAGGGCGGCTTGTGGCGGAGGTTCCGGGAGGGCCCCGGTGGCGACGCGGTCCAGCGTGATGATGGACGGGTCGCACTCGACGGGCGTGAGGGTCCGTCCGCCGCCGGGCGCCGACTCGACGAGCAGGAGGGCGTGGTCGGGGAGGTGCTGGAGCGAGACGGGTTCGACGGCGTACTCGTAGACACGCTGCGTCGTGTCGGCGTCGCTCCAGTTGGTGCCTTCGGCGTAGGCGTAGGCGGCCGACCAGTTGCGTGAGGTGGACGTGGCGGTCCCCTCGGTGTCGCTGCTGCTGGTGGAGCCGCCCCGGTTGCGTCCGCGCTGGTGGGACGTGGAGCGGTCGGGGAACATCCCGAACATTTCGCCGCCGGAGTAGTTGGTGCCTGACGACTGGTTCGTCCCCCAGTTGCTGGACGTGCCCGTCGTCCGGCTGCTGCTCAGGGTCTCCGAGTCGGACTCGCCCTCGGTGTCGGTGGACGTGTGCGACTCGTTCCCGCCGATGTTCTTGGTGATCTGCGACAAGACGAACCGGTGTTCGCGTCCGATGAAGTCGGCGGCCCGGGACGCGTCCTCGTGGTTGCCGAGCCGCATGAACGCGACGGCCCCGCCGCCGATCATCTCCGCCGAGGTTTCGCGCAGCCGCCGGAACAGCAGGGTCAGCGGCACGCCGCGCCGTTCGCAGGCGTCCGAGAGGCGTTCCAGGTGGCGGCGGGCCAGCTCGTCCGCCCCGGCGACGATGAGCGCGGGCGTGGCGTCCTGGGACGCGGTGATGCGATGCGTGACCCACTGCACGATCAGGTCGGTGAGCAGTTCGGACCGGACGTTGCGGGCCTGACTGTCCAATGCGATGCACGTCAGGTAGCCCGGGCCGTCGACTTTCGCCGGTTCGGTACCGAGGCTCTCCAGCGGATGCACGTAGGACTCGATCCGCGACAAGTTCGCATGCGCCTGGCGACGGTACTCCACGGTGAACAGTTCGTTCCCTATGCGCCGCCGCTCATCGCGGGTCAGGGCGTCACCGTCGTCTGGTTCGCCCATCAGAGCGCGGAGCGACGCGGCGATCCGACCGAGGGTGACGTCGTCGCCGAGCGCGCCGCACACGGTGGTGAGGATCCGGTCGTCCATGCTGCGCTCGGCGCGTGCGGCGTCGGGTGTGCCGCCGTGCATGGACTCGACGATCGCGTCCACGAGGTCCTGCGGCGGCAGGTCGGTCAGCAGGCGGGCCGACGGCTGGCGGCTCGGGAGTAACTGCACGTCCACCGCCATTCGCGCCTCCCGCGACAGTTCGGCCAGTTCCCGGCTGACGACCTCGCGGGACAGGTCCAGCACGAGCAGCGGCTGGACGGCGAGGGTCGACGTCCCGTAGGTGGTGAGCAGCGCCTCCCACGCCCACAGCGTCCCGCCGAACACGTCCAGGCGGCGGGCCGGACGCGGGACGGCGCCCCATTCGGGCAGCGCGTCCAGCCGGACGCGTTCGGCGGCGTCGTGCGCCTGTCTGCGCGCCCGCCACTGGCGGGACTGGTCCTGATAGCCGTTCGCGTTCTGCCGTTGGGCCAGGTCGTGGGCCTGCCGGGCGCTCTGCCGCTGCCGGACGGACCAGGTCGCCAGCACCGCGCCGGGCGAAGCGACGATCCCGCCGAGAACCAGCATCCCGAGCGGGACCCCGCTCGGGATCGTGGACGCGGCGGCCCCGCAGGCGGCGAGGACCACCAGGAGGGCGGCGGCGGTCAGGCTCATCGGCAGCGTCCGGCTCAGGTGGCGGTGCGCGAGCCGTTCGGTCTCGGTGACGCGGCGGGCCAGGTACTCCGGCAGCGCCCGCTGGTGCGGCGGCGCCTCGGCGAAGGGACGCAGGAACCACCAGCGGTCCCGGAACACCCAGCCGAGGCGGGGATCGGGGCTGAAAAGCCGTTCCACGCGCGTCCGCGGCCCTCCGTGCTCGACGGGTCCACCCCTCACGACGCTGAACTCCCGTTCTGTTCGGATTCCGGGTCAATCGGCACGCGAGTCTGCGGGGGGCTGCGCGGCGATGCGCAAACCACCCAAGCAGATTGACACAGGACTTGTCAGGCCCTCCGCGCGGTTTCGGCCTTCCCATCGGGCGTCTTGCTCAATAGCCTGACTGGCCATGGCCGTGGATCGGGATGGGAGCGCAAGGAGAATCGACCGTGCGGCGCCCGGCGCGGAGCGGGCGTCCGCGCCGCCGCCCGACCGGCCCGGCGCCGAGGGCGCTCCGTCGCGGGCCGCGAGCCGGGCCGCCGCCCGCGCCACCGGCGGTTCCGACCGCCGCCCGCTACCGGAGCCGGTGCCTGAGCCGACGCCTGAGCCGGTGCAGCCCGAGTGGACACGGTTTCCGCAGGTGACCGACCATTCCGGGTTCTCGTTCTCCGAGCGCGAGTTCGCGTTCGCCGACGTCACCCCGGAGCAGGCATGGGACATGCACACCCGACGTTCGCCGCTCGGTTTTCGTCCCGAGCAATGGGACAGATGCGTCGCCGAACTGCGCGCCGCATTGACCTCTGATGGTTGCGGCGACGCCGAAGTCCGCCTTCGGGGTCCGGGTGCGCGGTTCTGTTCGAGTGATCAAATGAAATGGTTTCCCCAGAACGAGAATGAATTGCGGTCCAGGGTCATTCGGCGGAACCGTGGCATGTCGGACGACGAACGGCTGCGGCGGGCCGACAAGGCCGTCGCGAAATACCGGACGGCCGGGTTCTCCCGCGAGCGGCCCAGTCCGATCGCGCCGTTCTTCGACAGCATGTACAAGCTGGGCATCGCCGAAGAGCCGGACGGCTACGAGTTCGGCATCGCGACCGCGGATCTCTCCGGTCGGTTCCACGACCTGGAGCGGGCGGCCCCGGCGCTGCACGACTGGTCGAGGCGCTGGGAGGACGCCACCGGCCGCACGCTGACCCTGTCGGAGGGCGTGGGCCCCCGCGACGACGCCTGGATCGTCGTCGAGCCGGAGGGCGAGAACGGCTGACATGTGGGACGTGGTGCGCGGCCTCCCGGTGTGCCGCCTGCTGGAGGTGCCCCGCCCGGACGGGACGGACGGCCGCGACGAGTGGCGCGACCAGCGGCTCGCCGCCCTCGTCTCGGCGTACCACGCGGGCGGCGACCCGGCGCTGGTCGGGTGGCGGCGGGCGCGGGCGTCCGGTCCCACGGAGGTGTTCGTCGGCGGGGACGGCCTCCTCGCCGACACCGACGGGAAGTACGCGACGCTGAGCCTCCCGGCGGGCGGACGCGGCGTGCCCGTCCCGGACGGGATCGCCCGCGATTCCATGCCGCACTGGGTGAGCATCGGCGCCATCACCGATGGCCTACTCGAAGACGACTCCCCCGCCGAACCCGCCAGGCCGTCCTTAGAAGACGGTCTCCTGTCGGTATGGACGCGACCGTTCGCCTGGCTGCTGGTCGCCGAACCGATCGCCCCGGACGAGGCGGGACGCATCGCCGACGACCTCGCCGACCGGCAACAGCGCGCCCGGTCGATGGCGGAACTGTCGCCGGAGGAGTCGGTCGCGGCCGTCCGCATGGAGCGGCGGCACCGCGAGTTACGCCAGGCCGCGACGTCGGGGCTGTGGCGGGTGCGTCTGATGGCGGGCGCGGAGACCGCGCGGGAGGCGGCGCGGGTCGCGGCGCTGGTGTGCGCGTCGGCCGATCTCGGCGGGCTGCCGTACGCCCTGGTGCCCGGGGCGGCGGGTCCGTTCGAGGCGAGCACGCAACTGGTGGCGGCTGTCGCGCGTCCGCCGGTGCGGGAGGTCGCCGGGGTCAGGTTCGTGATGCGGCCCGAGTTCGACGTGACGCCCGAGTCGGGGGACGAGGGTGTCGGCCTCGGCCGGGTCCTGGACCGCGATCGCCGCGACGTCGGGCCCATGTCGGTGCCGCTGTCCAGTCTGAACCGGCACACGTTCGTGTGCGGCGCGACGGGCGCGGGCAAGTCGCAGACCGTCCGGGCGCTGCTGGCGGAGGCGTCGCGCGCCGGGCTGCCGTGGCTGGTCGTGGAGCCCGCGAAGGCCGAGTACCGGATGATGGCGGCGCGGCTGCCGGACGCCGAGGTGATCGCGATCCGGCCCGGCGACACCGAGGCGATCGCCGCCGGGATCAACCCGCTCGAACCGGCGACGGGCCCGGACGGGCGGCCGTTCCCGCTCCAGACGCACGCCGATCTCGTCCGCGCGCTGTTCCTGGCCGCGTTCGACGCGGAGGAGCCGTTCCCGCAGGTGCTGTCGGCGGCGCTGACCCGCTGCTACGAGCGGCTCGGCTGGGACCTCGCGCTCGGCGAGCCGTCCCGCCCCGGCACGGCGCCGCGCTACCCGGCGCTCGCCGATCTCCAGGCCGCCGCCGAGCAGGTCGTCACGGAGATCGGCTACGGGCAGGAGATCACCGACAATGTGCGCGGGTTCATCCGGGTCCGGCTGTCCAGCCTCCGGCTCGGCACGACGGGACGGTTCTTCGAGGGCGGCCATCCGATCGACTTCGACGCGCTGCTGGCGCGCAACGTCGTCCTGGAGATCGAGGACGTCGGAGACGACCGCGACAAGGCGTTCCTCATGGGCACGGTCCTGGTCCGGCTCGTGGAGCACCTGCGGATGCGGCAGCGGCGGGACGGCGGCGCCGGGCTGCGCCATCTGAGCGTGTTCGAGGAGGCGCACCGGCTGCTGCGCCGCAGCGAGCAGGCCGGGCCCGGGTCGCACGCGGTCGAGACGTTCGCGAGCCTCCTCGCGGAGATCCGCGCGTACGGGGAGGGGCTGATCGTGGCGGAGCAGATCCCGTCCAAGCTCGTCCCGGACGTCATCAAGAACACCGCCGTCAAGATCGTCCACCGGCTGCCCGCGAAGGACGACCGGGACGCGGTCGGCGCCACGATGAACATCACCGACGCCCAGTCGCAGTTCCTGGTGACGCTCACGCCCGGCGAGGGCGCGGTGTTCACCGACGGCATGGACTACCCGCATCTGGTCCGCATGCCGGACGGGACGCACCTGGAGAAGGACGCGCCGGTCGCGTCCCCGCGCGCGCTTGTGAGCCCCCGGAGCGGAACCTGCGGGACGGACTGTCGCGACACCCCCTGCACCCTCCGCGACATGCGGACGGCCCAGCGCGTGGTGGCCGACCGTCCGGAACTGGTTCTGTGGGCGGAACTGGCCACGGTCGCGCACCTGACCGGCTGGGGCCCTCCGAAGCTGGACGCCTCCATGCTGGACGGCCTGTCCCCGCGCCTGCGCGAGTGCGCCCTGTCGCACGCGGTCGACGAGGCCGTGGCCACGCGCGGCGCGCCACCCGGGCTCGCCGTCCATCTCGTCGCGGTCCTTCACGAAGGGCCCTGCACCGGCGACGAGTCCGAATACTTCGCGGCCCCTTACCGCTGGTGCCTCGTCCTGGAGGAACTCCAGCAATCACACCAGGCGACCCCTGACGCGGGCAGGCATCCTCGTAGCGACGAATGGGCGTCCCACTACCGGAGGACCATTCCCGGTGACGCGCTGGCCGACCAGCTCGGTCATGTCACCGCGTGGTGGGAACGCGACCAACGCGACCAGCACGCGCGTTCCACCGTGCTCTGGGGAGGAACCCCTTCGGCCATCGAAACCGCCGTGGGCGCGCTCCGCACCGACACCGACTGGCCCGACCGTTTCCGTGCGGCCACGGCCGGATTCGGCGACACCGCCGGGCTGCTGGCACCCTTCGTCACCACACCGGACGACGATTCTCATGCATGATGGAGATCATGGGGGTTCTGGAGCAGGTGGCGCCGAATCTGGTCGATGTCCTCCGCCGTGACATGTGGTGGATGGGCTGGAACACCCTTCTGGCCTGGATACCGGTGGCACTGGCCTGGGCGCTCTTTCGCGGTCGGCAACTGTCCCGGTCACCATTCTGGTGGGGCGGGCTCGTCCTTTTCGTGCTCTTCCTGCCCAACGCTCCGTACGTGGTGACCGATCTGGTCCATCTCCGCACGGACATCGTGGCGGCCGACAAGGGCGGCCCGGTGGTGACGGCCATTCTGCCCGTCTACGCGCTGCTCATCGGGTCCGGTTTCCTGGCCTACTACCTGGCTCTCGGCGCGGCGCTCCGGCACCTCGCCCGCGTCGGCCTCGGCGCCTGGCAGGGGCGCGTCACGATCGCCGCGCACGCCCTGTGCTCCGTCGGCATCTTCCTCGGACGCTGGGCCCGCCTCAACAGCTGGGAGCCCGTCGTCGATCCGCACGCCGCCGCCGAACGGATCGTCGTCCAGCTGACGTGGACGTGGGCGCCCGTGCTGATCCTCGGCACCTTCGCGGTGACCTGGCTGTGCCACTTCATGACCAGGGCCATCGCCGAGGCGTCGTTCGACGCGACCGTCCGGAGCGTCCGGCGCCTGCACGCGACCGTCACGTCCCGGCCTGCCCCGCGCTGACGTTCCGGGAGTTGTCCGCTGTTACTGGGCGGGCGGTGCTCCCGGGGGCTGCTGGCCCCACTGCTGACCGGGCTGCTGTGCTTGATGCTGTGGGGTCTGGTGCTGCTGCTGGGGCACCTGGTACTGGTACTGCTGCTGAGCGGGCTGCCCGTACTGGTACCCCGGCGTCTGCCCCGGGAGCGCGGCCGGAGTCGTGTTCGGACCGGACGCGTGCTGGAAACCGAGGCCGACGAGGATCAGCGACATGCCGATGAGGATGAAGTTGAGCATCGACGCCAGCTGCAACTGGATCTCGCCCTTGTTCTCATCGGGATCGTCCACCTTCGACCCCGCCACGAAGGTGGCGAAAAGCGCGAACGCGATGATCAGAAGGCCGACCGCGCAGAAGATGATGAAAACCGGGCTGATCTTCTTTCCTGACATGCCGTGCACCATACAGAGAAACCGCACGGAGATGGACCGCTCACCCCGAACCGGACCCGCGCAATGTTTCCAGGCGGTCGGCGGCCTCCGTGGCGCCTCCCGCCTCGGCGAAGGAGTCGCGGACGCGTCCGGCGGCGGCGCGATGGGGGCCGTCCGCGATGACGGCGGCGAGCGCGGCCCGTAGGTCGTCCGGGCGGGCGTCGGCGAACGGGACGGCGACACCGGCGCCCGCGGCCTCCACCCGGCGGGCGATGACCGGTTCGTCGCCCCGGACCGGCGCCACGACCAGCGGCACTCCACGCGCGAGGGCCTCGCAGACCGTGGAGTGGTCGCCGGGACACACGACCGCCGACACGTGTTCGAGCAGCTTGAGCGGCGGGACGCGGTCGCGGACGAGCACGTTCGGCGGCGGGTCGGTGAGCGTGCCCGGCGGTGCGACGACGATCGCCTGGACGTCCAGGTCGCGGACGGCCTCGACCGCCGTGCCGAGGAACCGTTGGGCGGACGGCCCGTCCACCGAGCCGAGTGAGACAAGCACGGACGGACGGCCGTCCAGCAGGTCCCAGGGGAACGCGCCCGGTGCGGGACGGCCGAGCGCGGGCCCGACGAAGGCGAAATGGCCCGGGAAGAACGAGACGTCCCCGATGAGGGCGCCGGTGGAGAACACCAGCACCAGACGGTCGGAGAAGCGCAGGTCGAGCAGCTCGTCGATGCCGTGGTCGAGCTGGAAGCCGCCGATCTGGTCGCGGACCCACTCCTCGGTCTCCGGCTCCCCGGCGAGCGGGCGGGTGAACTCCGCCGGTGTCGCCGCCGCCGTGGCCCAGGGGATCTCGCTGTGCCGGGCGGCGACGGGGGCGGCGAGGGCGAGCTGGTCGGCGACGACGACGTCCGGGCGGAACCGGTCGATCGCCTTCCCTACGCCCGCCATCATCGCGTGGCCGAGCGGGACGACGAACTCCTCCCAGTGGAAGCGCAGGGCGGCGAGGCCGCTGAGGTCCGACCAGTCGCGGTGGATGCCGGGCAGGCGCGTCCCGAACGCGCCGTCGACGGAGTCGTAGACGCGGGAACCGGGACGCAGCCGCGGTTCGAGGGACGCCCGGTGGCCCGTCCAGGCGACCTTGTGGCCCCGGCGGGCCAGTTCGGCGGCGACCCCGGCCGCCGGGGCGACATGCCCGGTCAGCGGCGGGACGGCGAACAGGAACCGGCGTTCCGGCACCTTCGCGCGGCGGATGCGCGGGTCGTCGAGCAGGGACGGGACCTGGCGGCGGCGGGTGCTCGTCCGGGTCATGTGCGGGTCTCCTCCATGTCCGTCGTGTCCGGGCCGCCGTCCGCGACCGTCCAGGCCACGACGTGCCCGTCGATCTCGCGTGTCTCGACCGTCGTGACCGTTCCGTGCGCGGCGATGAGGAGCCGCTCGGCGTCGGCGACGGTCACGACCGGTTCCGAACGGCCCGATCCGGGCTCCGTCGCCTGGAGAACCGCCTGTTCCGCCGCGCGGAGCCGTGCGCCCTTCTCGTTCTGGGCGAGGCCGATGCCGGTCGGTTCGCGGCCCGTTCTCACGAGGGCGACGCCCAGTTCGGCGTCCGAGGCGATGGAGATGGTGAGCGGCTCGTCGAACGGGCCCGTCACGGTCGGCCCTTCGTGGACGGTGAGTTCGGCGGGGAACAGGGGCCCGTGACCGTTACGCCACAGGTGGTCGCGGACGGCGTCCTTGGCGGCGATGCGTCCGAGCAGCCACGGGCCTTGCGCGAAGGGTGGAAGTGCTTCGTACTCGGCGCGTTCACCAGCGCAAAGGTACTGGCGCATGAGGAGGTCGCGTGACGCGGTGCCGTCCCAGCGTCTGCGGGCCAGGCACCAGCCGCCCGGTTGCGGTTCGCCCGTTCCCGACACCTCGGCGGTGAACTTCATCCGCCAGAGGGCTTCGTCCGTGTAGAAGCGGTGCGTTGTCCATCCGTCGATGCGCGCCCACACCGTCCCGTCCTCGTGGACGAGTTCGGCTGAGCACCGCATGGTCGTGTCGGTCAACGACTGGTTCCAGACGGTCGTCACCAAGCGTTCGCCTGGCGACGGGAGCGGGCCGTATAGGGAGAGCCGCTCGACCGCTACTGGGAACACGGTCTGGTTGGTGTCGCCGTACACCTGGATCCAGTGGCCGCACAGTTGCCCGGCGCTGTCCAGGAGCGCGCCCGGCGCGGGGAGTGCGGTCAGCAGCGCGCGGACGCCGTCCTCCGCGAGAGCCGTGATCTCGGTGATCCCCTGGAAGCGCGGGCCATGAAACATCCAGCGTTCCTCGTAGAGCCGTTCGGCGGTGACGATCGGCGGGCCTTCGACGGTCAACGGGGTGCGGTCCGGGGCCGGGGGCGTCGGGTGGTGGTCGGCGAGGAGCACCGTCCCGTCCGCATGGCCTTGGACGACGACTTTGACCCTGCGCGGACGGTCGTGTTCCTCAACGAGGTGCGTGCGGATGTCGGCGGTGGTCGGCGGGGCCGCCGTGATCCAGCGGACGGCGCGGACTTTCTCGAACCCGATGACCACCATGCCGGGCAGCAGGCCGCGTGCCGCGCCGGCCAGCACGTCCAGCAGCGTGGCCAGCGGAACGATCGGAAACCTGTCCGACATGTCGGTCCAGCCGGGCGCCTGGGGGAAGACGCAGTAGTCCTCCAGGTAGGGCATGGTGTCGAGCGAGAAGACGTGGGGCACGATCGGCTCCACCGCCACGGGCGTCGCGCCCGCGTCCGGTGCCTCCTCGGCGCGGCCGGGCGGTGCTGGGGGACGATCGCCGAGCGCGTCCAGGACGGCCTGCGCCCCGTTCGCCGCGTCGCTGAGGAGCGCGTCCAGCTCGGCCATGACGAGATCGTCGGCCGTGAGCGCCGAGACCTCCGACGCGGGCCCCGCCACGGTTTCGGACGCGAGCCGCAGGGGCGGGACGGCGCCGTCCAGCCTGACCAGCGGGGTGCCAAGGTCGAGCCGCACGCCCACGGACGGGGACGGCGACGCGCCGTGCCCCTCGGCCCACAGCGCGGCCATGACGCGCCTGAGTTGCGACGTTCCGCCCTGTTCCGGCGTGCCCGCGGCCACGACGAGGTGGTCACGGTCTCCGAGCGCGTCGGCCACCAGGCCCACAAGGTTCTCTGGGCCGACCTGCACGAACACCCGCACGCGCTCGGCACGGTACAGCTCGTCGATCAGCTCGCCGAACCGGTCAGGCTCCGGGCCGGGAACGTCAGGGACCTTGCGGTCGAGGTCCCGGACGGTCTCCTCGATCGCGGCTGCGTCACACGGGCCGGTGGCGACGATCGCCGTCCAGGGGAGCAGGAACGCCACGCGCCCGCCGTCGGCCAGCAGCGGACGGGGCGAGAACCACACATCGCTACGGCCCCGCCAAGCGGTGCCGCTCTGGACGACCGCCCGCGCCAGATCGAGCCTGCGCGGCGTGGGTGCGACCACGGCGAGACGACACGGGAGGTCGGGGACATCCTCAGACGTCCGCGCCAGCAGGTCCTCGTCGGGCACGCCCAGCAGGACGGCCAGCTCATCCTTGGTTCGGGCGGCCAGCCGCAGGACGCCCTCGTCTGGCGTCGCGGTGCTGGGGCTGGGGCGTCGTGTGCGGCGGGCGGCGTTCGGCGGGGGCTCCTCCAGGATCACGTGCGCGTTCGCGCCGCCGAATCCGAAGGCGTTGACGACGGCGCGGCGCGGGCCGCCATGCCGCTCCCACTCGGCGGCCTCCCGGACCGGCCGGAGCCTGCCGTCCGCCAGCGCCGGATGCGGATCGTCCACATGCAGCGTCGGCGGCAGGACGCCGTCGCGCAGCGCGCACGCGGCCTTGATGAGTCCGGCGATCCCGGCGGCGGGCATCGCGTGTCCGATCATCGACTTGACGGTGCCGAGCCCGATCGGCGGCCCGCCGGTCCCGAAGACGCGGCGCAGGGTCGCCAGCTCGGCCGCGTCGCCCGCCGGTGTCGCGGCGCCGTGCGCCTCGACCAGCCCGACCGCGCCCGGCTCGGCCGGGTCGAGACCCGCCGCGCGCCAGGCCCGCTCGACCGCGAGGACCTGCCCGGCCATGAGCGGCCCCGGGTCCGCAGCGGCGCGCCCGTCGCTGGCCGATCCCGCGCCGAGGATGACCGCGTACACGTGGTCTCCGCCGCGTTCGGCGTCCGACAGCCGTTTGAGCAGGACGATTCCGGTGCCCTCGGCGAGAAGCGTCCCGTCTGCGGCCCGGTCGAACGGACGGATCGTCCCGGTCGGGCTCAGCGCACGCATCTGCGTGAACATCCCCCAGACCGTCGCGTGCTGCGCGTGGTGGACGGCGCCCGCCAGCATCGCGTCGACCTGTCCGCTGCGCAGCGCCCGCACGGCGTGCTCGACCGCCAGCAGCGCCGACGCGCACGCGGCGTCCAGCGTGTAGGCGGGGCCGCGCAGGTCGAACCGGTCGGCGATGCGGGCGGCGGCGAGGCTCGGAACCAGCCCGGACGGGTCGCCAGGCCCGTCCGGGTCGAGACGGTCGCGGAACGCCCGGCGGATCTCGTCCAGCCGCCGTTCCCCGAGTTCCGGGACCAGTTCGGCGAGGACCTCCGCGACCTGGTGGGCCGTCCGGACCCGCTGGTCGAACCGCGCCGCACCCGCCGTGAGATAGCCGCCCCGCCCGATGACCACGCCGACGCGCGACCGGTCGGGCAGCCGTTCGGCGCCGCCCGCGTCCACGATCGCGTCCCCCGCCGCCCGCAGCGCGAGCAGTTGGTCGGGTTCCATGCCGGGCACCGCCGCCGGGGCGATCCCGAACCGTGTGGGGTCGAATGTGGCCACCTCGTCGACGAACCCGCCCCGCTTGCAGTAGAACCGGTCGCTTTCCGGAGGGCGTTCGTAGGCGTCGGCGTCGTAGTAGAGCGCGGGATCCCAGCGGGCGGCGGGCACATCGGTGATCGCGTCGACCCCGGTCAGGACGTTGTGCCACAGTTCGGCCGCCGACCCGGCGCCGGGGAACACCGCGCCCGCGCCGACGATCGCGATCGGCTCCCGGTTCTCGCTCACCGGTCGCCCCCCGCGAACACGACCTGCGTCTCGTCGCCGTGCGCGATCTCCCGGAGCAGCGCCGTGGCTTCGGGTGGCGGCGTCCCGGCGTCGGCCCACGGGCCCCAGGCGGTGACGACGACGCGGCCGCGCAGCCTGGTCCGCCACACGTTCGCGAGGGTGCCGCAGGCGTCGTCGGCGGCCGCGCGGTCGGCCCGTCCACGGTCGCCCGGCGCACCGGCGAGGACGGCGAAGAACCCCAAATCGGGACGGACCGCCTGGACGAGCGCGGACGCGCCGTCCACCTGCGTGCGGTACACCCTCTCGAACGACTCGGGCGTCGCGTCCCCGGCGTCGCGGTCCTGGGCGAATCCGGCGCCGTGCACCACGCCGTCGAGCCGCCCGTGCCGCGCGTAGACGCCGTCGACGACGCCGCGCACGGCCCTCGGGTCGCGCACGTCCGCCGCGTGGTACCGGACGGACGCCGCGTGCTCCCGCACCATCGCCAGGGTCCGTTCGGTCTCGCCTTCTCGTCCCATGACCTCCACGTGGCAGCGGGTCGTCCGGGCCAGTTCGCGGGCGATCCGCGCGGTGACGTCGCACGCGCCGCCGGTGAGGAGCACGACGCCGTCCGGGCCCACGGGCGGCTCGGGCTCGCCGTCCAGTTCCGCCGGGACGAGGCTCATCCCGTACCGCTGGCCGTTGCCGTGCCCGACGACGATCGGTCCGTCGGCGTTCAGCACCTCGGCGAGGATCCGCTGCGCGATCGCCCGTGGGGTGGCCTCCGTGTCGACGTCCACCGCCCGCACCAGCACCTCGGGATGCTCCAGCGCGACCGTCCGCGCCAAGCCCGGCAGGCCCGCGCCCGGTGCCGGATCTCCGGCGCCGCCGCCCTCGAAGCGCCGTCCGAACGTCCCACCGGCCCCGCTGGCGACGGCGAGCCAGCGCAGCCCACCCGCCAGCGCGCGCCGGACGCCCTCGTACATCCCCGGCAGCACCGGGGCCGCCGCCGGACGCAACGCCGCAAGCTGGATCAGCCCGTCGCAGGCGCCGTCGGTTTCGGGCAGGGTCCTGACCTGGGCTCCGAGGCGTCCGAGCATGCGGGCGAGTTCGGGCGCGATGCCGCATTCGTCGTCGACGATGTGGAAATGGCGTCCGGCGAACACCGTGCCCGATTCCGGTGGCGGTGGCAGCGCGTCCAGCTCCACGACCCGTGGCACCTGCCGGACGACCTCGCATCTTTCGGCGCGCGGCCACACCTGCCTGTCCGTCGTAGCGGCGGGACGCGGCGCGCGGACGGTCTCGCCCCGCTGGACGGGCCGGGGCGCGGGCACGGGCGGCCTCACCGCGCCGAGATGGCGGAGGATCACCGCGCGCTGTGCGGCGAGCACTTCGCGGCCCGCGCGCAGATAGTCGAGAACGGCGGCCGTCGTGACACGCGGACCGTCGTCCTGGGCCCGTTCAACCGGACGACGCTCGTTGATCACCCAGCCGGGCGCCCGCGAATCGCCGGAGCGGACGCGGGCGCCGCGTCCCGCGAAGAGTGACGGCGGGTCGACAGGAACCCCGGCGGCGGCGAGTTCGCCAAGCGCGCGCAGAAGGCGAACGACGCCGTTCTCGCCGGGAACGTCGCAGCTCACAGCCGTGTGCGGCCGCTCACCGAGGATCTGCCCGACAAGCCCGGTCAGGACGTCCCCGGGGCCCGTCTCGACGAAGACGCGGGCCCCCGCGCCGTACATCGTCTCGATCTGTTCGGCGAAGCGGACCGGGGCCGACACCTGACCGGCGAACGCGGCGGCCAGCGCGGCTGGGTCCGTCCCGTAGGGGGCGGCGGTCGTGTTCGACCAGACGGGGAAGGCCGGTGACCGCAGGTCACGGCGCAGCAGATCGGCGCGCAGCTCGGCCGCCGCCGCCGCGACGACCGGGCTGTGCAACGCGCACGCCGCCGGAACGCGCTCGGCGGGCAGCCCTGCGGCGGACAGCGCGCCCAACGCACGGTCGAGCCCCGCGGACGTCCCGGAGATCATGACCCGGCGGGGCGCGTCGTGGCCCGCGACGACGATCTCCGACAGGCCGTCGAGCACCGCCCGAACATCGCGGAGGGACGCGGCGACCGCCGCCATCCCGCCCGGGTCCGCACCGGCGGCGGCCAGGACCGCGTCGGCGCGGGCGGCGCCGAGGTCGACCATGTCACCGTCGTCGAGAACACCGGCGGCGCACAGCGCGGTCAGCTCGCCGTGCCCGTGGCCACCGGCGAGATCAGGGTGGACGCCGAGAGCGGTGAGCAGGCGGTGGACGGCCAGCCCGGCGATACCGAGCGCGGGCTGCGCGACACGCGGATCAGCCAGCTCGGCCCGCTGACGGCACGCCTCGTCGGGGGTGGACGCGGCGGGCGGGAACATCGCTTTCGCGTACCGTCCACCGGCGAGGCGGAGCAGCCGCTGAAGCCGGGGAAACGCGACGAAGAGGTCGGCGTGCATGGCGGGCCGCTCGCAGCCCTGCCCCGGGAACAGGAACGCGACCTGGCCCGGCTCACCCGACGGCTGCGGGACGAACACGCCCGGCGCCGGACGGAACCGCCCGGCGAGGTCCAGCTTGAGCCGCAGGTCGTCCGGCCCGGTCGCGACGAACGCCACCTGGAGGGGCCCGCCGAGGGCGGCCGCCGTCCGCGCGAGATCGCGGAGCCGGGGCGCCCCGTCCAGGAGCACAGCCAGACGGCCGAGTTCGGCGCGGGCGGCCGACTGGTCCGCCGCCCGGATCAGGAACAGCTCGGCAGGCCATTCGGCGAGCCCCGACACCGGCTCGGGCGCGCCCCCGTACCCCGACAGGACGGCGTGGAAGCCCACGCCCCCGTCCCCCGCCCCATTCAGCCCCGCATACCGTTCACCGGCCGGGACAGCCCAGGGCCGCGCGGAGCCACCGAACGCGAACGGGCCGCCGGGCGTCCACCCGAAGTCTCGCGGCGCGCCGGGCAGCACGCCCGCGTACAGCGCGTACGCCGTCTTGATGAGGCCCGCGAGCCCGGCGGCGCACCCGGTGTCCCCGATCTGCGCGGCGACGGACCCAAACGCGACACTGCCCGGAGCGGCGTCCGCGAAAGCAGAGCCCAGGGCGGCCTGATCACCGCCTTCATGCGCCTCGACGAGACCGACCGACGCGGGCGCGACACCCGCGCGCTCGTACGCGCGGCCGACGGCCCGGCACCGCGCCTCGCCACCGGCCCCGGCGACCGCCGCGACGACCGCGTAGATCCGGTCGCCGTCGCGTTCGGCGTCCGCGAGGCGCTTCAGCGCGACGCACGCGACGCCCTCGCCGGACACGACGTCGTCCGCGATCCCGTCGAACATCGCGCAGTGTCCGGACGGCGGCAGATGATCCTCGCCACCGTCGCGCAGCTCGGCGCCCCCGCACAACACCAGGTCGCTGGAGCCCACGAGCAGCTCCTTGCAGGCCGCGTCCAGCGCGGCGAGCGACGCGACCCCATCGGCGTCCACGCTGTACCCGACGCCACCCAGATCGAGCCGGTCAGCGATCACACTCGTGATCCCACCCGCGCAGGGACCCCCGGCACCGAAGATCACCGAGGTTCGGGAGCGGTCGAACGGCCGGTCGGCATATCCGGCGTCGCGCAGCGCGCGGCCCGCGACCTCCAGGGCCAGAAGCCGGATCGGTTCGACGCCGCCGGGGTCGATGCCGTAGGCGGCCGCGTCGAACGGGACGTCGGGCAGGAAACCGCCCCCGCCGATCGAGTCGGCACCGCCCACGATGGCGGCCCAGTACCCATCAACGTCACTGGCGCCGGGAAACAAGCAGGCCATCCCGATGATCGCGATGTCGGCGTCCGCCGCCATGCACTGCCCCCCGACGTCCCGTGCGGCTCGCAACAACGGTGCGCAACACTACGGTCGGCGACCCCCCGATCACCCTGACGACACACCCGGGAGAGCGCCGTTGTCGGTGCGGCAAAGGAACATTGGAACGTCCCTTGACACCCCGAAGAGGAAACCGCCCCGTCGGCGGGTCCTGGCTACGCTGGTGAGCATGATCGTGCTCTGTGGGGTTTCGTCGGGGACGTCCGCCCATGACTAGCGAAGGATCGTTCGAGTACGGGATCGACGGGCCGAAGGTCATCGTGGCCGGGATCGACGGGTCGGACACGTCCCTGCGCGCGGGCGCCTACGCCTGGGGCCTCGCGCGCCGCAGCGGCGCGCGACTGATCGCGGTGCATGTGGCGCCGATGTCGTCACTGTCCACCCTCACACCCGGCGGAGCCGCCGCCATGCGCGAGACATCCGACCAGATCGTGGCGGAGCTGCGCGACGAACTCCAGGCGGCCTCGGGACGCCAGGACGTCCGGCACTCCTTCCGCACCGAACAGGGCGACCCGTACACGGTCCTGGCCCGCGTCGCCGACGAGTCCCGCGCCGATGTCGTCATCGTGGGCGCGTCCGCGCAGGCGGGGCACCGCTTCATCGGATCGGTCGCCGTCCGCCTGGTACGCGCGGGCCGCTGGCCCGTGACCGTGGTCCCCTGACGGACAGGCTTCAGCGATCAGCCCCGGCCACGCCCGGAGGCGGCGCGGCCGTCCGGTGGGAAGGGCCGCGAGCCCGCCACCACCGCCGACAGCACCACCACCACGGCCGACCCGCCGACCAGGTTGATCCCGGCCGTCGCGAGCGCCGCGTCGAACGGGCCGTTCAGGGTCAGCGGCAGGATCGTCAGCAGCGCGACGGCGATGGCGCCGATCCACGCGAACGCCCGGACGGGACGCGCCGACGACGCCAGGATCAGGTGCATCAGCGCCGTCGCCTGGATCGTTCCGGCGATCGCGCACAGCGCATAGCTCGTCGCGGCCGGGACGGTGGCGCTGTGGTCGCCCGCGAACACCGGGACCTCGATCCCGAACATCGTGCGGAGCGCGACCACGGCGGCGAACGCCAGGATGCCCCCGCCGAGTGCGGCGGAGATCCCCGTCCACCACAACGGCCGCAGCGGCGGCCCCGAGCCGGTGGAGATCTGCTCGTGCAGGGCGACGAAGTCCTCGTAGCGTCTGACCGGAGCCTCCAGGGGGCGCCGACGCGCCGTGGAGGGACACCGGAACGACCGTTCCCAGGGCCGTGGCGCAGGGCGGCCGGCGGCGCGCCTGCCGTGCAGGCCACCGGAGTACCGCCCGAATGACGAATCGGGCATGTCCCCTCCCCCGTGCGAACGTTAGAGGTGGTACCCGGCACCCACGGGGAGAACTCCCATAAGCGCACCATTTTGCAGATGTTTGGCCGCGTTCCGTGACAAGCGACCCCCGAACGCGACGATCCCCGGGGGCCGCGGCCCCCGGGGATCTGGACGGTCACACCCCGATCAGACCTGCCCGACCTTCTCCAGCGCCGCGCAGCAGGTGCCCGTGATCAGACGGGTCACCACGTACGGGTCGACGTTGGCGTTCGGACGGCGGTCCTCGATGTAGCCCTGCTTCTCCACCTCGACCTGCCACGGGATCCGCACCGACGCGCCCCGGTCGGACACGCCGTAGCTGAACTCACTCCACGGCGACGTCTCGTGCATGCCGGTCAGCCGCCGCTCGATGTCGGCGCCGTATCCGGCCACGTGCTCCTGCACCTTCTCGGCGAGCGCCTCGCACGCCGTGATGATCGGGTCGTAGCCCTCACGCATGGCCTTGGTCGAGAAGTTCGTGTGGGCGCCCGCGCCGTTCCAGTCGCCCTCCACCGGCTTCGGGTCGAGCGTGGCGGACACGTCATGGTTCTCCGCGATGCGGTACAGCAGCCACCGGGCGACCCACATGTGGTCGGCGACCTCGACCGGGCCCGCCGGGCCGATCTGGAACTCCCACTGTCCCGGCATGACCTCGGCGTTGATGCCGGAGATCTTCAGGCCCGCCGCCAGGCAGGCGTCCAGGTGCTCCTCGACGATGTCGCGTCCGAACACCTCGTCGGAGCCGACGCCGCAGTAGTAGAAGCCCTGCGGCGCGGGGTAGCCGCGCTCGGGGAAACCCAGGGGCCGCCCGTCCTTGAAGAATGTGTACTCCTGCTCGATCCCGTACCAGGAGTCCTGCGCCTCGAACCGCTCGGCGACGGGACGCAGCAGGGCCCGCGTGTTGGTCTCGTGGGGCGTCCCGTCCACGAGGTAGACCTCGCAGAGCACCAGCTTGTGGTCGCCGCCGCGGATCGGGTCCGGGCAGGAGAACACCGGCTTGAGGACGCAGTCGGAGTGGTCGCCGGGCGCCTGGTTCGTGCTGGACCCGTCGAAGCCCCAGTCCGGCGGCGCGGCGCCGTCGGCCAGGATCCTCGTCTTCGACCGCAGCCGCGCGGTCGGCTCGGTGCCGTCGATCCAGATGTACTCGGCCTTGTAGCTCAACGTCGGTCCCTTCAGGCGGTGCTCGGGCACGACACAACCTGCCAATCAGGCATTTCGGACTTGTTGCCCATATGTGAACACCATGTAAACCCGTCCACACCCACCCCCGCGCCCTCGGCAACCCGCATACTCCGCCACCCCCCAAAGAACCCCTGGACTTTTTACCTTTCTTACACCGCCGTAATGATCTTCCCGGTTCAAAATAAGCGAGGAATTCTTCTGCCGCGCACGCGGCAACTCCGAGCAGAAACGAGGGAAAAGGATGAGGCGGACTATTTCGGCCTCGCTCGGCACGGTCGTCGCGCTCGCCGGGCTCGCTGCCTTCGCGCCGTCCAGCCAGGCGGCCCCGACCGGACGCACCCACGTCGTCTGGCCGGGCCACTCGATCCAGGCGGCCGTCAACCGGGCCAGACCAGGCGACACCATCCGGCTCAAGAAGGGCCATTACTACGGCGACGTCCTCGTCCGGAAACGCCTCACCATCCGCGGCGAGGGCAACGACACGGTCATCCGCCCTGGCCACCGCGCGCACTGCGCCGACGGCCTGGGCATCTGCGTGATCGGCCAGGCCAACCGCCCGGTCAAGGACGTCACGATCCGGAACCTGAGCGTCCAGGACTTCAGCGGCACCGGCGTGTACGGCATCTACACCGACCGCCTCCAGGTACTGGCCGTCGTGGCCAAGAACAACGGCGAGTACGGCATCGCGGAATACCGCTCCACCCGCGGCCGCTTCCAATGGAACTGGACGCTCGACAACGCCGACGACGCGGGCCTTTACGTCGGCGACATCGCCAACGCGCGCGGCACCGAAGTCGCCGACAACCATTCTTCCGGAAACACGCTGGGCGTCCTCGTCCGGCACGCCCACCACGTCATGGTCCACAACAACGAGGTCACCGGCAACTGCACCGGAATCGCCCTCGTCGACGACGGACAGAAGGGCGGACAGGGCCACAACAAGGTCTGGAAGAACAAGGTCCTCAAGAACAACCGCCACTGCGCGGCCCACGAGCAGGTCCCGGCGCTCCACGGCACCGGCATCCTGCTCTTCGGCGGCGAGCGCAACGAGATCGTCAAGAACACCGTGCGGGACAACCGCGGCAAACTGCCCTACTCCGGCGGCATCGTCCTCTTCCCGGGCGTGTCCCCCGGCGGCCCCGCCCGGCACAACCTGATCAAGTCCAACATCGCCTGCGACAACGCGCGCTACGACCTGCTCGACAAGAGCGGCAGCAGGACGAACCGCTTCCGCCACAACACCTGCGAGACCTCGAAGCCCAAGAAGCTCTGCCACGGGTGAAGCCAGGTACGCCCCGTCCCCAGGACGGGGCGTACCCCACCGATGAGTTCGCGGACTCCCCGGAGTCCACACACAAAAGCGAACCTCGGAGGAACCATGACCCCACTACCACCAGTAGTCGACGCCGCCACCTGGCAACGCCACCTGGACGCCCTACGCACCCGCGAGAAGGCCGCGACCCGCGAACTGGACGCGATAGCCGCCCAACGCCGCCGCCTCCCCATGGTCGAACTGCCCGACTACACCCTCGAAGGCGAGGAGGGCCCCGTCCGCCTGGCCGACATCTTCGGCAGCCGATCCCAACTCATCGTCTACAACCACATGTGGTTCCCGGGCGAAACCTGGCAGTGCCCAGGATGCACCGGCTTCACGTCCCAGTTCACCCGCCTGGACTTCCTCGAACCCTACGACGCCAGATTCGTCATAGTCACCCAGGGCCCCATCGACGAGGCCCTCGCCTACAAACACCGCGTAGGCAACAAGATGACCTGGTACTCCCCCACCTACACCCGCTGGCCAGACGCCCAGTCCATAGCCCAAACCTACGGCCCCTAGCCCTCGAACGGCCCGGGCACCCACCCACGTAGCAAAGCCCCCGAGGAGCCCCATGCCCAGAAACGCCACCCAAGAAATATGGGACCCCCAAGGCACACTTCGCCGAGCCCTATGGATCAGCGGCGGCCAATGGGCGGGCAAGTCCACCGTAGCCCGCCTACTGGCGTTCCAATACGGCCTGACCACCTACAACTACGACTACCACGACGCCCGCGCCCACAACGACCGCCGAATCGCCCACCGCGTCAACCTCAACCAACCCCCCACCGCCCCAGACCCCGACGAGACCTGGGTGAACACAACCCCAGAGGAAATGGCCACCGAAACCCTCGCCAACTTCCCCACCCGCTTCGAGTGGGCCCTGGACGACCTACGCGCCCTGACCTCCGGCCGCCCCATCCTCGCCGAAGGCTGGGGCCTCCGCCCCGAACTGGTAGCCCCGATCATCGACTCCCCCCGCCAAATGATCGTCATGGTGCCAACCCCAGAGTTCCGCGACCACCAACTCCAAACCCTCCCCCGAGCCGCCACCGTCAGCCACAAGGTCAGCAACCCTGACCAAGCCCAACACAACCGCCTAGAACGAGACCGCCTGGTAGCCGCCGACGCCGTCCGCTCCGCGCGCAACCTCGGCATCCGCGTAATCGAAATCGACGGCTCCCAAGACGCCCCCACCATCGCCGCCAAAGTCGCCGACCACTTCGCCCCCCACCTCCCACCCCCAGACCCCCACATTCCGTAACCACCAACCCAAACAGCCGTGGCCGGGGCGGGCCGGCCCATCAGCTGTAAGCGCCTTTCCAGTACTCCTCGTGACTAACGGCGAAGTCATCGGGCCGCGCCTCGCGCAGCTCGTCGTACCGCATGTAGAGGTAACGCGTGGCTTCCGACAATCCACACTCATAGGTAGCCATGATCAACTTGACCGCCACGAGGATCTGCCCCTCCAGAATGTGGCGATCAACCGGCCCCGGCTCAGCGCTCATCAACACATCGTGGCAGGCGGAAAGACGCTAACCAAGGCAGTTTCACCCAGCGACACACCTCACAACCACCGACGACCCGGTGCAAGGATGCGCAGCCCAGTATTCGTTAACCATCGGCAGCGGCTAAGGCCAACTCACGTCCGGGATGTCTGCATGCGAGTGGGAGTCCAGCCCGGAAAGACGGTGTGCACCCTCATGACGCCGAAGGAGTTGCTCCCAGGTGTTGATCTCGGGATACCACCCGGTGAGATAGTGCGGAGCAACGCCGTGTACCTCGACGAGATGGTCGTGTAGGGCCGCAATGCTTCGAGAATCGGTACAGCGGGTGGACGTATGGAAGGGCCACTTGGGCCGTCCGCCGATACAGCGCATTCAGTGCGCCATGCGCGCCTCAGGCGTAGTGGACATGGCCCTACTTTACGACGGCGCCATACCCTAGTGGCGGCAGGTTGAGATACGACTGGCTGGACGTAGCAGTACGCGTACCCGTCCGATGGCCAGCGCCCACCTCGCGCTCCACAGCTGGCGTCGGCGCGGGGCCAGGTCAACCACCAGAGCGCCGCCTCTTCTCCCATCGAAGCCGGGGCGGTCATCGTCCAGCAAACGCAAGCTGAGTTGGCCACGACGGGACGCCAGGAACCACTAAGGACCAGGCACTCGCCGCCACGGCCTCAAACCCCAGACCGGGCTCACCCAGGTCCCCGCAATGCCCACGGGGGAACCGAGCGACATGATGGTCACCGGCGCCTCCCAGGGCCGCAGACCCAGCTCACCGCCTGGCTGACGGTTAGTGTGCTGGCCTCGACTCGTCCGGCCGTAAAACAGGCTGTAGGTGTGATCGTCGAGGCCGTCAACAAGTTGGGCTTGTTGGTCGTCCGCCGTGGGGCAGACTGAGAGCGAAGGCGAACACGGCGGGCTTCTGGGGGTTGTGGTGGCATGAGCACATCGCGGAAAACCAGCGTTCAGATCGTGCAGAGCGGCAAGCGTGTCCGGGTCTACATCGGCGGTCACCTGGTGGCCGACACCACCAGACCAGTCCTGGTCTGGGAAAACCCGTACTACCCGGCCTACTACATCCCCGCAGACGACGTGCGGGCCGAACTCATCGAGGACGGACCGGGCGAGCGTTCACCGAGCCGGGGCGACGCAACGACCTACACGGTGAAGGTGGACGGCACACAACGACCAGGCGCCGCAATCCAGTACACCGACTCGCCCATCAAGGAACTTCGCGGACTGGTCCGCCTGAAGTGGGAGGCGATGGACGCCTGGTTCGAGGAGGACGAGGAAGTCTTCGTCCATCCGCGAAGCCCCTACTCACGCGTCGACGCACTCGCCTCATCCCGCAACGTCCGAATCGAGGTAGACGGGGTAACGGTCGCGGAGTCCTCCAGCCCCCATCTGCTCTTCGAGACGGGACTGCCAGTGCGCTATTACCTACCCAAGACCCATGTCCGAATGGACCTGCTCGAACGCACCGACACAGTAACCCGCTGCCCGTACAAGGGAACCGCGGAGTACTGGTCAGTCCAGGCCGACGACAAGGTCCACGAAGACCTAGCGTGGTCGTACCCGGCTCCCCTGGACGAGAGCCGCAAGGTCGCCGGGCTGATCTGCTTCTACAGCGAGAAGGTCGACATCTTCGTCGACGGCGTGCAACAACCCCGCCCAACCAGCCCCTTCTTCACCAACGGCGAGCAACAGGCCCGCCCACCCAGCCCATTCTGATCTCCGCACACCATGGGTCCGCCCGTGCCACCCACGCACCTTCCCGCTTTGTTCTTCCCCCCACAACGGCAGACGATAAAACATCGGGTTAGTGGGCTGTCCAGTGTTCTATGTGAGGTGGCAGACCGCCCCGCACACCGGGCAGAAGGCGCGCTTGGCCGACGAGATAACGTCCAGCTCGCAGCCAGCACATCTACCCTGCTCATACAGTCCAAGATCGGATCCGAAACCACCGTCGTAGTCATCCCGGTCCGGCCAGGCGACAGCCTCGATGAACGGCGGCTCCGTCAAGGACGAATCTCCGTCCAGCGGCAGAGAGATCTCAGCGAGGATCAGCACCGAAGGCATGGCAGTGTCTTCTTCAGCGTGAGCGGGCAGCACACGGCGAAGCACATCGACCAGTTCAGGAAGGCCCAGACGAAGCAGATCCTGCGCCAAGCGTTCACGCTCATCATCGGTGGTCACAAAACCAACCTACTGCCCTCACCAACCCGAAGAAACGCCCCAATCACAAGGTCAAAGACCACGATCCGCAACTGCGGATCATGGCCTCTAACGTGGGTGGGCGCCGACGGGTTCGCGAGCCGCCGACTCCTCGCTTGTAAGGAGCAGTGATCACCTCTGAGTGGCGTTGACCTGGGCCTCGACAGCTCGTCGACGACGGCAAGCGCTATCCGTCCACAGACCTAATGGCACACGCGAATGGCACAGGGCCGCCCCTCCCGCTTGGCCACGCACACCCCGCCTGAGCTTCAGGTCTGCCATCATCCCGCACCCCGCATTGCCGGGCCAGGGCCAGATAGATCCCCGATCAGGACGACGGCAGACGGGAAGCTCAGGCATCCCCAACAATCCAACAACCGTGACGGGCGCGGCCCTGGCTTCCCGGAGTCGGAGCGCCCCCCGCCGGAGGCAAGGAAAAACCTCGGTAATATGGGTGGCCCTGGGATCTAGCCGGGCAGCGCGGACCCAGCAACCGCAGAGAGCTGGCGGACGGCGCGGCGGGGCAGGATGCGCGACCCGGCGCGGCCGTCCGGTGACCGGCGCCCACACCGCACGCTCCGTGTGACCACGCGCGGACCCGCGCCAAAGGCCTGAGCGGCCCCGCCCCTCCACCTCAATCAGCCAAGTTCCGCAACGATCAGTGTGAGGACGCTTTAGCGGATCTCTTCACCATGTTCCAGGTAGTGAGTTGTCTCGTCTTTGCGGGCTGCGTGCCCGTGGAGGATGCGTCGGGCGAGGCGGGTGATGGTCAGATCGTGTGACTGCTCCACCTCGTGGAATTCGTAACCGGTGAGTTCGGATGGGTCCAGCCGGATCTTGGAGACGTACTCAGGTGCGAGAGTTCCGCCGTCGAAGACAAACAGGAGCTTGTCGCCTTCGGTCTGGTTGGGTGCCCAGTCAATAACGAGGAGACGACCGATGGGTGGTGAGATGCCCAGTTCCTCCCGCACTTCCCGGGCCGCTGCCTCTTTCGGGGTCTCGCCGTGCTCGATGTAGCCGCCAGGGATGTCCCGGTACGACTTGTAGGACGGCACAACGAGCATGACGCGGTCTTGCTCGTCGAAGAACAACACCCCGGCGGCTGCGCGCGGGCGGGCAAAGCTCTCTGCTGGGTCTGAGGTCACAGGATGACTCTAGGAGATGGTCAGATGACCTTCATCCTGCGAGCGAGGTCCGCCAGATGCTTGCTCTTCTTACCGAGAACGGTCCCCCTCAGCTTGAGCACGAGTTGGCGGCTCATGACATGTTCGTGTACCTGCTCCGGCGCTCGTCGTTCGGAGTTGAGTAGGACCTTGATCGCTTCGGCGACCTGATTGCGCGCGTGGTAGGCGTTCACGACTTCCAAGGAGTGCCGCACCCTCCGCTCAGCAGGCAGGCCGGTGACATCGATGGTCGGGATGAGTTTGAGTGCTATCGGCACATCTCCTAGTGCCATCGCGGTCACAACTCGATGGATCTTGACGTTGGTCGGGCCGAACGCCGTCCATAGGTGGTTCGCGTCCGCCCCGAGGTGAGTCGCCATCTCATCGGCTTCGTCCAGGTACTCTGCCGCGGTCAGCCGGTCTCCTGCGCGGGCTGCTGCGACAGCCCCAGGTAGTAGCAACGTGCCATATATCGAGACGATCCCCGGTGCCTTCGGATCGAGTTCGCGTCGAAGGAAGTCCGACGCCCTGCCGGTCATCATCGTCGAGTCGGTGAGACGACCTAGGGAGTAGAGAACGTGAATAGCCGAACGAAACAGGGAACCGATCACCGCAGGATCCTCGGAACGTTCTGCCGAGCCAAGCCCCCTCTGGGCGGCGATCCAGGCCAGATCCGTCTCCCCGAACTTGGTGAGGATCATCGCGGCTGATTGGCTGGCAAAGGCTGCCAAGCGGTCAGCCGCGTGTCTGTCGTCACCTGTGTATTCACTCGTCGCGAGACGGGTCTGAGTGAGAAGCGGTGGGAGAAGACGCAGCATTTCCCCGTATCTCGACTCCTGGTACGCCCCCATCACATGGGAGAGATCTCGACGCAACATGTCAAGTCTTGGCGGGTTGTGCTCCGCTTCGATCGCCGAGAGCAACGGCGAGAGCTGACGGTAGTCCGTGAGCGCGGCGCGAACCTCGGCTAAGCCAACGGGGCCGCTGGGCGCGCCGTTCGACATTGGTTCGCCGATGATGTCCAACACTGAGATACCGAGAGCGTCGGCAAGCGACCGGATGACGGAAACCCGGTCAAGCGCGGCCCGATCGTTTTCGATCTTGCTCAGCCAATCCTCGGTGCGGCCGACCAGCCCCGCCAGGACCTCTTGAGACAGGCCGCGTCGTACGCGGTGCCACGCGACTCGTTGTCCCGGTGTCAGGTCCTTGGGTTGGTCGCTCATCGCTCGCTGCATACCCCCTCCGGGACCCCGGATTATTTTTCCGGGTCAGGGCTTCCCTGCCGTTCTAGCCTCCTGACGTGCCAGTTCGCAACAGGTTCGCGGACAGCCACGCCGGGCGGAAACCGGGCTTCACGGGAGGCAACTGGATGATCAAGACGACTTACGACGACACCCAGTCCCTATGCGTTGCATGCATGGGTCGCGGGTGGTCGTGGGTGATGTCTCGAGTCGATCTGTTACCGGTGCGACTTGGTTCTGTGCGTGGTCCGGAGCGGCGCGTGTTGTTCCGGGGCCGCTCGGGCTGACGTGGCCTGACACGAGCTGCGGGTCCGGTGATGCGGTGCGTGTTGCCGATGTCTGGCTTGGCTTGCCCCCTGGCGCCAGCGGACGGAGGTGATGGGAGGGACTCGCATCGCCGGACCCGCGTCCACCCCGTTGAGAGGGCGCGGGCACGTGCGCCTGGAAGGTCGACGTCTGATGATCGAGTTCAAGCCTGATCCTGTGAAGGTGAAGGTGGCGCGGGATCATGTCGCGCGGATCGCTGCCGAGTGGCCGATCGAATCCGATGACGTGGGTCTGGTCACCTCGGAGTTGGTGAGCAACGCCGTCCGGCATGCGGGAACCGACACGATCCAGGTCGACGCCTTCGCCGATGCTGATGAACACGAGGGTGTCTATGTGGTGGAGGTCTGGGACGCCGACCTCCGGCGCCCTGTGTTGTGCCGCCCTTCGGCTGAAGCGCTGGGCGGGCGCGGGCTCTGGGTCGTTGCGCAGGTCGCCGATGGGTGGGGTGTGCGCTACGACCATGACGATGGCGGCAAGGTCGTCTACGCGGAGTGGACGCGATGACGCCCGATGACGTCCTGGTCGACACGTGGTTTCAGCTCGCGGTGGTGCGCGTGTACGGGCCGTGGCTCTCTCGTGGACTCGCCCTGTCGGATGCTGAGCGTGAGTGGGCCGCCGGTCGCGTGCGGCATGCGCGGCTCGTCCTGGCGCAGCGCGAAGTGAAGGCGCCCTCGTCCCGTTACGCCCGTATGGCGTTCAACCCTTTGGAGGAGTGATCGCGATCGTCCATGGCTGGGACTTGGGCCCAGACCAGAGGTTCAGTCGTCAGCGGGTTGAGCAACTGCGGGAGTTCGGCGGGAGGCGTGCCAATGGGTGAGGTCCAAGACCAGTTCGACCTGTTGTCGGCCTGGGCCGAGGGTGTTCGTGATGCCGTGTGTGACGGGGCCATCGACACCTTGACGCTGGCTGAGGCGGCGACCGCGCTGGGCACCCTGACCGATGTCATCGAACATGTGGCGGAACTGGTCGACCTGGTTCGCGAACGCGGTGCGGCGCTTAAGGAGAGCCAGAAGTCGAACAGGAACCGGAAATGGCTCGCTGTGGCAGGAATCGCGCTGCTGGAGGTGGAGTTCACCGGAAACATGCTCATGGTGGCCTACCACCTGTCGTCGCGGGCGCGTCTTGGGCTGATCGAGGCGGCGGACGACGATGAGGCGTGAGCGGTGCACGGGCCGTGGCGTTGTGTGGGTTCGAAGAACGACCGCCAGTTCGCTTCCACGACTTCCGGCACACCAACGACACGTTCGCCGCAAAGCCCGGCACACCCCTCCGTGACCGCATGGAGCGCACGGGGGCATGACAGCGTTCGGCGATGATCTACCTGCATCGGACGGAAGGCGGTGAGCGGGCGACCACCATGGGCGGCATCTTCGGTGACGCCGGTGACGCCGGTGACGCCGGTGACGCCGGTGACGCAACGGTTCAGGACCCCTAGTCACTCACAAGATCAAAGGCCATGATCCGCGACAGCGGATCATGGCCTTTGACGTGGGTGGGCGCGGACGGGTTCGAACCGCCGACTCCTCGCTTGTAAGGCGAGTTTTCATACCCCATCCGGTGACCTGCGAAAACACCCTCCGCGTGGTCTCTTGGGAGCATCAGGATGCCATAAAGCGACGTCTTTTCCCAAGACCTTTGGGGAACGAATATGATCGACTCCGAGATTCGTTCCTCAGGAATCCTGGAGAGCTAAAAGGCGACATCTCTCGGCCAGGTGAGGCGACGTCAGGGCTTATGGCTTCGTCAGGACGGCACGAGACAGCGATCTGACGGCTCGGACCTCAGCCAGCGGTGGGACCCGACCTATGGAGCCCCGATGGCCCGCCGCAGGAGCACCCTGCTGGCCTACATCTCCGAGATCCGACTCGCCCCCACGACCCGTCCCTACAACGTGTTCTCGCCCGACAGAATCGACATCATCTGGCGGTGAGCCGGTACGCCCTCATCCGTGGGATCTTGTACGTCCTGCACTCCCGGCTTCCGTTCCTACCGAGGTAGGTGTTCTCGAGCGTGTATTCGTGGCCCTGGGGGCAGCGGGTCTTCCTCGCGTTGAGGGCGGAGAGGCTGTTGCGCCGCAGGTTGTTGATGCGGTTCGGGACGGGATCGAGATGGTCGGGCCGGACGCAGAGCGTTGTCCTGCACAGGTGGTCGATCGTGAGGCCCTCGGGGATCTCCGCCACCATGTGCTCGTACGCCCAGCGGTGGGCGAGGACGGTGCGCCCCTTCCTCAGTCCGAAGCGTCCGTACTTCCCGCAGGCAGCACCCCGTCCAGAGCCAGCAGCCTTCGGATGACTCGACGACCTTCGCCCAGAAGCGGGTGGCCGGGTCGGTAAGCTTCGCCATGTCGCTGCTCCCAGTAACCAGTGGCCGTGCCCGGGGTGTTCGCGCACCGCCGGGCCTTTCACTGCTTCGGAGCCTTGGGAGCGGATAGGAGAGCATGCCCGACCGGATCGACATCGTGTGGCGGTGACGTTCCCCAGCAAGATGGGGAAAGTCAGGTGCGGCCACTGAGGCGGATCTCTACCGTCGTCCAGGTGACGACTGTTAATCGCGACCAGCTCCTGGCATCAGCGAAGGACTACGCCGACCGGGCGCTCAAGAGCTACACCAACGAGGACAGCAAGGCAGCGCTCACTGACGCGGCGGTGAGCTTGGAGCACTTGAGCAAAGCGGCCTTGTGCAACATCAACCCCGCCTTGTTGGTGGACCTGAGGAAGGGAAACCTCGACCACCTTCTGCACCTCATCGGGGAGGGAGGCAGGGCCAGCGCTGGCAGCATCGCATTCACGGTAAGCGGCGCGGAAGCGATCGAGCGTGTCAAGCAAGTCGTGTCCGGCATCATCGTCCCGCAGGAGCAGATCACCAAGCTCATCCGCCTTCGCAACGGGGTCCTGCATGTCGGGACGTTCCAGCAGCAGGAGTCCCATCAGCTCCTCGCCGCCTACCTCCGGCTAAGCAAGCGCCTCTTCGCGGAACTCGGCGTCGCCGAGGCTGACGTATGGGGTGAGCACCAGGACGTCGTGGATTCGGTGATCTCCGAAACTCTCGACGAGGTCCAGCGGGATGTCCGCCGACGGATAGCCAAAGCCAGGCGCGACGTCGAGAAGCTGAGAGCAAAGATCCCCGAGAGGCAGCGCCCGTTTCTGACGGCCAGGCTTCAGTCGGAGGCCCTTACCAAGCTCCCACGTTCGACGATACAGGGCTTGCACTCCGTCATGACCACATGCCCATCCTGCGGGGACGAGGGAGCTTCCAGTCTGGGCCACGTCGAGTTGACCGCCGTGGCGGAGGTGGGCACCGACAACTTCGAGCAACTGTGGGCCATGATCGTGGAGTTCTTCGTCTGCGGGGTGTGCGACCTGCACCTGCAAGGGCGAGACGAACTCGATGCTGCCGAACTTCTCACCTTCATCGAGATGCCCGACTACGAGCCGGACTTCGACGACTACATCGACGACGATGATTCCTGGACGATCGACTAGCCCAACTTCGCCAGGTCCCGCTTCACCCGCACCCCGAGGGCCCGCTGGTACGCCGACAGCTTGGGCATGGCCGCGAGCTGCTTACGCACCCAGCGGGCCTTCAGCACGTAGTAGAGGGTCTCCCGGTCGCCGACGGGGGACGAAGCGCCCGCCGAGGACCCGCAGGCACTCGTCCCCGTACTCCTGGACGACCTCGCCGGCCCGCTCGCTCCAGACCCGGACGCCGCCGGGGAAAGTCAGGATCATGCTCACATTGGTCACTTCCTTCATCGTCGGGGCGGGGAGCAAAGTCATAGTGAGTCAGTCTGCGTACGGCGCACTCATATGACTTTGGTGTGGTTTCGAGGTGACTACGGGCCTCGAAGCTGGCGGTCACCGGGCGTTGGGGTCAGGCGGCCTCGCGGACGCCCGCGAGCTTGGCGGAGCAATAGCGCGGGGTGCCCACCTCATGGACGTGCCAGCACCCGCACCAGCCGCAGGAAGCGGCCGAGTACGTGCCAGGGCGCACCCCGAAATACTTGGGAGCCATGCGAACGTACCGCCGGGCCATGGGCCCGGTGTAGCGCGTGAGCAGCGCGAGCTTCATGCCGCCAGCCTCCACCAGCCCCGGTCGAACCCGGAATGCTCGTCGCGGTGGATCTCCACCAGTGTGTGGACGTGCTCCCGGACGCCCTCGGCGGTGCTCAGGTCGGGCTTGACCAGGTGCGGGTACTCGGCCGCGTCGGCGAACAGGGCGGGGGCGGTCTGCCAGGCGTGGTCCCTGCGGTAGTAGCGGGCCTTGCGGATCTTGACGATGCGCCCCTCTGCCTCCAGCTCCACTAGCGAGTCCGCGTACTGGCTGGCCGACATGGGCTTGCGACCGTCCCGCAGGTGCCGGTTGACGTAGGAGACGCCGTCGTAGCGGTTGGGGCCTGTGCTCGGGCTCGTCAGGGCCGCCGAAGGACGCCTGGCGGGCCAGGGAGGTCAGGTGCATCTGGGCGGTGAAGACCGCGTCCAGGCGCTCCGCCTTGGACCAGCGCGGGCCGACGTGGACGCACCGGTCGGGGGCGGCCCCGGCGAAGTTGCGCTTCACGACCTTGGTCCCGCAGACGCAGATCTCGGCCTCGGCCTCCGGCAGGAGGCGGTCCCGCAGCACCTCGTAGACGCCGTCTACCTCGGCCATCACCCACTCGGCGTTGGACAGGTACTCCCGGATCTCCCCGGTGGGGTCCTGGGCCTTCAGCCACTCGGCGTGCGGGCTGGTCTTGATGCCGTCCGCCCGCAGGGACGCGATGCGCGTGAAGACGGCCTGCGCGCCCTCGGGGACGCGTTCCTTCCAGTCCCGGGACCAGCGGTCGGGGTCGTTCTCGGCCTTGATCTTCTTCGCGATCGCCTCGGGGTCGTCCAGGACCTCGCAGCGAGGGACGCCCATGGGCTTGGTAAGTGCATCGAGCCTGGTCAGGAGCGTTTCCGGCAGCCTTTCTCGGAGGTCTCCAGGCTCGGCGGCCGTGAAGAGGTTGCTGCCGGAAACCTCTGTGACCTGTGAAGACTCGTATTTGCGGACAGCGCCCCGGTAGTGCCGCTGGAAGTCCCGCTCGGTGAACGGCCAGGAGGGGTCCTCGATCTCGTCCGCCAGCTCCTGCCACAGCTCCCGGACCTCGGCCTCGTCTAGACCGGAGAAGACCCACCCGTAGGTGGAGCGGGCCAGGTGGTCGTCGTCGCTGTGGCCGTCCCCTCGGTACGCACCGGGGCGGGAGGAGCCGGTGGCCTGACGCTTGGCCTTCAGGACGGACTCCACCTCCTCCTCGGTGACGACCAGGATGTCCCCGTCCGCCCGCCCGTACCGGTCCCCCGAGTAGTGCAGGCTGCCCGCTGCGGCCACGAAGCCAGCCGACTTGATGTCCCCGCCCTGGATGGGGCCCTGCACCGGCCACTTCTCGCGCGGGACGTGGCGGTAGTCCAGGTAGATGTGGCCGCCCTGGCCTCGGCGGGTGTAGGCCAGCTCCAGCGGGAGGTCGTCTCCCAGGTCCGACTCGGCGTACGCCTCGGGGTCGTCCACGTCGATGACGACCAGGCCCGACTCGAGTGAGCACACCACGCCGACCTGGAGGGCCTCCACCGGCTCGTCGATCGGGTAGGGGATGACCTTCACGCCGGGGGTGTCGATGGTGGTCTCGATGCCGTAGGAGTACTCGGTGAAGGCCCCGTAGACCGAGGGCTTCTTCGACCACTTGCCGGTGCCCCGCCGGACGCCGTAGCTGGCGAGCACGGGGTCGGGGTCCAGGACCGTCTCCTCGACGTTCTGGAACGGAATCAGGGTGAGCTTCAGCGGCTCGTCGGTCTGGCCACCGTTGTCAGCCAGAGTGAGCAGGTCACCGCTCTGCGATATAGTCAACATAGTTGACCTTTCAATCTCGGTGGAGAGCGGCCTGGCTGGGGAGCCTAAGGGGCCGCTCTTCGCGTTTACGTTCTCCACCCCTTCAGTGATGCCGCACGGGATGGCACAGCGACCCGAGCAAACTTCTCGCCGAAGTTTCAGGCGGCCCGGCGGGCGGACCAATGAAACGCCCAGCGGTGCTGGATCCGGCCGCCCTCACTCGTCATCGAGAAGGCCGCGAAACCCGCCCCCCTCAACTCACCCAAGGCTCGGCGCGCGGTGTGGAACGGCATGCCGGTGGCCTCGGCCAACTCATTGGCGTACAGGCAGCCGCGGTCGCTCTCCTCACGCGATAGTGCAAACACCAGCGCAGTGAGCGCCCGGGGGTGAGCCCACAGGAGAACAGCTCATCGGGCAGCTCGAATCGGGTGTGCATGGCACTCCTCTTCGTGGCCGGCTATGCGGCGCGACCATTTACCCAGGCAACCATCAAGCTCGACAAATCCAGCACGAGCATTGTTCATAGGGTTCCTGAGGAAGAAGGCAGTTGCGAGACCGAATCGATACCCAGACGGACACCGACTCTCCATCACGTCCGTTGTTTGAGACATTTAAAAATCTCGACGGGTGTCACCTGACCGTGCCTCATACGGGGGTCCAGGAGGACGGTCCGTCCTCTCGACAGAGTCCGTCCTGAGGCAAGCGCACAGGACAGCGGCCGGATACGGAGAGCCGTACGAGCAGCAGGGGCAAGGACTGGCAGCGGCTTCGTCCTCTCTTATCGGCCCGCCTTTGGCGGCCTCAGCGTGGGTACGGAGACGCGGCCGTCGCAGTGAGGACAGGCCGCGCAACCGGAGTACGGCGACCACGGTGAACGCCGACCTATGCGAGTGGCTCCCTGTGGTCTCCACAGGCCAGACCGTCCGGTGAGATCCTTGGCGTCATGCCCCTCGAAGACGACGCCGAGGACGACCTCGACCGCGTACTGGGCCAGACCCATCACCTGCTGGGCGAGGCCGGGGACGAACTCGCCCAGCAGCTCGTACTCCAGGCCAAACTGTCCCTTCGCCGGGACGGCGGGTACTTTCATCCGTACCCCGGCGATAACTGGACCGACGCCTCCTACGAGGCCGTCCTCCACGTACCCCGTCGCTCGGAGGACGAGTACACACAGGAGTTGATCAAACGGATCTGGGCCGAGTTGGAGAGGGTACTCAAGCGGCACGAACGGCAAGACGTCCTCAGCATGGTCATCGAGCCCATGCTGGAGCCTCTGCCATCGGTAGCCCCGGACTGGCGCAACAATGCCCTCCAGGAGATCACGGCACCTGCGACGAACCAAGCCCGGCGAGAACGAGCGGACGGCGGATACCCCACCCGGGACGGACTGACCTTCACCAGCCGCGCCGAGGTCGTCGTCTACGAGCTGCTCGTGGACATCCAACGGAAGTGTCCGCCGGAGAAGGCGTTGGCCATCCTGCCTCTCCCCGGCGCGAAACTTCGAGATGCCGGCGTCCGTAGCCCGGACTTCGTCGTAATCGGGAACGGGCGAGCACTCGTCATCGAGGTGGATGGCCCCCACCACTACGGGGCCACGCGCAAGGCCGACGACGCCGACCGCGACCGGCATTGGGACCGCTGCGGGGTCCGCACCATCCGGATCGGCACCCACCACGTGGACCATCCTGAAGCCCTCCACAGCCTCCTCCAAGAGGAGCTGAGACGGTGGCTGTTCCCAGTGCGATGATCTAGTCGCCGTGTAGAGCTGGTTTCCGTTGGTCGAGTCGTCCATCGATCCGTGCGTTATCCACCGGGCGGTGGTCCACATTGAGATCGTCCGGGCCCGGCCGCCAGCCTGCGTGTCACGGTCGAGGGCACCGCCAGGGCGGTCACGCACCTCATCGATGCAGGCCACCGACGCCTTTCTGGAGGACGCGGAGCGATGAGCGTGCAGGACCCCCGGCTCGTCCCGCTGACGTTTCGGGAGGCGTACCAGGCCGCACGGCTCAGCCCCCGGACGGTCCGCCTACTGGATCGCCCGGGGCTGACTGACGCCCATCATGATCGGCTCGGACGGCTAGTACCGCTACACCGAGCAGGCCGTCTTCAGGCCGAGGCGAAAGCCCGTGGAAACGCGGCGTGACCTGCGTACCCGCGTTGCACATACTGTGATCAACATGCTGGTTCTGCCACTGAACCAATGCCCCCGCTGGAGCTGTCCCATCGTGAGGCTGTCGCCACCGAGAATGTTGCGGTGCGCACCGGGATCCATCCGCCCAGTTCATGGCTCTAGCTCAACCATCTCACGGCGGATATCCAGGTGCTCAGGGACCTGGTCAGCTCTACCCTCGGCAACGTGGGCTGGAACGAGAGTACGGGCACCGCCAGCAGAGCCTTCGAGGCGTGGAAGGCAACCGATACTGAGATCAGGGCGTTCGCCAAGCTGGCACTGGGTTGGGCCAATCGAGGGTTCGACGAATACTGGGCTGCGGCTGGCGAGACCGCGAACCGCAACTTCAATCCTGAAGATTCCAGCGGCTATGAGCAGGCCGACGCGTTCCATCACGCTGTGGATGGGCTCTGGCCGGATGAGTTTGAGTGGATCGTCCGTGGCACCGTGATCAGGGAAGCGGTGACGTTCTTCGAAGTCTACCTGGAGCAGGCCGGACAGGAGGCTCTCGATAGGTACTGGTGGACGGACAAAGCGGGACAGAAACACCGGATGCGCCTCCACACGGAGGGGGCCCAGCGAAGCCCGGGGTGGAGCACACTCGTCCGCTTCCACAAAGAACTCGGCAACAACGTTGAGACCGACCGGGTGAGGTTCGTCCGAGACCTCCGTCATCTGTTGACCCATCAGCGCGGCGAACTCCGGACTGAGGAGCAGCGGGTACGCTTCGCCGACGATCACGTGGTCGCCTATGCCAAGGATCCGAGTAAGCACGCCGACATCTGGGACGAGGCATCGGTGGGAGGCCAGGTTCAGCTCCGCCACGAACGTGTGATGGCCATCCTGGACGACCTTGGAGCCGTCGTACGTGCTGCCGACCCCGTGATCTGGTCGATCCGATGGGACACGGGCGCGCTGCCGGACGTTGACACCCTCAAGTCCCACAAGCTCATCGACATGATCCCGGTGTAACCGTTCTCCTGATTGAGCGCATCTCGCGGCTCACCTGTTCAGGCGGCCTCGTCCTCGGACAGCTTGTAGTCGATGAGAGCCGCTTGCAGCCGGCCCATCTCCCAGGTGATGTCGATGACCGGGGGCATCATCTCGCCGAAGTTCCTGTCCCACCACGCCTGCATGCTCGCCTGTTGCACCTCGGGGATGATCAGGAACTCGACGTCGCCGACGAAAAACTCCAGGTCTCCGAGGACCCGCCACTCGCGCTCCCACTCGAACTCATAGCGGCCCCCGTCCCAGGCACCGGTCTTGTCGATGAACGGAGTGAGCTTCCAGAGGGGATCCTCCGGATCAACCCCGCCGCACATCGCCTGACGGACCGTCTGGAAGACGGCCTCGGCCAAGTCCGAGTCGCGATGCGTATACCACACGGGGCCGCCATTACGACAGCGGATGTAGGACTTGAGGAACCCCAACCCCCACTCGCCATGCCGCTCGACCAACCGGTCCAGCCGATCCAGGGGGATCTCACTTAGGCAGGCCGCCTGCTGCGAGTCCCCGAGTCCAGCCACGTTCGTCGCTGCCCCGAACGCCTTCATCGCCTTGATCGCACGCTGCCGGAGGATCGCATTCATCGCGAATTCGTCCGTCAGATGCACCAAGTACTCGGACATGTCCCGCCAGTCCGGATAACCCGCGTAACCGAGCACCTCAGCTCCTTCTTCAAACCGGTCGATCGACCGGACGACCCACTTCCCTCGCGCGTACGGAGGCGGCCATGGCAGGACCGCCAGTCACCCAACGGGAGCGGGAGCAGACGCGTGCGATGCGCGCGGAGGGTATGAGCCGTAACGCTATCGCGCGGGAGATCAGCAGGAGCGTGGATACCGTCAGCAGACACTGCGAAGACATGGGCCTGTCTCTCGACCGCGACGCCATCGCAGCAGCGACGCAGGCAGCCTCGATCAAGGCCAAGGCTCGCATGGTTTCGTCCGCGTCTAGCGGCAACGTTTGTCGATGAGTTTGAGCAACACCCCTGATCGTCGGG
>NZ_BAABAS010000019.1:0-228243 GCF_039537545.1 Actinomadura meridiana
GCGTTCGTCCTGAGCCAGGATCAAACTCTCCATTAAGGCCACACGACCAACCAGAAACCCGAAAGCTCCCAGCCAGCCAAACCTTGGAAAATCATCCCAGCAACACAACCCACCCCCAAAAAGGAACCGGGCTGCTATGCCTCAAAGAAATCCCTGACCACCCTGAACAGGATGGCCACGGGGACGGCTCCGGACCCTCGCAAGAGGAACCGGGCCGTATAAAGGCACTGGCTTTTAACACGCTGTTGAGTTCTCAAGAAACGGACACCCACCGGACCAGACCCGCTTCCGCGTCCCTGGCTTCGGGGCAACCCTTCTAACTTACCCGATTCGCCGCTGCTGTCAAGAGGATCTGAGAAGATCTTTTTGACGGACGGAAGCGAACCAGGTCCCCACACCAACACCCAGCAGGCCGCGAAGACCTACCAAAGATCAGTTCGTGGGGGGCGCCCTACGGGCCGGCCGCCTTGCGGCGTCCTGCATCCCGTTTCAGGCTGTGCGGACTATCTTACAGCAGTCCGAGACGAACTCGGACCACCTTCTGAGACCCGCATCTCCCCCGGAGACCGGCCGCCTGGTGGCGTCCCGCGTCTCTTGGGGCAGCAGTGACATTAAGGTGCTCGAACGCGACCGTCAAATCGTTGCGGCCGGTCGTCCGGGACCAGTCATCTGGCCACGTGGTTCGCGGGCGCGGAGGCTGGGTCGCGCTGACGTTTTCGGTTCGGTGTTCTTTGCCGTGGCCGACCGGGCCCGTTTACTCCAGGCGGCGGTAGGTGGACAGGACGAAGGACAGCGGCACCGGGACGGGGTCCGGCAGCTGCTTCAGTCTTTCCCGGAGTGGTTCTGGTGGGACGTGGTGAGCGCTCGGGCCCATGCCCACGAGGGTGACGACCTCGTCGTGGGTCAGGACGGCTTCCGTTTCGAGTTCCTGGCGCGAGTCCAGCTTGAAGTATCCGGCCAGTGCGGCGTCGGTGCGTTCGGTCTTGCGTTTGTCGATCGACAGCAGTCCGAGCGGCTTCACCAGCGTGGCGAGGTGTCTGGGAGACGGGGTGACCGTGAACAAGAGGCCGTCGTCGTGCAGGACGCGGTGGAACTCTGCAGCGTTGCGGGGTGCGAAGACGTTGATCACGACGTCGGCGGCGCCGCTGCGCATCGGGAGGGGGCGCCACAGGTCGGCGACCACGGAGCCCGCGCGTGGGTGTGCTTTCGCGGCGCGGCGTGCGGCGTGCTTCGAGATGTCGAGGGCCAGGCCAGCCGTGTCCGGGGTGCGGTCGAGGACGCGGCTCAGGTAGTGGCCGGTTCCGGCGCCCGCGTCGACGACGAGGGACGGTCCGGCGCGTGACACGCTTCGGGCGAGTCGCTCGGTCGGGACGGTGAAATGGCCCGCGCGGAGGAACTCGTCTCGCGCGCGGACCATCTCCGGTGTGTCCGCTGTTCCCGGGCGGGCGTTGCCAGGCAGAAGGTTCGCGTAACCCTGCCGTGCGACGTCGAAGGCATGTCCTGTGGGGCAGTGCAGTGTGCGGTCGGCCTGTTCCAGGCCCGCTTCGCACACGGGGCACACCAGGTATCGGACGACATCGGCGAGCACGGGTCCATCATCGTGCATGGTGACCGTGTTACGGGCGGTACCGTCCGGTTCTTTGCCGACGCGCCGTCCGGCTGCCGCCCGGTGGTCAGCGTTCCTTCCCGGGAAGGCAACCCTTGCCTCGGCGGGTTGGCCGGTTCAGGACTCCGCGCGCTTGCGGACGTCCTCCATGTCGAGGCCCTTCACCTGCTCGATCACGTTCTCCAGGACCGGTTCGGGCAGCGCCCCGGGCTCGGCGAAGACGATCATGCCGTCGCGGATCGCCATCAGGGTCGGGATCGACCTGATGCCGAAGCGCTGCGACAGCTCGGGTTCGGCGTCGGTGTCGACCTTCGCGAAGACGATGTCGTCGTGCTTGCCGGCGGACCGCTCGAAGACGGGCGCGAACCTCTTGCACGGCCCGCACCACTCCGCCCAGAAGTCGACCAGGACGATGCCGTCGGCCTGGGCGACCTCATCGAAGTTGTCCGCGGTGAGTGTGACCGTCGCCATGTCGGTTTCTCCTCAGTCGGGGTATCAGGACCTAGAGCGGCTAACAGGTTCGCAGTATTCCCCACCCGGGAATCACAGAGCGGTAATTAGCGTTCTCCTCTTAGGGAGATCGCACCGGAGAAGGGTCAGGATGGCTGCAACCCGTACCAAGGGCGACAGGGTCGACGTTCCCGACAAGGACCTTGTGGGAGCGTACCTGGACCGGATCGGCCGCACCCCTCTGCTCGACGCGCAGGAGGAGGTCGATCTGGCGAAGGCGATCGAGGGGGGCCTGTACGCCGAACAGCTCCTTGAGGAGGGGAACGTCCCCGCGGGCGTTTCCGTCGTGGAGCTGGAGAAGCTGGCCGAGGCGGGGCTGCGCGCGAAGCAGCGTTTCGTCGAGGCGAATCTGCGCCTCGTGGTCTCGATCGCCCGTAAATATCCGACCGACTCGTTGCCCCTCATCGACCTCATTCAGGAGGGGAACCTGGGGCTGATGCGCGCGGTGGAGAAGTTCGACTACCGCCGCGGCTTCAAGTTCTCCACGTACGCGACATGGTGGATCAGACAGGCGATCGGCCGCGGGCTGAGTCACACGGCCCGCACGATCCGGCTGCCCGTCCACGTCGAGGAGGAACTGTCACGTTTGCGGCGCGCGGAGCGCCAGCTGGGCCGGGAGCTCGGCCGTGAGCCGTCCCGGGACGAGCTGGCCGGGGTGCTCGGCGCCGACCCGGACCATGTGGACGAGCTGCTGCGGTGGCGGCGCGACCCGGCGAGCCTGGACGCGACCGTCGACGACGCGGGCGAGACCCCCATGGGCGACCTGTTGGAAGATCCGGAGGCCGTGACCCCGGAGGCCGAGATCCTGGCGCTGGACGACATCGAGGGCCTGGCGCGGCTTCTCGACCGCCTTCCAGAACGGGAGTCCGCGATCCTGCGGGCCCGTTTCGGGATGGACAGCGGGCAGCCGCTGTCGTACGCGCAGATCGGCGCCCGCTACGGCCTGAGCCACAACCGTGTGCGGCAGATCACCGATCGTTCGCTGCGGCGGTTGCGGCAGCTGGCGAACGAGGCCGATCTGAGCGGTCGGCGGGCGTTGGCGTCCGGGCCGTCCGCGGACCGCGTGCGCGCCGCGGCGGGGAGCCGGGCGGCGTGAGCGCGGGCCGATATCGGCGAAACGGGCGGTCCCTGACGAGACGGGGCCGCCCGTTCGTGTATCCGGCTCAGGCCGCCGGGCGGCGGGTCCGGGCTGATCGGGCCGGTGATCGGGTCGGGTTTCCGGTTCCGGCCGTGTCGGCTCTGGGGATCGGGTCGTCCGGCAGGGTCGGGCGTGTCATAGCCTTTGCGTCGTGAGTACAACACCCGCCACCGGGGATCTGGACGCCTGGCGCGCCCTCCCGGCTCTCCAGCAGCCAGACTGGGACGATCCGGACGAGGTCCGGGCCGTCACGGCCGAGCTCGCCGCGCAGCCCCCGCTGGTCTTCGCGGGCGAATGCGACCAGCTGAAGGCGCAGCTCGCGGACGTCGCGCGCGGTGAGGCGTTCGTGTTGCAGGGCGGTGACTGCGCCGAGACGTTCGAGGGGTCGAACGCCGACGCGGTGAAGAACAAGCTGAAGACGCTGCTCCAGATGGCGGTCGTGCTCACCTACGCGGCGAGCGTGCCGGTCGTGAAGATCGGCCGGATGGCGGGGCAGTTCGCCAAGCCGCGGTCGAAGCCGTTGGAGGCGCGCGGGGGCGTGGAGTTGCCCGCGTACCGGGGCGACGCGGTGAACGGGTTCGACTTCGACGCCGCGTCCCGCCGCAACGATCCGGGACGGCTGCTGAAGGCCTACCACTGCTCAGCGGTGACGCTGAACCTGTGCAGGGCGTTCACCAAGGGCGGGTACGCCGATCTGCGCCAGGTGCACGCCTGGAACCAGGACTTCGTGGCGAGGAGCCCTGCGGGGCAACGCTACGACCAGCTCGCGGGTGAGATCGACCGGGCGCTGACGTTCATGAAGGCGTGCGGGGTGAATCCCGACGAGTTCCATGGTGTGGAGTTCTACTCCAGCCATGAGGCGCTGCTGCTGGAGTACGAGCGGGCGCTGACCCGCATCGACAGTCTCAGCGGCTTGCCGTACGACGTGTCGGCGCATTTCCTGTGGATCGGCGAGCGCACCCGGCAGTTGGACGGCGCGCACGTCGAGTTCCTGCGCCACATCCGCAACCCGATCGGGGTGAAGCTGGGGCCGACGACGTCCGCCGACGACGCCCTGGCGCTGATGGAGCGGCTGAACCCCGAGCGCGAGCCGGGGCGGCTGACGTTCATCACCCGGATGGGCGCGGGCAAGATCAGGGATTCGCTGCCACCGCTGATCGAGAAGGTGCACCAGAGCGGCGCGCCGGTGGCGTGGCTGTGCGACCCGATGCACGGCAACACGTTCGAGGCGCCCAGCGGTCACAAGACGCGGCGGCTGGACGACGTCCTGGACGAGGTGGCCGGTTTCTTCGAGGTGCACCGGGCGCTCGGCACGCACCCGGGCGGCATCCACATCGAGTTCACCGGCGACGACGTCACCGAGTGCGTCGGCGGCGCGCAGGGGCTCGCCGAGACGGATCTGCACCAGCGGTACGAGACGGCGTGCGACCCACGGCTCAACCGGGGCCAGTCGCTGGATCTGGCGTTCCTGGTGGCGGAGCTGTACCGCAAGTCCGCCTGACCCCGGCGCCGCCGCGCGGCGGGCCGAAGCGGGAGACCTTGCGGGACGGCGCGTTCCAGTAACGGAAACGTGCGGTCAGATGTCGACCTCGGCCCAGACGACCTTGCCGCCGGTGACGGGGTCGGCGCCCCACGAGTTGGCGAAGCGGTCGACGATGAACAGGCCGCGGTGCGACTCGTCCAGCGGGCCGGGGACGGTCAGCCGCGGCAGCTGCGCGGCGCGGTCGCGGACCTCGACGCGGACCCGGCCGCTGCCCCGCAGCAGCCGCAGTTCCAGCGCGGTTCCGGCGTGCCGGACGGCGTTCGCGACCAGTTCCGCCACGATCGCGGTGACGAGTTCCTCGCGGTCCATCAGGGCCCAGGTGCGCATGGTGCGGGCGGCGAGGCGCCGAGCGTACTCGACCGCCTCGGTCTGGGGCGCGGCCCGCAGCGTCGTCTCTGTCATCGGGTCGGTCACCCCGCCCGCTCGCCGTTCCGCATCGTTCGTTCACCGTCCATCGGCGGAAGCCTCCTCGGCGGGGCCGTCGATCAGAAAGCGGTCGAGGCCGGTGGTCCGCAGTACGTTCTCGACCCGGCCGTAGGCGCCGGTGACGGTCAGCGTGGCGTTCTGCGCCCGCGCGTGCTTGTACGCGCGGACGAGGACGTTCAGGCCGGAGGAGTCACAGAAGTCGACGGCGGTGAGGTCGACGACGACCGCACGCTCGCCGGCGTCCACCAGTTCGGTCAGCCGGGAGCGCAGCTCGTCGGAGGAGTGCAGGTCGATCGAGCCGCGCGCGGCGATCGTCGCGCGGCCGTCCTGTCGTGTCGTGTGCAAGGCAAGCCCCACGCCACCCCACCTTACCGATTGTTGGTCTCCATCATGACGCCCGCAGAACGATGAGGGCAATGTCGTCGTTCGACGGCTCCGGGCCGAAGTCGCGTACGGCGCGCTGGATGCGGGCCGCGACGGCGCCCGCGCTGAGGCCGGTGCAGCCCGCGAGAAGGCGTTCCAGGCCGTGTCCGTCGCCGAGCAGCCGGTTGCCTGAGCGGCGTTCGGTGACGCCGTCGGTCACGCACAGCAGGACCTCGCCGCGACGCAGGTCGACGGTGTCGGTGTGGAACTCTACGCCGTCGAACACGCCGAGCAGCGGCTGCGGGGAGGCGGCCTCGCGGACGCCGCCGTCCGGGCCGAGCAGCAGCGGGGGCGGGTGCCCCGCGCTGGTCAGCCTGATCGTGACGCCGTCGCGGCGGTGCCGGGCGGCGATCTCGCCGTGCAGCAGGGTGAGCAGCCGCCCGCGTTCGCCCTCGCCGAGGATCAGCCGGTTGAGGCGGCCGAGGACGGCCGGGACGGACATGTCCTCGGCGGCGAGGATGCGCAGCGCGTGCCGGGCGAGCCCGGTGACGGCGGCGGCCTCGGGGCCGGTGCCGCACACGTCGCCGATCGCGAACCGCCAGCGGGACGCGGGCGCGGGGCTGCCCGGGGGCAGACCGCTCTCGAAGACGTCGTAGAAGTCGCCGCCGACCTCGCTGCCCTCCCCCGCCGGTTCGTACACGACCGCGACCTCCAGGCCCGGGATCTCGGGGATGCCGGGCGGCAGGAGGCTGCGTTGCAGGGCGCTGCTCATGGCGGTCTGCGCGGAGAACAGGCGGGCGTTGTCGACGGCGAGGGCGGCGCGGCGGCTGAGCTCCTCGGCCAGCTCGACGGCGCTGCGGGGGAACCGGTCGCCCGCCGGGCGGCCGATCACGATGGTGCCGATCCGCCGTCCGCGGGCGATCAGCGGGAAGGCGTAGACCTGGTCGGACGCGGTGTCACCGGCGGCGGCGCGGACGTCGTCGGGCGCGGTGGCCAGGCCGTTCCAGGGGCCGGGGGCGTCGGTCGGCGGGGCGGCGCCCGCGTGTTCGAGGAGTTCGCGGAGCCCGTCGGAGCGGTTCTCGTCGGCGTGCCACACGTAGGCGAGCCGGTCGGGCTCGGACTCGGTGACGGTGTAGACGGCGCACCAGGTGGCGAGGCGGGGCACGACGAGCTGGGCGACGAGCGCCATCGTGCGCTCCTGGTCGAGGGTCCCGGCGAGCAGGTCGCTGGCCTCGGCGACGAAGCTGAGCCAGCCGCGCCAGGACCGTTCCAGTTCGCCGACCCTGGCCTTTTCCAGGGACAGCGACATCTCGTCGGCGAGCCGGCCGATCCGGGCCCCGTCGGCCTCGACGAAACGGCCGGAAGCGGACGAGACGGCCACGACGAGCCCGGTGAGACGTCCCTGGGACTCCAGTGGCGCCGCGGCCAGGGACCGGGCCCGCAGGGCCGCGGCGGCCGGATCGGAGGCGTCCGCGGCCACCCAGGCGGATCCGGCGCGGGCGGCGGGGCCGAGACCGGCCACCGACAGCTCGCCGAGGTGCAGTTCGGTGGCGGTTCCGACGGACGCGCCGATGATCAGGCGGCCGTCGCGCTCGGTGAGCAGCACGGCCGCGCCCTCGGCGCCGAGGACCTCCCGGACGGTGGCGACGCCGTCCTCCATGGCCTCGACGGCGGCGGGGGAACGTAGCAGCCGGTCACCGGCGACGGGCGCCTCGCCGACACCGCCCATGCCGCCCTCGCCGTACCGGCCGCCGCCCGGCTGGCCGCCGGGACCGGCGCCCTCGCGGACCGTCTCGCCGGAGCCGTCGTGCCGGACGCGCTCGCGGGCCCACTCGCGGGCCGCCTCGCGCCCGGTGACGCCGGACGGCCGGATGATCTCGGGGGCGGGCTCGGCCGCGATGTCCTCCGCGGCGAGGGATCCGGATGCGGCCGCGGAGCCGGGCCGGGGCAGCCGGAACCAGACTCCCTTGGTGCGCCGGTCGTAGGAGACGCCCCACGCGGCGGCGAGCCGGGCGATCGACGGGAGCCCGCGCCCGCTGGACGCGGTGACGCCGGGCATCTCGATGCCGCGGGTGGGATGGCGGTCGCGGACCTCGATCCGGACGTCGCCCTCCTCCAGGTGGCAGGAGACCTCGAAGGACGTGCCCGCGTAGGCGATGGCGTTGGTGGCCAGTTCGCTGGTGGCGAGGACGGCGTCGTCCGCGACCTCGTCCATGCCCCAGTCGGCGAGGACTTTGCGGACGAAACGGCGCGCGTCCGCCACCGCCGCGGCGGCGGACGGGAACGTCGCCGACGCCGTCTGCCGATCCAAAAGGTCGTCCCTCGCTCGAAGCGTTCAGTACCCGGGTCTGGCTATCGTGTCAGACGGGCCGACCACGCGACCACGAGAGCCGTGAACCGAGGGGCGGAGCGCCGTGCCCGGCCTCGATGTGCGTCCCCCCGTCACAACACGACAGACCGTAACACGGAGACTACAAGGACGGATGCATGGTCGTCACCGTCCGTTGACGGCCGACGGGCCGACCGGCCCGGCACCGCACGGCGACGTAGAGTACAGGGTGCGGCCTGGAGAAGGCCCTGGAAGGAGTCCGTGTCGACCGACGCGGCCGACGTCCGCAACTGACAGCGCCCGAACCGACACCACCAGAAAACTGACACCGCAGAGAAACCGACACCGCCCGAAACCGAGAGCGTCCGGAGTCTGATCGATCGCGGGCCAGGAGGATGGAGAGCATGCCGCGCACCGCGTCTCGCGCCCGCCCAGGCGGCGGGTACCGCGACACCGCCCCCCGCTACAGCGACGCCGATCTGGAACCGTTGCTCAGGGCACTCATCGCCGTCCGGGACGGGCGGGCGAGGTCCGAGCTGAACGTGCCGGGCGAGGGCGCCGTGGCGGAGGCCGCCTCGATCCTGGAGGAGATCCGGCAGAACGGCCAGGAGGTGGCGTCGGGGCTGGCCCGCGTCCGGCGGGAGATCGGCCGCGAGGGGCAGTTGCGGGGACGGCTGACCCCGGGGACGCTGCGCGGCACCTGGGCCGCCGCCGTGGAGGACGCCAACGCGATCATCGACAAGCTGACCGACCTGGCGACCGGGATGAGCCAGGTCGTGGAGGCGGTCGCGGCGGGCGACCTGAGCCAGCGGGTGGAGCTGCGGGTGCGGGGCCGTCCGATGCGCGGCGAGTTGCTGCGCATGGCGAAGTCCGTCAACGTGATGGTGGAGCTGCTCGACCAGTTCACGTGGGAGGTCACCCAGTTCGCCCGGGAGGTCGGCACGGAGGGGCGGCTCGGCGGGCAGGCCCCGGCGCGCGGCATGACGGGCCGGTGGCGGGACGTGACGGCCTCGGTGAACGTGATGGCGTCGCGGTTGACGTCGCAGGTCCGCGACATCGCGGAGGTCACCACGGCGGTGGCGGAGGGCGACCTGACCCGCAAGGTCACGGTGGAGGCGACCGGTGAGCTCCAGGAGCTGAAGCTGACCGTGAACACGATGGTCGACCAGTTGTCGGCGTTCGCCGACGAGGTCACCCGCGTGGCCCGCGAGGTCGGCACCGAGGGGCAGCTGGGCGGCCAGGCGAACGTGCCCGGCGTCAGCGGCGTCTGGAAGGACCTGACCGACAACGTCAACGCGATGGCGTCCAACCTGACCTACCAGGTCCGCGGCATCGCGCAGGTCACCACGGCCGTCGCCGAGGGCGACCTGGGCAAGAAGATCACGGTCGACGCGCAGGGCGAGATCGCCCAGTTGAAGGACACCGTGAACGCGATGGTCGACACGCTGCTGGCCTTCGCCGACGAGGTGACCCGTGTCGCCCGCGAGGTCGGCACGGAAGGACGGCTCGGCGGCCAGGCCAACGTGCCCGGCGTCAGCGGCGTCTGGAAGGACCTGACCGACAACGTCAACGGCATGGCGTCCAACCTGACCTACCAGGTCCGCGGCATCGCGCAGGTGACGACGGCGGTCGCGCAGGGCGACCTGGGCAAGAAGATCACGGTCGACGCGCAGGGCGAGATCCTCCAGTTGAAGGACACCGTGAACGCGATGGTCGACACGCTGTCGGCGTTCGCGTCCGAGGTCACCCGTGTCGCCCGCGAGGTCGGCACGGAAGGACGGCTGGGCGGGCAGGCGATCGTGCCCGGCGCGGGCGGGGTCTGGCTCGACCTGACCGACAACGTCAACTCGATGGCCAACAACCTCACCAACCAGGTCCGCGGCATCGCGCAGGTGACGACGGCCGTCGCGCAGGGCGACCTGACGCGCAAGATCGAGGTGGACGCGGAGGGCGAGATCCTCCAGCTGAAGACGACGCTGAACACGATGGTCGACACCCTGTCGGCGTTCGCCGACGAGGTCAGCCGCGTGGCCCGCGAGGTCGGCACGGAGGGACGGCTCGGCGGCCAGGCGATCGTGCCGGGCGCGGGCGGCATGTGGAAGGACCTGACCGACAACGTCAACGGCATGGCGTCCAACCTGACGTACCAGGTCCGCAACATCGCGCAGGTCGCGACGGCGGTCGCGCACGGCGACCTGACCCGCCGGATCGACGTCAACGCGCAGGGCGAGATCCTGGAGCTGAAGACGACGCTGAACACGATGGTCGACACGCTGTCGTCGTTCGCGTCCGAGGTGACCCGGGTGGCCCGCGAGGTCGGCATCGAGGGGCGGCTCGGCGGGCAGGCCGAGGTCGAGGGCGTGTCCGGCACCTGGAAGCGGCTGACCGAGAGCGTCAACGAGCTGGCGGGCAACCTGACGACGCAGGTCCGCGCGATCGGCGAGGTCGCGAGCGCGGTCGCCACCGGCGACCTGACCCGCACGATCACCGTGGAGGCGCGCGGCGAGGTCGCCGAGCTGAGCGACAACGTCAACCTGATGGTCGCGACGCTGCGGGAGACGACCCGCGCCAACGAGGAGCAGGACTGGCTGAAGACCAACCTGGCGCGGATCGGCGGCCTGATGCAGGGCCACCGCGACCTCCAGCAGGTCGCCGACCTGATCATGCGGGAGCTGACGCCGACGGCGAGCGCCCGCTACGGGGCGTTCTACCTGGCCGATAACGGCGGCGAGGACACCGAGCTGCTGCTGATCGCCGGATACGGGACGCGCCGTGGCCGTGTCGGCGACATCCGGTTCGGGTTGGGCGAGGGCCTGGTCGGGCAGGCCGCGCAGGAGCGCAGGCCGCTGCTGATCGCCGACGCGCCCGCCGACTACGTCAAGATCGGTTCGGGGCTCGGCGAGTCCTCCCCGGTCAACATCATCGTGCTGCCGATCGTGTTCGAGGACGAGGTGCTCGGCGCGATCGAGCTGGCCTCGTTCAGCCGGTTCACCGACGTCCACCTGGCGTTCTTCAGCCAGCTGATCGAGACGATCGGGGTGACGCTGAACGCGATCCGCGCCAACACCCGCACCGAGGCGCTGCTCGGCGAGTCGCAGCGGCTCGCGCAGGAGCTCCAGGAGCGGTCGGACGAGCTGCAACGCCAGCAGGGCGAGCTGCGGCACTCCAACACCGAGCTGGAGGAGAAGGCGGCGCTGCTGGCCCAGCAGAACCGCGCGATCGAGATCCAGAACTTCCAGATCGAGCAGGCGCGGCGGACGCTGGAGGAGCGCGCCGAGCAACTGGCGATCTCCTCGCGGTACAAGTCGGAGTTCCTGGCGAACATGTCGCACGAGCTGCGCACGCCGCTGAACAGCCTGCTGGTGCTGGCCAAGCTCCTGTCGGAGAACCAGGACGGCAACCTCACCGGCAAGCAGGTGGAGTTCTCGCAGACGATCCACGACTCCGGCACCGACCTGCTGGAGCTGATCAACGACATTCTGGACCTGGCGAAGGTCGAGGCCGGGAAGATGGAGGCGCACCCGCAGCGGATCGCGGTGTCGGCGCTGGTCGACTACGTGGAGGCGACGTTCCGTCCGCTGTCGGTCGACAAGGGCCTCCAGTTCGGGGTTGAGGTCACGGCGGACGTCCCGGGCACGCTGTACACCGACGAGCAGCGCCTCCAGCAGGTGCTGCGGAACCTGCTGTCGAACGCGGTGAAGTTCACCGCCGAGGGCGAGGTTCGGCTGCGGATCGAGCGGGCGGGCGACATCGACTTCACGCTGCCCGCGCTGTGGAACACCCCCGACGTGATGGCGTTCCGTGTGATCGACACGGGGATCGGGGTGTCCGCCGACAAGTTGCAGGAGATCTTCGAGCCGTTCCAGCAGGCCGACGGGACCACCAGCCGCCGCTACGGCGGCACCGGCCTCGGGCTGTCGATCAGCCGGAACATCGCGCGGCTGCTCGGCGGGGAGATCCACGCGGAGAGCCGTCCGGGCAGCGGCAGCGTGTTCACGCTGTACCTCCCCGCCCGCTACAGCGAGCGCGACGGCCGCCGCCGCGCCGCCGCGCTGGAGGAGGAGGCCGTGCCGGAGGACGCGCTGCCGCCCGGCACCGCGCAGAACGGGGCCCTGGCCGGTGCCGTGGCCGCCGCGCCCGGCGAGAACGGGCTGGCGGCGGAGCGGCATCCGCCGAGCGGGGAGCGTCCCGGTGAGGCGGAGACCGCGTTGAACGGGCTGCTGGAGGAGCCGCCCGCCGACTTCCTCGACACCGTCCTGTCGGGCCGCAAGGTCCTGATCGTGGACGACGACGTCCGGAACGTGTTCGCGCTGACCAGCGTCCTTGAGGGCTACGGGATGGAGGTCCTGTACGCCGAGGACGGGCAGGCGGGCATCGACGTCCTGCACCGCCATCCGGACGTGGCGGTCGTGCTGATGGACGTGATGATGCCGGGCCTGGACGGCTACGCGACCACGGCGGCGATCCGGGACATGCCGCAGTTCGCCGAGCTGCCCATTATCGTGATCACGGCGAAGGTGATGAAGGGCGACCGGGAGAAGAGCCTGGAGTCGGGCGCGTCGGACTACGTGCCGAAGCCCGTCGACGTGGACCATCTCCTTGACGTGATGAGGAACTGGCTGCAGCCCTCCATCGTCCGCTGAGGAGGGCACAGCTCCGCGGACGGGTCGCCGTGGGCGCCGCCGCGGCCGGAATGGCGGGACCGGATCGGAGAGACGCGCGTGGACGACAAGGCGAAGATCCTGCTCGTGGACGACCGCGAGGAGAACCTGATCGCGCTGGAGGCCATCCTCAGCTCGCTCGACCAGGATCTCGTCCGGGCGCGCTCCGGTGAGGAGGCGCTGAAGGCGCTGCTCACCGACGAGTACGCGGTCATCCTGCTGGACGTCGTCATGCCGGGCATGGACGGTTTCGAGACGGCCCGCGACATCAAGCGCCGCAAGAAGACCCGCGACCTGCCGATCATCTTCCTCACCGCGGTGAACAGCGACCCCGACTACGCCTTCCGCGGCTACGCGGCGGGCGCGGTCGACTTCATCTCCAAGCCGTTCGACCCGTGGGTGCTGCGCGCGAAGGTGTCGGTGTTCGTGGAGCTGCACACCAAGAACCGCCAGCTCCGCGACCAGACGGCCCTGCTGCGCGAGCAGGCGGCCCTCCTCCGCGAACAGGCGACCCTGCTACGCGCCCGCCCCCCGGAACGCCACGTCAACGACCACCTGGCCTCGGTGGAGGAACAGGCCGAACTCGTCGGCAAACACGTCCCCCCACCCCTCCAGGACGACTTCGACGAGCTGGACCGCCGCCTGACAGCCCTCCGCCAGGCCCTCGACACCGACCACCCCGCGTCCTAGACACGGCCGCACAAATCCCGACCATCTCCTCAACCACGCAGGGCCCAACCGTCGCGATCGCGTCCGAAGGCAGGTTTCGAGCCTGCGAGAAACCTGATCGCGCAGCGAGCCGCAAGGCGAGCCGAAGCGATGCAGCGATCGCACGCGGTTGATTGGTGGTGAGGCGCCCCCAGGCGCCTCACCACCAATCAACCGCCAATAAGTACAGCTCTTGCGGCAGCGATGCGGGTGAGAGTGCGGTCGCGGCCGAGGATTTCGAGGGACTCGAAGAGGGGGAGGCCGACGGTGCGGCCGGTGACGGCGACGCGGACGGGGGCCTGGGTCTTGCCGAGTTTGAGGCCGTGCTCGGCGCCGATCCGCTCCAGACGGTCCTTCAGTTCGGCGGCGTTCCAGGGGGCGTCGGCGTAGGCGGTCTCGGCGGCGGCGAGGATCGCGGCGGCGGGTTCCTTCATGGCCTTGTTCCAGGACTGCTCGTCGGACGGCGGCTCGTCCAGGAAGGCGAAGTCGACCATGGGGACGATCTCCGACAGCAGCGCCACCCGGGTCTGCGCGAGCGGCGCCAGTTCGGCGAACACGGCGACGTCGACGTCGAACGGCGCGTCCTGGAGGAATGGGAGGCATTCGGCGATGAACTTCTCGACGGGCAGCGCGCGGATGTACTCGCCGTTGAACGCGCGGAGCTTCTTCTCGTCGAAGAACGCGGGCGAGGTGTTGACGTCCTCGATGCGGAACTCGTCGACGATCACGTCCCAGGGGACGATCTCCCGGTCGCCGGACGGGGCCCAGCCGAGCAGCATCAGGTAGTTGCGCATGGCTTCGGCGAGGTAGCCCTCGGCGCGGTAGTCCTCCAGCGCGACCTTGTCGCGGCGCTTGGACAGCTTCTGCCGCTTCTCGTTCACGACGACGGGCACGTGCGCCCAGACGGGCGGTTCGGCGCCGAGCGCCTCCCAGAGCAGCTGCTGTTTGGGTGCGTTGGACAAGTGCTCTTCGGCGCGCACAACGTGGGTGATGCGCTGGCTCATGTCGTCGACGACGTTGGCGAGCAGGAACGTCACGGATCCGTCGGCGCGGGCGATGACGAAGTCCTCCAGGACGGCGTTCTCGAAGACCGGCTTGCCGCGCAGCAGGTCGACGACGGTGGTCTGGCCGTCGTCGGGGGTGCGGAAGCGGAGGGCGCGTCCGGGGCCGGGTTCCAGGCCGCGGTCGCGGCAGAAGCCGTCGTAGCCCCTGTGCTGGTCGCCGGTGCGGGCGATCACGGCCTCGCGGGTGCAGTCGCAGTAGTAGGCGCGGCCTTGGTCCTTCAGGGTCTGGACGGCCTCGGCGTGGCGGCCCGCGTTCGCCGACTGGAAGTAGGGGCCCTCGTACTGTTCGCCGTCCATCCCGAGCCAGGCGAGGGCCTGGATGATGCCCTCGGTCCATTCGGGGCTGTTGCGGGAGGCGTCGGTGTCCTCGATCCGCAGGACGAGCATCCCGCCCGACTGCGCGGCCATCACCCAGTTGAACAGCGCCGAGCGGGCGCCGCCGACATGGAACATGCCGGTCGGGGACGGGGCGAAACGGACGCGGATCGGAGAGGTCGAAGACATGCCTCAAGGGTAGGGCGCGCGGGGCCCGCCTCGCGCCCGGACCCGCGCACCCTGGCAGTATCGAACGCATGACGGACGCCTCCCCCGACCCGTTCGGCGACCTCGCGGCGTTCCGCGCGGTGGCCGCCGACCGGCTCGCCTCCTTCGCGCACACGACCGTCCCGGACGCCGCCGCTCCACGCCGCGCCGGGGTCGTGCTGTGCGCCGTGGAGCACGGCGGCGTCCCGTCGGTGATCCTGATCAGGCGCGCTTACCAGGGGCGGAACGCCGGTCAGTGGGGCCTGCCAGGCGGGCGGCAGGAGGACGGCGAGACGCCCGAGCAGGCCGCGCTTCGGGAGCTGGGCGAGGAGATCGGCCTGGTCGCGGCGCCGGGCGACGTCCTCGGACGGCTCGACGACTTCCCCGCCATGTCCGGGTTCGCGATCACCCCGGTCGTGGTGGTCCTGGACGATCCGGGGCCGCTCGTGCCGAGCCCGGACGAGGTGCACTCCGTCCACTACACGAGCCTGCGGACGCTCGCCGACGACGACACGCCCGCGTGGGTGCCGCAGCCGGGCGGCGGACACATGCTCCAGATGCGGCTCGGCCCGGACTGGCGCGTCCACGCCCCGACGGGCGCGATGCTGTGGCAGTTCCGCGAGGTGGTGCTGCTCGGCCGCGACGCCAGGGTCGCCGACTTCGTCCAGCCCGACTGGACGCGGCACTGAGCGGCCGCTACACCGCCGGTCCGGCCTCGATGATCCGGTAGGCGCCGGGCGGGATCGGGTCGGACAGCGTGACGCCGGTGAATCCCGCGCCCTCCAGCAGGGTGCGGAACTCCGTCTCGGTGCGTTCGCGTCCGCCCGTCGCGACGAGCATGTTGAGGTCGTTGTTGACGACGCCCCGCGTCTCCGGGGTGACGATGTCCGGCATGGTCTGTTCCAGGAGGAGAATCCGGGCGTCCGGGCGCATCGCGGCCCGGCAGCGGCTCAGGATCACGGTGGCGCGCTCGTCGTCCCAGTCGTGGATGACGCTCTTGAGGACGTAGGCGTCCGCTCCCCCGGGCACGGACTCGAAGAAGTCGCCCGCGACGGCCTCGGCCCGGTCGGCGACGTCCGCCAGGGTGCGGGACGCTCCGCCGAGCCCGGCGGGCTGGTCGAACACCAGCCCGCGCAGGCCCGGGGTGGCGCGCAGGATCTCGGCGAGGAGGGTGCCGTCGCCGCCCCCGATGTCGGCGACGGTTCCGTATTGGGCGAAGTCGTGGGCGGCGATGATGCCGGGGGCGACGGCCCGGGTGTGCTCGGCCATCGCCGCGTGGAACGTCGCCGACAGCTCCGGCTCCGCCTGGAAGTACTCGAACGGGGTCATCCCGGTCACGTGGCCCCAGGCGTACTCGCCGGTGCGGACCGTCTCGGCAAGCTCGCCCCAGGTGCGCCACACGTCCGGGCCACAGAACAGCTTGATCAGTGCGCTGATGGAGTCGGGCACGTCGCTGCGGAGCCGGCGCCCCTCGGCGGTCAGCGCGAACAGGTCGCGGTCCTTCTGCTCGACGGCGCCGAGGACGGTCAGCCCGCGCAGCAGCCGGTACAGGGACGGCGCGTGGGCGCCGGTCTCCTCCGCCAGTTCGGCGCTCGTGCGCGGCCCGGCGGCCAGGGCGTCGGCCAGCCCGATCTCGGCGGCGACATGGAGGACCTGCGCCGGCATGAATCCGAAGGCCAGGTCCAGTAGCGGTGATCTCGACACGATTCGGCTCCCTTTCTCGTCGATTCCGACGCTAGGCGCGCGTCCGGGCGCGGGTCTTGGACGAATGGGAGCTCACACAGTTGATCTCCCAGCTGATGGCGACTTCTTGACAGAGGCCGTTACCTAATCGTGTCGTCCGCTAACCGAACGTACATATCTCGTTTATCGAACCATTCGATACTGACGGCTCCTGCTCCCTTACGGAATGGAGCCTCCCGTGCGAAAGACGGGGACCATCGCGACCGCCATCACCATCACGACCCTCGCCCTGCTGGCGCCCATGACCACCGCCAGTGCCGACACCGCCAGCGCCCACACCACCAGTGCCGACACCGCCAGCGCCCACACCACCAGTGCCGACACCGCCAGCGCCCACACCACCAGTGCCGACACCGCCAGCGCGCCGCCGCCACCGCCCGGCGCGGACACGGCGGAGCAGCACCTCGCCGCCCTCACCGTCCGCGCCGAGGGCAGCCTGGACGGCTACAGCCGCGAGAAGTTCCCGCACTGGATCAACCAGGGCGACAACTGCAACACCCGTGAAGTCGTCCTCAAGCGCGACGGGACCGGCGTCACGACCGACTCCGAGTGCCGCGCGACCGCCGGTTCGTGGACCAGCCCCTACGACGGCGCGACTTGGACCGATCCAGAAGACCTCGACATCGACCACATGGTGCCGCTCGCCGAGGCGTGGCGCTCGGGCGCGTCCGCCTGGACGAGGGCCCGCCGCCAGTCGTTCGCCAACGACCTGACCAGCTCGCAGCTGTGGGCGGTCACCGACAACGTCAACCAGTCCAAGGGCGACAAGGACCCGGCGAAGTGGACTCCGCCGAGCGCCTCGTTCAACTGCATGTACGCCAGGTCGTGGGTCGACGTGAAGTACCGCTACGACCTGACGCTGGACTCGGCGGAGAAGTCGGCGCTCGGCCGCCTGCTCAACACCTGCTGAGCCCGTTCCTCGTCCGGCACCGGCGGGGCACCCGGCGACCTACGCGGCCGGGGCCCCGCCGGTTCTGTCACGGGGTGTGGGCGCGCAGCCAGGTCTCGGCCGCCGCGATGTGCTCGTCGGTGAGGCCGACCATCGGGTCGATCTCCACGAGCAGGTGTTCGGCGACGTCCGGCTGGTCGGCGATGCACGCGGTGGCGTCCGGCTCGTCCTCGAACCAGGCGAACGGCCTGCCGTCCGTCCACGCGGCCACATGGCGGGCCTTCCACGCGCCGAGCGTGCGGCCCTCATCGATGCCGGGGAATCGCGGGATCGGCACGAACGGCAGGCGCGGCAGGCCGATGACGGGCGCGATCCAGTCGTTGGCGTTGTCGCACCAGTAACTCGCCCAGACCAGTTCCGCGCCGGTGGACTCCGCCAGTTCGAGCAGGGCCGGGCCGTGCTCGGGATTGAGCCACAGCTTGAACGTCATGCCGTTCGGCGAACACCGCCTGCGTTTGTATCCGCGGTGCGGCCTTTCAAATGGATTGAGAACCCCGTCCACGTCAAGGAGAACCACCGGCGACCCCATACCGGGACCGTACGTCATCGGGGCCATTCCGTCGAAGGTCACCACCGTGATCAACTACCGGGCTCACGCGACTAGAGTGGACGGCCGAGGAGCGAGGAGTCCGGATGAAGCACGAACTGACGCTGATGGCCGTCCACGCCCACCCCGACGACGAGGTGTTGGGGACCGGGGGGCTGCTCGCGCGGTGCGCCGCCGAGGGCGTCCGCACGGTCCTGGTCACCTGCACCAACGGGGAGCAGGGCGACGACGCCGGGGGCGTGAAGCCCGGCGAGGAGGGGCACGACGCGACCGAGGTGGCGGCGCGGCGGCTCGCCGAGCTCCGCGAGTCGGCCGACCTGTTGAAGATCCGCCACCTGGAGCTGCTCGGCTACCGCGACTCCGGGATGGCCGGATGGTCGACCAACGACGACCCGGCGGCGTTCGCGAACGTCCCTCTGGAGGAGTCGGCCGGGCGGCTCGCCGAACTCATGGAGCACTACCGGCCACAGGTCGTCGTCACCTACGACGAGAACGGCGGCTACGGGCATCCCGACCACATCCAGGCGCACCGCATCGCGCTCGCCGCCGCGGAGAAGACCGGCGTTCCCGACAAGCTGTACTACACGGCCATTCCCCGCTCGGGCATCCGCCGCATGTTCGATGGCATCCGGGAGGCGGGCATAGAGATCGACTTCGACCCGCCCGAGGACTTCGGCACCCCCGACGAGCTCGTCACGAGCACGCTGGACGTGTCGCCGCACTGGGAGGCCAAGCGCGAGGCGCTGCGCGCGCACGCGAGCCAGGAGGAGAACATCTTCCTGCTACGGCTGCCGGACGAGATGCAGCGGTCGGTGTTCTCGTTCGAGGCGTTCGTGCGGAAGCAGTGCCGCGTCCAGGCCCCCGACACCGAGGACGACCTGTTCGCCGGTCTCAGGTGACCCGTCCCGCGCGCGCCTGACCGGGCTCCCCGTCTGGGTCAGGCCGGGATGATGTCCGTGCTCGGGTCGATGAACCAGTGGTTGGCCTGGACGACCCGTCCGGCGAAGACGATGTCCTTCTCCTCGATGAAGGTGAACCCGAGGGTGCGGCAGATGCCGTTGGACGGAGCGTTCGTCGTGGCCGGGAACGCGTGCACGATGCCCCAGCGGTTCTCGTCGCGCGCCCGTTGGAGGAGCATCCGGACGGCGCGTTTCCCGACGCCCCGGCCCTGGAACTCCGGCAGCACCATCCAGCCGATCTCGGAGAACACCGTGCCGTCCACGTCGTGGGGCCACAGCGTCACCATCCCGGCCACGACGTCGGGACGGCTCGGATCGGGGACGATCATCTTGATCCAGGCCGCGTCCGCCGCCGCCTCGCGGGTGTCGCGGCGCACCTTCTCCTCGATGCCCTCCCGGGGCAGCGGGCCGCCGAGTTCGGCCATCATGACGGGGTCGCAGCGCATCCTGACATAGGCGTCCACGTCGCCGAACTCGACATCACGCAGGTGCAGGGCCGCCATCACGGCTGAGATTCTCTCAAATCCGGGCCCGCAGCACGCCCAAGAACGAAATGTCTCAGGGACGGCCGCTGCTCAGGGACGGCCGCTGCTCAGGGACGGTAGGTGCCGAAGTACCACTCGTTGCCGTCGAGGTCGCGGGCCGCGTAGTCGCGGGACCCGTAGTCCTGGTCGGCGAGTTCGCGGAAGATCTCGGCTCCGGCGGCCTTGGCGCGGTCGTGGTGGGCGTCCGGGTCGTCGACGGCGACGTAGACCGCTGACGTGCCCGGCTCGCCCCTGCCGAACATGAACAGGCCGGTGTCGTACCGCATCTCGGCGTGCACGACCGCGCCGCCGTCGTCCCGGTAGACGTTCATGGGTTCGAAGCCGAACGCCTTGCTCAGCCACTCCATCGACGCGGCCGGGTCGGCGCAGTTGATCATCGGGTAGAAGGTCCTGCGGATCTCCAGAGTCATGGTGTCCTCCCTGGTCGTTGTCTCCATGCCCAGTCTGCGGGCAACGGATCCGCCCGTCTTGGACGAATGTGACCGCACCCGCGGGCGTCCGGGGCCCGGGTTGAAAAACGGGGCGGCGGGACGCAGCCTGGAAGGTGACCGGTGAGAACGGGGCAGTCGGTGACGCCCTTGCGCCGCAAAGGCGGCGAATCGAGCCACTCGCCCCGTTCCGCCGGTCGACACGCGGCCAGGGAAACCCCGTGTCGGATTCCCGCCAGCGATTCGGCGGCGAAGCCGGGCATGCTCGTCCGCATGGACAGGAGATTCAGGTTCGGTGCCGTCGGCGAGTCGATCCGCTCCGGCGCCGAACTCGCCGACACGGCGCGGCGCGCCGAAGACCTGGGCTACGACGTGCTGGTCCTGCGCGACCATTTCGTCGGCGAGCCGTTCGGTGACCAGCTCGCGCCGATGGCGGCGCTCGCGTGGGCGGCGGCCGGGACGAGCACGCTGCGGCTGGGCACGATGGTCCTCGCCAACGACTACCGGCATCCGGTGGTCCTCGCCAAGGAGGCCGCGACGCTCGACCACCTGTCGGGCGGACGGTTCGAGCTGGGCATCGGCGCGGGCTGGCTCCGCGAGGAGTACGAGGCCGCGGGGATGCCGTTCGACCGGGCCGGGACCAGGGTCGGGCGGCTGGAGGAGTCGCTGCGGATCCTGCGGAGTCTCCTCGACGGGCAGAAGACCACGTTCGCGGGCGAGCACTACCGCGTCGACGGCCTGACGGTCTTCCCGCCGCCCGGACGGCGCCCGCCGCTCGTCGTCGGCGCCGGGAGCGACCGCATGCTCGGCATCGGCGGGCGGCTCGCCGACACGGTCGGCGTCCTCCCCCGCGCCCTGCCCGACGGGACGATCTCCGACGAGATCACCGAGCGGCTTCCCGAGACGATCGCCCGCAAGGTCGACCGGGTGCGGGAGGCCGCGGACGGACGCGACGTCGAGCTGAGCCTGATGGTGACGCCCACGTTCGGCCCCGATCCGCGCCGCACCGCCGACGCGGTCGCCCGGCGGCGCGGCTGGGGGGCGTCGGCAGGCGACCTCGTGCTCGACATGCCGACCCAGTTCGTCGGCCCACCGGAGCACATCGCGGAGCAGATGCTCGCCCGCCGGGACCGCTACGGCTTCACCTACTACCAGGTGCCGGACGCGATGGTGGAGCAGTTCGCCCCCGTCATCCCGCTCCTCACCGGCTGAGCGCGGCCGGGCTGGTCATGGCGGCCGCGCCCGCATTTCAGTGAGTGAGAAAGCCGTCTTGTCGGTTCCGGGACGCTTGGGCACGCTGCCTGCCATGAGCGAGACGTCCTCCAGGAACGCGCCGCGACGGGTCGCGCTCGTCACCGGCGCGGCGGACGGGCTGGGGCGCGAGTTCGCCACCGCCCTCGCCCGCCGCGGCTACCGGGTCGCGGGGCTCGACCTCGCCGACATGTCCGGGACCGCCGAGCTGATCGGCGACGGCTTCCACCCGGTGCGCGCGGACGTGGCGGACGCGGAGGAGGTCGACTTCGCGGTGGAGGAGGCCGCCACCCGGTTCGGCGGCCTGCACGTCGTGGTCAACAACGCCGGCGTCCACCCGCCGCTGGACTTCGAACGCACGACGTTGGAGGACTGGCGCCGCATCATGCGGGTGAACCTGGATGGACCGTTCCTGGTCTCCCGCGCCGCACTCCCCCACCTCAAGGCCGCCGGGTGGGGACGGGTCGTGAACATCGCCTCGTCCGCGGCGTTCGTCGGGCCGCCCGACCTCGTCGCGTACACCACGTCCAAGGCCGGTCTCGTCGGATTCACCAGGGCGCTGTCGAGCGCGGTCGGCGGGTACGGGATCACGGTGAACGCGATCGCGCCCAGCCTCACCCGCACCGACGAGCCCGGGGACCTGGTGTCCACGCTGCTGTACGTGTGCGACGAGGGCAGCGGCTCCCTCACCGGCCAGACGATCAACGTCGACGGCGGCCGCGCCGGGACCGGACGGTGACGAACGCGCTCGGGCGCCGCCAATCCAGTGGCGGCGCCCCGGCGAAGCACGGACAATACATCGACATGGGCATCGAGGCGACGGGGGCCGAACCGCCGAGGTCGGTCCTGGCACGGGGTCTCAGCCTGCTGGACGCCTTCGGCTCCGCCGACAACGAGCTGAACCTGACGGAGCTGGCCGCCCGCACCGGTTTACCGAAGCCGACCGCGCACCGGCTACTGGGCGAGCTGGTTAGGTGGGGCGGGGTCGAGCGCACCGAGTCGGGTTACCGGCTGGGGGTGCGGCTGTTCGTCCTCGGGCAGCGGGCGCCCCGTCCGCGCGGGCTCCGCGAGGCCGCGCTCCCCTACATGGAAGACCTGTACGAGGCGACGCACGAGAACATCCACCTCGCCGTGATGGACGGGATGGACACGCTGTTCCTGGAGAAGGTCAGCGGACGCCGTTCCATGCCCATCGTGTCCCGGGTGGGCGGACGGCTGCCCGCGTACTGCACGGCGACCGGGAAGCTGTTCCTCGCGTTCGGCCCGCCCGAGCGGCTGGAGAACGTCCTGGCGAAGGGCCTCGTCCGGTACACCCCGCACACGATCATCATGCCGGGGCTGCTGCAACGGGAGCTGGCCCGCACCGCCGCCCGCGGCTACGCCGTCAACCGGGAGGAGTCGGAGGCCGGGGTGTCGGCGATCGCCGCGCCGGTGCTGGACCGGCGGCGCCGCGCCATCGCCGCGATCTCCATCACCGGGAACGTGTGCCGGCTCGACCTCGACCGGCTGGCGCCCGCCGTCCGGACGGCCGCGCGGGCGCTGTCGCGGGAGCTGGCCCGCGAGGCCGAACTGAAGATGGGGATCCCCCGGTGACCTCTCGATCCCGGGGGATCCCCGATCCTCCATGCACCGGCAGCCCTGTGCCGGGTTTGGGGAGGCCGCGCGCCGGATCCCCGGGGCGCGGCCTCAGCTCATGAGCCGAAGGGCTTGGGCGCGCCCTTCTTACCGGCGCCGGAGCCCCAGTCGAGGACTTCCCACTTGATCTTCAGGTGTCCCTCGCCGCCGCCGGCGTTGTACTTGCTGTTCGGCTTCTCGCCGTCCAGCAGGTAGCGGAAGGTGTAGGTGTCGAGGTCGAGCATGACGCCGCGGTGCGACGGCTTGCCCGGCCCGCGGTCGCCGACGAACCCGGTGATGCTGCGGCCCTTGTAGCTGACCTTGACCTTGGTCATCATGGGCCAGCTCGGGCTGGCGAACATGCCCTTCTGCATGGGCTTGCCGCTCGCCGGGTCACCGGTGTCGCCGTTCACGCCGGAGCCGTCGTCCCAGAAGTAGGACGCGGTCGTCTTGCCGCTGAGAAGGGCGTCGGAGTCCTTCTCCTCACGGCCGCTGTCCGACGAGCCGGAGTCGGAGCCGCCCTTCGACTCGCTCTTCTCCGAGCCCTTGGCCGAGCCCTTGTCGGAGCTCTTGTCCGGGCCGTCGGCGGGGTTCTTCTCAGGGACGCGGTGCTGCTGCGAGGCCACGGCCTCGTTGGTCAGGAACTGCTTCTCGCTGGGAGCGGAGTCATCACTGGCGGCTGCTACACCGGCCACGAGCATGCCCGCGAGGGCGGTGCCGGTGACGCCGGTCAGGATGGCATTGATCGCTCGCTGCTGCATGTAATTCCTTCGTTCGGGGTACAGGGCTGCCGTTCCGCGCCGACCCGGCGTGCGCCGGGATCCGGACAGGGGGAAACGGCTCCGAGACTCAGGACTCGGGAGATAGCCGCCGCGAAGAACTCCCGCGTGAAACGGCCCATGGGCATGGTGGACCGCGCTCGCGCCCAACAGCGCACGGCCCTCTTTGGACATGCGTGTGGCACGGGCTTCGAAGAAGCGAGAGAAATGCCGACCGGGGGCTCACGGGCCCCACACGGTGCGCGGCCGGTGCATGGTTCGGCCGCTGTTCGGCAACTTGGACCCCGCCTGGCGGGCGGGATGCGACAGCTATGTGTTTGGTCAGGTCAACGGTTCATTGACCCTGACCTGGGGTTGACTATATACGGCATTACCGTGCTTTCGCCAAACGGGGGTTTTCTTTACCTTTGGCCAGGTAGATCTTTTTCTGGGGAAGTAAGCGAAAACCCCTTTCCCCACGGCGTTCCGGACCAGTCGACCCATCCTGACGAGAGGAAAAAGATCTTTATGCGATGGTCGATCGCCGTCCGGTCCAAGGCTCCTCAGGACGGCGCGGCACGGCCTCAGTGGCCCGGAAAGGGCGCGTCAGCGGGACGCCGCGCCCTCTGGGCGGGCGTCACGGGGAGGAGAGGGGCGGCGGCTCACAAGGCGTGTGGGGCGGGCGCCACGGCCATGGCCGGGATGCCAGGGGCCCGCCTCAGCACGCCGAGGCGGGCGTGGGCCGTGACACAAAAAAGCTTCACGGGCCGGAAGGTCACGGGCCGTGAAGCGTGGGACTGCGGGAGGTGCGCCAGTACCAGCCGTGTGGGTGAAGTCACGGTCCGGCGGCGCCGAACGGAACAGACGGGAACGCACAGGTGCTGAACTGGGAGCGCGAAGAGCTGGGAGCCGCGAAACCCTGCCGTCCGACCCTGCTATCGGCAATGATCGGGCCCACGCAGGACGCCTGTGCAGGCGTCCAAGCGGCGTGAGCCCGTCCGCCGGAATGACGGCAGGCGTCGCGTCAGCGCGTCGGGTAGACCGGCGACGGGATGAGCGGCGTCGGGCCCGTCTCGCCGACGTACGTCTGCGGCGGGATGAACGGCGACTCGGCGTAGCCGGCCCCGTAACCGCGTTCGTAGCCAGGCTCATAGCCGGGTTCGTAACCGGGCTCCCCGAAGGGTGACACCGCGGTGACCACGGGTCCCTGCGCCGCCGGGACGGCCTGGGCCGTCGGTGGCGGGACGGGGGGTGGCACATGGGTGCCGTCGGCCCGGCGTGGCTCCACGGACGGCGCGACGTCCGGCTCCGCGCGGCTGCCGGCCAGAAGGGCCATCAGCGCGCGGGCGGTGTCGGCGTCCAACCGGAGCAGGACGCTGGGCGTCCCCGCCTGGTCGACGAAGGGGGAGACCGATGGTGCGCTCGGCAGCTGCGGTAGTGCCGCCCTGATCTCCTCGCGGAGGTCCTGGGCAAGTCGCAGCGCCTGTCGGTCACTGTCGCTCAAGTGTGCGTTCATCGCGATCTCCGTGGAGTTCACGTGCGGGAGGTCCGCGCTCATCCTGCTAGGGATGGCGTGCATGTGCAAGAGCTGATGCACGTGCATTTGAAAGGGATTCTTCCCGTAACCCCGGCGGCGCTCGCTCGTTCGCGATCATCCGATGGCCCGGTCGGCCCGCCGTCAGGAGCGAGGTGACCAGCGGAGACGCGGCCCTCCGGCGACGACGCCACCCCAGTCGTGCCAGGTCGGCTCCGTGCCTCACGGCGGTGACGGCCGACCGTCCCTCCGATGATCTCAGGCGATCTGGATCTTGAATTGTGATGTTCACCACCACGTCGGCGCGCTCGCCGACCGATCGCTCACCCCAGCCGGGGAGGCCGCCCACGCGGTCGCTCCGCGTCGACTCGGACAGAAGGGCATCCTGGTCAGGTGACAGACATTCTCAGCGTCCGGGCTCTCAACCGGGCCACGCTGGCAAGGCAACTCCTGCTCGCGCGTGAGCCGATCACGGTCGCGGACGCGGTGGGGCGCCTGTGCGGGATGCAGGCGCAGGAGCCCAAACCACCGTTCCTGGGGCTCTGGACGCGGCTGGACGGGTTCCAGGCGTCCGACCTTCATACGGCGCTGCACGACCGATCAGTGGTCCGCGCCACGATGATGCGCGCCACCCTGCACCTGATGGCGGGCGACGACTACACGGCGTTCCGCACGGCGATGCAGCCCATGCTGGACGGCGGCCTCCGCGTCCTGGGCGACCGCGGCAAAGGGCTAGAGGTGGAGAAGGTCATCCCGGCGGCCCGCTCGCTCATCGCGGAACAGCCCCGCACCTTCAACGAGGTGCGCGCGTTGCTCCAGGAGGAGTTCCCGGACGTCAACGACAGGGCTCTCGGATACACCGTCCGGCTCTGCGTGCCGTTGGTCATGGTCCCCACCCAAGACCGGTGGGGTTTTCCGCGTAACTCACAGTTCACCCTCGCTGACGCTTGGCTTGGAAAGGCCCCAGCGACGACACCGGCGACTGACGAACTGATGCTCCGCTACCTGGCGGCGTACGGGCCCGCGCCCGCGGCCGATGCACAGACGTGGTCCGGCCTCTCGGCGCTGGGCGAGTCCCTGGACCGCCTCCGCCCCGACCTCCGTGTCTTCACCGACGACAAGGGACGTGAGCTGTTCGACCTGCCCGACGCGCCACGTCCCGGGGAGGACGCGCCAGCACCCGCGCGGTTCCTGCCCGAGTTCGACAGTCTCGTCCTTGCGCACGCCGACCGCAGGCGCGTCATCGCCGACGCGCACCGGCCGTCCCTGACCACGAAGAACCTCCGCGTCCGGGCCGTCTTCCTCTGGGACGGCTTCGCGTGCGGCACGTGGGAGACGGAGTACAAGCGGAAGGTCGCGACGCTGCGGTTGCGTCCCTTCGAGCCCCTCCCCCAAGAGGCCGTCCGGGAACTGACCGCCGAGGGAGAGTCGCTTCTGCGTTTCCTCGAACCGGAGGCGAAGGAGACGGTAGTGTCCCTCAGCGAAGAAGGCTGACGCAGGCCTCATGACGGTCGTCCGTCCCCACCCCGGGGGCACGGCGCCGTTCCGGAGGGCATCCGGCCATGCGCGGCGAATCCCATCCGCCCAGGGGTATCCCACGAAAGCATCCGCTACCCACCACGCGCGGACATGACGCTGCGAGCGTGGACAACGTCGAATAGTGCCCAATCTGATACCTGGACTGATTGAAAGATCCACCAGATGGGTTCAAGCTGTCTTCGACGTCTGGAATGCCCCGCCCGTTCCTTCCGACCGCCGACAGGACACGACGAATGTTCGAGATCTGGGAGACGAGCGAGCCGGCACGGCTCATCAGCGACGCGGGCAGCCTGAAGGTGGCGTTGGAGAAGGTCGACACCATGTGCCGCCTCCGGCACGACCAGGCCGTGGCGCACGTCGGCGAGACCGAAGAGGGCTACCACTTCGAGATCAGGAACCGCGAGGGCAAGGCCCTCGCGCGGCTCAGCTACGTCCCCGACACCTCCCGCGCCTACCAGAGCGTCGTTGTCGAGGAGATGCGCGGCAACGAGGACGAGTAGACCGCCCCGCACCGCCCCTGGCCGAAACGGTCGGGGGCGTTCGCGTCCGGGAAACCCTTTCGGTGCTCTTGGCGAGTACCGCACCGCCGAGATGGCAGGATGCGTCCAACCCATGTGACCTCGGACGACGGGAGAGGCTGTGCGGAAGGCGTGGCGGCGTCCGCGAGAACCGAAGCCCCGAACCTCGTTCACCGATGCCGCGGGCGACCTGACGGCGCGGGCGGTGCGGTCGCTCTCACACGGCGACACCGCGGCGTTCGACCACCTCGTGACCCTGCTGGCCGGACCCGCCACGGCGGACCCTGCCGACGCGCCCGGTTGGGGCCTCGCGATCGACCGGTGCCTCGCCGCGCGGCTGCGCCGGGCCGTCACGGTCGCGTGGGAGCGGGGATGGCAACCGGCCGACGTGGTGCGGTTCACGTCCCGCCGCCGTACGTCCAGGCACGGACGACTCGCCACGGACACGATCGCAGGCGAAATGCGGGCCTACTCCAACGCGACGGTGGACGACCGATGGCACGAACAACTCGCCGTTCTCGGTGCCGACGTGTGGTGGGAACACGACGACGAACACCCTGACGCCTGGTGCGAACGCGAGAATGTCGGACGCGTGGACTACATCGCTTGCGCGATCGAACTCGTCCACCTTCTGGAAGACCTGCCGGTGCTGCCGAGCATCGGCCCGCGCCCAGGAACGTCCACCGGCACGAAGCCACGAATACTGACGGAAGACGTCGACCAACGCATGCTCGGGCGCGTCCGAGCACTCCTGGCCAAGGCCGAGTCGACCGAATTCCCGGAGGAAGCCGAGGCGCTCAGCGCGCGCGCCCAAGAACTGATGGCGCGGCACAGCATCGACAACGCGCTGCTTGCCGCCGGGACGCGCCGCACAGGCGGACCCGCCGGACGGCGCGTCCCGGTGGACAATCCCTACGACGCGCCCAAGGCGGTCCTACTGACAGTGGTCGCCGACGCCAACCGCTGCCGGGCGATATGGCATCGAGAACTGGGTTTCTCCACGGTGCTGGGCTTCCCCGCCGATCTGGCGGCGGTGGAAATGCTGTTCACGTCCCTGCTCGTCCAGTCGACGTCCGCCATGGTCCACGCGGGCCCCAGGCGCGACGCGCGGGGACGGTCACGGACACGGTCGTTCCGCCACGCCTTCCTGAACGCCTACGCCGCCCGTATCGGGGAGCGGCTGCGGGAGGCTGCGGACCGGGCGGCCGCGGGCGCCGGCGGGAAGGATCTGCTTCCCGTGCTGGCCGCGCGCGACCGAGCCGTCGACGAGGCCGTCGACACGATGTTCCCGAACCTCGCCAAAGGACGCGCGGGTTCGGTGTCCAACTACGAAGGCTGGCTGGCAGGGCGGGCGGCCGCCGATCTGGCCAGCCTGAACGGACGCCTCGAGGTCACCGGGGCGTTCCGCCGTTCCTAGCGAACGGCGTCCCCCCGGGGGGCGAGGGGGACTTCCGGTCATGTGCTCGTTCTTCCTCTGCTCGGGAGCGGATCAGGCCTTCCTGCGCCGGGTGTTGCCGCCCCGGCCCCGCAGCGGCACGCCCGCCTCCTTCAGCACGTTGTAGATGAACCCGTACGACCGGCCGGTCTCGGCCGCCAGGTCGCGGATGCTCTCACCGGCCGCGTACCGCGGAGCGAGCTCCGCGGCGAGCCGCGTGCGTTCGGCACCGGTAACGCGGGTGCCTCTCGACAGTGTTCGGGCCACGGGGTCCTCCCTGTTTCGCAAGGCTGGACTGCGGGGCCGTCCCCGCAGCTCACAGCAGTGTTGATCTCCCCAACGTACACATTCCCCTGATTACATCGTCGATGCCGCGCTAATACCCGCGAATTCGGCCGAAGCTGGTCTTTTTCGTGGTGAACGGCGTGTCGCCCCAGGACGTACGGCCTCCGACGCCCCGAACCCGACCGAACCAGAATCGGGTTAGCCACCCCGCACACACCCGACTCCAGAGAGTTATCCACAGAACGCGGTTCTACTGCTTTGGACCGAGACACCGATCCATGCTGACCGCCATGGCCACGATCACGTTCCCGATCCCATCCACGACCACCTCCCGGTTCGCCGTAGCCGCCAGGAGCGTCCCGCACGACCTGAACGCCCTGCTCCGCAGAAGTCCCACCTCCTACCAACCCCACATCGCCGGAAGGCTCGGCTCCCCCCAACTCCAGGCCACCCGCGACGACCTCACATCCCTCCACTGGGACCCGACACGCATCCGCGCCCACCGCCCAGAAGACCGACTGGCCGCCCGCTTCTTCAACAACGCGACCGAGTTCGCCGTCATCACCGCCTTCGCGCCGATCACCGACCAGCCCCGCGGCGTCCAGGTCGCCCGCTCCGCCGCCTACGCCATCGCGAAGGCCACCGACGGGATCACCGCAGACCTCGTAACAGGCCAGATCCTCACGCCCACCCCCGAACGAGAACACTTCGTACTGGCCGACCACTGGATCGGCGACGCCCTGCCCCCATTCCGCGCCAACGGCCGCTGCACCGCCCCCGAACCAGAACTGGACCCCGAGGGCGTGAACGGCTGCACCTGCGTCCGACTCCGCACCCGCGGCCTCTCCCGCTTCGGCCTCCCCGAACTCCAGATGACGGAGGTCGCCTGCCCCCACGACTTAGCCGCACTCAACGTCCTACGCACCACAGCCCGCCGCCTCCTGACCGACCACTGGTCCTGGCTGGCCACCGGCCCCACCGCCAACACCCGCACGATCCCCTCAACACTCCACCTGACCCAAACAGACTTCGACGCCTTCTGGGGCTCCGCCCGCCACACCCACCTAACCCCCACAGCCCCATTCGAGATAACCCTCGCCCACCCCAAACCACGCCTCCTGACAGTAAGCCCACCCACAACCTTCAACGGCACAACCAACGACTGGCTATGGGGCGACACCCTCCCCCTAGGCATCTACGACGTCATAAAAGCCCACCCAACCCTCCTCCACCCCGCCGCCTAGCTCACCCACGCCCCCACCAGCCCATCTGAAACCGAGACCACCCAACTCCACACCCCAACCCCCGACCGCAGCCAAACCCCACGTTGCGGTCACCGGCCCAAGCAGCACCAATGGACCCCCACAAAGACAAGCCACCATCTGTACACGAACGCCACACACCACCACCAGCCCGCCAACAACGCACGCTCGCCGCCACCACCCCCAAGGACCTCCATCCGCCAACCGCTCAGAGGGACAAGGCACCATCTGTGACAAGGGCACCATCTCGGCACAACGCGGATGCCAGACACCACCACCAGCCCGCCAACCCGGAGGCGAGGCCCGAACCGAGGGACACCCAAACGCCGAACACACGGCGTTCCTCAACTTGGACGAGGACACGACCTGAACACGCCCCGCAAGATCTTCGACAAGTCCTCGCCGCGCCGAGCACCACACGTGCACGTTGAACGCTGCTGGCAAGCAGCCCCACAACAAGGCCCTACCGAACGACCAACGGCTACGCGCCCAGTTCGCCAAGCCGAACAAGCCCAGGCCGACCCGATTGATCCTTGACCAGCCCACCCCGCTCGGACCGCTGCCAGCCACAAACCTGCTCGCCACCATCCCCCGCCGCACTCGAGCTACTGACCCAGCACGAGCAGCCCAGACGCCTCGCGCACCACAACCACTGTCCACCTCCTGGCCACCACCACACCGCCGCCCACGCACGGCCGGTGCCTTCGACGCCGACGTCATCGCTGACGCCGCTCGCCCCTCCTCCGCAAGCCGCGGCACCTCAACGTCAGTAACAACGCGTTGGCCAAGCCGGAGGTCCTGATCGGCTTCGCCGACGACCTGGCAGCGAAGTCGCCCCGGCTGACCACCCGGGTCCGCGGCCAACTCGTCACCATTCACTCGGTCCTGGATCGGGCGACCGTCCGCAAACCCCGCCGCACTCGAGCCGCTGACCCGGCACGGCGGCCCGGACGCCTTGCGCACCGCAACTACTGACCACCTCCTGGCCACCACCACACCGCCCGCCCGACGCACGGCCGGGGCGGGCGCCGAGCGCGCCTCGCCGTCAGGAAGGTCAGATGGGGCGCAGGGCTGTGAACGCGCGGTCCAGTAGGTCGGCGTGGTCGAGCGTGCAGCCGCTTCGCAGCGAGTGGCACGGCGCGAAGGCGTGAGGGCGCCGGCGCCTGGGCAAGCCTCGCTCTTCGGGCTGTAAAGCACTTGGGGCGGCCCTGGCCGGTGCTGAGGAGCGTGCAGCTGCTTCGTTTGAGGCTGGCGGCGTTCGCGAAGGTAATCAAGGCGTCTGCGAAGTGGTTCGGGATCGACCGTTGGGCGGTGCTCGGTTGCGGTGCTCCTGAGGCCGTCGCGCTCGTGAATCACGTGGCTTTGGATGGACGGGAGGTCTCGCGGCGGACGGGGGGCGAAGGTTCTCGGTGTCGCTCACCGTCGGCGGGTGAGGCGAGGACGGGTGGGCGAGTCAGTGTTTGCGTGAGCGGACAGCGGCGGGTGGGTGGAGGCGTGAGTGGGCAGGGCGGGCGCCGAGAGTGCCTGGCCGTTAGGAGGGTCCGGTGGAGTGGGGTGTAGGGCGGTGTACGCGCGGTCCGGGTAGGTCGGCGGGTCGGGCGTGCCGTCCGGGTGCTCGAGGTCTGGGCCCCGATGATCATGGCGGGGGTGGAGGCTCGGTTGGGTGATCCGGGGGGCGGGGGCGCTGGCCGCTGCGGTCCGGCAATTTTCTCCAATCGGCACATAGTCGGTACGGCTCTGGGCAGGCCAATGAATTAATACGAATTGGCGGCGTCGAAACTTAGAGTGAAACTTTCAGTGCCACATCCAGCTTGGGCGTGGTGGCAGGATCTTCATACCAGGCCAAGTACCACAGATGACACAACTGCGTATCGGTCCCGATTGCAGGGATTGCCCCTTAATGGGGCGGCTCTTGCAAGGGTTTGAGACTTCAAAACATTCGGGCGATTCGGGAGATGCCAGTCATATCAACGGAGCGTTCCAGTGCGGACCCAAACGATCTCCACTGACTGTCAGTATTGTTGAACGCTCGGTGGCGAAAGTGACTACGATCGGCATTCTCACGGTGACCACACGACCCCCGGGGCGAAGATGAACCGTTTTCTGGCGCAACCCATGTCCGCCGTAGTGATCAGCGACTTGCTTCGCTGCACGACAGGAGTACTGGGTTGTACCGCCCTTGCCGGCGTAATCTCAATCAGCGCCGCCGCACCGGTCGAGGCGGTCGCTCCCGCCGCCCCCGAACCGCACAAGTCCAGACCGCTGATCTGCCGCCACACCCACGCCTTCGGCGACAGGCACTCCGAGCACAGATGCAAGAACCAGAACCCCTGGCTGGAGATGAACGAGAAGTCCCGCAGAAGAACGGGGCGTGGTCGGGAATTCTCCCGTCGCGGCGACCGATTCGACTGGAAACTCAAGGTCGAGCGTGAGTTTTCATCGCCGAGAGAGCCCGAACGCCCCATTCCCCGGTCTACCGCGGCACAAGATCCAAGTGCTCCCTCCCCGACTCCGAAGAAGCGCTCGCAGACCCCGCCCCCGGACATCTCATGCCCACAGCCGAGCCAGCCCGCGGGACAGCCACGCTCCCTCGAATCACAGCCTCCCTCGCTACAACCCGTCCTTCTCCTCGGCCTCCTGTTGCCCGTGCTCGCGGCGCTCTGCTACCCGTTCCGGCGCCGTATCTACGCCGCGACGGGCCTGCCCAGGTACTCCACGACCACGACCGTCGAACCACGACCCCCTGTTCCGTTCACCTGCAAGACTGGACTCAACCCCTTCGCCGCTCCTGCCACGGGGCTGACGGGGCCCGGTGCCGTGGCCACCGCACGCATACTGGCGTTGACGGCTCTCGAAGAGCACAGCGACAGCTCTCTCGTGGTGATCCCCCGGCCCGACGCCACCGCGCTGTTCGGCCTTGGCGAGGACGAACTCCTGGACGATGACACCGCGGCCCTCTTCATTCCCGGCAACCTCGACGCAGCCCTGGCCTACCTGGAGACCGAGCTCGCCATCCGCCAGAACACCGGTGCCACAGATGGACGACGCCTCCTGCTGGTCGCCGACTGTGAGAGCGAGAGTCAGCGGATCCAGTCCCTCTTCGACCGTCACCCCGGCGGCGCTTGCGCGATCCTCCTCGGCCCCTGGACGGGGGAGCAGGCCGCGACCGATGACGAAGGTCTCGTCGACGCCCCTCCGGCGCTCGCGTCCGCGCTCCCCGACCGGCTTCCCACGATGTCCCGAATCGAGGCTCGTGACCGCCTCCTCTCAGCGCTGGCCCGACAAATTCAAGATCAGAAACCTGCGCCCAGGCGCCGTCCCGCACCGCGTCACTCGGAGCTTTAGATGAGTGGGTGTTCGGCGCGGCTGCTGCGGCTTCTACGGCGAGGCCGTCTGGAATTGGGGTGAAACTTGGATCTGTCGTCGGATCGAACGGAGTTTGGAGGTGGAACGGCCTTTCGATCGTTGGACCTCTAGGACGGTGTCCGATGCTGTTTCGCGATCTCCGATCTGATGAATTGCAGGCGCCGAATCGCGCGGCTGAGGGGTGCGAGGTCCGGCGGCTGGTCGGTTTCTCGGTCGAGGTACGCCGAGCAGCGGAGCATCCAGCCGCGCATGATGTCCTCCGTCCTGGTCTCCGAGCGTCGGGTCCTGTTCAGGCCTATCTCACGCTTCTCCTCGGTGATCTGGCTCGTCAGGTCCTTGTCCGCGGCCAGGGTGTGGACGTCGGCGAGGGAGTAGCGGCCGAGCCGGTCGGTCGCGAGGCTCCGTTCGGCGGCGATCCGACTGAAGGTCTTGCGGGGGCAGGCGAGGATCATCGCGGCCCCGCCGGCGTCGACGGTGTCGGTCAACGGGCCTTTCCGGGCGGCGACGACCTCTCGCACAGCGGCGAGGTCGAGCCGGTCCAGGTCGTGGAGGAGGTACACGGGATATCCGCGGAAGCTGCTGACGACGTTGAGGTCTCCGCGGGCGGCCAGGACCTCGACGTCCCGCCTGTCGACGTCGAGGCCCATTCGCGCGGCCAGCCTGGTGGCGGCCCTGGCGGACCCGATGGGCGGGTCGTCGCCGAACCTGGCGATGACGTGCTCGCCTTGGCCCCGGCACTCCGCGGCGAGGGCCACGGACCATCGTTCACCCTCGAGATCAGGTTCGGGGAGCATTCCGTGCTCCCGGCCGACGCGCATCTGCCATCGGGCGAGCCCGAGATGGACGGCGAACTGGCGCGCGCCGTAATGGTCACGAGTCATCTGTGCGGGCATTGACCCCGCCCTTCTCAGCGATGGACTTTCGATGCGCCCAGTCTCACCGGCGGGTCCCATCGAGAACAGCGGAAAGCGCTTCTGTGGATAACTCCGGCGACCAACTTCACACATTGTCGGATATTTCGTGACTTGGGGAACTCGGGTGGCGTGTCAGGCTGTGAGGATGAGGGCGATACAACGGTTGGGCATCGGGCTGGCGGCGCTGGGGCGGCCCGCATACATCAATGTGGGCCGGACAACCGAACTCCCATCTGGCCGAAGCGTGGAACAGATGCGCGCGGCCACCTGGAGCGTGCTCGATGCGGCCTACGGTGCGGGCATCCGATGGGTGGACGTGGCGCGGTCCTACGGCAGGGCTGAGGAGTTCCTCAGTGGGTGGCTTGCCGCACGGCATCGCGAAGACGTGACGGTCTCCAGTAAGTGGGGCTACACCTACGTCGGCGAATGGAGGACTGACGCGCCCGTGCACGAGGTCAAGGAGCACGGGTTCGACCGTTACCGAACTCAGTATCGAGAGACCCGCGAGCTACTCAACGGGCACTTGTCGGTGTATCAGGTGCACTCACTCACGGAGTCGAGTCCGTTGTTCCGGGACGTTCGGCTCCAAGCGGCCCTTGCGGAAGCGGCGGCCGAGGGTGTTCGTGTTGGCTTCTCCACGTCCGGTCCAGGGCAGGCCGACACGATCCGAAGGGCGATGGCGTTGGAGGTGTCCGGGCACCGGCTCTTCAGCACCGTCCAGTCGACGTGGAACATCCTTGAGACCTCCGCAGGGGACGCTCTACGCGAAGCGCACGACGCGGGGTTGCACGTGCTCGTCAAGGAAGGGCTCGCCAATGGACGGCTCGCCGTGGAGCCACCCATGGCACTGCGGGCCATGGCCGCAGAACACGGAGTCGGGCCGGACGCGCTGGCCCTTGCGGCGGTGCTGCACCGCTCGTGGGCGGACACCGTTCTCATCGGCGCGGTCAGTCCCGCGCAGTTGTGGACCAATCTGGCCGCGGCGGACGTGTCCCTCGGGGAGGAAGAGAGGGAGGCTCTGGCGGGTCTTAGCGTCCCAACGGAGACCTACTGGGTCGAACGGAGTGCCCTTCCCTGGACGTGACGGATGCACGGTCTGACGAACGGCCAGGGCATGACACGATTGAGCCCGCCCCGGCATGATCGGATCCCAATGCAGACAGACCTCCCACAGGTGATCGGCCCGTATCGCATCGCCGCGCGGCTCGGTTCCGGTGGGATGGGCGAGGTGTTCCTCGGGGCGTCGCCGAGTAGAAGGCTCGTCGCGGTGAAAGTCATCCGACCGGAGCTTCTGGACGACCCCAAGTGGAGGGCGAGGTTCCGGCGAGAGGTCACATCCGCCAAATCGGTGAGCGGCTTCTACACGGCGCCGGTCGTTGACGCCGATCCGGACGCCGACCATCCGTGGTTGGCGACGCAGTACATCCGTGGCGTGAGTCTTTCCAAGGTCGTCTCGGAGAAAGGGCCATTGCGTGAGCAGGCCGCGTGTCGGCTGGGCGCCGGGCTGGCCGAGGCTCTGATCGCGATCCACCGGGCGGGGATCGTCCACAGGGATCTGAAACCGTCGAACGTCCTGCTCGCCTCGGACGGGCCGAGGGTCATCGATTTCGGTATCGCGCGGCCGCTGGACGCGTTGCCTCTGTCGCAGACGGAAATCCTGGGGACACCGGCATACATGTCCCCTGAGCAGGCTCTTGGCGACCCTGTCCAGCAGGGCAGCGACGTGTTCTCCCTCGGCTCGACCCTCGTGTTCGCGGCGACCGGCTCGGCGCCGTTCGGGACGGGCCACAAGGTCCGCGCCCGCATCGTCCACGACGAGCCGGACCTCACCCGCCTACCCGATCCGATGCGCGGATTGGTGACGCGCTGCCTGGTCAGGGATCCCGACGAACGTCCCTCCCCCCAACAGGTACTCGTCGCCCTGTCCACGCTGCTGGACGCCCACTACGGCGAGGAGTGGCCGCCCGTTGACGTCGAGCAGCTGATCGGCGTGCAGGAACGAACACTGGTCGAAATCACGGCGGAACTACCGACGCTTCGGGAGCCGCCCCAGTAGGCCGTTGTCGCTCAGGGCAAGGGCAGGCCCTCCGACAGCGCCTCCCAGAAGGAGGTCTCGTATGCGTGCAACAGTCGGGCGGCTCGCACGGTGTCCTCGGGATCGTCGCCGGCGTCCAGTCCGGCCGCGATGACGTCGAGGGCTTGTTTCTCGAAGCCCGGCGGTGTTTCGGCGAAGAACATGAAGAAGGCGACGTCCTGTTCGTCGAACCCGTACTGGGCGTGGAGAGCACGCGCGGTGCGGGAGCAGTACGCGCCCCACTCCTCCAGGTTGGCCAGCATGGCGAGAGCGACCTCGCTCGCGGTTCCGAACGCCGCCCTTTGCGCGAGGTAGGCGGGGTAGGCCTGCGCGAACGGTTTCGGCTCGTAGGCACTGAGATTCTTCTCACTCTCCCCGAGCGCGGTTGCGAACTGGGTGAGGAGGGTCAGTGCGTGTCCCTCGGCCTGCGCGAGACCGAGGAACATCTCGCCGGTCGGCGCTTCGGGGAACCGTGCGGCCAGGAGCGCGAAACTGCGCCGGTCGCTCCGGACGATCCGGTACTCCTCCCCGGCCAGCCAGAACAGGCGTTCTCTGGGCATCCCACCTGTCTCCAGCGTCTCGACGAAGCGGTTCGGGACCGTCGCGTCCGCGAGCTCCCTGCGGGCCCGTCCGACGAGCTCGGCTGCACTGTGTCGGGTCATGAGTCCACAGGAGCACCGACGCGCACTCTCCGTCAACGAGGTACCGCTGATCGGCGTGTGTGATCACGTGGATACGATGAAGAGCAGAACGTCCACGCAGGTGCGGACGCAGTTGGGAGTGAGCGTGCATGTCGGATTTCGAACTCGGCCACGCAGGCGGACGGATGCCTCTGGAGGTGACCGAGTCGACCGAGGGCCCCTCGGGTCTGGTCGTGGGGAGCCTCCTGAAAGAAACCGGTCATGTCACCCTTGACCCCGGCTTCACCAATACCGCGTCCACGACGTCGGCCATCACCTACATCGATGGTGAGGCGGGCATCCTGCGCTACCGGGGTTATCCGATCGAGGAACTGGCGGAGAAAGCGTCATTCCTGGAAGTCGCCTACTTGCTGATCTATGGCGAGCTCCCCAAACCCGATGAGTTGAGCGACTTCACCGACAGCATCCGCAACCACACGTTGCTGGACGAGAAGTTCCGCGCGTTCTTCTCCGCGTTCCCGCGTAGGGCGCATCCGATGGCGGTGTTGTCGTCCGCGGTCAGCGCGCTGTCGACGTTCTACCAGGACAGCCTCGACCCGTTCGATCCCGAGCAGGTCGACCGGTCCAGCATCCGGCTCATCGCCAAGCTCCCCACCATCGCGGCGTACGCGTACAAGACCTCGAACGGTCAGCCGCTGCTCTACCCGGACAACTCGCTCGGGTACGTGGAGAACTTCCTGCGCATGACGTTCGGCCTGCCGACGCAGCCGTACGAGATCGATCCCGAGATCGTGCGCGTCCTGGACATGCTGTTCGTTCTGCACGCCGACCATGAGCAGAACTGTTCGACGTCCACCGTGCGTCTCGTCGGGTCCAGCCAGGCGAACCTGTTCTCCTCTGTCTCCGCTGGCGTGGACGCCCTGTTCGGCCCCCTGCACGGTGGCGCGAACCAGGCCGTGCTGGAAATGTTGGAGCGCATTCACCAGAACGGCGACGACGTCGACTCGTTCGTCGAGCGGGTGAAGAAGCGGGAGCCCGGCGTCAAGCTGATGGGGTTCGGACACCGCGTGTACCGCAACTACGACCCGCGCGCGGCGGTCGTGAAGAAGGCGACGAGCAAGGTCCTGGGGGCGCTGGGCAAGACCGATCCGCTGCTGGATCTGGCCATGCGCCTGGAGGAGGTCGCGCTGAGCGACGACTACTTCATCGAGCGCAAGCTCTACCCGAACGTGGACTTCTACACCGGCGTCATCTACAAGGCGATGGGTTTCCCAACGAACATGTTCACCGTCATGTTCGCGCTGGGACGTCTGCCCGGATGGATCGCGCAGTGGCGCGAGATGATGAACGATTCATCCACCAAGATCGGTCGTCCGCGCCAGGTCTACGTGGGGCCGGGCGAGCGGCACTTTGTGGAGTCGTCCGCCCGCTGAGGCGTACCGCTTCACATCGCCGTACGCGCAACGCGCGTAAGGCTATTGGAGCCGTGTAGTGCGGCCTTCGGCCGACTAGAGCGGGCGGGTTTACTTACCCGCCCGCTCTTAGCTTCATTTCGTTGTGCCGCCGGGTTAGCCTGAGGACCGCGACTTCCCACGGAAGGCGGCTCCCACCGTGCCCTCCCATGTCGAGACGAGGCTGTCGAGCCTGGATTTCTGGGCGAAACCTCAACGCGAGCGGGACGAATTGTTCGCCGCGCTCCGAGCCGTGGACGGTCCGGTCTTCTGTCCGCTCCCTGACGCGCCCGGGTTCTACGCACTGACCCGGTACGAGCAGGTGGCCGAGGTGAGCCGCAAACCCGAGATCTTCAGTTCGCGACCAAGCGCGGTCAGCCTCGTCGACCCGCCACCCCAGACCGCCGCCTACCGCGGATCCATGATCAGCATGGACGATCCACGGCACGCGAGGCTTCGCAGGATCGTCGCGCGCTCGTTCACTCCGCGGCTGGTCGAGCGGGTCACCGGAGACATCGCGGCCCTCGCGCGCCGCATCGTGGACGATCTGGCCGGACGGGGCCCGTGCGACTTCGTGGAACATGTCGCCACGCCAATGCCCCTTCAGATCATCTGCTCCATGATGGGCATTCCGGACTCGGAGTACGACGATGTCATCACCGCCACGAACGTCGTTCTGACCGTCGGAGCCCCGGACCACACCGCGCACGATGAGGACCGCGCGACGCTCACGGCCGAGAAGTTCGCCTACCTGCACGCGCTCATGGCCGACCTGGGCCGTCTGCGCCGCGAGAAGCCCGCCGACGACCTGGTCACCGCGCTGACGAACGCGAACGTGGACGGAGAGGCCCTCGACGACCTGGACCTCGCACGCCTCTTCTCACTCCTCGTCATCGCTGGCAACGAAACCACCCGGAACGCACTGTCACACGCACTCTTGCTGCTCACCGAGCACCCCGCCCAGAGGGATCTCCTCATCACGAACCTGGACGGGCGACTGCCGGGCGCGGTCGAAGAGATCGTCCGCTACGCCTCACCGGTGACCTGGATGCGCCGAACCGTGTCCCGGGACTACGAACTGCAAGGGCATGTCTACCGTCTCGGTGAGCGTGTGATCCTCTACTACAACTCGGCCAACCGGGACGAGAACGTTTTCAAGGATCCCAACACCTTCGACATCACGCGCTCCCCCAACTCACATGTGGGTTTCGGGTCACCGGGACCGCATTTCTGCCTCGGCGCCCACCTGGCCCGCCGCGAGATCACGGTTCTGCTCCGCGAGTTGTTCACGCGGTTTCCGAAGCTCCACGCCACCGAAGCGCCAGTGCAGCAGCGCACAAGCCTCATCAATGGGATCACCTACCTGCCCTGCGAATTCTGATCCCCTAATTCCGACATCCCCGATTGTTGCCTGCGAAGTTATCCACAGGGCGCTGTTTTTCCGCTCTGGCCGAGACGCCTCCTCGAAGCTGGACCGCATACGCCGGTACCAGGCCACGAGGAGGCCGTCATGCCCGTCACGATCACGGTTCCCGAAGAGGCGACCGCAGGCTTCGTCATCGCCGCCGACACAGTTCCCGCCGACGTTTCGACGACGATCCAGCAGCGGCTCCCCACCGCGCTCGCCGTCGCCGTGACGGAACGTCTCGGCGGCCCCGGTCTCACGATCACCCGTCACCGCGCCACGAGTACCCCGTGGGACCTCAGCGGTGTGACGGACCTCGACGACGAGCACGCCCAGAACGCCACGCACCACATCGGCGTGACGTCCACCCTGCCGGTCGGCGACCTCCCGTCGGGACCTCACCTCGCCCGCGCCGCCGCGATGGTGATCGCCGAGTCGCTCCACGGCGTCCCCGTCGACCTCACGTCCAACGAGGTTCTGCCGGTCGCCCCGTTCGGACGGATCGCCGAGTTCACCCTCGCCGACGGCTGGCTCGGCACTTCCCTGCCGCCCTTCCGAGACTCCGGCGCCTGCACGACCGAGGACGGCGACATCAACGGCTGCACCTGCGTCGACCTCACCACCCGCGGCCTCCACCGGTTCGGGCTGCCCGAGCTGGAGATCACCGGCGTCGCCTGCCCGCACGACCTGGCCGCGCTCAACGTCCTCCGGACCACGGCGCAGCGGTTACTGCCCCTCGGCAGGCATCCTGGCGAACACACCCTGCCCAACGAGCTGATGCTCACGAGCCTCGACTTCGCGATGTTCTGGGGGCTCAGCGACTCGATGTGGGAGGGCGGCCCCATCACGATTCGGATCACGGAGGTGTCCCCGAACCGCCTGAGCATCCGCCCACCGGCAGACTTCCCTGGCACGTTGAACGAGTGGCTCTGGGACGAGCTCCCGCCCGATCTGCACGAACTCCTCAGCTGCGATCCCGACTACGCCGACCCGACCTGAACCTGGAGGCGATCTGGTCGTACCCACGAGATGACGTCAGAGAGCGCACCACCCACCATCCAACTCGCTAGCGTCAACCAGCATGGAGACCGAGGGAACACCAGGCTCGCTGACAAGAGTGCTCACAGACGTCGCCGCCGAACGTGAGGCCCAGGACCGAAGGTGGGGCACCCAGGAGTTCCCCGATGGCAGCGGTCCGGAGTTCACTGGAAGCGCGGAGCAGGCCAAACAAGAATGCGCGACGGCCTGGGCGCGCGGAGAGCTGACATGGCGCCACATCCTGACCGAGGAGTTCTTCGAGGCGCTCGCCGAATCCGACCCTGGAGCGCTCCGACTCGAACTCGTCCAGACGGCGGCTGTCGCAGTGAAATGGGTCCAATCACTGGATCGTCGCCATGGCGCGACGACGCATCGCACCAAGGAGGGCACCGAGCACACCGAAAAACTGGTCCGGGACCGCATACCGGAGATCATCCGCGAGGACGGCCGAGCGCCGGAGACCCGCGTCGCGCACCCCGACGAACATGCCGAACTGCTGCGCGCCAAGCTCTACGAGGAGGCCGGAGAGTACGTCGCGACCGGAGACCCCGCCGAGCTGGCCGACCTTCTGGAGGTGATCCACACCCTCGCGGCACTGCATGAACTCACCCCCGCCGAACTGGAGGAACAACGTTCGACCAAGGCCACGATCCGCGGCGGATTCTCCCAACGCATCGTCCTCCGCCTACCGTCCTGACCTCCCACCCTGGGAGCGGCAACGTCCACCCCAGCGGCCTCCCCACCGCCTCAGACAATGGAGTCAGTCCGCGCCAAGCCGGCGGGCCAGCCCGGAAGAAGGCGGGTACAGACGCTCCTTCGGCAGATGTTCACGTGCCTGGGATGTCCGACCTTCTCGGAGCAGACCGTGGACCTTGCGAACCATGGGAGTGCAGTCGTCGATGCCGAGAATCCAGTCGTCGACGTAGCGGTCGATGATGTGCCGCGTCAGGCCCACCTGAATGCTACGGGCTTCAAGCTTTTGGCCGCGCAGGGAGCGTTCGGGATCCCATTGAACGTGAACGACCGCTTTGGCGAACTGGCGTCGCCACTCATCAGAACTGCGGAAGACCCGGCGATCAGGGTCCGTCGGGACGGCCTGCGACAGCGCCTCCTCCCAACCAGTTCGAGTGATCCGGATGGCGAGAACGGTCTCCTGACCGGACTTCCGAGCCCAGTCACTCCGAGCCATCATCCAGAGGAACGAAGGCTTGATCCAGGTCATGCGATGTCGAGAGAACGGAGACACGAACACACCGCGCTCAGCGGCCGGACGTCCGATCGCGGGGGCGTACGCCTGGTAAACCGTAATCGCGTCCCGGTTAAAGCTGGCCCGTATTTCCCGTGTGCGCATAACACCGCAACACTCCCCCACGCCGAAGACGATCTCAACGGATTTCTTGCCACCCCAACAAAGCCGGAGGGCGCATGGCGGCGACACCCCTGCAACCCACGCCGAGCCACATACCCCTAACCCGAGTGCCGTGCCGCAAGGCCGCCGAGTCCCGACAACGCCGGAACCCTCAACTCCCCAGAGCAAAGACCACTCGTCACAACGCAAGCCGACCACGTCCAACCGCCGACGCACATGGATGGAGGTGCGTTGGTTCGCTGGAGGCGCAGACATCCTGCAAGAGACAAACCTCTGGGCGAGATGGCTGGGGGTCAGCCGATCGTGGTCGCCAGGCTGCGGCGGTCGAGTATCGGCACGGGTCGCAGTGGCCGGATCTCAATGGCCGAGCCCCGTCGTCGGGCCCTCGTCGTCGGGCCGTCCTCGAGACACGGTCACCGGACTGCGGCGCGCTGGCACGAGGCCCGGACGTGCTGCACGGGACGCGGGAACCAGGCTGCAGTGGTCGAGCATGGGCGCCGGACCGCAGTGGCCGGGCCATCGTCGGCGGGCCATCGCGATGCGGCGGCCCTGATCAGCCCATCCTTGGGACAAGGTCGCCGGCCTGCGGCGCGCGGGCTGCGGCGTGCAGGCATGAGGTTCAGACGTGGTGGCCAGGCCCGCAGTGGCCGGGGCGTGGGAATCGGGCTGCAGCGGTTAAAGGTGCTGCCGAGTCGTGAAGGGCGGCTGTAGGAGCCGAACCGCAGGTCCGAGTCGTGGTTGCTCGATCGTCAGCACCGGGCCGCAGCGGTCGAATGTCGCGCAGGGGGTGGGGGCGCGCGGTGTTGGGGGGCGGGTTTGGGGCCTGGGCGGGGTCCGTGGGAGGTGTTAGGTGGGTTTGGGGCGGCGGCGGTGGGCTTTTTGGCGGCAGGAGGGGCTGCAGTAGCGGGCCGGGCGGCCGGTGGGGGCGGGGGTGAGGGGAGTTGCGCAGATTTCGCAGCGGGTTTCGTTACGGGGTTTTGTTTCGTTGCGTTTCGTTGCGGAGCGGAGGGCGTCGCAGGCCAGGGTGGTCATGCGGCCTCGGGGGGGTTGAGGGCGGAGGCGTTCCATGAGCATGCAGCCGACCAGGAGAGTGCGGACTTCCTGGACGGTCACGTCCTGGCGGACGGCGCCTGCGGCTTGGGCCTTGCGGAGGAGGGCGTCTAGGGCCGTGGTGAACTCTGTGTCCTTGCGGGTCTTGTCGTCGTCGAGGTCCGTCGAGAGGGCGTCGCAGATCGCGTGGTTGATCATCGCGCGCTCCACCACCCAGGTGAGGTAGCCGTAGAAGGCTTCGGCCGGGTCGGCGGCGTGGAGGAGGGACTGGGCCTCGTCGACGATGCGGTCGATGCGGTCCGCCACGACGGCCTTGAAGAGGGCTTCCTTAGTAGCGAAGTTGCGGTAGACCGTCCCGGCGCCGACGCCCGCGCGGCGGGCGATCTCGTCGAGGGGGACGAGGTGGCCGTCCACGGCGAAGGCCTCGAACGCCGCCTGGAGGATGCGGTCGCGGTTGCGGCGGGCGTCGGCGCGCTGCGGCTGGCCGCTCACGGTGCCTCCGATCCACGATTGACAAGCGGGGCGCTCGTTCCGGTAATGTCCACTGAAGCGGGCTGGACGTTCCGATTATAGGAGGTTCGATGACAGCGGTGGACGAGGCGAGGAAGCGGCTCGGACGGATCGGCGTGGGCCTCATGACGCCCATCGCGCCCGCCGACGAGTGGCGGCGGGCGGCGCGGCGAATCGAGGACGCGGGCTACGGGTCTGTCTGGATCAACGAGGCGATCGGAGGGCGGGAGGTCTTCACGCAGCTCGGCGTGATGCTCGCCGCGACCCGGAGGATCGTGTTCGGGTCGTCGATCGCGAATCTGTGGGCGCGCCATCCCGCGGCCATGCAGGGGGCGGCGTCCGTGCTTGCCGACGCCTATCCGGGACGGTTCGTCCTGGGCGTCGGTGTTAGCGCGGGGTCGATAGTCGAGCGGAGCGGGCAGGAGTGGACGAGTCCGCTGAAGCGGATGCGGGAGTACCTCGACGGGATGGATGCCGGGCGCGACGCGGTGGTGACGCCCGAGGTGCCGTTTCCTCGGCTGTTGGCCGCGTTGGGGCCGAAGATGCAGGATGTGGCGAAGGAGAAGGCGGATGGGGCTCTGCCCGCGTCCATGCCCGTCGAGCACACCCGGCGCGCCAGGGAGCGGCTCGGCCCGGACAAGCTGCTCGTCGTCCTACAGGGCGCGATCCTTGAGACGGATCCGGAGAAGGCGCGTGGTCTCGCACGGACGACGCTCGGGCTGAGCGCGCCCGAGTCTCCCTACGCGCGTTCGCTGAGAGTCTTGGGCTACGAGGACACGGCGCTGGTCGATGGTGGGTCGGACGACGTTGTCGACGCCTGTTTCGCTTGGGGTGACGAGGCGGCCATCGGTGGGAGGTTGCAGGAGCACTTGGATGCCGGGGCCGACCATGTGTGCGCTGTGGCGTTCGCTCCTGATCTGGCCTCGTCCGCTGATGTGTACGAGAGGCTCGCCCCGAGTCTGCTTTAGGTCAGATGGGTGCGGCGATGCGTCTTCCTGGTTGGTTCTCCGTTTCGCCGCGACATGGTGCGCTAGTGGGGGTGGACCAAGCCTGATTCGTAGGCGGCTATCACCAGTTGGGCGCGGTCTCGGGCCTGGAGTTTGGCCAGGAGGCGTCCGATGTGGGTCTTCACGGTGGCGGGGCTCAGGTGGAGGTGTTCGGCGAGTTCCGTGTTGGACAGGCCGCGGGCGATGAGGGTCAAGACCTCGCGCTCGCGGTCGGTGACGCCATCCAGCACGGGGGGCGGGGGCTGGACGGGACGGCGTACGAACTCGGCGATGAGGCGCCGCGTCACCGAGGGGGCGAGGAGGGAGTCGCCGGTGGCGACGACGCGGATGGCGGTGAGGAGGTCGGCGGGCGGGGTGTCCTTGAGGAGGAAGCCGCTGGCCCCGGCGCGCAGGGCCGAGTACACGTAGGAGTCCAGGTCGAAGGTCGTGAGGATCAGGACCCGGACGTCGGACAGGTCCGAGCAGATCCGGCGGGTCGCCTCGATGCCGTCCATCTCGGGCATCCGGACGTCCATGAGCACGATGTCGGGACGTTCGCGTTCGGCGAGCGCGACGGCCTCGGCGCCGGTGCCCGCCTCACCGACGGTGCGCAGGCCGGGGGCGGTGTCGACGAGGACGCGGAAGCTGCCCCGCACCAGGGCCCGGTCGTCGGCGACGAGGACGCGCAGTTCCATCGAGCTCCTAGTAGGGGAAGGCGGCCGAGACGGCGAAACCGCCCTCGGGACGGGGTCCGGCGGTGAAACGGCCGCCGTACATCGTGACGCGCTCGCGCATGCCGATGAGTCCGTGGCCGTCCCCGCCGGGCAGGACGCGGACGCCGGGGCCGTCGTCGGTGACGTCGATGCGCAGATGGCGGCCGTCGGCCTCGACGCGGACGCGGCAGCGGGCCGGGGCGGCGTGCTTGACCACGTTGGTGATCGCCTCCTGCACGATGCGGTAGGCGGACAAGGCGACCCCTTCGGGGAGGTCCCCGGCGTCCACGTGCAGGTCGACGTGGACGCCCGCCATCGCGGCGCGGTCGGCGAGGGCGGTCAGGTCGGTGAGGCCCGGGGACGGTGTCAGGTCGGTCCCGGTGTCGCCGGTGCGCAGGACGCCGAGAAGGTGCCGCATTTCGGCGAGGGAACCCCGGCTGGCGGTCTCGATGACGCGGAGCGCGTCGACGGCCTCCTCGGGACGGGTCTCGGCGACGTGGACGGCGACCCCGGCCTTGACGGCGATGAGGCTCATGCTGTGGGCGACGACGTCGTGGAGTTCCCGGGCGATGCGCAGCCGTTCGTCCGACACGGCCTGGTCGGCGAGCTGACGGGCGGAGCGGGCGGTGTGGGCGCGGCGTTCGCGGACGACGCGGCCGAGGGTCCAGGACGCGCCGAGGAGGGCGAGGCCGAGCAGCACCCGGCCGATCATCGCGGCCTGCCAGTCCGTGGACCCGACGGTGGCGCCGCCGAGGATGACGAGGGCGCTGGCCCCACCGATGAGCGGGGTCGGGATCCAGCGTCGGCGGCGGGCGGCGAGCGCGACCGGGTAGAGGGCGAACGCGGCGGCGGCGAAGAAGTCCCAGGGTAGGCCGAGTAGCAGCATCGCGGTGGACGCCGACAGCACGGCCGCGAACACGGGGATCGGCCATCTACCGCGAACGGCGAGCGGAAGGCCCGTCGCGGCGGCGAGCGGGACCGCGAGGAGCGCCGACACCCCCGGGCCGCCCGCAACCAGAAGCACGAGCGTGTACAGGACGGCTACTGCCACGTCCAGGCCGCGCTTGGGCAGCGGGGTGCGCAGCTCGGAGTCCACGTCACGACGGTATCTGGACGACCGAAACAGCGCGTCATCCCAGGGTCGGACGGCCCGGGGCAATCATCGGAGCACGGTCGGACGCCGGAGTCCCGCCCCTGTTCCGATGTGCGGGCAGGTCGTCCCGTAGGACGGTCAGGGGCATGATCGAAGTACGGGAGCTGACCAAGCGCTACGGCGCGACGACGGCCGTGGACGGGCTGTCGTTCACGGTGCGGCCAGGGACGGTGACCGGTTTCCTCGGCCCGAACGGCGCGGGCAAGTCCACGATGATGCGCGTGTTGCTGGGACTGGACGCGGCCACGTCCGGCGAGGCACTGGTGAACGGCGGCCGGTACACGGAGCTAAGGCGTCCAATGAAGACGGTCGGCGCGCTACTGGACGCGGGCGCCGTGCACGGCGGGCGGCGCGCGTTCGACCATCTCGGGTGGATGGCGCGCGGCAGCGGCATCCCGGTCCGGCGGGTCGCGGAGGTCCTGGAGCGGGTCGGTCTGGCGGGGGTGGCGCGCAAACGGGTCGGCGGGTTCTCGCTGGGCATGCGGCAGCGGCTCGGGATCGCGGCGGCGCTGCTCGGCGATCCGGAGGTGCTGGTGTTCGACGAGCCGGTGAACGGCCTGGACCCGGACGGCGTCCGCTGGATCCGGGAGCTGGTGCGGGCCCTGGCCGCCGAGGGACGCACGGTCCTCGTGTCCAGCCATCTGATGGGCGAGATGGAGCTGACCGCCGACCGGCTGATCATCATCGGGCGGGGAAGGCTGATCGCCGACACGTCGGTGCGCGAGCTGGCGGACCGGTTCCGACGCGGAGTGCTCGTCCGCACGCCGCGTCCCGCCGACCTGACCGCGGTGATCGCCGGGGCCGGTGGCGGGGTGGACGTCCCGGCCGGCGGCGGGCTGACGGTCACGGGGCTGGAGGTCGACGCGATCGGGGACATGGCCGCCGCGCACGGGATCCCGCTCTACGAGGTGACGCCGCGCAGCGCGTCGCTGGAGGAGGCGTACATGGAGCTGACGTCCGGCGACACCGAGTTCGCCGCGGAGAACGGTGGGACGCGATGATCGACGCGATGGCGGCGGAGTGGGCGAAGCTGCGCACGGTCCGTTCGACGTACTGCACGTTGGCGGCGGCGGCGCTGTTCCTCGTGCTGGTCACGCTGCTGGCCGTCGAGATGGCGCAGGTCTGGAACGGCCTGGACGCGCGGCGCCGCTCGGAGTACGAGCTGCGTCCGCTTCAGGAGCTCGCGACGTGGGCGGCGGCGCTCTGCCTGGGCGTGCTCGGCGTGCTGTCGATCACGTCGGAGTACCGCACCGGCATGATCCGCACCACGCTCGCGGTGCTGCCGCGCCGGGGCACGCTCGTCGCCGCCAAGGCGGTGGTCGTCGGGACGGTCGCCCTGGTCGCGGGCGAGGTGGTGACGCTCGGCGCTTTCCTCGGGACGCGGCTCATCATCGGCGGCCGGCCGTTTCCGGACCAGCGGGAGTCCATCGCCCACGAACTGCCCGGCTTCCTCATCTCGGGGGCGTCCGTGGCGCTGTTCGCGCTGCTCGGCCTCGCGCTCGGCCTGCTGCTGCGTTCGACGGCGGGGGCGATCGTCTCGGTGGTCCTTCTGTGGCACGTCGTGCCGCTGCTGGTGTTCCACCTGCCGGGGCCGTGGAACGAGCGGATCGGGTCGGTGCTGCCCGGCGCGCTCCCCCGCCAGATAGCGGGGATCAGCGCGGACGACTCCGTCTTCGGCGACCTGCTGTCGCCGGGGGTGGCGGCGGCGCTGACGCTCGCGTACGTGCTCGTCCCGCTGGGGCTCGCGGCGTTCGTGCTCAAGCGCCGCGACGCCTGACACCCCGGGCGCGACCCGGCACGGCGCGGCGCGGCGACACGGAGCAGGGAGCGGCGTGGGTGGGCCGTGACATCGCCCGAGGTCAGGAGCCGGATCTCCGGCCGCTCACGGGTCGCGTTCATGTTCCCCCCCAGTAACGCGATCATGTGAGAGGCGACCGCCCCTCACAGCGAGGAACGACGGGCGCGGCCCGGGCCACTCCCCGATCGGACGAGAGTCTCGTCACCCAGCCGCTGGACCGATCCAGGCACGAGCCCGGTCGCGGCGCCTTCCGAGCGCCGACTATTCACGGGAAAGAGTGACGGATGTCATTCGAACGACATCTCGTTACCCGCGGAATGGCGCGTCCCGGATTGGCCGTCGGCGGCACGGAGAACAGCGCCAATTCGCGCGCCACCAGCGACCCGGTCGCCGGAAAGGATCGCGGGGCCGGTCGGCGGCGGCCCGGCATGCTCGGCCGGGCCACGGTCCGCAGCCATCTGGCCACCGACGGCACTGGTCACGGGCCCGTCACGGGAAGCGCGGCACCGAGCGTCGGGGCGGAAGCCTTACGCGACAGTTGGGTATTTGATACTTCACAAAAAGGTCGTCGCATCCTCTAACATAGTGCGGTGCCATGCCCTCCCCGAGCAGACCCGTCTACTGGCTGGTGACCCCTTGGCCCAGGATTCAGCTGCCCCTACACCTCCGTCCGAAGGTGACCCGGCCGGACGGCTGATCGACTACCCCCGCCGCGGCGGGCCCACCGTTCTGCGCATCCTGCTCGGCGCGCAGCTGCGTCGGCTCCGGGAGGCGCGCGGGATCTCCACCGAGCAGGCGGGCTACGAGATCCGCGGCTCGCACTCCAAGATCAGCCGGATGGAGCTCGGCCGCGTCGGCTTCAAGGAGCGCGACGTCTCCGACCTGCTCACCCTGTACGGCGTCTCCGACCAGGCCGAACGCACGCCGCTGCTGGACCTGGCCCGGGAGGCCAACACCCCCGGCTGGTGGCACCGGTACGGCGACGTCCTGCCAAGCTGGTTCGAGGTGTACCTCGGGCTTGAAGAGGCCGCGTCGCTGCTGCGCACCTACGAGCTCCAGTTCGTCCCCGGCCTGTTGCAGACCGAGGACTACGCCCGCGCCGTCGTGCGGCTCGGCTTCTCCGACGCCGCCGAGGACGAGGTCGAACGGCGCGTGCAGCTCCGCGCGACCCGGCAGGAACGTTTCACGTCGGCGGGCGCGCCGACGCTGTGGGCCGTCGTGGACGAGGCGGTCGTCCGCCGTCCGCTCGGGGGCCGCACGGTGATGCGCCAACAGATCAAGCATCTGATCGAGGCGTCGGAACTGCCGAACGTGACGATGCAGATCGTGCCGTTCGGCGCGGGCGGTCACGCGGCCGCTGGTGGACCGTTCACGATTCTGCGGTTCGCGGAGCCCGGCCTGTCCGACGTCGTCTACCTGGAGCAGCTCACCAGCGCGCTCTACCTCGACAAGCCGACGGACGTCGACACCTACATGCGCGCGATGAACAACCTGTGCATCACAGCCGCGCGTCCCGACAGGACGGCGGACTATCTCACCGCCATCCTGAACGACATCTAGACCTCTAGACGACACCTCTAGACCTCCAAACGACAACGACGACGCCGCGTGCCCCCGGTCAGGGGGCCGTGTCGTCGAGGACGCGTTCGGCACGGCTGCGGCTTCCCCCACGGAACTCCGCGACGACTTCACCACTCGGGACACGGCGCACCGTGACGTCGTAGATTCCGCTGCGTCCGAAACGGGTTCGTTCCACGGCGGTCGCTTGCAGGACGTCCCCGGCATGGGCGGGCGCGACGAAGACGACCTCGGCGGACGCCGCGACCGTCACGGCGTCATGGGTGTTGCACGCGTAGGCGAACGCGGTGTCGGCCAGGAGGAAGACGTAGCCGCCGTGCGCGATGCCGTGACCGTTCACCATTGCGTCGGTGAGGGTCATCTCCACCACCGCCTGTCCGGGCGCTATCTCGGTGACCCGCATGGCGAGGTTCTGCGCCACCGTGTCCCGTGCGTACATCGTCTCCGCGCATCGCCGCGCCACTTCAGCCTCGTCCACCACGCCAGGGTAGGAGGACCGGAATCAGCGGCGTCCGGCGGGGAAGGTCATCCGGGGGTCCACGGTTATGCAGATGCCCGCGCCGGTTCGCGGCCGGGACCGAGCGGACGAAACTCGACGTTGAGGAGAAGCCATGCTGTTCGGCAAGGAGCACGTCGCGCGTTACCAGGAGACCGACGGCGAGGAGGGGCACGACTGGCAGGGCACCGTCACGCTCCTGCTCACCACGACCGGTCGCCGCACCGGGAAGCAGCACACGACGCCGCTCATCTACCAGCCGGAGGGCGACGCCTATCTCGTCGTGGCGTCCAAGGGCGGCGATGACGACGACCCGCTCTGGTACAAGAACCTCCAGGCGAACCCCGAGGTGAAGGTGCAGGTGAAGGGCGACAGGTTCACCGCGCGGGCGCGGACGGCGACGCCGGAGGAGAAGCCCCCGCTGTGGTCGAAGATGGCGGCCGTCTGGCCCGACTACGACCAGTACCAGACGAAGACCGACAGGGACATTCCGGTCGTCATTCTCGAACGCGCCTGAGCCGCGCCGTTTCCCTTTCGCGGTGCGGGTGGGACGTGTAGCGTCGGGTAGAACATGTATTCGACGACGGTCCGTCCCGACGCTGCCGAGGTGACGAGGTGACGACGCCCCTCGCCGACACGACTCCCGTCGCGGACGGTGCGCCGCCGCCGCGGCTGCTGCGGCGCTGGGAGATCGGCGTTCCCGGCGGCACGGTCCCGCTCGACGACGGGCGGCCCGGCCGCCGGGGCTGGCGCGTCGACACTTCCGTCGGGTCGTTCCACCTGAGGGAGTACGCCGAGCCCGACCGGCGGCGCGTGCGGTTCCGGCACACAATCACTGCGGCGCTGGACGAGGCAGGCCTGCCGGTCCTCGCTCCGGTCGCGGCGCGCGGCGGCCGGACGCTGGTCGTCGCGGGCGGACGCGGGTACGTCCTGCACCCGTGGGTCGGTGGACGCGGGCGCGGCGGGTTAGAGCTGACGTTCGGCCAGTGCGAGGCGCTCGGCGAGTTGCTCGGCCGCCTGCACGCCGCGCTCGACCGGCTGACGCCGCCGGTGCAGCAGAGCCTGCTGGTGCCGACGCCGCGCGCCGCCGACGCGGCGGCGGCCGTCGAGGAGATGCTGCGCGACGTCCCCGGCGACGGCGACGGCACCGACTTCGACGCGCTGACCGGGCGGCGGTTGCGGGAGCGCCGCGAGCTGCTCGCCGAGTTCGCGGGCCACCAGCCGCCGGAGATCGAGGTCAGCACGGTCGGCCATCTGCATGGCTCGTTCCACGCCGGGCATCTGCGGTACGGCGGGTCGGGCAACGTCACCGCCGTCCTCGGCTGGGGCGGGCTGACGACCGGCCCGGTCGCCGGGGAGGTCGTGCGGGCGGCGGCGCGGCTGTTCGCGTGCGACGACGAGCGGGGCCTCGATCTCGACCGTGTGCAGGCGTTCGTCCGGGGCCACCGTTCGGCGTTCCCGCTGGACGGCGGGCAGATCCAGGCGGCGGTGCACCGCGAGTGGTGGGAGCGGCTCTGCGACGTGGCGTCGTTGCGGCACCGGTACCTCGGCGCGGACGGTCCCGCCGAGCGCGGCTCGGCCGCCCTGGTGGCCTGGTGGTCGGCCCAGCTGGACCGCACCCTCGACTCGTTCGCCGCGCCGTACGCCGCCGGGCCCGCGGAGTCCGCGGACGCGCCGGGCGACAGCCCCGCCTACGGCTGAGGCGAGGCCCCTCCCCTGGGTAGGGGCAGGGTCGGATGTGATAGAAATTCTGGAACGCACAGTCCAAAAGGGGTGGATGATGGCTTCAGTCGCGGTGCTCGGCACGGGGATCATGGGGGCGGCGATGACCCGCAACCTGCTCAAGAACGGTCACGCGGTCGCGGTGTGGAACCGCACCCGCTCCCGCGCCGAGCCCCTGGCCGCCGACGGCGCGACCGTGGCGGGCTCCGCCGCCGAGGCCGTCGACGGCGCCGATGTGATCATCACGATGCTGGACGGCGGTGAGACGGCCCTGTCGGCGCTGGGGCACGCAGTCCCGTCGCTGCGGCAGGGGCAAGTCTGGGCGCAGATGGGCACGGTGGGCATCGCGTCCATCCCGGACCTCGCGGGGTTCGCCGCCAAGCACGGGCTCACGTTCGTCGACGCGCCCGTCCAGGGGACGAAACAGCCCGCCGAGCAGGGCACACTGGTCGTCCTGGCGGCCGGTCCGCAGAACGCGCGGCCCGTCGTCGACCCGGTCTTCGACGCGGTCGGCTCCACCACGCACTGGCTGGACGAGGACGGCGCGAGCGGCACCGCGACCCGGCTGAAGCTCGCCGCCGTGAGCTACGCGATCTCGCTGACGGCCGTCATCGCCGAGTCGGTCGCGCTGACGAAGGGCCTCGGGCTCGACCCGTCCCTGCTCGGCGAGGTCCTCGCCGGCGGGCCGCTCGACAACGTCTATCTCCAGGTGAAGATGAAGGCCATGGTCAACGACGACTTCACCGCGAGCTTCGCCGTCGACAACGCGGAGAAGAACACCCGGATGATCCACGCGGCGGCCGAGTCCGCGGGCGTCCGGGTCGACGTGAACGACGCGGCGGGCGCACGGCTCCGGCGCGTCCTCGATCAGGGGCACGGCGACGAGGACATGGCCGCGACCTACCGCGCCAGCTTCCCGGGCTGAGCCGTGGACGTGCTGAGCAGCCGCGTGCTGCTGCGTCCCGCCGACCCGGCGCGCACCCGGAGCTTCTACCGCGACGTGCTGGGCCTCGCGGTGTACCGGGAGTTCGGCCCGGCCGACTCCCCCGGCACCGTGTTCTTCCTCGGTCCGGGGTTCCTGGAGGTGTCGGGGCACGGCCGGGGCGGGACGGGCTCGTCCCCCATGATCTGGCTCCAGGTCAGGGACGTCCGCGCCGAGCACGAGCGGCTCGCGGCGGCCGGGGCGCGCGTCATCCGGGAGCCGCGCGTCGAGCCGTGGGGGCTGGTCGAGATGTGGATCGAGGACCCCGACGGCGTCAAGATCGTTATCGTGGAGGTCCCGGACGACCATCCCCTACGCCGCGACCACCGCACCTGACGAGGCGCCACCGATGACCCCTCCCCCGACGACCGACTACTGGAACCACAACACGCACTACCACCGTGTTGTGCTGCGCAACGTGCCGCGCGGCTGCGGCGCGGCGCTGGACGTCGGCTGCGGCGACGGCCTGCTCGCCCGGCGCCTGGCGCCGCGCGCCCTGCACATCACCGGGATCGACCGGTCAGCCGAGATGATCAGCACAGCCCGGTCGCTGAGCGCCGGGATCGACAACGTCGACTTCGTCGAGACGGGGCTGCTGGAGCACGACCTGCCCGAAGCCCGCTACGACCTCGTGTGCAGCGTCGCCGCGATCCACCACATGGACTTCGTCAAAGGCATGACGGCCATGCGCGACGCCGTCCGTCCGGGCGGAAGCCTCGTCGTCATCAGCCTGGCCAACAACGGGAACCTGCGCGACTGGGCTCTCGCCGCGGCGGCAGTTCCCGCGCACCATGTCCACCGCCTCCGCAACCGGCGACGCGCGGGCAACCCCGGGGCGCCCATCACCGACCCGCGGATGACGTGGGACGAGGTACGCGACGAAGCACTCCACCTGCTCCCGGGCGCCGTGTTCACAAAACATCTGCTGTGGCGCTACTCCATCGTCTGGCGCCGCCCCCGCTGAGGGATCGACGTCCGAGTCTGGGCCTGGGCCCTCTCCGCTGGGCGTAAAGCTGGAAAAGGCTGGAAGTGTCCGGACGCTCCGGTACGGTCGGGCGCATGTCTCCGACCCCCGATGAGCTGGAGGCGCGCATTGGTGAGTTGCGCGCCGCCGTGCGTCGGGCCATGGCGGCCGGTGATCGGGGGACTGCACGGGAGCGGCGAGCCGAGTTGCGGGCGGCGGAGCGGGCCTGGGACGACGCCGTCCTCGGCGATGTCCTGCTTGATGAGGGGGCGCGTCAGGGGGCGTCCGTTCGCGAACGGGCGCATCAGGCGTTGACCTTGCTGGGCGCTCCGGCCGCGCCGAAGATGGTCAGTTCGGTGTATGCGACCTTCTTCCAAGGTGAGATCCCCGGGGCTCGGCTGACGAGTCTGCGGCGTGACGAGGAGCGGTCGTTTCGGGCTGGGCCGTACTCGCGGCCGTACTACCTGTGCGCCGCTCTCACCGCCGACCTGCTCACGCCCGCGCGTGGGCTGCTCGCCGTCAGCACGTGGCCGTTGGAGCGGCGGATCGTGGGGCCGCTGAGTCCTCGCGTCGATTTCCTCACCTGCGCCGTCCGGGTCGCGGAGCACGATCCGTCGCCGCCGGGGGCGCAGCGGGTGCTGCGGCGTTTCGCGGCCGCCATTCCCGGTGTCGTGACGGGTCCGGCCGGTACAGTCGATCCGGCCGCGCTCGCCGAGGCCGCGAGGGCGGAGCTGGACGTGCATCGCGGCGCCGACCGGGGGCACCGCGAGTCCGCCGCGCGGCGCGCCCGCGCCCGGCTCGACGACGCCGAGCGGCTGTTCGGCGTCCGGCGGCGCGCCGCCGCCAACCCCGCGATCACTGGAGGGACTGACCGATGACCGACCCCGCGCCGGACCTCGACCGGCTGCGCGGCGGCGCTCCCCCGCGCAACCACGACGCCCGCACGATCGCCGCGTTGACGTCCAATCCCGGGTGCGCGCGGCGCGGGGTCATGGACGCCGCCGGGGTCGACAAGAACGCGGTGGCGCGGGAGCTGGGCTTCCCCGCCCCGTTCGGCCAGTCGCAGTTCGCGATCACGCGCGGGAACGTGTTCGAGGCGCAGGTGAAGGCGGACGGGTGCGCGGAACTTCTGACGCTGCTGCGCGACCGGCTCGGCCTCGACGTCCCCGAGGTCGCCTACGACGATCTGGAGGTCGTCGACGGGAGCGAGGGCCGCGAGCAGCGGCACGCCCGGACCCGGCGGCTCCTCGTCCGCGCGCTGGAGACGGGCGCGGGCACCCTGTTCGACCATCCGCTGCTCCGGCTGGAGATCGGCGGGCAGCCCGCGTACCTGGAGCCCGACGTCATCGCGTTCCAGCTCGCGGGGCGGCTGCACGTCATCGAGATCAAGTCGTTCGCCGTGGTGGACGGGCAGGCCGAGCCGGAGCAGGTCGCCGCGGCGGCCCGCCAGTCGGCCGTGTACGTGCTGGCGTTGCGCCGCCTCCTCGTGGAGCTGGGGCACGATCCGGGGCGGGTGTCACACGACGTGTTCCTCGTGTGTCCGGAGAACTTCTCCAACCGGCCGACCGCGACGCCGCTGGACGTCCGGCCGCAGCTCGCCGTCCTGGAACGGCAGCTCGCGCGCCTCGCCCGCGTCGACGAACTACTGGCCGAGCTGCCGGACGACCTGAGCTTCGAGCCCGGGGAGGCGCTCGCGTCGTCCGTCCGCGCGGTCGGCGCCCGGTACGCCCCCGAGTGCATGTCGGACTGCGAGATGGCGCTGTTCTGCCGGGACGAGGCGCGGGCGTGCGGCGAGACGGGCGCGCTCGGGCGGTCCGTGCGCGACGATCTCGGCGGCGTCGACACGATCGAGGCGGCGCTGGCGCTGGCCGACGGGTCGCACGCCCCGTCCGACGATCTGGCGGAGACGGCCGAGCAGTTGCGCGCCGCGTCCCGGCTGCGCGCCGAAGCGCTGCACGGGGTCGCGTGATCCGCGAATGAGCACGTTGAGTTCGCTGGCCCGGCTGGAGGCGGCGGCGGCCGGTGTCGCCAGGCCGCTCGCGACGGTGCGGCACTGCCATGTGTCGGACGCGCCGCTGGTGCTCGTCCCGTTGAAGCTCGCCGGGGAGGCGGCGGCGCCGCTGGCGGTGATGGTCGGGTCCGCGCCCGGCGATCCGGCGGTGCTGATCGTGCCGCAGCCCCGCAACCGTGACCTGCGGTTCGCGTTCGCCGCCGGGCTGGCGAGGCGCGTCCTGAACCACATCGAGGCGAGCCGTGGCGAGGTGGAGGAGCTGCCGCCGAACAAGGACGGCGACGCGCGAATCCGCTACAGCGACGCGCCTCAGCTGCTCGTCCCGAACCGGGGCGGCGTCGCGTTCCTGCGGATGATGGGGCGGTCGACGCGGTTCCGCGACACGGAGGGCCCGTACGCGGTCGACCCGGCGGTCCCGGTGCTCGGACGGTGGCTGACCTGGTACGCCGACCGGCACGACCATCCCGGGTCGGCGCTGCTGGGCGCGATGACGGAGCTGCTGCGGCTGCACTGGGCGACGGGCCAGAGCACGCTGGAGGACGGCAACCTCGCCGCGCTGACGGGCTGGATCGCCCCGCCGGACGGGTTGGACGGCCCGTCCGCCGCCGTCCGCGCCGAGGACCCGGTGACCTGCCCTCCGGCCGGGCCCGCGACCGACCCGACGTTCGACAACGAGGTGCTCGCCCCGGCGATCGCCGCCTACGACCGGTCGGGCCCCGGGTCCCGCGCCGAGGAACGGCTCCGCACCGCCCTCACCGGGCAGCTCACCCCAACCTGGGACCTGATGTGGCAGGCCGTCGACCTGCTGCGCGCGCTGCCGGAGGGCGCGAGCGTGCCGAAACGCTGGGAACGCGACCGGGACGCCTTCACCCACTACCACCAGACGTTCGGCGAGGCGTATCCGCAACCGCGCCGCGACCCTCCCGTCCGGGCCGCGCGGCGGCTGCACGACCTGGAGCGCGCGCAGGACGCCTACGACGCGCAGCGCGCGTTCGACGACCCGCTCGTCATGGCCGAGCACCGGCTCTCGGGCCAGGCGTTCGGCGGCGTCGTCACCGAGTGCGACCCCGCCCGCTTGGACGAGTCAGGCAAACGCCCCAAACTCCGCCCGCACCTGCGGGTCGACACACCGGACCCGGTGCGGCTCGACGCCGGGACGACCGTGTGCCACGCGGCACGTCCCGCGCTCAAGGGCAAGGTCGTGGAGGTCGGCGACGGCGGCGTGCTCGTCGAGCTGACCGGCGGGATGGGCCGCAAACTCACCCCCGAGCCGGGCGCCGTCCCCGGGGTCGGCGACCGCGTGTGCTTCACCGCGCTGACGGACGGCTCGTTCGGCGCCGCGAAGTTCCCCGACCGCGAGGACACGCCCTGGACGCACGGCGGCCCGCCCGGCGAGTACGTACCGACCGAAGAGGACGCGGAAGAGGACTGGTCGTGACCGAACCGGCAACCCGCCACCCGTCCCCGGCGGACGCGGCGACGCGCGCCGTGGAGGGCGTCCTCGCCGATCTCGACGGGGGGCACCGGGGCGTGGTGGTCGACTCGCCGCCGGGCGCGGGCAAGTCGACGCTGGTGGTCCGCGCCGCCGCGCACCTCGCGGCGGCGGGCGAGCGACTGATGATCGTGGCGCAGACCAACGAGCAGGTCGACGACCTCATCGACCGCATCGCGGAGGAGCATCCCGCGATCACGCTCGGACGGCTGTCGGCGTCGGGGTACGCGCCGTCCGAGCGGGTGCTGGCGCGTCCCGGCGTGCTGGTCGCGCAGAAGGCCGCCGACCTGGCCGAGCACACCGTCGTGATCGCGACCGCCGCGAAGTGGGCGACGCTCACGGACGGGTCGTGGCCGTGGGCGATCGTGGACGAGGCGTACCAGATGCGGTCCGACATGCTGCTGCGCATCGCGGGCCGGTTCGAGCGGGCCCTGTTCGTCGGCGACCCCGGGCAGCTCGACCCGTTCTCCACGGTCGAGGTCGAACGCTGGGCGGGCCTGACGTGGGACCCGATGCGCAGCGCCGTGTCCGTGCTGCTGGCGCACAACCCCGACCTGCCCGTCCACCGGCTGCCGGTGTCGTGGCGGCTGCCCGCGTCGGCCGCGCCGGTCGTGTCGGAGGCGTTCTACCCGTTCACCGGGTTCCGCGCCGGGACGGGCCCGGGCGACCGGCGGCTGGAGTTCGGCGCGCACGGCATGGGCACCACCTACGACCGGGCGCTCGACGAGGCCGCCGCCACCGGCTGGGCCCTGTACGAGCTGCCCGCGCGGCACACGCTGCGCACCGACGCCGAGGCCGTCCGCGCGACGGCGGCGCTGGCCGTCCGGCTGCTGCAACGCGGCCCCGTCGCGCACTCCGAACGCGGAACGAACCCCGTGGACGCTTCGCGCGTCGCGATCGGCGCCGCCCACCGCGACCAGGTCACCGCGATCCGCGCGGCGCTCGGCCCGCACGGCGCCGGGATCACCGTCGACACCGCGAACCGGCTCCAGGGCCGCGAGTACGACGCGACGGTCGTGCTGCATCCGCTGTCGGGGCGCCGCGACGCCACCGCGTTCCACCTGGAGTCGGGACGGCTGTGCGTGCTGACGTCACGGCACCGGCACGCCTGCGTCGTGGTGGCGCGGGCGGGCATCCCCGAACTGCTGGACGCGCACCCGTCCGCCGAACCCGTGCACCTCGGCGTCCCGGTGAAGTTCCCGGACGGCTGGGAGGCCAACCAGTCGGTCCTGGCACACCTGGCCCGGCACCGCGTCCGGGGCGACTAGACCGGTCCGGCGGTCGCGGCCCAGCGGCCGTTGTGGTGAGTGATCGTGATCGGGTGGTCGAAACAGGCGCTGACCTGCTCCGTCGTCAGGACCTCCCCTGCGGCGCCGGACGCCAGCACCTGCCCGCCCCGCAACAGCAGCGCGTGACTGGTGCTGGTCGGCAGCTCCTCCAGATGGTGCGTGACGAGGACGGTCGTCAGGTCAGGACGGTCCGCACGGAGCTGGTCCAGGCTCGCCAGAAGGCGTTCGCGGGCCGCGACGTCCAGGCCGGTCGCGGGCTCGTCCAGGAGCAGCAGCGGCGGGTCGGGCATCAGCGCACGCGCGATCAGCGTCCGCCCGCGCTCCCCCTGCGACAGGTTCGGCCAGCGGGCGTCGATCCGGTGCGTCAGGCCCATCAGCTCGACCAGCTCCCCGGCACGGCGCAGCTCGTCGTCCGACGGCGTCCAGCGCGGGACCAGCTCGATCGTCCCCGTCACACCCGTCAGGACGATCTCCCGCACGGTCCGCGCCGACTCCAGCGGATGCCGTGGGTTGACCTGCCCGATCAGCGGGCGCAGCTGCTGGACGTCGACGCGCCCGAGCCGCCGCCCCAGGATCTCCACCGACCCGCGCGTCGGATGCGTGTAGGCGCCCAGGATGCCGAGCAGCGTGCTCTTTCCCGCGCCGTTCGGGCCGATGAGCGCCCAGTGCTCGCCGCGCAGCACGGTCAGCGTGACCCGGTCGAGCAGCGACCGCCGCTCCCGGATCAGGTCGATCTTGTCGGCGTTCAGAACGACGTGGGACACGGAACCTCCTGGGAAGACACACACGGTATCGAAGATCGCGCCACCCGGTACGAGGCGGGGGCCCGGCCGGATACTGTGAGATTCGGTGCCTCAGCGATCAGGGGGAGGGGCATGGAGGACATCGGCTTCATGTGCGCCCGTTGCGGCGGCGAGGTCCACGACGTCACGCACAACCGCGAAGGATCGGTCGACGGGGTCGGGTACCGGCACAACCGGCGTGTGGAGCCGTGGGACCACGAACTGGAGCTGGCCGTGGGCGAACCCGCCCCCGGCGACCAGTCCTGCGACTTCTGCGGGGCCACCGGGCCGAGCTGGCTCTACTACCCCACGCTCGACCCCGAGGACACCGACATGTTCGAGGTCGAACTCGATACCACGCACCTCTCGGACGACGACACCGCCGTCGCCGTCCTGAACATGCTCTACCCCTGGTACGCGTGCGACACCTGCTCGGTCCTGGTCGCCGACCGCAACGTCGACGTCCTCATCGACCGCGCCCTTGACCTCACCCCCGTCCCCGAGGACGGCCCGGTCAACGAGGAAACCGTCCGCGCCCGCCTCCAAGGCTCCCTCTCAGTGTTCTTCACCACCAGGCCAGGCCGCCCTCAGCCGTCAAGAGCTCTGTAAGCCCAGGGGGCTGTGTTTGTCCAAGGGGGCGACCCCCTGGAACCCCCGTCAGCGACGCAGGCGATCCTCACGACGCGTTGCGGTTTTTGGGGCCTGTCGCGGTTTCTGTGCGTCGCTGCGGTCGCCTGCGTCGGCGGGTCGCGCGACCTCCGGCGCTGGGGCGCCTCCGGCCGCCCAACCCGTGACTGTGGTTGAGGTCTTGTCCAAGTGCGGGGACTGCGCCAATGGATTGTCCTTGGGAGTGATTATGATCGGTGCCGTTTTGGGTTCGGGTGAGCACGGGGGATTCAGGTGATCATTGAGACTCGGTTTTGTGGGCCTGATGGGTCTGGGAACGGGGGGTATGTCGCGGGGCGTCTTGCGGGGCGGGTGCCGGTTGACACGGTGACGGTGACGTTGCGGTGGCCGCCGCCGCTCGACACCGAGTTGGACGTCAGCGTGGAGGACGAGCGCGGGCACCATGTGCGGCTGTGGGACGGGGAGTCGCTGGTCGCGGAGGCGCTCGCGGGGGCGATCGTGGTGCCGCCCATCGCGCCCGTGCCGTTCGACGAGGCCGTGGTGGCGGCGGAGAAGTACCGGGCGGCGGAGAACCATCCGTTTCCGCGCTGTTTCGTGTGCGGGCCCGAGCGGGAGCCCGGCGACGGGCTGCGGCTCGAACCTGGGCCCGTCGCCGACGGCACGGTCGCGGCGCCGTGGGTGCCTGACCTGGTGCCCGCGCGGGAGTTGCTCTGGGCTGCGCTGGACTGTCCGGGCGGCTGGGCGTTCGACGTGGCGGGGCGTCCCGCCGTCCTCGGCACGATGACCGGGCAGGTGATGGACGTGCCGGACGCCGGTGAGCGGTGCGTCGTCATGGGGTTCGCGCGCAGCCGTGAAGGGCGCAAGATGCACGCGGCGACGGCGCTCTACGGCGCGGACGGACGGCTGCTCGGCCGTGCCGAGCAGATCTGGATCGAGATCGACGACCCGGCGGCGTTCGGCCGCTGAGCGGCCGCCGTCCGTCAGGGACCGGCGAAGAGGGGGTCCTCCCGGTCGACGCCGTTGATCGGGCGGCCCCGGCCGTCCTGCGGAGGGGCCTCGGGGGCGGCGGCGGGCGGGGCGAGCGGCCGCTGGGACGGGGGCGGGAGCGGCAGCGGCGCGGGGCCGCCGATCGGTGGCGGGCCCGGGGGCATGCCAGCGGGGAGGGGGCCCGTGCCCTGTGGGGGCGCGGGGACGCCGCCGGGCATCCGGCCGCCCGGGGGGATGTTCGACGACAGCGTGTTGTGGGTGAACTGGTCGATCTGGCGGCGGGCGCGGTCGGCCTCGGCGCGGGCGGCGTCGCGTTCCTCGGCGAGGGCGGTCAGCGCGGCCTGCTGCTCGCCGACCGACTGCGACAGCTGCCGCAGCTGCACGGCCTGGTCGTTGAGCTTGGCGGTGAGGTCGTCCCGGTCGGCGGTGGCGGCCTGCGCGTGGGCATGGGCGGCGTCGCGTTCCTTGACGGCCTCCTCGGCGCGGGCGTGGGCGCGCACGACCTCCGCCTCCGCCTCGGACTGGGACCGCAGCGCGGTGGTGCGTTCGGCCTCGGCCTTGCTGGTGGCCTGCATGGCGCGCTGCCGCTGCGCCTCGGTGTCGCGCATCGCGTTGCGCAGGTCCTCGGCGCCCTGCTTGGCGACCGCGGCCTCGACGCGCTGCGCCTCGACGGCGCCCTCCGCCTCGGCGAGCTTGGCGTGCAGGCCGACGAGTTCGGCGCGGGTGCTCTCCAGCGCGGCGAGCAGCTCGGTCTCACGGGCCGCGACCCGGTCCCGTTCGCTCTCGGCGGCGAGCTTGGCGGTCATCGACTGCTGCGCGACCTGGTGGGCTTCCTCCCACGCCTGCTGCGCGGCGTCGCGCTTGGCGGTGGCGACCTTGGCCTCCTCGACGGCGCGGGCGTTCTCGCGCTCCGCCGTGTCGGCGCGTTTGCGGGCGGACGTCGCCTCCTGCCACGCCTCCTCCGCCTTGCGCTGGGAGGCGTCGCGTTCGCTCTGCGCGATGGCCAGCTCGCGGGCGGCCTCGGCCCGCACCTCGGCGACGCGCCGTTCCACCCCGGCGACGCTCAGCTCGGACGTCAGCGAGTCCGCGAGGACGTCGGCGGCCCGCTCCAGCCGTTCGACCATCTCCCAGGCGGAGGCGACCTGGCCGGTGAGGCCGGGCGCGTCCCGGCCTCGTTCGCGCCGGTCACGGGCCTCGCGGGCGCAGGCGCCGTCGTTGTCCTGGCAGTACCGGACGGTGCGCACCGCTCCCACGGGCTGCGGGACGGGACGTCCGCAGTTGGCGCACGGCCACACCGTCACGGGGTCGCCCATCCGGGCGATCGCCGTCTCTCCCGATTCGCCGGACGTCTCGGAACCGGCGCTTCCGTCCCCCGCGCCTTCGGAGATCGCGCTCTGGGGAGCCGCGGCCGTCCCCTCGGGGCCGCTATTGTCGCGCTCTTCGCTGTTAGGCATGGAATGAACCTTACGCACTGATCCTCAGCGGTGCAGTGACTTGGGGGTACATCTGCGGGGCGCACCCGCCGTGCCGATGCGGCCACGCCCCGCGAACATCTAGGGGGCGAATCGGTCGGTGGCCTCGATCAGCAGGTGGCGGGTGCCGGGCTCGGAGCCGCCGTGGCCCGCGTCCTCCACGATGTGGAACTCCGCCTCGGGCCAGGCCCGGTGCAGGTCCCATGCCTGGTCGGGCGGTGTCTTCATGTCGTAGCGGCCCTGGACGATGACGGCGGGGATGTGCCGGATACGGTCCACGCCCGCGAGAAGGCCCTCGTCCGGGAGGAAGCATCCGGCCGCGATGTAGTGGTGGGTGATGCGGGCGAACGCCATGATGACGGACTCGTCCAGGTCGGGCGGCGGGACGGGCAGCAGCGTGTTCGCGGTCAACTCCCAGCCGATCCACGCCTTGGCCGCCGGGACGCGGACGGCAGGGTCCGGGTCGGTGAGACGACGGCCGTACGCGGCCAGCAGGTCATCCTGCTCGGACGCCGGGATCGCGTCCCGGAACGCCGCCCACTCGGCCGGGAACAGGTGCGCGGCGCCCGTCGGGGTGAACCCCCACGCCTCGTCGGCCGGACGGACCAGCCACACGCCGCGCAGCACCATCTCCGTCACACGGTCGGGATGTGCCTGCGCGTAGGCGAGGGCGAGGGTGCTCCCCCAGCTTCCGCCGAACGCGAGCCAGCGGTCGATGGACAGGTGCTCGCGCAGCCGTTCGATGTCGTCCACCAGGTGCTTCGTCGTGTTGCGTTCCAACGACACGTTCATGTCGCCGGCGTGCGGGAGACTCTGGCCGCAACCGCGCTGGTCGAACAGCACGATCCGGTAGGCGGACGGGTCGAAGAACCGCCGGAAGTCGGGCAGGATCCCGCCGCCGGGCCCGCCGTGGAGGAACACCGCGGGCTTGCCGTCGGGGTTTCCGCACATCTCCCAGTGGATCCGGTCGCCGTCGCCGACGTCCAGCAGCCCGGACTCGTACGGCTCGACGGGCGGGTACAGCTCTCTGTTCGCCATGCCTCCCAGGAATACCCCACTAACGATCATGCTTCGCCCGCCGCTAGCCTCGCCGCATGACGACGGCGAGGTGCACGCAGTGCGGGGGCGAGGATCTGGAACCGGGCTTCGTCGAGGACGCCGGGGACCACTCCCGCGGGTACGCCCGGTGGATCCCCGGACCACTGCAACGGGGCGTGTTCGGGGGTGCGCGGCGGATGGGCAAGCCCCGCTGGCAGATCGACGCGTTGCGGTGCCGTTACTGCTCGCACCTGGAGCTGTTCGCCCGCGTCCCGGTCTGACCTACAGCTCGGCCCTATAGCTCTGACATTGCCTTGCGGATGCGCTTGTCGGAGACGGGGTAGCGCGTCCCGAGCTGCTGGGCGAAGAGGCTGACGCGCAGTTCTTCCAGCATCCACCGGATCTGCCGCGCGGAGCGTTCCTCACGGCGGGCCGGGTGCAGGCGGCGCAGCGCCTGGTCGTACTCGCGGGACAGTTCGTCGACCTGGTGGGAGAGCATCCGGTCGCGTCCCGGGTTGTCCGGGAGCTTGTCGAGCCTGATCTGGAGGGCGCGCAGGTAGCGGGCCAGGTCGGGCAGCCTCGCCCAGCCGGTCGCGGTGACGAAGCCGGGGTGGATGAGGGCGGCGAGCCGCGCGCGGACGTCGGTCAGCGCCGGAACGAGCGTGAGGCTCGTGGTGCCGCGCAGCCGCCGTTCCACCTCGTGCGCCTCGGCGAGGACGCGCTCGACCAGCGCGACGACGTCGGCGGTGGCGTCGTGCAGGTCGGCCCGGACCTTGTCGAACAGGGCGCGGTAGCCGTCCCCGTCCCAGGCGGGCCCGCCGCCCTCGGCGATGAGCCGGTCGGCGGCGGCGGTGAGACAGTCGTCGAACAGCGCGGGGACGGATCCGTGCGGGTTGTGGCTGAGCGCGAGCTTGCCCTTGTTGGTGAGGCGCGCCTGGACGAGCTTCAGCGGCGACGGGGCGTTCAGCAGGATCAGCCGCCGGGTCCCGAGCCACATGGAGCGCGCCTGCTCGGCCTCCGTCTCGTACATGCGGACGGAGACGCTCTCGCCGTCGTCGGTGAGCGCGGGATACGCTTTGACGTCGTATCCCGCCTGGTTGCGTTCGTAGGTGCGGGGCAGTTCGCCGATCGTCCAGTCGGTGAGGCCGGAGACCTCGATGGTGGACGCGACCTTCGACAGCGTTCCGCGCACCTTGCCCGCGAGGCGGCGTTTCAGCTCGTCCAGGTCGGTGCCCTCGCCGAGGGCCCGGGTGGACGTGTCGCCGTCGACGACGCGGAACGTGATGCGCAGGTGTGCGGGCAACCGGGACGGGTCCCACGCCTCCCGCGCGACCGGTACGCCCGTCATCTCGGTCAGCTCGCGTTCCAGGGCGTCCAACAGCGGTTCGGTGCGCGGCGCGACGCGGTCGAGGACCTTGCGGGCGTAGTCGGGCGCCGGGACGAAGTTGACGCGCAACTGCTTGGGCAGCGACCGGATCAGCTCGGTGACCAGTTCGGCGCGCAGCCCGGGGACCTGCCATTCGAAGCCGTCCGGCCGCACCTGGTTGAGGATCTGCACCGGGACGTGGACGGTGACGCCGTCGGCGTCGGTGCCCGGCTCGAACTGGTAGGTGAGGCGCAGCCGCAGCGGGCCCTGTTTCCACACGTCCGGGTAGTCGGCCTCGCGGACGCCGTCGGCGGTCTCGTTGATGAGCATCGACTTCTCGAACCCGAGCAGGTCGGGGTCGGCGCGCCGGGCGGTCTTCCACCAGGTGTCGAAGTGCCGTCCGGACACGACGTCCTCGGGGACGCGCTCGTCGTAGAAGTCGAAGAGGGTCTCGTCGTCGACGAGGATGTCGCGGCGGCGTGCCCGGTGCTCCAGCTCCTCCACCTCGTCGAGCAGGGCCCGGTTGTCGTGGAAGAAGCGGTGGTGGGTCTCCCAGTCGCCCTCGACGAGGGCGTGCCGGATGAACAACTCGCGGGACAGCCCCGGGTCGATGCGGCCGTAGTTGACGCGGCGGTCGGCGACGATCGGCACCCCGTAGAGGGTGACCTTCTCGTGCGCCATGACGGCGGCCTGTTTCTTCGACCAGTGCGGCTCGCTGTAGTTGCGTTTCACCAGGTGTTCGGCCAGCGGCTCGACCCAGTCGGGTTCGATCTTGGCGTTCACACGACCCCAGAGCCGGGACGTCTCGACCAGCTCGGCCGACATCACCCAGCGCGGCGGCTTCTTGAACAGCGACGACCCGGGGAACACGGCGAACCGCGCGCCGCGCGCCCCCAGGTACTCCTGGCCGCGCCGCTGCCGGTCCTTCTTGTCGGCGTCGGCGAGGCCGATGTGCGACAACAGCCCCGCGAGCAGCGACATGTGGACGTGGTCGGGCGCCGCGTCGGCGGTGTTGAGCGTGACGCCGAGCGACTTGGCGACCTGTTTCAGCTGGCCGTGCAAATCCTGCCATTCGCGGACGCGCAGGAAATGCAGGAACTCGTTCTTGCACATGCGCCGGAACGCGCTGCCCGACAGTTCCCTCTGCTGTTCGCGGAGGTAGTTCCACAGGTTCAGATACGCCAGGAAGTCGGACGCGGGATCGGCGAACCGGCGATGCTGGTCGTCGGCGGCCTGCTGGTTCTCGGCGGGACGCTCGCGCGGATCCTGGATGGACAGCGCCGCCGCGATGATCAGCACCTCGCGGACGCAGCCGTTCTTGTCGGCCTCCAGGACCATGCGGCCGAGCCGAGGGTCGACGGGAAGCTGGGCGAGGCTACGGCCGAGCGGGGTGAGTCGCTTGCGCGGGTCCTGCTGGGACGGGTCGATCGCGCCCAGCTCGTGGAGCAGGTCGACGCCCGCCTTGACGTTGCGGCGGTCCGGCGGCTCGACGAACGGGAACGCGGCGATGTCACCCAGGCCGAGCGACGTCATCTGCAAGATGACGGACGCCAGGTTGGTGCGCAGGATCTCCGGGTCGGTGAACTCGGGACGCGACTCGAAGTCGTCCTCGGAATACAGCCGGATACAGACGCCCTCGGAGACACGGCCGCAGCGTCCCTTGCGCTGGTTCGCCGACGCCTGTGACACCGGCTCGATCGGGAGCCGCTGCACCTTCAACCGGTGGCTGTACCGGGAGATGCGGGCGGTGCCGGGATCGACGACGTACTTGATGCCGGGGACGGTCAGCGACGTCTCCGCCACGTTCGTCGCCAGCACGATCCGCCGCCCGCGATGTGTCTGGAACACGCGGTGCTGCTCGGCCGACGACAGCCGCGCGTACAGCGGCAGGACGTCGGTCGCCTCCCGCCGCCGCGTGAAGTGCTTGGTCAGCGCGTCGGCGGTGTCACGGATCTCCCGCTCGCCGCTGAGGAAGACCAGCACGTCGCCGGGGGCCTCGCGGCCCAGTTCGTCGACGGCGTCCAGGATCGCCTGGACCTGGTCGCGGTCGGGATCGGCGGACGGGTCGTCCGGGTCGGTGACGGGCCGGTACCGGACCTCCACCGGATACGTCCGCCCCGACACCTCCACGATCGGCGCGTCGTCGAAGTGCTCGGAGAACCGCTCCGGGTCGATCGTCGCCGAGGTGATGACCACCTTGAGGTCGCGCCGGCGGGGCAGGATCTCCTTGAGGTAGCCGAGCAGGAAGTCGATGTTCAGGCTGCGCTCGTGCGCCTCGTCGATGATCAGCGTGTCGTACTGGCGCAGCAGCCGGTCGGTCTGGATCTCGGCGAGCAGGATGCCGTCCGTCATCAGCTTGACGAGCGTGCCGTCGCTGGACCGGTCGGTGAAGCGCACCTTGTAGCCGACGGTGTCGCCGAGTTCGGTGCCGAGTTCCTCGGCGATGCGGTCGGCGACGGTCCGGGCGGCGAGGCGGCGCGGCTGGGTGTGCCCGATCGAGCCGAGCACGCCGCGTCCCAACTCCAGGCAGATCTTCGGGATCTGGGTGGTCTTGCCCGAGCCCGTCTCCCCCGCGACGATCACGACCTGGTGGTCGCGGATCGCGGCGAGGATGTCGTCCTTCTTCTGGGCGACCGGAAGCTGCTCGGGGTAGCCGATCGCGGGCACGGCCAGGCGCCGCCGCTCGACGCGCCGTTCGGCGGCGTCGATGTCGGCGGTGATCTCCTCGGCGGCCGTCGCCTGCCGCGCGGCGTCCCGCATCTTCCCCACGCCGTCGATCCGGCGGCGCAGCCGGTGCTGGTCGCGCAGCATGAGCCGCGACAGCCGCGCGCGCTGCTCGGCGAGCGGCGATCTCACAGGTGTCCTCATAACCGTCAACGAAGATAGGGGTTCGGGTTCCGCCCGCCACACCGGGCTCCGCCCACCCTGCAAACCTCCGCACCGTAACCGGAACGCCCTCGGAAAGCGATCCGTTTTCCGGGCCCCTTGGACAACGCCGCCCGCCGGAAGGGAATTCCAGCTCAGTAGCGTCCGCCAACGGCGGCGGGAACCGCGTCGAGTCCGGCGAGGTCGGTCACGGTGAGGTCGAGGTCGGCGGCGGCCGCGTTGTCGCGCAGGTAGCGGGCCTTCTTGGTGCCCGGGATGGGGACGACGTGGTCGCCCTGCGCGAGCGTCCATGCGATGGCGACCTGCGCCGGGGTGGCGCCGTGCCGGGCCGCGACGGTCTTAGTACAGGTCGATCACGTCGGTGCCGAGGCGGCGCAGGCTGTCCTCGGCGGACGCCTTCACATGCTCCGGCGTGTCCCGCCTGCTGACCCCCAGCGTGGACACGTCGTCGACGACGAGGCCGGTCTTGGTGGCGATGAACGCTTCGTCCCTGCGGCCCGCGAGCGCGCGGCCGAGGAGCGACTCGTTGTGACCATCGCCGTAGGGCTGCGCGGTGTCGAGGAAGGTGACGCCAAGGTCGAGCGCCTCGTGGATCAGCGCGATCGACGTGTCATCGTCGCACTCCGACTCGGCGTAGGCCCAGCTCATCCCCATGCAGCCGAGACCGACCGCGCCGACCGGCGTGCCCGCGACATCGCGTGTCCTCATAGCTGCCCCTTCCGTTGGGCGCGGGCGATCATGCGGCCACGATATCCGCCGGACTCCGCCGGTTCCTCCTAGCGGCCCTCGAAGCGGGGCGGGCGGCGGGCCGCGAACGCGGCGCGGCCCTCGGCGAAGTCGGCAGTGCCGAACAGCGTGGCCTGCGCCTCGCCCTCGGCTTCCAGCAGCCGGTCCAGGTCGTCGCTTGGACGGGCCAGCAGCCGTTTGGCGGCGGTGACCGAGAGGGGTGCGAGCGCGGCGCCCTCGGCGGCGAGTTCCAGGGCCTTCTCCAGGGCCTCGCCGGACGGGACGAGCGTGTCGGCAAGGCCGATCTCCAGGGCGCGGGGGGCGGGGACGGTCCGTCCGAACACGAGCATCTCCTTGGCGCGGCCCATCCCGACGCGCTTCGGGAGCGTCCAGAGCAGGCCGCCGTCCGGGACGAGCCCGACCTTGCCGAACCCGGCGACGAAACGGGCGTCCTCGGCGGCGACCACATGGTCGCAGGCGGCGGCCAGGGAGACGCCGAGCCCGGCGGCGGCGCCCTCGACGGCGGCGATCACGGGCGTCCCGCAGGTCACGATGATCCGGACGGCCTCGTGCAGAGGCGCCAGGCGCGCCTTGACGGCGTCCGGGCCCGCGCCGTCCATGGACCGGACGTCGCCGCCCGCCGAGAACGTGCCGCCCGCGCCGGTCAGGACGATCGCCCGGACGTCCGGGTCGTCCGCGGCGCGCCGCAGCTCCTCCATGAGCCGGTGCCTGGTCGGGATGTCGATCGCGTTGCGCGCCTCGGGCCGGTCCAACGTGATCACCCGTGCCGCGCCGTGGTCCGTCACCGCGACGACGTCGCGTCCCGGCCCCGTGGAGTCACCCATCCACCCTCCCGCAATTTTCTATACAATATAGCTACTGTTTCGTCTGGAGGCCGTCGAGGACCAGGGCGAGGTACTGCCCGGCGATGTCGTCGGCGGACAGCCGCCCGCCCGGCCGGTACCAGGTGGCCGCGACCCAGACGGTGTCACGGATGAACCGGTGGATCAGGTCCGGGTCGAGGTCGGCGCGGAAGGCACCCTCCGCCATCCCCCGGCGCAGCAGAGTCAGCCACATCTCCTCGAAGCGGCGGCGTGACTCGTCCAGGTAGTGGAAGCGCTCGTTCGCCGCCAGGTGCCTGGACTCGTTCTGGTAGAGCACGACGGCGGGCCGGTGCCGGTCGAGCGTCCGGAACGACTCCCGGATGATGCCTTCGAGGGTGTCGCGGGCGTTGAGCCCCCTGTGCAGGACGCTTTCGTAGGCGGCACACAACTCGTCCAGGAAGGTTGACAGGATCTCGTCCGCCATCGCCTCCTTGGACTCGAAGTGGTAGTAGAGGCTGCCACCGAGGATCCCGGCCGCGTCGGCGACCTTCCGGACGGTGGTGGCCGCGTAGCCCTGGGAGGCGAACACCTCGGCGGCCGTGGCGAGCAGTTCGGCACGCCGTTTCGCGCGGGCGGCGGCGGTGCCCTCGCTGTCGCGCCGTCGTGGACTCATGCGTGGACCCTCACGAGGCGGACTCTACAAAACAGTTGTTAGAAAGAATCGCTCCGCACGACCGGATCCGATTCGGCCGCCTCGGCTGTTTCGGCTGCTTCGGCCGTGTCGGTCGTGTCGGTCGTGTCGGTCGGTAGGTCGCGGTGGAGGAGGTCGAACAGGCGGTCCCAGCGGGCCAGCACCGCGTCGGGGTGGAAGCGCAGCACCGAGGCGCGGGCCCGTGCCCCCACGGAGCGGCGCAGGTCCGGGTCGTCGATGAGGCGTTCCAGCTCCCCGGCGAAGGCGGCGACGTCGCCCGGTTCGACCAGCACGCCGCCCCGGTCGTCCCCGAGCAGGGCGCGGACGCCGGGCGCGCAGTCGAACGCGACCGTCGGCAGCCCGTACGCCATGGCCTCCAGCACCGACATGGGGAAGCCCTCGGCCCGCGACGGCAGCGCGAAGACCGACGCCTCGACCAGCGCCTCCTCCACGTCGCCGACCACGCCCCTGAACTCCACCGAGGGCGACAGCCCGGCGGCGTCGGTCCGTGCCCGCAGCCGCTCCCCCTCCGGCCCGGCGCCGTAGACGTGCAGCCGCCAGCCGGGGTGGCGTGGGGCGACCCGCTCCCACGCCTCCAGCAGCAGATCAACACCCTTCTCGTGGGACAGGCGGCCGACGCACGCGACGACGGGCAGGTCGAGCGTCGGGTGTACGTCCGGCGTGACGTGCAGCGCGTTCGGGATGTGGTCGACGTTGGTCATGCCGTCCCGGGCCCAGGCGTCGGCGTCCTCGGCGGTGAGGACGAGCATCCGGTCGACCCCGGCGTAGTGCTCCCTGACCCGCCGGTACCGCGACGACGCGCTGGTGGCGGCGTACGACTCGTGGCTCATGCCGATGACCCGCAGCCCCGACGTGTCGGCCAGCCGGACCCACTCCATCGCCCACACCTGGGCCGCGATCACGACCGCGCCCGGACGGGCCGCCGCGAACAGCTCCGACAGCCGTGCGGCGCCGCGCCGCTGGGCCGCCGACCGGCGCAGCTCACGGGCACGGGCCACGACGTCCAGGCGCTGCCCGAGCGTGGTCGGGCGCCAGGCCATCGCGGGCGGACGCCAGTCCCGGTGCAGCACCTCGACGGAGTAGGAGCCGTCCCGGCCGTGGTGGTACGGCTGCCCCTCGCGCGTGATCCCGACGAGCGAGACCCGGTCGCCGCGTCCGGCCAGCAGCCGCGCCAGGTGGTGCGCCCAGCGTTGCAGGCCGCCCATCACGTCGACGTTGTTGCACACGATGAAGACGTCACGCGGCGCGGCCATCGCGTCCCTCCCCCTGGCTCGACGGTGCGGCGCCGAACAACCGGTTGGCCACGGTGCGGGCGGCGGTCCCGCGATCATGCTCGCCGAAGCGCGCCGCGAACGCGCGGCGCCGGGAGGCGTGGACGGCGGCCGCGGCGTCCAGGCTCGCGAGGGCGGCGACGAGCTCGTCCTCGGTGCGGGTGATCGGGCCGGGGGTGTGCCGGTCGAGGTCGAAGTAGCCGGTGGTGCGGTCCCTTCCGTCCGGGAGGTGCAGGACGATCGGTCGGTCCAGCAGCGCGAAGTCGAACATGATCGAGGAGTGGTCGGTGACCAGTGCGTCGGCGAGCAGCAGCAGAGGGGTGACGTCGGGCACGTCGCCGACGTCGCGCATGACCGTCCCGGCGCCCGCAGGGACGTCGGCGCGGCACAGGTAGTGCGGCCGGACCAGGAGCATCAGCTCCCCGCCCAGCTCCCGCGCGAACACGTCGGGGGCGATGGGCGGTCTCAGGGTCCTGACCAGGCGTCCGGCCCGCCCGGTCGCGAACGTCGGCGCGTACAGGACGGCGCGGCGGCCGTCGTGCAGACCGAGGGCGTCGCGGAGTTCGGCGACCTCGGCGGCCAGCTCCGGGTCGCCGTCCACGCCGTTGACCAGGGGGTCGTTGCGCGGATATCCGGCGGTGAGCAGCTCGCCGCGGACGCCGAGCCCGGCGCACAGCGTGTCGGCGTCATGCCCCGACCGGACGAGGAAACAGTCGAAACGCTCCGTCTTGGTCAGCAGCCGCGCCTGCTCGGCGGCGGAGGCCCGCTTGTATCGCGGCTGGTCAAGCCCCATGAGTTTGAACGCCGACCCGTGCCACGTCTGGAGGTAGGTGGTTTCGGGACGTTTGCGGAGACCATCCGGGAAGCCCTGATCGTCCACCCAGAACCGGGCCCGCGCGAGCGCCAGGAAGTAGGCCCAGGAGCCGCGCCGCACCAGCCGCGCGTCCTTCGGGAAGCCCTTGGCGGACGACCGGTACGCCCACACCGCCTCCACCGGCCGCCCCGACCGGCGCAACTCCCGGTAGATGTACTTCGGATTGCCGGAGTACCGCCTGCCCAGGTGGCTCTCGAAGACGACCAGGCGCGGCCGGACGGGCAGCCGGGTCAGCACCCGGTTGAACACGCCCACCTTGGTCTTGCGGGACGTCGCCGTCCGCCGCACGGCCGCCTCCGCCCGCTGGGCCCGCCGGACCCAGCGCAGGGACGGCCGTCCCACCGGGGAACGGGCGGCCCGGCGCGCGGCGGCACCCGCCAGCCGCGCCCACGGAGTGCTCGTCTCCAGGGCGAACGCCAGATGACCGCCGCCGGTGACGTAGGAGCGGAGCCGGTCTCCGCCGAGCCGCGTCAGCCGGGGCCGGACGGGCAGCGCGACGCCGTCCAGCGGCGGAGACCCGGGGCCCTCGCCGAGCCGGGTGACGATCTCCTCGCCGTTCACGCGGAGCCGGAGCCGCACGTCCCAGACCGGGTCGACGAACCCGACGGGCCGGACGCGCGCCAGCGGGTCGAACTCGGCCCACCAGCCGATCCGATCACTCTCATGCCGGAGATCGGCGCGAACCCGCCCCTTCTGGGCGCGGTGCCGCCGGTCACGGAACTCCAGCGTCCCGGATAGTTCGGCGTCCGGCCCGATCCTGGCGAGGGGGTCCAGGACATACCCGGCCATGCGGACGCGGCCGCCCCGCGCCTCCAGCCGCGTCACCGTGTTCGCTGGACGCAGCTCCTTCAGCGGCCGCAGGTGGAAGCCGAAGCCGGTGACGTCCAGGACGCGGGCCCCCAGCGTCCCGGGCGGCGGGGCCGCGCCCCAGAAGACGCGGCCGTCCCGCTCCACCAGCGGGGCGCGCAGTTCGGGCCAGTCGGCGAGGCCGTCGTACTCGGCGGCGGCGAGGGCCCCCGCGTGGTCGCCCTCGCGGACCAGGTACGCGGCGATCGCGGGCAGCGGGTTGGCCTGGTCGAACACCGCCGGATCGAACCCGGCCAGGTACTCGCCCACAAGGTCGAGGAAGCGGGCCCGCCGGTCCGGGTCGCGTCCGCGCAGCTCACGCAGGTGGAGCGCAAGATCATGGTTGACGAACTTGGCGTCGTTGGCCAAGGCCAGGTCGTGCGCGCCACGCCGCGCGAACAGCCGGTCGACACGGCGGTGAATCTCCAGCCGGTCGGCGAAGTTGGCCGGGTCGGCGCGCCTGCCCGAGATAGACGGCGCGGGCGCCCGCTCCCGGACGAGCCAGGTGTAGACGCGGTGCGGGATCAGGACGGTCCGGCGGGACGCCAGGTACGCCTCGGCGGTAAAAAGCAGGTCCTCGTAGTGCAGGTCCTCGACGAACCGGAGGCCGTGCTCGTCCAGGAAGTCGCGCCGGTAGGCCTTGTTGGTCGACAGCGTGTCGTAGAGGAGTTCGGGGTTCTGCTCCAGCGGCCCGTAGACGGCCCGCCGCCGGTAGAGCCACGGAAACCAGGGGCGGACGCGGCCCTTCCCGCCCGCGGGCACGTCCAGGAAGATCCGTTCGCACAACCCGGACACCAGGTCGGCCGCCGCGTCCTCGGCGGCGGCGAGCAGGTTGAGGCAGGCGTGCCGGTCCAGGAGGTCGTCGCTGTCGAGGAACATCACGTACCGGCCGGTCGACGCCTCGATCCCGGCGTTGCGGGGCCGCCCGCAGCCGCCCGAGTTTTCCGGGAGGCGGACGGCCCTGACCCGTCCCGGATGCGCGGCGGCCAGCCGGTCGGCGACCTCGCCCGTCCCGTCGGTGCTCGCGTCGTCGACGATCACCGTCTCGACGCCGCCCAGCGACTGCGCCAGCGCCGAGTCGACGGCCCGTGGCAGCCGCCGCGCGTCGTTGTAGGCGATCACGACGACGCTGACGTCCGGGCGTGCCCGCATGGCCCTCCCTCCGGTTCGGCCGGACAGGTGCAGGATTCCTATCCAGGAACGCCGTGCTGAGGTCCAAGGCCGATCAAAGGCTGTCAATGCTTGGCATTACCCGCCTTCAGCGGAGACATGGGTCGCATCACCCTGGAACGCCCGAAGGCGCCCGGCGAGTCGCCGGGCGCCCTCAGCGCGTGCGGTGGTGCGGGTCCTGTTGTTACAGGTGTGGGTCAGGACGCGTAGTCCGGGTAGCCGTAGCCGACGACCTCGGACTTGTCGCGGGTCTTCTCCTTGACCGCGTTGTCGGTGTTGCCCTCGACGGTGCGGATCGTGCCGTTGCCGTTGTCCTTCACGACGAGGCCGACATGGTCGATGTCGCCGATGTCACCGCTCGAGCCGTTCTTCCAGTCGAAGAAGACGACCGCGCCGGGCTTGGCCTTCTTGCCCCAGCGGTCGGTGTCCTTGAACCAGGTGGCGTGCTTGACGGTGTAGGCGTCCCAGCCCATGTTCTCCACGCCGGTCTGGGCGCCGAGCCACGAGACGAACATGTTGCACCACTGCGCGCCCTTGTAGTCGGCGACCGGGAAGCCGCCGTCACGGTCGGCGGTCTGCTTGGCGTGCGGGGTCGACACATACCACTTGTGGTACTTGGTCATGCCGCCCCTGCCCTCCTTGACGCCGACCTGCTTCTCCGCGAGGTCGATCACCTCGGACGGCTTGACCGCGTGCGGGGGAACCTTGAAGCCCTCCTCGCGCGCCTGAGCGGCGGTCATGCCGGCCCCGGCGGCCTGCGCGGACCCGCTGGACACGGCGCCCTTGTCGACGGCCGCCGCCTGGGCCGCGGTCTCGGCCGCGGCGCTGCCGCCGCCGAGGGGGTTGAACAGCGCGAGCCCGACGGCTCCGGCGAGGACCGCGCCGACGGCGGCACCGACGGCCTTGTCCTCGGCGGCGACATGCTTGAGCGAAAGACGATCGAAACGACCGGTCATACAGGGAATCTCCTTGTCTCCCATGACGCCTACCGGGTTAGCTGACGGATTCGGGCATGGAAGCAGCCCTACGGCGCGACTCTCGGGCGCGCCGATTCACCCCTGGAACCTTGGGTCCCCGGCTCCGTTCCGGTCGGGTGGACCGGTTCGGACTCGGCCTCGCACCGCGGGGGCGCGGTGCTGTGCGGATGTATCTCAGTGACTGATCTTGATGTGCTGGCGCCCCTCGTCGGGCGCATCGCGGGCGGGATCCGCTCCGCGATCTTCGGCCGCAACTCACCCGGCCGGGAGCAACGCATGGGACGCGCTGCGGATTCAGGTAGAAGGTATCAACCTTCGCAAGAAAAGCAAATCAGGCACAAAAGTCCGTCTTGCCTGCTCAAAGCCCTTCCAAGGGACTACCAACACCCTCAAGCCCCGGTGTCTTCCCGATCTTTCTTCGAGGGCCCCGCAGCCCTTTGCCCCGGGGGCTTACCGGAAGCCGATCAAATGGTAAAGAACCCGCGAACGAGCAGGTCACGGGTGCGGTGGCGCGCCGCTCGGGGGCCACATCCGGTGAGACGCACGTCACATGACCGGGCGGTCACTCGACGTGGAGGGCGAAGAGCGTGGTGTCGTCGGCCGCTCGGTCGTGCTCCATGCGCGCCAGGACGTCGTCCAGCAGCATCTCGGGCTGGGTGGCGCAGTCCCGCAGGATGCCGGTGAGGCGCTCGATGCGCTCGTCCAGGTCCGCGTCCCGGCGCTCCACCAGGCCGTCGGTGTACAGGAAGAGCATGTCGCCGCGGCTCAGCCGCGTCGTGACCGTCGTGTACTCCCAGCCCGGCATCGCCCCGAGCATCGGGTCACGCACGAGCTCAAGCGGCACCGCCTCCCCGGCCCGGATCAGGATCGGCGGCGGGTGGCCCGCGCACGTCCAGTCCAGGACGCGCCCGCGCGGGTCGAAGCGGGCGACGACGGCGGTGCCCGTCGCGGGTGGGTCCATGCTGCTCACCAGGTCGTTCAGCCAGCCGACGAGCCGTCCGGACCGCTCTCCCGTGCACATCAGGCCGAGTAGCCCGTTGCGGGTGCGCGCCATCGCCGCGGCGGCGGGCAGGCCGTGTCCGGCGGCGTCGCCGATGGCGAACATCGCGGCGCCGTCTCCCAGCACACGGGTCGCGAACCAGTCGCCGCCGATGCGGGCCGTGCTCTCGGCGGCCAGGCTGCGGATCGCCGTGCCGAGGCCCGGGAGCTGCTCGATCTCGTCCTCGTCGGGCAGGATCGCGCGGCGGAGCGTCACCGCCACCCGCCGCTCCTGCGCCGTCTGCTCCCGCTGTTTCAGCATCTGCCGCCGGGTCTCGGCCAGCGCCCGCTCCACGCCGCGCCGCCGGGTGATGTCCTGGGACACGATGTTGATCGAGACCGGCAGCCCCGAGTCGGCGAGCACCGGCTCCGCGAACACCCACAGATGCCGGGGCCGCCCGTCCTCGCCGATCACGCGGTGCTCGGCCTCCACCGGTTCGCGGCGCGAGAACATCGTCTGGACGGCCTCCTCCACGAGCGGAAGGTCGTCGTCGGCCACCACCTTCGGCAGGTCGTGCGGCATCGGCGGCACCTCGTCGGGCCCGAGCCCGTAGTTGGCGCGCATCTGCGGCGTCCAGTCCGTCTCGCCGGTGGCGAGGTCCCACTCGCCGAACCCGATCAGCGCGAGCCGCTCGACCCGCTCCAGCCGCCGCGCCGCCCGGTCCTCGCGATAGTGGTAGCGCCAGGTGACGCACAGCCCGGTCGGCACGGGCACGCACCGGACGCTCATCCTGGACGACCGGGAGAGGCCGCGCTGGGCCGTCGTGTACGGGAATGAGGAACGTTCCAACGTCGTCCCGTCCGCCAGGACCCGCACGTAGTCGTCGAAGAGGCCGCTCAGCACGGCGCCGGGGTCCGTCTGGAGCAGCCGCCACCCGGTCAGCTCCTCCCGGCCGCGCCCGAACATGTCCCGCGCGACGTCGTTGAGGTCGGCGAACAGCAGGTCCACCAGGGCCCCGTCGGGCTGCCTGACCGGCACGAGATGGGCGCACGAGTCGAGCGCCCCGTCCAGCACGGCCCGCGCCACCGGATCGTCCGGCAGGGCGGCGAGGATCTCCGCGTCGCCCGCGGTGTCCTCGGCCGTCACCCGGCGCAGGATGTCCTCCGCCTCCGACAGGACGGCCTGGCGCTCCGCCGTTGCCTCCTCGGCCGTGGGCGCTCCCCTGCCCGCCGCGACTGCCCCCACCGGACCGCCGTTCTCGTCCTTGACCAGCAGCGACGCCGCCTCGATCAGCTCCATGTCGAGATCGCGCGCGAGCCAGATCAGATGCTGGAGGGCCTCCCCCGGCGGCACCCCGAGCCGTCGGGCCAGCACGACCCGGGCCTCGGACAGCACCGCGCGGTCGTGCGCGGCGTCCCGCAGGTCCTCAAGGTCCGCGACGTGCACCCCGGGCTGCGCCCAGGTGCTCTCCGCATCTGCCAACCCTGTCCCCCGTTCGGCGCTGGGTGCCTGGGAGAAAAAGCTACATACGACACCAGCGGACTATTCGCCCCAGAGTTCGCAAAAAGCCCATATCTTTGCCCGAGCTTTCCGCTGATGTCCCCTAGGGTGACCGTCCGCAGAGACAATCGTTGACCGGTGCGTGAGGCAGGTCACACGAGCTGCCGGGCGAGCTCCGTGACCCGCCGCGACGCCGCCCGGAACGACGATCCCGCCGGTTGCAGCGTCAGCACCACCACGATCTTGTCGCCGACCACCCCGGTGGTGTGAAGTACGGGCCGCCCGATCCCGAGATCCGGCCGGTACGCCACCTGCTGCGCGCTCCGTCCGCGACAGGGCTCGGCGGGCACGTCCCCGAACCCCGACCACCCCTGCTTGACGGCCCACGGCCGCTTCGCCGCGCTCGGGATCCCGAACGTCTGGTCGAAACCGTCCGTCCCGCAGGGCGTCGACTTGCTGAGCTGGGCGAGCACGAACTCCCGCTGCGCCTTCGGCGCCTTCTCCAGCAGATACCGGTACGTCTTCACGACGTCCCGCGCGCTGAGCGCCGTGTAGCCCCAGAACCCGGGCTTCTCATCGGGCGGCGGCGCCGTTTCCGTCAGCCCCAGCCGCGCCACCATCCGCTCGATGATCTGCTTGCGCCCGCCGCGCGTCCAGAACGCCGTCGCCGCCTTGTCGTCGCTCGACCGCAGCATGACGGTCAACAGCTTCCGATCGGACGCCGAGGGCTTGTTCCGCTCCAGGTAGTCGAGCGCAACCAAAATCTTCACCACCGAAGCCGAGCGGAACACACGCCGCGCTCCCCGTTCCGCGACGACCCGTCCTGTCGTCCGGTCGAACACCACGTAGGACGCCCGCACCCCGTCCGGCACCCGTACGACAGGTCGGGACGGTTCCGGCGTCCTCGAAGGCTCCGGCGAGGACGCCGGAACCGTCTTGCTGGGCTCAGGACTCCGCGCCACCGGCTCAGACCCGCCGCCCCCACACGCGCACAGCAACCCCAAGCACACGGCCCCGATCAGCCCTGCCCGCAAAGTCAACATCAGGCCTGCCTACCAGAGATCCATGGCCCCATATCTCGTTAAGACACAGTTCGTGCTCGGCGCCCGGAGCTTCAGAACCGGCTTGGCCACGTCGAGCCACCTGGCGGGATTGCCCCAGCCGATTACGACCGGGCGGTCATCCAGGAGCGGCCTCTGGACGAATACCCGCTCGGAATCAAGCGGCTCACCCGTCACAGAAGAGAGGTAGGTCCACGTGATCACCCAGTGGGGAAGCACTCCGCGGCGTCCCTTGGCGGGAACAGCGGACGGGGCCGCCGGGCGGGGCCGTCGTCCCGGCCTTGTAGGAGCAACGCATAGGGGACGGGTCCCTTCCGCGTAACAGTGTCAACGGCGTGCCATCTTCGGGGGATTTTCATGCGTCAGCCGAAAACGAGTAGGTCTAATGCTGCCATCGAATCCGCTATCGCGGAGTGGATCAGGGGCACGGAGTTCTCCTGCCTCGCAGCGAAAGCAGCGGAACGCAGGGGGCTGGTCACCGAGGTCCAGGTCGGCCCCTTGGGAGAAGACCGGACCGTTCCGGAGCTTCATCGCGAGTTAGAGAAGTTCACCACCGAAACCCTGACCGAGAGCGAGAACTTCGCTACGTTCGTCGCCGTCTTCGACGGCCCCGACGGGTTGACGGAGGATCAGTTCGAGGCGGCGCTCTGGGCTGAACTGTCCGCGCTCCACGAATTTGACCAGGGTCGGTATTCGTGGGCGCGAGGGGTCAACCCTGACCCGGATTCGTCCACCTTCGCGTTCAGCGTCGCCGAGCATCCCTTCTTCGTCGTGGGGCTGCATCCCGGTTCCTCGCGTGTCTCGCGACGGTTCTCCCAACCGGCCATGGTGTTCAACTCACACCATCAATTCCGACGCCTCAAGGAGAGCGGTGTCTACGCGGGGCTACAGCGTCGCATCCGTCAACGTGAGGTGCGGCTGCAAGGCTCCGTCAATCCGAACCTCGCCGAGTTCGGCGAGCAATCCGAAGCGCGGCAGTACTCGGGCCGTGCGGTCGAGAAGGACTGGAAATGCCCGTTCGCACACGAGAGCCTGGAGAAGGACCGATGATGGGGAAACGTTCGCCACGGATCCTGATCGTCGAACCCGTCTCGTCCGGCACCAGGCTCGTCGAGGACTGCCGTGCCCTCGGCGCACAGGTCGTGGTGGCCTCCGCCGACAGCGGCGACCGGCTGCTTTCCGACAGGCTTCGTGACCTCGCCGACCAGGTACTGACGGTGGAGACCAACGACGGCGAAGCCCTCGCACGCGCGATCGGTCGGGTGTTGCCCCTGGACGCGGTCCTTCCCGGGGTCGAGCTCAGCGTTCCGTCGGCGGCTCATGTCGGCCATCTGCTGGGCTTGACCTCTCTTTCTCCGGATACGGCGGCATGGGTGCGGAACAAGGCGCTGATGCGCTCCCGGGCCGCTTCCATGGGGGTGCGAGTCCCCCGCTTCGTTGAGGCCCGTTCGGTCGACGAGGCGGAAAAGGCCGCTTCGGAGGTCGGGTTCCCCTGCGTCCTCAAGCCGGTCGACTCCTCGGGAAGCGTCCATGTCAGCCGCGCCGACGACCTGTCGGAACTACGGTCGGCCTATCTGCGAATGGAGGACGATCGGCGGTTGGACCTCGGACGCACGGCCGGTTCCCATGTCCTGGTCGAAGAGTACGTACAAGGCCCGGAATACAGCGCGGACGGCTATGTCCAGGACGGCCGCGTCTCCGTCTGCTCACTCACCCGAAAACTCCTCGGCCCCGAGCCCTACTTCGTTGAACTGGGGCACATCGTCTCGCCGGAGAACGCGTCCCCTGAGATAATCGACCAGGTGGAGCAGTACGTGCGCCACGTACTGGCGGCGCTGCAAATCTCGTTCGGTCCATTCCACTGCGAACTGCGGATCTCCGCCGACGGGCCGATACTGATCGAGATCGGGGCGCGGCTGCCAGGTGACCGGATCACGGATCTGATCGAGTTGGCCACGGGTGTTTCGCTGTCGCGGGTCATGGTGGCCGCCTACCTCGGTCTCCCACCGGAATCGGCCGAAGCCTTCGGGACGGCCCAGGCGAAGTGCGCAGGCATCAGGTTCTTCGACGCGAGCGAGAAACGCAGCTTCACCAAACTCGAAGGCTGGACAGACCTGACCGCACGCCCCGATGTCATCGAGACGGGACTGAACTTTCACCCCGGCGATGACATTCCCTCGTTGGAGGACTTCCGGGGGCGAATCGGTTACGCCATCTTCACCGCGGACTCCGTCCAGCAGGCGGAACAGACCTGGCTGGACCTCGGAGACGCAATCCGGGTCATCTGAACAACCGTCCATGAATTCATCACCGTCTCTGGAGCCGTCCATGCGCGGTCCGCGCTCCCGCTACTACGCGCTGAGGGCGATCGGCTGGCTGGCCGATCAGTTGCTGCTGTTCCTGGTGCCCGTGCTGGCCTTCAAACTCACGGGGAGCCTCGCGTGGTCGGGCATCGCGCTGACGGCGCAGTGGGCGCCCCGACTGATCGCCCTCCCGATCGGCGGGTTGCTCGCCGACCGTTTCGATGTGGCCGCCTTCTACGTGGTCAACGATCTGATCAGATGCATCGCGGGGGTCGTCGGCGTCGCCGCGATCGTCTTGTATCCGGACGCGGCGGGCGCCACCGTCATCGTCTTCTCCATCGTCGCCGGGGTCTGCTGCGAGCAGACCCTGGTGGCGGGCGAGAAGCTGGCGGGACGTCTGATCCCCGCCGAGATCATGCCCGGCGCCCAGAGCCTGCTGGGGTCGCTGGAGCAGGGGGCACTGCTCCTCGCTCCGGCGATCGGCGGCGGTCTGGTCCTTCTCGACACGGTCTGGACCGCCCTGATCATCACGATCCTGTTCACCATGAGCCTGGCGATCGCACTCAGCCTGCCCCGGTCGTCCGAGACCGAAAGCCGCTCCGTCGGCGGCTCCCTCCCCGGCTTGGCGAGCGAGCTGGCGACGGGGATCCGGACGATCGTCCGGATCCCCGTGCTGCTCGGGTTCGTGGCGGCGACGATGCTGGTCAACCTCCTGCTGGGCGCCGTCCAAACGGCCGCGCCCGAGCTGGTCGTCGGGACGTACGGGCACTCCGAGGGCGTCCTCGGCACCATGTACACGGTGGCCGGTTTCGCCGCGATGGCAACGATGCCGGCAATGAAACGCCTGATCCGCAGATTCGGCCTCTTGAGGGTGGCCGCGGCCGCGTCTCTCACCCAGGCAGTGGTGTTCACCCTGCTGACCTCGGCCTCGCTGTTCTGGGTGTTCGCCGGTCTCGTGGCGATCTTCATGGTCGGCGACTCCATGTTCACCGTCGTGATCAGGATCGTCCGCATCACGGTGGTCCGACCAAACCAGTTCGGCCGGACGGTAGCGGCGGTCCACACGCTGAACTTCGCCCCGGTCCCCCTCATCGGCCTAGTCCTAGCCGCAGCCGACGGGCGGGTGCCCCTCGGCATCGTCATCCCCACCCTCGGCCTGGTGACCCTCGTATCCCTCGCCTTACTGATGCTGCGCCTACGACCACTGGCAGCCACAGACCCGGACCTGCACCCCCTGGAGAAGGAGAGAAGGCCACGCACACTGGTCTCTTAAGAACCCAACAGAGAGTGCCCACCACCCGAAACGCAAAGCAAGAGCTCAGCACTCCATAACACAGTTCAACGGCGTGGCGGTGCATCCACGATGCCCACCGAATTAATGCCGTCACGTTTCCGGCCCGGCATGGCGAGCGCGACCACAATCGCCGTGGCAGCGAACCCGAGAATCCACCAAAAGGTGGCCGCATAGGCGTCGGCCAGCGCCGCCGGATCCGGCCGTTGTAGGTCGGGCAGCCGATTGAGCCGCCGCTGTAGGACGATGAGAATCGCCGCGCTGCCGAAGGACGCACCGAGCTGCATGATGACCCTGTTGGCAGCACTCGCGCGAGGAATCGCGGCCCGCGGAACATCCCCGATGGCCGCGGCCATGGCCGGAGCCATGACGGCCCCCACCCCAGCGCCGGTGACCGCCAGCGCCATGCCGAGCAGCACCTCACTCGTATCCGGACCGAGCCTGGTGAAGACGAGGCTGCCCACGCTGGCCAGGCTCAGCCCAGTGAGCACCAACAACCGAGGACCAACCCTTTCCGTGAACCGACCGGCGAGGAACAGCGAGCCCCCCATCCCCACGCCCTGGGGAATGAGCAACAGCCCAGTCTGCAGCACACTGTGACCACGCGCCTGCTGGAAGTAGAGGGGCAGCAGCCCCGTGGCGCCGAACAAGGCGATGCTGCCCATGAACAGCACGAGCGAGGAAGCCGCGAAGCTACGAATCCGCAACAGCCGCAAATCAAGAATCGGCTCAACACGGCTACGCAACGCATGAACAGCGAAGCCGACAAGCAAGAAGACACCAACAACAAGCGGAACGAAAGCATGACGGTCAGCGAAAGTCGCGAACCGACCAGCCTCCGTCAGGCCATAGACGACAACAGCGCACGCCGGTGACAACAACAGCACCCCAATGACGTCCAGCCGCCCCCTACGCGCGGTCGTGGCCGTAGGCATGACCCGCCACGCCACCACGATCGCGATCAGACATACCGGAACATTGACGAAGAAGATCCATCGCCAGCCCAGGTCACTGACTATGACCCCACCAAGGACAGGACCGAGCACCGGCGCCAACGCCGCCGGAACCCCCATCGCACTCATCACCGGCCCCAGCCGACTCGGCCCGGCCGCCTGCGCCAGCACCGCCATACCCAGCGGCAGGATCATGCCGCCACCGAGCCCCTGAACCACCCGAAACACGATCAGGCTCTGAGCCGACCACGCCACCCCACACAGAACCGAACCGGCCAGGAAGACGACGATGCACGCCGTCCACATCGTCCTCCCGCCGTAACGTTCCAGCGCCCATCCCGACAGCGCCATCACCACCGTCATCGCCAGCAAGTAGCCAGTGCCCACCCACTGCACCGTCAGCAGCGACGAATGGAACTCCCGCAGCAGCGTGTTGTAGGCGATGTTGGTCATGGTCGCGTCCAGCTGCATCATGACCGCTCCAAGCACCACCGCGACCATCAACCAGACCAGCTCATTCGCAGGACGCGTTCGTCCCCGGAACGTCATAACGGGAGCCCTCTCCTAGTACGAGGCATGCCGAATAACGCGACCACCTGGCCGCGAACCAAACAAAAACGAATGCGCTACCGGGACAGACCACCCGCCGGAACCGGAAGCCCCGCAGCGACCTGCCCCACCGCCTCCCGCAGCAACGGGACCAGCGCAACGGGCGAATCCGCCCGCAACCACTGATCAGTGGCGACATGAACAGCAACCGCCACCGCCCCCGCCACCAGCCGCGGATACAGGTCACGATCGCCATCAGTGCCAGTCCGCTCGGCGACCACCGCAGCGAACTCCCCATCAGCCGCCAGACCGGCCTTCAACGCCTCGGCCTGAAGCGCGGGCTCACCCGCGATCAACCGGATACCGGCAAGCACTTCCGGAGCCGGACTCTCATGCGCCCGGTCAGCCCCGGCCAAAGGCGCCAGCAAAGCATGCGTAACCGCCTCCCACAACGGCTCACCGACCGGCCGCGTCCGAAGCTCCTCCGCCGCCTGCCGCATCCGATCGACATGGCGCGCGACCACAGCCTCGTACTTGCTCGAGAAGTAATTGTTGAAGGTCCGCGTCGTCACCTCCGCCTCAGCGGCGATGTCCTCGACCCGCACGTTCTCCAACCCGCGCTCAAGCGCCAGCCGCAAGGCCGCAAGCGTCAACGCCTCCCGAGTAGCCCGCTTCTTCCGCTCCCGCAGCCCGCCCCGCGGACCACCTTCCACCGTGCGTCCCTCACTCACGCCCCCACCCTAACCCAAACTTTCGCACTAGGAAAGTTTTCGCATCCAGAAACTTCACACCACTCATGCCGCCCGCCCCGGCCACCATGGCGTTCCTCCCAAGGACGTCGACGCCACCTCTCCACGCCCCGCACCAGAACAGCCCGACACCACCAAGGCGGCCTGGCAGATCTCGCCTCGCCGCAACCGACCACGAGCTAGGGCCGCTGCCGAGCGTCCATTTCCTCGCCACTCACGAACGCGCCACGCCCTGAACGCGATGCTCGTTCACACCTCGGCCCAACGACTTGACGCCACACGCAATCACGGTCAAGTGCGTCCACCCGAGCATCATCGGAGCAAACCCATCCAGGCCATCTCTCCCCAGACCCGACGCCCGTGCCGACAACACCCGCCTCGCAGTGCACCTCCCTCACCGAAACAACCCTTTGTTTCTCGACCCGTCGCCGGGCCGAGATGCCCAACGATCAAAAGCTGCTCCCCATCAGCGCGTCATTACCAGGTTTCGGCTGATCGCACCCGATGTGGGCACGGGCGGTGGCGGCTGGCCTGTCGGCGCCTCCAGCTAAGGTTCGGCCCGTGGCAGTCCCTGAGATCATCCCCATCGCCTACGAGCCGGACTACCGGACCGACAGGATCGGCCGATGCACCGACGGCCAGTTCCTCGCCTCGATCACCTACGCCTTCCCCGAAGGGCACCGCCATGGCGACGGCTGGGAAGAGGCCAAACGCCTCTACGCCGTCCTGCACCGGTTCGACTTCGACGGTCACCACATCGACTCCGACGTCTGGTGCGCGGGGACCTGGCGTGAACAGCAGCAACACCACGGCCGGCCAGACTCGGTCCTCGCCCACGCCGAGGCCCGCATGACGGGGCTGCTGGACGCGCTGTCCCAGCGAGAGTTCGGAAGCATCGGGATCCGCCCCTTCCAACTGACGGTCGACAACGTGCTGTTCGGACTGGTCATCGAGCAACACGGCGAGAACGGGGACGACTGGGCAGAGCTCTACCCCGACCGCCTCGGATTCTGCGCCCCCTGGAACGGCCAGTACTCCACCTGACCACCCAGGACCGCGCCCGGCACCTCAATACACGCTGCCATCAGCAACGACCGACCGAGACAGGGGCCGGAGTCGTGGGGACGGCGTTGACCCTCATCAGGCAGGACAACGCGGCTCGCTCGACCAGGCCGCCAGACGGCATTCCAGGACGCGTCACTCAAGCGGTGACAGACAAAAGCGGATCAGAGCACGCTCACCCCCGTCGGCGAGATCGCTCTCCAGAAGCCGCTCTCCGATCTTTGGCGGCGCAGGCAAGGATGTCTCCAACATGAAGTCCTGAACACATAAATCACGAACGCACTGTGCTAGGTAACATCGACAAAACGGTACGAGGCGGAACGTACGGCGACCGTCCTGGCCACGACGTCGAGCCCTCCCGACCAGCACGGGCTGCTCGCGCTTACGCTCGTCGGCGTAGTCCTAGGTGTTCTTCAGATCGACACCGGACCGAATGTCGAAGGCGAGACCGGCATCGCCGTCCAGCGAGCCGCCCTTCACCCCGACCCCGGGATCCTGGCCACCTTGCCGCCGATCGGTGCACTGAGGGCATCGCCTCAGCGCCATGTCGGCCCTGGCCACCTTCGTTGGCCACCCGACTCCAATACAGCGGCTGCCGACCCAAACCAGACACTCGAAAGCCATGCCGCCGCCAGGCCGACGACCGGGAGGCGCCCGTGCACGGAGGCGAGCCGTTCCGCCATCGTCGCGAGGCCGGTCATTGGCGAGCCGCCGAAGGAGGTGTTCGGGTGGCAGGCGATCTCCCGCGAGAGTCGGCCGATCCGCGAGCCCGGGGCTCCGTTTGCGCGGCCAGGCCCTGGCCGTCGGAGGAATGGCGGCCTTGGTCTACGCCCCGACCGACGCCGGACACGATCCCCGAGGCATACGGACGCGCACCACGGGCCCGCGCCCAGCGGGCACTCCCTCGCGACGTGGCCGCTCTCACTTCAGCCGTGCAGCGCGAGATAGGGGGCGAGGACGAACAAGGTGGTGATCAGGGTGTACTTCAGGCCCCGGGTGGGCAACGCGTGGGCGATCTTCCAGCCCAGCAGCACCCCGACGAGTTCGGGGACGCCGACCAGCGCGGCCAACGGCCAGTCGACGGCGCCCTGGCTGATGTAACCGACCGTGCCCACGCCGGCGATGACGATCGACTGGACTTGGGCGGAGGCGAGGGACTCCAGCACGGGCACCCCCAAGGCGACCAGCAACGGGACGGTGAGCATCGGCCCGCCGATCCCGACGACGCCCGCCGCGACCGCCACGGCGAAGCCCGGCCCGACCACCAGCGCCGCGGGCGGATGCACCCGTACCGCGTCCGGTCGGCGGCGGCTCTCGCGATACCACACCAACGCCCCGGCACCGGCCACGAACACCGCCAGTACCACCCCGAAGCCGCGGTCGGACACCCATCCGTTGATGACGACCCCCAGCGGCGTGCCGATCACAGCGCTGCCCGCCAGCAGCAACGCCGTCCGCCGCGTCTCGGGCTCACGCAACTGCCCCGACCGGGTGTAGGCCGCCGTGGCCAGCACACCGGTGGCGACGTGCGTGACGATGGCTGTCCCGGCGACCTCGGCCGGCGCCAGATCCGTCAAGGCGAACAACCCGATCGTGGGCAGCACACCACCGGGACCGACGGCCGTGATGCCCACCCCGCCGAGTGGAGTTTCTGGCCCACTGCCTTCGTGACGACCGCCGGCGGCGGGCGATGGCGGCGGGGCGAACCCACCATCGCCGAGTCGGTGGTTGTGTTCTCCGTGGACGGGCGAGGGCGTGTGTCGCATGCCCGAACGAGCCGAGAGGGTTAGGAGCGCCCCTGAGCTGAGCGCCCACTTTCGTGAAAGAGCGGGAACAGCACCGCCGCGATCTCGCCCAGCGGCGCGTCGTCCCGGGCGTCATGTCCCGATGGGAGGGCATGCAGGGGAACGCCCGCGCCGAGCCACTCGCCCCACGTGCAAACGGCCACCACTCGAGGCACCCATATCGGCGCCGCCGTGGGCCGCGTCTTCCCCTTTGCAGCCCCGACAACGACGGCCAGTGCGACCCGTGGTCCGATGCGATGATGGCTGGCATGACGTCCGCCGTGCCAGATTCCTCTGGCGAGGGTTACCTTTTTGACAACGCCCTACAGGAGGCGGACAGCCGGTTCGATGCCTTGAGTGAGCTGTTCGACCCGTCCACGTTCCGGCATATCGAGCAGCTCGGCATCGCTGCGGGCTGGCGCTGCTGGGAGGTGGGTGCGGGTGGCCCGTCGGTGGTGACCTGGCTGGCCGACAGAGTCGGGTCGACCGGCCAGGTGGTGGCGACCGACATCGACACTTCCTGGGTTCGGGCGACCGAGGGGGACGCGGTGAAGGTGTTGCGCCATGACGTGGGCCGTGACGCACCGCCCGAGGGCGGCGGCTTCGATCTGGTGCACGCCCGGCTCGTGCTGGTCCACGTGACCGACCGGCAGCGAGCCTTGCGCTCCATGGCCGATTCGTTGAGGCCTGGCGGGCTGCTCCTGGTGGAGGACGCCGACCCCGCGTTGCAGCCCCTGGCCTGCCTGGACCAATACGGTCCCGAGCAGGAGCTGGCCAACAGGCTGCGCACCAGTGTCCGCTCACTGCTGGCCTCCCGCGGCGTCGACCTGGCCTATGGAAGAAAGCTGCCCCGGCTACTGCGGGAGACGGGGCTGGTCGAGGTCAGCGCCGACGCCTATTTCCCGGTCACCTCACCGGCCTGCAACCTCCTGGAAGCGCAGACGATCCGCCTCGTCCGCGACAACCTCGTCGCCGCCGGGCTGGCGACGATCACTGACATCGACGACCACCTGGCCAACATCGCCACCGGCCGCGTCGACCTCTCCCTCGCTCCCATGATCTCCGCCTGGGGCCGCCGAGCCGAGCGCACGGCTCACGACAGCATGCGGTCGCAGGCGTCGCCGGTGCGCCTCAACGCGTCCACGAACCCCTCGCCCGAGGCGTAACAGAAGACCGCCCGGTCACCCGGCACAGCACCCACGCCACGACCCCAGCCGACCCCTCGCCACAACCTCGTCATCGACGGCTGAAGTCACTCGCCATTGTGCGTAACCTGCGTCCTCACACCTACCCGGCCCCGGAAACGACGATGACGGCCTCATCGGACGCCAGCCCGCACCGCCCAGGTGCAAGGGCCGCCAACGCGCCACGTCCGCGCGCCCAGGCCCTCACCGAGGGGGCTGTATCTGCCGGATCTGCGGTCACGGCTGCGCGACCTACGCCGACCACACGATCCCGATCAGGCGCTGGATCGCAATAGGCGGCGAGCCCTAACCACCCCGCCAATCTCGCCCCCGCCCACGGCGCCCGCAATCGTTGCCGGGACTGCGGACGCTGCTGCAACGAGCCCAACTGCGAAACACGGCACCCCATCGGAAGGTGGCAGGGTCTCTTCCAGGCCACCGGGCGACACCGACGGCATCGCAACAGCCACTGTCTGAAACGCGCTCCAGAAACACTATTGATTTCCCCATGGTCGCGAGATTGTTGATCACCAACCCGCAGTCGACTTGTCTATGACGGATGCCACCGGGCCGAAAAGGGGGCGGGATGTTCGCATCGCGCCGGTCGTCACCGCGTTGCGGCGGCGCGGCGCGTCCACCCCGGCGGCGCTGGCCTAGTTGAGGGCTGGAGGCCGGTTGGGGTCCTGGAAACGCGGGTTACGTGATGGGGCCCAGATCGGCGACGAGCCCGTAAGGGTCGCTGGCCTGTACGCCGTTAACTGGTTCTTTGAGAACACGCGCACAATCGCGTATGTCCAGGGTGGGGCAGCCGTGCGAACCACAGCGGACCAGGAGGTGGTCGATCCGGCGGAACGGCCAGTCACCGTCCTCCATGAGGAGATTGTTCGGTGGGTACGTGTGACCTGGCTCGTTCGGCCTGATCCGTTCCCAGCAGTCTCCGATACCAGACGCTCATACCGTTCGACGACTGCCGTCCTGTCCAAAACCGCATGCTGGACGCGTCCGGCGCGGCATCGAAGTCTCCGACCACCATCACATGCATGGGCCTGTCGCCCAGGATCTTCTCGATCGTCCGGGCAGCGGCCACCGCTTGCAGCTCTCGCTCGTGCTCATACCGGAGAGCTGCCAGCTGGGGAAGTGGTTGACGAGCAGCACTGGGCCGATCGGCGCTGCGATCTCGGCGATAAGGCTCGTGCAGGCGGTCCCGGCCGTCCGAGGAGTCACGTTCAAATCGACCTCGTAGACCGCCGTGACCTCCCATCGGCTGCCGATCGCGATGCCCTGACCATCTGGCTCCCGTTCCGCCTGGTGCACCAGGCGGTAGTCCGACTCGAGTAGCTCCGCGACCTGGTCATCGTGCGCCGTCTTGATCGACTCCTGAAATGCGACGAGATCGGGATTCAACTGACGAACGGCCTCAGTGATCACCTCGCGTCGCTTGGGCCACTGCCCTCGCCGTCCCCACAGGTTGAGAGTCAAGACGCGCATGCCCGCCCGCCACCCCCCAGGCGGTCGTCTTAAGCCGCTGTGACGATCAGGCGGCCCTCGAACTTGGGACCACCTCCCCGTTGCGCTGGCGGAGCCATTCTTGGCCGGCGAGTATGTGCACGGTTCCTGGGGTGGCATATTCGCGGGGCCGGACGACGCATCGACGACGAGCGGTCGGTCGGCGTGATCGACGTCTTCGCGCTGCGGTGGCAGCGCGCACGAGGCCGGGGCGCCGGTCGGGGCTCGCGACATGGGTGTTCCGTCCTGCGGTGTCAGTTCCACTGACGGTCAACGAGATGCGCCGCCTCCGCACCCTCCTGCACTCGCCGCGAAGCCCACCCGAACACCATCTGCGCTGGTTACGCTGGCGACGCCGCCACCAAGTCCGTGCTCGAAGATGCCACTACCACCGACAACGAGAACTCATCGATCTCTAAATGCGGCTCGAGTACTAGGCGCCCAGCCCTGACCACCATCAGGAGTGCTTGAATTCCGCGCGGCCACGTAGCGCCACAGCGTTTCCGCGGAGCCATCGGGCGTGTGACACTCACTGCGTCGACCGGTATGCGCGGGAGGGGCAGTGACGAGTATCCACCCCATCACCAACCGGCAGGACAGCGTCGAGGCCATCCGCCTGCTCAAGGCCGTCGCCGTGACTCACCTCTACAACCAGCGCACGCAGGCCTTGAGTTTCACCATCTCGATCGTCTTGGCCGTCGCGGGCCTGTTGACCGGGCCGGGTTCACAATATGGTCCGGCGGTCGTCCTCATCGGCGCGCTCTGGGTCGCGGTCTACAAAGGGGTGATGGCGCCCTGGGCCGAGCGGTATCTGCGGTCGGCCGCGACGCTCCAGGAAATGTTCGACGCCGACCTGCTTGGCCTGCCGTGGAATCGCGTCGCGGTCGGTGATCGCATCAGCGAGGACGAAGTCAGCCGGCTCAGCCGTCGTTTCCGCGGCGATGAGAACCGGCTGCGGGGATACTACCTTGTGGCGGAGACCGCGGCGCCGCCCTACGACCTGCTCTTCTGCCTGGAGCAGAACCTAGCCTGGGGCTCGCGTATCCGGCTCCGCTTCTCCCAGGTAATGCTCGGAACTCTGGTGCTGTGGTCCATCACGGGCGTGCTGATCACGCTCGCCATCGGCGCGACAGTCAGCACGCTGATCACCGGATGGTTCGTGCCCTCGCTCGCCCTGCTGGTCTTGTGCCTGGAAATGTACCGCACGCAGATGGCCAGCACCCGGGAACGGCTGCGCGTGCTGGGATTGGTGCGTGTGGCCATTGAAGAGCCGTCGTCACCGGTGCTCGCCACGTCCGCATCGTTAACGCTCTTTGCCCGGCAGGTGCAGGACACGCTCTTTCACATGCGACGGCTCCAGCCACGCTTGCCGACGTGGTTCTTCCAGCGCCACCACGATCGAGACAAGGCCGATTTCCAGGTCAGGATGCAGCTACTGGAAGGACGGTTTCCCCGGTCATGACCGCCGATCAGGAGCTGACCGCCCATCAGGAGCTGACCCGCCTGTTCAACGACTCGGAGGTCGCTACAGCACTCATCGAATCGTTGAGAAATGCAGGTGTCGAGGTCCGTTCCGGAAGCGTCACGGGCATCATCCGCGGCCGTTCCGGCGCCTCGTTGGCCAAAGCGACACTGGCCGATATCGAACCTAAGCATCGCCCTCGTCTGTGCGTGATCAAGTTCTGTCCGCGGGTGTCAGCGGCGCGTGAACCGGAAGTCCGGCTGCACACGCGGGCTCTGAAGCAATCTCCCCCGGGATTCCGCGACCGGCACCTCGCCGAGATCGCCTTCCCTGCCGTTCGATGTTCTGAGGACGCCATCGTGGTCGGTCAGTCGATGGTCGACGGAATTCCGCTGGCGGCGGTAGCGCCCGACCAGATCGCGCGCGTCTGCGAAGTGGTGTGGACGGAGATTCTTGAGAAATGGGCAGGTGAGGAATTCGATGTCGAGCACTCGACAGTGGCGGACCTGCTGCACTGCGAACTCGGTGACAGCTTCAGAGCAGGCGGCTGGCTACGCGAGTGGGCAGAAGAGCACCGCCTTCTCACACCCGCCTTCCTGCAACTGCCGGGCGAGGCGCCGCTACCGAACCCGTGGAGGCTCTTCGACGAAGACCTGCACGGGGCCCGAGCGGAGATCGACTATCTGGTGGGAAGGACGCATGGCGATCTGCATGGAGACAACGTTCTCGTACCGGAATACGACAAGATCGTCCATGCGGACGATTTCCGGCTGATCGACCTGGCCACCTACGACCCGCGAGGACCGCTCAGCCGGGACCTCGCCACCCTGCTACTCTCGCTCGGCTCCCCCGGGATCGGGGAGTCGACCGAACGCAGCCAGGAGGCGTTTCTCACCTATCTGGAGCGCGACCGCCGCGACGACGGCCTTGACGACCGCATGCTGGGTGAGGTGCGGGGCATCATCGACGCGCTTCGCGAGCCAACGCTGCGGTTCGTCGTCCGGCACAACTGGGAGTCGGTCTGGCACCCGCAGCTGAAGGTGTCCCTCCTCGCGCAGGCGATGCTGCACAGTGCCTACACATCTGGCAGCGAGGATGCCCGCCGATGGTGCTCACGGCTGGCGGGCCGGCTCACCCGCCGACTGCTCGGCCCGCTGGATTTGCGGGCGGACGAGGCCGTGCCCTTCGACGCTGGGGACATCGTTGAGCGCATTCGTACGGCGGCCCGGCCAGTGGGGAGCGCGTCGGAGTTCGTCGACCGGATCGACTTGGGCGGTCGTCTTCGTGTGGCGCTGAAGGATCCCAACACGTCCGTCATCGTGGTCAGCGGCCCGCCTGGAATCGGCAAGACCGCGCTGGTGCGTAAGATCCTCGCCGAGCTGGGCCGGGGCGATCCGGACATCGAGTCCTCGGCGGTGGGGTGGCACGACGCCGCGCACTACGGGGAGATTGGTGTGCTGACCCTACTCAAGGACATCGAGCCGCAGAGGTCGAGCCAGGTGGCCGGCCCGCCCGCACTGGCGCGGCTGGTGATGGCCCTGGACCGTCTCAAGCGGGAAGGCGGCGTCCGACCTGTGATCGTGCTAGACACGGCCGAGGACCTCCTCAAGGAGGGGCATCTGCGTGACCCGCAGCTGGACCTGGCGTTGGACGCCGTGCAGGGCCGCCGGCCCTCGCTCGCCAAGGTCGTTTTCGTGACGCAGCACCCGCCCGTGGCGACAACGGGTGTGACATGGACGGATTCAGCGTGCCGGATCAGTCTCGAAGGGCTGGAGCCGCCGTCCCTGGCCGAGTACTTCGCCAAACTCGATCCGGACGGCAGATACGGCCTCACAGGAATGGAAGAGGACGTGCTACGGAGCGTCCATGGCCGCCTGGAGGGAAACCCCCGGCTCGCCGAACTCCTGCACGCGTGCCTCAGCAGCGAGCGGCCCGCGTTACCGGCCGGCGAGGTCGCGTCGTGGCTGTCCACCGTGGAGCCGGGCGAGATGCATCAGCGCCTAGCGCGCATGTTCGTCGACTGGCTGCCCTACGACCAGCAGCGGGTCGCGGAGGCCGTCGCGGCGCTTGGTGTCCCGGTCGACACCGAAACCGTCATCAGCGTCCTGGAGCCGGACATGACCGCCGCGCGGGTCGGGCCGGCTCTGCGCGCGCTCGTGGCGGCCCGGCTCGTCCTGAAGCGCGGCGACGGTCGCGTATACCTTCGGAAGAACGAGATCGTGGCCGTCCTGGGGTGCCTAGCCCAGGACAACCAGGGCGAGGGCGAGCTGTCAGCCCTGGCCGAGTTGGGGGTCCGAGCGGCCGACGCACTGGCGGCCATGCAGAAGGACGTCGAGGATGTACGGAGCATCGCCGACCTGGACATGCACTTCGCACGTGTCGACCTCTGGCTCCGGGCCGGAATGTATGGGGTGGCGCACGACCTGATTGATTCGATGGACAAGCTAGTGCAGGTCTGGGGCAGCGGCGCCGAGCTGCGCACCCAGCGGGAGGCTGTGCGTGGCCGACTCCAGGACGACTGGGAGGGCGAGATGATCAACCTCGCGGCTCTCGGGGACATTTACTCGCTCAGCAGCGAACTCCCCTCGGCGCAGGACGCCTACGATGCCGCGCTCACCATCGCCAAAGAGCACCAGGCTCGCGAGGCGATTCGCCGCGTCCACATAGGCATGGGCTCCATGTACTGGGAACACGACGACCTGGCTAATGCCGAGGAGCACTACAGGTGGGCGCTCGGGCTGGCCGGCGAAGATGATGAGGAAGGCGACGACGGCGGCGACCGCGCCGCCGCGCTGCTCGGGTTGGCTGACTGCCGCCAGCGGCACGGCGACTACCAGCGCGCCGCCGAGGACGCTCTCGCCGCCTTCGGCGCCGCGCGCGGAACCGACTGCGCGCTCGCGTCGGGCGCCGCGCTGCGCCTTGTGCGGTGGTACGCCGAGCCGGACCAGATCCCGGACGCGCTGAGGATGCTGGCCGACTGCAAGGAACTCATCCAGGAGCGCCCCGATCCCTCGGCCCGAGCCGACTTACTCGACTCGACCGCCAACCTCCACCTCTACCGGGACCTGTACAGCGATGCGCGGACAGCGGCGCGGGGGGCCGTCGACGTCGCGCGCGAGTACCGGGATCCGATCAACCTGCGGCGGGCGCTCACCACCCTGGCTTTGACCCACGTGCACCTGGACGACTTTCTGGCGGCCCGTACGGCGATCGAGGAGTCGGCCCGGTACCGGGTGGCCGGCAGGGACACCGTCGAGCTGGCGCTGCGCGGCATCATCGCGCATCGCCTGAACTTCCCGGCCACCGCGAGGGACCTGTTCCAGCAGCTCCACCACGAGACGAGCAGACGTACCGGGGCGGACGAGAACGATCTCGCCGCCTGGGACTTCACCGGCATCGCCCGGTGCTACTCCGTCCTCCTCGGCGACGCGGAACCGGCGACGGCGCTGGAGGCGTTTAGCCACGCACGGCCGAAACCGGCCGAGCCGACAGGCGGGCCGACCGTCGAACCGGCACCCAGGTCGGCAGCCGTGCCGACGCCGGGGCTCGACGACCGTCTGAGGTTCATGGTGGAGACATTGGCAAACGGCGACACCATCCTGGAGCCCGTGCTCAGCGCGCTGGCACGCATCCGTCCAGGACGCGACGGCTAACTCTGGAGCCAGCCCTCCTCGCGCGCCAGAATGATCGCCTCAAGGCGGCTGCGGGCGCCGATCTGCTGGTAGAGCGCCTTGAGCAGCCGGTACATAGCCCGCTCGGAGTAGCCGACGTCCGCTGCCAGGCCAGTTACCGTCCACCCCTCAGACAGCCGCCGCAACCAGGCGGTCTGCTGAGGAGAGGGAGCCGAGCGACGCGGTGGCCGTCCGCCCCGGCCCGCCACCAGGAGGCCGGCCACGTCGGCCGGCATGACCGCCTCGCCGTCGAGCGTCGCGGCCACCGCCCGCTGCAACACCAGAACCGTCGCCGTGTGCGCCACCACCGACTGAGCGCCGGCCCGCAATGCCCGCACCCCGAGCGACGAGACTTCGCCCGAAGGCAACGCGACGACCAGTGGACGTGGCCGAATACCGCACAGCGAGATCACCTGGTCGAGATCCTCGGCAGAGCGCAAGGTCAGCAGCACCATCCCGCCCGGCCGCGCGTGCGCCCGCGCGACCGCGTCGGCAGGCTCCTCGACGCGGTGGCCCACGCTCGACAACGCCGTGACGACGCCATGCCGGAAAATCGGCACGGGGTCCGCGACCGCGACGTGAACGGTCACCCGCACCTCCCTTGTGGCCGCCGGCTCAAGACCGGGCAGGAACCCGCCATTCGACGGTCATGGCTCCGCACAATCCGTCATGGACCCGCGATACCCCGCATTTCTAGCGTCGAGTTCATCCCGGCGCTTGGAGATCCGCATGGTCTACTTCGACAAATCTGGGCAGCGCATCCGCCGCCCCCTCCAACGCGGCACCCCGGAAGCTGATCCCAACCTCAGCGAGGCGAAGATCCAGTACATCCTCAGGCGACCTGCATCGATGCGGTCAGCCAGATAGATCATGACGCCTTCGGGGTTCATTCCGAAGGTGGCCGCGACGAGTTTGGGGTCCATGGTGTTGACCAGGTCGACCAAGCAGGTGGAGCGCAGCATCCGGGGCGAGATGCCGGACGGTCCAGGACGTGATTGACATAGGCGATCGAGGCCGGAGTCTTCCCCGCCTTGGTGCCCCAGGTGACCATGACGTGGGGGTTGTCGGTGTGCTGGCGCTGGCGGTGGGCCAGGCAGCGTTGCAGGACCACCCAGCTTGCTGGGTCCATCGGGACCGGGTGCGCCCGATGTCCCAGCCGGATGGTCTGGTCGGCGGGGTCGATGGCGGTGACGAGCAGGTGGCGGACCTCGCGGCTGGAGGCTCCGTGGAGCAACGCAAGGACGCCCAGAAGCGCCTCGTGAGGGTGGACGGCCGGATCAGTAGACCAGCGGCGGAACAGTCGACGTTGCTGTTCGAGGGTGAGGGTCGTGCCGGTAAAGCCTTTGGGCGCCCTAGCCGGCAGGCCCTGGGTGCGGTCCACCAAGACGATCCTGCGGGCTTTGGCGAACCGGAAGAACATCGCCAAGCTCGCCATTGCCCGCAGTCACGCGGGCCAGCCCCTGGGCAGGCTGCCGCAGCGTTAGTGCGTCGAGCGTGCCGCACGCCAAGCCCTGGCTCGGGCGCGGCTGGATTTGCTTGCGACTCTGTTCACCGCCGCGGCGTGGCGTCAGGTCGGCCGTGCGGTGATAAACCCCGTGCGTGTGTGCCCGCGTGCTTCCTAGGATCGGGTCCTGTGTTGTCCCGTCCTTCCACCATCAGTGACGAGGCGATCGCACATGCGGTCGCTACGCACTGGCTGCCCGAGATCGCCGATATCAGCTACCTGCCGTGGGGTTTCGGCGCGCATCATTGGCGTGCGATCGGCGGGGGCACCACGTTGTTCGTGACGTTGGACCAGTTGGAGCCCCGGCACACCGCGACGTCCCTGGAGGCCGCCTACGCTGGGGCCGCGGCGCTGGCCGTCTCTGGTCTGGATGTGGTGTGTGCGCCGTTGCCCGCCCGGTCCGGGCGGTTCACCGTCGACGTCGGGGCCGGCGCGCTCAGCGTGACGCCGTGGCTGGAAGGCCGGAGCCCGGCCGAGGCGGAGGCCCGCGAGCCCCGGCATGCCCGTGAGGTCGTTCTCGCGCTGGCCGCGCTGCATCGCGCTCCCCCGCCTGATGGTCTGCGGTCTTGGACTCCGCAGGTCGGCCCTGAATTCGCGGATGAGTTGCGAGTTCGCACCGCCGAGCCCTGGACCAGCGGCCCGTTGGCGGAGCAGGCACGGGTTGCTCTTGCCGCACACGACGACGCGATCAAGCGGTGGACGGACCGCTACCTGGAACTGGCGGAAAAAGCATTCTCCCGCCGGGACTCATGGGTGCCGACACACGGCGAGCCGCACAACGGCAACCAGGTCATTACCGCCCGAGGGTTGAGGCTCGTCGACTGGGAGTCGCTGGCTCTCGCACCGCCCGAACGAGACTACGCCGACCTGCTCGACGCGGCAGACCTCTTGCTCCCCGACCCCATGATGGTCGAGTTGTTCGCGCTGGACTGGCGGCTTTCCGAGATCGTCGAGTACGCGCGCTGGTTCGCCGCCCCGCACACCGGCACCGACGACGACCACACCGCTATGGAAGGGTTGTACGAGGAATTGGCAGGGGGCGCGAAATAGTCTCGCGATCCCTGCACCAACGAATGGCTGCGGCCCCGAGCTTCACCAGCTCCGGGGGGTCGTCGCTGCTGAGTCGGAGGTCACGCCCGGCGGGCATACGGCCGTCCGGATCTCCTGGTCAAGCGACGGGGCCGCCGGGGAACAGGGCGCGGGGCTCCAGGTCCAGCCGGGTAGTCGGGACCGCGTCGGGCGGGTCGAGGTCGAGCACCAGGTCGCCGAGCCGGCGGACGGTGTGTGTGATGTACGGGGTGATGGTGGCCAGGTCGTCGTGGTCGACCGGGTGACCCTCGGCAGCCAGCACGTTCGTGGCGTCGGTGATGTCCAGCGCGATCGAGTAGAGACCGCCGCCCGGTACGCGGCGTGCACGATGGCCGCCGGGTTGAAGGTTGAACCCGGTGCGGTGGACCGGTACGCCGCGCATTGGCCTCAGCTGGCGACCACGCCCGTGGTGAGCGACGCCGAGTGCGGCTGCCCGCCCGTTCTGGGCCTTGATCCACTCCACCGCCAAGGTGTATCCCGGCTTGGTGAATCGTGCGGTCGTTCGTCAGCGGGTACGCCGGGAGGCGTGGCTGCGGTAGGTCTGGCCTCGCGTACAGGTCGCGTGCGCGTCGAGGCCCACCGGAGTGGGGAACACAGTCACAGAGCTGCGAGCAGAGCCAGCGAGCACGAGGTATACGGAGGTAGCAATGAAGGCAATCGTCGCGACTGATCAGGCTGCGGAAGCGGCCGGGATCACGCTGGCGGAGCGGCCTGAGCCGACGCCGGCGATCAACGACGTCGTTGTCGAAGTCCATGCGTCGGGCTTCGTCCCGGCGGAGTGGGAGTGGCCCTCGACGTGGGTGGATCGCTCCGGTCACGACCGAGCCCCGGCGATCATTGGCCACGAGTTCGCCGGAGTGGTCGCCTGCCTCGGCTACGGCACGACGGGGCTCTCGCTGGGCCAGCGGGTGTTCGGGATCACGGACTGGCACCGTGATGGAACCCTGGCCGAATACGCGGCCGTGGAGGCGCGCAACCTCGCGCCGCTGCCTGGGGCCGTCGACTTCACGGTGGGTGCGAGCTTGCCGATCTCCGGCCTGACCGCTTGGCAGGGCCTGTTCCAGCATGGTCGTCTTCAGGCGGGGCAGAGCGTCCTCGCGCACGGCGCCGGCGGCGCGGTCGGATCGGTGGTGACGCAGCTCGCCCGGGCGTTCGGCGCTTACGTGATCGGTACCGGGCGGGCGGCGGACCGCCAGGCGGCGCTCGACTTCGGCGCGCACGAGTTCCTCGCCCTCGACGAAGGGGATCTCGAAGACGTCGGAATGGTCGACCTGGTCTTCGATGTCATCGGTGGTGACATCCAGAGGCGCTCGGCGAGCATCATCCGGCCTGGCGGGACGCTGGTGTCGGTGGTCGGGCCCGCTGAGATTCGCCCTGTCGACGGTCTCGCGGTCGACTTCGTCGTCGAGTCCGTTCCCAGTCAGCTGGTGGAGATCGTCGACCGGGTGCGGGACGGGCGCCTTCGCACACACATTGGAACCGTCGCGACCCTCGACGACGCCGTCCCCGTACTCAACCCGACCGAGCGGCGCAAGGGCAAGACCGTCATTCGGGTGCGTCCCTGAGCCTCCTGAAACGGACGAAGCGACAGGATCTGACGAGGGAAAGTTCAGGCAGGCAAGGCGCGATCACCCTGTCCACCCTGGCCCGCGACACCGCCGCACGCACCGGCGACCAGCGCGGCGAGGGCCAGGTGCTGAACAACCTGGGTCCACTACCTTCTCCACGAACAACGGATCGGTGGAGATCTTGAAGGTGTCGGCCCGGTGAGGCTCCGCATCTGGTGAACCGGCTGGGCGGCTACAAGGACATCCAGGTGACCCGGGACGACACGACCGGATGGCTCCGCGCCCCCATAAACAAAGAACGCATCCTGACCGACGTCCTCCAAAGCGGCCCCGGCCTGATCTTCAGCTCGACGAGCACTTCGCGTTTGGACCGCGTTAGAACCAGCACGGGCGATCTCGGGCACCCTCAGGCCGCCGACCATGTTTCGCAGCGGTGGTACCGGCCAGGCATGAAGGCGGAGCGGGCGAAGACAAAGCTTGACGACTACGTCACTGCTTCACGGCGGTACCGAGCCGAGCTCACGGCCCGAGATTGCCACTGTCGCCGTCGACGAGGTGTGGGACGCTAGCAACGTTGGGACGTTGGACGACGGCATGATGAAGTGCATGGTGGAACGTTCTCTTCGGGTGGTCCTGGCCGAAGACTCGGTCGTCCTGCGTGACGGCATGGTGGAGTTGCTGTCCGCGCGGGGCTGCGTGGTCGTCGCGGCGGTCAGCTGCGCGGAGGACCTTCTGGCGGCGGCTGCGGAGCACGGCCCGGACGTCGCCCGTCGTGGACATCCGGATGCCGCCCTCGCACACCGACGAGGGCATCCGTGCCGCCCTTGAGCTGCGGGAACGTTGGCCGGATGTCGGCATCCTCGTCTTCTCCCACCACGTGGAGGCGATCCTGGCAGAGCGGCTGCTGTCGGCCGGCGCCGCCGGAGTGGGCTACCTGCTCAAGGAGCGGGTGGCCCGTACCGCCGAGCTGGTCGACGCTCTGCACCGGGTGGCCACGGGAGGGACGGTGCCCGATCCGGAGATCGTCGCGGGCTGCTGCGGGGCGGCGCCCGGCGGAGCCGGATCGGCTCGCTCGCCCCGAGGGAGCGGGAGGTGCTCGACCTCATGGCGCAGGGCCACTCGAACCGGTCCATCGCCCGGCACCTCGTCGTCACGGAGCGGGCGGTGGAGAAGCACGCGGCCGCCATCTTCATGAAGTTCGACCTGTCCCCCACCGAGTCCGACAACCGCCGGGTCAAGGCGGTGCTCACCTACCTGACCGGGGACGGTACGTGATCCACGCGGGTCCGGCGCCGCGGCCCGCGACGTAACCATGCCGTCGAGAACGGGCACCGTTTGTCGATGGATTCGGGCACCAGTTGGTGATCGACGGGCGGAGAATGTCGTTGAGTTTGGGCACCACTTCGGGTCCGAGAGGAGCGCGGTTGGGAGCTTGTTGCGTCCGGCCGGACCGACACGTGGCTCACCGAACTGACGCATTCGCTCACCTGCGTCAGGTTCGATGAGACATGCCAGTCGGGTCGCTGGCCCGTCCCATGGCGCCGGTCCCGAACTACCCCGTGCTCACGGTGGTGAGGCGAGCATGCAGCGTCGACTTCACGGTCGGCCATTCAGCAGCGACCACGGAGAACATGGCCGAATCTCGCAGCATCCCCGCTTCGCCGGGCGCCCACGAGGGCGACCAGTTGCGCAACACGCCCTCGAAGCGTGCGCCGAGGCGCTCAATCGCCCGACGTGACCTCTCGTTGCGGGCGTCGGTCTTGAGGTCGACGCGGGCCACGCCCAGCGTCTCGAACGCATAGGTGAACAGGAGGAATTTCGCCTCGACGTTGATCCCGGCGCCCTGTGCCGATGCCCCGAGCCATGTCCAACCGATCTCGATGGCGCGAAGGTCATGCCGTTCCGGCCACGTTCGGGGATTCCAGAACGCAGTGCATCCCACCGCCCTCCCGTCCCGTATCCGAACCTGCGCGAAGGGAGTCAGCCCCTCACGAGTGAGCTGGGCCGCTAGGTACTGCTCGACCTCGGCGGCACGGGGAACCACGGTGAACTCGTAGGAGGAACGATCCTCCTCTGCCGCCCGTGCCAGATCCGACGCGTGCCTCATCGCCAGTGGCTCCAGTCGAACGGACGATCCATGGAGCACGGGAACATCGAGCGGCACGCTCATTGGGCTCTCCTCATCGTTCCTGGCGTTGGCACCTTTCCCTTGGGGAGGTTGCCGGACCGTCAATGGGCCAGGTCCCTCGGATCCTCTGGATGATCTCGGTAGAGAGATCGTGCCTTAGTGCGAAGACGACGTCAAACACGGTTGGCTGCGTCCGAGAGGCTCCTGCAGGAGCACGCGATCGGCCCGGTTCTGCCTCTGTCAGATTCGGTGACCGTGGCAGGCGTTCGGGCCAGCCGGCGTTATGTTCTGCTCGGGCGCGGGTCTGGGCGAGGCGGTACGAGTCGGTGCCGGTTTCGATGATGTTGTCGCCGAAGGTGAGCCGGTCGACGATGGCGGCGCAGAGACGGGGATCGGCGAAGGTCTTGGTCCAGCCGCCGAAGCTGTCGTTGGAGGCGATGGCCAAACTGTTCTTCTCCTCCCGCTCGGTCAAAGCCTGGAACAGCAGCTCGGCGCCGCGGCGGTCCAGTAGCAATAAAGGCGCCGATCCGGCCCGAGGAGGTCGCCCGTGCTCCCTTCCGCTGGAGGACCGGGTGTTTCTGGTGGGGGCCGACTGGCGGACGGGACTGACGATGCGCGAGCTCGCCCCGCTGTCTGGCATCTCGAAATCCGCGGCCAACCGCGTCATCGACCACCTGGGCCCTTTGCTGGCGCTGCACCCACAAGCGGTTCCGAAGCAGGCGGGGCCAGCTGCGGCATCGGGGGGAGATTGCTGGCTTGCGGCGTCGGCGCGCTGGGCAAGGATCGCCACTGCTGACCATTTACCATCAGCACCGATCGTGCGCTCCTATCACGCTGCAATGCTTCAACACGCGTTCGACCTGAGACCGCCCACCTGGGCGGTTACGGTCTGGTCCTCGGCCGCCGTCACCGGGGGGGCGGCCATGGCGTTGATGCCCTTGCGCCAGGCGCCGTGCCCGGTCAGGCCGTCGTGGCTCGCGGCGCAGACCTCGTCCGGGGTGCAGAACCCGGTCAGCAGGATCAGCGCGGAGCGGGTGGTGTAGTCGAACGCGGCCTCCAGGCCGGGGAAGATCGACCCGAGCAAGGCCCGGAGCCGGTTGACGTGGCGGCCCCAGTCGGCCATCAGGCTCTCGCGATATCCGGTCAGCCGGGTCAGCTCGGCCTAAGCGGATGAAAAGGGGTCATTGATCGCGAGTGCCTCCTCCTGTGGCGTCGCGAGCGCGCGGGCCGGAGGGCTACTTGGCCAGGCGATGACGGCGGCGTCGACATTTCGTGTCCTCGGACCCTTCGCGGGATCGGCGGGATGTTCTCATCCACGTGCCCGGTTCCAACGGCCTTTTGGCCGGGCTATCCGGTCGCCATCGAGGTCGACAAATTCCGTCTCCGCCTCCCCAAGGGGAGTGCGTGCTCGACGCAGCCTCCGCGGCACGACCCGAGCGGTTTCGCGACGTCGCCACCCGGCCCGGGCTGCCCGACCGTCCACCGTCGAGCCACGGGGGACTGACAGACCAGCGCAGTATGGCGTGTCTCATTCGGTTGGACGCTTGCTGTTACCGGTGTTTGCATCGGCCGGATCCCGAACGGTCCGCACGGGACCGTTCGGGATCCGGTGTTCAAGGCCGCGTCTGCGCGTGCGAGGACTCCGGGAGCAGCCAGCCGGAGAACTCGTCCGCGGTCACGACCGCGGTGGCCACGTGGTTCGCCCACTCGACGAAGGCCTCGTACTCGTACTTGCCCATGCTCGGCTCGCCTGGGCAGCAGTCGGGCAGGACGACAGTTCGGTATCCGAGGTCGAGTGCCTCCCGGGCTGTCGACTCCGGGCATCCACGGCTGCTGATCCCGATGACGAAGAGGTTCATCACGCCGTTCATGACGAGGATCCGCCCGAGGGGGGTGCCGCTGAAGGCGCTCAGGCCGGTCATCCGGATGGTGGTCTCGCCCTTCTGCGGCGCCACGGCCTCGTAGAACTCCGCGTCCCAGCTGCCCACGAGATTCCTGCCGACCTCCCGGATCTCCCCGAGACCTCCGCTCTTGCTGTTGAGCTCCGGGTAGCCCTCCGACCACGCGCCTTGCGCGAACACCACCAGCAGGCCGGCTCGCCTCGCGGCGGAGAGCGCCGTCTGGACCTGCGGGATCGCCTTCGAGATCATGGCCGGCCACGGTGGCGAGTTCCGCATGAAGAAGCCGTCCGGGTGCACCGCGTGGTTCGTGTAGTGCATCACCACGAGCGCCGATCGCCCGGGGTCCAGCTCCGCCAGAGTCATCTGACCCATTTCCGGTTCCCTTCTCCATCGATTGAGCTATTACCGAGTTCGGTGGACTTCGCATCCGTGGAAGGCGAATTTCGCGAACGGGCAGGAAGGGCGGCAGTGAGCACCACCGCGGCGGCCACGACGACGAGGGTCAGCCAGATCACCGTGGTGAACGCGTCCCAGGACGGCACTGCGAGACCGGGGATCAGGTCGCTCGCCAGCACGCTGCCGCTGATCTGACTGCCGAGCGCGCCACCCACACTCCGCAGCACGAATGGGAGTCCGGCCACGCTGCTGGCCCGTTCCGCCGGCACGGAGCCGGTGACCACGTTGATCAGTTCGGTGAACACCAGCCCGATACCGATGCCGAGCAACCCCGCGGCCGTCGCGACGGTCGCGGCGCTGGACGCGGCAGCGAGCAGCGTGGCGCAACTGCCGAGAATCAGGAGGTTGCCGAGGATGATGACCAGCCGTGGCCCGAGCAGCCGGTCCAGCGGCCCGGTCACCGCCGCGGCGACCCCTCCGGCCACCCCGAAAGGCACCAGGATCAGGCCGACGGTGGTGGCGATGCCGCCGAGACCGTAGCCGCTGGATTCCGGTGCGGCGACGAGGTTCGGGATGCCCACGTAGGCCAGAGTCGTCGCGAAGCCGACGACGAACGAGAGCAGCGCCGTGATGCCGAGCATGCGTCGCCTCAGCCGGAGGTCGACAAGTGGTTGCTCGACCCGCAATTCCACAGCGACGAAGGTCGTGAGGAGTACCAGCGAGCCCGCCACCGAGCCGAGCAGACCCGGGGAGAGCCATCCCCAGTCGGGGACTTTGGTCACGCCGATCAGCAGGACCAGCAGCCCGCCCGCCAGTAGCGCCGCGCCGGACCAGTCGACGGTGCCCCGGCGGTGTGGCCGCATCGGCGGGAGTGCCACGGCGGTGACCAGGGCGATCAGCAGCAGCAGCACGAACGCGCCCCAGTACAGCCACCGATAGCCCACCGCCTCGATGACCGGACCGGCGAGGGCGGGCCCCAGCCCGGCGGTGAGCGTGACGCTGCCGATGATGATCCCGTTGCCACGGCGCAGCAGCCGCGCCGGCAGCGTGTCTCGGACGATGCCGGTCGCCAGCGGCGCCAGGCTCAGTCCCGCGCCCTGCAGGACCTGGCCGATCGCCAGGGGCAGCACGGAGGTGGCCGACCCGGCGAGCCCCGTCCCGGCCGCGACGACGACCAGCACGCAGAGCAGTATCTTTTTCTTGTCCGCGATGTCCGCGAGCCTGCCCAGGAGTGGGGTCGTCACTGCCGACGACAGGAGCAGGCCGGTGAACACCCAGGCCACCGATGCGGGCGTACCGCCGACCCCGACCTGGATATCGTGCAGCGCCGATGCCAGCATCGATTCGAGAAGGAAATAGACGACGATTCCGCTGGTGACTACCGGGAGCACTGAGGACGGTCGTGGTGAAGGGGACATGGCAATACCTCCGCGGGCGGAGCACAGAGTCCGAAGCAGCCGGCATCGCCGGCAGCGGGGTGGATTCACCATCCATCGCCGCGGCGCGGAATTCGCCGCGGCTTGCAGAGAGCGGGCTAGGACGAGCGGTTCACGCGTCCGGGATCCAGGTGCGGTTGTACCGGCGGACGGCGAGGCCGCGCTCGTCCACGTCGGCGAACCGCGCCGGCGTGTTCGGGTCCAGAACCGAGGCCATGTGGTTGAGTGACGTCGGTGCCGTATCGTCCCAGCTCCCGGTGTCCAGCCGGCGGGTCATGACCTCCAGGAGTGCGGCGCTTTCGGCGGTGTTGGCCGCTAGATGCCCGGCGGCGTCGACGAAGGCGAAGCGGACCAGGTCTTCTCGTCCCATGGCGTGCGTTCGCTCGCGATATCCCTCGGCCAGGCTGAACGGGACCGCGGTGTCGCCCAGCCCATGCACGCGCAGTACCGGAACGCGAGGTTTGCCGGAGACAGTGCGCCCGGGCGCTTTCCAGAATTCGAGCGCGAATTCGGAAGCCTCCACGCGTGGTGCCGCGTTCACCCGGGCTAGGTCGGCGTCCACGTTGAGACCGGCCTCCTCGTAGAGTTGCGCGACCGCGTGCCGATAGTGTTCGTTTCCATTCGCGAAGAAGGCGGCGTAGTCGACGCCGGTGTTCCAGGACAATTGCTGGCCGCGCCCCGCGTTCTCGAAGATGATGCGGCCCGCTCCACCGGCGTTCAACGCGTCCTGGTGCACGAGGTGGTACATGCTGTGCTGTAGGCCGACCGGATCGTCCAGTCGCGGCGCCGGGTGCAGCCCGCTACCCCAGGCGGGCCACTGTCCCAGAGTGATCGCCAGGGCGATCCGTGCCCGGCCCAGTGGGGTACGTTGCGCCGCGTCGATCGCCGCCCGCCAGGACTGTTCGATCGCGGCGTCCGGGAGGTAGGCGATGGTGTCCCCGACTCTGCGCATGCCCGCGTTCGGCAAGCCCGTGACGAGCAGTTCGTCGAGCCGCGCCACGCCTGCGGCTTCGGCCTCCGGGCCAATGAGCGCCCTGAGCGCGAACCACATGTCGAGATGCGTGTTCATGATCCACACCGGCGTATGCGCGTCGAACGCGATCGCGCCGTCGACGCGGTCCGAGAATTCCTCCGCGACGGCCAGTGACAGGTGGCCCCCTCCGGAACCGCCGTACTGGATCACGCGGACGGGCCTCTCGAACTCGGCCTCGAAACGGGCCAGCACTTCGTCGAGCATCGCTATCTCGTGCACCGGGTCGTACTGGAAGAAGTCCAGCGGGTGCCGTGCGGTGCCTGCGATCGCGTACCCCCGCGCCAGCATGTCCACGTAGCGGTCCGCGCTGCCTCCGGTCGCCCCCGTCGACGCGAGCAGGACCTCGTCAGCGGGCACGTCGCCGGCGGAGGCGAAGTCCATGTCGCGGATCAGTACCCCGTTCCAGCCTTCGGGGACGCGCATCAGGAACGGGGTACCGTCGGGCAGCGTTCCGCGCCGTTCGCCGAACTTCATCGCCGATCACCGGCCGGCAGGCCTTCGAGCCAGCCGATCATGACCTGTGCCAGCTCCCGGTGACGCTCGATCTGCACGGAATGGCCGGAGCCTTCCCATTCGACCGCTTTGGAGGATGGATGCCGGAACGTCTCTCTCTCCCACGCTGCCTTCCCCGCCAGGGAATGGACGGCCAGCACCGGAACCTGCCTGCCTTTGAGGTACTCGGTGGCCGTGTCGCGGTGGAACACACCGGAGGCGGCGTCGGCGAGACCTTCGTAGGGCTTCCAGGCCATCTCGTCCGGCATGCTCTGGATGCGCCGGCTGTTGAAGGTCGGCAGGAACTCCGGTGTCGCCAGTGTCGTGCCGGCGGCGGTCATCTGGTCGAGCAGGAGCCGCCGCCCTTCGCCCGGTGCCTTCTTCCACCTCTCCCGCCCGGCCTCCAGTACCGCCACGAATTCCGTGGTGTGACCGTATGCCGGGTCCACGGCGACCATCGCTTCTACGAGGTCGGGATGCTCGACCGCCATCGACGCGGCCAGCGCGCCACCGAGCGAGTGCCCGACCGGGACCACGGGTCCTCCGCCGATGTGCCGGACGAGACGCACCATGTCCCGCACGAAGAGTTCCCATTCGTAGTCGTCGGGCACGCTCGAATGCCCGTGTCCCCTCAGATCGCAAGCGACGATTCGGTACTTGTCGTTGAGCAGCGGGATGAGCCAGACCCAGTCGTTCGAGTCCACTCCCCACCCGTGCAACAGCAGCAGGGTCCGCGGACCCCGCCCCTCGTCGGTGTAGAACAGCCGGACCTCGTCAGCGTCCAGATAGGGCATTCACATCACTCCTTCCTACGGGTCCCGATGGGCCGGCCGGTCACGCCCCGGGCCGCCGGTAGGGAAAGCCCTTCGCCCGGTTCAGGGCGGTGAGCATCTCCTCGACCGACAGCAATGGCACGATCTCGACCTTCGAGTACGCCCCTCCGGCGCTGATCGCCGCTTGGAGCATCGCCGCCGCCGTGTTGTCGGGGGCCTCGAAGAGCCCGTACACGTCGTACTCGCCGAAGGCGTACCAATAGCCATGGATCTTGCCGCCGTAGAGCGAGGCCGCCTTTTCCGACGGCTCCCGTCGATCCTCCGGCCTCTCGATGAGATCGGCCCAGGTCTGCGGGGTGGCTTTGGACCGGATCAGGTAGAACGGCATTGTTCGGCACCTCGCGTCGTCACGCCCGTTCGTGGACCAGTTCGCCCTCGAAGTAGGTCTCCAGGACCTTCAACTCGGCCACTTCTCCGTCCGGACAAGTCAGGACGTCCCGGTCCAGCACGGCCAGATCCGCGTATTTCCCGGGTTCCAGCGACCCGATACGGTCCTCCCGCATGAGCGCGTAGGCGGCGTTGCTCGTGTACATCCTGAGCATCTGCTCCCGGGTGATCGCCTGGTCCGGAAGCAGCACACCGGCGAGCGTGTCGCTGGTCAGCGCCGAGTACTGGCCGAGGAAGGGCCGCTCGGGATCGTAGGTCGCGGCCGGAATGTTGGAGCCGCCGCTGACCACGAGGCCCGCGTCCAACCAGTCCCTGGTGCTGGGCGCCCACATGCCGACCGCCTGTTCCCAGGCGTCTGGAGCGATTCCCCGGTGGAACCCGGTGGCCTCGATCTGGCTGTGCATCCGCAGGGACCGCTCGGCCGCGTAGTAGCTGAGCAGCGGGTTGGGATTCACCATGAGCCCCAACCGCTTCGCGCGTTCGATGTCCTTCGGGCTGCGCAGCCCGTGCGGATGCGTCAACGTGTGCCTTTGTTTCACGAACCCGGCGAGGTCGGCTTCCGCCGCCGTCTCGAGGATCGACAGCACTTCATCGACCGACTCGCTCACCCCGATGCTCGGGGGAATGGCGACCGTCCAGCCGCGTGCGACCGATTCCAGGACCATCTCCCGGAGCCGCGGTTCGTCGATCTGCATCCAACCCTCGAGGTTGTAGCCGATCGACACGCCCGCGACCCACAGTAGATCGCCGCCCATTTCCCACGGCTCGAAATAGGAGCCGAAGAACCGATCCCGGTCCTCCTTGGCCCACAGGTGCCGCTCGGGCACCGCGACCAGCACGCCCAGCCGGTTCCGCAGCAGGCCGCGCCTGCGCGCCTCCACCCAGGCGCGGATCTCGACGGGGTAGGTGGCATCGTCGCGGACGGTCGTGATGCCGCAGGCGAGGTTGACCCGCTGCTGCGCCAGAGCCGCGTCCACCAGCGCTTCGCTTTCGACATGCAGGAAGTCCCACTCCCATGCCGGCCCTCCGACCAGCTCGGACCACCGTTCCCGCGCGAGGTCGGCCGCACCACCGATGAGCTGGCCGGTGGGTTCGCCGTCCGCGTCGCGCGCGATGATGCCGTCGGGCCCGGTGGGGTCGGGCGTGTCCCTGCCGATCCCCGCCAGCCGCAGCGCGTAGCTGTTCGCGATGATCGGCCTGCCGCCCTGCCTGATGTAGACGGGATGGTCCGGCGCGATCTTGTCCAGGTCCCAGCGGTTCGGCCACCGGCCGTCCTTGAGCGCCCCGCGGTACATGCACCCGGCCTCGACCCACTGCCCCTCCGGGGTCACCTCGACCCGACGTTTGATGGCGGAGAGGATCTCGTCGATCGAGGTCTTGGTGATGAGGTCGACCGCGCCGCGATCACCGACCATGTCGATGCCCGCGGTGATGAAATGCTGGTAGCTGTCGATCTGGCCGGGCACGACGCACTTTCCCCGCAGGTCGACCGTCTTCGTCCCGGGCCCCGCCAGGGCTTCGATCTCGGTCCGCGTACCGACGGCGACGATGACGCCGCGGGTGACGGCCAGTGCCTCGGCGATGGTGAATTCCCGGTCGACCGTGACGATCTTCCCATTTGTCAGAATGAGATCGGGTGCGATCATCGGCTGATGTCTCCTGTCTCCCGAACGGCGTTTGTGGTGAGAGAAATCGACGGCCAGGTACCGGCGCGGCGCGGGCGCGGTGTCCGGATCACCGCGGTTCCCCCGCCCGGGTCCCGGCCACCCCGCTGACCGCGTCGAAGACCATCAGGGTCTTCCCATCGGACGCCGGCCAGCGCGGAAACCCCGGTTCGGGCGTTCCGTCGCGCACGAACGAGATCCACGAGCGGTGCATCCGCGTGCCGAGCGACCGCACCACCTCGGGATCGATCCCGGTGAGGAAGGGCGCGCCGGTCCACTTCTCCGCGTTGGCGAACGTGAAGGGCAACTCCAGGCAGTGTGTGGCACCGAGGGTGCCTCCGAACGCCGGCGAATCGAGGGCGAACTCGTAGGCATAGGTAATCCCGCTGTCCGCGCGGCGGGCGAGCACGTCGTTCCCGGGATTCCTGAAAAGGTGGTCACCGCATTCCGCGCTCAAGACGGCACGCGGGTCGTCCCCGACCGCGTCGGCGTAATCCCGGTAGACGCGCTCGGGATCCTGGTGCCTTTTCCGCAGGACCGCCACGACGTCGTCGACCGTGCTCGTGGCGTACTGCGGATCGGAGGCGAACCGGAACGTGCCCTCGTCTTCCGTCCAGCCGATCAGCAGCTCGATCCGGGGATCGGCGAGCGCGTCCCGCGGGTGCGCGGGCATGAGGTCGTCGAGGACCGGTGTGAAGGCGAGGTCCCACGTACCGAATTCGGCGAACCGGCGGAGGACCGCGATGGTCCCCTCGACAAGGCGAGCGGTGGGCTCCCCGAGGAGGCCGCGACGATCGGCATGGCCGAGCAGGCGCGCCATCGCGTCGGTTCGCTCGGCCGCGTCCTCGTGCGACGGCAGGTCGAGCCCCAGGGGCGCGCTCTGCGCGATCGCGCGGTGGAACAGCGGTGCGGCCGTGGGATGCTGCGCGAGCGCACCGATCGAGAGCGCCCCTCCCGACTGGCCCATGAGCGTGATGGCGCCCGAGTCACCACCGAAGGCGGCGGCGTTCTCGGCGACCCAGCTCAGTGCGGCCGCCTGGTCGCTGAGCCAGAGGTTCGAGTGGCCTGGCACCATGCCGTGCAGGTATCCGAACGGCCCGAGGCGGTAGTTGATCGTCACGACGACCAGGTCTCCGTCGCGTGCGAACGTTTCCCCGGCGTAGTAGGGGATGCTTCCCGAGCCCGTGGTAAAGCCACCGCCGTGGATCCACACCAGCACGGGCCGGCTCGCCCCGTCGAGCCCCGGCGTCCAGACGTTCAGCGTCAGGCAGTCCTCGCTGAACGGCGGAGAACCGTGCTCGCCCAGGACGGTGTTCCCGCCGCCGGGGAGATAGGGCTGGGGTGCGCTCGGTCCGTGACGTGTCGCGTCGCGGACCCCGCTCCACCCCGGGTGCGACCGCGCCCGCCGCCAACGAAGATCATCGACCGGTGGCGCCGCGTAGGGGATACCCCGAAAGACGGTCAGGCCGTCCTCGAGCGTCCCGCGAACGGCACCGCCGGATGTCACCACGACCGGTGGCATCGCACCTCGTTTCTCAGCCCGGACCCCCCAATCCGGCGCTGTGACCAGCATGTATGACTGAACTAATCCGTTTAGTTCAGTCGCTGGTATAGTAGCCCGCCATGGAGCGGCGTCAAGAGACATCCGGGAACGCGCACCACCAGATCCGGGGTCCGCGGGTTCCGGCCGGTGGGGCCGGAGCTCGCGACAAGAAGCGTGCGGCGATCATCGAGGCGGCGCAGGCGGTGTTCCTCGAACGAGGGTTCGCCAACGCCACGATGGACCTCATCGCCACCACGGCCGACGTCTCGAAGGCCACCGTGTACGCCAAGTTCAGCGGCAAGGACGAGCTGCTCACCGAGATCGTCGCCTCGGCGGCCGGCCGCATCGGTCAGGAGATCGACCGGCACACCGGCCCGGAGGAAGATCCCCGCACCAGGTTGACCGCGCTCGCCTGCCGCTACGCCCAGGTACTGTTCGACGCCCAGACGATCGGGTTGTTGCGCCTGGTCGTCGCCGAATCGCACAACCGTCCCGACATCGGCAGGCGCTATCTCGAAGCCGGACCGCTACCGGCGATCGCCCACCTCACCTCCGCGCTCCGGGAACTCGTCGACCGAGGCGATCTCGCCATCGACGACGTCGACCACGCCGCACTGCAACTGGTCGGGATGGTCCAGGCCAAGCGCCTGTACTCCCTCCTCGACCCGAGCCTGCTCCCCTCCGAAGAGGAGGTCACGGCTACCGCCACCGCCGACGTCGAGGTGTTCCTCGCCGCGTACGGCACCGGCGACCGGACGCCGCACGGATCCCGACGACCCGCGACCGGGCGCGAGAAGCGCCAGAAGCGCCAGTAGCGCCACGCCCGGCGGCCGCGGTCGAGCTACGCCGCATCGCCGAGAGCGCGTCGTCACGGTTTGGTCGACGAGTGTCGCTACGCCGCGTAGCCACCGGTCAGGCCGGGCGTGACGGAGTAGTCGAGGGTGTGGCGACGGGCCACCGGGCCGGGGCCCAGGTCCGCGCTCACCAGGCGGGATTTCACCCTTGACATCGTTTTGCGCCTCAGTACACTGACGACAACTGAACTAAACGGTTCAGTTCAGTTCATTCGGCCGCCGTCTCAGCAGACCAGCGGCGCGGTACGGAACGCCCTCTCGTCGGGGTTCGAGGGTCGCTTCCCGCGCCATGTCCGACGATCGACCGTCCCACGAGACCGCGGAGAGGTTCGGTCCAGCCGCCGAGGCGAAGGGCCGCGATGCCCCGGGTCCCGTGTCCTGGAGAAGGGACAACTCATGAATCGAAGCGTTCGATCCGATGGCCGGAAATCAGGCGCGGGGCAGGCGGGTTCGGGGAAGGCCACGGTTCGCGCGGCGCATGCGGCCACCCGGGCCGCCGCGGACGTCCTGGCGAGAAGGATCTATGAGAATCCGGAACTCAGCGATCAGGAGTATCGAGCCGCGGGCTGGTGCCGAGAGACGCTGGACAAGGCCGGGTTCGTCCTCAAGGAAGTCGAAGACCTGCCGACGGCGTTCGTCGCCGAATTCACCGGGGACGCGGAAGGCCCAACGATCGGGCTGTTCGCGGAATATGACGCGTTGCCGGGCATCGGCCATGGGTGCGGCCACCATCTGATCGCGGGATCCGCGGTGGGAGCGGGCCTCGCACTGGCGCAGCTCCGGGGAGCGTTTCCCGGCCGTGTCAAGGTGTTCGGTTGTCCCGCCGAGGAGGCGCTGACCGGAAAGCCGCGAATGATCGACACCGGTGCGTTCGATGGTGTCGACGCCGCCCTCACTTTCCACGCGTACCACTCGACCAGCGTGATGACCAGCTGCATGGGTCTCCGGACCTTGGAACTGGCCTTTCGGGGAAGTCGCGCGACAACTGCCGATCCCTGGGCCGGGAGCAATTCCCTCGACGGGGCGGCCATGACGTACCAACGGATCAATTCTTTGCCGGCGTCGATCCGTGCGGGCATCCGGGTCCACCGCTTGGACACGCAAGGAGGCGATGCCTTCGGTGCCGTCCCGGAGCGGTCGACGTGTCATGTCGCGGTACGTGCGAACACCATGGCCGATCTGGAAAGCCTTTCCGCCACCGTCATGGACTGCGCGCAGCGCGCCGCCGAGTCGAGTGGCACCACGCTGGAGGTCGTAGCGGGGATAGGAAGCGAGCCGATCCGCTATGACCGGTCGCTGGGCGACGTGGTCCAGGCGAGCCTCCGCGAACTCGGCGAAGTGGTGGTGGACTGGCCTGCCCTCGCGTTCACCGATTTCGGCAACGTCAGCGGACTGATCCCCGGAGTTCTGTTCTCCGTCGCCACCTGGCCGAGCGACGTCCCGTTCCACACCCGGACGGCCCAGGAGCACTCAGGGAGACCGAGAGCGTTCGAGGCGATGCACACGGGAGCCCTCGCCATGGCGTTGACCGCCGTCGACCTCGCGGCCACCGGCGATCTCGGCGGACCAGCCGGTGCCGCCGGTGCCGCCGGTGCCGCCGAGTAGGCGACTCATACCAACAGCCATGCGGACGCCCGCTGATCCCGGTGCGCGCCCGTCCTCGACCAACGGAGGTTCCGTGACCGCCACCAGCACCTCGCCCGGGCGAACACGGGTCGTGCTCACCGTGCTCGTACTCACGTTGTTCGCCTACAACGGACTTGAGACCATGCTCGCGCCCGCGCTGCCGCTCGTGCAGGAGGCGGTCGGCGCGTCGACGTCAGCGGTCGCCTGGGTCTTCACCGGCGTGCTGCTGGCAGGCGCGGTCGCGACTCCGGTGGTCGGACGGCTCGCCGACACCCGCGACAAGCGCACAGTGCTGCTGTGGGTGCTCGCCATCGTCATGCTCGGCACTGCGGTCGCCGCCCTCTCGACGTCGATCGTCGTCCTCACGATCGGGCAGTTGCTCCAAGGCGTCGGGCTCGGGCTGCTGCCGCTCTCGGCGGGCATCATCCGTGACACGCAGCCGCCGACGGCGATCAAGTCGGCCAACGGCCTGATAGTCGCCTCTTCGACGCTCTCGATGGGGGTGGGGTTGCTGGTCGCGGGCCCGATCGTCAGCGTGCTGCCGTACACGTGGCTGTTCTGGTTTCCGCTGGCGATGCTGGTGGTCGCGTTCGTCGTGGCCTGGTTCGTAGTGCCGTCCTGCCCGCCTGCGGAGTCCGGGCCGGTGGACTGGCCGGGGGCCGCCCTGCTCGGGCTCGGTGTGGCTGGGCTGCTGCTCGCGATCACCCTCTCCGCGCAGTGGGGATGGCTGTCGGCCAGGACGCTCGGGCTCATCGCCGGAGCGGTCGTGCTGCTGGTCATGTTCGTGGTCGTGGAACTGCGCACCGAGAGACCATTGATCGACCTCCGGCTGCTGGCGAACCGGCCGGTGCTGCTGGTGTGTGCGGTGTGGTTCGTGATCGGCTTCGTGAGCATCGCGGTGTACGTGCTGGTGCCGATCCTGGTGCAGATGCCGGAGGACACCGGGATCGGGTTCGGCGCCTCGGCGACGCTGACCGGCCTGATCCTGTTCCCGATGGGCCTCGCCGGCTCCCTGACCGCCCCACTGACCGGACGGCTGGAGACCGCGATCGGCGCCCGCGGCGTCATGCTGGCCGGTACCGGCGCGCTCGCCGTGTCGAGTGCCCTGCTGCTCGGGTCCGCGCAGCTCTGGTTGATCTTCCTGGCGACCGGATTCGTCGGCGTCGGCATCGGCTTGGGACTCACCCAGGCGATGAACATCGTCGTGGCCTCCGTCCCCAGCGAACGGCTGGCGAGCGTCAGCGGCATCACGTTCGTGATGAAGGCGATCGGCGGGTCGCTGGGCGGCCAGATCGCGGCCGCGTTGCTCGCCGCGAGCGGAGCGCCGCGGCCGACGTGGGTCGACTTCAGGCTCGCGTTCCTGGTGTTCGCCGCGGCCGGCGTGGTCGCGGTGCTCCTGAGCGGAGGATTCCCGGCCAGGATCGCCGCGGCGCGTGCCGCGATGGTCATGACGAAATGACCGAATCAATAGCGGCTACGGGACAAACCGATTCACTTCACGAGGGGTTTGACATGACAGTTCATGAAGACGGGCCGCTCGCCGACACCGTGTCGGGCGCGCTCCGCGGAACCTGGGAGGACGAACTGGCGGTCTTCCGCGGCGTCCCGTACGCCGCTCCGCCGGTGGGTGAGCGTCGGTGGCGGCCCGCAGAACCGTTTCCAGCGTGGTCCGGGGTGCGGGACGCGACCCTCGACGGCCCGGTGTGCCCCCAGCCGCGTTCGGGCCCGGTCGTGGATTTGATGGGCGACCAGATCCGTACCGCCTCCGCGGCGGAGGACTGCCTGACACTGACGGTCTGGACCCCTGGGCCGGACGACCGGCGCCGCCCGGTCCTGGTCTGGATCCATGGCGGCGGGTTCATCGGCGGCGCCGGGTCGTGGGACATCTACTCGGGCGCCAACCTCGCGTGGCACGGAGACATGGTCGTGGTCGCGATCAACTACCGTCTCGGGCCGTTCGGCTACCTCTACGCCGAGGGCGAGGATCCCACCGGCGGCAACCTGTGGTTGTCCGACCAGCGCCGGGCTCTGGAATGGGTGGCCGCGAACATCTCGGCGTTCGGCGGCGACCCCGACCAGATCGTCCTGGGCGGACAGTCGGGCGGGGCCTGGTCGACGATGGCGCTCCTGGGGATGCCTGACCCGCCACGGGTGCGCAGGGCGGTCCTGCTGAGCGCACCGGGAAGCCTGCGGCCGCGAGAGAAGGCGGAATCGGCCGCGTTCACCGCTCGGTACGCGCAGACGCTGGACAGCGACGGATTGCGCGCCGCCAATGCCGAATCCCTGGTCGCCGCGACAGCACGGCTGCGGCCGAAGCACATGCCCTTCGCGAAGGTCATGCCGCCATACATGCCCACCGTGCACGACCCCCTGGTGGTCCAGGACGTGCCGGCGCGGTTCGCCGAGCGGGCCGGGATCGATGTACTGATCGGGTGGACGGGCGACGAGATGGGCTTCTTCCTCGCCCAGGCCCCTGCCGCGATCGATTCCACCCGGCAGCAGGTGGAGGCGCGGATGCGGGAGACGTTCGGTGAGCACGCACCCGAAGCCTACGACGTCTACGGCGACGGCGGCCGCACACCGTACGAGGTGCTGCGGGCCTACACGTCCGACGAACTGTTCCGCATGCCGGCCCTCGGGCTGGCGCGCCGCCTGGCGGAGCGCGGGCGCCGCGTGTGGACCTATGAGTTCGCGGTCGAATCCCCGGCCTTCGACGGGCTGGCGGGCGCCGCGCACTGCATCGACATTCCCTTCGCGTTCGACTTGCTCGACACCTGGCACACCGGCGGTAGTCGGTTGCTCGCCGGCATGAACACCGCGGCGAACCAGGCGCTCGCCGACCGGCTGCACGCCGGGCTGATCTCGTTCGTCCGCGACGGCGACCCGGCCACGGGCGGCACGCCATGGCGACCGGCGGCCGGCGACGAGATCCCGACCCTGCGGTTCGGCACGCACACCGCCGAGTCCCCGGTGGCACCCCATCTCGTCGACCTCTGGCGAAAGGCGGCGGGACCCGCGATCTAGCACCGGGTCCTGTCTCCGGCGTCGGCCGCCGGCGCGCTGACAGCCCATACACCGCACACCCGGTGTATGGGCTGTCGACGTGTAGGGGTTGTCGACCAGATCACCGAGATCCACCCCGTTACCTTTTTCACGTCCCCACCGACCCCCTGGTTGGCCAGCCTCGCGGCCGCCATCCAGGAACGCGGACCGAACTGGGCGTCAGCAGGCATCCAATGGCAGCTCACCTCCGGCCCAACCCGCGACAAATCAGCAGCATGGGTCACCTGCGAGAACCCAGCGAACAAGCCCAGCTCACCGTCTGGACCAGCGGTGAAGCCGAACTCGACACCGGCGACCTCACCACCGGGGCCAGCACCAGCACCCACTACGAACTCGCGACCCCACAAGACTTCACGTCCTGCCTCGACGACCTCGCCAAACACCTCAACCCTTGACGAATCCCATAGGGACACCCCCCGGGCATCAGCTGTCGTGGCTCCGCGATGTGGTCGCCGCGTCCCGCAGCTTGTAGCGCTGGATCTTCCCGCTGGGGGTCTTCGGCAGCGTCGCGACGAACTCGACGGCCCGCGGGTACTTGTACGGCGCGATCGTCGCCTTGACGAAGTCCTGGAGTTCGGTGGCCTTCGCGGCATCGGCCGGGACTCCGGGGCGAAGGACCACGAACGCCTGCACGATCATGCCGCGGGTGGCGTCGGGGGCACCGATCACGGCGGTCTCCACCACGTCCGGATGCTCGATCAGGGCCTGCTCCACCTCCGGCCCCGCGATGTTGTACCCGGAAGAGACGATCATGTCGTCGTTGCGGGCCTGGTACCAGAAGTAGCCGTCCGCGTCACGGATATAGGTGTCCCCGGTGATGTTCCAGCCACCTTGCACGTACTGGGCCTGCCGCTCGTCGGCGAGGTACCGGCACCCGGTCGGCCCGCGTACGGCGAGCCGGCCCGCGACGCCATCGGGCACCGGGACGCCCTCCTCGTCGAGAATCGCGGCCTGGAAACCGGGCACCGTCTTTCCGGTGGAGCCGGGTCGGATGTCCTCGTCCGCGGCCGAGACGAAGATGTGCAGCAACTCCGTGCCGCCGATGCCGTTGATGATGCGCACCCCGGTGGCGCGATGGAATTCCTCCCATGTGGCCGCGGGAAGGTGCTCCCCCGCCGATACGCACCGGCGCAACCCTTTGAGCCCAATGACGTTCTCCGACGCGAGCATCGCCTTGTACGCCGTCGGCGCGGTGAACAACACCGTGACCCGGTGGCGCTCGATCGCGGCGGCCAGCTCGTTCGGCGTCGCGCGTTCCAACAGCAGCGTTGATGCGCCCACCCGCAACGGGAACACGACGAGTCCCCCAAGGCCGAAGGTGAACCCGATCGGCGGGGTGCCGGTGAACACGTCGTCGATAGTCGGTTTGAGCACATATTTGGCGAAGGTGTCCGCGTTGGCCAGCACGTCGCGATGGAAGTGCATGGTGGCCTTGGGTTTGCCGGTCGTCCCCGAGGTCGGGGCGAGGAGCGCCACGTCGTCCGCGGCCGTGTCCACGCACGTGAACGCCTCGTCCTGGGCCGCCGCGCGGGCGACCAGGTCTGCCGGGTCGTCGCCGCCATAGGGGAGCACCGCCACGCCGCCGGGCACATCCGCGTAACGTTGATCGGTGACGAGCACGCTTGGGCGGGTCAGCTCGATGAGTTCACTGACTTCCTTGGCGCGCAGCAACGGCATCGTGGTCACGGCGACGGCGCCCATCTTGAGCACCGCGAACCAGGTGGCGACGAGCCAGGGATTGTTCGGCCCGCGCAGCAACACCCGGTTGCCGGGCACGACGCCGAAGTCCTTGGTGAGCACATGGGCGATCTGGTTGCTGCGCCGGGCCAGATCGCCGTAGGTCCACATCTCACCGTCGGTGCGCAGGCATGGCCGGTCGGGGCCGAACCGCCGGATCGTCTCGTCGAGGAGTTGCTCGGCGCAGTTGAGGCGCTCGGGGTAGCGCAGCTCGGGAAGGTCGAACAGGAACCGCGGCCACAGGTGCCGCGGTGGCAGGTTGTCCCTACAGAAGGTGTCGACGTGGGCGGAAGGTGCGAGTCGCATCAGGGACTCCTGGATTGTCCTCGGCGGTTGGTCGGCCGGCATACGCGCCGGAGAGCAGCGTGCCGGCGCCCGGCGCGAACGCGAGCAGGTCGAGCGCGCGCATCAGGTGGTGGGCCGTGGCGATGGAGGCGGACAGGACGGGCTTGCCGAGTTCCTGTTCGACGATCTCGATCGAGGCGAGCGAGGGCATCTGCACGCAGGCCGAGAGCACTATCGCGTCGGCGTCGTCGGTGTTGAGCGCGTGGGCGATCGGCACGAGCTTCTTCGGATCGTGTGCGGCGACATCGAGGTTGTCCGGGATCTCCAGTGCGGTGTAGTCGACGACCTCCACGCCTTCGTGGCGGATGTAGTTGACAACGGTCTCGGTGAGCGGCCGCATGTAGGGACACACCACGGCGATCGATTTCGCGCCCATCAGGTGCAGGGCGGACACCAGCGCGCCCGCACTGGTCACCACGGGCGCCGGTGCGCCGTTGTCCTCGGTGACCTTGGCGAGCGTCCGCTCGGACTCACCGTGGTACCCGTACCCAGCGCTCATGATCGCTACAAGGCAGGCGTAGCCGAGGACGTCCACGTCGGCGTCCGACAGCTCGGCCGCGCACCGGGCCGAATCGGCGTCCATCGCGGCGAGTTCCCGCTTGCTCACCCGCTTCATGCGCATCCGGCTGGAGTGGAAGGTGAAACGCTCGGGCGCCACGGTCTCCCGGGCCCGGAAGATCGCCGGCACCTCGGTCTCCATGGTGACGTTGGAGCTCGGTACGATCTGACCGATGCGGTAGGGCCTCATCGCGCGTCGACCACCGGGTTGCGCAGGGTCCCGATGTTCTGGACGGTCGCCTCGACCACGTCCCCTGGCTTCAGGTACTGCGGCGGTGTGAAGCTCGCACCGACCCCGGCGGGTGAACCGGTCGCGATCACGTCACCGGGTTCGAGCGTCATCCCGGCGGTGATGTCGGCGATCAGCTCTGGGATCCGGAACAGCATGTACTTGGTGCTCGACTTCTGCTTCACCTCTCCGTTGACCCGCAAGGAGAGTTCGAGCGCGTACGGGTCGCCGACGTCGTCGGCGGTACGGATGGCAGGGCCGAACGGAGCGAAGGAGTCCTGCCCCTTGGAGTAGAACCACTGTCCCGACCGACGCTGGTCACGGGCGCTGATGTCGTTGACAATGCTGTAACCGAACACGTGGCGCATCGCCGACTCGGCCGGTACACGCTTGGCCGTCCGCCCGATGACGACCGCGAGTTCGCACTCCCAGTCCAGTTGCGCGGTCAGGTCTCCGTTGTGCTGGATGGGTTCGCCGGGACCCACCACCGCCGTCGCTGGCTTGCTGAACAGCACCGGACGCTGCGGCAGCTCCTTGTCGGTGTCGAGCGTGCGGGCGGATTCGGCGACGTGCTCGGTGTAGTTCAGGCCGACCCCGATCACCTTGCCCGGACGCAGCGGTGCGCGCAGCGTCACGTCCTTGATCGGGCGTCGGAACGCGCCGGGGACGGGATCGGACAGCAGCGCCGCGATGCCGTCGCCGCCCATGCGGACGGCCTCGAGCAGGGTGGCGGGGACGGTGGCGTGGCGCGCGCTCGCCAGCGCGCCGACATCGACGACCTCGTTGTCGAGCTGGACGCCCAGCCGGTCTTCGTTGTCGTCGGAGGAAAAGGTGACAAGCAGCATGGACGCTCCGTTCGGTCAGGCGGTGGGCTGGTGGCCGTCGTTGTCGGGGTATGCCTCTTCACGGAAGAAACCGAGCGAGCGCATGACGGGAAAGTCGTTGAAGGAGAACAGGCAAGCGTCGTCGGTTCGGCTCGCGTTGGCGTGCTCGTGCCAGGCCCAGGACGGCACGCAGAAGATGTCGCCTTCGGTCCAGTCGAAACGCTTTCCGGCCACGACCGACGTACCGCTGCCCTTGGCCACGGTATAGATCTTGGAACCGACCTGCCGGTGGGCGAGCGTGGCCTCCTCGGGGCGCAGCATCTGCATGTGCGCGCTCATGGTCGGCATCACGGAACCGCCAGTCAGCGGGTTGCTGTATTCCATGATGATGCCGTCGTAGGGTGACCCGTCGCTCGCCTTCGCGGCGTTCAGCAACGCTTCGTAGGTCGAGTCCCAGGGGTAGGCCAGCAGCGGCGAGTGGTTCTTGCTCCAGCTGTCTCCAAACGGCCTCAGCTGACCGGCGCCGTAGGTGAGCAGTGAGGAGTTCGCGACTCCTCGCTGCTTTTGATTGACGTCGGGATGCACCTCGTAGAAGGGCGCGTCAAGAGCGTTGACCAGCGGGATGTCAAGGCCGTCCTGCCAGATGACCGGCCCGTCGGTCCCCTCGTTGCCGTGCTCGTGCCAGGTTCCGTTCGGTGTGATGGCGAAGTCCCTGGGGCCCACCTTGAGCTTTTGGCCATCGACGATCGTCCAGGCGCCGGTGCCCTCCAGGACGAAACGTAGCGCCGCGGCCTGATGACGATGGGCGGTCATCGACTCCCCTGGGCCCATCACCTGGAGACCGGTGTAGAGCAGCCCCGCCACCGCCCCGATGTCGCGCAGCAGCGGGTTGTGGAGCGCGACGACCCGGCGGCCGGCATCGTCGGCCTTGACCAGGTTGAGCGCTTCGAGCACCAGCGGGCGCAGCTCCTGATAGCTCCACTTGATCGGGACCGATTTCGGCTGCGGGTACCACGGCTCGATCTTGTTCGCGATCGTCCACAACGCGCCGGCGTCGAGCCGCTCCAGCTTCGCGTAGTAGGCCCGCAGGTCGTCAGTGTCGGTGACGCGAGCACGCCCGAGCTGATCGTCACTGTGAGTCGTCATTGCTCCTGCTCTCTCGTCCAGAAGGTATATGCGGGAAATTTGACGATAGTCATCGTTACGCTATATATTCTGGTTGTCAAGAAGCGGAGGGGAAGCGATGGCGACACCGGGGCCCGCAACACTCGAGGTCACGATTGAGCGCAGGGTCGAGTGGCCCGACACGGACGCGTCGGGCCACCAGCACAACTCCGCGATCATTCGCTGGGTCGAATCGGCCGAAGCGGAACTGCTGCGGCGGCACGATCTGTCCTGGCTGTTCGGCCGGACACCGCGCGTTCGACACGAGGTGAACTTCCGAGGCCGGCTGTGGTTCGGCGAGGTCGTGCACACCCGGGTACGGGTCGCCTCGCTCGGCCGGACCTCGTTGCGGTTCGAGTTCGAGGTGCGCGGACCGTCCGGGGTCGCGGCGGACGGAACCGTCGTCGTCGTGCACGCCGAGCCCGACTCGACGTCGGCCGCCCCCTGGCCGGACGACGTGCGCGCCGCGTTCGCGACCGCTGCGGAGGTGCGACTGTGATGCGGCTAGCGGTCATCGGTGGGGGTCCCGGCGGGCTGTACTTCGCCGCGCTGGCCAAGCGGCTGGACCCGAGTAGAGAGATCACCGTCTGGGAGCGCAACGCCGCCGACGACACGTTCGGTTTCGGCGTCGTCTTCTCGGACGAGACCCTCGACGGGATCGCGAACGCGGATCCGGTGATCTTCGCCAAGATGAAACGGGAGTTCGCGAGCTGGACCGATATCGACATCTGCTATCGAGGCACCGTGCAGACTTCTGGCGGGCACGGCTTCGCCGCCATCTCGCGTCGGCGTCTGCTGGAAATCCTCCAGAACCGCTGTACGGAGTTGGGCGTCGACCAGCGGTTCTCCACGGTCGCGCCGGCGGCCGACGAACTCTCACGCGACTACGACCTCGTCGTCGCCGCCGACGGGGTGAACTCGCCGACACGCGCCAAGTACGCCGACGTGTTCCGCCCTTCGCTTGACGGGCGGAACTGTCGTTTCATGTGGCTGGCCACGGACAAGGTGCTTGAGGCCTTCACCTTCGTGGTCGAGGAGACGGAGTTCGGCCCGGTCCAGGTGCACGCCTATCCGTTCAGCACCGACCGAAGCACGTTCATCGTCGAGATGAACGAGCGGACCTGGCAACGGGCCGGCTTCGCGGAGTTCGCCGCGCGTGACTACCCACCGGGCGTGAGCGACACAGACAGTGTGGCCCGCTGCGAGCAGCTGCTCGGCAGCTTTCTGGCCGGAAGCGAGTTGCTGACGAACAACTCGAAATGGATCCAGTTCACCACCGTGCGCAACGCGACATGGCGGAATGGAAACATCGTGTTGCTCGGTGACGCGGCGCACACGGCGCACTTCTCCATCGGCTCCGGCACCAAGCTCGCAATGGAGGACTCTCTCGCGCTGGCCGCGTCGATCGAGGCGACCCCCGGCGACCTCGTCACCGCTCTGGAACGCTACGAGGCGGCGCGCAAGCCCGCGGTGGCGTCCACCCAGCGGGCGGCTCAAGCGAGCCTGGAGTGGTTCGAGACGATGGAACACCACGTCGGTCAGGAACCAGAGCAGTTCGCGTTCAACCTGCTCACCCGAAGCCGCCGCGTCACCCACGACAACCTCCGTCTGCGGGACCCGAGTTACATCGCTGGCCTGAACGACTGGTTCCACGCGCACCAGCCGGTGCGGCACGACGACCCGGCGCCCCCGCTGTTCCAGCCCTTCACGACGGCGGACGCGCGGCTGCGCAATCGGATCGTGGCCTCCCCGATCGCCACCTTCGACGCCACCGACGGCGTCCCCGGGGACGCGGAGCTGCTGCATCTGGCGGGGAACGCGCTCGGGGGCGCTGGCCTCGTCCTCACGGGCATGACCGCGGTGAGTGCCGGCGGACGGGTGACGCCTGCCTGCCCCGGCCTCTACACCGACGAGCAGGCGGCGGCCTGGCGGCGCATCACCGACGTCGTGCACGCTCAGAGCGGAGCGCTCATCGGCGTTCAGCTCAACCACTCCGGACGCAAGGGGTCCACGACACCGTCCGGCGAACCGCTGGATGGCGGTGGCTGGGGAACCGTCGCTCCGTCGCCGGTGGCCTACGCCGGCCTGCCCGCGCCCCGCGAACTCACCGGCAACGACATGGACGGGATCGTGGCCGACTTCGTGGCCGCGGCACGGCGAGCCGACGCGGCCGGGTTCGACGTACTGGAGGTCCAGGCCGGGCACGGGTTCCTGCTGTCGACCTTCCTGTCACCGTTGACCAACCAGCGTGATCGGGGGCTCGAGGGCAGGCTGCGGTTCCCGCTCACGGTGCTCGACGCCGTCCGAGCGGCATGGCCGAGACGGAAACCGCTTCTGGTCCGCATCTCCGCGCATGACTGGGCCGAGGGTGGCACGACGATCGACGACGCGGTGCGTATCGCCGCCGCGTTCGCCGACCACGGAGCCGACATCCTCGATGTCTCCAGCGGCGAGGTGGTAGCGCACGAACGGCCCGCGTACGGCCGCGGCTACCAGACCCCGTTCTCCGCGCGCATTCGCGCGGACGCCGGAGTGCCCACCATCGCCGTCGGCGGCATCTCGACCTCCGACGACGCCAACTCGATCGTGCTTGCCGGGCGAGCCGACCTCGTCGCCATCGGACGTGCGTTTCTGCACGATCCTTCGTGGGCACTGCACGCCGCCGCGGACCTCGACTACCTCGGCGAAGGCGCCTACTGGCCGGCGACGCGTGCGCCAGGGCGGGCCAAACCGCCGACCGGTGGCCGGGCGAGACCGATGCTCACGTTGCGGCCGGAGCCGGACCTCGTCCACCAACGATGGACCCCTCAACAAGCAGGAGCCGCGCGCCATGGATGACTACCCGCGCTTCACCGCCGCCGCCGTACAGGCCGCGCCGGTCTACCTGGACCCGGACAAGACGGTCGCCAAGGCGGTCGCGTTGATCAACGAGGCGGCCGCGCACGGCGCGTCCCTGATCGCGTTCCCCGAGGTGTTCGTGCCCGGTTATCCCTACTGGAACTGGACGATGAACCCTGTGTCCGGGTCGCCGTGGTTCGAGCGCCTTTACCGGGCGTCCATCGACATCCCTGGACCACACCTGAACACGCTCCGTGCCGCCGCGGCCGAGACCGGGACGACGGTCGTGATCGGCGTCAACGAGCGCAGCAGCCATAGCCTCGGCCTGCTGTACAACAGTGTCGTCACCATTGGCGGCGACGGTTCCGTACTCAACGTTCATCGCAAGCTCGTGCCCACTTGGGCCGAGAAACTGACCTGGGGCGGTGGTGACGGCAGCACGGTGCGTGTCGTCGACTCCGCTGTCGGCCCGCTCGGTGCGCTCGCCTGCGGCGAGAACACCAACACACTGGCCAGGTTCTCGCTGCTCGCGCAGGGCGAACTCGTGCACGTCGCGAACTACATCTCGCTACCGGTCGCGCCCGCCGACTACGACATGGCGCAGGCCATCGCCATTCGCAGCGCCGCGCACGCCTTCGAGGGCAAGCTCTTCTCGATCGTCGCCTGCTCGACCATCACCGACGAGATGATCGAGGTCGCCGCCGCCGACGACCCGAAGATCGCGGAAATGATGCGCCGGCCACGCAGCGCACTCTCCGGAATCTTCGGCCCGGACGGCAGTCCAGTCGTCGAATCGCTCGTTGACGACGAAGGCATCGTCTACGCCGACATCGACCTGGCACGCTGCATCCAGCCCAAGCAGATGCATGACATCATCGGCGCCTACAACCGGTTCGACATCTTCCGACTGCACCACAACACAACGCCGTTGCGGCCGGTCGTTCTCGACGGTGGCGACGCCTCATCGAAGAACCGTGCGCCCGCCGGCCCCGTCATGGGCCCCTGGCGGCCCGACGGTCACTCCGACACTTCGAAGGAGCTTGCACCTCCAGGTGCGGAAAAGCCCTGCGGGCAGAAATAAAGGGTGAGGCCGACTTTGCCTGGTGCGTCCCGGGTAGTCCTCGGCGACCTCGTTGAGTGCTCGCGCCATCCGGCGCCCGCGTTGTTCTTCGATTACCACGCCAGTTCATCAGGGCCGTGCGGCTGAGTATCAGAGACCGTCGCCGGGGTCATCAGCCATGAATCACCTCCATGGCGTGCTCATGCGCTGGCCCGCTGAGCTCCAGGTTCAGCTGATCGAACAGCTTTCCCGCAGACTCGCCCTTCCAGTCCGGTGGGAGCACTGACAGCGGCAGCCCCGGGTCGCGGTACGGCAAGCGCCGCCACTCGGTGAGGAGGGGGACGTACAGCGCGAACGCCTGACACCGCGTCAGCTCGCGGCTGGTCACACGGTGCAGAGTCAGCCGGTGCCGATGTAGAAAGTCAGCGTACAGCGCGTTGAGTTCATCAAAGTCCCACCAGACCCGGACCTTCGACCTGAGGTCGCCGAACGCAAGGTGGTCACCCTTGAAAATGTCCACATAAGACTCGAGGTCGCGGTGTTCCAGAGTGTGCCGCACCTCGGGCATGAGGTTTCCCGGAGCGATCCACACTCCTGGCAAGACCGTACCGAGCCCGAGCCGGGTCAACGTCGCGCGCAGCGCGTGGCGCTTGTCGCGTTCCGCTTCGGGAATCGAGAACACGACCAGAGCCCACTGGTCCTCGACCACCGCCCTGGTTCGTTGGAAGATCCGAGCATCGCCTTCGGCGAGCAACTCAAGTGTCGGCTCGGAGAGCGAATAGCCGGCCGCTCCCCCGTGCCGCACGCTGCTCAGCATGTCCCGGCGCTTCAGCCGCGAAATGGACGAGCGCACCGCCTGACCGTCCACCCCAAGGTCGGCCATCAGCTTGACCACGGACGCGACCGACAGCCAGTTCCGCTCTGCCCGCGCGTACAACCCGAAGATCGTCACGATCAGCTGGCGCGGCTGTGCGTCGCGACCCCGCAGTGGTTCCCCCGCTTGTGTCTGCGTCGTCATGAAGACACCATACGGCCAGCTCGCCATACCGTGGACTCGACGTATTGACGGCTTGTTCCATCACATACTCGCCTATGAAAGATGGTCACGTTGGGCATCCAACCCGCCGACGTCCAGGAGCTCCTCGACCAAGGCTGCACGGTGATCGTGCTCACCCGAGGTATGAGACTGCGACCGCAGACCATGCCCGAAACCCTGAAGTTCCTAGAAGACAACGGGATCGAAGTACACATCAAGGAAACGACTGCGGCCGTCGAGCTCTACAACAAGCTGGCCCAGACCAAGCCCGTCGGCGCTCGACCCCTACCGAAGTGGCAGAGGACGGGCGTTCGTATCCCTCGCAGACGATGAGCGCGCGGTTCCTGGGGCGGCCACAGGAGAACCAGTCTGTTGTGACCCCTTGTGGGGGCGATGAGGCCGGGCCCCACGGTACGCGGTCTCGGCTCTTCGAAAGGAAGTGCGGTCGCCGACCCTCCTAGCTGAACGTCGGCCGTAGCCATGCACGTGGCCCGTCCCTGACGATCTGCTGCGCGGCGAACACCCTCTTTCTCGACGCTCCTCACCCAGCCGAACCGGTTGCGGCCCTACCCCCCGCCCTGCGCGGCACCTGAAATCTTCTGCTGAAGGTGACAGGGCGTCGTGCGTTTGCTCGGGCGAGAGGTGGGGGCTGTAGGTCCTCGACCACGGCACGGACCTACCTCGTTGGGTGATGCCATCGCGGCGGCGGACCTGGCGCACGACACCGGCGGGGCCCTGTTTGCATGCCGTACCAAAGCTGCGTAGGCGGAATCCGGTGATCTCCGTGGTGCGCCGAGTCGCGCGGCGAGGAACGCAGTCCCGTGGTGCGCCAACGCATCGAGCACAGCGAATGGCCGCAGGTTGAGCGGGCGAGCGTGTTGTCTCTGCGGTCGTCTTGATGAAGCTTCCGCCATGGCTTCTACCCGCTCGCCGAACTCCTGATCAAGCTGACGGTCGTGGTGGGCTTGGTGGAGGAGACCGGTCCGGGCGCGACGCACACCGATGCCACAGCCTGGTTCAACCTGGTGATGACCGTGCTGATCTGGGGCGTCCCCGGTGCGTTGCTAGCCCGGATCGCGGTGCGGTACCGGAGCCGGGTGGACGTGTCGTCGCGCTGGGTCTTCCTGGGGATCACCGGCGGCGTGGCCTTCTTCCTGGGACACGGCCTCCTCATCGGCTGATGCCCGCCTACCATGAGGAATCACTCGCCTAGGAAAGGTACGGCCTGGATGGGCCTGGACATCGAGCATCGTGCGTCCGACTCGCCGTTCATCGGACGGGTGTGGCGGAGCCGCAGCCATGACGTCGACCGGATGACGTCGATCGCGACCTCGCGGTGGAACCTGGTGTTCTGGGAGCAGTCCGATCAGGTCAATGTGGCCGTCCGGGGCCCGGAGTCCAGAGCCAGTGCCGCTCCGGTTCCCGAGGACGCCGCGTTTCTCGGCATCGGCTTCTCGCTCGGCACGACGATGCCGCATCTTCCGATCAACCGGCTCGTAAACGGTTTCGTGGAGTTCCCTGATGTGACGCGCGGATCGTTCTGGCTGAAGGGCTCGGCCTGGCACCTGCCCGACTACGACAACGCCGAGGAGTTCGTGCGGCGGCTCGTGCGCGAGGACGTGCTGGTTCGTGACCCGATCGTCGCCGCGGTGTCCGGCGGAGGGTCGCCGAAGGTGTCCGAACGCACAGTCCAGCGGCGTTTCGTCTCGATGACCGGGCTGACCCGCGGTGCCGTCCGGCAGATCGAACGTGCGAGACACGCCGCGATCCTGGTCCAGAACGGCGTGCCGGTCCCCGAGGTGGTCCACCGGCTCGGATACTTCGACCAGCCGCACCTGGCGCGGTCGCTGAACCGCTACGTGGGGCGGACCGCCACCTGCCTGCGTGATCACGCCCACGGGGAGCCGCTGTCGGTTCTGTACAAGACCTGAATGAGCGTGCCCGCTAACTTTCCAGGTCAGCCCATACACCGGGCACCGTGGGCTCCCGCCCGGGAACAGGAAGGTCATCATCGTGCGGAAGATCGTCAGCTACTCGTTCATCTCGGCGGACGGTGTCGTCGAAGACCCTCCGGTGTTCGTCCACGACTTCGACGAGGTCATGAGAGAGCACCTCGGGACCGTCATCGGCACCCAGGACACCGTGCTGCTCGGCCGCCGAGGCTACGACGACTGGGCCTCCCACTGGCCGACCGCCAACGAGGAGCCGTTCGCGAGTTTCATCAACGGCGTGCGGAAGGTGGTGGTCACCTCCCGGCCGCTGGGGACGCCGTGGGCTGGAGCCGAGGTCCTCGGCGGCGACCTCCAGGCGCCCCTCGCTGAGCGGCTCGCGCCGATCCGGAACGCCCCGGGCGGTGACATCGGTGTCCATGGCAGCGTCACCCTGGCCCAGTCTCTTCTGGCCGAAGGGCTCGTGGACGAGTTGCGGCTGGTGATGACGCCGTACCTCGCCGGCGCAGGCCGACGCCTGTTCGATGGCGTACCCGCGGGAGCGCTGGAACTCGAAGGGTCGAGAAGCACCCCGACCGGTACCGTGCTCCTCCACTACCGGCTCCGCCACTAGCCGGAGCGGTACCCGAGAGGGTCTGTGCGATGTCCGTTGGCTGGTGCTCCGGGTGCGGGTAAGGGCCGTTCCACGTGAAGAGCTGCGAGTAGCGGACGGAGTCGACGATCGCCGATCCGATCCTCTGGCGGGTGAGGTGGGCGCCAAGGTCTCGCCTCCGGCTCGCGGTGTGCTCGGGTGCCAGGACGGAGCGGCAGCGGGTGATGAACGCGTCCTGTTCGTCCGGCAGATACCTCATGCGGAGCACGGCGAGGTCGTAGGGGTGCCGTTAAGGATCGGCGCACCAGGGGCGAAGTAGCCGAGGGCGTCGGCTGGGGCTGGGGCTGGCTGCGGCTCACGCTTCGGCCGGGCTCTTCCTCGGCTGCTGGAGCACAGTGGCGTGCTTGTTGAGGTGCCCGTAGATGGTGGAGCGGAGACGCCGAACAGATCGGCGATCTGCCGGACGGCTTTGACGCGAGCGTCGTAGAGCCTCGCTACCCAGGACAGCAGGCCGGTTGCCCCGGCGCGCCACTCGGCGACGCCATCGAGGAAGGTCTGATCGAGACAAACCCGGCGAGCAGGCGACGGGGCCGAGGCAAGCGCGCTGGAAAGAAGCTGAACCGTGGACCCGAAAAGGTGATCACCGACAGTGACCGTGCGCTGCTGGTCGCTGAGCGGGCAAGCATTCTGACCGGCCGAGACGACGAATTCGTGATGCTGGTTCTGGATCACTACACCGGGGTTGCGGTGGGCAGAACTCGTCGGGCTGGAAACCGAGTTCGTACGGCCCGGCGGTATTCGGGTCGAATGGCAGTTGCGGGAGGACGATAACGGGAACTTTCATCGCATCCCGCCCAAGGATGACTAGTACCGCGATGTGGACCTGCCCCCGTGGCTGTCGAAGCTGGTTTTCGACCACATCGCACGGACGGCGCCCAAGCCCTGCGCCTGCCACGGCAGGCGCTATGTCTTCCGCGATCCGCGAACCGGGCCCCGCCGGAGCACGACCGTGACGACAACCGAGGTGGCCGAGCGAGCACACGTGAGCGTGGGAACGGTTTCCAACGTTCTTCACCACCCCGGTCGTGTGGCCGACAGCACGCGAGAGCGTGTTCAGGCAGCGATGCTCTGCCTCGGCTGCACACCTTCGACGGCGACGCCGGCCACGGCGTCGGTCTCGCCGCATTGGCGCCGGTCAGGGTCGCGACATGGGTGTTCCGTCCTGCGGTGTCAGGGTGGTACCCGACGAAGACACCGCAGCCCGCCCGGCCCGTGCCGCTGTTGAGTAAGCCGTGGAATGGACGTGCTGTGCGGGGGCGCAACGCGCAGGGGCGCTGAGACGTGCTGGACACCGATCGCCACAGGGCTTACGCCTCACGGTCTGCGTCACTCTCACCGGACGATGCTCGAGGACCTGGGGATCGCGCCGGTGCTGATCGACGATCGCATGGGGCACAAGGACGGGTCGGTGCAGCGGCGGTACACCCATGTCACGGCGAGGATGCGGCAGCGGCTAGCACGCAAGTTGACCGAGGAGTGGGAGGAGTCCCTGCGGGCCCGCTATCGCATGTACCCAGAGTCACTGGTCACGGCTCTTAACACGCTGCTGGACGCCCACGCGCAAGCCAAAAATTCCTTGATCATCCCATAGAATTCCCACAGAGAGGCATCCAGACCCTCTATCGGAGCCCCTCAAAGAGGCTCTGACCTGCGTCGGGACGGCGGGATTTGAACCCACGACCCCTTGACCCCCAGTCAAGTGCGCTACCAAACTGCGCCACGTCCCGATGCCCGGCTGAGCGGGCGTGATTACTCTAGCGCAGTCGGCGGGGTCATGCGTAACGGGATACGTCAGCGCAGCCGACCCGATCTGCGCACCGAGATCGACAAGCTTCGTAACCTGGCCAGGGCCACATCGGCCTCAACACCTACCAACACGGCGCCTCGCTGTGAAGCAGACTTCGGGGGCCGACGAACGCGCGCCGACCTCCTGGGCGCCGAGAACAGGCGGCCGCGTGAACGACTCGGCGAACCACGCTCGCCCAGCCGGTTGGCCGCCTCGGACTAGCAGCTGGGCCCAGCGACCACCTGACCGTGGCCTGGGTCTACGGCGATACGGTTCCGAGCGTGACCAGCGAAGGAGGGGCTCGGCTCGGGCGACAGGCCGCATATCGCCTGGCCCAGCTGGACTGCTGTGTGATCGAGGCGGGCTTGACCGAAGCGGAGTTCGCTCGCATCGAGCACGAGTATGGATTTGAGTTTGCCGACGACCACCGCGCCTTCCTCGCGGTTGGCTTGCGCGTCCATGAACCTCGGGAAGAGGAGCCGGGCGCAAGCTATGCCTGGGAAGGACCTTGGCCGGACTGGCGCAACGGTGATCCCGACCAACTCCGCCAGCAGCTCAACTGGCCGGTCGACTGTCTACTCGAGGACGTCCAGGGCGGGCACTGGCACCCCGCCGGGGATGAGCGGCCGGGCTCCATCGAAGCCGCTGTTGACCTGGCACGGACGCAGCTGGCCCGGGTGCCGAAGATGATCCCTGTCTACGCGCACAGGTTCTTGCCTGCCGGGCACGGCACGTTCGGCCATCCGGTCTTGTCGATGTGGGGATGCGACATCATCCAGTACGGCACCGACCTGCTCGATTACCCGGGCCCGAGCGTCGCGAAGGCTGGCCATCCCGAGTCGCCGTCCTGTTCTGGCGCGACTACGTTTGAGCACCCCCCGCAGACAACGCTTGAGTAGAGTCCCGGCCGCGAGGCTGGCGCCAACAACATCGCTCTTCGGACCTCGTTGACGAGGCACCACCACAGACGGGTGCCCTCGGACGGCCGGACGGCTCCAGCCAGCGGACGGCTCGCACATCAAGTCCCGGTCTAACCGGGGAGTCCGGCTTGCCCAGGTGTTCGACCGGGGGCCGAGAGTCCCGTGGGTCCTCTGGCGACTGTGAGCTCCGAACCCCCGGGCCCACCTGGCCCTGGCGTGAGTCGTTTGGGACCAAATAGTCCGCGGTGAAGGACGAGGGTCCCTACTTACCTCAGGCCGCCGGGCCGACGATCGTCGTATGGCGCTCCGTGACGGGGCGGATGCGCAGCGGCAGAGAGGAGGCGTGCAAGGCATCGACGGCTTTTCCGAAACCAAGACCCTGACAAGTCCCACGTCCCTCGCTTCGGTGTTCAGGAGGAATTATGAGTACAGCCCCCGACGTCATCCGCTCCGCCTACGTGCAGCTCGCCGTCACCGACCTGGCAGCGTCCCGCTGGTTCTGGGTCGAGATGCTCGGCATGCACGTCCAGTACGAGGACGAGGACGCGCTCTACCTGCGTGTCTCCGATGAGCTGACCCACCACTCCATCGTGCTGCGCACCGCGCCCGTGGCGGCACTCGACCATCTTGCCTACCGGGTTCGCACCGTCGAGGATGTCGACCGGGCGGAAGAGTTCTGTACGGCGCTTGAGTGTCCCGTCCGCCGCGTCCCGGCGGGGACCGGGACGCGCGGCGTCGGTGACGCCGTCCGTGTCGTTGACCCGCTCGGTGTTCCCGTCGAGTTCTTCCACGACATCGCCCGCGGCGAGCGCCTCATACAGCGCTACGACCTGCACCGCGGCGCCCAGATCGCGCGGCTCGACCACTTCAACATCTGCACGCCCGACATCCCCGCCGCCTACGAGTACTACAAGTCGCTCGGGTTCGGTTGCGCGGAGACAATCCCAGAGAGCCATCCAGCCGCGCGCTACCCGCTGGAGGCCTGGCGGCTAGAGCCATCTGTCCAGAGCGCATACCCAGATGGACGGCATCCTTGACGCGCTCTGGGCTTGTCTAGTGGCCGCTTAGGGCGGCCCTGTAGACGCTTGACTGCGTCTCTCGTGGCCGGGGCCAGCGCCTCCGTGTAGACCTCCGTTGTGATGCTGGTGCGAATAATTCGCATTGCCGCCCAGCATTACGGGTTCCTATGGTCTCATAACGCTTGGTGACGGGAGTTGCTATCTTCGCCACTTTCCCAGTTGAGGCTCCTGCGCTCTATTATCCTTGCACGTTGGTGCGAGTTTGAGGAGTTTCATGTCGGTGACGAGCAAGTTCCAGGGGCATTTGAGTTCGCAGTTGAACGGCGGGGAGACGGTCGACGTCGCGGTCGTCGCGCAGCTCAAGCGGGGGATGAAGCAGCACCTGTCCAAGAACCTTGCGGTCGGGCTGGCCACGGGGCTGGTGACGACGGCCGTCACCGGTGGTGCCGGGCTGTTCGTCTACGCCTCTGTACCGGCGGTGTGGGTCGTGGTGACCTCTCAGCGGGTCTTGATGTACGGCAAGATCAAAAGCTCCGCCAAGCCAGGCAAGTTCGTGTTCGAGGCGCCCCGCCAGGCTCTCACCGCCACGTTGAAGCCGGGACTGTTCAGCCAGGTCGTCATCGCCGACCGCAGCGACGGGGAGTCTCTGGTGCGGCTGAACCTGGGTCTCCGAAGAAAGGCCGCCAACAGCATCGTCGCTTCCATCGAACGCTGACCGGGCGCAACCATCGACACAAATATCTTCAAGGGCGACCGCTATACCGGCTGTCTCTTGTGCTTCGACCTCTCGGACTCGTCCCGGCCGTGAGGGACGCTTTCACGCGCGCGATCCTGGAGTAGCTGAATAAGCCGGAGAGACTTACCGCTCTGCTACCCGAAAGAGGCCGGGGTGGTGTCCGTGGGGTTCTGGAGCGGATCCGATTGACGGCCTTCGAGGGGGAATGGGCTCTGCCGCTTGGGGCGTGCGTCGGCCGGTGCTGGCTTCGGAGGACTTGGCTGGTACTGGGCGCGCTGTGGGCAGGTTGGTGGGGTTTAGCGGGCACGGCGTACTGCTTGGGGGCACTACGCCGCGCCGCTCCCCTGGCTCGTGTTCGCCGGTCAGCCGATCTCGGCGTCGAAGAGCTGGAGGGGCTCGGTCACCGGCTGGAAGAAGGTGACGCCGCCGCTCTGGCAGTCGCCCGAGCCGCCGGAGGTGAGGCCCAGGGCGGTGCTTCCGCTGAACAGCGAGCCGCCGCTGTCGCCCGGTTCCGCGCAGACGGTCGTCTGGATCACGCCGGTGACGGTGCCCTCCGGGTAGTTCACCGTCGCGTCGGTGGCGGTGACGGTGCCGGTGTGGACGCCGGTGGTGCTGCCGCTGCGCGAGACCTGCTGGCCGACGACGGCCTCACCTGCCTCGGTGATGTCTTGCGCCTGGCCGTTGTACAGGTTGACCGCGCTTTCCCCTGCCTGGTCGGACTGGACGAGCGCGAAGTCGTCGCCCGGGAAGCTGCTCTCAACGGTGGTGCCGAGGGCCTGGGCTCCCTGCTGGTCGGCGGTCCATGTTTGGACGACATTGCCACAGTGTCCGGCGGTGAGGAAGAAGTCCTCTCCGCCGCGCTTGACGTTGAAACCGAGGGAGCAGCGGGTGCCCTGTCCGAAGATCGCGTCGCCGCCGATGGCGAGGGTGCGCAGGCGTCCGGGGAGGCGGACCATGCGGATAGCCGGTCCGGCCTGGCGGGCCGTGCGGCGGACGGCGGCCATGCGGGCGCCGGTCACGGACTGGTCCGTCCAGACGGTCACCCGGGACGTGGCGGGGTCGACGGCCCAGCCGGTGCCCGGGACGCCCGAGGTCGATGTGCGGAGCGCGTCGGTGATCCGTTTGAGGGTGGCGGGGCTTCTGGTGAGCGTCTTCGGGACGGCGCCCGCGGCGCGGACCATGGCGGCGTCCGTGGGGTTCGTGACGGTGACGACGGGTCGGCCGGACGAGTCGAGGTAGGAGCCGGCGGTGCGCGTGCCGAGCCGGTGGGCCAGTTCGGCGGCCAGGGCGCCCGCCGATCTTGGCTGGGTGTCGGCTGCCCGTTGCCCGGCGAGTGAGGCGGGGCGGTCGCCGGGCCGGTCCGGCATCCGTACCGCGTACAGCGTGCCTGCCACGAGGCCCGCGGATCCGGCGGCGACGGCGGTCCACGTGACCACGGCGCGCGTACGGGTCTTTCCCGTGGCGATTCGGCGACTCATGGGTCCTCCAGGGTCCGGTCTTGTGCGTGGAGGTACGGCGCGCGTCCGGACGGAGTTCAAGCCCTACGCGGGTCACCCAGGCTTCACGGTTTCGGTAGCGTCGGGTTCATGCGGCTTCATGTGGGGTGCGCGATGTGGGCCCATCCGCCATGGCAGGGGCGTTTCCTGCCGCATCCGCTACCGCCCGGGGAACGGTTGCGCGCCTATGCGGGCTGGTGCAACGCGGTGGAGGGCAACACGACCTTCTACGCGACGCCGTCCAGAAGCACGGTGGAATCGTGGGCTGAGCAGACGAAGCCGGGCTTCCGGTTCGTCGTCAAGCTGCCGAAGACGGTCACGCATGAGCGGCGCCTGGCGGGCAGTGACGACGACCTCCGGACGTTTCTGACCGCGATGGAACCGCTGGGCCCTCGGATCCATGCGCTGTGGGTGCAGCTTCCAGGGTCGTTCGGCCCGTCCGATCTCGGGACGCTCGCCGGGTTTCTGCGTCGGCTTCCGGAGGCGTACAGGTGTGCCGTGGAGGTGCGCCATCGTGCGTTTTTTGACGACCCTCGTTGCGCGCGCGACCTTGAACGGGTTCTGAGCGGCGTGGGGGCAGAGTGGGTGCCGTTTGACACCACCGCGTTTTTTCAGGGGCGTCCGGGAAGCGATGCTGAACGGGACGCTTGGACGAAGAAGCCGCGTGTGCCGCGCCGTTCGGTGGCGCTCACCGACCGGCCCATCGTCCGCTATCTCGGACGGGACGATACGCAGAAGACAGTCGACGGTTGGCAGTTCTGGGTCGAGAAAGCTGCCGAGTGGCTACGTGAGGGGCGTTCACCGACCGTCTTCGTCCACACCCCGGACAACGACGAGGCCCTGACGCTCGTCCGCCGCTTCCACGACCAGGTACGGGAACGGGTGCCCGGGGTCGAACCCTTGCCCGAACCGGAGCCGCTGGGTCCGCCGACCCTGTTCTGATGCCATCGGACTGGTGGCGAGGGTCAGAGGGGCGCCGTCCGGGTAGATGAAGGGCATCCTTCCCCGGAAGGAGGAAACGTCATGCTGGTCCGGGAGGCCATGACCTCGCCCGTTGTGACGATCCCGCCGTCCGCCACCGTCCGGCAGGCCATCCGCGTCCTCCACGAGCACGACGTCACCGCGTTGCCCGTCGCGGACGAGTCGGGGCACCTGACCGGCATCGTCAGTGAGATGGACCTGCTCCACGGGGTGCTCGACCATGATCCGAGGGCGTTCGCCCGCCGCGTCGCCACCGCCGCGGACCCGTCACCGCGCCTCGTGGCGGACGTCATGACCCGCGACGTGGAGATCGCCCGCCCGAACACCGATGTCGCCGTCCTCGCCGAGACGATGGTCAAGACGCGGATCGGGAGCGTCCCGGTGCTGGCGGGCACCGAGATCGTCGGCATCGTCAGCCGGCGTGACCTCATCGCCGTCCTGGCCCGCGACGACGCCCGCATCCGCGACGACGTGCTGGCCGCGATCGCCGAGTACGACCCGCAGGGTTGCCGCTGGGACGTGACGGTGCGGGACGGCGCCGTCGAACTGTGCGGGCGCGCCGACGAGCCCGCGCGGCGGATCGCCGGGGTCCTCGCCCAGACGGTCCCCGGCGTCACCCGTGTCGACGTCCGCGACGGCTAGGCCGACGAGGCTACTTGCCCGCTTTGGCTCGGGCCTTCGCCTTGCCCGGACGCTTCTTCGACGGCGACTCCACCTTGTGGGCCTTCGCCTTCTTCGACGCCTTCTTCGGCTCTGCGTCCTTCTTGACCTTCTTCGCGCTCTTCCCGCCGTCCTTGGCGACCTTGGCGACCTTGGCGCTCTTGGGCTTCTTCGCGGGCGCCGATTCGAGGACGACGCTCACCGCCGCCTCCGGCGCGGCGGCCGCCGCAACGGCGGTCGCGGGCAACCCCTGCGCGACACGCTTCCGGAACGTCTGCCCGGACCGGAACCGCGGAACCTCTGCGGCGGGGACCTCGACCGGCATGCCGGTGCGCGGGTTGCGGGCGCTGCGGGCCTGCCGGGACATCCGCTCGAACGTCCCGAACCCGGTGACGATCACGCGCTCCCCGGCGGACACCCGTTCCATCACGGTCTCGACCACGGCGTCCACATGCCGGCGGGCGTCGGCCTCCTCGCTGCCCGCGCGCTCCGCCACGGCCCTGACCAGTTCGCTGCGGTTCATGCGGCATGCCCTCCACTGGTGCGATTTGTACGGCTCAGCGTAGCCCCGGGTGGGGTCCCGGACCCGAATATCCATGCTGGACATCCGGGCGATTCATTCGGGATTGTCGCGCAGCCTTCGCAGCAGGGCGGCCAGGTGGAGCCGCAGCCGTCCACCCGGTGAGGAGAACTCGAAGCCGAGCCGCGACTCGGCGTTCGCGAGCCGCACGGCGACCGTGCTGTGGTGCCGGTGCACCCGGGCGGCGGCCTTGCGGGTCGAGCCGGTCTCGCAGAACGCGGTCAGGATGGCCAGGACGTCGGCGCCGTTCGGTTCGGACGCGAGCCGGTCCAGCATGGCCACGTCCGCGATCCCGGTGATGTCCGCGTCCCCGAGCCGGTCGGCGATGACGGCGAGCGCGCCCAGCCGGTCGTGGTGGACGACGGCCGGTCCCGGCGGGTCCGGCGCCGCGAACCGCAGCGCGGACCGGGCCCGCGCCCACGACTCGGGGGCCTCGACCGCGGGCAGCAGCGGCCCGACCCCGACCCGGACCCCGCGCGGGATCCGCTCGTGAAGGGCCGGTGGCACCGCTCCCGTCAGAACGGCATGGATCCGTCCGAACGAGGCGACGCGCGGGTTCTCCGGGAGGGCCGCGAGGACGTCCGCGACGGGGGCTCCCCCCGCGGACACGGCCAGCACATGCAGCCCCGCCGTCGGCTCGACGCCCATCAACCTCAACGCACGCGAACGTTCCGGCTCCCCGGCGTCCGCCGACAGAACCGTGTCCACGAGGCCCGCGTCTCCCGGCCGGGACGACTCCAGCAACAACGCGGCTGCGAAGGCGAACCGCTCCAGGACGATGTCGTCCAGGGGAAGCGCCGTCCCGCCCCTCTCCAGCCAGACACGCCCCGCCCCTGGAATGTCCCGCACGACGGTTCGGCGGCGCCCGGCAGGACCGGCAGGACCGGCAGGACCGGCAGGACCGGCACGGAAGGTGACCCCGGTGACAGCATCGGTGAGACCCACGGGGCATTCGGCGAGCTTCGCCGTCTCCCGGACGAGCGTCTCCGGGCCCGCCTTCCCCGTGATCAGCGCGTCGAAGAACCCGATGACCCGGACGGCGTTCTCCGCGTCGGCGTCCAGCGTCGACAACCGCAGGAGAAGGCCCCTCATGGGGGCAGCGTACGGCACCCCGACAACCGTCTGATCCCGGGCCGAAACCCCCGGCACCTGGCGGCTGTGCGGGAAACCCGCCGCACCCGAGACTGGGGGCGGCCAATCGTGAGGAGCCGAAATGACGTACGCCTTCGATCCGGAACTCGCCCCATGGGTCGCGATGCTGCCGCGACTCACGCTGGCCGACGTCGACCAGGCGCGCCGCGACGAGGTGGAGATGTCCCGCCAACTGCCGCCCTACGAGCCGCCCGTCCCCGTCGAGACCCGCGACCTCACCGTGCCGGGCCCGCAGGGAGCGCCCGACGTCCAGATCCGGATCTTCACCCCGGCGAATCGTGGCGCCGCCCTGCCCGGCCTCCTCTACCTCCACCCGGGCGGGTTCGTCATCGGAGGCATCGACGTGTTCCCGGACGACGCGACACTGATCGCCGCCGAGGTCGGCGCCGTGGTCGTGTCCGTCGAGTACCGCCTCGCCCCTGAACACCCCTTCCCGGCCGGACTTGAAGACTGCTACGCCGCGCTGACCTGGACCGCCGACCACGCCGCCGACCTCGGCATCGACCCGGCCCGCCTCGCGGTGGGCGGCGAGAGCTCGGGCGGCGGCCTGTCCGCGGCCGTCGCGCTCCTGACCCGCGACCGGGGCGGCCCAACTCTCTGCTTCCAACTCCTCGGCACCCCTGAACTGGACGACCGTCTGGACACCCCGTCGATGCGCGCCTACCTCGACACACCGGGCTGGCATCGTCCCAACGCCGAGCTGAGCTGGGACTACTACCTCGGCGAGGGAGTCCGCGGAACCGCCGACGTGTCCCCCTACGCCGCGCCCGCCCGCACCGACGACCTGTCCGCCCTGCCACCCGCCTACGTCACGGCCTGCGAGTTCGACCCCCTGCGCGACGAGGGCCTCATCTACGCCCAACGCCTCCTCCAGGCAGGCGTCGCGACCGAACTGCACCACTACCCCGGCACCTTCCACGGCTCGATGGTGATCAAGGACGCCGCCATCTCGAAACGCATGTACACCGACCGCCTAACCGCCCTCCACCGAGCGCTCCACCCCAAACCCACCCCCTGACCCCAACCACAACCACCAGACCGCGGCACCCCCCCGCACGACGTGGTCAACGCATTGCCGTTGGCCGAGTCGCCGCTGGCGGGGCACGTGCCGCCCGCAGGAAGCCAGCGTGGCCAGTTGGGGCAAACGCGATCCGCGGAAGCATCGCGCGCATAGCGGGAGTCTGATGCGCACTCCACCCACAACGTCGACGAGCTCGCCCTGACCGTGGGCCAGAACGCCTCGCTCGGCGAAGCGTTCGATGACGCGGCCCAGCAGATGATTGTTTGGCTCGACGCCCCGCCGCACACCGTCGTGGTGGCGAACCAAAGCGGGGCTCCCAGCCCCAGGCCAACAGGTGTCTAACCCAGCGTGACATTCCACGATCCTTGATCCAGAACCTGTCGTTGGACCCACGCGTCACGGTCTGCGCACGGGTTAACCTCGGGGAATGGCTTCACGGTTCTACCAGGTGGTCATCGACTCGCATGACCCTGCGTCGCTCGCCGAGTTCTGGTCGGCGGTCCTCGACCAGCCGATCCTGTACCGCGACGATGACGAGGTCATTGTCGGCGCCGATCCGCACGCCTACCCCGGGTTGTGCTTCGTCCGGAACGATGACGCGAAGACCACCAAGAACCACGTGCACGTCGATCTCGATCCGGACGATTTGAACGCCGAAGTAGAGCGCGTCCTCGCGCTGGGTGCTCGGCGCGTCGACATCGGTCAGTCCGCTGACGTTCCGTGGGTTGTCTTGGCCGATCCCGAGGGCAACGAGTTCTGCGTGTTGCGGCCGCACAAGTCCCTGGTGGAATGAACCAGGCACAAGAGCCAAGTGGCGTCGACGAATCAAGGACAGCACATGACTGATCAGGACGTTCTGTCGCGGATACGCGAAATCTGCTTGTCGTTGCCAGAGGCGGCGGAGAAGCCGTTCGGCGGACATACGGCCCCCTCCTTCCGTGTACGAGACAAGTTGTTCGTGATGACCAGCGAGGACGGGCTGTCGATGACCTTCAAGGCCGGGCCCGGGGTGCAGGAGGCGCTCGTCGCGGAGGATCCGGAGCGCTTCTTCGTCCCGAAGTACGTCGGCAGCAAAGGGTGGGTCGGGGCTCGCCTCGACGTTGACCATGACTGGGACGAGATGGCCGAGCTCATTGAGGACAGCTACCGCCTCACCGCGCCCAAGCGCCTGACAAAGCTCCTGGGCCAGGAATGATCCTGGGGAGGGAGGGGTGGGCCTGGGGTTGGGTGAGGATTAGTGGCCGTGGCTGCGGTTTAGGCGGGATAGGTGGGTTGCCAGGTGGTCCATGGTGGTGTTTTTCGGGTTCCAGCCTCGGTGGAGTAGGGCGGTTAGGAGGGCCTCCAGGTAGGGGGCTGGGTGGTAGAGGAAGTCCTTGGTTATGGGGAGGATCTCCCAGCCCATTTCCTTGGTCAGCCAGGTGCGGCGGGACGTGTCGTGAGCGCGGACCCTGGGGCCCGTGTGGTGGCGTTCGCCGTCGTATTCGAGGCCGACGCGGTGGTCTGGGTAGCCGAGGTCGATGTAGTGCCAGCGGCCGGACGGGCCCATCACCGGAACCTGCGTTTGCGGACGGGGGAAGCCCGCGGTGAGGAGGGCCATCCGTGTCCAGGATTCGGCTGGAGAGGCCGCGCCTTGGTCGCTGAGGCGGATGATTTCGCGGAGGCGCTTGTTGCCTCGGTAGCCCGGGAGCGTTCGGGACATTGTGGTGAGGTCGTCGGTGGATACTCCACGGCGGAGGAACTGGTCCAGGGCCGCAACGGCGTCGTAGCGAGGGAGCCAGCGGGCGCAGTCCAGGGCGGTGCGGGGCAGAGAGGTCATCCGTATGCCGGATTTCCGTGTGATGTGCTCCTCGTTCAGTTCGGCGGTTTCTGCGGTTATCGGTTCGGATTTGTCGGGGGTGATCAGGTCTACGTTCCAGTCGGCCTGATCTGTGCCGGGTGGGAGGATGTCGAGGCCCCAGATCCAGGCGGCGGTTCGGCGGGCTATGACCGCCTCGCCGGGGAGGAGGTTGCTCAGGGCGGCGGCGCGGGCCGTCAGAGGGGCGCCTCTGATTGGGACGAAGTACACGCCCGCTCCCACGGGGACGATCGCGTCGGCCGTTGTTCTCTTCCAGGTGAGCCCGAGGCTGTTCATACGTCCGATCGTCCCTCGGGTGAGGACCCGGGCGGATATCGGCTGGAGATTGTGGATAACTTCGCCTGCTGAACAGACGGGTTGCTGGGTAGATAGAGGAACGTGGCTGGAGGGCTGGTTCGTCGGGTCCCGGCGGCGACGACCGGGGGGGTGCCGGTGAAGGCACGGCGGCGGTTGGCGGTCGGTGTCGTGGGCGTGGAGGCGCCGGACGGTGAGGCCAAGGAGTACGCGCGTGAGGCGATGGTCTCGTCGGCGCGTGCGCATGACCGGGCCGCGATGTTGCTGGAGCGGATGGCTCTCGCCCATCCGGAGGAGGCGGACGTCCATTTGCAGTCGGCCGCCCGGCATCGCAGATGGGCCGAGAACGACCGGAAGCTGGCGGAGCTGTACGCGCCCCCAGAACCTACGGTGCGATGAGTTCGTACAGGTTGCCGCTGGCGTCGGAGAAGTAGACGCCGCGGCCGCCGAGGGGATGGTCGTGGTCGATGCGGCCGTTGTCGGCGTGTGCGGGTTCGTCGCCGTAGGGGAGTTCGCGGGCGTCCAGGCGTTCGACGGCGGTGTCGAAGGTGACGGCGTCCACGTCGAAGGCCAGGTGGTGGCCCTGCGGGTGCGCGACGGTCAGGAAGTCGAGGGTGAGGGAGTCGTTCACCCGGATCGGGACGAAATGCCGCGCGTGCGGATGCGCGCCCGTGTAGCGCAGGCCCATGACGGACGCGAAGAAGCGGGCGGCCTCGTCGTTGTCGGCGGCGGTCACGATCGTGTGGTTGAGGGTGATCGTCATTCGGTCTCCTTGAAGGCGCCGTGCAGGAAGACGTCCAGGCTGTCCTCGACGGACGGGGCCTCCGGTCCGGCGGGGGGACGGGCGCGGGCGAACATCAGTCCCATGAACAGGCTCGCCAGCTGTTCCGGGAGGAGGCGCAGCCGGTCGCGTTCGGGTTCGAAGAGTTCGGCGAGGGCCGCGCGGGTGCGGTTCATGGCGTCCGTGCGGGCGTCCGCGGGAGGGCGGCCGGTCTCGGACGGGTCGGGTCTGCGGAGGGGGCGGCCGGTGGCGTGCAGGGCGCCCATGACCATGCCCATGCGGGCGAGGTAGGCCTCGATCGCGGCGCTGGCCTCGGCGAGGCGGTCGGGCAGCGGGACGTTGAGCGGGATCGCGGTGAGCTCGGACAGGATGTGATCGGTGCGGGTCGCCTCGGCGACGCAGGCGTCCAACAGTTCCTCCTTGTCGGCGAAGACGCGGAAGATCGTCGCCTCGCCGATGCCCGCGGTGCGGGCGATCTGGCCGGTGGTGACAGCGGTTCCGTGCTCGGCGACCAGCGGCAACGCGGTGCGGATGATCATCTCGCGGCGCTGCTGCGGGCTCATCCCGGGGGCGCGGCGACGACCTTGTGTCTCCATGCCGAACACGGTACGGAGTGAGCACTCACTCCGTCAAGTGGGTGTCGTGTGACCGGCGCATTTCCGGATTTCGGCGGCTGGTACCGTTACGGTGCTGCGCGCCAGGAGCGAAGTCCGGTGTGAATCCGGCGCTGTCCCGCAACTGTGGTGCTCAAGAAGGGCCGAGCCAGGTCGCCTCCTCGCGCGCTGACGAACTTCGACCTCGTGGAAGGGCGATCCGTCCTGAGCGGGCCGCGGCTTCCCCCAGCCTGGAGGCTCCAGTGAGACCCGTACGTTCCCTTGTCGCGGTACTGGCGATCGGCGCCGTGGCATTCGCCGGTGCGTGTGGCGACGGCGACAGCGACAGCGGTACGTCGGGTGCGAAAACCGTCACCGTTCAGGCGGCCAACGGGGCGGTGAAGGTCCCGGCGAACCCGAAGCGCGTCGTGTCCCTCTCCCCCACCCACACCGAGACGCTGTTCGCGATCGGCGCCGGGACGCAGGTGGTCGCGGTGGACGACTACTCGAACTTCCCGGCGAACGCGCCCCGCAGCAAGCTGTCGGGTTTCAAGCCCAACGCGGAGGCGGTCATCGCCTACAAGCCGGACCTCGTCGTCGTGTCGGACGACCTGAACGGCATCGTCCAGTCGCTGGAGAAGGTCGGCGTCCCCGTCCTGCTGGAGCCCGCGGCGGCCAAGCTGGACGAGGCGTACGACGAGATCGGCGACCTCGGGCAGGCGACCGGGCACACGGCGGAGGCGACGAAACTCGTGAACGGGATGCGCGCCGTCATCCAGAAGACGGTCGCGGCGTCGTCCCAGGGGAAGGGCCTGAGCTATTACCACGAGCTCGACAACCAGTTCCACTCCGCGACGTCCAAGACGTTCGTGGGTCAGGTGTACGGGCTGTTCGGCCTGCGCAACATCGCGGACGCGGCGGACAAGGCGAGCGGCGGATACCCGCAGCTGTCCCGCGAGTACCTCCTCAAGCAGGACCCCAACCTGATCTTCCTCGCCGACACCCGGTGCTGCGGGCAGAACGCCGCCGCGGTCGCGAAGCGTCCGGGCTGGTCCGATCTGAAGGCCGTCAAGGACAAGGGCGTGGTCGAACTCAACGACGACGTCGCCTCCCGGTGGGGGCCGCGGCTGCCCGAGCTGGTGAAGGCGATCGGTGACGCCGTGCGGAAGGTCCGGTGACCGGCGACCGGAGGGGCGCCCGGCCGTGAGGACCCGGCAGGCCCGGCTGCGGCCGGTGCATCTGGCGGCCGGACTGTCACTGTTCGCGGTTACCCTGCTGGCGGGGGTGCTGGTGGGGTCGGCGGGGCTGCCCGTCGGCGGGGTGCTGAAGGCGCTGCTCGACCGGGTGCCGTTCGTGCACGTCGACTCGGGGCTCGGCGTGATCGACGAGAACGTGCTGTTCGAGCTGCGGATGCCGAGGGCGCTGATGGCGGCGATGGTCGGCGGGATGCTGGCGCTGGCGGGCGCGGGCTACCAGGGCGTGTTCCGCAACCCGCTCGCCGACCCGTACCTGCTGGGCGCGGCGGGCGGCGCCGGGGTCGGGGCGACGGTGGTGATCGCGCTGGTGCCGGGCGACCCGGGGTTCGGGGTGCCGCTCGCGGCGTTCGTCGGCGCGATCTTCGGGGTGTTCCTGTCGTACGCGCTGGGGCGCACGGCGGGACGCGGCAACGCGGCGACGCTGGTGCTGGCGGGGGTCGCGGTGTCGTCGTTCCTGGCGGCGGTGCAGACGTTCGTCCAGCAGATGAAGACGGAGGAACTGCAACGGATCTTCGCGTGGATCCTCGGCGGGGTCGGTTCCGCCGACTGGCACCAGCTCGGGCTCGTCGCCCCGTACTCGCTGGTGTCGACGGTGGTGCTGCTCGCGCACGGGCGGCTGCTGGACGTGCTGAGCGTCGGCGACGAGGAGGCGGCGTCGCTGGGCCTGTCCGCGCCGAGGGTGCGGCTGGTGGTGCTGGCGGCCGCGTCGCTGGCGACGGCGTGCGCGGTCGCGGTGAGCGGGCTGATCGGCTTCGTCGGGATCGTGGTGCCGCACGCGGTGCGTCGGCTCGCGGGCGGTTCGTACCGGATCGTCCTGCCGCTGTCGCTGCTGGGCGGCGCGGCGTTCCTGGAGGTCGCGGACCTGGTGGCGCGGACGGTGATCAAACCGGGCGAGTTGCCGCTGGGCGTGGTGACCGCGTTCGTCGGTGGACCGTTCTTCGTCGCGGTGCTGCGCGCGAGCCGTAGGCAGGTGGACACGTGACCGTCCGGATCCGGAAGCTGGACGTCGCGCTCGGCGGGCGTCCGGTGCTGAGGGGCGTCTCGCTGGACGCCCCCGCCGGGTCGTGGACGGCGGTGATCGGCCCGAACGGGGCGGGGAAGTCGACGCTGCTGCGGGCCGTGCTGGGGCTGGTGCCGTCCGAGGGCGCGATCACCGTGGCGGGCGAGGACCTCCAGGCGCTGAAGCCGCGGCGCCGCTCCCAGCTGATCGCCTACGCGCCGCAGAGCCCGAACGTGCCGGTGGGGATGACGGTCTTCGACTACACGCTGCTCGGCCGCTCCCCCTACATCCCGCATCTCGGACGGGAGAGCGCCGCCGACCGCGTCATCACGGCGAAGGTCATCGACCGGCTGGACCTCACCGAGTTCGCGGCCCGTCCGCTGGTGGAGCTGTCGGGCGGCGAGCGGCAGCGCGCGGTGCTCGCGCGGGCGTTGGCGCAGCAAACGCCCGTGCTGCTACTGGACGAGCCGACCACCGCCCTCGACATCGGCCACCAGCAGCAGGTGATGGAGCTGGTCGACCAGCTCCGGATCTCCGACGAGCTGACCGTGGTGACGACCATCCACGACCTGAGCCTGGCGGCGCAGTACGCCGACGACCTCGTCCTGCTGTCCCACGGACGGGTCGCGGCGGCGGGACCGCCCGACGAGGTGCTCACCCGCGCGACCGTCGAGGAGCATTTCGACGCGCGGGTCTCCGTCGCACCAGGCCCCGCCGGTCGGCCGATCCTGTCCCTGGAACGCCCGTGAACATCGCTGGAGCGCCCGTGTCGCTGGAGCGCCCGTGAGTGTGGAGACCCCGTGAACGTAGAGACCCCGTGAACGTAGAGATCCTGTGGACGTAGAGATCCTGTGGACGTAGAAACGGTGTGGCGCGAGGAGGATGGGGCGCGGCTCGCGGCGACGGTGTGGCGGGCGGGCGGCGGCCACCGGATGATCGCGTCGGCGATGCTGGGCGGCGGCATCGGCCCGGCGGGGTGGGTGCTGAACGCGCAGGTCGCGGGCGGTTATTCGCGCATGGACCCGGTGGCCCATCTGGAAGAGCTGGCGAAGGCGCAGGGCCTGGAAGGGCCCGGTGTCGGCATGCTCACCGCCGCGTCGGTGGCCCGCACCATGCGGCGCGACGAGGACGGTGTGAGCGTCTCCGCGACGGTCGGGTTGCGCGTCCCGACGTGGGCGGCCGCTCCCGCCGGGACCACCGACCCCGAGCTGGCGCCGATCCACGGCACGCCCCACACGCCGGGGACGGTCAACATCGTCGTGGCCGTCCCGGTGCCGCTGACCGACGCGGCGCTGGTCAACGCCGTCGTCACCGTCACCGAGGCCAAGACGCAGGCGCTCCTCGAAGCGGGCTATCCATGCACGGGTACCGCGTCCGACGCGGTCTGCGTCGCCGCGACGACCAATGGCGGGCCGCCGGAACCGTTCGCGGGGCCGCGTTCGATCTGGGGAGCGCGGATCGCCCGCGCCGTGCACGCCGCCGTCCACGCGGGGGCGCTCGACTACACGGCCTATCTGGAGACACGCGGCTAGCACCGGCCGCCGCACCACCCCGGTGCGATGCGGCGGCCGGTTTCAGGGCCAGTGCAGTGTGGGGAACGGCCTCACCTCCTCCTTCGGCATCCCACGAAACAAACGGGTCACCCGGCGCGAGGAAGGCCGTGACCAGCGCCGGGTGTGTTGCGGGGGGCGTTGCGCGCGTCGCGTTCGGCGGTCAGCGCGCGGACAGCGGCGCGCAACTCGTCGGCCGTCCGCGACAGTTGCCAGTAGTGCCGTTCGTACTCGCGGGCCCGTGCCTGGTACTGGTCGCAGTCGGCGACGGCCTGGCCGCGTTTGGCCTCGGCGTCGCGGACGGCGGAGCGCAGGTCTTCGGCGGAACGTTTCGCGGCGTGCACCTCGACGCGCTGGCCCTCGGCGAGCGTCTCGGCGTCCGACAGCCGCCGGTGCAGGGCGACCAGTTCGGCGCGGGCGTTCTCCAGAGAGGCGAGCAGTTCGCCCTCGCGCGCGGCGATGCGGTCGCGGTCGCGTTCTGCGGCGATCCGGGCGGCGCGGGCGGCCTCGGCCTCGTCCTTCAGCTCGGACATGAGCGCGGCGGCGAGCCGGTCGGCGGCGCCCTCAAGGCGGTCGACCATCTCCCAGGTCCAGGCGACCTGGCCGGTCAGCCCCTGGTCGTCCGGGCCGGGCGCCGGCTGCGGCACGGGCCGTCCGCAGCCGGCGCACGACCGGGCCGCGCCCGGGTCACCGAGGCGTGCGATCCCGGTGCGGCCGTCCTCGGCGGGCGCGGGAAGGTCGGTCTGCCGCGGGGCGGCGGGGGGCGGGATCGGGACGGTTCCGTCGAGCGGGGCGACCTTCAGGTCCTTCATGTGCCGTTGTACGCAGCGGCGTCCGGAGGCGTTCGACGTGGCCGGCACCCGGCTTCGGGACCGTTCCTAGGGCGCGGTCAATCCGCGTCTTCTCTCAGGTAGTCGTCGCGCACGCGGCTGCGGCTGAGCGTGCCGGACGGGTCGCGCGACAGCGACGCGCGAAACTCCAGCCGCCGCGGACGCTTCGGTTCCGCCAGCTGCTTCCCGCACCCGGCGAGCAGGGCATCGGCAAGGGCGTCATTGGCGCCCACACCCTCGGCGGGCTTCACGAGCGCGACCGCGATCTGGCCCAGTTCGTCGTCGGGGACGCCGATAACGGCCGCGTCGCCCACGGCCGCGTCCTGAAGCAGGACGTTCTCGATCTCCTCCGGGTGGACGTCGACACCGCCGGAGACGATGACGTCGGCGGCACGGCCGTCCAGGTGCAGCCACCCGTCCGCGTCGACGCGGCCGAGGTCGCCGAACGTGGAGAAGCCGTCGCGCGTCGCGGACGCCGTCGCGGCCGGGTCGCCGTGGTACTCGAACCCGGGATGTCCGCTCGTGTAGACGAGGCCCGTCTCCCCGGCGGGCATCTCGACGCCGTCCGCACCGAGGATCTTGATCTGGACGCCGTCGACCGGGCGTCCGACCGTCCCGAGCCGGGCGCGCCACTCGTCGGGGGCGGCGAGGACGGTGGGCCCGCTCTCGGCGGTGCCGTAGTACTCGTGAAGGACGGGCCCCCACCAGTCCATCGCCCGCCGCTTGGTCTCCACGGGCATGGGCGCCCCGGCGTGGAACACCCGCCGCAGCGACGACACGTCGTAGCGGTCCCGGACGTCGTCCGGCAGCGCGAGCATCCGGCGCACCATCGCCGGAGTCACGAACGCGCTACTGACGCGGTGCCGCTGGACCAGTTCGAGAGTGTGCTCAGGCCGGAACCGCGACGCGACCACCACGGCGTGCCCGAGATGGAGCGCCATCAGCGCATGGACGCACGCCGCCCAGTGGTAGAGGGGCGCGACGGCCAGATGGACGTCGTCGCCAGGCTCCAGGCCGAGCCGCCGGATCAGGGTCCGTCGCAGCAGGTCCGCCGCCGCCTCCGGTGGGGTGTCGAGCAGCGGTTTCCGGACGCCCTTCGGACGTCCGGTCGTCCCGGACGTGTAGGGCATGAGCGAGCCCGCCCACCGTTTGCCGGGAGGCTCGGCGCTGCCCGACACGGCGAGGCCCGCCATCGAGTGGTAACCGGCGGCGGGCCCGACGCTCACCCGCCCGTCGGCGGGGACGCCCGCCTCGTCGGCCGCGGTCGCCACCCCGTCCGCGAACGCGCTTTCGGTGATGACGGCCCGCGCCCCGGAATCGGCAAGGATCCACCCCATATCGGGCACGGACAAATGGCGATTCACCGGCACGAGATACAGGCCGGACTGCAACGCGGCGAGCATGACGGTGAGGAACTCCGGCCGGTCGCCGAGCACCGTCGCCAGCGCGTCGCCGGGACGCAGCCCGAGACCGCCGAACGCGTTCGACAGCCGGTTCACCTCCGCGTGCAGCCCACCGTACGAAACCGGCACGCCAGGCGCCAGCACAGCGGGACGATCTGGTTCTTTCTGGGCGATCTCGAAGAAGCCCATACCTTCGGTACCCATAGGGTACTCCTTAGCCGCGTCAGATGGTCGGTTGATGACCTTCACGTCCATCTGACCTATAGCGTGGTGATAAAGTCAAGATTGTGGACGGTCCACGGATATCCCGATCGTTCGCCCACCGCTGAATTGGCCGGTCAGAATGTCGGTTACCGGGCGCTTTCGAGGGCGGCGCGGGCCATCGCGTGCAGCAGGACGCCCATCGCGGCGCGGTCGAGCCCGGCGGCGCTGCGCGGGGTCGAGTTGAGGAGGCCGAAGGCGGCGTGGACGGCGGCGCGGGTCCGGTCGTCCGGCAGACCCGGGGTCAGGCGGCGCAGGACGGCGACCCATTCCTCCACATAGGCGCGCTGCAACCGGCGGACGCGATGCCGCTGCGGTTCCGGCACATTGTCCAGTTCACGCTCATGCACGGTGATCAGAGCGGGATTGTCCAACGCGAAGGCGATATGCCAGTGCAGCAACGCGTCCAGGGCCCGCCCGGGGTCGGGATCGGCGGCGCGGCGGACGCCCTCGGCGAGCAGCCGCTCGCTGATATCGAGGAGCATCTCGGCGAGTACGGCCTCCTTGCCGCGGAAATGCCGGTAGAGGGCGGGCCCGGTGAGCCCGACGGCCCGGCCGAGGTCGCCGATCGACACGCCGTGGTAGCCACGACGCGCGAACAGCTCCGCCGCGGCGGCGAGAATCTCGGCGCGGCGCGGGTTCGGCGGTCCCACCGTGTCCACGGCGGTGCGGGACGTCATGCGCGCCAGTCTAGACTAGAGTTGTTAACGCCCATTAACATCGACGTTGTTAACGATCGTTAACCGGAGGGGGCGGTCATGAGCGGACCCGGGATCGGCACCCGCGCCGACTCCACGGGCGAGGCGTTCAAGGCGAGCGCCGCCCACAACGAGGCCCTGGCCGCCGAGCTGCGCGACCACATCGACCGGGCCGGGCGCGGCGGGTCCGAACGGGCCCGTGAGCGGCATGTGTCGCGCGGCAAGCTCCTCCCCCGCGACCGGGTCGACACGCTTCTCGACCCCGGCTCGGCGTTCCTCGAACTGTCGCCGCTCGCCGCGAACGGAATGTACGACGACGAGGCCCCCGGCGCCGGAATCATCACCGGGATCGGGCGGATCTCCGGCCGCGAATGCGTCGTCGTCGCCAACGACGCCACCGTCAAGGGCGGCACCTACTATCCGGCCACGGTGAAGAAGCATCTGCGGGCGCAGGAGGTGGCGCTGCACAACCGGCTGCCCTGCGTCTACCTGGTCGACTCGGGCGGCGCGTTCCTCCCCCGGCAGGACGACGTCTTCCCCGACCGCGAGCATTTCGGCCGCATCTTCTACAACCAGGCGACGCTGTCCGCGCAGGGCATTCCGCAGATCGCGGCGGTGATGGGGTCGTGCACGGCGGGCGGGGCGTACGTCCCGGCGATGAGCGACGAGGCCGTGATCGTCCGGGGCCAGGGGACGATCTTCCTGGGCGGGCCGCCGCTGGTGAAGGCCGCGACCGGGGAGGTCGTGACGGCGGAGGAGCTGGGCGGCGGTGAGCTGCATTCCCGCACGTCCGGCGTCACCGACCATCTCGCCGAGGACGACGCGCACGCGCTGCGGATCGTCCGCGACATCGTCGGCACGCTCGGCCCGCGCGAGCCGCGCCCCTGGGACGTCGCGCCGCCGGAGGAGCCCGCCGCCGACCCGTCCGAGCTGTACGGGATCGTCCCGCCCGACCCGCGCACCCCCTACGACGTGCGGGAGGTCATCGCCCGCGTCGTGGACGGCAGCCGTTTCCAGGAGTTCAAGAAGGAGTACGGTGCGACGCTCGTCACCGGGTTCGCCCGTATCCACGGGCATCCGGTCGGGATCGTCGCCAACAACGGCATCCTGTTCAGCGAGTCGGCGCAGAAGGGCGCGCATTTCATCGAACTGTGCGACCGACGCAGCGTCCCGCTCGTGTTCCTCCAGAACATCACCGGCTTCATGGTCGGACGTGAATACGAGGCGGGTGGCATCGCCAAGCACGGCGCGAAGATGGTGACGGCCGTCGCGTGCGCCCGCGTCCCGAAATTCACCGTCGTCATCGGCGGTTCGTTCGGCGCGGGCAACTACGCGATGTGCGGCCGGGCGTATTCGCCGCGCTTCCTGTGGATGTGGCCGAACGCCCGCATCTCCGTCATGGGCGGTGAACAGGCCGCGAGCGTCCTCGCGACCGTCCGCCGCGACCAGTTGGAAGGACGCGGCGAGGAATGGCCCGCCGACGCCGAGGAGGAGTTCAAGGCGCCGATCCGCGACCAGTACGAGGCGCAGGGCAACCCGTACTACTCGACGGCCCGGCTCTGGGACGACGGCGTCATCGACCCGCTCGACACGCGGCGCGTGCTCGGCCTCGGGCTGTCGGCCGCCGCGAACGCGCCGCTGGAGCCGGTCGGCTACGGCGTCTTCCGGATGTGAGGGTGTTGATGTTCGAGAGCGTCCTGGTCGCGAACCGTGGAGAGATCGCCGTCCGCGTGTTCCGCACGTTGCGGCGGCTCGGCGTCCGCGCCGTCGCGATCCACACCGAGGCCGACGCGGGCGCCCGCCATGTCCGGGAGGCGGACGAGGCGTTCGGCGTCCCGTCGTATCTCGACATCCACGCCGTGATCGAGGCGGCGCGGGCCGCCGGGGCGGACGCCGTCCATCCGGGGTACGGGTTCCTCTCCGAGAACACCGCGTTCGCGAAGGCGTGCGGCGAGGCGGGGCTCGTGTTCGTCGGGCCGCCCGCCGGGGCGATCGAGGCGATGGGCGACAAGATCCGCGCCAAGCGGACCGTCGCGGCGGCCGGTGTCCCGGTCGTCCCCGGACGGGACGAGCCGGGCCTGTCCGACGCCGAGTTGAAGGCCGCCGCGCTGGAGATCGGGCTCCCGGTGCTGCTGAAACCGTCGGCGGGCGGCGGCGGGAAGGGCATGCGGCTCGTCCGGGACGCGACCGAGCTGCCGGAGGCGATCGCGTCCGCCCGGCGCGAGGCGCGCGGCTCGTTCGGCGACGACACGCTGCTCGCCGAGCGGTTCGTCGAGAACCCCCGGCACATCGAGATCCAGGTCTTCGCCGACACCCACGGCACCACCGTCCACCTGGGCGAACGCGAGTGCAGCCTGCAACGCCGCCACCAGAAGATCATCGAGGAGGCGCCGTCCCCACTGCTGGACGCCGCCGCCCGCGACCGGATGGGCGCCGCCGCCGTCGCCGCCGCCCAGGCCGTCGGCTACGTGGGCGCCGGGACGGTCGAGTACATCGTCTCCGCCGACCGTCCCGGCGAGTTCTTCTTCATGGAGATGAACACGCGCCTCCAGGTCGAGCACCCCGTCACCGAACTCGTCACGGGCCTTGACCTGGTCGAACTCCAGCTCCGGGTCGCGTCAGGCGAGCCGCTGCCGTTCACCCAGGACGACGTGACCCTGGACGGCCACGCGATCGAGGCCCGCGTCTACGCCGAAGACCCCGCACGCGGCTTCCTCCCGACCGGCGGCCGCGTCCTGGCCCTGACCGAGCCGGAGAACGCCCGCGTCGACTCCGGGCTCGACGCCGGAACCGAAGTCGGCGGGGCGTACGACCCGATGCTCGCGAAGGTGATCGTGCACGGAGCCGACCGGGCGCGAGCGGTGCGCCGTCTCGACCGGGCGCTCGCCTCGTACACGCTGCTGGGCGTGCCGACGAACGTGGCGTTCCTGCGCGCGCTGCTGCGGCACCCGTCCGTCGTGGCGGGCGATCTCGACACGGGCCTGGTCGAACGGTCTCTGGACGAGCTGACCGCCGGGACGTCCGTCCCCGACGAGGTCCTGGCCGCCGCCGCGCTGGAACGGATGCTGGCCCTGGAGTCCGCCGGGGACGACCCGTGGGACGTCCCGGACGGCTGGCGCCCCGGCGCCCGCGCCTGGACGCCATGGATCATCACCCCGTCCGGCGGCACCCCGATCGAGGTCAGAGTGCAGGGCCGCGCCGCGTCCGCCCAGGTCGCGATCGACGAAGGACCGCCGGTCGCGGCATCGCTGACCAGGCCGTTCACGCTGACCTACGCTGGGAGGACGACCTCGTTCGAGGCCGCCCGCGACGGCCGCACACTGTGGCTCGGGCGCGACGGGCACACGTGGGCGCTGGGCGAACACGTCCGCGCGGAGGGCGCGGCGGCGGAGGCGACCGGCGACGGCGTGCTGCGCAGCCCGATGCCCGGCACGGTCCTCGCCGTCAAGGCGGCGGAGGGCGACCGGGTCACCAAGGGGCAGCCGCTCGTGGTCGTCGAGGCGATGAAGATGGAGCACACGGTCACCGCGCCGCTCGACGGCGTCGTGGCGGACCTGCCGGTCCGCGCGGGCGCCCAGGTCGCCCTCGACGCGGTCCTTGTCGTGATCGAGGAGCCCCGATGACCGCAGCGAAGCGAGGATCTTCGGGGCTCCCTCCCGGGGGTCTGGGGGTCGCCCCCCAGGAAGGAGGCACATGATGGCTACAGCTCTGGCGGGGCTTCCGGAGAAGGTGTCGATCTACGAGGTGGGGCCTCGGGACGGGCTTCAGAACGAGAAGGCCGTTGTTCCGGCGGGGGTGAAGGCCGAGTTCGTGACGCGGCTGGCGGACGCGGGGCTGCGGACGATCGAGACGACCAGTTTCGTCCACCCGAAATGGGTGCCGCAGCTCGCCGATGCCGAGGAGCTGCTGTCCGTGCTGCCGCGTTCGCCCGAGCTGCGTTATCCGGTTCTGGTGCCGAACGAGCGGGGGCTTGAGCGGGCGCTCGCCAACGGGGTCACCGAGATCGCCATCTTCGGGAGCGCCACCGAGACGTTCGCGCGCCGCAACCTCAACCGCACCGTGGACGAGTCCATCGCGATGTTCGCGCCCGTCGTCGACCGCGCGCTCGCCGAGGGCCTGTGGGTGCGGGCGTACGTGTCGATGGTGTGCGGCGACCCGTGGGAGGGCGACGTGCCGGTCGAGCAGGTGGTGTCGGTCGCGTCCCGCATGATGGACCTCGGGTGCTCGCAGCTCAGCCTCGGCGACACGATCGGCGTCGGCACGCCCGGCCGGGTCACCGCGCTGATCGAGGCGCTGGGCGCGACGGGCGTCGGCACGGAGCGGCTCGCCGTCCACTTCCACGACACCTACGGGCAGGCCCTCGCCAACACGCTGGCCGCGCTGCGCGCCGGGGTCACGGTCGTGGACGCCTCGGCGGGCGGCCTCGGCGGCTGCCCGTTCGCGGAGAGCGCCACCGGCAACCTGCCCACCGAGGACCTCGTCTGGATGCTGGACGGCCTCGGCATCGACACCGGCGTCGATCTCGCCAAGCTCGTCGCGACCAGCCGCTGGATGGCGGGCCACCTCGGCCGTCCCAGCCCGTCCCGGGTCGTCCAGGCCCTGTCCCCCGGATCGGAGACATCATGATCGACTTCACGCTCACCGAGGAGCAGGAGGAGCTGCGGCGCACGGTCGAGCGGTTCGCCCGCGAGACCGTCGCCCCGGTGATCGGGGACCTGTACGAGCGCGGCGAGTTCCCGTACGAGATCGTCGCCGCGATGGGGAAAATGGGCCTGTTCGGGCTGCCGTTCCCGGAGGAGCACGGCGGCATGGGCGGGGACTACTTCACGCTGTGCCTGGCCCTTGAGGAGCTGGCGCGGGTCGACTCGTCCGTCGCGATCACGCTGGAGGCCGGGGTCTCGCTCGGCGCGATGCCGATCTACCGGTTCGGGTCGGCGGAGCAGAAGGAGCGCTGGCTGCCGAGGCTCACGTCCGGCGAGAACCTCGCCGGGTTCGGGCTGACGGAACCGGGCGGCGGCTCCGACGTGCCCGGCGGGATGCGCACCACCGCCCGTCTCGACGGCGACACGTGGGTGATCAACGGGTCGAAGGCGTTCATCACCAACTCCGGCACCGACATCACGGCGTTCGTGACCGTCACCGCGTTCACCGGCGACGGCGAGATCTCCACGATCATCGTCCCGAACGGCACCCCCGGGTTCACGGTGGGACGCAAGTACTCGAAGGTCGGCTGGTCGGCGTCCGACACCCGCGAGCTGTCGTTCGACGACGTCAGGGTCCCGGCCGCGAACCTCGTCGGGGAGCGGGGGCGCGGCTACGCGCAGTTCCTGCGGATCCTGGACGAGGGCCGCATCGCGATCGCCGCGCTGTCGGTCGGTCTCGCCCAGGGCTGCGTGGACGAGTGCGTCCGCTACGCCGGTGAGCGGGAGGCGTTCGGCAAGGAGATCGGCCGCTACCAGGCCGTCCAGTTCAAGATCGCCGACATGGAGACGCGCGCCCACACGGCCCGGCTCGCCTACTACGCCGCCGCCGCGAAGCTGCTGGCCGGGGAGAAGTTCAAGAAGGAGGCCGCGATCGCCAAGCTGGTCGCGTCCAACGCCGCGATGGACAACGCCCGCGACGCCACGCAGATCTTCGGCGGCTACGGTTTCATGAACGAATACGCCGTCGGCCGTTTCTACCGGGATGCCAAGATCTTGGAAGTGGGGGAAGGCACCTCTGAAGTGCAGCGAATGCTGATCGCCCGCGCCCTGGGGCTGCCCCCGTCGTAGCCGTATGCGGGCGGTGGCATGACCACAACGAGCCGTCAACCCCCACAAACGGGGTCCAGGGGTGATCCGGCTCATTAGTATGTGGTACGTGCCACCGCACGCCGACCGACTGGGAGCCTAGCCCGTGCCGGACACAGCAGACAGTGAACCGCGTTCCGCGGACCTGAAGACCAATGTGGCCCACTCGGCCCGGGTCTATGACTTTCTGCTGGGGGGCAAGGACAACTACGCCGCCGACCGCGAGGCCGCCGAGGAAATAGTCAAGATCGCGCCGTACATGCCGACGTCGATTCGGGCCAGCCGCAACTTCATGGTCAGGCTCGCCCACCATCTGGCCGCCGAGTGCGGTGTCCGGCAGTTCCTGGACATCGGGACCGGCCTGCCGACGTCGCCCAACCTGCACGAGGTCGTCCAGTCGGTCGATCCCACGGCCAAGATCGTGTACGTGGACAACGACCCGATCGTGCTCGTCCACGCCCGCGCGTTGCTCACCAGCACGTCGGAGGGCACGTCCCGCTACATCCAGGCCGACCTGAGCGAACCGGACGAGATCCTCGCCTCCCGGGAGGTCCGCGAGACCTTCGACATGAGCCGCCCGATCGCGCTGTGCCTGCTCACCGTGATCCATTTCGTGCAGGACGACGACGAGGCACTGCGCATCGTCCGGCGCCTGATGGAACCGCTTCCCTCCGGCAGCTATCTCGCCCTGTCCACGATCAACATCGAGAGCGCCGCCGGGCCGGTTCGCGACGCCGTGAAGAAGCACAACGAACATGGGATCAAGTCCAAGGGGCGCACCACGGCGCAGATCACCCGGTTCTTCGACGGTCTGGAGCTGACCGAACCGGGCGTGGTGCCCGTCCACCGCTGGCGTCCGGACGAGGAGGCCCGCCAGGTCGACGACACGCAGGTGTCCATCTACGGGGGCCTGGCCCGCAAGCCCTGACGGCCACCGGCCGCGAACGCCGTCACATCGGACAGTTCGCGCCGGACGACGTTGCCGAACCGGGCGCGCAGGCCGTCCTCAATGCGCCGTAGCTGATCGTCGGGCAGCCGGAACCGCCGGGTGAGCCGTGGTGGTCGCCGTCCGCCGTGCCAGGCGATCACGACACGCCCGCCGGGACGGACGACACGGCGAAGTTCGTCCAGCCCACGTTCCAGGCACGGCCACAGCCCCACGGTGTTGACCGTGACCGCGCAGTCGAACTCGGCGTCGCCGAACCCGGTGTCCTCGGCCGTGCCGAGCCGCAGATCGGCGTTCGCCGCGTGCGCGCGGGCCATCTCGCGCATCTCCGGCGACGGATCGACGCCGCACACCCGCCCCGCCGCCGACCCGGACAGCCGCCTGATCAACCCGCCCGGCCCGTACCCGATCTCCAGGACCCGCTCCCCCGGCTGGACGTCGAGCAGCCGCGCCACCTCGTCCTGCCGGTTCATCCGCAGCATGACGCGCGCGGCGAGCCGTCCCCGCAGCCCGCGCGGCAGGACGAACGCCGAACGGGCGGACCGGTCAGTGGTCCACGGCCTGGTGGTCACTTCGGGCCTGTTCCCCGAGGTGACGCTAAGAATCGGGGTCGGCGCGGTACTGTCGGCGAATGCTGAGCCGCGCCTACGGGATCGCCCGGTCGCTCGTCATGTACTACGGCGTCCCCGGCAAGCATCGGCGCGCGTCCCGCCTGTACGGCGAGTTCATCGGGCCGGGCGACGTGGCGTTCGACATCGGCGCCCATGTCGGCGGACGGGTGCGCGTCTGGCGCGGGCTCGGCGCCCGGGTGATCGCGGCCGAGCCGCAGCCCGACTGTCTGCGCGTCCTGCGCCTCCTCTACGGCCGCGACCGCGAGGTCGTGATCGTCCCGCAGGCGGTGGGAGCCCGCCCCGGCCAGGCGAAACTCGCGCTCTCCTCGGCGACGCCGACGGTCTCCTCCATGTCGCCGGGCTGGATCGACTCGGTCACGACGGACCAGAGCTTCGCCCACGTCAACTGGGACCGCTCCGTCGAGGTGGACGTCACGACCCTGGACGACCTGATCGCGGCCCACGGCGTCCCCGCCTTCTGCAAGATCGACGTGGAGGGTTTCGAGGCAGACGTCCTGGCCGGACTCACGCAGCCCGTGCCCGCGCTGTCGTTCGAATACATCCCGTCCGCACACGAAGCGGGCCTGGAAGCCCTCCGCATCGTGGAACGCCTGGGCGCGACAGCCGGGGGCTACGTCTACAACTACTCCCCCATCGAGACGATGCGACTCGCCAGCAAGAAATGGCTGGACGCGGCCACCCTGGAACGACAACTGGAACGCATCCGCCCGCGCGGCCGCTCCGGCGACGTCTACGCCCGCCTCCGGCTCGGAGGCCGTTGAGGGTTCGGCGGAGTCTCGCCGAACCATCCGGCGGCCCGTCGTTCGTATCTCGATGAAGATCGACCGAGGAGCCGCTCATGCCCGCGAATGTCCCGTTCAGCCGCCGTGACCTGCTCGAGAGCACCGCCGCCGCCGTGGGCGGCGCGGTGCTCGGCCCGGCGTCCACCGCTTCGGCGTGCCGCGCCGCCCGGTGGGTCCCCCGCCGAAGCCGAGTGGGCTGCCCTGGCCGCGCCCCACCTTCGACCACGGCCCGGTCGCCTAGCCCTTCAGGGTCGCCTCGCGGACGGCGGGCGCGATCTCCGTGGCCCAGCGGCGCAGTGACATCTCGTCGGACGCGGCGCCGCCCTGCGAGAACAGGGTGAAGCCCGAGGCGCCGTGCTGGCGGACGGCCCCGGTCAGCTCCTCGACCCACTGGTCGACGGAGCCGCCGATCCAGCGTACGGCGCGGTTTCTCGTCGCGGTCAGCGGTCGGTCGGTGATGCGTCCCGGCAGGTTGAAGATCGTGCGGATCTCCGCCGGGTCGCGGCCGACGGACGCGGCGGCCTCGTCGATGATCGGACGGGACTCGCGGTACCGGTCGCTGGCCCAGTCGGCCGCGTGGCCGGGGATCCAGCCGTCCGCCACCCGGCCCGTCGCGGCCAGGGACTTCGGTCCGACCGACCCTGTCCAGACGGGAGGCGCGGGGGCGGGCGCGGGGTCGATCTCGTCCACCCGGTAGTGGCGGCCCCGGTGGGTGACCGGAGGCCCGCCGCCCGACAGCTTCTTGACCAGGACGATCGCCTCCTCGAACGCCTCCACGGCCGCGCCGGGCGAGAGGCGTTCCACGCCCATGTCGACGATCCGGTCCCAGAGGCCGCCCGCGCCCATGCCGAGCACGATCCGGCCGCCGGACAGCGCCGACAGCGAGGTGACGGTCCGCGCCAGCATGGGGGCGGGACGGGTCGGCAGGTTGGTGACGTTGGCGAGGCCCGCGATGTGCTCCGTCCGTCCGAGGACGAAGCCGACGGTGGCGTAGGCGTCGAGGCGGTCACCCATGTAGGGGTGGTCGGACAGCGAGAAGTGGTCGAGCCCGTCACGGTCGGCCCGGCGCACCATGCGGAGCAGCCCGTCCGCGTCGTCGAAGCCGCTGTGCGCGCCGAACCCGAAGACGACGTCGTGCGACATTGTTCCGCCCTCTCATGATTGAGTTCGTATCACGAACTATAGTAGTTCGTGACGCGAACTTCAAGCCAGGAACGGCTCCTCGCCCGGCTCCATGAAGATGACCGGAACCTCGTTGTCGGACACGATCCGTCCCAGCAGCCCGGCGAGCACGTCGCGCTCGTCGTCGCCGAAGCCCGCCGCCAACTCGTCCACTCGGCGGCACGTCTCGGCGTAGAACTCGTCGGCGAGGCTGCTCCCCCGTCCGGTCAGCGCGACCCGAACCGCCCGCATGTCCTGCGGATCGGCCTCACGCTGGACGAGCCCATTGCGTTCGCTCCGATCGACCAGACCGGTCAAACTCGACTTGGCCAGACCGAGCATCGCCCCCAGTTCGCCCATCCCCCGCGGCTGCGACATCAGCACGCACAGCAGGACGCCCTGCTGCGACGTGATGCCGTGCTCCCGAGCCGACTTCGCATATACGGCGTCCACCAGAAAGGCGGACTGCACCAGCGCCGCCACGACCTTGCTACGCCCGTTCACCTGTTCGCCCACACGACCAGCCTAACCCGACACAATTCGCGGGACGAACTACTCCGGCCCGTCCGTCTCGTCCGGCTCCAGTCGGGCACTGATGATGAACGGCGGCTCGGGGACGGGCCCGTAGGCCCGGAACCGCGCCGAGGTGAGGACGAACGCGAGCAGCGCCAGCCCGGCGACCATCCACCACGTTCCCCAGCACTTCCAGATGACGATCACGCCCACGGGCAGCGCGACGAGGGATGTCAGACAGGTCCCCCATCCGATGACCGCGATCGGGGCCAGGACGGCCACCACGAACCACGGGCCGTCGAGCAGGAACGCGGCGACCGCGCCGAGAGCGGCCAGGAACGGCACACATCCCGGTGCCGTGGCGTCCCTCGGCTCGACTGTGAACCCGCGACGCTCCAGCGGCCACCGCCCGCCCCTCGCCCGGGTGGACTCCACCCATTGTTCGAGGGCGGCGGCGTCCGCCAACCGACCGACCTCCCGGAACACCGCGACGGCCTGGTCGGCGGCCCCGCGCGCGGCTTCGTACCGCCGCGTCGCGGCCAGTCTCGCGATCAGGAGCCGCAACTCCTCTGCCTCAGCCTCCCGGTCGCCGAGGTCGCGCCAGATCGCGACGGCGTCCCGATGGGACTGGATGGCGCCCGCGAGATCGCCGCCCGTGGCGAGCACCCGAGCCAGGTGCGAGACGGCCCTGGCCTCGCCCGGCCGGTCGTCGGCCAGACGGCTGACCTCGATGGCCCGCCGGTTCGCCGCGACCGCGTCGTCCGGGCGGCCCGCCCTGGTGCAGAGGGCCGCGAGGTTGGTCAGCGCGGTGCTCTGGCCGCTCACGTCGTGCAACGCCTGGAAGATCTCGAGCGCCTCCTCGTGCGCGGCGAGCCCCCTGTCGATCTGGCCGAGCCGAGCGGCGGTCATCGACAGGTTGTCCAGGGCGGTCGCCAGGACCTTCGGATGGTCGCAGCCCCGGCTCACCTCTATGGACTGCCGGAAGGCACCGGCCGCTTGCCGATACCGCCCTTTCCGCACCAGTTCCGTACCGCGATTGTTCAACCTCGCGGCCTCTTCCACCGCGTCACCCGCCGGCTCTGAGGTCATCTCGCCAAGTTAGGAGGACGAACTCGGGAGGGGTCCCGGTCATGACGCAACCGAGTCCGGTGAAAGGCGAGCTACGACGAGGCCGCCGCATGCCTGCATCCGGACGTGGTGCTGCACCAGGCCCCCGGCCTGCCGTTCACGGGAACCGGGACATGGCGAGGCCGAGACGGAATGGAACGATTCCTGGCCCGCTTCAGCGAGGTCTGGGAATCGATGGCCTTCCTTGAGCAGGAGCACTGGGACGACGGCGACACCCTGATCGTGCGCGGTCGCGTCCGTTTGTCATCCGGAACCGAATTCTGGATAACCTCGGCACGGACCGCGGGCGGCCACTGGGTCGCACCACCAGCCGCCTCGGCGCTCGACCAGCGGACACCGTCGAGATCCTCCAAGCGGGTCCGGGGATCCGCGTTCCGCAGATCCGCACCGCGAAAATCGAACACGGCGATTTCTCGTTCAGCCCGTAAACGCCCGCTGCCGGACATGAGCTGGAACAACTCCGCCCGCACGTCCTCCGCGAACAGCCGCCACCGGTCCTCTGGCGCCTGGGAGAGAACCGCCCGTACCGTCTCGTCGGTACCTGCACGACCCAAACCAGACAGCAGCGCGACGTACTGCGCCGCAACGCTCTCGGCCACCCGGGCATCGTCGAGGACGCCGGTCTCCAGCGGTTCCCCGGGAATTCGGCTGAGCACCAGGAACGACGCTTCGTCAACGCCACCTTGGACCAGCGGCTCAGGCGTGCGGAAGCCGAGATCGAGCCTCGCGAGCGCGTGCAGCATGACCGCCCGCTCGGGCAAGCGGTCGGCCGCCGCGCGAGTACGGGGCAAACACACGACGCGGTCCGAGCCAATGACCACGACGTGAAACTGCCCCTGACGCACAGCGAGATCATCTGGCTTGTCATCGGGAAGCAGACGGCTCAACAGCGCGCGACGAGTCGTCCGAACGTCCCCCACAGGCTCCGCCATTAGATCTCCAGTGATGGAAACGGATGTCACCGTCCATCCAACCGTCAGGACAAGCCGAACAAGTCGGCGGCGGTCTCGCCAACTACGCGGTCGTGAATCTCGCCGGACGTGGTGACGCTTTCGACGATCCACCCTCCCGGCGCCGAGATCGTCCGAGCGGCCGCGCCCTCGTCACCAGCGCTGCCCTTGACCTGCTCGGAAAGGCGTTCACGGCAACGATGGGAGAGAACAAAACTGGTGGCCAGTTGCTGTCGGCTCCAGATCTCGTCCTGCCCGGCACCGTCCAGCCCGCAGCAGCCGACAGCGGGATAGACCGTCGTGAGTCAGTGCGCTAACGGCGGGGGCGTCCAACGACGGCCAAGGCCTGGCTTTCGGTCGGGCCGAAGCCCAGGGCGTCGATGGCACCGGATGTTGGGATAGGGTAATCAAGCGGGTCTGCCTCTGGCATATTTGATGCATGGGGCAAGATGCTGATGGTAAGCCACGCGGCGTGGACATGTTTCGGCGAGCGCAGTCCTATGAGGCGCAGGGCGATCTAGAGAACGCCAAGCGGTGCTACCGTGAGGCCGCAGAGAGTGGTCACCGCGCAGCGGCGGTAGTCCTCGGTGTCTTGCTAGCCAGCGCTCCGGTGGCCAGCGTGGACGAGTTATTCCAGAAGTGGATGGCTTCAGATGAGGTACTGCGCCCCGCCATGAAATGGTGGCGGAGCGGTATCCGTGGAATGAACGCTAGTTTCGCCCGCGAGCTTGGTCAGTTGCTTGGCTGGGATCCCAAAGTGGTCGAGACCGAGCACGGTCTAAGGGCAGCTTTCGAGGCGGGTGACCCGCTTGCCGGGTATCAGCTGGCCAGGCTGCTCCAAGAGCGCGCATCTCTGTATGATCGCGATGGCTTTCTACGCGGCGCCAGAGGATGGCTGCGCGAGGTGAACGACTTGTTCGACACCCTCTCGGAGCAGACTGGACCCAACGCTAGGCCGACTGGGTTCGGCAGCCGGTGGTCCCCACACAAACGGCGACTACGAGACCAAATTTACTGCTATGTCCTGGCATGTAGCGGTAAACCCAGCTCGTTACCATCGCGATACGTTCCGCAACGACTAGAATGGGAGCACGGCAACGGCGATGTCGAGGCGACATTCCTACTCGGCGTCTCCGCTTTCTACCCGTCTGAAGGGCAGGCTGAACGCTGGTTCCGGACGGCGGCCGAGGCAGGACATAAGCAAGCGGCCTTCGAACTAGGCGCAATCCGGGCGTCCTCGCAGGACCACGAGGGCGCGGATTATTGGTTCCGGCGGGCGGCCGACGCGGGACACCCGGGAGCCGCCTACCAGGTGGCCTGGGACTTGTGCGAGAAAGATCCGTCAGCAGCCGAAATACAATGCGGCAAGGCGGCCCGAGCCGGAAGCCTACAGGCCGCAGCATTGCTAAGGGTTCTGCAACGCATCCCGCGAGCAGCCAAGTCGACTGGTGATCGCCCATCCGATTCTCGGGTCGCCCAGCTCTTGTCCGCATGGGATGAGTTGAGCGGCCTTGCGCCAGAGGCAGACCGGTGCATCGACTACCTCACCGAAAAGTCCGGCTTGCCTCGATCGGACATCATCAGGGTCCGACAAGTACGCAATCAGTGCGCGCATCCAGTCGCGCAGGGTTGGCCTGCCCAGCACGAGATTGACATCGCGCTGGCGATCGCTGAGGTCCTGCGGAAGCAGATTAGTGGCTCATAAGGCCATCAGCGCGATCGCATGGCCAGCGACGTTTCTGGTTCGGCACGACCGCCGAGTCCAGCGCCAGGGCCGTGCGGAGCGAGCCATGGGTGTGCTGGGAGGGGCGGGCTTTAGGGGTTTTCTTGGAGGGGCGGGGGTTGGTTCGGGGTCTCGGCGGCGCGTTTGAGGGCGGTTAGGCGGCGGTCCCAGGTTGTGGCGAGGGCGGTTAGCCAGCGGGCTGAGGCGTCGAGGGGGGCGGGGCAGGGGGTGTACAGGACCTGGCGGCCCGCGCGGCCGCCGGTGACCAGCCCGGCCTCCTCCAGGATCTGGAGGTGTTTGACGACGGCCTGGCGGGACACCGGCAGGCGAGCGGCCAGGGTGGTCGCGCTGGCCTGGCCTTCCTCGCCTAGGGCGTCCAGCAGCATACGGCGGGTGGGGTCTGCCAGGGCGACCAGGACCGCGCCGATCTCGCTGGGGTCTGAGGGGGCTTCGGTCATGTGTTGACGCGTTCCGCGAGTGTTTTGAGGATGTTCAGTTGGCCCGTCCAGCCTTCGGTGTTTCCTTCGACGGAGCGTTCGCGGACCTCTTCGGTGACGGCCAGGGAATCGAAGCCGCTTTCGACGACGCGTAGGAGGGTGCCGCCGTCGTCTCGTTCGCTCAGCCAGAACTCCACGAGGGTGGAGTTGTCTTCGGCCGGGGTCTGGCCGGGGAATCCGCTGGCCCAGCGGTAGGACGCGTATCGCTGCGGTTCTACTGACTCGACGCGTACTGGGAAGGTTCCGAACTTCGGGTCGTCGACGAGCTCCAGGTCGCCTTCGCGTCGCCGTCGTTGTCCCGTCCGGTCCCCGTCGCCGACCCACCATCCGGGCTCGGTGACCAGGCTCCATACGCGGTTGACCGGCGCGTCGATGACGATCTCACGCTCGATCTTGTCCTGGGTGACCATGGCTCTCATCCCTTCGACAGTCGCTTGATGTGCAACTGCACGGTAGCACCTCGAAGGGAGTTGGTGCAACTCATGGGTTGCGGATTGTGGAGGTGGGGCGGCTAGCTTTGGCGTAGGACGACGCTGGCTTCTGTGGTGAAGACCAGGAAGGTAAGCGTTTCCTGGAAGTAGAGCTGGATGTGTTCGGCGTCGTGGGATTCGTAGCCGATTGACAGGTCTTGTCCTAGGCGTAGTTCGTGGTCGCCACCCCGGGTTGAGAGCAGCAGGGCGCCGCCCAGGGCGGGGGCCCAGATGATCTGGTCGTCGGGGACGAGGCGGGTGAGGTGGTTCCAGACCGGGTAGCCCTGATCGTTGAATTCGGCGGCGGCCGTGTAGGTGGCGGCGGGCAGCACGAGGTTGTACGGGCCGTCGACACCGGCCAGGCGTAGCGCGGCGATGGCTTGGGCGACCGTGGCGGGGAGGGCTCGGACGTCCGAGGGCAGCGTGATGGGTGGGTTGGAGCTACTGGGGGCCAATCCCGCGATGCCGCCCTGGGGGAATCCCTGGAAGATCGCTCGGTCTTCGGTGAACGCGATCTTCTTGGCGGCGTCCTTGACGGGTTGCCAGTCGGCGTCTTGGGCGCCGCGTTCGACCGAGTCCACGGCGCGACGATCGACCGTGAACGGTACCCGCAGTTCGATGAGCGGCTGGGCGTCGCGCCGGTGCGCGAGGACCCCTTCGGCGGGCGGGTCGACGGGTTGTTGGTGACCGGTGCCTACGGCGGCGACGGTCGGGCCGCCCGGCTCGCTCACGTCGACCACCCGGCGGCCCGCGACATAGCTGGTGAAGGTGCGGTGGGCTTCGGACTCCAGGTCCGTCCACGCGGCGTCGGAGATCGGGGCCAGTTCGCGATGCAGGTTGTTCATGACGCGGAGCTCCTGTTCAGGCTGCCGATCCGCAACGAGTCGTCGGCGGTCGGCGGTTCGGCGGCGGTGGCCTGGGGGACGGCGACGTGCGCGGGCGGGTCGTCGAGGAATTCCGCGGTGGGGACGAAGAAGAGCCCGCCCGTCACCGCCGTGGAGAAGTCCAGGATGCGGTCGTGGTTGCCCGGCGGATTTCCGATGAACATGTTCCGCAGCATTTGCTCGGTCACGTCCGGAGTGGCGGAATAGCCGATGAAGTACGTGCCGAACTCGCCGGTTCCGAACGTTCCGAACGGCATGTTGTCGCGGACGATGTCGTGCTCCCGCCCCTCGCCGTCGATGATCGTGGTCAGCGCGACGTGGGAGTTCGTGGGCTTGACCGCGTCGGGCATCTCGATGTCGTTGAGCTTGCTGCGGCCGATCACCCGCTCCTGCTCCTCGGTCGGCAGCGCGTTCCAGGCGTCCAGGTCGTGCAGGTACTTCTGGACGATGACGTAACTGCCGCCCGCGAACTCGGGATCCTCGTCGCCGACGAACACGGCGGCGTCCGCGGCCGCGCCCTCGGGGTTCGCGGTGCCATCGACGAAGCCCAGCAGGTCCCGCTCGTCGAAGTACTTGAAGCCGTGCACCTCGTCGGCCACGTCGATCCGTCCGGCCAGACGGTCCAGCAGCCGCGCGGTCATCTCGAAGCACAGGTCCATGCGCCGCGCCCGCAGGTGGAACAGCAGGTCACCGGGTGTTGAAGGGGCGTGGTGGACCGCCCCGGTCAGTTCCTGGAACGGGTGCAACCCGGCGGGACGTGGCACGCCGAACAACCGGCTCCACAGGTCCGCGCCGATCCCGACCACGCAGCTCAACTGCCCGTCCGGGACCCGAAATCCCACCGACTTCGTCAGCCCGGAGACGTCGGCGAACAACTCCCGCACCGTCTCTTCGGCTCCCGGCCGCACCGTCACCACGAGGAAGATCCCCGCCTGCGCGGGCGGCATCACCACCCGCTGCGACTCACCACGCCCCTCCACCAACCCAACCTCCGCGTTCTCCTCGTCACCGTCAAGGCTCGTTCTTCCCCGCAACACCGGCTTTTGCGCATCGGACGCGATCGTCCTACCCACGAGTTCCGCGACCGAAAGACAAGAGGGGACGGCCCAGACGCGGCCGTCCCCCGGGGGGTCTGCGAGGTCAGGGGGTCAGGTCGAGCGAACCGCCCTTGATGTCGGTGAGGAGGGACGCCCACGCGGCGGGCGCGATGGAGAGCATCGGGCCGTCTGCGTCCTTGGAATCACGCAACGCCACGCCTTGGCTCGTCAATCCGGCGACCTCCACACACGATGTACCGCCGCTTCCACTGTGACTGCTCGTGTGCCAAAGTGTCGCGACCTCAACGCACTCAGTCCCACTGCTTCCACTGTGACTGCTCTTACGCCATGGGTATTGAACATACTGCTGGGTGGTCATAGCTCCGACACTAGCCGTTCGATCAAGGATCGGGTGTCGGATGGCGAGAATGCGGTGGCTCTCTGATGATCGAAGACGATGTCGTAACTGGCGATTTCGTCCCGGCTCTCCAGGTACCAGCTGGTCCTGAGGTTCTCCACAAGGACCACAGACAGATCGTTAGTGGTCAACATGGTGAAGGAACCGTTGAGGCCAGCGTGACCACCAACGGCGAAGGGCAGCACTTGAAGGGTTATGTTTGGCAGCCGCGAAAGCTCGATCAGACGACCGAGCTGCTCTTTCATAACCGCAGGCCCTCCGAACTGTTGACGCAGCGCCCCCTCACTCATGATGGCCCAGAAATGCGGCGGATCCTCACCAAAGAGGATTTGTTGACGGCGCATTCGGATATCAGCGAGACCATCGAAGTCGGATGCCTCTCCCTGCGTAACTTCACATTCGAAGACCGCGCGAGCATACGGCTTGATCTGAAGCAGTCCTGGTATGAGGTGAAGTTGGTGAGACCTTACTGAAGTGGCCTCAGCTTCCAGCGAGATGTAGTCCAGCATCGACGGTGAGAGCCTGCCCTGGTAGCGGAGCCACCATCCTTCCTTCTTTGCGTCGCGGGCGAGTTCGTAGAGGGTTTGGCGGTGGGTGGGGTCGGTGAGGTCGTAGCGGTCGAGCATGTGTTCCAGGGCGGGGCGGCGGATGCCGCGTTTGCCCGTTTCCAGCTTGCTCAGGGAGGACGGGGTGCGGTTCAGGAGGCGGGCCGCCTTCTGGAGGGTGAGGTCGCGGCTCTCACGCAGCTCGCGCAGCATCGCGCCGAGCTTGCGGCTTCGCATGGTCGGACGCTGCGAGTTCTCCATGGAGTAATCATGGCCTGACCTTGTGTCACCATGAGGGTTGTTCGCCAGGTTGGACAATGTGACTCAGTCAAAAGTGACTGGGGCACTTGTGCCCGGGGACCTCGGGACGAGGGGCGTGACCGCATCCCTTGAGGTCACACGGCCAGCTCATTCTTTTCGGACACAGTTCTCCGGAGGGAGTGAAGTAGTGACGGTGCCGACCATGAAGTTCGACGTGCTTCTGCTGCCGGGGATGAAGCGGGCGGTGCGGCATGCGCGGCAGTGGCTTGAGGACGTGTTGGGCCTACACCCGGCGCTGACCGACGCCACCCTCTGCATGAGCGAGTTGGTGTCGAACGCGCTGCTGTACACGGAGTCCGGACGGGACGGGCAAATCCGGGTGGAGGTCAGCCACTCGGAGCGGATCGTCCGCATCGAGGTCATCGACGATGGTGGGGCCACGTCCGTCCCGCATCTGGCGACGGCGGACGAGGCGGCGACCTGCGGGCGGGGGCTGCTCATCGTGTCGTTTCTGGCCACGTCGTGGGGGGTCAAGGAGCGGGGCGAGGGGCACGCGGTGTGGTTCGAGATCCGTCCCTGACGGGTTGCACAATCGTCTGTGCACAACTTATTGTGCACTCATGGCCCCGTTGGAGATCACCGACCTGGACGCGCTCAAGGCGCTGGCGCATCCGAGGCGCCAGCGCATCCTTCAGCATCTGGGCCTGCACGGTCCGGCGACGTCGGCGACGTTGGCGCGGGCCCTCGGGCTCAACACCGGGGCGACCAGTTATCACCTGCGGGAGCTGGCCAAGTTCGGGTTCGTCGAGGAGTCGGCCGGACGCGGGCATGGGCGGGAGCGGTGGTGGCAGGCGCCGATGCGCGACCTGCGGATTCCGCCGCGCACGCGGCAGAGCGAGGAGATGCGGGCCGTCCTCGACGAGATGGTCCGGCTGGAGATCGCCGATGACCTCGCGGAGCTGCTGCGGTTCCAGGAGCGGCGGGACGACCTGGGCGCCTGGTCGGACGCACTCCCCCACTCGCGCGGGTCGATCCGGGTCACGCTGGACGAACTGCGCGAGTTCTTCGAGGAGTACATCCGGCTCCTCAACCGCTACAAGCGCCCGGACGACGAGACACCGCCAGGCGCGCGCACGATGTTGACCCGTTTCTTCGCGTTCCCCGCGATGACGGAGGACGACGAGCAGGAAGGGGTGGACTGACCGGCCGATCCCCCCGACACAGCGGGCCGCCGAGCGGCAACTCGGCGGCCCCTGGACGACACGTCTCCGCCCTTCGCGGGCGGCTCGCTCAACGCCTCTTCCAGTGAATCGGAGCTTATCCCTTGCCTTTCGACAAGAGCCGGGTTTCCGCTGAGACCGGCCTGGCCTCCAGGTTGGACGCGGTGACCAAGACTTATGGTCGCGGTCCGGGTGCCGTGACCGCGCTTGACAACGTCACTTTGGACATTCGTCGCGGCAGCTTCACCGCGGTTATGGGGCCCTCGGGTTCCGGTAAGAGCACGTTTCTGCACTGTGCGGCGGGGTTGGACCGTCCCACATCGGGTGTTGTGCATCTCGGTGGTGTGAGCCTCGCCGGGCTGAACGAGACCAAGCTGACCGAGTTGCGGCGCAGCCGGGTCGGGTTCGTGTTCCAGTCGTTCAACCTGGTGTCGTCGTTGACCGTCCAGCAGAACATCGACCTGCCCGGCCGGTTGTCGGGCACTCGGGCCGAGCGGGGCTGGCGACGCGAGGTCGTCGACCGGTTGGGGCTCGCGGATCGGCTGGGGCACCGTCCCGCCCAGTTGTCGGGCGGGCAGCAGCAGCGGGTGGCGATCGCCCGCGCGCTGGTGACCCGGCCGGATGTCCTGTTCGCGGACGAGCCGACGGGCGCGCTCGACGTCCGCACCGCCCAGCGGATCCTGACGCTGTTGCGTTCCGTCGTGGACGAGACGGGCCAGACCGTCGTCATGGTCACGCACGATCCCGTCGCCGCTTCGTACGCCGACAGCGTGCTCTTCCTCACCGATGGCCGGATCGTGGACGAGATGACCGAGCCGGGCGCCGACCGGATCGCCGAGCACATGACGCGGCTGGAGGTGCGTGGCTGATGCTGTCCCTGGCACTGGCCACGCTGCGCACGCGGAAGGCCGGGTTCGCCGGTGCGTTCGTCGCGCTGTTCTTCGCCGCCGCTCTTGTCGGCGCCTGCGGCATGCTGCTGGAGACCGGGCTGCGCGGCGGCATCCCGCCCGAACGGTACGCGGGGACGCCGGTGGTGGTCGCCGGTGACCAGAACGCGCACGCCGTCAAGAAGAAGAAAGACGGCAAGGAGAAGATGAAGTCGAAGCCGCTGGGCGAGCACGTCGGGGTTTCGGCGGACGTCGCGGAGCGGCTGGGCTCGGTCCGGGGTGCGCGGGCGGTGATCCGCGAGGTGTCGTTCCCGGCTTATGTCGTCAAGGACGGCCGTACTCTCGGCGGCCCGGACGGGTCTGACTCGTGGGGGCACGGCTGGTCGTCGGCCGCGCTCACTCCCTTCAGGCTGACCGCCGGGCACGCGCCCGGTGGGCAGAACGAGATCGTCGTGGACGCGGCGTTGGCGCGGCGGAGCGGGATCAAGCCCGGTGACACCGTGACCGTGCGGTCCGCCTCGTCGCCTGGCGTCTACCGGGTGTCAGGGATCGCGGACGGTGGGCTGAAGCGTCAGGCCGCCGTGTTCTTCACCGCTGCTGAGGCTGACCGGCTGGCCGCGCGGTCGGGACGGCTGTCGGCGATCGGCCTGGTCCCGGACGCGCACACCGATGCCGCGACGCTGGCGGACAGCGCACGAAAAGCCGTCGCCGGGACCGGCGCGAAGGTCTACACCGGAGATGACCGGGGGCGGCTGGAGTTCCTCGACGCCGCGAAGGCCCAGGTCATGCTGCTCAGCCTGAGCGGCACGCTCGGCGCCACCTCGTTGCTCGTCGCGATTCTGGTGGTCGTCGGGACGTTCGGGTTGTCGGTCCGGCAGCGGCATCGGGAGATCGCGTTGCTGCGGGCGGTGGCGGCGACGCCGAGGCAGGTCCGGCGGCTCATCGGACGGGAGGCCGTGCTGGTCGGCGTGGCGGCGAGCGTGCCGGGGTGTGTCGCGAGCGTCGCGGTGGCGCGGTGGCTGCGGGCTCGGTTCGTGGAGGCGGGGGCGATCCCGGACGTGCTGGACCTGTCGGTCGGACCGTTCCCGATGTTCGCGGCGGTCGGCGCGACGACGCTGGCCGCGTGGGGTGCGGCGCGGATCTCCAGTCGGCGGATCGCGATGATCCGTCCGACGGAGGCGCTCGGGGAGGCGGCGATCGAGCCGTCGCGCCCGGGGATCGCGCGGCTGGTGGCCGGGGCGGTGTGTCTGGCCGGTTCGGTCGTGGTGACCGTGGTGCTGGGCGGGCTGTCCACGGAACCGGCCGCGACGCCGGTCACGTTCCTGGCCGCGCTGCTCTGGGTCACGACGGTCGCTCTGCTGGGGCCGGTGATCACCGCGATGTCGGCTCGAGCGTTGGGCGTCCCGCTGAGGCTGTTGTCTCCGGCGGGCGGATATCTCGCGGCGGCCAACACGGTCGCGGCGTCGCGGCGGTTGGCGTCGGTCGTCACGCCCCTCTGCCTGGCGGTCACCATGAGCGGGACCATTCTGTTCGCCCAGACGACCCTTGGGCACGCGGCTGAGCAGGAGAAACGGGAGGGGATCACCGCGCAGTACGTGCTGACGGCGGACGCGCCCGGGGTGCCGGGCGCGGCGGCCGACGCGGCACGGCGGGTCGCGGGCGTGGAGGCGGTCACGGAGGTGGTCGAGACCAACGGGCGCGGCCTGGGGCTCGGGAAGTACACCGTTCAGGGGGTCACGCCCGAGGGGCTGACGAAGACGATGGATCTGCGGACCACGTCCGGCTCTCTGGCGCGGCTCGGGCCTGGGACCGTCGCGTTGAGCGGCAACGGCGCCTCGCGCGCCCAGGTCGCGGTCGGCGACACGTTCAGGATGCGGCTCGGGGACGGGACGTTGGTCTCTCCGAAGGTGGTAACGATCTACGCACTCCAGCTGGGGTTCGCCGACGTGACCCTCCCCCGCGATGTGGTCGCGCCGCACGTGGACAACTCGCTGAACACGTCAGTGCTGGTGAGGGCGGAGCCGGGGGCCAAGGACGTGCGGCGGAATCTGGCTGCGGCCGTCCGCGACCTTCCTGGTGTCCGGGTGGCCGACCGTGGGGAGGTGCGGGCTGAGCAGGCGGCGCAGCAGCGCGCCAACCGGCGGGTCCAGTACCTCGCGATGGGGCTCGTGATCGCGTTCACCGCCATTGCCGTGGTGAACACCCTGGTCATGGCCACGACGGACCGGGCCCGCGAGTTCGCGCTGCTGCGGCTGGTCGGCACCACCCGGCGGCAGGTGTTGCGGATGACCCGGTGGGAGTCGGGGGTGGTCGCGGTCATCGCGATGGTGCTCGGTTCAGTGCTGGGGCTGGTCGTCCTGTCGGCGTTCACGTCGGGCATGACGCGGTTGGGGACGCCCCATGTGCCGGTCGCCGGTTATCTGGCGGTGCTGGGTGTCGCGGTGGGGACGACTTTCCTGGCGACGGAGGCGGCGGTGCGGATGGCGCTGCGCGGCCGTCCCGCCGACATGATCGGTTCCCGAGAGTGACCGAGATTCACGTTATTTCACCCGATTTGACCGCTTTGGGTCAAAGTCATCCACTCTCCTCGCTTCTGTCCCCTCGGGGTGGTGCAATCGCTGGCATCCGGAGACCCACACGACGATCGTGCGGCTTCTCGAGCACGTCCTGAATGTGGGTTTCGCTCCCCATTAATCGCTCCCAGGGGGACGTGTGAGAATCCATCGACCCATGCTGATTCGTCAATTGGCCGCGTTCTGGACGGCCGTAATGCTCGTCCTGTCGGCGCAGTTCGTGGTCTCGGTCCAGGCGTCGGCGCAGACCGCGTCCAACACCAAGCCCACCGGCTCGTATCTGCGGGCGGACGAGGACATCGTTCCCGCCGTCACGTGGCAGCACAACGGCAACCGGCTCGACGTGTTCGTCCGGGGCGGCAACAACAACCTGTACCAGAAGTACTGGACGGCGAACGGAGGCTGGTCCGACTGGGTCAACCTCGGCGGCGGCCTCACGTCGGGCCAGATCACGGCGGTGTGGCGCGCGGGCGACGATGAGCTTCACGTGTTCGTGCGCGGCGGGAACGACAACCTGTACCAGCTTCGGTGGAGAGCCAGTGAAGGTTGGTCACAGTGGTTCAACCTCGGCGGCGGGCTCACGTCCGGGCCGAGCGCGAGCTGGCATGGCCCCGACCGCCTGGACGTTTTCGCCCGGGGCGCCAACAACGACCTCTTCCAGAAGTACTGGACCGCGAAGGGCGGTTGGACCGACTGGTACAACCTCGGCGGCGCGCTGACCTCCGGGCCGGGCGCGGCCTGGCGTCCCGACACCGAGGAGGTGCACGTGTTCGCGCGTGGCGCGAACCTCAACCTCGACCAGTTGCGGTGGCGGGCCAGTGAGGGCTGGTCACAGTGGTTCGACCTGGGTGGCGGCCTCACGTCCGGGCCGGTCGCCACGTGGCGCGGCTCCACCCGGCTCGACGTGTTCGTCCGGGGCGGCAACGCCAACCTCTACCAGAAGTACTGGAACGACGGCGGCACCTGGACCGACTGGGTCAACCTCGGCGGCGGGCTGACGTCCGGCCCGGGCGCGGCCTGGCGGCCCGGCGGCAGCGAGCTGCACGTGTTCGCCCGGGGCGCCAACAACAACCTGTACCAGCTTCGGTGGAGGGCCAGTGAAGGCTGGTCACAGTGGTTCAACCTCGGCGGCGGCATCCAGTAACCGCCACCGTCCTTGGTGTGAGCGGCCGGGCACATGCCCGCCCGCTCACACCGGGGGCGCCCAGAAGGGGATGTTCGGTCCTGTGGCCTTGGGCTGGGTCCGCAGGACCGAACGCCCGTCGTCGAACGCGATCTATGGGTGGAAGGTGTCGAAGTAGTCGGACGGGAGTTTGTTGAGCCAGGCGTGGGCCACTCCGGTCCAGCCGATGCGCAGGAAGTCGGACTTGCCGTCTCCGTCGAGGTCGGCGAACTGGATGTCCTGGGGCGGCAGGTCACCGTCACCGGCGATCCTGCCGATGTCGCGGTAGGTGCCGCCCGCGCCCTTGGCCCCCTCGTTGATCCAGGCCCGGGCGCCGCCCTTGGCGGTGATCAGGATCCGGTCGGCGCGTTTGTCGCCGTTGATGTCGGCGTACCTGATCTGCCTGGGGTTGGCCAGCGCGTCGGCGATCTTCTCGGGTTGGGCCCATTCCAGGTAGGGGCGGGTGCGGTCGATCTGGAGGCCCTTGTTGTACCAGGCGGTCGCGGTGCCGTCCGGCTCGATCAGCAGGTAGTCGTCGCGTCCGCCTCCGGTGACGTCGGCGAACCTGATCTGGATGCTCGGGTCGATCCGCGGCTTGGATCCACTCGACCCCTCGGAGTAGACGCTGGCTCCGCCCGCGAACTTCTCCTTGTCCATGCACATGCGTGAACCGGACGGATTGTCGGCCTTCCAGGTGGAGACGAAGACACCTCCCTCGGAATTGACGACCATGCAGTCGGGGAAGCCGTCGCCATCGACGTCACCGAAACGCAACTGGTTTCCGACCGCGCCCGGGGAGGGCTTGTAGGAGTTCTGGCCTTCGACGAAGGGCGTCCAGTTCTTGCCGGAGGGGCCGCTGTTCCACCAGAACCGGAAGTTCTGGTCCTTGTCCACCGTGACGTACTCGGCCTTGCCGTCCTTGTTGATGTCGACCATCCAGAACCGGTTGGACGACGAGAACTGCTGGGCCTGGATGACGCCGCGGTCGTCCCAGTGCTGCCCCAACTTGTTCTGGGCGGGTGGGGTCTGACCTGGACCGTCGTCCTTGAGACCACAGGGGTTGGACCCGGCGTTGTCGGCCTGGGCGGTCGGCTGCCGGATCCAGCCCCGCTCATTGGCCTGACCGGCCGCCTTCACGAACGCGTCGCCGATTTTCTCGTAGCCTTGATCGGTGGGGTGGATGCCGTCAGCGCCGATGTCGGAGAGTTCCAGCCCGGTGGTATCGGTGTAGAGGACGCGCACGCCCCGGTCCGCGAGCCGGTCCACCATCGCCGGTATCTGCGCGGTGAACGCCTCTCCGCGGGCATTGCTGCCCGGGTCACGGAGCGGCTGTACTCCCGCGACCAGGACCGTCACTCCCGGAGCGTCGGTGGTCACCTGCTCGATGAGGGATTGGAGCCGTCCGATCGCCCCGTCCATCTGATAGTTCTGGAGCACGTCGTTGCCACCGGCGATGAGGGTGATGATGTTGGGCTGGTAGGTCTTCACGGCACATTCGGCCTTGCCCGCGATCTCATCAATGCGGAACCCCCGCCACCCTTCGACTTCGCGGTCCGCCATCGTCCCGACACGAACGGAGCCGACCCAGTCCACCAGTGGAGTGGAATCGTCGGCGCCCGCGACCGCCTTGCGCGCTGCCGAGGGTGCGAGGTGGTCACCGGTGTGTCCGGCGTTCTGCTCGGCGAGCGCGCTGAGCCCCTGGTCGGCGGTGTCGCGGTATCCGTTGCCGTCCGAACTGCCCTCACCGTAGGTGGTTGATGACCCGAGGCCCATCGGACGCAAGGTCTGCGCGGTACCGTTGCGTATCGCTGTTCCGAACGAACACACCTCTGGAGCGGGCTCATCGCCGCGAGGCCAAAATTCTGACTGCGGCCTGATCCGAAGGAAATCCGGCGTTTTGCTGCCGGGCATGAACCAGGCGAGCACGCGGTCATTATGGTCGAGGAAGTATTGAGGGTCACTTGGCCCGTCGTCATTGGGTTCGATGGAGAACTGGTATCCCACAGCCTCGGACGGAACGTTGTCGCCCCGGGTCCCGCCGTATGGCTTGCCGCCACCGATGAAAGCCCAACCGTAGTAATGGGTCCAATGCACCTCGTCGTCAGGGTGGTTCCACTGATAGTTCGGGGGGTTGTAAGCGGCGCAAGCCTGCGCGGCCTTGTTGCGCAGATGCACCTCGCCGGAGCAAGTGCCACCCCACCACCAGGCATTCCAGATCAGCTTCTCATGGGTGAGATCGTTCTCGTCGACCTGCCAGATGCACTTGACCTTCCCGCTCGCCTTCAGCGCGGGAAATTCCCTGTCTTCCCAGACGTTATGCTCGCGAACACACTTTCCTTTCACAACCCACGCTTGGTCGGACGTCTGCTCCGCGAACTGCGACGAGGCGTACTCCCACAGCTCCCTGGCCCGGCCGGGGTCGGGTGAATCCCAATCCGGCATGTTGGGCACAGACTCCTCCAGCCGCATCTCCAGGGTTTTCTGGTTTCGGCCCTTGGCGAACTCCCCGGCTATCCCAAGGACACTGTCATCTCTACTCGAACACGAACCGATCCTGCCGGTCCAAAAAACGTTACTTGCCGGCGAACTGGCGACTGCCCGCTTCAACTCTTCCTTAGTGGGAAAGTCATCGGCGAAGGCCGGCCCGGCCACGATGGACGTAGCCACGAAAACCGCTGCCGCGAGAACGAACCTCCACCGTCGCAGCGCCCCTGGCAGACCTGACGAACGACCGCACACGCGCGGAACGGCATACAGCCATCTTCCCAATTGAAGCTCCTTAAGAGCGTTCACCCAGCGGCGGGCAGCCGCTCCCCCACCAATCACGGCTGGCACCAAGCAGCCTGCCCTCACACGCTCTGGCACTCAATCCCGCTTACTGGACAGGTGCCGGTACAGCCAGCGCTACCACCGTGTTCAACTCAGCCGACAAGAACGGCGCTGAGTTCCCGTCTCCAACTCCCGCGCGATCAAATCCCCGCATCAGAGGGCTGGGCGCCGTGCTCGTCGCGCCAGGGAGACAGGTCGAGGTTGGGATAGCGCAGTGCGACACCGGCGAGCGTTTCCGCCGTCCAGTACGGGTGACCGGGCGGCGGAAAGCCGAAGAGTTCGAGTTGGCGCGGACTGGCGTGCGCGACGAACCGGTACCAGTTCGGGTCGTGGGCGCACTCGGCCCATCCCCGGCGTTGTCCCCATTCCGTCGCCGCGCGGCGGTAATTGAGGTGCATCGTGTAGCGGGCGCCGCCGGGACGCGTCAGAGCCGTACCGCGATGAAAGGTGCCCTGCTCGAATGCCACCACGGTTCCGGCGGGACCGGCCGCTGAAATCTCATGCTCGTAGAGACCGGGCCGAACTGACTCGAACCCGAATTCGTCAGGGCCCGGCAAGTCTCTTCTGTGCAACCAGTTCGGTTTTGCCGGAAAGTCGACCGTGTGGGTTTTGGATACCAGGTGCGGCGGCCCCAGGTCTTCGGGGACGTCCACCAGAAAAACGAACATCTCCAGTTGCCGGAACTCGGGCGAAGTGCTGGGGACGAGGAGCGTGTGGTTGAGGTAGTCGCGATGCAGGGCCTGGTCGTAGTCGGCGGCGCCGGTGTACTTCGCCCATGCCTCGGCGGAGTAGATGCGCAGGTCGGCGTCGTCCAGCAGCATCTCCGCCAGCCTGACCAGGAGCTCATGGACCGCCAGCAGACCGATCTGCGTGGCGGCGAACGGAAAAGCGTCGATCCCGGCGAACTCGTCGTCGAGAAAGCAGTCCCTGCGCGGATCGGTTCCATCGTGAAAGCCCTGGGCGGAGGGGAAGAGCAGGTCCAGTTCGGCGACCGCGGGCCGCAGGACATCCGGCGGCAGGTAGCCGGGCAGGACGACGAAGCCGTGCCGCCGCCATTCCCGGGCGGCACTCTCAAGCTTCATGGTCGCGGTCTCCTCGCCGCTCATTCCGAAGGGGCGCCGAAAAGGGGTAGGCACGGGTCGAGCCCCTCGATGGTGACGGTGACGGTCCTGTGCTGTTCCCAGGCGGCGCGGGTCAGGCGTTGACGATCGTCGATGGCCAGTGCGCCGCGAACGACGCGGCGCTCGATTCCATCTGACGCGTAGCCGAGTTTGCGGGAGACGGCGCGGGAGGCGTGGTTGTCCATGAACGCGACCGAGGTCGCCTCCTCGACGTCCAGCCCGGCGAAGGCCAGGTGCAGCACCGCCGCCCGCATCTCGGTGCCGATTCCCTGCCCGTGGTGGCGGCGTCCGAGCCACGAGCCGGTGGACACCTCACGCGTGATCGCCAGATCATTCGCCTCGATGCTCTGGGACCCGACCGGAACACCGGCGTGGAAGACGGCGAGATTCAACGACCACGCCCCCGGCTCCCACTTCGCCAGCTGCGCCCAGTGGTGCTGGACGACGCTCCGCGCGATCTCGGCGGGCGGACGATCCGTCCACGGCACCAGGAACGGCATCACATCGGGGTCGTGGACGCCTGCGGCCGCCAGCTCGGCCAGGGTGGCCAGTTCCTCCGGCGATGGCAGGCGCAACTCAAGGCGCGGCGTGCGCAGCCGCAGGCCCAGCAGAGGGAAGTGATCAACGAGCATCTCCCCATCCTGGGGGCTCAACCTCTGTCGATCATCTTGTTTTCCGTGGCCTTGGGTGGCGTCGTGCCCGTTGTCAGGCGCAGGCGGTAGGTGGTGGCGGCGAGCACCAGGACTTCGTGGCGCTGATGGTCAGCTCCAGCGGGCCGGTCGCGGGAGCGAGAGCGCCCGGGGTGATCGGACGCAACCAGGAGGCGGCGGGACGCAGGTCACCAGCCCAGGACGCGGTGTCGGGGTCGGGGTGGTCCATGAGGCGGCCGACGAGCTGGGCGGCCAGGAGGCCCTGAAGCTCCGCCTCCCGCGCGGCGGTGAGCGCGGGCGCGGACTGCTTCAACGCGCGGGCCGTCGCGCGGACGCGGGGATGCCCGGTGCCGTGGGTGTCACCGATAAGATCGGGCAGGCCATGCGCGGCGAGACGCGCGGACAGGTATCGGAGGTCACCGAGCAGGTCGACCAGTTCGGCCTTCCGACCGGCGCGGGACAGATGCCAGGCGAGGTTTCCCAGCAGGTAGGCGTCGGCGAGGGCGAACCCGATCCAGTCGGCGTCCGGGCGGCGCGCCCGGTAGCCGTCCAGCAGGGTGTCGTGGGCCGCGCGGACCGGGTCGATCTCGGCGGCCCGGTGCGAAAGGTGCTGGACGATGGCGTCGTACTGAAGGTCGTGCGCGATGTACCAGCCCTCCCCCGTGGTGCTGAGGAGGGAACGGCCGACCAGGTCGGCCAGCAGGTCGCGGACGTCCGGATCGGGCAGCGGATCCCAGAGCGCCGCCGCGGCGTCCGCCGGGAACGGGCCACGGCCCTCGAACACCGCCAGTCGCAGATACCGGTCCCGCGCGTCGCCGGTGAGGTCGTCGATGCTGACGTCGATCGCGGCCCGCAGGGTCGGGTGCTGGTACTCCGGGGCGAAGTCGCCCTTGATCCTGCCCAGGTCCTGGTCGATGCGGGCGTGGATGTCGGTGAAGCTGAGCCCGCGCGCGGCCATCGCGCCCGCCATCGCCACGCCCAACGCCAGGTTCTGTAGCCGCGCGCACAGCCGGTACGCGTCCTGCGGGAGCGCCGACGGCGCGGTGCGGGTCCAGGTCGCCAGGATTCGCAGCGCCTGGTCGTCGGTCAGCTGGTCCACGATCACCTCGGCGGCGCCGACGGTGGAGACGAGGTCGCGGTTGCGGGTGGTGAACAGGACGCGGCAGCCCGGTCCCAGGCCGAGGACGGCGTCGAGCGGGCCGCGCGTCCAGACGTTGTCGAGCATGATCAGCAGCCTGCGCCTGCCCAGGACCGTCTCGATCTCGTCGCGGGCCTGGTCGACGGTGGCGTACGACGGGTCCGCGACGCCGAGACGGCGCGCCAACTCGGTCAGGATCGTCACCGGCGCGGTTCCCGGTCCCGCCTTGACGAACGTCACCTGCCGGTAGCGGCGTCGCAGCCATCGGCGGCGGCACACCACCGCCGCCAGCGTCGACTTGCCGGTGCCGCCGAACCCGACCAGCGCCACCGCCCACGCGCCGCCGCCGCGCAGGGCCCGGACCGTCGCACGCTCCAGGTCGGGGCGCCGGACGAAACGTCCCGCCACCGGCGCAGCGCCCAGGAACCCTTCCGGGCCCGCGAGCTCACGCAGTGGCGCCTGCCGCTGCCCCAGCCACGCCCACCGCAGCACCGACACCTCGACCGCGAGCGGCCCGACGACCGCCGCGACCAAGCCCAGCCGCGTTATCGAGCCCTGGCCGTCGTCCGCCGCCAGAAGACCCCAGCCTTGCGCGACAGTGAGCGCCGCGACGAATGCGAACGCCCCCACCCAGCGCCACACGCCGCGTACCCCCATTCAGGGCTTGCGGGCCACGGCGCCGTAACCGTCGACGTGAGTGGCGTCGTCGGTGGCCGGGTCCGGCCGCCACTGCGAGACGGAGACTATGCCCGGGTCCACTTTCTCCAGGCCGTCGAAAAGGGCGTCGAGTTGCTCGACGCTACGGAGTCGGTAAGGCAGCGTTCCGGATTCGGCGTACTTCTCGGTGCCCTGTTTGGCGGCCTCGGACGTATCGGTGCAGTCCCACAGGACCAGGAAACTCCCCGAGGGAACGCCCGCCATCGTGTCGGACACGATCTGCTTGACGTCCCGATACTCCTGGCAGAAACCCATGACGCCCATGAACATCACCGCGACCGGCTCCGTGAAGTTCAGGACGTTGGCCGCCTCGGTGAGAATCCGCTGAGGATCGTGGTAGTCGGCGTCGAGATAGTCGGTGACCCCCTGCGGGCTGGTCCCCCGCATCAGGGCGCGCGCATGCGCGAGGACCATGGGGTCGTTGTCGACGTAGACGACGCGGGCGTCGGGGGCCACGCGCTGCGCGATCTCGTGGGTGTTGGACTCGGTCGGCAGCCCCGCGCCGATATCCAGGAAATTGCGGACCTTCGCCTCGGCCGCCAGGTACGTCACGACCCGGATCAGGAACTTGCGGGACTGCTTGGCCAACGGAACGAGGTCGGGATTCAGGGCCGCGGTCGCGTCCCCGACCGCGCGGTCGACCTCATAATTGTCCTTGCCGCCGAGCCAGTAGTTCCACGTCCGCGCCGGTGACGGAATGTCGGTGCGCAGCCTCACCTGCACGTCCTCGGGCAGGTGGGAAGGCTGATTCGCGGACGGGGGCATCGTCGACTCCTCGAATGGTCGTGACCGCTAGGAGGGATCCTACGTTTTCACCGGAAGGCGTGCGGGCAACCCCGAGAAGCGAGTGGACACGGCTGACCCGGTGCGATCGGCGTCACCACTGGTGGATGATTGGGGCAGCCGTCCGACGGAGGAGGAATCCGCTTCATGCCAGAAGAGCCGCGACCGGGACCCGAGATCGACACCAGCATGCCGCACTCGGCCCGTGTCTGGGACTACTGGCTGGGCGGCAAGGACAACTACCCGGTGGACCGCGAGGCCGGTGACGCGGTGCTCCGGCTCCTGCCCGGCATCGCCGCCTCGGCCAAACACGACCGCGCCTTTCTGGGCCGCGCGGTGCGCTTCCTCGTCGCGAACGGGATCCGGCAGTTCCTCGACCTCGGGACGGGGCTGCCCACCGTCGACAACACGCACGAGGTCGCGCAGCGGGTGGCACCGTCGTCCCGCATCGTCTACGTCGACAACGACCCACTGGTGCTCGCCCACGCCCGGGCCCTGCTGACCAGCACCAGCGAGGGCACGTGCGACTACATCGAGGCCGACATCCGCGACACCGACGCCGTCCTGTCCGTCGCGGCGCAGACGCTCGACTTCGACCGTCCGATCGGGCTGATGCTGCTCGGCGTCCTGAACCACATCCTGGACGACACCGAGGCCCAGCGCATCGTCGCCGACCTGCTCCGAAAACTGCCCCCGGGCAGCTACCTGGTCATCTCCCACACCTGCGACGCCACCACCGAGGAACTCGACGGCGAAGCCATGCGCCGGGCCGTCGCCGAGGTGATGGAACGCGGCGGCACCCCCATCTGCGCCCGCTCCCCCGAACAGATCGAACGCCTCTTCGCGGGAACCCAGTTGCTCGACCCGGGAGTCGTCTCCTGCTCCCGCTGGCGTCCCGACCACTCCCCCTGGACCGACCCGGAAGTCCCCCACTTCAGCGGCGTCGGCCTCCTGCCCGCCAGCGACAGCTGAGGGAAATGCAGTGCCCGGCATCGAGGTCGCCGCGCTCCGCGTGGGCGGATCGGTGGTGCAACTGGCGGCAGGACGATGGCTCGCCGGACGCACCACCAGAGACGCGGCCGGTAAGGATCTCGTCGAGCTGATCAAGACGGGTTTCCCGGACGAGATCAAGCGACGGCGCGTCCAACGCCAGTTCGAGGGCATCGCCGACTCGGTGGCCGAACGAATCCTCACCTTCGCCGGACACGAGTTCCGCGACCTCACCGACAACGACCGAGAGGCCGCCCTTCACGAGGTCGTTCGAACACTCGAACAAGCCGACCTGTCAGACGACGCGCTGTTCGCCGCAGACGTCGATCCGGTGAAACTGGCGCGCGGGCTCAGGTCACGGATGTCGATCCGCAGAGCCGAGTTCGAGTTAGGTGAGGCAGGGGCCCGGCTCTATCAGGTCACGTTGGACGAATGCTGCGACTGCCTCGCCCGCATCATCGTTCATCTGCCGCAGTTCGGGTCGCGCGCGTCCGTCGAGATGCTGGGGCGGCTGAGCGGCCTGTCCGACCAGATCGGCGCTGTCCTGGCGCGGCTTCCGGCGCGAACCCTCGACGCGCCAGAGGGCACCTCGGACGATGACGAGTTCACCCGCCGCTACCTGGCGTCGATCAGCGAGTCGCTTGACACGCTGGAACTGTTCGGCGTCCGGTTCGAGCGGTTCACCCGGCCGCAGACGACCCTGAGCGTCGCCTACATCAGCTTGAACGTCTCCGACGAGGAGAAACGAAAGTCTCGTCCTCCGGCGGCTCAGGCCGTTCCCATCAGTGAATGGCGAGACGAAGCAGAGACAGGGGCCGTGCGGGTTGAGGCGGTTCTAAAGAACCGGCGTCTGATGCTGCTTCGTGGCGAAGCTGGTGGCGGCAAGAGCACTCTTCTGCGGTGGCTCGCCGTCACGGCGGCGCGTGGTTCGTTCAGCGGGCCGCTGCGTGACTGGAACGGATGCGTCCCGTTCCTCGTCAAGCTACGCAGCCACGCGAACGGATCTCTACCGCGTCCCGAAAAGCTCATCGACGACGTCGCGGGCAACCTCGCCGGGATAATGCCTCGCGGCTGGGTGCATCGGCGTTTGGCGGCTGGGCGTTCAGTGCTCCTCGTCGACGGGGTGGACGAAGTCACGACCGCCCAACGGCAGGCGGTCAGGCAGTGGCTGAAGAACATCGTTTCGGAGTTCGGCGACATCAGGATCGTCGTCACATCGCGTCCAGCCGCCGCCGGGTACGACTGGCTGCAGGCGGAAGGGTTCGGCACGGCCTTTCTCGAACAGCTCGGACCGGCGGACGTGCGGAGGCTCGTCCAGCATTGGCACACCGCCGTCCGTGAGTGCCCGGATCTGCCGTGCACCCCGGAGCGACTTTCGTCTTATGAGGCGCGCCTGCTGGCTCGGCTGGAGGCCGCTCCGAACTTGCGGACGCTCGCGTCCAGCCCACTGCTTGCGGCAATGCTGTGCGCCCTCAACCTCGATCGCGAAGCGCTGCCACGCAACCGTATGGGGCTCTACGGGGCGGCCCTCGACATGCTTCTGGAGACACGCGACTCGAAGCGCGGCATTCCGAGCAGCCTCGAACGCGACCAGAAGATCCGCATCTTGCAGGACATCGCGTGGCATCTCTCAACGAGTGCCCGTGTAGAGCTGCCCAAGACGATGGTCGAGCGCCTCGTCGCCGACCGCTTGGACTCGATGCCGCAGGTCCACGCCTCACCGCGCACGGTGGTGGACGAGTTGCTCCAGCGCAGCGGCGTCCTTCGCGAGCCGGTGCCAGGACGCATCGACTTCGTGCACCGGACCGTCCAGGAGTACCTCACCGCCAAACAGGCCGCCGACCTCGGCGACATGGATCTACTCGTCCGCAACGCACACCGCGACACGTGGCGGGAGACCGTCATCATGGCCGCCGGGCACGCCAACGAACCGCTGCGCCGCGACCTCCTCACGGGGATACTCGCCCGTGCCAACTCCGAGGAACGGCGAGCCCGCGTCCTGAAACTGGTGGCCGTCGCCTGCTTGGAGACTCTCCCTTCCGTGCCGGACGACCTCCGTGAAGAGCTCGACCGGTGCCTGGACGCCCTCATCCCGCCCCGCAACGAAGTCGCCGCCCGCTTCCTCGCCACAGCGGGAGAACCGGTGCTCGCCCACCTCCCCGAGACCCTGGACGGCATCACCTCAGCAGCCGCTTCGGCGACGATCCAGACGGCCTGGCTGGTCAACGGACCGGGCGCCTTGGACGTCCTGGCCCGCTATGCGTCCGATACTCGTCTGCTATCGCAAGATCGCATGGCCGAAGCGTGGAACTACTTCGACACCGATGAGTTCGCCGATCGCGTCCTCACGCGCTACCCCTTGAGCGGCAGTCTCCGGGTGGGGCGCTCGCCGCGGCAGCTTGGTGCGCTCGCCAAAGTCCCTCCGCTCGCGGGGCTCATCGTCCAGACGGGCCGCATCGACGACTTCGGGTTCCTCGCCCCTCACACGCAGACCCTGGTCCATCTCCAGCTCTACTCGGACGAGCCGATGGCGGATCCGGCGCTTCTACCGTCCCTCCCGGCACTGCAGGGCCTGACCGTCGAATTTCCCGGAATGAACGATCTTGGTTTTCTCGATGCGCTGCCGCAGCTGAACCAGCTCTATCTCGCCGACTGTGACGGAGTCGTGGACTACTCACCACTGCTCCGACATGCCGAGCTGACCTACCTCTGGCTGACCAACGCGATCCGCTTGGGAAGTATCTCCGCGCTCCCCTCTCTCAGAAGGTTGGGGACCTTGGGGCTCAACGGCGCACACATCGCCGAGGGCCTAGAAGAGATCCGTGGAGCGGCTCCCGGCCTCCACAACGTGTACGTAAGCCACTGCGATTGGGTGACCAGCCTCCGTCCGCTCACGGGTCTCCCGCTGTTCGAGCTCTATCTCGAGGGCTGCCGACAGGCAACCGACTTCGACGCGATCAGCTCGCTGACGACGCTCAACACGCTGAACCTGTCGAACACCCGCATTCGGAACCTCGCTCCGCTGCGGCCCCTCAACCAGTTAAGGCGGCTATTCCTCCGTGGTTGCGACGACATCACGGACCTCCGGCCACTCGCGGACCTGCCGAAACTAAGGGTTCTCCACCTCCACGGCACCGCCCCCGACCTCGATTGGTCGCCGCTGGCCGCCAACCGCAAGCTCGAGATCTACATCTTGCCGCGCCAGTCCGTGCGCGGTCTGGAAAAGTTCAAGGGGCGGCTGAAGGTCACGGATCGCTGAGCCTCCGACCGGATGGCGATGAGTTTTGGGTGGGGCGGTGGTCTGCCTGGGGTGACGGGGGGTTGGGGTCTGGTGTCTGGTGCGTCACAGTTCGTTGACCTCGACCTAGGTGCAGGTCTGAGGGTGGGCCGTGGGGAGCTGGGAGGTTTTGTCGGACCCCGCTGGAATACTCCCGGAACCTGCGGAGTTTAATCGTTCGCGAAAGTGTCAGTCGCTGCACTATTTTGCGGCGGTAACCCCCTGAACATGCCCGACGGCCTCGGCGTGCCCGCGTGCGCGGCCTTGACGATTGGATGAGAGTTGACCGCTCCCGCGTCTTCGAAGACAGCGGACGGCCCGTTGAAGGAGTCCGACCCGGGCGGAGGTCTCGACCGCGGCGTGCTCGTCGTGGCCGGGGTCGTCGTGCTCGGCGCCGTGATGGCGATCCTGGACGTGACCGTCGTCAACGTGGCCATCAACGACCTGGCCAAGGAGTTCAACACCTCCCTCGCCACGATCCAGTGGGTCGCGACGGGCTACACGCTCGCGCTGGCCACGGTGATCCCGCTCACGGGCTGGGCCTCGGCGAGGTTCGGCACCAAACGCCTGTACATGATCTCGATCGGGATGTTCGTGCTCGGCTCGACCCTCGCCGGACTGGCGTGGTCGGCGGAGAGCCTGATCGTGTTCCGCGTGTTGCAGGGACTCGGCGGCGGCATGATCATGCCGGCCGCCATGACGATCATGACGCAGGCGGCGGGACCGCAGCGGGTCGGGCAGGTGATGAGCATCGTCGGCGTGCCGATGCTGCTCGGACCGATCCTCGGCCCGATCATCGGCGGGTACCTCGTCGACGACGTGTCCTGGCGGTGGATCTTCTTCATCAACCTGCCGATCGGGATCGTCGCGCTGATCCTGGCGGCCAAGGTCCTCAAGCGGGACGAGCCGAAACCCACGGAGAGACTCGACCTCCTCGGGTTCATCCTGTTGTCGCCGGGGCTCGCCTCGCTGATCTACGGGGTGGCCAAGGGCGCCGAGCAGAAGGACTTCCTGAAGGCCCAGTCGCTGGTCTTCACGGTGGTCGGCGCCGCGCTGGTCGTCGGGTTCGTGGCCCGCGCGCTGACCGCGCGGAACCCGCTGATCGACCTGCGGCTGCTGAAGCGCAGGTCGGTGGCGGCGGCGTCCATCACGATGATGCTGTTCATGGTCGCGTTCATGGGCGCGATGCTGCTGCTGCCGCTGTACTTCCAGACGGTGCGCGGCGAGGGCGCGACGACCGCCGGACTGCTGCTGGCCCCGCAGGGGCTCGGCGCGATGCTGACGATGCCGATCGGCGGGAAGCTGACCGACAAGGTCGGGCCTGGACGGGTCGTGCTGGTCGGCATCACCCTGGTGGTGGCGTCCGTGGCGACGTTCGCGGCGATCCTGGAGGCCGACTCGAGCTACTGGACGCTCGCCGCCGTCCTGTTCGGCATGGGCATGGGCATGGGCCTGACGATGATGCCGACGATGGCCGCGGCCATCCAGACGCTGGTGCACGACGAGGTGCCGCGCGCCAGCACGATGCTGAACATCATCCAGCAGGTGTCGGCGTCCATCGGCACCGCGATGATCTCGGTGCTGCTCGCCAACCAGCTGACGCACGAGCTGAAGGGCGTCGGCGGAGGCGGCGGGGAGATCGGCAGCACGGAGAAGGTGCCACCGGCGATCATGGAGAAGATCGCGCCGCCGATGGCGGACGCCTTCCAGCACACGTACTGGTACGCGGTCGCGCTGCTCGCGCTCGGGTTCCTTCCGGCGCTGCTGCTGCCGCGCCGTAAGCCGGACACACCCACCGCGGCGGGCGACGCGCCGATGCCGATGCACTGACGAACGGGGACGTTCCGGGGCGCCGCAGGCGTGTTCCAGAACCCGGCCGGGACCACCGGCCGGGTTCTGCCGTTCGTGGGTGTTCTCAGGCCCTCTGCGGCCTTCTGGTGGCGTCTGAGGGCGTCTCGGGGTGTTCGCCGGGCCAGTACTCGTCCTTCAGCAGCCGCTTGTAGAGCTTGCCCGTGGCGTGCCGGGGAAGCTCGGCGCGGAAGTCGACCGTGCGGGGGCACTTGTAGCGGGCGAGCTTGGCGCGGCAGAACTCGATGAGCTCGGCCTCCAGGTCGGGGCCCGCCTCGTCCATGGACATGGGCTGGACGACGGCCTTGACGGCCTCGCCCATCTCCGGGTCCGGGACGCCGATGACGGCGACGTCCGCGACCCGGGGGTGGACGGCCAGGACGTTCTCGGCCTCCTGCGGGTAGACGTTCACCCCGCCGCTGATGATGACGTAGGAGCGGCGGTCGGTGAGGTAGATGAAGCCGTCCTCGTCGACATAGCCGATGTCGCCGACGGTGGTCCAGCCGTTGCCCCACGGGTCGCGGGACTCGGCGGTCTTGGCGGTGTCGCCGTGGTACTCGAACATCGGCGCGTTGCCGAAGTAGAGGGTGCCGGGGGTGCCGGGCGGGAGTTCGCGGCCGTCCTCGTCGCAGACGTGGACCTCCCCGAGCAGGGGGCGGCCGACTGTGCCGGGGTGGGCGAGCCAGTCCTCGGCGTTGGTGTAGACGAAGCAGTTGGCCTCGGTGGCGGCGTAGTACTCGTGCAGCACCGGGCCCCACCACTCGATCATCCGCTCCTTGACGGGGACGGGGCAGGGCGCGGCGGCGTGGACGGCGGCGCGCAGGCTCGACACGTCGTAGCGGGCGCGGGTCTCCTCCGGGAGCTTGAGCATCCGGATGAACATGGTCGGCACCCACTGGCTGTGCGTGACCCGGTACTTCTCGATGGCGGCGAGGGCCTGCTCCGGGTCGAACCTCTCCATGACCACGACGGTCGCGCCGAAGCGGTGCAGGGTGACGCAGTAGCGCAGCGGCGCCGCGTGGTAGAGCGGCGCGGTGGACAGGTAGACCGAGTCGGCGTCGGGCTGGAACAGCAGCGACAGCAGCCCGTGCAGGATGTTCTGGCTGCCCATGGGCCCCGAGGTCAACGGCAGCTTCACGCCCTTGGGACGGCCCGTCGTCCCGGACGAGTAGAGCATGTCGTGGCCCTCGCTCTCGTCCTCGATGGGCGTGGCCGGGTACGCGGCGACGCGCTCCTCGTAGGACTCGTAGCCGGGGGCCGTGCCGCCGAGCATGAGGCGCAGCGGCACGTCCGGCATTCGCACCTTCGACACGGGCCGTTCTCTTGTGGGGGGACCCCCCACACCCCCCGGAATGGGCCGTTCTCTTGTGGGGGGGCGACCCCCCACGCCCCCCGGAACGGATTGTTCACCGGCCTCCATCGCCGCACTGGTGATGAATGCCTTCGCCCCGCAGTTCTCGACGATGTAGGAGAGCTCGTCGGACTGGAGCCGGGTGCTGACGGCCGTGTAGTAGAGCCCGGACCGCTGGGCGGCCCAGGCGACGGCCAGGAAGAGCGGGTGGTTCTCCAGCATGAACGCGATGTGGTCCCCCCGGCGCAGCCCCTCCGCGCGGAGCAGTTGGGCGAGCCGATTGGACTCCTCGTTCAGCTCCCGGAAGGTGATGACCCGCCCGGAGCCCGCCATGACGACGGCGGGCTTGTCGGGCGTCTGCGCGGCGATCTGCCCAAGGTGCATGGGCCGCACGCTACCGGCCGGGAGGCCGGAAAGAAGCACCGCCCGTTCGGCGGCTCAGACGAGCATGTGGTCGAAGTCGCCGTCCTTGGCACCTCCCACGAAGGCCTCCACCTCCTCGCGGGTGTAGACGAGCACCGCTCCCTGGGGATCCCGGGAGTTGCGAACGGCGATCTCCCCGCTGGGGAGTTCGGCCATCTCGACGCAGTTGCCGGACGGATTGCTCCGCCGACTCTTCTGCCAGACGAGTTCGCCGCGCCAGACGTCCAGCATCTGTTGGCCGTCCATCGTTGGTAGCCCCCTTCAGGCGTCCCAGCCTCCGCGCGGGAGGCCGCGATCTCGCCCCACCCCACACAATGGTACGAGATGCACGTGCATTCGTTCTTGCATCCGTTCATGCAGACGGTCTTGCATCTGCACGACTTGAGGAGCAAGATAGCGAACGCTCGCCGGTGACCACCCCGCACGCCTTGAGGTTGTTGACCATGACCGTTGACCAGGCAGACGAAGTCGCAGCTCCCGCCGCCATGGGGGGCGGCCGGTCGCGGCACGCCCCGGCCCTTCATCCCTGGCCCGACGCGCCCCCCGCGTCGCTCGGGCCGAACGTCCCAGCGAACGGGCCCGCCAACGGGTCGGCGAACGTCCCGGCGGTCGTGCCGGGCCTCGCCGGGCTGTGGCCCGCCCCGCACGCCGGGACCCCGCGCATGGCACGGCGCGTCTTCCCCGCCGAGATCACCGCGCCCCGGTCGGCGCGCGAGTTCACCCACGTCACGCTGGACGGCTGGGGTCTCGCCGACGCCTCCGAGGACGTGGTCATCGCGGTGTCGGAGCTGGTGACCAACGCGCTGCGACACGGCATGGAGGGGCTGCCCCAACCGCTGCCGCTGTGTCCCATCCAGCTCGTCCTGATCGGGCACCCGAGACGGCTCGTCATCTCGGTGACGGACCCGAGCGGGCGCGCGCCCGAGCCCGTCCCGAGCGACCCCGCCGGGTTCGTCGAGGGCGGCCGCGGCCTGCTGGTCCTCGGCGCCATCAGCGACGCCTGGGGCTGGGCGCGGCTCGCCACCGGCGGGAAGGCCGTGTGGGCGGCCTTCGACCTGCGGGTCAGCCCTCCCGAGCCGCAGGAAGCGGGTCGGCCCGCTCCAGCCGGACCGCGGGACGCTCCAGTTCGCTGAGGAACGCGTGGGCCCAGCGGTCCACATCGTTCTCGATCACGCGGCGGCGCATCACGCGCATCCGCCGGGCCTGGTCGGCGGGCTCGGCGTCCAGCGCGGCCAGCAGCGTGCCCTTCAGCCCGTCTATGTCGTACGGGTTGACCTGGAACGCGCCTCGTTTCAGCTCGGCGGCGGCACCGGTGAACTCGCTGAGCACGAGCACGCCCCGCAGGTCCTTGCGGCACGCCACGTACTCCTTGGCGACGAGGTTCATGCCGTCGCGCAGCGGTGTGACGACCATCACATCGGCGGCCAGGTAGAGCGCGGTCAGCTCGGCGCGGTCGTACGAGCTGTGCAGGTAGTGGATGACCGGAAACCCGATCTCGCCGTATTCGCCGTTGATGCGTCCGACCTGCTGTTCGATCTCCTCCCGCAGCAGCTGGTACTGCTCGACGCGCTCCCGGCTCGGCGTCGCGATCTGCACGAACACGGCCTGGCCCGGCTTGAGGTCGCCGTCCTCGAACAGCTCCCCGAACGCCTGGAGCCGCTGCGTGATGCCCTTGGTGTAGTCGAGCCGGTCGACGCCCAGCAGCACCGTCGCCTCGCCGAGGTCGCCCCGGATCTCCTGGGCGCGCTCCTGGACGTCCTGGCGCCCCACCAGGTCGTTCAGCTCGCCCACGTCCACGGAGATGGGGAACGCGCGGGCCCGGACGACCCGCTCCTCCCAGTACACGTCCTGCTTGACGTGCCGGGCCTCCAGGAGGCGGCGGCAGAGGCGCACGAAGTTCGCCGCCGCGCCGGGCAGTTGGAAGCCGACCAGGTCGGCGCCGAGCAGGCCCTCCAGGATCTGCCGCCGCCACGGCAGCTGCCAGAACAGCTCCAGCGGCGGGAACGGGATGTGCAGGAAGAAGCCGATGCGCAGGTCGGGGCGCAGCTCCCGCAGCATCCGCGGGACGAGCTGGAGCTGGTAGTCCTGCACCCAGACGACGCCGCCGCGCGCCGCGACCTTGGCCGCCGCCTCCGCGAAACGCCTGTTCACGCGGACGTAGGCGTCCCACATCGCGCGGTCGTAGACGGGCGGCGCGACCACGTCGTGGTACAGCGGCCACAACGTGGCGTTCGAGAAGCCCTCGTAGTAGAGCTCGACCTCGGTCGCGGACTGGGCGATGGGATGCAGCGCCATGCCGTCCTCCTCGAACGGCTCCAGCTCCTCGTCGGGGGCGCCCGTCCAGCCGATCCAGGTCCCCTTCCTGCGCCGCATCACCGGCGCTATGGCGCTGACCAGGCCACCTGGACTGCGCCGCCAGCGCGGGACGCCGTCCTCCCCAACGGTCCGATCTACCGGAAGCCGATTGGCCACCACAACGAACTCACTACCGCGCGACACTCTGCGACCCGCCTCTCCAGGAACTCTCAGTGATCACTCATGCCCAGAAACGGTCATCAGGAACATCTTGTCACTTCGACGTTAAGGGGAGATGTCCCGAAAAGACCGTTGTCAGGCGGGTGGGGCGGTCACTCTGGGGGATTGGATCGGGCCATATTCCTTTCCTGGTAGGTAACAGAGGTTTACCCGACTGTCATGTGACAGTGGACGCGCACCAGAAAGTGATCTTCGTCACACTTGCGGCGACCGGGTGGGCCGGGCGCGTCGGCGCCCCCCGGAACGCCAGCGACCCGTCCACGCCGTTCCGGGGGGTCGAGATCCGGTGCGCGAGGATCCCGCGGGGCGGTGCGTGGACGGGCCGGGTCAGCGGCCGTGGGCCGACGGCCGTCGAACGGAGCGGCGGGGGGTCAGGCCGGGATCGACTCGTGCTCTGGAGCGTTCTCGCGGCGGCGCCAGATGACGGCGTCCAGCGAGAAGCGGCCCGCGCCCGTGGCGGCGAGCAGGAGCGCGACTCCGGCGAGGACCATGACGTACTCGTAGCCGCCGTTCTCGGAGAAGATGCCGTGGCCCTTGTGCACGTACCAGAAGGCTCCGCCCATGTTCAGCGCGATCAGTACGCCCGCGAGCGGGGTCAGCAGGCCGACGATGAGCGCGGCGCCGCCGAGCAGCTCGACGTAGGACGCGAAGAGGGCGGACAGGTCCGGGAGCGGGATGCCGAGCTTGTCGAAGCCGTCGGCGACGCCCGCGTGGCCGGTGTCGAAGACCTTCTGCCAGCCGTGCGCGACGAAGATCACACCGACCGCCAGCCGGCCGATGAGGAGCCCGGCGTCGGGGAGCGCGGGGGGACGGCGAGTGGGGAGCATGCCTCGGTCTCCTCTGGTTGAAGATTCAAATATGAACGGTTTCGACGCTAGCAGACGATGATTCAAATCCAGACCATTTAGAAATTTCAATTACTATTCGGGACGACTAGAATCACCAGGCCACCTAGAATCACCGTATGAACGACCCCGGGGACCCGCTCGAACCACACGAGCTCCGGGCCTGGATGGCCTTTCTGGCCGCCGGCCACCTGATCGACTACGAGATCGAACGACAGCTCAAACGCGACGGCGGGCTCTCGCACCCCGAGTTCGAGGTGCTCGTCGGGCTGAGCCTCGCCGAGGGCAACCGGCTGCGCATGTCCGACCTGGCGCGCGTGGTGATGGTGTCCAAGAGCCGCCTCACCTACCAGGTCACCCAGCTCGAACGCGACGGCTTCGTCAAGCGCACCGAGAACGAGTCCGACCGGCGGTCGGTGTGGGCCGAGCTGACCGAGGAGGGCGCCGCCGCGCTCGCCCGCGTCCGGCCCGGGCACCGGCGCGTCGTCCGCGAGGCGCTGATCGAGGTGCTGGCCCCCGAGGAGATCGACCTGCTCGGCGACGCGCTCGGCCGGGTGGCCGAACGGCTGCGGCAACGGTGAGCCGCGGGCGCCCGGGAGTGCGCGCCCGTGCGTGACTTCGGCGGGATCGTGGCGCGCTCGCCCGCCCGCGTCGTCCGGCCCCGGTCGGTGGACGAGGTCGCGCGCGCCGTCCGGGAGGCCGCCGCGCGGGGCCTGGACGTGGTGCCGCGCGGCCTCGGGCACTCCACCTACGGCCAGTCGCTCACCGGCGGTGTCTCGCTGGATCTGCGTGAGCTCACCGGCGTCGAAGTCGGCGCGCGGGACGTGACCGTCGCCGCCGGGGCGACCTGGCACGCGCTTCTCACCGAGACGTTGCGGCACGGCCTCACCCCGCCGGTGCTGACCGACTACCTCGACGTCACGGTCGGCGGGACGATCTCCGCCGGCGGTGTCGGCGGGACGTCCCACATCTACGGGACGCAGGCCGACACCGTGCTCGGCCTGGACGTCGTCGTGGACGGCGAGGTGGTCTCCTGCTCCTCCGGCACGCGGGCCGGGCTGTTCGACGCGGTCCGTGGCGGGCTCGGACGGCACGGCGTCATCACCGGGGCGACGGTCGCGCTCATCCCGGCACCGGAGCGGGTGCTGGCCTGCACGATCCCGTGCCGGGACGCCGAGGACGTGCTCCGCGTCCAGCGCGAGGTCCGGGCCGACCATGTCTCGGCGCAGGTCAGGCCGTCGCCGGACGGGTGGGCGTACGAGGTCAAGGCCGTCCTGTACGGGGCCGACGGCGAGCCGCCGCCCGGGACGGCCGATATCGAGGAGCTGCCCTATTTCGACTTCTGCGACCGGCTACGGCCCGACGTGGAGGAACTGGTCGCGCTCGGCGAATGGGCGCGGCCGCATCCCTGGGGAATGGTGTTCCTGCCCGCGTCCCACGCGACGGCCGTGATCGAGGCGACGTTGGCGGAGCTGACCCCGTCCGGGCTGGGCGTGAGCGGGGTGATCCTGGTCAAGGCGCTGCGGGTCGGGCGCGTCCCGAGGCTGGACGCGCCCGACGATCCGGTGCTGTTCAGCGTCCTGCGGACCGCCTCGCCGGGTTGCTCGCCGGTCGCGGCGATGCTCGCCGGGAACCGGGCCCTGCTCGACCGCGCCCGTGCGGTGGGCGGGGCCCGCTACGCGGTCGACTCCGTCCCCGCCTGACGCGCGCGGTCAGGCGGCCACCAGGCCGTGCGGGTCGAGGATGTACTTGTGCGCGGCGCCCTTGTCGAACGCGGCGTACCCCTCGGGCGCCTGGTCGAGCGGGATGACCGAGGCGTTGACGTTCCGCGCGATCTCGACCTTGTCGTGCAGGATCGCCATCATCAGCTGGCGGTTGTAGGTCATCACCGGGCACTGTCCCGTGGTGAGGACCTGCGACTTGGCCCAGCCGAGCCCGATCCGCAGCCCGAGCTGCCCGATCTTGGCGTTCTCGTCCGGCGCGCCCGGGTCGCCCGTCACGTACAGGCCGGGGATGCCGAGGCGTCCGGCGGCGCGGGTGATGTCCATCAGCGTGTTCAGGACGGTCGCGGGCTGCTCCCCCGCCGACCCCTCCGGGCCGTGGCCGCGCGCCTCGAACCCGACGCAGTCGACGGCCGCGTCCACCTCGGGGATGCCGAGGATCTGGTCGAGCTGCGCGGGCACGTCGGCGTACTTGGACAGGTCGATCGTCTCGCAGCCGAACCCGCGCGCCTGCGCGAGCCGCTCCTCGTTCATGTCGCCGACGATCACGACGGCGGCACCGAGCAGCAGGCACGCGGTGGCGCAGGCGAGCCCGACCGGGCCCGCGCCCGCCACGTACACGGTGGAGCCGGTGGTGACGCCCGCCGTGAACGCGCCGTGGTAGCCGGTCGGGAAGATGTCCGACAGCATCGCCAGGTCCTGGAGCTTCGCCATCACCGTGTCGCGGTCGCCCGGGAACTTCAGCAGGTTGAAGTCCGCGTACGGGACGACCGCGTAACTCGCTTGGCCGCCGTGCCAGCCGCCCATGTCGACATAGCCGTAGGCGGCGCCGGGCCGGTCCCGGTTGACGTTCTCGCACACGCCGGTGTGGCGTTCCTTGCAGTTGCGGCAGCGGCCGCACGCGATGTTGAACGGGACGCTGACGAGGTCGCCCTGTTTGATGAACTCGACGTCCCGGCCGAGTTCGATCACCTCGCCGGTGATCTCGTGGCCGAGCGTGAGCCCGGCGGGAGCGGTGGTCCGGCCGCGCACCATGTGCTGGTCGGAGCCGCAGATGTTGGTGGCCAGGACCTTCAGGATCGCGCCGTGTTCGAGCTTGCGGCCGTTCTGCTCGGCCAGTTCGAGCTTCGGGAACTCCAGGTTCTCGACCGTGACCTCGCCGGGCCGCTGGTAGACGACTCCTCGGTTGGTGTCCGCCATGCCCCCTCCTCCGCGGATTGAGGATTGACCAGGACCCATACCCGATTTATTGCTGTTAGTCCGGTTTGCCGGGAGTTCAGGTGCCGAGGTAGCGGAGGACGGCCAGGACGCGGCGGCTGTACCCGGTCGTGTGCGACAGGTCGAGCTTCTCGAAGATCGCGTTGACGTGCTTCTCCACCGCGCTCTGCGAGATGTGCAGAAGCCGGCCGATCGAGGCGTTGGTATGGCCCTGCGCCATGTGGTCGAGGACGTCCCGTTCGCGCGGGGTGAGGCGCGACAGCGGGTCGGCGCGCGGCCCGTGCGCGGCGAGGAGGCGGCGCACCACCTCCGGGTCGAACGCGGCGCCGCCGGAGCCGACGCGGTCCAGGGCGTCGAGGAACTCGTCCACCTGCGCCACGCGGTCCTTCAGCAGGTAGCCGACGCCGGTCGTGTCCGCCGTGATCAGCTCGGTGGCGTAGCGCTTCTCCACGTACTGCGACAGGACGAGGACGCCGACGTCCGGCCAGCGCCCCCTGATCCGCAGCGCGGCGCGCAGGCCCTCGTCGGTGTGCGTGGGCGGCATCCGGACGTCCACGACCACGACGTCCGGCGGGCCCGCCGCCACGGCGGTGAGCAGCGCGTCGCCGTCGCCGACCGCCGCCGTCACCTCGTGGCCCTCCTCGGCGAGCAGCCGGACCAGGCCCTCGCGGAGCAGCGTCGAGTCCTCGGCCAGCATCACCCGCACGGCAGCTCCGCGGTGATCACGGTCGGGCCGCCGGGCGGGCTGTGGAGGGCGAACGTCCCGTCCAGCGCGGCGACCCTGCGGGCCAGCCCGGCCAGCCCGCCGCCGCCCGGGTCGGCTCCGCCGCCGCCGTCGTCCTCGATCCGCACGCCGATCATTGTGTCCGATCCGGTGACGTCCACCCTGATCCGGTGGGCGCCGGAGTGCTTGGCCGCGTTGGTGACGGCCTCGCAGACGACGAAGTACGCGGCGGTCTCCACCGCGTGCGGGGGGCGGGCGGGGACGTCGTAGGAGATCGTCACCGGCAGCGCGGACCGGTCGGCCACCGTCTCCAGCGCGGCGCGCAGGCCCTCGCCGTCCAGCGCGGCCGGGTACACGCGCCAGGCGACCTCCCGCAGATCCTCCAGGGCGCGCCGCGACTCCTCGTGCGCCTGGCGCAGCAGGTCGGCCGAGCGCTCGTCGTCGCGGGCGCGGCGGGCGCGGCCGATCAGCATGCCGAGCGCGACGAGTCGCTGCTGGACGCCGTCGTGCAGGTCGCGTTCGATGCGGCGGCGCTCGTCGTCGACCGCGTCCACCACCTCCGCGCGGGTGACCGACAGCTGCGCGATGCGGCGCTCGTACGCCTCCAGCGGGCTCGGGCCGAGGCAGCGGCGCGCCACCGTCCGCTCCAGCGCCACGACCCCGACGAGGCCCTGCACGGCGAGGAACAGCAGCACGGACCCGAAGACCACCGTGTACAGGACGATCCACGGGCTCGGGGCGATGCCGTCCAGGTAGTCGCCTGTGATCCACCAGCTCACGGCCAGCGCGCCCCCGAGCGCCGCGCCGTAGGCGAGCAGCATCAGGATCACTCCGCCGAGCAGCCCGACCGGCACGCGCAGGACGAGATACGCCAGCGCCCGCAGCGGGCCGTACTCGACGGCCCTGTCCTCGCCGTGGAACCTGCGCAGCCTCCAGCGTTCCAGCTCCGTCACGGTCCGCGCGGCGTCCGCGACGACCGCCGGGACCGTCCGCTGGCCGCGCGAGAAGGCCAGCGAGTAGGCCATCAGGAGCGCCGCCACCGCCAGCAGGACCAACTCCGCCCCGGCGGTGACGGCGCCCAGCGCCAGGCCCACCGTCGCGAGGACGGCGCGACGCGGGCGCCCGGCGGAAGAAGACGTGGTCACGCTGGCATTCTCGCCTTCCGGCGCTCCCGCACGACACGCACGGCCACGAACACCGCCACGGCGACGGCCGCGAGCGCGACGACCACCTTGGAGTACATGCCCACGTAGTCCTCGACGGTCCGCCAGTTGTCGCCGAGCTGGTATCCGGCCAGGACGAACGCCGTGTTCCACAGCAGGCTGCCCAGGGTCGTGTAGAGCAGGAAGGTGGTCATCCGCATCCGCTCCAGCCCGGCCGGGACGGAGATCAGGCTGCGGAAGATCGGGATCATGCGGCCGAAGAACACCGCCTTGGCGCCGTGCCGGGCGAACCACGCCTCCGTCCGGTCCAGGTCGGACAGCTTGACCAGCGGGAGCCGCGCCACGAGACGGCGGATCCTGTCGCGTCCGATGAGCGCGCCGATCCCGTAGAGGGCGAGCGCGCCGACGACGCTGCCGAGCGTCGTGAACACCAGCGCCGCCGCCAGGCTCATCCGGCCCTGCGCGGCCGTGAACCCGGCCAGCGGCAGGATCACCTCGCTCGGCAGGGGCGGGAACAGGTTCTCCAGCGCGATCGCCAGCCCAGCGCCGGGGGCGCCGAGGGTGTCCATCAGGTCCGTCGCCCATCCCGCGATGCCGCCGACGGGTTCGCTCCCGGACGCCGTGTAGGCCATTTCGATCATGTTGACGACGCTAGAAACCGGACGCCGGCACCACCATGGAGTACACCGCCCACCTGTGCGGCCGCGTCCCGCACCCCGATCCTGCGGTTTTCCACAGGGTCGGGTGGCACGGTCCAGGCCGGGCAGCCGGGCGGCGGGCGCGGGCGGATTCAGCGGAGAGTGAAACCGGACATCGTCCCGAGGCCCCCGCCGGGGCTCCCCCGGGGCCGGTTCCCGCAGGCCGGGCCGGTTCTGGACATGAACAGGGCCCGGTTTCGGACGTCACCGCCGTCATGATCCTGGTAAGGAATCCTTTTGATCGACTTTTCAGTAAAGAACCTTTCTTGTAGCGTTCGCAGGGTTTTGTGATGTGAATTCATGATCGAAGATTCCCGCCGCAAGATCATAAGGACGCCGCGATGCCCCTGGCGACAGGCCTGGTCGCGGCCGCGCTCCTCGGCCTGCTGACGCTCCTGGCCACGGCGCGGCACGGCCGGCTCCCCCACCGTTCGGAGAACGAGCATCCCGAGTCCCTGACGGCCATCCTCGGCCCGGGTGACGAGGAGTACCTCGCGTGGCTCGCCGATCACCACTGGCCAAGCGACGAGTACCTCGACCTCGAACAGGAGTGGCTCGGCGAGTTGGAGCCCACCGGGGCGGCCGGGGCGGCCGGGGCGGCCGGGTCCTACGAGTCGCCGCTGTGCCCCCGCTGTGACCTGCGGTGCGAGGACGTCTGGCCGTGCCCCACCTGCGGGCTGCTGCTGCATCCGTCCTGCGGCCACGGGATGCGGCGCCGGGCGGTCGAGCGTCCCTACCGGACGCACGGGACCAACCCGGAGGCGGTCATCGCGGAGTGGCTCTGCACGGGCTGCGCGTCCGTCGTCGGCCTCGACGTGGACCATGGCGACGAGCCCGGCGAGGGCCTTCTGAGATGAATCATGTGCGATGCCCTGCTTGTCCGGCTTTACACGTATCTAACGGTAAAGAATCCCCCATCCACTTGCATATTTCGGTCGGGCCACGGCAGGCTGAATCTATGTCCTTAAATCTCGGGACACCGTGGAGGACCCCGTGACCGCTCAACACGACACAACCTGTTGCCAGCACGAGCCGCACTGTCCGGCTCCGGACGACCTTGACCGCGAGGCCGCGCGCACCGTCGCCAGCCACCCGGAGCAGGGCTGGAGCCTGCTCTGCAACGGCATCGTCGTCTTCGACGACACGGGAGAGCTCCTGCCCGACGGTCGCGTGATCGCGCCGCACCGTCCCACCACCGCCGCCTGAGGCGCCCGACTCCCCACGCCTCACGGACGGCTCACGGCGACCGGGCGCCTGGTCACGCGCCGTTCGGCGCCGGGCCGCACCCCGCCTCACGCTTGCTTGCGCTTCCTCGCGTCGCACGCGCGTCCCACGAGATTCCCCGCGGGCGTAGTCGCCGGAGATCAGCATGTCGGACTCCCATCCGATCGGCCGCCCAGGTAGCGTTCAACTGTTTCGCTCCTTACACAGGAATCGTGCGGACTCGACCGCGAAAGGACGGTGTGGCGTGACCACGGTCCTGGTCCTCGTGTCACTGGTCGCCCTGTTCGGCCTCTGCCTGCCGAACCTTCTCCACCCGATGCCGCACGTCCCGTTCCAGGACACCGCCCCCGACCCGCCGCCGCGCACGCCCTCCCCGGCCGACCATCCGGAGTCGATGACCGCCGAACTCGACCCCGCCGACGAGGAGTACCTCGCCTGCCTCGCCGACGCCCTCTGGCCGGACGACGAGTACCTCGAAACCGAGCCCACCACCGACGGCGAGGAGGAGACGGGCGGCAGCACCGGCCTGCGCCTCTGACGGCCGGTCGGTCAGGCGAGGGGCAGCGGCTCGCCGGTCTCCAGCAGCGTCTTCAGGCCGGACAGGACGTGCGGCCAGCCCTGCCGCGACATGGCGAAGAGCGCGTCGCCCGCCGCGTGGACGACCGTCAGCCTGACCGTCTCCCCGGCGGGTTCGATCTCGTACGTCACCGTGGAGCGCGGCTCCGCCAGGAGTTTCGCGCGTGTGTCTTCGTCGACGCCGACCGCGCGTGCCCATTCGGGTGTGAACGTGTGCCAGGTGTAGGAGAGGCGGCGGGGCGGGTCGGCTTCGAGGACGACCTGTTCCGGGTCGGCGGTCGTCGCGTTCTCCTCGTGCCAGATGATCGGGGAGCCCGGGGCCCAGTCGGTCTCGAAGGCGACGCCCCAGTAGCGGCGGGTGAGGGCCGGGTCGGTCAGCGCCTTCCAGAGCCGTTCCGGTGTGGCCCTGATGTAGGTCGTGTACACGAACTCGCTTGCGGGCGTCTCGTCCATGCACCGTCCAAAACGCGGCCATCCGGTTGCCTGTCACGCTAGGCAACCGGATGGTTCACGTCAACGACGGTGCCGGTCAGTCGTCGTCGTCATCGTCGTGGTCGATCGTGGAGGCGAGGATCTTGCCGGTCTTCGCGTCCAGGGTCACCTCGTGTTCGACCCCGTTCTTGGCGATGACGTCGACCTCCCAGACGGCACCGTCGTCCAGCTCGACCTCCTCCACCGTGCCGCCGGGAACCGCCTTCAGGGCGGCGGCGGCCGCCTCCGTCGCCGTGACGGGCGTCGCGTGCCCATTACCGGGTGCGCCGTCGTGGTCGGCGAACGCGGTGGCGGCCCCGCCCACCGCGAGCACGCCCGCGGCGACGACCGCCACCGTCAGGCCGCGTCCCACGGTGAAGCGCCGCGCGTTGATCCTCATGGCACCCTCCGGGTGTCGTGTCGGCGGCCGGTGGGTCCGGACGCGCCGTACGACCTCGACCCTGCCCGGCGTTCCTGTGGCGCTCCTGAAGCTTCCTGAAGCCGCCTTCAGGGACGGTTTGGCAGGCTGTGGGCATGCGCCTGCTGCTCGTGGAGGACGAGAAACGCCTGGCCGCGTCACTCGCCCGCGGGCTGGCGGCCGAGGGGTTCGCGGTCGAGACCGTCCATGACGGAGCCGTGGGTCTCGACCTGGCGCTGACCGGGGAGTTCGACCTGATCATCCTGGACGTCATGCTCCCGGGGATGAACGGCTACCGGGTGTGCGGGTCGCTGCGGGCGGCGGGCGACGACACGCCGATCCTGATGCTGACCGCCAAGGACGGCGAGTACGACGAGGCGGAGGGCCTCGACACCGGCGCCGACGACTACCTCACCAAGCCTTTCTCCTACGTGGTGCTCGTCGCCCGGATCCGCGCGCTGCTGCGCCGCCGGACGCGGGGCGCCGCGCCGTCCATCGTCCTCGGCGACCTCACCGTGGATCCGGCGGCGCGGCGGGTGTTCCGCGGGGACGCGGAGGTGGAGCTGACCGCCAAGGAGTTCGCGGTGCTGGAGCACCTGGCGTCCAACGCGGGCCGGGTCGTGTCGAAGGCGCAGATCATGGCGGCCGTCTGGGACTTCGCCTACGACGGGGACCCCAACATCGTCGAGGTGTACGTGAGCGCGCTGCGGCGCAAGCTCGACGTCCCGTTCGGCCGCCGGTCGATCACGACGGTGCGCGGGGCGGGGTACCGGCTGGCCAGGGACGGGGGCGCCTGACGTGCGGGGGCTGTCGTCGGTCCGGGCGCGCACGACGCTCGCCGCGACCGCCGTGGTCGCGATCGCGCTGGTCGCGGCCGGGCTCGCGGTGGTGCTGCTGCTCCGCGCGAACCTCGCCGGGCAGGCCGAGCTGCGGGCGGAGGTCACGGCGCGGGAGGTCGCCGCGCGGCTCGCGACCGGCGTCCCGTACGGGAGCCTGGACCTGCCGGACGGCGACGACCATCCGGTGCAGGTCGTCGACGAGAGCGGGCGCGTGCGCGCCGCCAGCGAGGACCTGGAGGCGATCAGCGGGACGGGATCGCCGGGCGTGCGGCCCGACTCGTCCCCGCGCGGGACTGGCGACGGGGACGACGACCACGATGACGACGACGATCCGGGGCGCGGCGAGGTGTCGGACGACGGCCCGCACCTGTCCACCGGCAGCGCGACCGTGGATGGCCACACCGCCGATTACCGGTTCGCCGCGGTCGAAGTGACGACGCCCGCGGGCGAGACCGTCACCGTGTACGCGGGCGCCGACCTGGCCGCCGTGCGGGACGCCGTCGGCACCGTCACACGGTCGCTGCTGGCGGGCCTGCTCCCGCTGCTCGCCGTCGTCGCGGCGGTGACCTGGCTGGTCACGCGCCGGGCGCTGCGGCCGGTGGCGGCCGTCCGGGCGGAGCTGGCCGGGATCACCGCCGCCGGGGACCTGGCGCGGCGGGTGCCGGTGCCAGGCGCGCGGGACGAGATCGCCCGGCTCGCGATCACGACGAACGAGACCCTCGCCGCGCTGGAGGACTCGGTGGCCCGGCAGCGTGGCTTCGTCGCGGACGCCTCGCACGAGCTGCGCAGCCCGATCGCGTCGCTGCGCACCCAACTGGAGGTCGCGCAGGCGCATCCCGAGCTGCTCGACGTGGACGGTCTCGCCGCCGACGTCGTGCGCCTCCAACATCTGGCCGCCGACCTTCTGCTGCTCGCCCGGATCGACGCGGGCGACCGTCCGCCGGAGCGGCCCGTCGCGCTGGGGCGTCTCGTCCAGGAGGAGCTGGACCGGCGGGGCACGGGTGACCGGATTCCCATCACGGCGTCGATCGACGACGATCCGCACGTGATGGGGGTGCCGGGACGGCTTTCGCGGGTCGTCGGCAACCTTCTCGACAACGCCGAACGGCACGCGCGCACGGCCGTACGGCTTTCAGTGTCGGGCGAGGCGGGCACGGCCGTCGTGCGGGTCGCGGACGACGGTCCCGGGGTGCCGCCCGCCGACCGGGAGCGGATCTTTGAGCGGTTCGTCCGGCTGGACGACGCCCGCGCCCGGGACGAGGGCGGCGCGGGCCTCGGCCTCGCCATCGCCCGTGACCTGGTGCTGGCGCACGGCGGCGTCCTCACCGTCGGCGAGGCGCCCGGCGGCGGCGCGGTGTTCGAGGTGCGGCTGCCGGTTACTTCAGCAGTTGGCGGGCCATGACCATCCGCTGGATCTGATTCGTGCCCTCATAGATCTGAGTAATTTTCGCGTCCCGCATCATGCGTTCCACCGGGAACTCGCGGGTGTAGCCGTAGCCGCCGAGGAGCTGGACGGCGTCGGTCGTCACGTCCATGGCCACGTCCGACGCCAGCGTCTTGCACGCCGAGGAGACGAAGGTCAGGTCGGCGATCTTCTCGCCGTGCATCGCCCGCTCGGACTTGATCGCCGCGTGGTAGGTGAGTTGGCGGGCCCCTTCGAGGCGCATGGCCATGTCGGCGAGCATGAACTGAACGCCCTGGAAGTCGGCGATGGGTTTGCCGAACTGGCGGCGGTCCTTGACGTAGCCGATCGCGAAGTCCAGGGCGCCCTGGGCGATGCCGAGGGCCTGGGCGGCGATCGTGATGCGGGTGTGGTCCAGGGTGGCCAGCGCGGTCTTGAAGCCGGTGCCCTCGGCGCCGATGATGCGGTCGGCGGGGATGCGGACGTCCTCCAGGATCACCTGGCGAGTCGGGGACCCCTTGATGCCGAGCTTGCGCTCCTTGGGGCCGAAGGACACGCCCGGGTCGCCCTTCTCGACGACGAAGGCGGAGATCCCCCGCGCGCCCTGCGACGGGTCGGTGACGGCCATCACCGTGTAGTACTCCGACTCGCCCGCGTTGGTGATCCACATCTTGGTGCCGTTCAGCACCCAGGCGTCACCGTCGCGGACGGCGCGGGTCTTCATGCCCGCCGCGTCCGATCCGGCGTCTGCCTCCGACAGGGCGTAGGAGAACATGGCCTCGCCGCGCGCCACCGGCCCCAGATACTTGCTCTTCAGCTCCTCCGAGCCGGACAGCAGGACGGGGACGGTGCCGAGCTTGTTCACCGCCGGGATCAGCGACGACGACGCGCACGCGCGGGCGACCTCCTCGATCACGATGACCGTGGCGAGGGCGTCCGCGCCGAGGCCCCCGTAGGACTCGGGGACGTGCACGGCGTGCAGGTCGTTGGCCACCAGGGCGTGGAGCGCCTCACGGGGGAACCTGGACTCCTCGTCCACCTCCGCCGCGAACGGGACGATCTTGGCATCGGCCAGCTCGCGCACCGTGCGCCGGAGCAGCTCGTGCTCCTCGGACGGGGCGTAGGCGGGAAAGTCGCTCATCGTTCCTCCGCGCGGCCGCCGCGACGGCCATTACTTTGACGACCAATATTTGAACGCCAAAATAAGCGAGCCGCCACCCCGAGTCAAGTTCGGTGGCGGCGCCGCGACGGGGTGAGCAGGCGCTGGATCACCCGGAACGGAAGCGTGACGATGCCGATGATCGCGCCCGCGATGGCGCTGAGGACACCCGCGATCGTGCCGACGATGGCGCTGAGCGCTGCACTGATGCGGCGCATGGACCTCACTCCTTCGAGTTGTCGTATAGCGCCATTTACCCGACCTTGAGGATTTACACGGATTTGTTGCCGATGATGACCGTGGCGTGGAACTCCTCGGACGTCTCCACGGTCGCGGCGAGCCTTCCCCGCTCGACGGCGGCGACCGCGTCCGGGACCTGCCGTTCGCTCGTCTCAAACAGCAGCCATCCGCCCGGGGCCAGCCAGGCCGCGGCCTCGGACGTCACGCGGCGCAGGACGTCGAGACCGTCCCCGCCGCCGTCGAGCGCCACCCGCGCCTCGTGCAGCCGCGCCTCGGCGGGCAGGAGCGCGATCTCGTCGGCCGGGACGTAGGGCACGTTCGCGAGCAGCACGCCGACGCGGCCGCGCAGATCGCCCGGCAACGGGTCGAACAGGTCGCCCTCATGGACACGGCCGCCGAACGGCGCGACGTTGCGGCGGGCGCAGCACACCGCCGCCGGGTCGATGTCGGCGGCGTGCAGCTCGAATCCGCCGTGGTCGGGCAGCTCGGCGGCGAGCGCGGCGCCGAGCGCACCGGAGCCGCAGCACAGGTCGACCACGACGGGACGCGGCGGGGCGAGCGCGGCGGCCCGCTGGACGAGGAACTCGGTGCGGCGGCGCGGCACGAAGACACCCGGGTCCACGGCGACGCGCAGACCGCGGAACTCGGCCCAGCCGAGGACGTGTTCGAGGGGCAGCCCGGCGGCCCGGCGCTCCACCATGGCGGAGACGTCGTCGGGGGTGGCGGCCGTGTCGAGGATCAGGCGCGCCTCGTCCTCGGCGAAGACGCAGCCCGCCGCGCGCAGCCGGGCGGCGACGGCGGATTCGGTAAAGAACGCTGTCATGGGTGGCCCAACCCTATCCTCACGGGCCCGCCTGGCCGCTCGCCTCTGTTTAGGGGAGATGTCAAGGGGCATTCCACCGCGGCACGGGTCATTCGGGGGGTCTGCGTGGCGCGCGTGAGATGGTCGGAGACAGGGCTCGTGGCGCTCGCGCTGCTGGTCCTGTGCGCGGGGATGCCCCTGCTGGACCTGGCCCTCGGAAGCGGGCGCAGGCAGCTCGCACCCGGAACGATCGTGTCGGTCGGCACGGAGAGCGACGGCGTCCGGCCCGTGGCGGTCACGGTCACGCACAACGGGTGGGTTCTCAACAAGGGGAACTCGTCGCTCAGCGGCTATGCCCAGTTGCACAGCGCGGACGTCGTGTTCAACCTGAGCGTCGTCATCCCGCTCGTGCCGTTCGACGCGCGCGAGCTGTGGGACGGCCTCGCCCGCATCGTCGCCATCGGCGGGCGCACGCGGCTCGGGACGCGGCCGCGTCCGATCACGACGGCGCACGGGCTGTCCGGGCTGATCGGGACGCTGACCGGCCGGGGCCGCACCGGCACGGCCGCCGTCTACGCGACCGACACGCTCGGCGCGACGGTGACGGCCGCCGGTCCCCCGGTCGCGTTCCAGAACGTGGCGGCGCAGGTGGAGGCGATGGTGCGAACCGTGACGATCTCCGGGCCCGGCACGTCGCAGACCTCGGAAGGCCGCCCGTGACCCGCCGCCCAGCGTTCTGGCTGTGGGCCGCGGCGTGCCTGATCGGGACGTGGTTCGCGGTCCTCGGGATGGCCGCCGCCGTCCGGACGTTCCCGCTCGGGTCCATCGCCGGGGCCGCGCTGCTCGCACCGGCGCTGGCGGCGGGCGTGTGGTCGCTGCGCCGGCTGCATCCGGTCCGGTCGCACCCGATCGGGTACGTGCTGCTCGCGGTGGCGTGGGGGGGGCTGGCGGCGTTCGGGCTGGCGCTGCGGACGAACGGGGCGTTCGGGGCGGTGCTCGGGAAGACCGCCGGGCCCGACTTCAACGCGGCGTGGGGCGCTTCCATCGCCGCCCCGGTGGACGAGGAGCTCCTGAAGCTGCTCGGCGTGGTGACGCTGGCGCTGATGGCGCCGTCCGCGATCCGCGGCCCCCTGGACGGGTGGGCCTACGGCGCGCTGACCGGACTCGGCTTCCAGATCGCGGAGAACTTCCTCTACGTCCTGAACACGATCGTGCTGACCGGCGCGACGCAGGACGTGAACGCGGCGCTGTTCTCGTTCGCGAGTCGGGTCGTCGGCGGCGCCTGGTGGAGCCACTGGGCGATGACGGCGATCGGCGGCGCGGGACTCGGCTGCCTGCTCGGCCGGGCGTCCCGGACTGGCGCGGCGCTCGCGTTCGGCGGGGTCGTGCTGGCGATGGCGTTGCACTCGTGGTGGGACGCGCCCGTCCTGTCCGGGGTGCTGCTGCTGCCGGTCAAGGGCGCCCCGATCCTGCTGACGGCGATCGTCACGTACCGGCTGGCGCGCCGCCACTATCTGGCGCATTTCCGGCGGTCGGCGCAGGCCGAGACGGCGGGCGGGGTCCTGGTGCCGGGCGAGAGCCATGTCCTCGCGCACCGCAAGTGGCGCCGCAAGGAGCGGTGGGACGTGCCCGGCGGGGAACCGAGGCGGCTGCTCGCCCGGCTCCGCGCCACCGAACTCGACCTGATCGAGGAGGATCTCGGCGGCCTGGAACACGATCCCCGCGACGCGGACCGGCTGCGCGCCGACATCGCGGACCTGCGCCACCGTCTCAACGCCTGCCCGTCGCCTCGGCGTGTGGCCGGACACGGGCGCGCGGCCTGACCAGCAGTGCCGCCGCGCACACGGCCGCGCCGAGGAACAGCGCGTACGCGGGCTCGTTCCCGGCGGAGGACCCGGACCCGACGGACGCGAACGCGCCCATGACCGCGACGCCCAGCGTGGCGCCGCCCTGCCGCGCGGCGTTCAGGAGGCCGCCCGCCGTGCCCGCCATGCCGTCCGGGGCACCGGTGACGACCATGGTCGCGAGGGCCGGCAGCGCGAACGAGACGCCGAAGCCGGTGCACAGCAGGCCCGCGACGAGCGGCGGGTAGGTCGCGCCGTCCAGCAGGACCGTCCCGAACAGCACTCCCCCGCAGGTCAGCAGCCCCAGCCCGAGCAGGACGGGACGGCGTGGCCCGGCCGCCGCGACGATCCGCCCGGTGATCAGCGGGTTCACCGCGAACGGCAGCGTCATCGGCAGGAACGCCAGCCCGGTCTGGAACGGCGTCAACCCGAGGACCTCCGCGAACACGAGCGGCAGGACGAACAGGACGCCCGTCATCACGAAGTTCACCGCCGCCCCCGCCACCAGCGCGGCGGGGATTCCGGACACCCGCAGCACGGCCGGGGGCAGGACCGGCGCCGCGCTCCCCCGCTCCCGGAGCACGAAGGCCGCACCCGCCAGCACGGCCCCGGCGCCCGAGCCGAGCGCGTGGACGTCCGCCCCCGAGCCGAGGGCGATGAGCGCGTCCGTCAGCAGGGCCAGGGCCGCGCACGCGAGGAGTTGCGCCCACCAGTCGATGGCGCGCGAGCCGCGCGGGCAGTGGACGTCCCGTCCGGCGACGAGAACGAGGACGATGACAGCCAACGGCACGTTGACCAGGAAGACCGCGCGCCACCCGGCGAGCCCGACGAGCGCGCCGCCCACGACGGGACCGGCGGCGAGTGCGGCGCCGCTAATCGCCGCCCAGACGGCGACGGCCCGCGCCCGTTCCGCCGGAACCGGATACAGCCGGGCGATCATGGCCATGCTGGCGGGCACGCACGCGGCGGCCGCGACGCCGAGGACGGCCCGCAGCGCGACGAGCGTCCACAGGTCGGGCGCGGCGGCGGACAGCAGCGACCCGGCGCCGAACACGGCGATTCCCGCGCGGAACGCCCGGTGCGCGCCGTACCGGTCGGCGACCGCGCCCGCCGACAGCAGCAGCGCGCCGAACACGACCGTGTAGCCGGTGACGGCCCATTGCAGGCCCGCGACCGTCCCGTCCAGGGAGGCGACCAGGTCGGGTTCGGCGACTGACAGGACGGTGGTGTCGAGCAGGATCATGAAGTAGCCGAGCGAGACGCCGAACAGCGTGAGGGTCGATCTCATGGCCGCCAGTCTGGGAACGGGTACCGTCCCGCTCCACCGGCGGTTCCGCACGCTGCGTTCGGAATATCCGAACGCTCGGGTCGGGTTGCCACCGGCATGGAGTTGCGCCAGCTGCGGGCGTTCGAGGCCGTCGTCGCCCACCGGACCGTCACCGACGCCGCCAACGCGCTCGGGCTCGCGCCGTCGTCGGTGTCGGAGCAGGTCCGCGCGCTCGAAAGGTCCTTGGGCGTGGCGCTGTTCGACCGGGGCCCGAAGGGCATGACGCTGACGCCCGCGGGCGACCGGATGCGCGGCTGGGCCGGGCGGCTGCTGCGCGACGCCGACCAGGCGCGGCGCGAGGTGGCCCGGGAGCGGCCCGTGCTGCGGCTCGGCGCGCTGGAGAGCATCGCCGCGACCCACGTCCCGCACGTGCTGGCGCGGCTCGCCGAGCGGCGCCCGGGGTTGCGCGTCGACGTCCAGTCGGAGGGCGCCCGCGACCGGCTCCTGACCGCCGTCGCCGCCGGTGACCTGGAGGCCGCGCTGCTGCTGGACTCCGGTGACGGCGTCGGCGGGCTCGGGTTCGCGGCGCCGAGCGCGCCGCTCGACCATCTCGATCTGGAACCCGTCCCGCTCGTCCTGGTCGCCGCGCCGGACCATCCGCTCGCCGCCGCCCCGCTCGTCGCCGCCGGTGACCTGCGCGGCGAGAAGCTGCTGGTCAACGTGCCAGCCTGCTCGTTCCGGCTGGCCGGGGACCGGCTGTTCGGCCCGGCCGTCGAACGGGTCATGGCCGGGAGCGTGACGGTGATGGCCGCGTGGGCGGAACGGGGTCTCGGCGTCGCGCTGCTGCCGGAGTTCGCCGTCCGGGACCGGATCGCGGCCGGGACGCTCGCGCGGCTCGCGCTCGACACGCCCGACCTCAGCCTCCGGCTGGTGTGGCGGGCCGACCGGGAGGCGCTGCCCGGCATGCGCGAGGTGCTTTACGCCGCGAGCGGCTGACCCCGGCTCACCCCGGCTCACCCCGGCTCACCCCAACTGACCCCCGCCCGACCCCTGCTGACCCCGCCCGGACCGGCGTTTGCGGGGTCGGGCCATGGGTACCGGGGCTGCGAAAATCAGTGCTCGGCCCGGGGAGCGGCGCGATGGCTGGACGGAAGGGCGGCGCGAAGGCCGAACTCGAAAGGGTGGCGTGGGGCGTCAACGACCGGCTCGGCTCCACCCAGTTCCTCCGGACGAGCCTGGGCAAGGCGTTCCCGAAGCACTGGTCGTTCCTGCTGGGTGAGATCGCGCTCTACTCGTTCATCGTCCTGCTGATCACCGGCGTGTACCTGACGATGTTCTTCAAGCCGAGCGGGTCCGTGCTGATCTACGACGGCTCGTACGCGCCGCTGCGCGGCCGCGAGATGAGCGAGGCGTACGCCTCCACGCTGCACCTGACGTTCGACGTACGGGGCGGGCTGCTGATGCGGCAGATCCACCACTGGGCGGCGAACCTGTTCCTCGCGGCGATCTCCATCCATCTGATGCGGATCTTCTTCACCGGCGCGTTCCGCAAGCCCAGGGAGATCAACTGGGTGATCGGCACCACCCTGTTCGCGCTCGCGGTCGCCGAGGGGTTCGCGGGCTACTCGCTGCCCGACGACCTGCTGTCCGGCACCGGCCTGCGGATCTTCAACGGCATCGTGCTGTCGGTCCCGCTCGTCGGGACGTACGCCAGCATGTGGATCTTCGGCGGGCAGTTCCCGTCGAGCGAGGACTTCATCCCGCGGCTGTTCACCGTGCACATCCTGCTGATCCCCGCGCTGCTGCTCGCCCTGATCACCGCGCACCTGATGATCCTCTGGCACCAGACGCACACCATCTGGCCGGGCAAGGGCAGGCGGGAGCGAGCGGTGAGCGGCGAGCCGACCTTCCCGCACTTCGCGACGCAGAGCACCTCCTACTTCCTGTTCGCGTTCGGCGTCCTGGCCGCGCTGGCGACGTTCGCGCAGATCAACCCGGTCTGGCTGTACGGCCCGTACCAGCCGGACGAGGTGTCGTTCGGCTCCCAGCCCGACTGGTACGTCGGCTTCCTCGAAGGCGCGCTGCGCATCATGCCGCCCCTGGAGACGAACCTGTGGGGCCACACGATCATGTGGAACGTGCTGCTGCCCGCCGTCGTCCTGCCCGGGATCTTCTTCACGCTCATCGGGCTGTACCCGTTCGTGGAACGCTGGGCGACGGGCGACGAACGCCTGCACCACCTGCTCGACCGGCCGCGCAACGCCGCCACCAGGACCGCGATCGGCGCCGCCGTCATCGCCTGGTACGGGAACCTGTGGGCGGCGGGCGGCAACGACGTCCTGGCGTGGGCGTTCGGCATCCCGCTGTTCTGGACGACCTGGTTCTTCCGCGCCGGATTCTTCGTCGCGCCGCTGCTGACGTTCACCGTCACCCGGCGGGTCTGCCTGAGCCTCCAGCGCCGTGACCTGCGCACGCGCGCGGAGGGCGTGGAGAGCGGCCTGATCTCGCTGGACCCGGGCGGCGGCTTCCACGAGCGGCACGAGCAGGCCGGGCCCGACCAGGAGGCCCTCCAGCGGACGCGGCGGCCGGGCGAACTCGTCGCCCCCTACCCGCACCACATCATCCCGCTGCCGACGCCCGACCGGGCCCGCACGCAGGTGCGGACCCGCGTCAACCGCTTCTACCTGAACTACCAGAGCGAGTCGCATGGCGGAGGCCAGGGCGACCTGCGCCACGGCTCCAACGGGCACGACGGCCAGGACGAGCGCGACGGCGAGTGATTGTCAGGAGCGGCCGGAGGGCGGCGGCAGCGCCGGTTCGGCTTCCTGGGGCGGCTCCTTCGGCGGGTACCGCAGGTCGAACGCCGGACGGATCGACCGGATCGGCGCCATCGACGTGAAGTTGTGGCGCGGCGGCGGGCACGACGTCGCCCACTCCAGCGAGCCCCCGGCGCCCCACGGGTCGTCCACCTCGACACGCTCCCCGCGCCGCCAGGTGATCAGCACGTTCCACAGGAACGCGAACGTGGACGCGCCCAGCACGAACGACCCGACCGACGAGACGAAGTTCAGCGTGGCGAACTGGTCGGGGTAGTCGGCGTAGCGGCGCGGCATGCCCTCCGCGCCGAGCCAGTGCTGGACGAGGAACGTCGTGTGGAACCCCACGAACAGCGACCAGAAGTGGACCTTCCCCCAGGTCTCGTTCAGCAGCTTCCCGGTCATCTTCGGCCACCAGAAGTAGAACCCGCCGAACATGGCGAACACGACGGTGCCGAACAGGACGTAGTGCAGGTGCGCGACGACGAAGAACGAGTCGGTGAGGTGGAAGTCCATCGCCGGGGACGCCAGGATCACGCCGGTCAGCCCGCCGAACAGGAACGTCGTGAGGAATCCCAGCGCGAACAGCATCGGCGTCTCGAACGTCAACTGCCCCTTCCACAGCGTCCCGACCCAGTTGAAGAACTTGATCCCGGTCGGCACGGCGATCATGAACGAGGTGATCGAGAAGAACGGCAGCAGGACCTGGCCGGTGGCGAACATGTGGTGCGCCCACACCGTCATCGACAGGCCGGTGATCGCGATGGTTGCGCCGACCATGCCGAGGTAGCCGAACAGCGGCTTGCGCGCGAACACCGGGATGATCTCGGTGACGATGCCGAAGAACGGCAGCGCAACGATGTAGACCTCGGGATGGCCGAAGAACCAGAACAGGTGCTGCCAGAGCAGCCCGCCGCCGTGCGCGCCGTCGTAGATGTGCGCGCCGAGCCTGCGGTCGGCCTCCAGCGCGAACAGCGCCGAGGCCAGCACCGGGAACGCGATGATCACCATCAGCCCGGTCAGCAGCGTGTTCCAGGTGAAGATCGGCAGCCGGAACATCACCATGCCGGGGGCGCGCATCCCGATGATCGTGGTGATCAGGTTGACCGCGGTCAGCGTGGTGCCCACCCCGGAGATGATCAGACCCATGATCCACAGGTCCTTGCCGTCGCCGGGCGAGAACGTCGCCGACGTCAGCGGCGAGTACGCGAACCAGCCGAACGACGCCGCGCCGCCCGGCATCAGGAAACCGGCGAGGACGATCAGCGCCCCGAACAGGAACAGGTAGTAGGTCAGCGCGTTCAGCCGGGGGAACGCCACGTCCGGCGCCCCGATCTGCAACGGGACGATCACGTTGGCGAACCCGAGGAACAGCGGCGTCGCGAACAGCAGCATCATGATCGTGCCGTGGATCGTGAACAGCTGGTTGTAGTGCTGGTTGTCCATGATCTGCTTGCCGGGCTCCAGCAGCTCGGCGCGCATCAGCATCGCCATCAGCCCGGCGATGAGGAACATGGCGAACGAGGTCGTCAGGTACAGGTAGCCGACCATCTTGTGGTCGGTCGTCGCCAGGACGTGGCCGATCCTGGTGCCCTTGCGGTGCCCGGCCAGCGCGTCGGCGACGCTGGTGTCGTCCCTCCCCTGAACGGCCGTCATCCACCGCCCTCCCTCCCGCGAGACCCACGGGGGCACTTGCCGCGCAGGCCCGTTTCAAACGCGGCCGTTCCCGCGCCCCGTTCCGAACGCGGGCGGCGCGGCATCGAACGGCGGCGACCGGGCACGACGGCCCCATGGAGCAGTTGACGCTGAGCAGCCCCGCGTTCGCCGACCGCGGCCCCGTCCCGGCGGCGTACTCGCACGAGTCCGGCGACGTCTCTCCCGCGCTGATCTGGTCGGGCGTCCCGGCCGCGTGCCTGGAGCTCGTGCTCGTCTGCGAGGACCCGGACGCGCGCGGCGGCACGTTCGTCCACTGGATGCTGGGCGACATCCCGCCGGAGTTCGACGGGCTCGCGGCGGGCCAGGAGGGCCCGCGCCTCGCCCGCGGTCGCAACGGCTTCGGCGACCTCGGCTACGGCGGGCCGCACCCGCCGCACGGCGACCCGCCGCACCGCTACGTGTTCACCCTCTACGCGCTGCGCCGACCGTCCGGGCTGACCTCCGGGTTCTCGCGGGACGACCTGCGCGCGGCCCTGAAGGACGACGTCCTCGCCTCCGCGGCCCTGGTCGGCACCTACGCCCGCTGACCCGCCCGCGGCGGGCGCGTCAGCGGGCGGGGCCCACGTTTCGCGCCGCCCGGCCGGGTAGGGCGCCTCCAATCCGCCCATTTCAGAACAAACGGACGAGGAGGAGCGATGAAGGCCGTCACCTGGCACGGCAAGCGCGACGTCCGGGTCGAGAACGTGCCCGACCCGGAGCTCAAGGAACCGGACGACGCGATCATCAGGGTGACCTCGTCCGGGATCTGCGGATCCGACCTGCACCTGTACGAGGTGCTCGGCCCGTTCATGAGCGAGGGCGACGTCCTCGGCCACGAACCGATGGGGATCGTCGAGGAGACCGGCGCCGACGTCACGCACGTCAGGCCCGGCGACCGCGTGGTGATCCCGTTCAACATCTCGTGCGGGCACTGCCACATGTGCGGCATGGAGCTGTACGCCCAATGCGAGACGACGCAGAACCGCGAAACGGGAATGGGCGCCTCACTGTTCGGCTACACCAAGCTCTACGGGCAGGTGCCCGGCGGGCAGGCCGAGTACCTGCGGGTCCCGCAGGCGCACTTCGGGCCGATCAAGGTACCGGACGGCCCGCCCGACGAACGGTTCGTGTACCTGTCGGACGTGCTGCCCACCGCGTGGCAGGCCGTCCACTGGGCCGACGTCCCCGAGGGCGGGACGGTCGCCGTGCTCGGCCTCGGACCGATCGGGCAGATGGCCGCCCGCATCGCCCGCCACCACGGCCACCGGGTGATCGCGGTCGACTTCGTCCCGGAGCGGCTGGAGATGGCGCGGCGGCACGGCCTCGAGGTGGTCGACGCCGACGACGTCGACGACGTGCCGGACGCGATCCGGCAGATCACCGGCGGCCGGGGCCCCGACTCGGTGATCGAGGCGGTCGGGATGGAGGCGCACGGCTCGCCCGGCGCCAAGTTCGCGCAGACGCTCACCGGCCTCCTGCCGGGCAACTCCGCCGCGCCGCTGATGTCGCGCGTCGGCGTGGACCGGCTCGCCGCGCTCGGCACCGCGATCGAGACCGTCCGGCGCGGCGGGACGATCTCCGTCATCGGCGTCTACGGCGGCATGACGGACCCGCTGCCGATGCTACGGATGTTCGACAAGGGCATCGCGCTGCGGATGGGCCAGGCACACGTCAAGAAGTGGATCGACCACCTCTTGCCGCTGGTCACCGACGACGCCGACCCGCTCGGTGTGATGGACCTCGCGACACACCGCTGGCCGCTGGAGAAGGCGCCGCAGGCGTACGAGATCTTCCAGAAGAAGCAGGACGGCGCGATCAAGGTGCTGCTCCAGCCCGCCGCCTGAACCCGAACGAGACAAAGGGCCCGCCCTCACGAGGGCGGGCCCTTTCTCGGGATCAGGCGGGGACGTGGGACTTCTGGCGCCTCCAGTGCCGGTGCGCCTTCATCGCGTCGATCAGGGCGGCGGAGAAGTCGCCGCCCGGGCCCGTGCCGGTGACGACGCCGCCCTCGCTCACCGTGCCCTCCGCGCTGGAGACCCCGGTGATCCCGGCACGGCCCAGCAGGTCGATGCCCGCGTCGAGAGCGCCGATCGGCTTGCAGTGCACGAACGCCTCGGCGACGAAGTGCAGGGCGTCGCCGTCCTCCGCGAGCGTCTCCACGCTCCGCTCGCCGCCCGGCACCAGCACCGCGTCGTACAGAACGGACGCGACCGTCGACATCGCGCGGGTGACCTCGACCCTGCCCCCGTTGGCGGCCTGGACGAACCCGTCCTTCGCGGCGAGGACCTCGCAGATCGCCCCGGCGTCCTTCAGCGCGTCGCCGACCGCCGCGACGGCCGCCGAGTCGACGCCGTCCGCCGCCAGGATCGCGACCTTGCGGCCCTGGACCGAGTCGGAGCCGAGGTTCTCCTGGCTCAGCGCGGGCGAGGTGCGCCCGTGGTTGGCGCCCGCCGGTGCCTGCGGCGGCTCGACGCCGACACCGTCCGCGACCTGAACGGCGAGGTCGTGGTCGACGTGGTTGAGCTGTTCGACGACGCCCTCCCTGACGTGCTTGTGGTCGCACTTGCCGAGCTCGAACCGGAACGCGCCGACGATGTGCCCCTTCTCCCAGTCGGACATGCTGTTCCAGAACAACGTCGCCTGCGAGTAGTGGTCGGCGAAGCTCGCGCTCCGTTTGCGGATCTTGGCGCCGTCCACCCGCTCCGGGAAGTGCGTGTAGGAGCCCTCGCCGCCGACCACGGGGCATCCACCCGACAGCGAGTTCTTGTGGTAGCTCGCCTGACCCTGGTGGACGTCCATCTGGTGGTAGCCGTCGCGGTGGTGGTTGTGGACGTCCGCGACCGGACGGTTCACCGGGATCTGCGGGAAGTTCGGCCCGCCGAGCCGGATCAGCTGCGTGTCCAGATAGGAGAACAGCCGCGCCTGGAGCAGCGGGTCGTCGGTGAAGTCGATGCCGGGCACGACGTTGGCGAGGTGGAAGGCGACCTGCTCGGTCTCGGCGAAGAAGTTGTCCGGGTTACGGTCCAGGGTCAGCGTGCCGACCCGCCGCACCGGGACGTCCTCCTCCGGGATGAGCTTCGTCGGGTCGAGCAGGTCGAAGTCGAATCTGTGCTCGTCCTCGACCGGGACGAGTTGGACGCACAAGTCGTATTCGGGAAAGTCGCCGTCGCCGATCCGGTCCCACAGGTCCCGGCGGTTGAAGTCCGGATCCTTGCCCGCGATCTTCTGCGTCTCGTCCCAGGCGAGGGAATGGGTGCCGAGGCGGGGCTTCCAGTGGAACTTCACGAACGTCGCGCGGCCCTCGGCGTTCACGAACCGGAACGTGTGGACGCCGAATCCCTGCATCATCGCGTAGCTGCGCGGAAGCGCCCTGTCCGACATCAGCCACATCATCATGTGCATGGTCTCGGGCTGGAGCTGCACGAAGTCCCAGAGAGTGTCGTGGGCGGACGAGGCCTGCGGGATCTCGTTCGGCGGCTCCGGCTTCACCGCGTGCACGAAGTCGGGGAACTTGATGCCGTCCTGGATGAAGAAGACCGGCATATTGTTGCCGACAAGGTCGAAGTTACCCTGCCGGGTGTAGAACTTCGTCGCGAACCCGCGGACGTCCCGGACGGTGTCGGCCGAGCCGCGTGAACCCGCGACGGTCGAGAACCGTACGAACACCGGTGTCGTCAGTGATGTGTCGCACAGGAACTCGGCGGTGGTGTACTCGGCGAGCGACTCGTGTAGCCGGAAATGGCCGTAGGCTCCCGCGCCACGGGCGTGCACGACACGCTCCGGTATCCGCTCATGGTCGAAATGTGTGATTTTCTCGCGGAGGTGGAAGTCGTCCATCAGGGACGGACCGCGCTCACCCGCGGACAGCGAGTTGTCGGTGTCGTCGACCCTGATTCCCTGATCGGTGGTCAGCCGGGCGTCCCGGGGGCTGACCCGCCGACTCTCCAACTGCTCCTGCTTCGGGTCCTCGCGGCGGGCGGGGTTGACCATCTTTCAGCTCCCTCACGTGAAATGCCAGTGGTGATGGCCGCTACCCCTCGATGCCGGGGACATGCGCACTTTGACCGGAACTTGATTTCGGTCCCGCCCCGTGCCACAGGGCGTTCTCGACACCGTCCGTCCCGGCTGACCCGGGCCGCGCCGGGCGGCGTCCGTCCAGTGCGCGCCCGGCCGCCAACGCGCCCGGGAGACCCGATGCCGTGCTCGACGGCGAAATCCGCTACGGTCATGGTCGCCGCGCAGGCCAGGGGAAGGGAACACGGAGTACACATGGCCGAGAAGGTCATTCGGGTGGACGACATGGACGGCTCCGAAGGAGCCGATGTCGCAAAGCGGGACTTCGAAGTCCTGGGCCGCACGTTCACGATCGACTTGAGCGAGGACAACTTCACGCGGCTGAACCAGATGCTGGACGCGCTCGCGCCCTTCATCGAGAACGCCGCCGAGGTGAAGCCCGCCGGGAAGGGGCGCAAGTCCCGCACCGTGAAGATCAAGGGCTACACGAACGGTGATGTCCGCGCGTGGGCATTGCGAAGTGACATCGAAGTCTCTGAACGTGGCAAGATAGCGGATGAGGTCTATGCTGCATTCATCGAGGCACATCCGGACGCGAAGCCGGACGCATAGTTAGGGAGTCCCCGCATGGCACAGAAGGTCGAAGTCCTTCTCGTCGATGACATCGACGGCGGAGAGGCTGACGAGACGGTCAGCTTTTCCCTCGATGGCACCGCTTACGAGATCGACCTGAGCAAGAAGAACGCCGGCAAGCTGCGCAACGGTCTGGAGCCATTCGTGGCCGGGGCCCGCAAGGCCCGCAAGCCGGCCGGCCGGGGCGGGCGCGCCACCCGCACCGCCGGCAGCCGCGAGCGCTCCGCCGAGATTCGCGAGTGGGCGAAGAGCCGCGGGATCAAGGTCAATGAGCGGGGCCGTATCCCCGCCAATGTGATCGAGCAGTACGAGGCGGCGCACTAGCCGAGCCGCTCGTGTAGCCGGACGCGCTCCGGCACGATGTCGGGGGCCGGGGGGCGGATTTTCGCCCCCCGGCCCCTTACATGCGCAACGGGCAAATCGCCTTTTCTGCACGGCTTGCCGGGAATGGCCCAGGACACCGCAATAAGGCGGTCTTGTCGTGGGGCGCCGTGGAACGTGCGCCCGTTCGGCGCGATGCGCGTCCTCGGCCATACCGTGGATCTCCGCGCCCGCCAGTTCGGTTAGGGCTGGAGCTGGGCCCAGACCTCGCGGTCGCGTTCGGCCGTCCAGATCCGGGGACGTTCGACGCCGTCGAGCTCGTCCCACAGCCGGGACACGTCGAACGGCAGGCAGTGCTCGAAGATCGGCCAGCGCCCGTAGGCGGGTTCGAGGAGGGCGTGCACGGCGTCGAAGGCGTCCTTGAGCGTGCCGTCCTCCGCCCGGACCCGGCGGGTCTCGCGGATCATCGTGGTGAGGAAGTCGCGGGTCTGGCCGACGGCGGCGTCGGCGGCGTCCCGGCCGTGCGCGACGGCGCCGCGCCCGCCGACGAGCGTCTCCGCGCCGAACGAGGAGACGTGGTCGAGCGTGCCGGACGACCAGTCCTGGTGGAAGGCGTCTCCGGTGTACAGCGCGGCCTGCGTCTCGACGAGGTCGCCCGCGAACAGGATCCGGTGCCGGGGCAGCCACGCCACGAGGTCGCCCTCGGTGTGGCCGCGCCCGCAGTACGCCAGGTCGAGATCGCCCCGGTCGCCGCCGAGGTCGATGGTGAGCGTGCTGGAGAACGTCACGGTCGGCCAGGTGAGGCCGGGGATGCCGTCCGGATCCTTGAACAGCCGGGGCATCCGGCCGTACTCCGAGTCCCAGTCCTGCTTGCCGCGCTCGGCGATCAGCGACCGGGTCAGCTCGTGCGCGATGATCACCGGGGCGCCGAACGCGCTGGCGCCCAGGGTCCGGACGGCGTGGTAGTGCGACAGGACCAGGTACCGGATCGGCTTGTCGGTGTGCTCGCGCAGCACGGCGAGCCAGTCGCGGGCCGCGGCCGGGGTCGCGAGCGCCTCGAAGCAGACGAGGAAGTCCTCCCCCTCGACGGCCCCGACATTCGGATCGCCCTCCGCCGTGAGCGCGTACACGCCGTCGGCCAGAACCTCCAGCGTCTGCTCCTTGTCGCCCAGATCGGCGGACGACGCGAACGGTCTGGGCATGGGCGCCCCCTCGAACTCGTGGCCGCGGCCTCTGCTCGTCCCGGGTTCATTCCAGGGGTTCATTCCACGCGGAGCGGTCGATAACCACCTGACAACCGTCCAAACACCCGGTGGGGTGAAGGGCGCGTGACGGGTAAGGGGATCTTGGAGTTCCGCGAGGGCCTCGGACACCCCCAGGAAGGAGGTCCGGGTGAGCGCCGTGCTCGGGCTGCTGGCCATTCTCGTGTTGACGGCGGCGACCGGCTACTTCGTCGCGCAGGAGTTCGCGTTCGTCACCGCCGACCGTCCGCTGCTGGACCAGCGGGCCGCGGACGGCGACCGGGCGGCCGCGCGGGCGGTGCGGGTGATGGGACGGCTGTCGTTCATGCTGTCGGGCGCGCAGCTCGGCATCACGGTCACCGCCCTCGTCGTCGGGTTCATCGCCAAGCCCGCGCTGGCCGACCTCCTCGACCCGGCGCTGCGGGCGGGCGGGGTGCCGGACGCGGCGTCCGGCGGCGTCGCGGTGGCGCTCGGCTTCGCGCTCGCGACCGTCGTCCAGATGATCCTGGGCGAGCTGTTCCCGAAGAACCTGGCGCTGGTCAAGGCGGAGGCGATGGCGCGGGTGCTCGCCCGGTCCACCCTCGTCTACCTGGCGATGGCGGGCCCGCTGATCAGGCTGTTCGACGCGTCCGCGAACCGGCTCGTCCGCGCGGTCGGGATCGAGCCGGTGGAGGAACTGCACCATGGCGCGACGCTCCAGGAACTCGGACACATCATCGGCGAGTCCGGGGAGATCCAGGCGGGTCACGCGGTGCTGCTGGAACGGGCCCTGGCCTTCTCCGACCGCGACGCGGAGGACGTGATGATCCCGCGCGTCGACGCGGTGACGGTCCCGGCGTCGGCGCGCGCCGCCGAGCTGAGCGAGGTCATCTCCGCGACCGGGCACTCCCGCTATCCCGTCGTCGGCGCCGGCGTCGACGACCTCGTCGGCGTCGTCGGCCTGGAGGAACTGATCCGGCTCGGCGCCGACGAGGCGCGCCACACCGCCGTCGGCGACATCGCCAAGGCGCCGCTGCTGCTGCCGACGTCGCTGCCGCTGCCGGACGTGCTGACCAGGCTGCGGACGGCGGGCGAGCCGATGGCCTGCGTGGTGGACGAGTACGGCGGCTTCGCGGGCCTGGTCACCTGGGAGGACGTCGCCGAGGAGCTGGTCGGGGAGATCGCCGACGAGAACGAGCCGGACGAGGACCTCGCGATCCGCAGCGGCGAGTGGTGGACGACCGACGCCGGGCTGCGCACCGACGAGGTCGCTCACGAGACCGGGATCGCGCTGCCCGAGGGCGACTACGAGACCGTCGCGGGACTACTGCTGAAACGCCTCGGCCGGGTCGCGGAGCCGGGGGACGCGGTGACCGTCGACCTGCCGCCGACCCGGTTGGACGAGCCCGCGAGAACGGCCTTCATCGAGGTCCTGACCGTCCAACGGCACGTGCCGGACCTGATCCGCATCCGGGCCGTCGACGTCGAGGACGACGGCGACGATCATGGGAAGGAGGACCGGTGAACCTGTCTCTCGGCGCGCCCGTCACCCTGGCCCTGCTGGCCGGGAACGGCTTCTTCGTCGCGACCGAGTTCGCGCTGGTGGCGGCGAGGCGTCCCCGGCTGGAGCGGGCGGCCACGCGGGGCCGCCGGGGCGCGGCCGCCGCGGTCGCCGGGATCGACGAGCTGTCGCTGACCCTCGCCGGGGCGCAGCTCGGCATCACGATGTGCTCGCTCGGCCTCGGGCTGGTGTCGGAGCCGGTGTTCGCGGAGACCCTCCGTCCGCCGTTCCACGCCGCGGGCCTGCCGGACGGCGCGGCGCACGGTGTCGCGTTCGTGATCGCCCTGGCGTTGGTCACGTTCCTGCACATGGTCGTCGGAGAGATGGCGCCGAAGTCGTGGGCGATCACCGATCCGGAACGGTCGGCGACGCTGCTGGGGCCGCTCTTCCGCGCGTTCGCGGCGGTCGTTCGTCCGCTGCTGGCGGCCCTGAACGGCACGACGAACCTGCTGCTGCGGCTTGTGGGCGTCCAGCCGGTCGACGCGCGGGAGGTGTCGCGGACGCCGGAGCAGTTGCGCGGCATCGCCCAGGACTCGCGGCGCCTCGGCCTGATCGAGGAGACCGAGCTGGCGCTGCTGACCGCCGCGCTCGACGCCCCGCGCGCGCCGCTGGCCGGGCTCGTCGTGCCGGTGTCGGAGATCGTGTCGGTCCCGGCGGGGGCGACGCCGCAGGAGGTCATCGACACCGCCGTCCGCACCGGCCACCTGCGGATCATGCTGCGCGACTCGGGCCGCCAGTTCCGCATGGTGCACGTCCGCGACGCCTATCTGGCGCGTGCGCGCGGCCACCGGACACCCGCCCGCTCACTGGCGCACCCGGTGCCCGAGGTGCCGATCAGCACGTCGGTCGGCGAGGCCGTCGGCGTCCTCAAACGGCACCACAGCCACCTCGGGCTCGCCATGGGGCCGGACGATCACGTCGCTGGCCTGATCAACCTCGACGACCTGCTGTCGACCCTCCTCCCCGTCCACTGAGTGTCAATGTAGGTTGACACCTGGCCGAGCGTCAACCTACATTGACGCCATGGACGACGGAGTGACGCTCGCCCAGGAGGCGAGCGACCGGGATCCCGCGGTCGGGCTGCGCGCCGTGCGCGCGCTGCGCGAACTGGCGGAGCGGCTGGAGTCCCTCCAGGTCGCCAGCGCCCGCGACCGGGGCTGGTCCTGGCAGGAGATCGCGGTCTGTCTCGGCGTGAGCAGGCAGGCCGTCCACAAGAAGCACGGCGGCAAGCGCCGCATTCTCAAGAGGGAGGACTAGCGCGATGTTCGTCGAACGGCTGGTGACATCCCGGGCGGCCTGACCTGCGCCGGATGTGATTACTTAGCACCATGTCGGATTTTCTGGACAAGCTGCGGACCCTCGTCCCCGCCGACCGGATCGTCACCGATCCGGATGTGATCTCCTCCTACGCGCGCGACCAGGCGGCGTGGGCCCCCGTCGGGACGGCGGCGGCCCTCGTCCGCGCCGGATCGACCGAGGACGTCCGGAACGTCGTGGCGGTCTGCGCCGAGCACGGCGTCCCGGTCGTGCCGCGCGGCGCGGGCACCGGGGTCTGTGGCGGCGCCAACGCCCTGGACGGCTGCGTGCTGCTGTCCCTGGAGACGATGACCGAGATCGTGGAGATCAACGAGGCCGAGCGGCTCGCCGTCGTCCAGCCCGGGGTGGTCAACGACGTGCTGCGGCAGGCCTGCGCCGAACGCGGCCTGTGGTACCCGCCGGACCCGTCCAGCGCGCCCTGGTCGACGATCGGCGGGAACGTCGCCACCAACGCGGGCGGCCTGTGCTGCGTCAAGTACGGGGTGACCCGCGACTACGTCCTGGCCGTCGAGGCGGTCGTCGGGCGCGGCGAGGTCGTGCGGCTCGGCCGCCGCACCGCCAAGGGCGTCGCCGGATACGACCTGTGCGGGCTCATGGTCGGCTCCGAGGGGACGCTCGGCGTGATCACCGAGGTGACGGTGCGGCTGCGCGGCGCCCGCGCCCCCGAGCGCACGATCGTCGGCTACTTCGACACCCTCCAGGACGCGGGCGAGGCCGTCGCGAAGGTCACCGCCGCCGGGCTCATGCCGAGCGCGCTGGAGCTGGTCGACCGGCACGTCCTGGAGGCCGTCGACGCGTGGCGGAACATGGGCCTGTCGGCGGACGCGAACGTCCTGCTCCTCGCCCGTTCCGACCAGCCGGGCGAGGCCGGGGAGGCGGAGGCCGACGCGATGGTGCGGCTGTTCGAGGAGGCGGGCGCGACCTGGAGCGCGCGGTCCACCGACGAGGACGAGGCGGAGGCGCTGTTCGCCGCCCGCAGGCTCAGCCACCAGGCACTCGAACGCCTCGGGTCGCTGCTGACCGAGGACGTGTGCGTCCCGCGCGGCCTGCTGCCCGAGATGCTGTCCCGCGTGGAGGCCGCCGCCGCCGAGAACGACACCCGGATCGCGAACGTCGCGCACGCGGGCGACGGCAACCTGCACCCGGTGATCATCATCCCGCCGGGCGACGACGCCGCGCGGGTCCGCGCCGAGCGGGCCTTCGACCAGATCATCGCGGGCGCCATCGCGCTCGGCGGCACCATCGCCGGGGAGCACGGCATCGGCCTGCTCAAGCGCCGTGGCCTGCGCGACGAGCTGGACCCGGCCGTCATCGCCATGCACCACGCCGTCAAGAACGCGCTCGACCCGGCGGGCATCTTCAACCCCGGAAAGGTCTTCGGCTAGGCGCGTGCTACTGCCCGGCGAGCAGCTCCAGGACGGGCGCGAACTGCTCGGCGAACGCCGACGAGACCGACACGTACGAGACGCCGAGTTCGTCGCGGCGCCTGGCGAGCGTGTCGGCCATCTGCCGGGGCGTCCCGGACAGCTGCGCGATCGCGCCCGCCGCCGCCATCGCGCCGGGTTCCACGTTCATCTGGCGGCCGAGCCACTCGGGCACCTCGTCGCCGACGACATGGACCTGCGTGCACAGCTCCACCTCGTCGAGCCGCTCCCCCGCCGCCTCGCGGACGACGCCGACGAACTCGGCGAGCCGTGCGTCGTCCGTCAATGGCGGGACGCCGAACGCGACGGTGTCGGCGCGGCGGGCGGCGAGCGCCAGCATCCGCGGCCGGGATGCCGCGACCAGCACGCGCGGCCGAAGACCGGACCCGCCGTACAGGCCCTCCGGCGGGTTCGCGACCGCGTCGATCACCTGCTCGACCCGGGCGATGCGCTCGGCGGCGGCCGGGTAGGGCACGCCGAACAGCTCCGCGTCCGCCTCGCCGCCGGGCCGTCCGGCGCCGATGCCGAGCTCGAACCGGTCGCCGGTGGCGAACGCCATCGACGCCGCCTCCCAGGCGATCATGTGCGCGGGACGGGTCGCGACCGACAGCACGAAGGTGCCGACGCGCAATGTCGTCGTGGCTCCGGCCGCCGCGGCGAGCACCGCCGCTGGCATCGCCGTGCCCGACGTGTCGGGCGTCAGCAGCGTCGCGTACCCGAGTTCCTCGGCGCGCCGCGCCTGCGCCGCCCACGCGGCGCCGTCCCGCGCGTAGGCCGCCATCACCGCGAACCGGAACCGTCGATCACCCATCGCTCGCGCCCTCTCCGCAGACCGTCCGACCAGGCCCATTTGAGTGAGCGCTCACTCATTTGTCAAGCCGGGGCCTGGGTGACGGTGAATCGGCGCAGGTCAAGGGCGGGGTTGATGCGCCTGACCGCCGCGACCCGCTCCGGCGAGACCTCCGCGACCGCGATGCCGGTACCGTCCCCCAGGCCCGCCGTCACCACGCCCATCGGGTCGACGATCATGCTGTTCCCGGCGCCGGTCGGCGCGCACTGCCCGGCCGCCGCAACGTAGATGGTGTTCTCGATCGCGCGGGCCCGGACGAGCGTCCGCCAGTGGTCCTCCTTCAGCGGGCCCGGCACCCAGTCGGCGGGCAGCAGGAGCACGTCGGCGCCCGCGTCCACGATCCGGCGCGTCACCTCGGGGAACCGGACGTCGTAACAGGTCTGCAAACCGAACGTGACGCCGTCGACCGTGAACGTCTCCGGGTCGCCGATGTCGCCGGGCTGGACGAGGTCCGACTCCTTGTAGCCGAAGGCGTCGTACAGGTGCATCTTGCGGTACTCGGCGACGACATCACCATCCGGGCCGATGGCGAGGAGCGTGTTGGAGATGCGGTTCGGCTCGTCCAGGCGTTCGTTCATGCCCGCGACGACATGCACGCCGTGCCGTCCCGCCAGGTCGGCGAGGCCCTTCACGAACGGGCCGTCGAGCGGCTCGGCCGAGTCGACGAACCGCTCGTCCAGCTTCGACGCGGTGAACATCGCGAACTCGGGGAACACCACGACGTCCGCGCCGCGCCCCGCCGCCTCTCCCGCGAGCTTGCGGATCGTCGCCAGGTTCTCGTCCTTGTTGACGCCGGGCGCGAACTGCGCCACCGCGACCTGCACCATGCCCCTCCCCTTTCGGTGTGTCACATCCGGTCGACGCCGGTCACGCGGATCACGGCCTCGCCCTCCTGGTCCGAGCCCGCCAGGTCGACCTCGGCGGAGATCCCCCAGTCGTGGTGGCCCGCGGGGTCGTCGAAGACCTGCCGGACGCGCCACAGCGCGTCCTCCGGGACCTCCTCGATCTGGAGCAGCTTCGGGCCGCGCGCGTCGGCGCCGGTGAGCAGCTCGTCGTGCTCGGCGAAGTAGCCGTCCATCGCGTCGGCCCAGGCGTCGGCGCCGAAGTCCGGGTCGAGGGCGGCGAGGTCGGAGTACCGCTCCAGCGCGGCTAGCTCCACCCGGCGGAACATCGCGTTGCGGACCAGCACCCGGAACGCCCGCGTGTTCGCCGTCACCTTCGTGACGCGCTCCTCGATCGGCTCGTCCAGGTCGTCGTCGGTGGGGTTGGCGAGCTGCTCCCACTCGTCCAGCAGGCTGGAGTCGACCTGCCGCACCAGCTCCCCCAGCCACTCGATCAGGTCGATCAGATCATCCGTCTTGATCGACTCCGGGACGGTCTGCTGGAGCGCCTTGTACGCCCCCGACAGGTATCGCAGGACGAGCCCCTCGCCCCGCGCCAGCTCGTAGAACCCGATGTACTCGGTGAACGTCATCGCCCGCTCGTACATGTCGCGCACGACCGACTTGGGACGCAGCGGATGGTCGCCGACCCATGGATGCCCCGCCCGATAGATCTCGTACGCGGCGTCGAGCTCGTCTTCCAGGGGCTTCGGGTAGTCGACGTCCTGGAGCAGCTCCATGCGCTCCTCGTACTCGATGCCTTCGGCCTTCATCTCCTGGACGGCCTCGCCGCGCGCCTTGTTGAGCTGCGCCGCGACGATCTGCCGGGGGTCCTCCAGGGTGGCCTCGATCACCGACAGGACGTCCAGCGCGTACGACGGCGACGACGGATCGAGGATCTCGAACGTGGCCAACGCGAACGTGGACAGCGCCTGGTTGAGCGCGAAGTCCTCCTGGAGGTCGACGGTGATGCGCGCGTAGCGTCCCAGCTCGTCGGGCTCGCCCAGCACCTCCACGACACCGCCCGCCAGCAGCGACCGGTAGATCGCGATGGCCCGGGAGATGTGCCGCCGCCGCGCCGTGGGCTCCTCGTGGTTGTCGGTCAGCAGTCGCTTCATCGCCTGGTACGCGTTGCCCGGACGGGCGATCACCGACAGCAGCATCGCGTGGCTCACCTGGAACCGGGACCGGAGCATCTCCGGCTCGGCCTCCTGGAGTTTCGCGAAGACGTCCTCGTCCCAGCCGACGAACCCCTCCGGGGGCTTCTTGCGCTGCACCTTCCTGCGCTTCTTCGGGTCGTCGCCCGCCTTGGCGAGGGCCTTCTCGTTCTCCACCACATGCTCGGGGGCCTGCGCGACGACGAACCCGACCGTGTCGAACCCGGCGCGTCCCGCGCGGCCTGCGATCTGGTGGAACTCCCTTGCTCGGAGCCGCCGCACCCGGTGCCCGTCGTACTTGCTGAGCGCGGTGAACACCACCGTCCGGATCGGCACGTTGACGCCCACGCCCAACGTGTCGGTGCCGCAGATGACCTTCAGCAGGCCCGCCTGCGCGAGCCGCTCCACCAGCCGCCGGTACTTGGGCAGCATCCCCGCGTGGTGCACGCCGATCCCGTGCCGGACGAACCGCGAGAGGTTCCGTCCGAACTTCGTCGTGAACCGGAAGTTGCCGATCAGCTCGGCGATGCGCGCCTTCTCCGTCTTCGTGCACACGTTGATGCTCATCAGCGCCTGCGCCCGCTCGATCGCCGCCGCCTGCGTGAAATGCACCAGATACACCGGCGCCTTCTGCTCGGCGAGCAGTTCCTCGATCGTCTCGTGCAGCGGCGTCACCCGGTAGTCGTAGATCAGCGGGACGGGCCGCTCCGCCGACGTCACCAGCGCGGTCTGGCGTCCCGTCCGCCGGGCGAGGTCCTTCTGGAAGAACGCCACGTCGCCCAACGTCGCCGACATCAGCAGGAACTGCGTCTGCGGCAACTCCAGCAGCGGGATCTGCCACGCCCACCCGCGCTCGGGCTCGGCGTAAAAGTGGAACTCGTCCATGACGACGACACCGATATCGGCGTTCGCGCCGTCCCTGAGCGCGATGTTGGCCAGCACCTCAGCCGTGCAGCACACAATCGGTGCGTCCGCGTTGACGCTGGCGTCGCCGGTCATCATCCCGACGTTGTCGCGGCCGAACATCTCGCACAGGTCGAAGAACTTCTCCGACACCAGCGCCTTGATCGGCGCGGTGTAGAACCCGACCTGGTCGCGTCCCATGGCCGCGAACAGCGCCCCCGCCGCCACGAGACTCTTCCCCGACCCCGTGGGCGTCGACAGGATCACGTTCGCCCCGGACACGACCTCGATGAGCGCTTCCTCCTGCGCGGGATACAGCGTGATCCCGCGCCCCGACACCCACCGCTCGAACGCCTCGAACAGCGAATCGGCATCGAGATCTGCGCTGGCGGGAAGTTCATCGATCAGGCTCACCTCTCCATCCTGCCCCCTCTCCTGACTCCCTCGCTCACCCACTCATCGATAAGGCTCACCGTCCCTCAGTGGTCTGGGCGAGTCTCGAACCCACGCCCCAGCACTGCGCGCATCCCGAACGGTCTTGGATGCACTGGTCCCCCGCATTCTTTGTCTAGTGCCCACACGGGGGCGTGCATCCTGTGCACGTTCCGTGATGGGCGAGCGGGTTCCCTCGCGCTCCGGAGCACCTGGCGCGGTCTGGCCGGTCCGATGCCCGCACCCATCGCTCTGGTGGGTGCGGGGCGGTGCCGTCCGTCGCCGGATCGGGTGCCCGAGAGCACGTCGCCCGATCGCGATGCTTGCGGCATCGTGACGGGACATCTTTCGCTTGCCGCTGGTGAGAGGCACACGCCAGTGCTGGTCGCCCCACCTCGAGGTGTAAGCCGGATCGACCACAACGATGCTCAAACCGACCCCAGCGGCCATTGAGATCAGCCGGGTCCTGAGCCAATGCCATTTAGATAAGCATGTGGCCTCACAGTATCCACATATCCACAGTTGAGGTTGTGGGT
>NZ_BAABAS010000020.1:0-509827 GCF_039537545.1 Actinomadura meridiana
GCGGACCCCCAAGCGTCGCTCAAACCGACGCACAAACGTTCCTGCTTCTCGCGGCTGCAACCAGCGGATCGATTGACCAGAACTTCGCCCCGGGTGAGCAGGTCCTGCCACGTACCGGGGAACCAGGCGGCGAGCTCGCTGGTGAGAAGCGCGTCGATGACGAGGTGGACGCGCGTCGTCGTGGAGCTGGTGTTGGACACCAGATGCTCGCGGGAGAAGTCGCCGTACCACAGGGTGCCCGGCGACCAGCGGTGCTCGACACCGTCCAGGATCAGCACGGCCTCCGGGCAGGTCACGATGGGGATGTGGAGCCGCACCATGCCCCTGTCGAGGCGGTACTTGGGATCGCGGTGAGGGGTCGACGCCGCGCCCGGTCCCAGCGCCATCAACCGCGCCGCGTTGAGCGGGGCGGGAAATGCAGCCAGGAGTTCAGCGAAGTAGGGCAGCCGAGCGAGCCAGCGGGTGTCGGCGAACGGCTCTGGTCCGGGTCCGCCGGGGTCGGTGCGGTGCGGGTCGCCTGCCAGGCTCCGCAGCGGCAGAACACGCCAGTCGATCGCGGTGGCGAGGCCGACCTGCCCGCCCTGGATGTGGGTGCGCTGCCGGTTCCAGGTGTGCTCGGTGACGGCGTCCAGTTCGGCGGCGAGCCTAGCGGCGTCGAAGACCACATCGAGCTGAACCGCCTCGGCGGCCGAAGTGACAGCAGGCGACGCGGCCAGTGCTGGGCCGGTGGAATGGATAGGCATCGGGAAGACTCCGTAAGGGCTTTGGTTAACGCGAGGTGGTCCCGACGTGGTCGGCGGCGTCGTAGGTATCGGCGGGCACGGCTTTGAACCGTGCGTCGAGGCGGTCGAACATGCCCGCGTATCCCTCTGCGGGGTCGTAGGCGATGCAGAACACGAACTGCGCGGCCGCGCCCGGCGCCAGCGGCAGCGCGGGCATCGACACGATCACTCCCGTGCGTGTGGCTGGCTCATAGGCCAGTCCCAGTTCCCGCAAGGCCGTCAGGAACGCGGTGAAGTCGGGCACTGCCCAGGTCGGCGGGACGTGGAACTCCACCACCTGACGCCGCGGTTCCGCCGAGACACCGACAATGCCGTGGGCGATCTGCCGGTAGATGTGCAGGCTCCCCGACACTTGAGCGTTGACCTCGGTGAACACGACCTGCCCGCCGGGTAGCACCAGGGCGTCCGCACTCAGGTACCCGCGATACCCGACCGCCCGGTATGCCTCGGCGAGGCGAGTGCCGCCGTCCAGCAATGCCGTGCGGACGCGGTCGTCGACCCCGTCCAGAGGGACAACCTGGTGACTCAGGCGCCGCCCGACATACAGCAGGCGGCCCATCTCGGTGGGACGGGTGCCAGTGTCGGCGGCGTAGTGCTCGGAGTAGACGGTGTCGGCGTCGTCGGCGAACTCCTCGATGACGACCGGCCACCGATCGTGGTTGCTGGCCCACGACCAGCGCTGCGCCCAGTACGCGGCGATGGCGTCTGAGCCCGGGTGCAGCCTGTAGAGATGCCGGGCACCGACATGACCGACCCGGCGGTCGCCAGCCTCGACACCGTCCTGTCCTGGGCCGAGCACGAGCTCGTTGCCGACGCCCGCGCCGTTATGGGCCTGCTTGACGACAATCGCCTGTGACGGCGCCGCCGCCAGTAACGCGCCGGTGGCTTCGATCGCCTCGGCACGGCTGCGACACACCCGGCCCGGCATGATGGGTACGTCGGCAGCCGCAGCGAGGGCGCGGAAGTTGCTCTTGTTGTTGCCGATCTCCCCGCCGCCTTGGGCGAAGAACGCGGCGCCGGGGAACCGGTCGGCCACGCCCAACTCGGAGGCCAGCCGCGCCACGGCCGCCGATGGCCACAGCGCGAACACCTCCTGCACCGCGTCAGTGCCGCCGGGACCCAACGCCCTCCGTACCTGCTCTACAAAGGTGGGCGCGGTAAGCGACGCCGGATCCAGCAGCCGATCACCGTACGCGCCGGGCGGGGCGGTCAGGACGGTCACCGCGGCCGGAGGTACCCCGGTGTGCGTCAGCGCGTACTCGGCGAACTGCGGGTCAGGATCGCAGCACAAGACGAGCACGTCACCAGGCTGAGCAAACCAGAACAGCCGTTGGGTCCAGGCGCGCATGTCGCCCCGTTCGCGGATCGATGGGTCGATGTGGTTGCCAATGAGGATTCGCACGACAGCTCTCCTAGAAGGGCGGACGGACCACCACGAGACGGACCGGCGAGCGTGGGTCAGCGCGCGGGCTGGGCCGACGGGGCGTGCAGGACAGCGGGGAGCGACGCGAACGCGCGCAGAGTCGCAGTGGGGCGCCGGACCGGGTCGCCGTCGGGAACCAGGACCGCTCGGTTTCCGGTGGCCTGGTCGGCGAGCGCTCCCACCAGGCCGCGCAAGCCCGCCTGCGCGGCGATCGTGCCGATACAGGCATGCGGCCCCCACCCGTAGCCCAAGTGCCTGTTGGGGGTGCGCCCCAGCCTGAGCTGGTCCGGATCGGGGAACGCCGCCGGGTCCCGGTTCGCCGCGGCGAACAACGCGACGATCTTCTGGCCCGGGCTGATCTCGGCTCCGCCGATCCGGCAGCCGACCATCGCATGGCGCGTGGTGCCCTGCACCGGCCCGTCGAACCGCACCAGCTCCTCGACACCCGTGGCCCGTAGCTCAGCACGACGCATCGCCTTCAGCGCGTCGGGCCTCGCGAGGAGAGTGTGGATCACGTTCCCGGCGGCGGCCGCCAGAGTGCTGTACCCGCCCTGGAACATCACCCGTGCGGTATTGCGCACGTACAGGTAGGACAGCGGGTCAACGGCCGGGCCGACCGTTTCGCGGACCTGGGTCAGCACTCCGGGACGCTCTGAAGCGTCCCACCAGGACGCAACCAGGTCCGACAGCGCCCGACGAGCCGCCTGGCCCGGCTCGACCACTGCGGGATCCAGGCCACCGTCCATGCTCCGCATGATCGCCTCGGAGATCGCGGCGTACTCCTGATGCGGCGGAGCCTGGACGCCCAGCAGGTCCGCCACCACAGTGACCGCCAAGGGCACCGCGAGCTCTGCCATGACGTCGAAGCTTCCGGCACCGGTCAGCCCGTCGAGCCGGTCGGTCACCAGACGGTAGGCGCGCGACTCGATCGCCCCCAGGTCCTGAGCCCGGACCGCCGACATGAACAACGAACGGACCCAGCCCTGGTGCGGCGGATCGAGTGTCTGCACGCTGAGCCCGGAGTCCGGCACAACGCCGCCAGCGCGGCGCGGATCGCGGGCGAAGGCGCGATGGTCGCGCAGAACCCGGACGCAGTCGTCGTACCGGGTCACCACCCACGACCGCATACCCGCATGCCAGAACACCGGATCGGTCCGTCGCAGTTCCGCCAGCACCGGGTACGGGTCGTAGAGCGTCTCGGGAGCTAACGGGTCGTAGTGACACGCGGCTGACGGCGTCATAAAAGGGTCCTTTCAACCGGGGCCCGCGGGAGCGGACCCGCCACACGGCGGACCCGCCCCCGCGCGGCCGGGTGCGGTTCGGGGTTCAGTGGTCGTACGACATGGAGGCACCTCCTGCGCGTCGACGATGGCGGGTGTCCCGCCAGGCGGGGGCCGTCCCGCTGAGACGGGAGCAGGCGGGACTGATAGCGCCGAGTACATCGGCCGATACGTGCCATGCCCAGACCCGTGGGCTATCCCCGCCCTATCCCGCCGTCCACCGGGAGCCTGCCCAGCACGCCGTACCGGTGTTGAAATGGACAGGTGGACGACGAAATCCGCCACCCCCTCGCCTACGCCAGGACCCAGCGCGGATGGTCCCAGGAGGAACTGGCCAAGCGGATCCGACAGGCCGCCGCACGCCGCGGCCTGCGCTCAGGCACCCGGGGCTCCCGGATCTACAAGTGGGAGACCGGCCGCGCCATCCCGGACCAGGCCGAATCACAACCGCTCATCGCCGAGGCATTCGGTATCGACCACGCCGCCGTGATCCACCTCGGCTGGCCCAACTGGCTCCCCGGCCAAGACCAACCGCTGCCCTTCGGCCTACACAACGCGATCCCCTCGCTTCGAGAGGCCCTGATGACCTCCCCGGACCGCCGCTCGTTCCTCACCTACACCACCGGCGCCCTCGCCGCACTCGCCCACCAATGGGCCCGCACCCCACCGCGTCCCTTCACCAGACCAACCCCACCCACCATCGGTGCAAGCGCGGACGGGAGCTTTGGCAAGGTCGGTTTGGAGATGGTCGCATGGCTCGAAGACTCGGGAGCCGACCTGATCCGCCTGGCCACCGAGCACCAGCAGCCCTGCCACCAGCTCTTGGACGCGCATCTGGCAACCGTCACCGACATCCTCAGCCACGGCACCTGCCCGCGTCCGGCCACGCGACGGATGCACACGCTGGCCGCCTCGCTGGCCACGGCCATCGCCTGGCAACGGTTCGACGCCCGCCGACACGCCGCCGCCGCCCGCTTCTGGCACGCCGCCCTCCACAACGCCCACACCGCCGGACAACACGACCTCGGCGCCGGGATCCTGTCCGACCTGGCCTACCAGATGCTGTGGCTCAACCAGCCCCGCACCGCCGCGAACATCCTCGGACACGCCATCCCCCGTACCCGGAATCCAACCGCCCGGTCCCTGCTGCACCTGCGGCAAGCCCGCGCGTTCGCCGGGATCGGCGAAAACAGACGATGCCTCACCGCACTGACCGCCGCGGAAAAGGCCCTAGCCGCCCCAACCGCCGACCCGGCGCCCGCCTGGTGCTCCTGGATGTCGAATGCCGACATCGCCGCCGACACCGGCCGCTGCCTCGCCGATCTCGGACAGCGGCCCCAAGCCCACCAGCTCATGAACGAAGGCATCACACTCCTGCGACCCACCCGTTCCAAGACCCGCGCCGTGTACTGGACCTACCAGGCCCAGACCTACCTGAAGGATGGCGAACCCGAGATCGCCGCCGACGCCGCCACCCGCTCGCTGGAACTGGCCAGCCGCATCGACGCTCCCAGGTGCATCGCCATGGTCCGCGACCTGGAACCACAACTCGCGCCGTACGCACGAATCACAGAAGTCGATGAACTCCTCCAACGACTCCGCGCCAGCTGAGCCCAGCCGCAGCCGTTCCCACTGGGGTTCGCCCTTTGTCTAACGAGAAAATGGTCGGCCGGTGAGGGAAAGCGGGAGATCAAAGCGTCGGAGAACGGCGCCTCGGCCCGGAATTCTCCAACCTTTCCCAGCCCCAGCGTCGATACATTTCGCAGGCGCCTGCGTCGATCACAGCTGCAAGGGTGGCGTACCGTTCTGGGCACCCCCGCTCTCCCGATCACAGGTCTGTCCAATTATATATATTATTATTAATGGCTCTGTCTGTCTTTCGGTGGTAGCGGAGGGTGAGGTTATCCAAGGAGGATGCGGTGGCGTAGAAGGCGGAAACCTGGTCGGCCGTACATCTGTCTCTTGATCAGCTTGGTCTTGGTGTTGACGCCTTCAGTGCCGCCGTTGTGGTACTCCCTGGTCAAAGCGGCGTGGACCGCGGCTTGGTCGAGGCGCAGCCCGCGAATGAACGAGTGCATGTACGGCAGGTTCGCCTCCTCGGCGGTGGTAATCCACTCTTGTAACCGGTCGGCGTTGTCGACGGCTGGGACCAGGAGTCGGGCGAAGCCGCGGACCAGCGCGGCGAGGCTGTTCATCTCCGGGCAGGCGCTGGTGGTCTTGGCGAGGAGTTCGGCTGGTCGGGTCTGAGGGCCTGGGGGCGGGTGAGTAAGAACCGGGTGAGCCTGCGGGGTGACAGGGCGGGGCGGTCGTCCTCGACGCGGCCCTGGGTGATGTAGCGGTAGAGGAGGTTCTGGCTGCCGGTGTAGCCGCGTTCCCGGATCTCGCGCAGTAGCTGCAGGACGGGCACCGCGGGGTCTTCGGTCCGGCGTTTGCGCAGGTACTCCCGGTAGGGATCGACAAGCGTGGGACGGTATTGGGGCGCCCGGCGCATTTGAGTGGGCTTGTCGACCCGCGCATACCGTTTGACGGTGTTCAGGGCCAGGTTCAGCCGTCGGGCACATTCCAGGAGGCCAACGCCCGCATCGAGCAGATCATGGACCTGCTGCCACCGAGCGAGGGTGGTAGTCCTTCCGCCGTCGAGTTTGCGTACCCGGGAGGCACTGGCCCAGCAGCCGCTGTGGACGGAGACCTCCTTGCCGGCGGCTTGGGCGAAGTTGTGCCAGATGTGCCACCGGTCACCGACCTGGAGGGCGTCGGGCAGGGTCTGGTGCACGGCGTCGGCGTAACCTGCGGCACCATCCCGGCAGACGACCTGCACGCCCGGATGCTTGCGCAACCATGCTGCGAGGGTGTCGGACCTGCGGTCGGGCAGAACATCGACACGGCGGCGGGTCTCAGCGTCGATCAAGACGGTGGCGTAGGTCCTGGAGCGCCGCAGGGAGAAGTCGTCCACGCCCAGCACCCGCGGCGTCGCGACCACCGGTAACGGGATCCGCAGGAGGGCTCGCAGTGCGGTGTGACGGGAGATCGGCGCACCCAGCGCGGCCAGTATCCGAGCACCAGCCCGGCCGGCCAACTCCCGCACCACTACCCCGACCTGGGCGGTGAGCCGGATGGTTCGTCGCTGGTAACGCTCCAACAGCCCGGGAAGCTGTTCCCGGAATGTCCGCCGGGGACACCGCCAGTCTCGGCACGCCAGCCGACGCACCCGCACATCCAGCACCACCGGCCGTCCATCGACGGGAACATCGGCCACAGTCCGCTCGCACCACCCATGGACACGGGCGGGTCTCGACAGCGCATTCCGGGCAGGGCACTGGCGCCTTTCGACTGCGGGCCCGCACCCGGATCACCTCGCCCTCGTCCACCACATCGTCGATGATCAGGCCGGACAGGCCCGAAAACACCACATCAACAAGCCTGTCGCTCTCGATCACCCCTCAGCGTGACGGGCCGACACCCTCCGCTACCACCGAAAGAGAGACAGAGCCGAAAACCGTACAGTCCCACTACCGGTCGGCGAGGGACGACGCCGCGAGGCCGTCGACCGGGTCACCACGATGCAGTTCGACCGGCACGGCAACCGCGTCTGGCGCGACGCCAAGGCCCTACTGGACAGCGAACACACCCGCCGAGCCATCGGCGAAGTCGCCGTTCCCTACGGAGTCTGCACCGAGCCGACCAACGTCGCCGCCGACGGCCAGGACTGCCCGGTCCGGTTCCGCTGCGTCGGCTGCGGCCACTTCCGCACCGACGTGTCTTACCTGCCCGATCTCGAAGCTCACCTCGCCGACCTCCTGCGCAACCGTGAACGACTCATCGCGACGGCCGAAGCCGACGAGTGGGCCAAGACCGAGGCCATGCCCTCAGACCAGGAGATCCGCCGGATCCGCCGCCTCATCCGCCGGGTCCGCGACGACCTAGACGGCCTCTCCGTCGAGGACAAGCAGCAGATCCTCGACGCGGTGAACGTCGTCCGGCGGCACCGCACCACCACCGTTGGCCTCGGAATGCCCCGAATCGGTCCGCCCCGGCCCGACCTGCAACCCGAACGGATCGCATGACCAACACACCCATGACCCGCGGCCGCAAGGCCGCCACCGACCGACGCCGCGCCGCAGTCGTCAAGGCCATCAACGACGCCATCACCAACGGCGACGAACGCAGCGTCTCGGCCATCGCCCGCCGGGCGGGAGTCGATCGCACCTACTTCTACCGGCACCGTGACCTGCTCGAACAGACCCACACCGCCAGCGCCCAGCCCACCGGCAGCACCACCGGCGCCCCAGTCAGCCGTGCTTCCCTGCAAGCCGACCTGGTCAACGCCCAGGAACGCAACCGACGCCTGGACGCGCGAGTCCGCCACCTGGAAAACAAGCTCTCCGAACACCTCGGAGAGCAGGCTTGGCGCGAGTCCGGGCTCGGCGCGCCCGACGACATCGAGGCTCTCAAGCACCGCATCACCGGGCAGGAACAGACCGTCGTCGACCTCACCGGCCAGATCACCGAGCTCACCGAGGACCTCGACGCAGCCCGAGCCGCCAACCGCGAGATGATCAGTCGCCTCAACACCGCAGCTCAAAAGCCCACCTAAAAGATCTTGCGGTTGAAACGCGAATATCGCGCCCCGCCGATGGTCGTGCTGGATGACGGGGGCTATCCAGCCCCGTCGTTGGCCGTCGCCCTCGCAATGGGGCGAGGGCAGTGACACCGGAAGGAGCGCCGAGTGTTCTCAACCGAGAAGCGCTCTGGCGAACCACCATCCTGCGTGGGCGCCTCGCGAGAGGAAACGTCAGGACACGACCACGAAGCGCTCGAAGGCCACCGAAATCTACCTGGCCAGAGTGACTTCTCCGCCGCGTTGCCCCAGGGCAACGCCGACCCCGCCGGGATCCTGGAATGAGTGCCCCCCAGGCCGACGGCACGCCAGACCTGACGTCCTGGATCAAAGAAAACCACCGCTACATGCTGCGAGTGGCGTTCATGATGTCCAGAGACCCCTGGCTGGCAGAAGACATCACTCAGGAAGCGTGTCTGAAGATCTTCCGTGCTTGGCAGAACAAACAACAGCGCGACCTGATCCTCACCTCCCGAGGCTATGTTTTCAATATCGTCCGGAACACCTTCCTGAACCATTGGAAGACCCGTTCGCGGATAAATCATCATGAAGTTCCGCCCGGACCGGAGTATGACGAGGTCTTCAGAGATTCCGACACCAAGCTCCGCGACCTGATCTTCGACCTACCGGAAGATGAGCGCGCCCTGCTCATCTTCCACTATCACTTCAGGATGCATATCCTGGATGCTGGCCGCCAGCTTGGCATCTCCAAGCATGGGGCCTACCGGTTGCGAGACAGGGCGCACAATAGTCTCCGGGCGCTGCTTCAGGACCAGGAGGACTGAAGTGGACGTTGAAAAGCGTCTTCTCAGGGATGCCGAGTCCTTTGCAAAAGAGATCAAACTGCTGGACGAAGAAGGCGCACTCTCCAGGACACTCACGTTCCTGGGTCTCGCCGACTCTGACAGCAACGACGTCGAGAAGGACGCCCCTGGGGCCGGCCGCATCCAGCGGCCGGCCCCGGCCGGGGGTGAACCGGAAAGCCCAGGAAGACGAGCCTGACCCGCACACCCCAACGAGCTGTCACCGTCGAGGGCTAGGCCCAACCCCCGACAGCACGCAGCGGACCGACGAGCCAACGCGTCACGACCATCACTCTGGAAAGGGAAGGAAGAGAAAACTGATATAGCCGTTTGGATTTGATGTGGTTACCCGTCCAGCGAGTCTCGAACGGTCAGGAACACTCCCAAGCGGTTCCTCACCGTCGTCTGCATAGTCCGGCAGACAGAAATCTTCCAGCATCCCTAACCCGGGCATCTCCGCCTTGAGCTGGAAGACCCAGCGGACACGCAAGCACCCCAAGAAACTTGCGATGCTTGGGCGCTAGAAGGATGAAAGGCTCTTCCTGCACGGGGCGGGCAGAGCCTCCTACTGAAGCGAGAATCGAGCGGGCCCCTGGCTGGTCAAAAAATCATCAGACCAGCCAGGGGCTCACCCCGTTCCTTGCTCCTACAAGGGAAAACTTCTACACGTGCAAAAATCACACCTCAAAAGCCTCGAAAATTTTGCGTTGCCTCTGGTCTCTCACAGTAAAGGAGTTGCTCGACCATAGGGGTGAAAGTGTTCAGCAAGGTCCTACTCGCCAAGATCGTGTTCTTCATGATCGCGTTCATGGCCTCATCTATCGCGGCAGCGGCCACAGCCACTGCCACGATAATCGTCGGCAACCTGACCGAAATGCCATTGGGGCCCACCACAATCGCCGCCGCGACCATCAGCATCGCGACGTTCGGCATCTCCATCGCCCTGTTCTCAATGGCGGCCTTCCTCTTCCTGGGCAGCCCCAGGCCCGATGCCACTTCCACTCGCCAACCCCCCAAAAGCTAGCTCGGCAAGATCGAAAGTCCACCGACCTCGGGGCGGTGGACTCTTCGCTGCACTACAGGTGTTGCATCCGCTACGCTCGACCGCACGGTCATTGAGCTGCACTCCAAGGACGAACAGCCGCCCTCAGCTACCGCGGACCCCCAGAGAACCGCCCGGGAATAGGCGGTCGAAGACACTCCAGAAGTAGTCATCATCAACCCTGCGGCCGACGGCGCATGCTTGGAACTCGCCGGTGGGCGGGAGGTAGTTCCTCTGAGGTCCGGGGATCCAGCGGGTAATCTCGACGAGCCCGGTGACCACCAGGACGAAGCCGCCCATGAAGTTCAGGATCTCTTGGTGGTGGCGGAGTCGCTGGCCGGACCCGCCGATCCGAGGTGGTGGGTCTCCTTCCCCTTCGTTGTAATAGCCGAGGGTGCTGTGGGTGACGGCGAGGTAGCTGCCCTCCGCCAGAGGCCCGCCCAGCCTGCGCGCGTACTGGTAGGCGCGCGCGTCGTCGGGGATGTCGGGCAGGACCGAGAGCAGTGCTAGCGCGACCGGCTGGTCGAAGTCGAGGTGCTCCATCGCGCGGGTGAGGATTTCGTCCGGGTCGGTCAGGTTGGCCCGGACGAAGGTGATCCCGGTGTGCGCGGTGCCGCCGGGGTCGTGTTCTGGGCCGTTGTGGAGGTAGATGGTCCGACTGCCGGTTGGGATGAACGGCTGGATCGTGTCCAGGGCAGAATGCAACGCGTCGACGATGAGGAACTGGCCGATGCCCGCTTCATCGGCAAGATAGGTGGTCAGGCGGCCGAGGAATGCGTTGGTGTCCTCACGGGCGTTACTCACAGGCGCTGGGGAGGTGGAGAGTGCAGGAGAGCCGTCCCGGGTGGCATAGGTGTCCGGCCCGAAAATGATCTCCGGGGCTTGGGATTGCGGGCTGGGCCAGAGCTGCACGAGGTGGGTCTCCAGCGGACTCTCCACCATGTTGTAAATCGCCGCGTCGGCGCGGCCGCGGACATGGATGCGGAGCCGGTACCTCCCCGGGGGTACGGTACAGTTCCCGACTGCCTCTTCCCGGAAAATGCTGCGAACCTCGATACCGCTTTCCTCGGTAACCAGGTCGCGTTCAACGACCATCTCCCAGCCGTCGGAGACGGCGTCCGGCCGCTGCGCAAGTGTCTGCAGCAGCACCGTGACCGGACCCCACTGGGTGCCAGTGACGATCCCCGTCCAGTGATCCTCCCCCGTGGTCAGACCATCCTGTGGCGGCGGCCAGGGATCATCTCGCCTGGCCGCCGCCTCAATGTGGTACTGGCCCTCCTGCACCGCAACCTCAAGCGTGCGGAGCTCAGCCGACGATTCGCTCATGTCGGCCAGGTTGACACATCTTTACCAGGAGGACCGACCGTCTGGCAGGATTGCCCGCACCCAGAAGCTGTCACCATCAAGGATACGGTTAGCACGATAGAAGGCGCCGGTGATTCCGCCCTGGGAATTGTTAGACTGGGCCAACACCGTCTTAGCATGCCAGTCGGTTGCAGGGACTCTCGAAGCACCTTGATACGTGCTGGCCATGGGCCATTCATCGCAGCTTGGGGCGACCCCCCGCGCACGCCGTCCGGCGGTTACTGTCGATAATGGTCCTATTCTGGGTGCGCGTCAGCGGATTACCGAGCGCGGCCACTCCCCAGGGGGCAAGGTCGTCGCGACACTCCCCGTCTGCTGCTCGTAGATGTGCACGGCGACGTCGCGCGTGGATGGGCTTGCGGGTCGGCTCGCCAACGGGGAACAGTCAAGGTGCGTTGAGGTTGGTCGCCGTGTAGAACTGAAGCCTGTTGTGGGCCAGCACTTAGGCGGACCGCCCTCCCAGACAACCTCCAGCCAGCGACCTGCACCCTCAAAGCCAGCAGGTGATGACACGCCGGTGATCTGGCTCGCATTCACTGCCTGTAGTTGACAGGATGACATTCGCGAAGCTTTAAAGCTTCGGAGCCATGGTCTTCAGAGAAAGGGGCTCGAATTGGTCGAAACCTACACGATGCTGGGGAGCGCCTCACGTGAACGATCACGAGACCGGTACCAACAACGAGGACATCGAGCGGCTTGCCGCTGAGCTGCATGAGAACGTCCGGGCCCTCAACCACCTGACGCAGGGTCCACCGAGCCTGGCTGGACCGGCCGTCGCGTACAGCGTTCTGGGGAGTCTGGCCCAGACCTCATTCCGCCTGGTGCAGACCGTCGAGCAGATCGACACGTTCCTGACACGGGAACTGGATGCCGGGCGGCTCGGCCAGGACCAGGGCGACGACCCCGCCCGCGCTGTGACAACGGTGCACAACGCGCTGGGGCAGGCGACCGAACAGGCAGCCGAACTCAGCGATAGCTTCCACCGGGCGGCGAGTGCGCTTGCACCCGTCCACGGCGTGGACGTCGGCGGCGAACCGTCCGTCGAGCTGCGAGACAGGGCAAACCAGTCAGACCGTGAGGCAGCCCAGGTGGAGCCTGCGGAGAAGGACTTCCCGAACTCGATCGGTGACGTCCTGCCGAACTCGAGCGCCACCGACCCCAGGCCATCCGAGACTCGTTCGCCACCACCGCAGGTACCGCATCCGCGCCGAGAACGGTGAACCGGGTACTCCCACAAGCCCACCAGGCCGGAGTTGCCGTCGGTACAGGTGGACAGGCCGTGACCCTGTGGGGCTTTGCCAGCATCAGCCGTGGTCCTGCATTCGTTGCGAATGCGCTCTGGGACTGGGGCCCGTTGTGCGCTCCGTGGCGAGTGCGGAGCCGTCCGCCGGGGCCGGACCGGCGCGGGGCAAGAAATGGAAATCGTGCACTTAAGGCGGACTGGACCGGGCGCGGTCCAGTTCTGCGGGCGGGATCGAGCGCGATCAGGGGGTGAGAGCGATAGTCGGTGAAGGTGGATCGCAGTACGTGGCACCTGCCGGACGGTTGAATCGGCGTGCGCATCGCACTCCTCGCCGGGGGCGGTCGGTCAGGTTCTCTCTGTCGGACGAGGAACACGCGTTGGTGGTCTGGGCGGCCAGTGGGGAACGGCTGGCGGTCGGCGCGTACGCCGCGCAGGCCGTGCTGGTCGCGGCGCGTGGCAGCGTCCAGCCGCAGTACGCGCTGCTGCGGGAAACGCTGGCGACGGTGATGCACGCCGCTGGGCAGGCCCGGCGGATCGGGGTGAACCTCAACCAGGCGGTCGCGGCGTCGCACTCGGGTGAGCCGCTACCTCAACTGCGCTGGTATGCCGAGGCGGCGGCGCGGACCGTCCAGCGGCTGGACGATCTCGCCGACGAGTTGCGCCAGCGCCTTCCCTGACGTGGTCGGCGCGCGTTGATCGGGAAGGTGCTGCGGGGCAAGCGGGTGCAGGGCCTGATCCGGTACCTGTACGGGCCTGGGCGGCATGGGGAGCACCACGATCCGCGCATCGTCGCGGGGTTTCGGAGCCCGGTCGAGTTGGAGCCGGGTTCGCAAGCCGATGGCAGCCGCGATTTTCGCCGCTTGGACGGCCTTCTGACGCAACCGCTCGCTCTGCTTGGGGAGCGGAACTACCGCAAGCCGGTGTGGCATGTGTCGGTGCGGGCGGCTCCGGAGGACCCGATTCTGAGTGATGGGCAGTGGGCCGACGTCGCACGCGAGATGGTGTCACGGACCGGGTTGGCCAGGGAGGGGGACGAGGACGCCGTCCGCTGGATCGCCGTCCGGCATGCCGACGACCACATCCACATCGTGGCGACCTTGGCGCGCGCGGACGGAACCCGTCCCGAGGTGTGGAACGACGGGTACCGGATTCGGGACGCGTGCAGGGAGATGGAACGGCGGTTCGGGCTACGGTCCACGGCCCCGGCGGACCGGACGGCGGCGCGGCGGCCCAAGCGCGCCGAGAACGAGAAGGCCGCCCGGGTCGGGCGCGGCGACTCGGCTCGCGGTGTTCTGCGGCGGCATGTCGCCGTCGCAGCGGCGGGAGCGCGGACAGAAGCTGAGTTCTTCGCCGCCTTGGCGGCTGAAGGCGTTCTGATCCGCCAGCGGTGCAGCACACGGTCTGCCGGGCAGGTCACCGGATTCGCCGTCGCGTTGGCCGATGACACCGCAGCGTCCGGAGGGCCGGTGTGGTTCGGCGGTGGAAAGCTGGCGGCTGATCTGACCCTGCCCAGGTTGCGGCGTCGATGGGCTCCGGACGCTTCCAGTCGTCCGCCGTCCGGACCGCCATTGTCGGCGCGGACGGCTCGCGCGATCGTGCGGACGGCCGTCCGCCGCGCTGCGGACGAAACCGGGACGATCACCGAGTTCTTCCGCCAGCTCCAACAGCAAGGGCTCCTCGTCCGGCCCCGATACAGCAAGGTCGATCCAGAGGAGATCACCGGTTATGCCGTCGCACATCCTGCCGCCGAGGAACCGGTTTGGTACTCCGGCGGCCAACTCGCCGATGACCTCACCCTGCCGCGCCTCCGGCGCCGGTGGAACAACCCGGCAGACAATGCCTCGCCGGTGGACGAACTGACGCCTGAGGAACGCCAGGCCTTCTACGACGACGCCGTCCGCGCCGCCACCTACGCCACATCACATGTCCGTCGGTACCTCGCCACCAATCCGTATGCCGCCGAAGACGCCTGCTGGGCCGCGTCCGACGCGCTGTGTGTGGCCGCCAAGGTCACCGGCAACCGTCACCTTCGCCGCGCTGCCGACGCCTACGATCGTGCCGCCCGTGCACCGTACGGTCGTATCCCGCGCCCCAGCCCGGCAGGGAACGCCCTGCGCACCACGGCTCGGCTGCTCACGTTGGCCGGTGTCCAGGACCGCGTGACACTGTCCATCCTCGTCCTGGCGAGCCGTCTGATCACGTTGCTGGAGACCATCGCGCAAATCCGTATGCTTCAGCAACGCCCAGCGCAGGCTGATGCCGCCCGCGACGCACACCGGCATCTCGAACGGGCACGGACCGCCGCTGACCGTCACCACGGAGTTCGGCGGGACGGGCCCCCTGAACGGCCGCAAGCCCAGCTGGCCAGCCTCGATTTCCCAGGCGTTGGGGCTCTCAGCGGCAGCAGTACCCCAGTGAGCACACCTCCCGCCGGGCCCCGCTCGCCAACGCCACGTCGCCACAGCCCATGACGTTCTTAAGCGACAACACGCCGAGTTGCACACTGTAATTGACCGCTCTCGAAACGTGATGCATGTTCTTGATCAACGACTTTAGTTGATGGATGTGCCGATCCATTGGCTTCCGACACCGGGGGAACGATGACGACGCAGGCGACGACCACACAAGCTGAGCTGGCCGAACGGCGTGCCCGCCTCCTCCGGCTCCACTACGAACTGCGGCACATCGGCGTCAGCGCCCGAGCACGCAAGCCGCGCAACGGACGCTGGCGCTTGCGCATCCGCCACAACGGATGGTCCGAGACCGTCCTGTGCGCCGGGGCGGAGGGCACCTACGCCTACGTCACCGCCCACGGACGGCTGCTCGGCACAGCCGACGAACCCCGATACGTCGCCCGGATGCTCCTCTGGATGATGGAGAGGCGCACACGGTGACCACGGCCCCGGCGGCAACTGCCCGAGTGGCGCGAACAGCACAGCCCACGGTCGTCAAATGGGTGACGGCCGGAGTCGTTCCGTTGATCGCGGCGCTCGCCGTGCTCGGCGGCCTTGGGTCGTTCACCACGATCCGGCAGATGGCCGAGCCGCACTTCGGTGGGCTCGCCTGGATCGTCCCGGTCGGCATGGACGTCGGCATCTTCGTCCTGCTTGCCTGGGACCTGCTGATGGAGTACCTCGACCTGCCCTGGCCGGTACTTCGGTGGGTCGCCTGGGTCTACATCTCCGGAAGCGTCCTGGTGAACGTGTCCGCCGCGCACGGCAGCGTGGCGGGCAGCGTGATGAACGCGGCGATGCCCGCCCTGTTCATCACTGTGGTCGAAGGTGTCCGGCATCTGATCCGCCGGTGGGTCGGGTTGACCTCCGTCAATCGGTTCGAGCGGATACCGGCCGCCCGCTGGTTCCTCGCACCACTGTCCAGCCTGCTGCTGTGGCGACGGATGGTCCTCTGGCACATCACCGAGTACCGGCAAGGACTCGATCTGGAGCACCGTCACCTGCTGGCCGTCTCCCAACTCCAGCAGGACTACGGCAGGTGGTCATGGCGATGGCGAGCACCCCTGACCGACCGGCTCGCCCTCAAACGGTTGCCCGTCCAGCAACAGCCACGATCGGACGCTGACCCCGACGGCACGGAGGATAGGCGGCAGGACGACCGCCTGATGGCCATCGCCCGGCAACTCCAGCGCGAGGTGGACCGCGAAGGCGGCCAACTCAGCCGGGACCGGCTCGGCCGCCGCCTGCGCGAACAGGGCTTCCCCATCGCCAACCGTCGGCTCACGCAGCTGATCGCCGCCGTCCGCACCGAGTCGGCCGGGAATGATCACGATGGCCGATGACGAGCAGCGACACCGCCGACTCGACGTCCTACAGGGGGTCGCCGACTACGCGGTCGACCGCCTCACCACCGGTGGTATCGGGTGGGACGCCTGGCTGGTGCAGGCGAGCCGACATGGACGGTACGGGTTCACCAACACCCTGTTGATTCCCGCACAGCGGCGATCCGCGACCGACGTCCGGTCCTATGAGACGTGGCAGAAAGCGGGCCGACAGGTCCGTCATGGCGAGACCGGCATCCAGATCCTCTCTACCCGCGGACGTCCGCGCAGGGTCTTCGACATCGAACAGACCGACGGCGAGGCCGTCGAGGCAGCGGCCATGCCTACAGCCGAAGGGCTTCAACGGCTCTGCCAGGTCGCAGCGCATCTCGGCTTCTATATCGACCGCGGACAAGGCTGGACCTACGCCGGACCCACCGGGCGGCGCCTCCAGGTCGCGCCGGAACTCGACGACACTGCCGCGTCGTCGCTGCTCGCCCACCAGCTCGCCCACGTGCTGAGACCCGGCGGACATCTCGACACCGCCGACTCCGTCCTCTGCCACGGTGTGCGGCGCGTCCTTGCCGACTCGGTCGCCTTTCTCGTGCTCACCGAGCTGGGGTCGCCGGTCGCACATCTGTCCTTCCCACCGGTCCGGCACTGGGCGGGAACGGACGTCCGCACCGATTCACCAGCCGCCGTTCGCGCGGTGGGAGAGCAGGTCATCCGCATCAGCACACGGCTCCGACGTCAGTTGCAGAGCCCTGCCGTGACAGCCGAAGCCGGACAGAATCCAACGGCCGCACCCGCCCAGAGATCCAGCCCGCCGCCGGAAGCACGAACCAGAAGCACAACTCACGAGGTACAGCACCGACCGAACGAATCCCGCTCCCTCCTACGAGCCGCGCTCGCCGACGCCCACGGCTTCTACCGAGGACATCTGAGCGGAAGCTGGGCAGCCCGCTACCTCGCCGACCGCGGCGTCAGCCAGGAGGTGCAGGAGCAATGGGAAGTCGGCTTCGCCCCGCGCGCCCGCCACGCCCTACTCCAACGCCTGCGCGCTCTGGGACACAGCGATGAGACATCGATCAAAGCGGGCCTGGTCAAACAGAATGAGGGCGGCGAGACCTACGACCTGCTGCGAGACCGTGTCCTGTTCCCTCTCCGAGACCCTGATGGGCAGGTCATCGGCTTCATCGGACGCCGCCGCGACGAGTCTCAGGGCCCGAAGTACCTCAACACTCCCGAGACGGACCTCTTCCGCAAGGGCGAAATCCTCTTCGGCCTGCACGAGGTACGCGCCAGACTCGCGGACCAGGTACGTCCGCTCCTGGTCGAAGGTCCGCTCGACGCGATCGCCGTCAACACGGCAATGCCGGAGACCTACGCCGCCATCGCTCCGTGTGGTACGGCGATCACCTCCACCCAGGTCAACGCGGTCGCCGCGCATACCGACCTCGAAACGACCGGACTGGTCATCGCACTCGACGGTGATCCAGCTGGACGAGCTGGAGCGATCCGGGCCTGGCCCGTCCTCCATCGCATCACCACACGGCTCGAAGCAGCTCTACTACCCCAGGGACACGACCCGGCGGAGCTGCTGTCCCCGGCGAGACAGGCGGCTGTCCACAAGGCGCTACTTTCTGTGACACCCCTCGCTGACCTGGTGATAGATGAGAGAATGCAGAGTTCTGGAGGGAAACTAGAGTTCATCGAGTCCCGGTTGGCCGCCGCCAGAGCCGCCGCTCATCTGATCGCCGAGCTGCCACCCGACCAGATCGCCCGGCAGGTCGCCCGCGTCGCCACCAGGACCGGCATGCCCCCAGCCGAAGTCACGGCCCTGGTCATTTCAACGGTCAGCCCGGAGCCGGACGCCCCCTTATCCCAACCCCTCACCCCTAACGAGCAGCGAACCGGAACCACGCGCTCGTCCCGCACCGCCTCTCCTAAGCCCACCAACCGGAGGACGGCATGACCCAGAATCATCCAGACCCGATCACCGAAGGACTACACCACGGCGGCCAAAGGCTCGTGCAGCTCGTGTCCGCCGTCGCCGCCGGGCAGCAACTCCTCGCCCAACGCAAACACCGGTTAAGAGCCGCTCAGCAGGCCATGGACCGTGAAACTGAACGGGCAGAAGCCAAGGCGCGACGGGCGACCCTGGCGGAAGCCCGTTCCCACTGGGTGCGTGCCCACGACCGCAAGTGGCTCCGCACGGCGAACCTTCTGGACGTCGCCGGAGCGTGGGGAGCAGCCGTCTCCCACGCTGACGACAACGCCTCCGCCACCCTCGCCGTCCGCCGATGCGAGGAGCAACTGCGCCGCCTGCACCCACACGGGATGACGCACTACGACCGGCTTCGCGGCGAAGGCAAGGGCCCGCTGGACGCCATGGCCGAGGCGGCGCCCTTCTTCGCCCGCGACCCCAATGTTCGTACCGGCGACCCAGCACCCAACCGCGCGCAACTCCCTGAGGGCACCGGTGCTGAATGGGCTGCGCGCGTCCATGGCCCGGACCGCGGCGAGTGGGAACAGGCCCGGCAGGAACAGCGAGCTGGCCAACTCGCCCACGACCTCCGAGCCAAGCTCCGCCTTCAGGGGCGCGAGCCCCAACCCGCTGAGCTGCGGGCAGTCCTGGAGATCACCACCAACCTGCCCGAGCACGCCATCGCCAAAGCCGTCCCGGAAGCCGGACGTCGAGATCCTGATCGAGGAGCGGACATAGCCAGGGCAGCCGAAGACTTCCCGTTCACCATCGACGAGGCACTCGAAACGACAGCGAAACGGCCCTCCGAAGCCCCACCCGCACGGCGAACACCGTCCCAGGTCCCCGACCGCAACCGGCGACGGAACCTTTGACCCAACGGAAGGAGCACGACGATGACCGCCGTCCAGAACAGCATCTACTTCTGGTTCGCGCTAATCGGCCTCCTCGCCTTCCTGGCGGCACTACCGACCCTCATCGCGCTGGCCCGCGGCGTCGACGACATCACCATCATCATGCTGTTCAACGCGATCTGCTGCGCCACCGTCATCGCCTGGCCGGTCGCACTCATCCTCGCCATGAGATGGCCCCGCCGCGAGCCCGTTCCACGTCCGACGCCCTACCGACGCTGCCCGGCAGGCCCTAGCGCCCATCACTCGACCTACGTCCACGGCCAGAGCCCGGATGCCTGAACCCACCGCTGAGAAACCCACCAACTCTGGAAAGCCACGACCCCCGCCTTTCGCCGCCCCTGGCGTGCCGTCCACAGGACAGGGCTCCAGGACGGGTCCTGCCCACGTGGGCCGCATGCGGTCGTCTGGACGGGTGATATCGCCCAGCCCGGGGAGGGCCGTGATCGTCATGAGAGGCTGGACGGCATGTCCGTCACCGATCAGTTCACCGGCCGGACCGGCTTGACCGGCATTGGCTATCAGGGGCACGACCTCGCGTCTTTTTTGGCGCAGTTGTCCACTGAAGGCGTCTCTCAGCTGGTGGACGTCCGGCTGAACCCGATCTCACGCAAGCGCGGATTCAGCAAGCGGGCGCTGGCCGAAGCGCTGGACTCGGTGGGCATCGGCTACGAACATGCTCGGCCGCTGGGCAACCCCAAGGAGAACCGCGCCGGCTTCGGCGGAAGCCCCGGTGAGCTCCACGACGCCAAACAACGCTTCGCGGAGCAGCTGGACGCACCGGCCGCGCGCGAATGGCTCGCGACCATCGCGAGTTGGTCAGTTGAGCGCAAGGTGGCGCTGCTGTGCTTCGAGGCCGAGCAGGAACGCTGCCATCGGGACGTGGTGGCCGCCGCCATAGCGGCCGAGGCTCAGCGCTTGGGGTAGAAGGCTCCCAGGATCATGAACGTCTGCTGATGCTTGGCCTGGTTCCCCACGTAGAAGATCGTGTCCCTGTCCGGGCCGCACATCTGCTCGAAGAATCTGTGGCGTAGTTGCTCTTTGGTCTCGGCGTCGCCGCGACCGCGCAGGTTTCGTTGCAGAGCGACCCACTCCCAGTCGTAGATGCCCTGTCGATGGCCCTTACAGGTCGTCGACTGGCACAGGTACTCGTACCAGCCCTTGAACCGTGGAGCTTCGAGCGGGGTCCGTGGGCCCTTGCGAAACAGGTCCTCTTGGGCAACGTAACGATCGATCTTCGCCTGCTCGTCCGCGTTCCAGCCCCCGTGCGTCCTGATGTCGATGTCCTTGACCACCCGTGGACGGATGGCGGCCAGAGAGCGTGCCGGTGGGTGCTCGCGGACGTTGGCCAGCAGGTCGCACATGGACGCCTGCACGTGGTCGACGACGAAAACCTTGCGCCGTTCCCACTTCGGGATGTTCGCTTCCGTCCGGACGGTACTGATGTTCGGGCGATAACTCTCCGGCCGAGGGTCGGCGTGGGCAGGCCGGGCACGCAGGGAGACGATGTCGTACTTGCGGAATGTGTTGTCGCTTTCCAGGTCACGGAAGTTGATCGGATAGAGCCGGATCCACCGGGTCGGCTCCACGTCGATCCGAATGCCTGCGACGCACACGGTCTCGCCGTAGGTCCCCGAAGGGTTCGGTGCCGCCTTGACCGTGATCAGGACGCGCATTTCCTCCTCCAGGCGTCCTGGAGGTTTCACCAGCGGTTCGTGAGGGTCGGGTCCGAACAAGGATGGCTGATCGGCTGTCGTCACCGTCGGCTTCCTCCTCACTCTCTCTGGTGAGGGTCCGTCTCGGAGGACGACCGACGCTAGTCAATGACCGCATCCGGCAGCCGAGGCCGCATTTCCGGCGACAACCTGGCGGAGCGCGATCAAGTCAGTCCCGATATCCCTGGGGACGCCACGGAGACGCGGCTGGCCGAGATCCTCGGCATCGCCCCACACGGCCCAGATCCGTCCCGGACGACGAGAAGACGCTCGCGAGATCGTCCTGGTGGTGGGTCGGCCTCAGAACGTGCGGGCCTTGGTGTCACAGGTCAAGTTCGCCGTACTTCACCTGATCGGCCAGCTTGCTCCAGGCGCTGCGGTCAATGAGGAGCTTGGGGCCATCGGGATCCTTGGAGTCGCGGATGGCGATCAGTCGCGAAACGCCAGCGAGCTCGACGCAGTCGCTCCCGCTAGCGCTGCTCCTAGTGGCCTTGCGCCACTGAGCTAGCGAGAGTTCATCACGGAGAATCATGGAACTGCTGGTACTCCTTCGCGATGTCGGCGATGAGGGCGACCGAGTCATCCTCGGAAAGAGCCTGCTCGCAAATGCGGTCAAACCTCACATTACAGCGGCCGACCTGCCCGACATCCTCGATGTAGATTTCACCTCCCATGCCTTCGAGGTAGACCACATCCTGGTCGAACGCACCGGCGAAGCTCAGGACCACGAAAGGCCCGTCCATCCCCGCGTGCTCGCCCGCCGCGAGGGGCATGACGCGAATGCTGACGTTGGGTTTCGTGGCAGCGCTCGCCAGCGCCTCCAGTTGGCGCGCCATCACCTGTGAACCTCCGACCGTTCGCCGAAGAACCGCCTCGTCCAGAACGACGGCGAAGGCCGGGGCCTCCTCTCGTTCCAGGATCGTACGGCGGGCCATGCGCGCCTGTACCCGCCGCAAAAGGACGTCCTCAGCGTCCTCGGGGCTCAGGATCCGGACGAGCGCCAGCGCGTACTCGCTGGTCTGCAGCAGGCCGGGGATGAACTGGACCTGCCAGCTGCGAATCTGGCTGGCGTCGTCCTCCAGTTCGGCGAACGATCCGGTCAGGACATCGTTGAACGCCGACCACCAGCCCCGTTTGCGGATGTCACGGGCCAGCTGCACAAGCGCCAGCTTGAGGGCCTCGTCCCCTCCGTACAGGTTGAGCATCTCCTCGACGTCCGAGGGCCTGGGGCGGGTCTTGGCGGTCTCGAACCGCAGGAGCTTGGGGCGGCTCCAGCCCAGTGCCGCCGCAGCTCTCTCCATGGAGAGACCGGACTTCTCCCGCTGTTGGCGCAGCTGGCGAGCAAGGCGACGATGCCGGACTGTCGGACTCTGCGGATTCGACATGCCGCTCAGTGTGGCAGAGACGCCATGATCCTTTATCTTCTTCTACTGACGAAGTCGCATAAGGAGATGAACAAGTGCATGGACAGATGCGCTCTGTGAGTGCATGATGGCGACGGGTCACACAACACGCTGGCCACACAGCTCAGGTGCTGCCCGCACCAATGGGCGAACCACGTCAGGGAGAGATCGGGAACCGGCTGGCCCGGCAAGGCCCACCCGGACAACAGGGTGTGGAAGCGGTCTCGGACCGGTGTTGCAGCACCGGTCCGAGACCTTGATCGGACGCAGGAGGTCCAACCCATGACTGATCCTATGAAGCCCTCGTCCCTCGGCATGGCATCGTCCGCGACGGGACTCGCCCACGTTCACGTGCCCAGGGCGATGAGCAGGAACGGTCGATGCTGACCGGCGACCCCGTCGCCGACATATGGTCCGGCGGCGCACGCGCGTTTCAACTCGCCCGTGACCCGAGTTGCGCGTCTCAGGCCCGTGCGCTTCTCGCCGGCACCATGCGCGAACTGCGCTTCGCCGGCGAGACGATTCAGGACGCCAAGCTTGCGGTGTCGGAGCTGGCGACGAACGCGCACACGCACGCACCCAGCGCTAACCAGGCGCCACCCGAACTGTGGATCTGGGCGCGCACTCGTCCCACCAGTGAACTGGTGGTCTGCGTCTTCGACACCTGCCGAGAACGCGGGCCCGTCCTTCGCAACAAGAACCCCCTGGACGAGCACGGCAAGGGGCTGTCCATCGTCGCGGCCCTCTGCCGCAGCACCGGAACCCACATCACGCGCTCTCGCCTAACCTCGAAGACGGGCAAGTGTGTCTGGTTCGCCCTCGCTGTGCCGCCCTCTCGGCCGACCACGAACCGGGTGATCGCCCCCGCGTTCGCCGCGAACCGGCTCACCGAGGCACTGAGCGCACGCGGCATCCCCGCCACCCGCCGAAGCGACGACAGCGGCATCTCGGTCATCAACGTCGCGGCGCTGAACATCTGGGTCGAGCCCAAGGTGTTCGCGTGGCGTACCCCCAGCGGTTACACCCGCCAGCCGCTGGTCGACCTCCAGGAAACCGCCGAACGCATCGTCAGCCACTACGAGACCTCACGCTCAAGCCCCTCACCCACCTGACACTCTGCCCCCGCCCCCTATCCCCATCCGGCCAGGCCCGGGAGGGACGGCACTACTTCCCACCCGCCGCACCTCCCGAGTCCAGGCGATCAAGTAGCCACCTTTTCATCGCTTGATTGGATTCGTTTTCGGAAATGATTTGGTGACGTTTGGCTTGGAGTGTATATCGGGGGATGACAATTCGTTGTTTGGACGCTCCGGAGGTGAGCCCGGGAACTCGGATGCGGCCAGTTTGGCTTGTTCTTGTTCGGTGAGAATGTCGGCTCGGTGAAGGGCTAGTTGCATCTCCATCGAGGTGGAGGTGGGTGGTGCCTCTAGGTTCTGAATGGCTTGGACGAGGGTGGTTATGGCTTGACGTCCTTTGGATTGTGCGGCGTCGGAGCGAGCCACCAGGGACTCTGCCGCCAGGGCAATTTGGCTTCGATGGATTGGGGGGTTCTTCTGGCGGTTGAGGACGCCGGTTGCGGCCACGTCGATGATGACGGTTTGGTAGCTAGCGATGATGTTGCATGCTTCGGTGGTTTTGACGGTGAGGGCGATGAGGTCGGCTGCTTGGGCGAGGTCAGTGGCGAGTTCGTGGGGCGGTCTGACGCGGGGTGAAGCGCGGGGACTTGGGGTCCAGGCGGGATCGGCGTGGATTCGGCGACCGAGGCGGATAATGAGGTCGCTTGCGTCGGTTGCGGGGCCGTAGGCGGGGTGACCGTAATGACCGACGTATTCGTCCCACTTCTGAATGATGGATTTCCACGCGGTGCTGGTGTGTCGAATGCTGGCTTTCGCTTGCTGGAGGGCCGGTATATGGTCGGGATTGTCCAGCTCTTCTAGCCTGTAGATCAGCTGCTGGACGATCTTGTGGTTGAGGTCGCAGATGATGGTGGCCGCTCGGGCGAGGTATCTCCAGGTGGGGACCGAAGTGTCGGTGGCGAGTCCACTCAGGCGCTGAATACTGCCGTTGATTCCGACCAGGGATTGACCGTTGTCTTCGTTTAAGACAGGTGGAATCCGGTCTGGCGCGTGGTGGAGCGAGACCGCCGCGATGGTTGGTGATGTGTGATCCAGGCTGTGCGCATGCGCGATAACCGCGGCTCGCAGCAATGGTGATGCAGCCCGGTTGACGGGGGTCTTTGTGCGACTCACAAGGTGACTGAGGGTGGTTGTGTAGACGCTGACTTGGTGCAGCAGAGAACGTGCTGCTTCGGGCGTGGTAATCACGGCTGCATTGACGGAGGTCACCTGATCGGTGGTGACGGGAAAGTTCGTCGAGAGTAGGTCCAGCCCACAGCCCAGGGCGATGGAAGTGGCTCGGAGTTTCTGGGCCAGAATGGATCTTGGGGCCTCGGTTTGTGCAGGTGGGCCAAGAAGTCGTTCGGCTTGTCTGAGCCGGGCACTGGCACGGCGGGCAGCGTCCCGTACATCTGTGTCGTCCCCGCGCGGTGAGCCGAAGCCGTCGGCGATTTGGTCGTAGTAGCGGGTGAGCGTATGGGTGAGACGCGCGAGTTCGGGTGGGATGGTGCGGCTTTGGATGTCGCGGGCGAGGTGCTTGACGTGGGTCTGGCGTTGGATGTCGGTGAGGTGTTCGGTGGCGAGGGCTGCCATCTCCCCGAAGGTGACCACGGGGGCTACCGGAGGGCGTCGCGGAGGCGCCCAGAGTGCAGGGCGGCTTGGAGGCAGGCGCTCTTGTCGTCAGGGTCATTGGCCAGTTCGGCGGCTCGAACGAGGCTCTGTGAGATGTTTCCCGCGAGGGCGAACAGGACGTCGGCGGTCGCGTTGACGGCGTCGTAGCCGGTTGTGATCGCGGTACGCAGCGTGGGCGCCCGACGAAGTGCTTGGTGGGCTTGGACGGCTTCGCCCTCCGCCATGCCCCAAGCGATGAAGCCATCGGGCTCCTGGGCCGCGTAGGACGTGATGACCTGCTCGGCGTAAGCGAGGTCGTTGAGCGTGCTGTTGAGTATTTCGGCGAACCAGTTCCGCCGGACGTCCTCGTGTTCGCGTTCGTGTGTCATCGCGTTGTCCTCCGATCGCGCGGCCGAGTTGTGGTGAACGGATCTGTAGGTGGGCTGGGGCGGATCCGGTTGCCGAGATGAGGGATGGCGGTGGGAGTGCTCATCTGGACTCCTTGAGGTCAGGGGCTGTTTATCGGCCCACCGGAGGAGGATGGCGGCTGCTTGGTTCTGCCGGGTTCGTTGCGCGGCGTGGGCGCTTCTCGGGTGATCGGCGCGGGGAAATCGGCGCTTGCCGCCTTAGCCTCCCTGGACGCGGATTCCTGGTACGGAGCGGAGCGGCGCATGGGGTGGAGTTCGTCTTGGATGCGCGTCTCGGGGACGCCGCTCCAGGAGCTCAGGGTTGACAGCAGCAGCTCTCGGTCCTGTTCAAGAGCTCGCCGGGTCGGCACCAGGGCCTTGGGGAGCTGGGCCATGATGCTGATGTAGGTCTGTTCGGCCTGGCTGGCGTCGGTGATCGGGCCGAAGCTCGTGTTGGTTGGTGGGAAGGGCGGTGCCGGGGTCAGGTTGGCGGCCGTTTCGGCATGGAGGTAGGAGAGGCCGGGGACCTCGACGATGAAGATCGTTTCGGTGTCGGACGCGGTGTTCTGCCAGGCGACGATGGTGCCGCAGAGGTCGGACTGCCTGGTTAGCCGTACTTGGTCGCCGACCTTGAACGGAGCGTCCTCGGCGGTTTCTTGGGCGTTGATCTCTCTGCCGTTGCCGAGCACAGCCGAGAAGTTGATGCCGTGGTAGGCGGCGTAGTGCTCCAGGTCGCAGACCAGGGCGGCCAGGAGCGCCTCGGTGTAGAGCGTGTCGCGTTGTAGGAGCGGTGGCTGGCCGGGGAACGCCTGCTGTTCGTAGGCGGTCAGCGCGTGAGTCGCGAGTTTCATGCGTCTTGCGGTGTGGTGCATGATCACCTACCCCATCGCCGCGTGGACGTTACCGGCATGGTGGGCGGCTCTCAGGCACGCCACCCGGTCGGCCGGTTCAGTGGTCTTGGACGCCACGTTGAGGATCGCTTCGGCGACGACCAGCACCAGAGCACCGACTGAGGCGGCGAACTCCTGGAGTTCATCGTTGGTAAGGGATCGCTCGGGCCAGGCGAGGGTCGGCGCGTCGGCCAGGGCCCACCAGGCATCGGTCGCCTCGGCGAGTGCGGATTGGTAGGCGTCCTCGGGTCCGGTCTGGGCCAGCACGGTCGTGGCGCGCTCGATCAGCTCCAGCCCCATGAAGGCGGCTGCGAGGAGCGAGGGAAGTGAGTCGGCAGTCCTGATCTGCTGGGTGACGTAGTCGAAGAAGTGCTTCAGGGGAACCTCCGTGTGGCGGCGTCCCAGCCCTGAGAGGCAACGTGGACGCGGGATCATATACTTAAGTTGATGATCTTTAGCTTGGTTGTCTAGAAGCTAGAGATCAATCGTGTGGTGGTGCGTGTCGTGCGAAGTTTCCGCAGGCGGGCGTCTAGCTATTGGGGCGGTTGCGCCGTGCGTTGGGCGAAGCTGCGGGACGGGCCGCCGGTTGGGAGTCAGGGTGATGCGCCGTCAGCCCTTGGTCGAGCGGCATGGGGAAATCCTGCGCGGCGATCTGGGCTGGGCTGAGTGGCTGGTCTGCCACCGCGCCTGGTCGATGTGGGCCTGCGAGGCGTGGTTCTACCTTGGCCAGTAGGAGGTCCGTGACGTTGTGCGTTTCCATGCCGTTCCAGGTGACCAGGGCTTCGAGTAGGGCGCGGTGATCGTTGAGGTCGTCCTGTTGTGGCCGTACCCCGCTGATGTCGGCTCGGCCGATCCGCGTCATGGTCTCGGTCAGTGTCTCTTCGGCGTGTAGCGGGTCGTTGATGACGCCCTGGGCTGTGGACGCGGCAGGGAAGGGCGGCGCCGGCTCCAAGTCGGCGGCGATGATCCTTCGGCTGCCGGTCTCGCCGAGGAACCGGACGTGGTACTCGGTCGGGCCCTCGTAGGGGACGAGAAGCCCGGTGACGATGCCCCTTGTTGGTTGGCCCAACAGGAACGCCTCGTCCGCGGCCAGGCCCTCTAGTTGTACCGCCGACCCGATCGCGAAGACGTCAGGGCTGTTCTGTTCGCTGAGGTAGTACCCGTGCGCCTGGGCGAGGACGTCGTTGAACTCCAGACCGCGTCGCTCCGCGTAGTGCATCAGGTCGATCAGCAGGTCGCCCAGGAGTTCGCAGGCGTCGGTGTCGTTGTTGCGGTGGTCGAGGTGCTCGGTTTCCTCGAAGAGGGACTGGAAGGAGTCCAGCGCGGCGGCTCCGAACTCGGCGAACTCCTCGGTGCCGGCTTCGGCCATGCAACCTCCATGTGACTCGGTTACGGGTGGCGTTTACGGACGGTGCTTGCGCTGATTTGGTGGGTCGTCGGGCTTGGGTCTAGTGGCCGGTGGCGGGTCCTCGGAAGGGAAGGACGCCGGGTCTTGGGGGAAATCGGTTGCGGCCAAGCGAGCTGCTGCGTCCGGTCTGCGGCTCCCCTTCGCGGGTTCCTGGGCGGCGGCCGTGATGCGTTCGTGGAGGTGACGCATGATCGCGTCGGAGCGTCCGCCGGACCACACGCCCAGCCTCGTGGTCAGCTGCGCGAGGTCGGCGAACGCCTGCTCGTCGGCGACCAGACCGTTGTTGGCGGCGCGCTTGAGGCGGACGGCGATGTCGACGATCGTCGACTCGGCTTCACGGGCGTGGATGACGGTTCCGGCCGTCCGGGTGGCCATGGGCAGGAACGAGTCGGCTGGTTCCAGCTCACCTGCGGTGACGGGCAGTGCCTTGTTGATTCCGGGTATCCGCACTGTGCACCGGGCTTGGTCGTCGGGCGAGCCGACAAGCGCGCTGATGAAGCCGCGCCACGGCGGCCTGTCCTTCGAAGCGGTGCGCAGTTGCCGGAACTGCACCTCAGCGCCGAGCCGGAAGCTGTAGCGCGGGTCGTGGTCGTGCCCGCCTCGGTCGATGCTCTGCTCGTGGATCTCGGTGAAGGCGCCTTGAACGTCGAGGTCTCGCCGGTCGGCGTAGCGGGCGAGCCGCTCGACGAACAACTCGATCAGGGGTTCGGCCAGCGTGCGGTCGGTGCGGTGATTGAGGGTCTCATCGGACAGGAGTTGCCGCTGGTACGCATCGAGCGCGACGGCGATGGCCTCGTCATGGTCGGGCATCTGAGTACCTCCGAAAGGTTGGGCGGGCGGTGCTCATAGCCCGCGCGGACGTGAACTGGAGTGCGGAGGATCAGGACGGCTGGAAGGCACCGGATGGTCTTGTTCGCCAGCTAGGAGGGCGGCGATGTTGTTCGGGAACGCGATGGCGGCGCGCCGAGCGGCAAAGGAGCGGTCGTCGGGCGGGTAAGGATGATCGCCTGCGAGGTGCCGGACGTGGTGCAGTACTCGCTCCGGCTCGATGCCTGACCAGAGGGCGAGTGCGGTGGACAACTCGGCCGCGTCCGCACGCATCTGCGGGTCAGCCTCGTGTCCTTGCGGTAGGCGGGTGATGATCTCGATGAGGGCGTCTTCAGCCTCCAGCGCGGAGAAGACGATCCCGCAGGTGCGCGTCCACTGGGGCACCATTCGGCTGGCGGGCTCCAACTGGGACGTTCTGGTGCGCTGGGGGTCGATGATCCCTGGGACGCGCAGTACGCACTCGGCGTCTTCTACGCGCCCGCGGGATCCTAGTTCGGTGATGAAGCCCCGATGGTGTTCGGCCTCCCGGTCATGGAACTGGACCTCGGTGTTGAGCCGGAAGCTGTAGCGGGGGTTACTCAAGGCGCCGCCGCGGTCGATCTGAGCTTGGACGAGGGAGTGGATCAGGTCGGACACGTCCAAGCGGTTGCCTTCGCCGTAGCGGACGAGGTCGACGACCAGCGAGTGCAGGACCCCTTGGGCTTCGGCCCGGTCGGTTCGGTGTCCGTTGGGCAGATCGCCGAGCAGGTGCTGTTGGTAGGCGTCGAGCGCGAGCAGGGTGGCTTCAACCCAGTCGGGCATGCAGGTTCTCCCATAGGTTCTTGCTGCGGAGATGTGGTGTCAGCCCTCGACCAGGACGGGAACGTCCGAGGCAGGGGTGAACCACCAGGCGGGAACGGGAACAATGCGTGCCTCGTGCGGAGCCAGGTGTTCGTTCTCGGTGCACTGGTAGAAGGGGCCGCGCGGCCCGAGCAGGACGGGTAGTTGGTGGTCGAGGTGGTCGCGGTACCAGAGGGCCATGCCGGTGGCGCCTTGCAGCCGCATCGCCTCCCAGGAGAACCAGAGCGCGGTGAGCCGGGAGATGGCCTCGCCGTGGCGCCACCATTCGGCGCACCAGCGGAACTCACCGCCCAGGGTGCGCCGGTACATCGGGACGAAGTGCTGGGTCACCCAGGCGGTGACGTTCGGGTACAGCGACTTGGGGCGATTGCTGTCCGTCGCGGGCATCTCAGAGTCGGGCATGAAGCCTCCAAAGCTGTTGGTGCGTGCATGTGAAGGCCCCCTTCTTGTCGACGTGGCTTACGGCGTGGACGGGTCGTCTGGGCGGTTGTGGTAGCGACGGGCGGCGTCGGCGATGGCGGAGTCGGCGGTCTTGATGGCCTGCGAGATGGCGGAGGCGTGCGGGCCGGTGTACCAGGGGCGCAGCCGGACGAGGGCGGGTTTCGTGCCGGTGGCCAGCAGCAGCGCGGTCCCCGTCGGCAGGGCGCGGATGTCGGCGGCTTCGAGGATCTCCTGGCGACGCAGGGAGATCTGCTCGCTGGCGCGTCCGTCGCTGTAGGTGATGGACCGGACGGGCACGTCATGCTGGCCGATGAGGGTGGCCAGGTCACGCACGAGGCGAGGCGAGTCGATACCGGCGCCGATGAGTTTGCGTGTCGCGGCGCCCCATAGCGCGGCCATGCCGGGCTCGCCCCAGACAGTGACGCCCTGCTCATAGCTCTGCAGGATGGTGACCGGGATGATCCCGCGTGAACCGAGATGCGAGTACAGCTGTGGCAGGTCGGCGATGCGGCAGATGTTGGCGGCCTCGTCCAGCGCGACGACCAGTGGGGGGTCGAGGCGTCCGCCTGCTTGTTCGGCGCGGCGTTCGGCGGCGCGCATGGTGGTGTCGGTGAGCGCGGCGATCAGCGGAGCCGCCGCCGACAGCGACTTCGACAGCAGATACAAGGTGTCGCGGGAGCCAGCGAAAGCGCTCGGGTCGAACACCGGCAGATCGCGGGCGGGCGTGACCCAGGCGAGGATCTCCTGGTCGCGGAGCGCTTTCGCGGCCGTGCGGGCGGTCTGGTAGATCCCGTCGCGAGTCTCGACGGCGCCGTTCTGGGTGCCTTTGAGGGACGAGGCCATGAGGTGGAATCCGGCCTCTTGGAGTAGTTCGATCGGTGTCGGGACGGCAGGCTCGTCCAGCCATTGCGCGACATGGTGGAGCGAGCGGCCCGAGGTCGCGGCGGCCAGGAACAGTGCACACAGCAGGTCCTGCGCGGCGGGCCCCCAGAGGTCCTTCTTCTGGCCGTCGTCGACGGTGAGGACGAAGTGTCCGGCCAGTCGGTGGGCGTCCTCGACGGTGGACAGCCTGGCAAGCGGATTCCACCACCAGGCCTGCGGCTGGTAGGTGATGTGCTGCGGGTCGAACAGCCAGATCTTCCCGCCGGTCCGCTCGGCACGGACCGTCGCAATCGCCGACCAGAGGTCAGCCTTGTTGCTGGTGGCAATGACCGGGCCGGGCGCCGACATGACGTGCGGAATGGACTGTGTCGTCGTCTTGCCCGAGCGCGGAGCCATAAACGCCACAACCGTGTCCTCGAACGACGCGAACAACGTCGGGCCGCTCCGGACGCCCGGCAACAGGACGTCTCCCAGAACGAGGCCGATGTCGTCCGGCTTCAAGGCGTCGGGGTCGGACTTGGCGAGAGAACGCCGCAGCGAGATCGCTTTGCTGCTGGTCGCGCTCGGCTGAAGAGCTTTTAGGCCGGGATTGTCGGCGAGTGCGGCGACGGCGTCCCCAGGCTGTGGATAACGTTCCGCGATCCGGCTCCAGACCACCCAGACCACACCGGTGGCGGCAGCGATCATGATCGTGAGGATGAGAAAGACCAGTGGCGTCGGCGTTCCTGGCCAGGCCAGGTCGGTCCGTCCCCTAGTAAGGGCGATGGCGAACTCCGTGCCGAACGGCATGACGGTCCCGCCTGTCGCCTTGGCCGCCAGTTTCGCGGCGACCCAAGCGGCCCCGTGGCCCATGATCGGCGTCCAGCATGCGACCAGTACCAGCCACCCGGCGCCCGCGTGTGAGTGCCACAGCGACGGTCGCGGTCCCAGCGCCCGGGTCATGCGTCCGCCCGGATGGCCTGGTCGGTGTCATAGAGGCTGGCTTCAGGGCCGACGAGGGAGAGTTCAACCGGGATGCCAAGCCGTTCACCGGTCTTGATGAGGTACTTGCCGCGTCCGGGATGGCGAGCGCCGGGTTGCCAGGAGTCGGGAGCCGACCACGAGGTGACGAGCTGCTGCTCGGGGCCGGTGAGCGGGGTGATCTCGTGGACACGGGCCAGCTCGCGAGGCGGGAGACCGGCCAGGACGGTGATGGCTGAACGGTCGGCGAAGCCTTTGGCTTTGGCGCGATCTTCCTCGGTGGCCAGGGCGTCCAGGTCGGCGAGCGAGTGAGTGATCATGATGGAGGCCATGCCCTTGGCCCGGTTGAGACGGGTAAGAGCGTCGGCGTGCTCGACCAGGCCGGGGGCGCCGCGAAGGGCACGCCAGAGTTCGTCCATGACGCCGAGGTACGAGCGGCGCGGGGAAGCGCCGAGCTCGGCGAGGGCGGTCGCGGCGTCGACTATGCCGAAGGCGTAGGCCCAAGTGCACAGCATCGCGGCGGTCAGGAGCTTGTCGCCCGCCGCCCGGACGCGGGAGATGTCGACACTGATCGCGGGCGCGTCCAGGTTCAGCGGGCGAGTGGTGGCCGCATCGAACACACCGGCCAACGACCCGGAGATGAGCAGGTCCAGCGTGAACACGAGGTCGCGTGTCTGGGCCCGGTATGCGTCGCCGGTGTCGGTACGGGTCGCGGTGCGCAGTTCCTCCGGCCCCTGCTCCAGGATCCGCAAGACGTCCACGATGGTCGGCTCCTGCGTAAGGCGCTCGTCGAGAAGGTCAATGGCACGGCCGAGGACGACCTCCTCGGCGTTGGTGATGCGCGCTTCGCGGACGAGCGTCGCCAACGCGAGCAGCAGGGAGAGACGCCGTGACCGCACTTCCCAGCGGAGCGTCTCGGCGTCGGCACCGCTGAGATGTCGCCGGGCTTCGTCCAGGGGACCGGCGTCGAGCGGGTTGATGCGGTCGAACCCGCGTCCGACCCGAATGACCTGACCGCCCAGATACTCCACCAGCATCGTGTAATCAGGTTTGGTGTCGCCAAGAATGATCGGCGTAGTGCCAGTGGCGACCGCTCCGGTGACCAGACGTTTGACGAGCGTGGACTTGCCGGTGCCGGGCTGCCCGAGGACGAACATCCCGGGGTTGGTGACAAGTCCTTCACGGAGCCAGGCGAGTGGGTCCAGGCACACGACCTCGCCCCAGAGTTGGTGGCGTCCGACCGGAGTGCCGACGGTCGGTGTCCCGGACCCGGCGGTGAAGGGGTAGAGGCCGCAGACCTGGGTGGTGGTCGCCTGGAACTCCGGTGCGGCGCCGACATGTGCGGCGCGTCCGGCACCGTGTCCGCGCCATCCCCATGGTGGAGCCAGCGGTTCGGACATGGCTTGTGTTTCGACACTGGGCAAGCGCTGACCTCCGATTCAGTGGAGTAGGCGGCTAGAAAGTTCGGGTGGGCAGATGCCGCAGGGCAGGGTGGTGGCGAACCCGGCGGCCTGGCTGCCCCACAGGCGGCGCAACCGGATCTTGGACGAGTCGGCGGACGTCTCGACGTGCGCGACGGCACGGCGAAGCATCCCGAGGTCGGTGACGGTGACGGTCGCGTACATCGAGACCAGGCAGACCCCGGCGCCCATCGCTTCCTCGGCAGCGGCCTGGCGGGCGCGGGCGGAGTCCCAGCTATCGCGGGCGGTCTCGTCCCGCCCGGTTCGGCGGCGGAACTGGCTGCGGAACGCCGCCGCGTTCACCTCCTGTTGCAGGACACGGCTCGCCGCAGCCGCGGGCAACACCCGGTACTGGAGGCTGACGCGCTTAGGGAACGGACCGGGCGCGACGAGCCGGGCGAGGACGTCCGAGCGCACGTTCTGGCGGGGCGGTTCGTGCCAGGCCCAGGCCACCGAGACCCCGCCATCGTGCTCGTAGCGGTCGGTGTGCTCGGTCGCGGCGACCGGTCCCGCGTCGGCCCAGGACAGGGCCTCCTCGCAGCCCGGACGGGTGAGCAGCCGGTTGACGTCACCGCGCGCTTGCGGGTCGAAGGCCGTCCGCACCGCACCCACGATCTCGGCGGCTGTGGCCCGTCCCAGGACGGACACTCCGCACGCACCGAGCCGCGACGCCAGCCCATCGAGCGTGCGTCCCAGCTCGGCGACCGCCTCGAACAGGTCCTTCGGGCTGGCCGACGACGTCTTGGGATCGAAGGTGATCGAGACTCGGGTGTCGACATCGGCGGCAGCGGCGGGCGCCGTCCGGACAAGCTCGCTCATGATCATGCGCGCCGGAGCCGGTGCGGTCGGGACAACAGACCGCTCAACGGCGTCGGCGAGGGTGGATCCCGGCTCGGGCGCGGTATCTACCGTCACCGTCACCCACCGAACCGCAGGCACGTGTCCAAGCGTGGCGAGCCAGCCGCCCCACGAGGCCACCCATGTGTCGGCGTCACCGCGGTCGGCCAGCCATGTCGAGGTCGGCACGACTCGGAGGGTCGCGGTGAGGAAGCCGGTGCGGCGGTCCCAGACGATCCCGTACCGGCCGCCGTACCCGTCCTCCGCACTGAGCAGCGTCAACGGGGCCAGGACACCCGGGAGCTGGAACGCACGCGGATGGTCGACGACCACCCCAGCCCGATACTGGTTCTGGCCGCGCAGCACACCCCATTGCCAGCGGCACCTCGCCAGCCCCAGCCGCGCCAGCGGAACGCCTCCGACCCGGACGAGCCCCAACCCACCGCCGATGGCCGCAGGCGGAAGGACGTAGATGAGCGATCCCGGAGCGATGGCGGCGACCAGAACGAGCAGCATCGCGGCAGCAAGCGCGACGAATGTCGAGACGGTGTCCATCCCGAGCAGCCCGATGCCGTGTTGGCGCCGCCAGCCGCCGTAAGTGCGGACGTCATGCCCCATTGCCGCCGCCCCCTTCACCAGCTGCTCCGGTCGGACCACCGGCGCCACCCGTGGCAACCCACTTCACGGCTTCCTCGCCGCGCTGCTGTTCCTTCTCCGCCGTCTGGACGAGTGTGGGTCCGACCGGCTCACCACCTTCGGCTGGCGCCGCGGACTGATCCGCACCCACCTGGCCAGCGCCCGATGGAGCGCTCGGATCCGAGATCTGATCGTCGACATTGCCGGTCGGTGCCTGCCCACCGTCCTGCCCGGCTGATTGGCCCGCGTGTCCGTCGCTTGGGTGCGAGACGTCTTGGTCTCCGAGCTGCTGATCGAGATAACTGGCGTGCTCGCTCGCCGAACTCGATCCTCCAGACCCGGACCCTCCACCGCCGTAGGCACGCAGCGCACCAAGCGCGGCCGCGCTTCCCATCAAGGCGCCGAGGACTCCGCCGCCACTACCCGACTCGGCTCCGCCGGTGGTCCAGGTGAAGAACCTCAGCAGAACGGGAAACGCGATCAGGCTGATCAGCATCATCGCCAAGCCCATCAGCACCGCGTGCAGGCTCTTGCCTTCTCCGACGAGGATGAAAGCCGTCGCGTACACCGTCGCCGCAGCAGGCTTGTAGAACCCCAGCGCGAGCATCCAGCCCGCGACGATCCCGAACCATGACTGCGTCGCTTTGGTGATCGCGCCTGAGGCCGCCAAGGGGAGGAGCCCGGCCAGGATCACCAGGGCCGCTTCCCTGAACAGCAGTAGGAGCGCTTGGACGATGCCGAGCACCAACGCGATCAGCGAGAACACGAGGACCAGCGCGCTCGGGGCCCCGCTCGGCATCGTCACGAGCGCGGTCATCCGCTCGGCGAAACCGCCCTGCGAGGATGCGTCCAGCGCCCAGCCGCACCACTCGTCGCCCCACCGCAGCACCAGATTCGCCACGACCGTACCGATCACAGTGACCGTCGCCAGGACCACCAGGCCACGTCCCGCGTCGATCATCGGGACGGCCTTGCGAGACACCGCCATCTTTGCCGCGACGACCAGCAGCGCCAGCACGGCCACCCCAACGGTCAGCGGACGGATCAGCAGGTGCAGATGCCCGATCGCAGGTTCTCCCTCCAGATCGGGCGAAGGGGTTGTGACCCACCAGGCTGCGGTTCTCGAGATGAACCATCCGACCGCCGACTGGAACGACTTGGCGGCTTCGTCCATGACGTTCGCGCCGATCGCACCCGGGATGTCAGGTAGCGAGGGGAGGAACGGGATACCGCCACCATCGTTGTCCACAGGCTGGACACAGGCCGGGTCCACCACCGGTGAGCAGGGTTCGAACGGAGGCATCAACCACTCCCGTCCTGAAACAGGACGTAGCCGTCCGGTGAGTCGATCGGGGAGGCTGCCCCGGCCCATGTCCCACCCGGTGGGGCGATGACGCGCCAGTCACCGTCCTGCCAGCGGACCTCGATCCGGGTCACCGCGCGAGCGGTCACATCGCTGTCGCCAGGCCCCGCCGACACCAGATCCAGGCTCGCCGCATCCGGTGAGTAGCCCAGCCAGCGGAAACCCTCCAGGACCACATATCCGCGTCCCAACTCAGCGCCCTCCGGCCGATCGCCACGCTGCCGCCCGTACGCCTCATCCATTGAGTGCCTCAGGGCCTCGGCGTCCGGGCCGATGACCTGCTCGTCGATGGTGGGCCCGAACACCTTCGACCCCCACTGGATGTTCGCCCGCACCGCGATATGGATCGCGGCGAGCAACGCACCACGCGGCGTCCGGGCGAACCCAAGCGCGAGATCGTCGCCTGTCTGGCGCGGCCCGTCATCAGCGGCGTAAGGGAGCAGAACACCGTGGTAGTCCCGCCATGCCAGACCGGCGAACGACACCTGCGGCGCGTTCACCAACCTCCCGCTCGGCGCGGTAGTCCACACAACGGTCGGTCGGCTCTCGGGTTCCTCCCTGAACGCCGAAGGCATGGCAAGACCGACCATGACCCCTCCGCCGACCACCACCGCCGCGACGACCCGGCCACGTCGCCACCAGGGAGCATCCTCGCTTCGCCGCCTCACCTGAAGAACACCCCGACGATCGGGGCAGCGGTCGCCGCCAGGCTCAGCCCGCCCAGCACCCATGGGATGCCGGTCGCGCCGTCAGCCGCGAAGGTGGAACGGTTCTTGCGTCCGATGGCCATCTGGCCCGCACAGATGAACAGACCTGCGACGCCGCAGATGAGAACGCCCCACTTGCCCCACGACAGCAGCGTCTCCATCTTCTGATCCAGCCCCGGGGGCGGCGCCGGTGGAGGATCAGGAACCTTCACCCCCGATTCTCCTTCCCCGGGCACCGGAGGCTCCAGCACGAAAGCGAACGACCGTAGGACCATCACCACCCCCGGCCGGTCAGACGGCGGAGTTCGTCGAGAGCCTGCCGCGCCCTACCCGGCACCTCGACGGTGGACGGATCCTCGACCAGCCGAAGAGAACGAACATGCGGGACGCGCACCACACCGCCCACCCGCCCTTCCAGCAGCGCGAACCGGGCCGTCGCGTCCCGCGATTCCGGGCCGCCGTCGCTGACGATCGCCAGTGCCGACACACGTTCGCCCCAGCCGTTCAGCGCCCCGATCGCCGCCGTCGCGTCCCTTGCCGCCACCACGGTATTCCGCGCCGCCAGCACCACCGGACGGCTCATGGCACGCAACGGCGCACGGCCGACCTGAAGCAGCGGCCGGATCGAACCCATGTCCCAAGCCGCAGGCAGTAGCGCCGCCAGCGTGGACGTCCCGGCGCCGCCATGCGCGCCGACCACGACCACGTCCATGGCCCCGCCCGCCCGATTAGCCGGGATCGGTCCGCTTCGTTGAAGACTCACCCAGTACCCCCGATTCATTGCTCTGGGTTGCTGAGCGATCACCGTACGTGCCAGAATTACAGAGCGCAAGTATCGTCAAACAGTTTCTTGAAACGCCATCACACTCAAAGCCACGCTTCCGCAGCACCCATCGACCACACTTGAGAGGACAGCATGACCACCAACCCAGGAGCCTGCGCGATGACCGAGACACCCGGCCGCGACCCCGACGTCCTCACCACCGCCGAACTCGCGACCAAACTCGGCCTGTCGTCTCAGACCGTCCGCCGGATGGCCAACGCCGGGCAGATCCCCGCCCTCAAGACCGGCAAGGACTTCCGCTACTCCTGGGAAGCGGTCCGCGAAGTGCTGCGGCAGCCCCATCGCGAACCCGGGGAAGCCGCCGATGAACCCGACTCACCACCCACACCGCAGCCGAAGAAGGGCGCCGGGTACCGCGCCCAACGCCGCGCCCGCACCGGCGCCCAAGACTGACCACCACCGGCGGCCCACCCGGTGAAGGCCGCCACCGCATCCGCCGCCGTCCTCGCCCTCACCCTCCCCCTGGCACTCGTCATCCTGCTGGCCGGAGGGGACCACTCCGCCGCAGGCACGACCCTGCCCGGAACACCCACCGCCCACGCCAGACGCGACATCCCACCCGCCTACCTGCGCTGGTACCTCGACGCCGCGCAAACCTGCCCCGGCCTGCCCTGGAACGTCCTGGCCGCCATCGGCAAACTCGAATCCGACCACGGCCGCTCCACCGCACCCGGCGTCCACTCCGGCGCAAACTCCGCCGGAGCGGGCGGCCCCATGCAGTTCATCCCCACCACCTGGGCCGCCTACGGCGTAGACGGCGACCACGACGGCCACACGAGCCGCTACAACCCAGCCGACGCCATCTACGGCGCCGCCCACTACCTATGCGCTAACCACGCAGGCAAAGGCGGCAAACACCTCCGCCAGGCGATCTGGCAGTACAACAACGCCGACTGGTACGTCCGCAAAGTCCTCGACCTAGCCGCCCGCTACGCCGCCCCCACCGCCACCGGACGCGGTGCCATCGCCGTCCGCGCCGCTCTCCACTGGCTCGGCACCCCCTACTCCTGGGGCGGCGGCGGACCCACCGGCCCCACCTACGGCACCGCCCAAGGCGCTGGCATCAAAGGCTTCGACTGCTCCGGCCTCACCCAATACGCCTGGGCCCAAGCAGGCATCCGCATCCCCCGCGTAGCCGCCGCGCAATACAACGCCGGAACCCACATCCCCCGCCACGACCTACAGCCCGGCGACCTCCTCTTCTTCGCCACCAACCCCGCCGACCCCGCGACCATCCACCACGTCGGCATCTACCACGGCCACGGCCGCATGATCCACGCCCCCCACACCGGCGACGTCGTCCGCATAGCCCTGTTCACCGGCAACCCCTACCGCGAACACCAATACATAGGCGCCACCCGCCCCACACCCCAAACCACCCAGACCTAGCCGGAGGCCGCCTTGCCCTCACACCACCAACAAGCCCTCCCCCTACCTACCGACCGCGCACCCCGGCCACACCGCAACTGCACGACCAAGACCCACCCTCACCCACCAAAGAAGCGAACCACCAAGCCAAGAACGCCACCACCCTGCGGCCCGCTCCGCGCCTTCAGCTATGGCGGCGGCTGGCAATCAACCGCCGCACTCGTCCTGGCCGCCCAAGGACACATCAACTTCCAACGCTTCCTGTTCGCCAACGTCGGCGACGACTCCGAACACCCCGCCACCCTGCGCTACATCCGCGAACACGCCGCGCCCTACGCCGCCGCCCACGGCGTCGACCTACGCGAACTACGCCGCATCCGCCGCGACGGCACCACCGAAACCCTCTACGGCCGCCTCATGCGCGAAGGCTCCCGCTCCATCCCCATCCCCGTCCGCATGAGCAACGGCGCCCCAGGCACACGCTCCTGCACCGCCGACTTCAAGATCCGCGTCATCGGCCGCTGGCTCAAAGCCCACGGCGCCAGCCCCACCAACCCCGCCACCATCGCCATCGGCATCAGCCTCGACGAAATCCACCGCGCCAACGCCCGCCGCCACGAACCCTATGAACGCATCGTCTACCCCCTCCTCGACCTCCACATCCGCCGCACCGACTGCCCCCGCATCATCCGCTCCGCCGGCCTGCCCGTCCCACCCAAATCCGCCTGCTGGTTCTGCCCCTTCCACCGCCTCACCACCTGGCAAGACATGCGCCGCACCCAACCAACCCTCTTCACCAAGGCCTGCCACCTCGAAGCCACCATCAACAAACGCCGCGCCCACCTCGGCAAAGACCCCGTCTACCTCACCCGCTACAACACCCCCCTCGCCGACGCCACCCCCGCCACAGACCCTCTCCCCTTCGACGAAGCAGACGGCACCTGCGACACCGGCTGGTGCTTCACCTAAGCCCTGGCAGGCGACCAAAAAATGCCATTCCTTCATCGAAGGGAGGTAGCAAATAGGGGAAGTGACAACAGTCCGACGTTCACCATTCAGGAAAGGGGGAATGTTGGCGGGTATCGACAAGCGGATCGCGGTGCTCGTTTCCTGGAGCAAAACCAGGGATCGCAAGAAGCGCACCAAGCCGGGAAGGGATGCGTTCCTGGCCCGTTTCGAACGGGAGGTTGACCCAGAGGGAGCGCTTCCGTTGGAGGAGCGGCAACGGCGGGCCGAGCTGGCCAAGCGTGCCTACATGCTGAGGCTGGCCAAGCGATCCGCCCAGGCCAGAAGAAGAAACTGAGAAGGATGAATCACAGTGAGGCCCCGGCGCGTCAGGCGCCGGGGCTTCGTGGCGGTTGTTAGTCCTCCATGATGCGGTCGTAGGTGCGGCGGGCTCGGGTGCTGGCGGCGCTGCGGCCGTAGCGGCGGAGCATCTGGGGTGATGACCAGCCGTTGAGTTCCATGAGGTCGCCTTCGGCGCCGCCCTTGTCGAGCCAGGTGTGGGAGAAGTGGTGACGGAATTTGTGCGGGTGGACAGCGACGCCGCATTCCGCGCCACGGCGGACGACCATCTGGTAGATGCCGTTGGCGGTCATGGGTGGACGGTTGTGGGTGCCCAGCCACAGGTGGCGGTTGGAGGAGTAGGTGTGCTTGGTGCGGACGCGGATGTAGCGGTCGATGGCTCGGGCGGACGGGTGCCCGAAGCGGACGATGCGCTGCTTGTTGCCTTTGCCGGTGACGAGGAGTTCGCGGCGCATCAGGTCCAGGTCGCTACGTTCGGTGTCCTCGGGGTCGTAGACGATTCCGGCCAACTCTGAGAGCCGCAGACCAGTCGCTCTGAAGAGGGTGAGGATGGCGTAGTCGCGGCGTTGGGTGAAGGTCTTGCCTTCGCAGTGTTTGAGGAGCTTGGCCAGTTCCTCGTCGGTGAAGACGGGGACGATCTTTTCGCCGACGGCGGGTGGGCGGAGTTTCGCCATGGGGTTGGGGAGTTCTTCGTCGGTGGACCACCATTTGAAGAACTGCTGTAGGGCCCGGTATTGGTTGTTGGCGTAGCTGTCGGAGTAGGTGTTGAGGAGCCAGACCGTCCAGGCGCGGACGTCGTCGGCGGTGACGTCGTCCCAGTCGGTGTGCTCTGTGTTGCGTCGAAGGTGCTCGGCCGCGAACCACTGCGCTGCTTCGGCGTAGGTGCGGACGGTCTTCGGGGACTTCCCCTCGGCGTTGAGGTGGAGGGTGAACGAGTTGATCGCGGGCTGGAAGGTACCTGCTCGGAGGTCCTTCGGGCGCCGCGTACGGGCGGTACCCATCGGGGATAGTTTTCCTCTGTTCAAGCGGTGTACACCGACGGTGATCAATCCGTTACCGGTGTTTCCGCTGGTCAGAGACCAAGGTGGGCAGGGGCGGGGTCGAACCGCCGACCTTCCGCTTTTCAGGCGGACGCTCGTACCGACTGAGCTACCTGCCCGGGACGTGCTGGGCACGTCTGGGCGGTCCTGACGGGATTTGAACCCGCGGCCTCCACCTTGACAGGGTGGCGAGCACTCCTAGCTGCTCCACAGGACCTTGCTGCTCCGAGCCTAGTGGCTCTGAAGGGGTGTCGCGGCCGGTGGTTCCGGCGCTTGGCGACGGTCGAGAGCATACGCGATGGCCGTGGACGGCGCCAACTCGGTTTGCGTGGGAGTGGAGTGCGGCAGGCGGGGGATCGTCTGTGGGTGATACGCGGCGTACCGGGGGATACGGAGGGTTCGTGACCGGGCGATACTGACCGGTAACCGGGGGTTCGGGGGTGGTGACCGGGCACGGTGGGTTCTCTGGGGTTTGCGGCGGGTACTCACGTCTATTCTGTCCGGGTTGCGCAGCGGTGCGTGACCGGAGGGTGGCGCCGTTCCAGAGGGGCGGGGTCCTGTGATGTGAAGGAGGCCGCGTGGTCGACAAGCTCCCAGACCAGAGCGCGGAAGGGTATCAGCGCGGGCTCGGGACTCGGCAGATCCAGATGCTGGCGATCGGCGGGACGATCGGCACCGGGTTGTTCCTGGGTGCCGGAGAGAACATCGCCAAGGCGGGGCCGAGTCTGATCCTGACGTACGCCGTCGCCGGGTTGGCCCTGTTCTTTGTCATGCGGGCGCTCGGTGAGCTGCTCACGTATCGGCGGGCGGAGGGTGGGTTCGCCGGGTATGCCCGGGAATTCCTGGGGCCGTTCTGGGGGTACGCCACGACCTGGACGTACTGGATCATCTGGGTCACGACCGGTATGGCGGAGTTGACCGCGGCCGGGAAGTACATCCAGAAGTGGTGGCCCGGGGTCGAGCAGTGGCAGACGGCGCTGGTGGCGCTGGTGGTCCTGTTCGTGGTGAACCTGATCTCGGTGAAGCTCTTCGGCGAGCTGGAGTTCTGGTTCGCGATGATCAAGGTCGCGGCGATCGTGATGATGATCCTGGTCGGGCTCGGGGTGCTGATCTTCGGGTTCAGCGACGCCGGGGAGACGGCGCGGGTCGGGAACCTGTGGGACCACGGCGGCGTGTTCCCCGAGGGGTACAGCGCCACGATCATGACGTTGCAGATGGTGATGTTCGCGTATCTGGGCGTCGAGCTGGTGGGGGTGACCGCCAGTGAGGCGAAGGATCCGGAGAAGAACATTCCGCGGGCGATCAACTCGCTGCCGCTGCGGTTCGCGCTGTTCTACCTCGGGTCGCTGCTGGTCATCCTCGCGGTGGTGCCGTGGACGGCGTTCAAGGGCGGCGCCAGCCCGTTCGTGCTGGCGTTCGACAAGATCGGCATTCCGGGCGGCGGGGACATCGTGAACTTCGTCGTGCTCACGGCGGCGCTGTCGTCCTGCAACGCGGGCGGGCTGTACTCGACGTCGCGGATGCTGCGGACGGCGAGCGTCAACGGCGACGGGCCGAAGGTACTCTCCCGGTTGAGTGAGCGGGGAGTGCCTGTTCTTACCGTGGTCATCTCGGCGCTGGTCATGGGGATCGGCGTGGTGATCAACGCGGTGGTGCCGGAGAAGGCGTTCGAGTACATCACGTCGGTGTCGACCGGTGGCGCGATCCTGGTGTGGACGGTCATCGTGGTCGCGCACATGATCTACCGGCGGAGGTCGGCGGCGGGGGCGTTGCCGAAGTCGTCGTACCGGATGCCGTGGGCCCCCTACAGCAGTTGGGCGGTGCTCGCCTTCTTCGCGTTTGTCACGGTGACGATCGCGTGGGAGAGCGACACCCGGGTCGCGTTGTACGTCATGGCTGCGTGGGCCGCGCTTATTGTCGTGGGCTGGCCGTTCGTGCGGCGTAGTTCGCAGGACGCGAGTGGGGTCAAGGTCGCCGTGGAGGCGGAGAGCACGACCGCCTGAGTGTGGTTCGCCCCGGCGGCTTATGCCGTCGGGGCGTTCTGCGTCGTGGGATGATCCGTCCGGGCATCCCTCCGGAGGCGCACGTGACCAGTTTGCTTGAAATTCGTGTGCGCTGGGTCTTGCTTGTTGTCGTGGGTGTGGCGAACCTGGTCGGTTCATTGGTGGTGTTGCTTTTCGCGACGTTCGTGGTTCCGGACCCTCCGTTGGACGACAGGGGCCACGCGCACCTGGTTAACGCGGTCGCTTTCTTTGGTTATCCGGTTGTGGCGGTTCCCGTCGCGTTGGCCATGGGGTTGCGGTTGTGGCGGCCGGTGGTTCGGTTCGTCCGGGAAAGGAAACCGCCTGATCGGCGGCAGAGGCGTGCTGTTTTGCTTGGGCCGTTGCGGTTGACGCTGCTGATCGGGGTTCTGTGGGTGGTTGGGGCGTTGGGGTGGGCGGTGATTGATCTTGTTCTGTTCACCGGGCGGCTGGCGGTGAAGACCGGGTTGACGTGTTTGTTGGGTGCCGCCACTACTTGCACGATCGTTTATCTGTTGTCGGAGCGGTTGCTGCGGCCCGCGGCGGCGCTGGTGCTGGCGGCGGAGCGTCCGAGAAGGGTCCGGTTGCCGGGCGTGACGACGCGGGTGATGCTCGCGTGGACGCTCGGGACGGCGATCCCGGTGTTCGGGCTGATCTGCGTGGCGGTCGCCGCGCTGGCCGCGCCGGACATCAACGTCACGCAGCTCGCCGTCACGATTCTGGGGGTGGGCGGCGCGGCGCTCGTCGCGGGCGTCTATGTCATCTATATGGCGACACGGGCGATCGCCGATCCGATTAGGGCCGTGCGCCGGGGCATGGCGCAGGTCGAGCGCGGCGACCTCGGCGCGGAGGTCGCGGTGTACGACGCGAGCGAGGTCGGGCAGTTGCAGGCGGGGTTCAACCACATGGTCGCCGGGCTCCGCGATCACGAGCGGCTGCGCGATCTGTTCGGACGGCATGTGGGCGAGGAGGTCGCCGACCTGGCGCTGGAGCACGGCGACATCACGCTCGGCGGGGAGACGCGCGAGGTGGCCGTGCTGTTCGTGGATCTCACCGGGTCGACGCGGCTGGCGGACACGCGGACGCCGGACGAGGTCGTCGGGCTCCTCAACCGGTTCTTCGGCGTCGTGGTGGCGGTGGTCGCCGGGCACGGCGGCTGGATCAACAAGTTCGAGGGGGACGCGGCGCTCGCGATCTTCGGGGCGCCGACGCAGCTGGAGGACTCGGCGGGCGGGGCGCTCGGCGCCGCGCGGGAGCTGGCGGTGCGGCTGCGCGCCGAGGTGCCGATGCTGGACGCGGGGATCGGTGTGTCCGCGGGGCCGGTCGTCGCCGGGTACATCGGCGCCGAGGAGCGGTTCGAGTACACGGTGATCGGCGACCCGGTGAACGAGGCGGCCCGGCTCAGCGACATGGCGAAGGGAACGCGGGGACGGGTGCTGGCGTCGGCCGCCGTCCTCGACCTGGCGCATCTCGCCGAGGCCGACGAATGGGACCTCGGCCGGGCGGTGAAGCTGCGCGGACGAAGCCGTCCGACGCGGCTGGGCACGCCACGGCGGCTCCCCACGCCGCCGGTCCCCCGGCTTCCCGCACCGGTGGAGACGGTGGCGCGGTCGTCGGTGCGGCGGGTCCGGTTCCCGCGGCCGCTGCGGCGCAGCCGGAAGTTGCTGCTCGGGGCGCTGGTGCTGTCGAAGGCGTCCAGATCGGGGATGCGGGCCGATCCGGAGCTCGGCGAGGTGGATGAGGGCCGTTAGGGCCATTTTTGATCAAAGGGCCGTGTCCGCAGCGTACTGAATGGATGACGATCCGTATCGTCACCAGCGATACACGGTCTGCTATCGGCCCGTCACCCCGGTGTCACCGGACGGCTTGAGGGTTGGGGTGGACATGCCCCGGCTTCCCAGAGGTGAAGATGAACCGACGTCACCGTCTCGCGCTCGTCGCCGTCACCGCCTCGGCGGCGTTCATCGTCCCCGTGGCGGCCGCCGCGGGCTCCGCCCCCGGTGGCGGTCCGGGTCGGGCCCGTAGCGCCGAGATCACGAACGTCGCGCACCGGGGGGCCTCCGCGTACGCGCCGGAGAACACGATCGCGGCGTTCCGGCTGGCCGCGTCGCAGCACGCGGACGTGTTCGAGACCGACGTCCAGGAGACGAAGGACCACGCGCTCGTCCTCATCCACGACACCACGCTCGGCCGGACGACGAACGTCGAGGACGTGTATCCGAAGCGGTCACCGTGGAAGGTCTCCGACTTCACGCTCGCCGAGATCAGGAGGCTGGACGCCGGGTCCTGGTTCGGGACGAAGTACAAGGGCGAGCGCATTCCCACGCTGGACCAGGCGCTGGACGACATGCGAGACCGCGGGATCGGGCTGCTGCTGGAGATCAAGAGTCCCGACCTCTACCCGGGCATCGAGGAGCGCGTCGCCGCGGCGCTGCGGCGGTCGCCGTCGTGGCTGCGGTCCGACCCGGCCGAGCGGCGGCTGGCCGTCCAGTCGTTCGACTGGGCGTCGGTGCGCCGGTTCCACGCCGTCCTCCCGGACGTGCCGGTCGGGCTGCTCGGCACGCCGAAGGCCGCCGACCTGCCGGAACTCGCCTCCTACGCCGACCAGATCAACCCGACGTTCGGCGATGTGACCGCGTCCTATGTGACGGACGTGCACGCGGCCCGCATGGACCTTCTCACCTGGACGGTGAACGACGCCGGGGACATGAAGGAGGCCGCCCGGCTCGGAGTGGACGGGATCATCACCAACGAACCGGACGTCCTGCGCCGCGTCCTGGACGAGGCGCTCGCCGCCTCAGCCGCCTGATCGGGGCGGCGGGGGCAGCCGTTCGCGGGCGCGGGCGATCAGGGCGCGCGCGGCGGGACTGCGCGGCTCCTCGGCCCGCCAGGCGAGCGCGATCCGGCCGCTGAGCCGGGGCCGGACGATCGGCATCGCGTGCAGGTCGTCCGGCCTGTCCCGGGCGGCGGACTCGGGCAGGACGGCGACGCCCAGGCCGTGCGCGGCGAGTTGCGCCAGGACGGGCGGTTCGCCCGCCTCGAACGCGACGCGCGGGCGGAGACCGGCGTCGGCGCAGGCGTCGTCGAGGACGGCGCGCATCCCGGTGCCCTTCGGCAGGCAGATGAGGTCCTCGTCGGCGAGGGCCCGCAGCGTGATCGTGGACCGTCTGGCCAGCGGGTGGCCGTGGCCGACGGCGGCGTAGAGGTCCTGTTCGATGACGTCGCGGGTCGCGATTCCCTCGGGCGGCTCGGAGCCGAGGCTGAGAAACGCCAGGTCGATCCGTCCGTCGCGCAGGCCGTCCGTCAGGGCGTCGGCCTTCTCCTGGACGACCGTGATCTCCACATTCGGGTGATCTCGATGGAAACCGGCGAGCATGCCGGGAAGGTCGAGCGACTGGATCCAGTCGACCGTGCCGATCGTGACATGCCCGCGCAGCAGGCCGGTCAGCTCGTCGACCGACAGCCGCGCGCCCTGGACGGCGGCGAGCGCCGCCCGCGCGTAGGGCAGGACGGTCTCGCCCGCCTCCGTCAGCCGGACGGCGCGCCCCGACCGGTCGAACAGCGGCTGCCCCAACTCGCGTTCAAGCTGCCTGATCTGGGCGCTCACGCCCGGCTGGGCGACATGCAGCCGGGCCGCCGCCCTGGTGAAGCCGCCCTCTTCCGTCACCGCCACGAAGTACTCAAGCTGGCGCAGCTCCATAACCGGCGATGCTAACAGGGCGCTTGTCCAGCGTTGTGGCTTCTGATGAGGCCAAGATGCCGTGAACCATTTCTTTGTCCTCTCTTGGGCGCTGCGCGGCTGTTCGGGGGACTGATTCCGATCTGGCCGGTCATTACCTCACCAGCGGGAGGTCGGTTGAACGGATGGCGCTCATGGTCCATAAGGGTGCGGATGACCGTGATGGCCGGAACGGTCGCCGCCCTGATCTGCGCCGTCCTGATCACCTTGATCATCGTCGGGGTGCGCAGCCGCGCGGGCGACTACAAGCGGAACGAGGCCACCTCGGCGGCGCTGCGGATCGCCTACGAGGCCGGGCGCAAACCCGTACGGGGCGGGCTCAGCGCGCCGGACGACGTCGTCCTGCAACTCGTGGACGGCAGCCACCGGGTCACCGCGAGCACGCAGCGGACGCTGGACGCGCCGCCGATCGCCCGGTTCCGCCCGGCGGGCGCGGACATCTACGCCGCCCGGGTCCTCTGCTCGCCCCAGGGGCTCCACGGCTGCATGTGGGTGATCGCGCTGCGCGTCTACCAGCCGAACGGGAGCTCGGTCGTCTACGCGGCGACGCCGACGATCCCCTGGTACGTCGCCCCCGGCCTCATCATGTTCCTGATCTGCGTGTCGCTGCTCGTCGTGCTGCTGGTGTGCCTGCGCACGTGGGGGACTGTCGACCAGACGCTCGCGCCCGTGGAGGCGATCCGCGCGGAACTCACGGAGATCACCGCCGGGGAGTCGGGCCACCGCGTCACGGTCCCGGAGAACCAGGACGAGATCAGGCGGCTCGCGGAGGCCGCCAACGCGACCCTCGACCGCCTTGAGGGCGCCCTGACGCGGCAGCGCAGCTTCACCTCCGACGCCTCCCACGACCTGCGCAGCCCGATCGCCGCCGCCCGCGCCCAGATCGAGGAGGCCCTCCTGGCCGCGGACGAGGTCGACTGGCCGCGCACCGCGCGGGGCGTCCTGCAGAGCCTCGAACGACTCCAGGCGATCGTGACGGACCTGCTGCAACTCGCCCGCCTGGACGCCGCCGCCTGGCAGGACACCGAACTCATCGACCTCGGCGCGCTCGTCACCATCGAACTCGCGAGGTCGGAGCGTACGAGACGGACCGTCCCGCACATTCAGGAGGGCGTGACGGTGCTCGGCGACCGGCTCCGCATCGTCCGGCTGCTGACGAACCTTCTGGACAACGCCGAACGCCATGCCGAAACGCAGATAGACATCACCATCCGCCGCGAGGACGGGATCGCCGTCCTGGAGGTCCTCGACGACGGCGCGGGCATCGCCGAGCAGGACCGCGACGTCGTCTTCCAGCGGTTCGCGCGCCTGGCGGCCAGCAAGGCGCGCGACGCCACCGGCACGGGGCTCGGCCTCCCGATCGCCCGCGAGATCGCCCGCATCCACGGCGGGACGCTCACCATCGAGGACAGCGAACGGGGCGCCCGCTTCGTCCTGCGAATCCCCCGGGAACGAGGCGGCACCGACACCTGACGCGGCCGGGCCGCCGGGCTCAGCGCACACCGCGCGGCCTGAACTGGACACTGATCCGCGGACCGGTCGCGCGGGCGCTCTTCGGAACCGCGTGCTCCCACGTCCGCTGACAGCTCCCGCCCATCACGACGAGATCACCATGCCCCACCTCGAACCGAACCGTCCCGCCCCTCTCCCCCGCGCTACTGCCGTTCCCAGAAGCTCCGCCGTGCGTTGGACTGCGGTTTGTGGGGGTGGTGCTGTTGGGGTGAGGGGCGTTGCGGGGGCGGAGTAGGAGGGGTCTTGGGGTGCCGAGGGAGAGGATGGCGACCATGGTGTCCTCTGTGGCGCCTCTGCCGATGCGGTCGCCGTGCCAGGCGACGCTGTCGCGGCCGTCGCGGTACAGGCAGAGGCCGCTGGTGCGGAAGGGCTCGCCGAGTTCGGCGGCGTAGTGGTCGTTGAGGGCGGCCTTCAGTTCGTCCAGGACGGGGTCGGGGAGTTCGTCGCGTTCGTCGTAGAACGCCAGCAGGCGCGGCACGTCGACGACGCGGTCGTACATGTGGCGGCGTTCGGCGCGCCAGGGGACGGACGTGAGCAGCCGCTCGAACAGCGCGTCGGCGCCCGGGAGCCAGCCGGGCAGGACGTCCACCCAGGCGCCGTGGGCCAGCCGGGTTCGCCGCGCCGAACTCAGCGGACGCGGACCGCCCTCGTCCGTGTCGTCCAGCAGCGAAGCCTGAAACATGCCCCCACTGTACCCGCCGATTCAAACATTTGTTCGAGCGGTGGCGAGAAAATCGGGCGTCAGCCGTCGGTCAGCATCTCTTTCAGCAGTGCCAGGGTGCGGGACGGGGACGCGGCGCGGATGGCCAGCGAGTCCATGATCTCCTGGTACCGACCGGCCTCCCTGCCCTCCGGATAGCGGGCGCCGGTGAGCTGTTCGAGATAGACGACGTCGTCGAGGTCGTGCTCCGCGAACCGGACGACCGTGATCGGCCCGCCCAGCGCGAGATGGCCGCCCGCGGAGAACGGCAGGAGCTGCACCTTCACGTTGGGCATGCTCTCCGCCACGGTGATCAGGTGCTCGATCTGGGCGCGCATCGTCGCCGTCCCGCCGATGGGCCTGCGCAGCGCCGCCTCGTCGATCACCGCCCAGAACCGGACGGGACTGACCGCCCGGCGCAGGATGTCCTGCCTGGCCATCCGCAGCTTGAGGCGCCGTTCGAGCCCGTCGTACGCCGCGTCGTGGTGTTCGAGCCCGATGACGGCGCGCGCGTAGTCGAACGTTTGCAGAAGCCCCGGGATGTACTGCACCTCGTAGGAGCGGATCGTGGTCGCGGACTGTTCCAAGCCGATGTACTGCTCGAACCATCCCGGCACGATGTCGCCGTAGCTCTGCCACCAGCCCGGCTTCTTCGCCTCTCGGACGAGTTCGATGAACCCTTCGCGCTCGTCCTTGTCGTCCAGGCCGTACAGGTCGAGCAAGTCCAGGACGTCGCGAACCTTGAAACCGTGCCGTCCGAGCTCCAGGCGACACATCTTGGACGCCGACCCGCGGATCGCCGCACCGGCCTCCGCGCGCCCGATGCCCTTGTCCTCGCGCAACCGTCGCAGCCGCGCACCGATCTGCATGCGCAGCGCGGTCGGTCCGGCCTGCCGATGGTCCAGCACAGGGTCTCCAGCGTCTCGTTCGTCCGACAACTCTCGGAGGGTCTCACACACGATGTCGCACGCGCAGGCAACCCCGGGCCAGAGATATGTAACTACTGCCCGTCGTATAAATCCCACCATCGTGGGTGAGGATTCGGGAGGGATCGCCCCGCTATCGACCGGGAATCAGCAGGTCGAGATCGGCCCGCGTCACCCGCGCGCGTTCCGCGACCCGGTCACGGTCCGTGCCCGCCCCGCCGACGATCTCGATCGCCCGGCGCAGCATCGTGGGCCGCTCCAGAGCCTTCGCGGGGCCCGGTTCCTGGCGCCGCCATCCCCGCGCGCTCAACGCGCTCATCGCGTTCCGGTACGCGGCCTCTTTCATGATTCCCAGCGTGCGCGCCCGGTAGAGCAGGGCCGCCATGCTGACCCCCCACTCCGCCTTCAACACGGCCAGCCGCTCCCAGTCGGCGGTCACCGGCAACGCGCCCTCGATGTCCTCTTCCGGCATCAGGAACTCCGCCGCGAACCTGTGCGCCTGGTCCTCGACGATCTTTTCCCCAGGCTCGGCGTCGGCGTGCATCACCAGATGACCCAGTTCATGGGCCGCGTCGAAACGGTTACGCCAGTAATCGCCCTTGGCGGGGTTGAAGAACACCATCGGACGGGGGTGAACCCCCACGCTGAACGCGTCGACCCGCTCCGCGGCGTCTGGCAGGACGAGTACGACCACGCCGTGCGTCTCCAGGAGCCTGACCACGTGCGGCACTGGTCCGGGCCCACCGACAAGGGCTTTTCGTGTGACTCGGGCTGCCTCCACCGGACCGCTCCCGGCGATCTCGTCGGGCGACACCGTGTACTCGGGCAGATCGACCTCGGGAAGGTCGACGAGGTTCTCCAACGCGGCCACGACGTCGGTGGCGATCCGCCCGTAGGCGAGCGCCTGGTCACGTTCGATCTGGCTGGTCGACCGCAACGAGCGGAAGTGGGCGCCGTCCAGCGAGACGGGACTCCGCCCGGCCTGGAAGAACTCGACGGGGACGCCGAGGGTGATCGCCAGGCGCCGCACCATCGGCTCCTCGGGCCGCTGCACCCCGGCCTCGTACCGTCCGATCGCCTTCGGTGTCGTTCCCACGGCCTGCGCGACCTGGTTCTTGCGCAACCCTCTCAGCCTCCGGGCCAGCGTCAGCCGCTCGCAGTCGAACAGCACCCGCGCCACCCTTTGCTAAGCCGATTTCGTCTCCCCGCGGAGCCGCATCGGGACGTCTCGATGGTCGTCCCACAGCGGCATCGTCCGCTCGACGAGCTTACGACGCGGATCGGGCCCCATGGTGTCGTCCAGGGCCTTCACCCAATGCCAGGCCGTCCCGCCGTCCGCGTTCCACCTGGGCCGCCCCAGGAAAAGCTCCATTTCCACCGGCTCCTCGGTGGCGCTGTGCGCGAGCACCAACGTCACCACTCCGGGCGTGTCGCGATGGATCCCGAGCGGGAGCTCCAGCTGCGGGTCTTCGACGTAGCCCTGCTGTGCCACGGCCTGCTTGGTGGGACTGTCGCGATCCCAGCGGATGCCGCGCACGTTTCCGAACTCGTGCCGTTTCAGCAGGATCCGGTAGGGCCCGTACCGCCAGCCGGGCGAACCGTTCAGATCGTCCCGGACGACCTGCGGCTGATCCTCGAAGGCACGGTCGATCCGCGTCGCCAGCACATCGAAGGCGCTGACCCCGTACGACCGTTCCGTGAACCCGTCCGCCCGGCTCAGGGACCTCACGATGGTCAGCGTCGCGTCCCGGTGGGCCTCCCGCAGAGCATGCAGGAAGCCCGCCGTCAGGAGCTCGTCCCAAACAACCCTGTCTTCGGCCACTCGCCCACTGTAAGCAGTGGCACCGACATTTCGAGCTACTCGACCATCAAGCCCGCCGAGCCCGTCGCGCACGCGCCTTTCGCTGCCTACTGCTCTTCACGGGCAGCGCCCTGCCTTCGGTCACCGCCTTCTCATGCTGCTGCCATCCCTGGAGCCATTTCCACCCGGCCCCAAGCGCCGCGGTCGTGGCCGCGACCATGAAGGCGGTCACCTGATCTTCATCGAGGTCGGCCCCCGGGACGAGCTGGGCCACGATCCCGCCCAGCCACCCGGCCGCGACCGCGAACACCGGCGTGAGCAGAGCGACGCCGCGCCCCATCCACGACACCTCACTGTCCGGCTCGTCGGCCGCGACTTCCTGCCCGATGACTTCTTCGACGGTGTCTCCCGCCACGAACAACACCACCCACCCTCGGTAAGGGACGGCCAGAAATGATCAGCCACCCTTGGCGAAACTGCACATGAGTAGTGATTCCCGTTGTCAATCCCTTGAAGCCTAACCGCCACCCACAACGCCACACTTATCTATCTATCCGGCCCCACAAGAAGCCACTCGCACCGTTTTTCGATAGCGTTCGGGTTCGGCCGATCGATTCACCTTCCCGACAACCCGAACTCCGCCCCGTCCATCCCTTGAAAACCATGCTTCAACATTGGCCCATCAACGGCAGTTTCACCTGGGAGTACTGCCGTTGCCCTCCGTCTCGGTGAGTTGGTAGCACCATTTGACGGGCTTTGTCGGCGGCGTGGGCGGCCCCGAAATCGCCGTGGACGACTTCCAGGGCGAGGTCGACCCATCTCCGCTTACGGTCGGTAGGTCTGGCGGTGCTGGTTGACGGCGTGGAACCACGCGCGGCTGCTCGGACGGGCCTGGAGCGCCATCGCCGGGATGATGAGCAGGGCCGTCCAGAGGCCCAGCAGCAGGATGGCTCCGAGGACGGTCAGCGCGGTCCGGGCGCCGGTGCTTCCGGCTCGCATGCGTGTGGCGAGCACGATGAACGCGATCCCGACGCCGATCAGGATGGGCGGCACGAGGGGGTTGAGGGTCACCGAGTACGGCTGCCCGAGTTGGGCGAGCATGCCGAGGATCAGGATCACCCCGAGGCAGATCCACAGGATCGAGGCGATCTTGATGGTGCGGGGACGGGCCAGTGGTCCCGTGTCCGGCCACGGGGCGGTGGGGGGCGGCGTCCACTGTGCGGGAGGCGGCGGGTGGTGTTCGTCCGCGGGGTCAGGAGCGTTCGTCATGGTCACACAGACTGCCTCACCCTTCTCGGGACCGGTCTCGGACGCCGAACGTCTCGCGAAGCTCGATCAGTGCCGTTCGTGCTAGGACGCGCAACGCGGACCATTCGGGGGAGGTTCGCATGCTCAGTTCCGTCCAGGCGTCCGGGCCTTGGCGGGTCATTTCGTCCAGGTGCGCATCGACGTCGGACATGGTCACGGGAACAGAACCGTCGGCGGCTCTGGCGCGGACGGTGTGAAGCGCGTCGTCGAACTCCAAGGCCAACTCGTCGGGGCCCACACCCAGCTCGTCTATGTAGTCCAGTTGCGCGCCGGCGTCCCAGGTCAACCGTTCCAGGACCAGGAGAAGCCAGTCCTGGAACTCTTTCTCTCGTCGGTCGTCGTCCAGCATGGTCTCAGTTTGGCTCCGGTAGGCGTGCCAGGTCGGATACGGGGCCTAGATGGCCGAGCTTGTCGGGGTTCGCCACGGTGCGGATTGTCTGGACCTTTCCATCGGCGACGTCCATTTCGACGACGACGAGCACGCGCCCGTCCGCGTCGTGGAGGACGGCGCCCGGGCCGCCGTTGACCTGGGCCGGGCGGATGGAGGCGCCCTGGTTTCCGGCGCGGCGGAGGGCGACGACGAGCAGGCGGGCGACCTCCCGGCGGCCGGGGATCGGCCTGGTGATCGTCTGTGCCTTGCCGCCGCCGTCGCCCCGGAACACGACGTCGGGGGCGAGCATGTCGAGCAGCGCGTCCATGTCGCCGCCCGCGGCGGCCTCGAAGAACCGGCGGGCGAACTCCTCGCCCTCGGCCCGCCGCCCCGGGACCACGCCGCCGAGCACCGGGCTGTCGGCGGCGACGCGGCGTCTGGCACGGGCGAAGATCTGGCGGCAGTTCACCTCGGACTTGCCGGTGATCCGCGCGACGTCCGCGTAGCCGTATCCGAACACCTCGCGCAGCATGAACACCGCGCGTTCCACCGGTTTCAGCGCCTCGAGCAGGACGAGGAACGCCATCGACAGCGAGTCGGCCAGTTCGGCGTGCTCGGCGGGGCCGGGTTTGTCGGCGGGCACGACGACGGGTTCGGGGAGCCAGTCCCCCACGTAGGTCTCGCGGCGCACGCGCGCCGATCGCATGTGGTTGATCCCGAGCCGCGTCACGGCCGTCGTCAGGTACGCCTTCGGGTCGGCGATCACGGTCCCCGCCTGGCGGGCGCGGGTGAGGCCGAGGAAGGCGTCCTGGACGATGTCCTCGGCGTCGCCCACCGATCCGGTCATCCCGTAGGCGATGGAGAACAGCAGCGGCCGGTACGTCTCGTCAGGCGACCCAGGCACGGAAGCCCTCCCTCCAGCTCGCGTACCGGGGTTCCCACCCGAGTTCCTTCTTGGCCTTCTCGTTGGAGTACCCACGTGACCCGGTCATCTGCGTGACGATGAACGGCCCGGCGAGCGGCTGGACGAGCCAGGCCGGCAGGCGCAACGGTGGTTTCGCGCCCACGACCTCGGCCAGATAGGGCAGCCATTCGGCGACGGGTGCGGGGTCGTCGTCGACGATGTTGTAGAGGCCGGGGGCACCGCCCTCGATGGCGGCGAGCGTCGCGGCGGCGGCGTCGGTGATCTCGATGAACGAGCAGATACCCGTCCCGCCGCCGATCAACGGGACCCGCCGTTTCCGGACCGCGTCCAGCAGGGGTTGCGAGGCGCCGGGCCCATAGAAGCCGCCGTAGCGGAGCACGACTCCCTCCCGCGCCCGCGCCGGGACGGCCTCCTCCACGTGCCGGATCGCCGCGGGCGCCTGCGTGGCCGATTTGAGGGGCTTCCAGTCGATCGGGTCCTCTTCGGTCTTCAACCGGGTGCCGGGACGCCGCTCGGGCCCGGCGCCCGCGTAGCTCTGCGCGACGACCCGGCGGACGCCCACCATGTCCGCGGCGTCGAGCAGGTTGTCGGTGCCCCGGGTGCGCAGCTCGTTGGTGGCGGCGAACAGCCGGTCAACGTTCCGGAAGCCGCTCGCGTCGTTTCCGAGCGCGGTCATCTGGTGGACGATCACGTCCGGCGCGGCGTCCCCGACCGCCGCGATCACGGCGGCGCGGTCCAGCCCGTCGAGGACCACGGGTTCCGCGCCCGCCTCGCGCAGTCGCGCGGTCTTGCCGGGCGTCCGCGTGGTGGCGGTGACGTCATGACCGGCCGCGACCAGGCCGGGAACGAGGTGCCCGCCCAGGGCTCCGGTCGCTCCCGTGACGAAGACTCGCATGTACGTCCTTCCCCCAGAGTGTTTTCCCTTAAGACAAGGAACCGGTCGGAGGCGTGACATGCCCCAGGTCAGGACACGTCCGGGTCAGGGGGAGAAGAGCCAGGGGTCGCGCAGATCGAAGAAGGACGCCTCGGCGGTGTAGTGCATCATTTCGGCGTCCCGCCACGCCTTGAGGTCGGCGGGCATGGGCCTGCTCTCCCCCTCGCGGGCGTCCTCCTCGGTGGTGAAGTAGACCGCGATGGTGGCGCCGCCGTCCGGGTGGACGATGAACAGGCCGCCGATGGTGTCCGGGCGCGCCTCGGCCATGGCCTGCCGTTCCTCCTCCGTCCAGAACGGGCGCAGCCCCTCCCGGTCGCGGATCCGGGTCTGGATCAGCTGGACGAACTCGGCCGTGTCCGAGCCGCCCTCCCCGAACTTCTCGACGTCGGGGCAGTCGTGGACGGCGAAGTCGCCGTCGAGGAGCGCGGACGTCGCCTCCCACCATTCGCGTTGTGCCCGTTTCCTGTCGTTGCGGTGGATCGCGCGGGTGGATTTGAAGCGGGTCAGGGAGATGAACGTGCCGTCCTCGGTCAGTCCGGCGGTCATGCCGAGCCATCCGCGGGCGCCGGGAGCCAGTTCCCGGTACCAGCGGTCGACGGCCGTCCGCAGCGCAGTGGGATCTCTCGCTTTCCCCTGCACTATCCGGACGTGCATCCTGCTCTGGAATGGCATGCCCCGCCCCCGCACGAGCCGCTGCCGCCGCCCCGGTCGACGGCGGCCTTACTGCCTGATCGTTCCTACCCGGGGTTCCGGCGTCCTCACCTGGCGGCGTCGAGCCAGCGCGCAGGCGGTGACGGCGGACAGGCAGACCAGCAGCGGCATGATCGTGTACGTGGCGGCGGCGACCGCGTCGACGAGGTCGGCGGCCGACTGGTCGGTCACCCGCAGGATCTCGCCGGGACCGCAGTTCGGGATGCCCGACGACCCCAGGGCGAGAGGCTCGCCGCGCAGTTCGGACGTCGCGTCCCAGGCCAGCACGGCAGCCGGGCCCAGCAGGAGCAGCGGCGGCAGAACCCGTGTGACCGTGAGCCCGACGCCCTTCCGCGAGCCCGAGAGTCTGACAAGCGCGATCGCCAGGACGGCGACGGCGACGGCTGCCGCGACCATCGGCAGCGAACCCTGAATCCCCTGGTGAACGGCTCCGCTGACGTCCACGCCGTTGGAGTTGACCGAGACGTACGCTGTCGCGACGTCCACGGCGGGATCTGTGGGTCGGCATCCGTACGCCGCGTCGCGGAGCGAGGGCGCGACGGCGGCCAGCGCCCACACCAGGACCGCCAGACCGAACTGCGCCGCCATCAGCGCGACGACCGGCGGCGCGTCCGTCCATCCCCGCCGCAGGGACGCCACCGCTCCGGCGCCTCCCGCGAGGACCGACAGCAGGACGGTCAGCCCGGCGGCCGCCCCCAGCGGTGAGACGTCGAAGTACAGGCCGACCAGTGCGAAACCCGCGTACGACCATTTCAGCGGAATCGCCAGGACGAGCCCGCACAGCGCGATCGGGCACATCCCGACGCCCAGCCGCACGCGCCGTGGGACGTCCGGCACCGCCTTCAGCATGATCAGCCAGGCCAGCGCGGCCCCGGTCGTGACGGCGGCCAGGTCGGTCAGCCACGCGGACGCCGTTCGCTCGTCGACCAGGCTCAGGCCCGTCGCGGACTCGTCGAGCAGCATCGTGGACGGGCTGATCAGGAGGACGTCCGCCAGCAGCGGCAGGACGGCGACCATCCCGGCGGCCAGAAGGTGGCGGCGGCGGGCGAGCAGGAGCGCCGCGAGACCGACGACCGCGACGGCCAACACCGGGACGAACGCCGACACGGCGTATCCATCGGTCATCCAGCGCACGACCGTCATGGCCGTCGCCGCCGCGCTCAGCGCCGCCATGGCGGCGATCGGCAGGGGTAAGCCGCGCGGCGGTTCGGGGGCCTCGGGGGCGGTGGGCATCGCTGTTGATCATAAGCGGCCGAAAGGGGCCAGCGGCGCCTCCTTCGTCAGGGGGGAGGTGCAAATCGGGGCATTTCACTAGGATGCCTACGTGCACGAAGATCAAGGCATCCCGGATGACGGCGTTCTGACGGCGCCGCTCCGGCCGGCTGACGAGGGTCCGAAGGACGGACCACTCGCCGAACCGGTCGTCGAGCCGCCCGCGGCCGAAAAGCCCGCGGAGCCCGCCGTCGAGCGCACCCTGTCCACCAACATGTCCACCATCATGGCCACCACCCCGGCCATCCCGGGCGGCGCCACGAGCGCCGCCACCACCGTTGATCCCGCGCCCGTACGGGCGTTCGCGAAGGACGTCGACCGGCTCGCGGAGCTGGTCGGACGGCTCACCGCGACCGCGTCCACGCTGGGCGAACGCCTGGACGGCGAGGTCCGTGGCACGATCGGCGACGCGGAGAAGTCCTTCGCCGAGGCGCGCGGCGCCCGCCAGGAGGCCGCGGCGGCCGACGAGCGGGCCCGGCAGGCCGAGGCACGCGCGGACGCCGCCGTGCGGGAGGCGGCCAAGACGCAGGAGGAGGCGAGCAAGGCCGCCGCCACCGCGCAGGCCAGCGTCGCGGCGGCCCAGGAGAGCGAGGCGAACGCCTGGAAGGAGGCGGGCGCCGCGCAGCAGGCCCGCGCGACGTCCTCCAACGAGGCGGCGAACGCCGACGGGCTCCGCAAGCGCGCCGAGGCGGCGTGGGGCAACGAGCACCAGGCCCGCACCGACGCCGAACGGGAACGTGACGATCTGGCCGCGCGGCTGACCGCCGAGCAGGCCGCGCTGGCCATCGCGCGCACCGACCTCAACGACGCACGCGCCGAACTGACCGATCTGCGCGCCCAGGCGAAGGCGGCGACCGAGTCCGAGCGGCAGCTGCGGGCCGAACTGTCGGCCGCCAAAGGCGAGATCGCGGGCCTCACCGTGGAACGCGACTCCGTCGCCGTGCGGACCACCGAGTTGGCGACGCGCGTCGACCGCGCCGAGGAACGGGCCGATGCCGCCGAGGTCCGCGCCGAGCGGGCCGAGCAGCGCGCGGACGCCGCCGAGATCCGCATCGACCGGGACGCCACGACCGTCCGCGCCCTCCAGGACACGCTGCGCGCGGCCCTGGACCTCCCCTCCATGGAGGAGTTGCCGGACGGCACCGGCGTACGGGTCGGCGACTCCGGCGCGGTCGTCGCCAAACCCGACTCCCTGATCGGCGTGGACCAGGTCCCGGACGTCATGGACGGCGAGCTGGCGGCGCGGTTCGCGCGCGCGATCCTGGCCGTCCGCGTCCACCAGGCCACCCACCGGGTCGTACCGGGGGGTGTGGGGGGTCGTCCCCCCACATCGGAGCTGCCCGTTCAGGACGAGACGGAGCCCGCTCCCGAAGCCTGATCCCAAGCCTGATCCAGTCGATCGCTCAGCGCGGCGGCGCCTCGATCTTGCCGATGCCCAGGGTGTTCTGGGCGGGCATCAGGCCCGTCTCCAGGACCTTGACGAGGACGGGCATGGCGAGTTCGGCGAGACGGTCGGCCTTGTCGGGGCCGAGCGTCCGCCACGGCTCGTAGGCCAGGTCGTCGGTGGTCCGTTCGACGGAGTCGCGCAGCTCACGGCCCCGGTCGGTGGCGGTGCCGTCCGGGAGGACGAGGCCGCGGGACGCGAGCCGGTCACGGGCGGCGGACCACTCGTCGTCCGTCCAGCCACGGCTCGCGAACGTCTCCACCGGCGCGGCGCCGACGGCGGCGAACGAGACCAGCGCCTCCACCGGGTCGAGCCCGGCGGTGAGGAGCGCGGCCACGTGCCCGTCGCCGCGCTGCTCGCGCAGGATGCCGATGGCGTGCCAGAGGACGAGGTGCGGTTCGTCCGGCCAGGGCAGGTCGGCGTTGGCGGCGGCGATCGGGCGCCCCGCCGTGCTCGCCGCCTCGGCCGCGGCCCGGGCGAGGTCGGCGGCCTCGCTGACGTCCAGGCCGTCGAGCAGTGTCCGGTACATGCGGTCGACGGCGCGCAGCCGTGCCGCCAGCACCCGGTCGGGTGACGCGACCGCCCACGCCGCCGGAACATGGTCGGCGACCATGCGCGGGCTGAAGCTGTAGAACGCCGCCGCGACGGTCCTCGGTCCCGCCGCGCCGAGCGGCGCGGCACGCCAGGCGAAGTAGCTCGGCCACCGCTCGCGCACGTCGTACCCCAGGGTCTCCGCCTCGGCGAACACCTCGGGCGAGTACCAGAACAAGGCGTGCAGGGGTTCGAGCTGATGCCACATCCACCGCGCCGACGCCGGGTTCTCCGCCACTGTCGCTCCCCCTAATCTTGACACTGTCAAGACTAATCATAGGCGAAGGGCCGGACGCCCGGCGACGACCGGCCGAGATTTGCGGCTTGGGTACGCTTGTCCGACCATGGCGACGCCCGGCGGACTCCGCGAACGCAAGAAGGAAGCGACCCGCCGCGCCCTCCACGACGCCGCCATGCGCCTCACCGCCGAGCACGGTCTGGACGACGTCACCGTCGACGCCATCGCCGACGCCGCGGATGTGTCCCGCCGTACGTTCTCCAACTATTTCGGCGGCAAGGAAGAGGCCCTTCTGTACGGCGCCGAACGATGGATGCGCTCCTTGCTGGACGCCTTCACCTCGCGTCCGGCCGACGAGCCGTCATGGGCCGCGCTGCGCGCCGCGCTCGGTACGCTCCCCGAGCCGTGCGGCGAACCGCAGTGGGCCGCGCAGGCCCGGTTGGCGCGCAAGCACCCGTCGCTCAGGGCCCGGCTCCTCGCGCACTACGTCGATTTCGAACGCGCCCTCGCCACGCTGATCGCCGAACGCGAGGACCTGCCGGACGGCAGCGTCCGCCCTCGCGTCCTGGCGGGCGCCTTCATGACGGCCCTCCGCATCGCCGCGCTGGACGACCGTCCCCTCCCCCGATCAACCGACGAGGCCCTCACGGAAATGGCTCGCCGCTTCCGTTAACCCTCGGGGCCGGACCGTCGGACGATCTCGGACAGCGTCGTCCCCGCGCGAAGAAGCGCGAGCGCGCGCTGGGCAATGGCATCGACACGGGCGTCGAGCGCCTCCAGCGAATGGCTCACATCGCGAAGGTCCCGGATCGCCTCAATGGCCTTTCGCACGTCGGGGACGCGGTAACCGGCGGCCCGAAGCGCCGCCGTGATCCGCGCCTCCCGGATCGCCACGAGCTGGTAGCGCCGCGCGGATCCGGCCCGCGTGGCGATCCGTTCCGGCGCCACCAGCCCCTCGTGTTCCCAGAAGCGAAGCGTGGAGGCCCGCACCCCCAGCGCCCGCGACAGCTCGGTGATGGTCATGGAGTCTGTTTCCACGGGTTCGGCGTCAGTGGATTCCTCGAAGCGAATGGCCTCCAGCGCCCGGCGGGCGGCCAATGCCTGTTCTCGCTCGTGGTTCAGCCGAACGTGGAAGGAACACACCAAAGCCACCGCTTGGTCGGACGGCAACGATCGGATCTCACGCATCGCCTGCCGCGCTTCGACAGGCCCCACCGCGTAGGCGAGATCACGGTAGGCGCGGAGGTCGCGGACGTGCGTCGTGGAGAACCGCCGATACCCGTTGCGCGCCCGCCCGGCGGCGGCGATGGCCCCGAGCGCCTCCAGGTCACGGATCTGCTGTGCCGAGTAGCCCGTGGCCGCCGCGACCGCCGCCGTACTCAGGGCCCGATCGTCGTGCCCCATGGGCGAACCCTCCATAAGCACTTCAAGTTCATGCTTGAACCATGATTATGGACCAACTCCTGGAAACCATCCGAACCTTCGACGGGGTACTTGAGCTTGCGCCGACCGAAGGAAGCGCGTTCCCACCGATCGCCTGGGGCGACCATTTCTTCTACTACGCGCCCGATGGGCAGGTCCCGGAGCGCGAGCAGCCCTACGCCACCATCGTGACCAAGAACTACCCGGACGACGCCCTCAGCGACCTCGACCACCCCGACCGCTGGCGGCTGAACATCCACGTCGGCAGGAGCACTCTTCGCGAACTCACCGGCGAGGACTCGGTCGATTTCGCCGCCGTCGACACCGTCCTCCCCCACCCCGTGTATCGCGCGCAGGGCTGGGTCTCGATCGTCAACCCGGGCGCCGCCACTCGGACGCTGGCCGTCCGCCTCCTCCGCGAGGCCCACGACGCGGCCCACCAACGAGCAGCCCGTCGCGACACCACCGCACCACGAAAATCAATGGGGACGGACGGCGGTCTCTAGAAACTCGTGCACGGATTTCGCGGGGTGGCCGATCGTGGCTTCCAGCGTGAGGTCGGTGGTGTTGAACTCGCCCCCGCGTGCGGCCGTGAAGATCGTCAGGGTGAATTCGGCGGCCGGACGCGGCATCCCGTTGGCGACCGCAGCGGAGATCCATTCTTCGTCGTCCATGACGGCTCGGGTGATGGTCCGGCCGGTGATGCGGCTGAGGATCTCGGCGACATCGGCGAAGTCCCGTGTGTAGGGGGCCGTCAGCGGCGGTGTGGCTCCGTCGAGCGCACCGTCTTCGGCGAGGGCGAAGGCCGCGACTTCCGCCAGGTCGTCGTGGGCCGTCCAGGAGACCGGGCCGTCCTGCGGGACGGCGAGCACGCCCGTCTCCAGCGCCGCGCCGACGTAGTAGCCCAAGGTGGAGGCATAGAACCCGTTGCGAAGAGCGGTGTAGGGCACTCCTTGCTGCTTGAGGTACGCCTCGGTGGCCGCGTGGACCCGCTGCGGCGGGAACAGCGACGTGGGCGACGCGGCCTGGTGGCTGGTGTACAGGATGCGTTGGGCGCCCGCTTCCCGAGCCGCGTCGATGGCGGCGGTGTTGGCGGCCAACGCGCCGTCGCCTCGGATGGACGCTGACACGACCAAAACGCGCTGGGCGCCCTCGAATGCATGCTTGAGAGTGTCGGGTTCGGTGAAGTCACCCGCGCGGACGCGGACGCCGCGCTCGGCGAGGTCGGCGGCCTTGCTCACGTCGCGCACGCTGACGCCGATCCCGTCGGCCGGTACCCGCTCCAGCAGGCGGTCGACGATCAGCGACCCGAGTCGGCCGGTGGCTCCCGTGACGATCAGCATTCGATGGCTCCCGTCTGATGGCGTCTCCCACGGAACAACCAAACGATAACACTGATACTTCCACTGGAAGCAACAGCCCATCGTCTCGCAGCTCCAGCCCTTGGAGTGCTGGCAGTATCGTCGATAGCATCGGCTGTCACAGTCGAGCGGTACCATCGTGGCCGTGGCATCGAACGCGCAGCGGCGGGACATCACCCGGGACCGCATCCTGACGGCCGCGGCCCGGCTGCTGCGCGACGAAGGGCCGTCCGCCGTGACCACGCGGCGCGTCGCGCAGGAGGCCGGGCTTCAGCCGCCCGCGCTCTACCGGTTCTTCCAGGGCAAGGACGACCTGCTGGACGCCGTCGCGGAGCATGTCTTCGCCGAGCACGTGGCGGGCAAGCAGACCACCGCGCCCTCGGACGACCCGGTGGAAGACCTCCGCGCCGGATGGAACACGCAGATCAGCTTCGGCTTGGCCAACCCGTACGTCTTCGGCCTGTTGCTCGACGCGGCCCGCGCGCGCGCCACCGCGCCAGAGGTCAAGGGTCTGCGTATCCTCGCCGAACGGGTGCACCGGATCGCCGCCGCCGGACGGCTTCGGGTCAGCGAGGAACGCGCCGTCAACCTCATCCGCTCGGCGGGAATCGGGACCGTCCACACGCTGCTGACACTGCCGCCGGAACAGAGCGACCCGCACCTGGCCGACGCCGCGTTCGACGCGATCGCTCGCGCGATCCTCATGGATGAGCCCACTGTCGGCAGACAGGATCCGGCGGCCGTCGTGGCTGCCTTCCGCAACCTCCTGCCTGAACTGCCCACCCTCACCAAGCCCGAAGTCGCGCTTCTCGACGAATGGCTACAACGCTGATCCGGCGCCGTCAGGGTCTGGGGATGTTGCGGAGGTTGCTGCGGGCCAGACCGAGCATTTTCCCCACGCCGCCCGTCAGGACGGTCTTGCCCGCGGCCAACGCGAACCCCTTCACCTGTTGCGGTGTCACGTGCGGCGGGATGGAAAGGGCGTTCGGATCTGTGACGACGTCCAGCAGATAGGGGCCCGGGGAGGCCAGGGCGCGTTCCATCACGGTACGGACGTCGGTCGGACGTTCCACGCGCGACGACTCGATACCAATCGCAGCGGCTATCGCGGCGTAGTCCACAGACTCGTGGTCGGTCTCGTAAAACGGGAATCCGTCCACCAGCATTTCGAGGCGCACCATGCCCAGGGACGAGTTGTTGAACACGATGATTTTCACGGGGATGCGGTGCAGCTTGACCGTGAGGAGTTCGCCCAACAGCATGCCGAGACCACCATCACCGGAGACGGAGATGACCTGGCGACCCGGAGCACCGTACTTGGCGCCGATGGCATGCGGGAGGGCGTTCGCCATGGAGCCGTGGACGAACGAACCCATCACCCGGCGGCGTCCATTGGGAGTGATGTAGCGGGCGACCCAGACGTTGCACATCCCGGTGTCCACGGTGAAAATCGCGTCGTCAGTGGCCAGGTCGTCCAGGACGCTCGCCACGAACTCAGGGTGGATCGGGATGTGCTTCTCGATGTCGCGCGTGTACGCGGAGACCACGTTCTCCAGGGCGCGGGCGTGGCGGTGCAGCATCTCGTCCAGATACGACTGGTCGCGTTTCTGCCGCACCTTGTCGAGCACGAGCCTGATCGTCTCCCCGATGTCGCCGTGGACGGCCAGCTCAAGCGGCGTTCGACGGCCCGGCTTCGTGGGATCGTCGTCTATCTGAATGGTGTTCTTACCAGGCAGGAACGGATCGTAGGGAAAGTCAGTACCAAGGAGCAGGACGAGGTCGGCCTCCTGCATCGCCTCATAGCAGGCGCCGTAACCGAGCAACCCGCTCATCCCGACGTCGAACGGGTTGTCGTACTGAATCCACTCCTTGCCGCGCAGCGCGTGCCCCACGGGCGAGAGCAGTTTGTGGGCCAGTTCCATCACTTCGGAGTGGGCGTCCCTGACTCCGGAGCCGCAGAACAGCATGACCTTCTCGGCCCGGTTCAGCGCGCCCGCGAGCTGCTCCACCTGGTCTACCGGCGGGCGGACGATCCCCTTGTTGACGAGAAAGTCGTGCTCGCCGGTCGGGTTCACGGCGTCCTGGCTGGCGGTGTCGCCCGCCAGCGTCAGAACGGAGACGCCGCCGAGCCCGATCGCATACTGGATGGCGGTGCGGAGAATGCGCGGCATCTGTGCGGGAGTGACGACCGGCTCGCAGTAGTGGCTGCAATCGACGAAGACCCGTTCGGGATGCGTCTCCTGGAAGTAGCCGCTGCCGATCTGCGTGCTCGGGATCTGCGACGCCAGCGCCAGCACCGGCGCGCCGGAACGATGCGCGTCGTAGAGTCCCTGGATGAGGTGGGTGTTGCCGGGGCCGCAGCTTCCGGCGCACACGGCGAGGCGTCCCGTGGTCTGGGCCTCGGCGGCGGCCGCGAACGCCCCGGCCTCCTCGTTGCGGACGTGCACCCAGTCGATGCCGTCGGTGCGGCGGACGGCGTCCACGATCGGGTTGAGGCTGTCGCCGACCACCCCGTAGATCCGCCGGACGCCCGCCTGCCGCAACACCGCGATGAACTGGTCGGCGACCGTCGCCATCGTCCCTCCCGATCACGTCCCTGCGGCACCAATGCCCGGTGATTTCCGGCTGACACCTGGGCCCGGGACGGGTTAAATAGTCAATCCGTAAACCAGATGGAGGGGGTTCGGACGGTGACGGTCAGGCAGGGAAACGGCGACGACCTCGATTTCTGGACGTTCGTCGACCTCGCCGGGCACCGGCTCGCCGAGGAGTTCGGGTTCCCGAACCGGCTCGCGACCCGGCTGCTGCTGACCCTCAACCGGGCGTCGGCGATCGTCACCTACGACCTGGAGTCCACGGTGCACCGGCCGCGCGGGCATTCGTGGGCGGCGTTCCGGTTGCTGTTCGTCACCTGGCTCGCCGGGCCGCTGGAGCCCGCGCGGGCCGCCGCGCTCGCCGGGATGAGCCGGGCCGCCGTGTCGAACCTGGCGAAGACGCTGGTCGCGGACGGGATGCTGGCGCGCACGCCCGGTGAGCGGGACGGCCGGTCGGTGATCCTGTCGCTGACCGACGACGGCCACCGGGCGATGCTCAGCGTGTTCACCGAGCAGAACGAGCGCGAGCGGCAGTGGGCGGACGTGCTGACCGAGACCGAGCAGCAGATGCTGATCATGCTGCTGGACAAGCTGATCGCGGGCCGCGAAGGGTTCGACGTCCGCGAGCGGAGCTGACCCCGGGGGCCGCCGGTTAGGCCCTTCCACAGGCGGGAGAAGAGTCGTAGTGTCGGGGCAAACTAGTTAACACGTGAATCATCGGAGGCGATGGACCATGGCCCACTACCGCCGGGTCGGCCACGTGCCGCCGAAACGCCACACCCAGCACAGGGACGGCGAAGAGCGGCTCTACTTCGAAGAACTGATGGGCGAGGAGGGGTTCTCCTCGGACTCGTCCCTGCTGTACCACCGGACGATCCCGTCCGCGATCGTCGACTCGCAGGTCTGGGAGATCCCCGACACGGCCACGACGCCCAACCATCCCCTCAAACCGCGCCATCTCAAGCTGCACGAACTGTTCCCCAAGGAGACGTGGGACGAGACCGACGTCGTCACCGGCCGCCGGGTGATCCTCGGCAACGGCGACGTCCGGCTTTCGTACGTCGTCTCCGCCGCTCCCTCCCCGCTGTACCGCAACGCGACCGGCGACGAGATCGTGTACGTCGAGTCCGGCACCGCCACCGTCGAGACGATCTTCGGGCCGCTGGAGGTGGAGCAGGGCGACTACGTCATCATCCCGACGTCCTGCACGCATCGCTGGCTGCCGACCGGCGACGAGCCGCTGCGCGCCTACGCGATCGAGGCCACCGGCCACATCGCGCCGCCGAAGCGCTACCTGTCGCGTTTCGGGCAGTTCCTGGAGAACTCCCCGTACTGCGAACGCGACCTGCACGGTCCGGGTGAGCCGCTGCTGTCGGACGACACCGACGTCGAAGTCCTGGTCAAGCATCGTGGTTCGCGCGGCCTCACCGGCACCCGGATGACCTACGCGCGGCACCCGTTCGACGTCGTCGGCTGGGACGGCTGCCTGTACCCGTTCACGTTCAGCGTGCACGACTTCGAGCCGATCACCGGCCGCGTGCACCAGCCGCCGCCCGTCCACCAGGTGTTCGAGGGGCACAACTTCGTCGTGTGCAACTTCGTCCCGCGCAAGGTCGACTATCACCCGCTGTCGATCCCGGTGCCCTACTACCACTCCAACGTCGACTCCGACGAGATCATGTTCTACTGCGGCGGCGACTACGAGGCGCGCAAGGGCTCCGGCATCGGCCAGGGCTCCATCTCAGTCCATCCGGGCGGGTTCGCGCACGGGCCGCAGCCCGGCTCGTACGAGCGCAGCATCGGCGTCGAGTTCTTCGACGAACTGGCCGTCATGGTCGACACCTTCCATCCGCTCGAACTCGGTGAAGGCGGCCTGGCCTGCGAAGACGAGGCGTACGCCTGGACGTGGGCGAGGCAACAGCGATGACGTTCCCGACCTTCGCCCTCGGCCTGTGCGACGACGCCGCCGTCTTCCCGCCCGGGCTCGCGCCGCTCGCCGACGCCGTCCCGGCCCACCGCGCGCACCGCGCCTCCTCCTACGCGGCACTCGTCGGCCCGCTCGTCCTTCCGGCGAGCGCGCTGGACGCCCTGTATCCGCTGCTTCGCGACCACGCCGATCCGCCGCTCGACCTGTCGATCACCGCGCCGGGCGGGCCGTGCGAGGCCGCGAAGGCCCTGGCGGCGTCCGCCGACCTGCCCGTCGACCTGCGCGGGCTTGAGGTCGCCGTCCCGCCGGGAATGGAGCCGGACGAGTTCTTCCGCCTCCTCGGCGCCGTCGGCGACGTGCCCCTGTACGTCGAGATTCCCCGGGACGAGCGCCGCGCCTCGAGCATCGACGCGGTCGCCGGACTCGGCCACCGCGCGAAGTTCCGCACCGGCGGCGTGAAACCCCAGCTGTATCCGAGCCCGGACGAGCTGGCAGCCGCGATCAAGGCCGTGGTGGACGCGGGCGTCCCGTTCAAGGCGACGGCGGGGCTGCACCATCCCGTCCGCAACACCGACCCCGAGACCGGCTTCCACCAGCACGGATTCCTCAACCTGCTGCTCGCGACCGACGCCGCCCTGTCGATCCATGCGGACGGGGCCGACCGTCCGGTGGCGGAGCTGACCGCCCTGCTCGCCGACCGGGACGCGGCCTCCGTCGCCGCCCGCGTCGCCGCGCTCAGCGACGCGCGGACGGCCGCCGCCCGCACCCGGTTCCTGTCGTTCGGGACGTGCAGCATCACCGACCCGTTGCACGAACTCGCCGACCTCGGCCTTCTCTCGTCCGTCCTCCAGGAGACCGCCTGATGACCCGGATCGCGATACCCGACGACTCGCTCTTCGGGCTCGCCAACCTGCCCTACGGCGTGTTCTCCACACCGGGCACCGCGCCTCGCGTGGGCGTCCGCGTCGCCGACTCCGTCGTCGATCTCACGGTGGTCGACGACGTGTTCGCCGCCCCGGCCCTGAACCCGTTCATGGCGCAGGGCCGGGCGCGCTGGGTGGAGATCCGCGAACGGATACTCGAATTGGTCACGGGCGACATCGACGAAGCGGCCGTCCATCCGGTGGGCGCGGTCACGATGCATATGCCGTTCGAGGTCGCCGACTACGTCGACTTCTACGCCTCGGAACACCACGCGTCGAACCTCGGGCGGCTGTTCCGTCCCGACTCCGAGCCGCTCACGCCGAACTGGAAGCACCTGCCGGTCGGCTACCACGGCCGGGCCGGGACGGTCGTGCCGTCCGGGACCGGCATCGTCCGGCCGAGCGGCCAGCGCAAGGCGCCCTCGGACGCCGCGCCGACGTTCGGGGAGAGCCGCCGTCTCGACATCGAGGCCGAGGTCGGCTTCGTCGTCGGCACCGGGTCGCCGCTCGGGTCCCCGGTCGGCGCGGACGACTTCGACGAACGGGTCTTCGGCGTCGTCCTCGTCAACGACTGGTCGGCCCGTGACATCCAGGCGTGGGAGTACGTGCCGCTTGGCCCGTTCCTGGGGAAGAGCTTCGCGACGTCCGTCTCCCCTTGGGTCGTCCCACTGCTCGCCTTGGAATCGGCCCGTGTCGCCACTCCGCCGCAAGACCCCGAGCCTCTCCCGTACCTGCGGGAAAAGAATCCCTGGGGGCTGGACCTCGATCTGACCGTCTCGTGGAACGGGCAGGTCGTGTCGCGTCCGCCCTACCGGGAGATGTACTGGTCACCGGCGCAGATGCTCGCGCACATGACGGTGAACGGCGCGGCGTCCCGCACCGGCGACCTGTTCGCGTCCGGGACGGTCTCCGGCCCCGCCAAGGACCAGCGCGGCGCGTTCATCGAGCTGACCTGGGGCGGCAAGGAACCGGTCGACGTCAACGGCGAGCCCCGCACGTTCCTGGAGGACGGCGACGAGGTCTCCATCTCCGCGACGGCCCCGGGCCCGTCCGGCGCCCGCATCGGGTTCGGCGAGGTGACCGGCCGCGTCCTCCCCGCCCGCTGACCCGCCCACCGCCCCGCCCGACGCCCTGTCCGCCACGCTGCCTGACGCTCTGACGGCGACGGCCGCCCGCGCGGGCGGGCGGCCGTCGCCGCTTTCCGTCGGCCGGTCGCGTCCCGTCAGCCGGTCGCGGCGGGGTTGCGGACGGTGACGTTGATCCGGTTCCAGGCGTTGATGGCGGCGATCACCATGACCAGTCCGGCGAGGGAGTCCTCGTCGTAGTAGTCGGCGGCCTCGTCCCAGGTCTCGTCCGGGACGCCGTCGGGGTTGTCGGCGATGCGGGTGGCGGCCTCGGCCAGCGCCAGCGCCGCCCGCTCCTCGTCGGTGAAGAGCGGCGACTCGCGCCATGCCGCCACCCCCCAGAGCCGCTGGTCGGTCTCCCCCGCCTTCTTGGCGTCACCGGCGTGCATGTTCACGCAGTAGGCGCAACCGTTGATCTGGCTGACCCGCAGCCTGACCAGCTCCAGGGTCGAATGCGGAACGCCGGAGCCGTTGACGTACGCCTCCACGTCGAGCATCGCCTTGAATCCGGCGGGCGCGGCCTTCGGGACGTTCATCCGAGCCTGCATGGTGTTTCCTTTCGCTAACCTAGATGTGAAATATCCAGAATTTCGATAGACCCGGGCGGCACGTGCGCCACTCGGGGTCGGAAAGTCAGGTCCGCAGATTCTCGAACGTGGTGCGGGTCATGCCGGGAACCCAGGCGTAGCGCTTCTCCACCGTCGCCTTGAGGTCGGCGATCGTGCTACCCGCCAGCTCCCTGCGGTAGGCCAGCTCCGCGCGCCGCATCGTCTGCGAGACGACGCACGTCTTGCGGTAGTCGACGCCCTCATGGTCGCCCGGCCCGCTCCGGAGCAGCTCCCTGCACTGGAACGCGTCGTCCGCGCCCTCGATGGCGGTCACCACGTCCAGGACCGTGATGTCCTCGGGGGCGCGCGCGAGCCGGAAGCCGCCGCGCGGGCCGGGGGTGGAGGTGAGGATGCCCGCGCGGGCCAGCGCCTGGAGCTGCTTGTTCAGGTAGGCGGCGGGGAGCCGGTAGTACTCGGCCAGCCGCGCCGCCGTCACCGCCTCACCGGTCTCCAACCAGGTGAGGTTCACGCAGCTGTGGAGGGCCCACTCGACTCCCTCACTCATCCTCATATTCTGGATATTAGACATCCAGGATACGAACCGCAACACAACGGGCATTAGAGTCGGGCTCTGTGAACTCCGTGAGCCCCACCTTCCGCATGGCGACGCAGGCGGACGTCCCCGACCTGGTCACGTTGATCGAATCCGCCTACCGAGGCGAGGCCAGCCGCGCGGGCTGGACGACCGAGGCCGACATCCTCGACGGCCAGCGCACCGACCCCGACATGGTCGAAGCCCTGGTGCACGACCCGGCGAGCCGGTTGATCCTGGCCGAGGCGGACGGCGTGCTGGCCGCCTGCTGCCAGTTGGAGAAACGCGACGGGCACGCCTACTTCGGCACGTTCGCCGTCCGTCCCGGCCTCCAGGGCGGCGGGCTCGGCAGGCGGGTCCTCGCCGAGGCCGAGCGGCAAGCGCGCGACGAGTGGGACGCGGCGGAGATGCGCATGACCGTCATCACCGCACGGGAGGAACTGATCGCCTGGTACGTGCGGCGCGGCTACGTCCGCACGGGCGAGCTGTCCCCGTTCCCGTACGGTGACGACCGCTTCGGCCGGCCCAAACGGGACGACCTGGAGTTCGAGGTCCTGGTCAAGAAGCTCCGCTAGACCGGCCCGCGCCAGCCGGGGTCGCGGCCGGACGCGGCGAGCGCCTGCGCGAAGGCGGGCGCGTCATCACCCGGAGGGACGGCGGCGTCGAAGCCGTCGTACTGGCGGTACATCTCCGCCATCTGCTCGACGGTCCTGAGGACGAACTCGGCCGCCTCCGGTGAGAGGCGGTACTCCTCGCCGACCGCCTTGGCGACGTCCCAGCCGTGCAGGGCCATCTCCAGGACCAGCATCGCGGCGAGGTCGGGGGCGGGCATGCCGTTGATCTCGCCGTCCCACACCGCCGGGTCGGCCCAGGCCGCCACCCCGCGGTCGAGCTGCGTCGCGTATCCCTGCTGCCATTCGGCGTCGGTGGTGAAGTCGTGCTTGGTCAGCTCGTCCGGAAGCTCCTTGCGCAGCGCGCGGTGCTCCAGCCCGTGGGACGTGTAGAGCACCAGGTGGTTCACCAGCGTCCGGAGGTCGAAATCGGCGCACGGGGTCGGGTCCGTAAGCCGGTCCTGCGGGACGGCGCGAACCACGCGGGCGGCCTCCGCCGCGCACTCCTTCATGTGTGTGTGCTGCTCGTTCATGCAGATCACCCTAGGAACCACGCACCGATCGGCTCTTGGACAAACGCGACAAGTACCCTGGTCGGATGGTCGATTTCGCACGCGGCGTGCTGTATCCGCGAGACCAGTCGGCCATCGCGGAACTCGACCGCCGCACCCCGTCCCCGGACCTCGCGCGGTTCGTGGAGTTCTACTGGCACGTCCGCTGGCGGGCGGAGAAGCCGTACGAGGCGAAGGTGCTGGCGTATCCGAGCGTCCATCTCGTCTTCGAGGAGCCCGTTCCGCTGGTGTACGGGGTGCAGCGCAGCCTGTTCGTCCGGCGCCTGGAGGGGCGGGGGCAGGTTCTCGGCGTCAAGTTCCGGCCCGGCTGTTTCCGGCCGTTCGCGGCGGGGCCGGTCAGCGATCTCGCCGACCGCCGCGTCCCCGCCACCGACGTCTTCCCCCGGCGGGTCGAGGACGTCGGCCGCGCCGTGCTCCGCGACACCGACCTGGACGCGATGGTCGCGGCGGCCGAGGAGTTCCTGCTGGGGTGCCTCCCGGAGCCCGATCCCGTGGCCGACGAGGTGGCGGCCATGGTCGAGGCCATGACCGCCGACCCGGCACTGTTCCGCGTCGACCAGGCGGCGGGGACGCTGCACGTCTCCGCCCGCACCCTCCAGCGCCTCTTCGCCGACTATGTGGGGGCCAGCCCGAAATGGGTGCTGCGGCGGGCACGGCTCCAGGAGGCGGCGTCCCGCGCCGACCAGGGCGCCCGTGTCGACTGGGCGGACCTGGCCGACGACCTCGGCTACTTCGACCAGTCGCACCTGATCCGCGACTTCACCGCCGCCCTGGGCGTCCCGCCCGCCAGGTACGCCGGGCTCAACTCCTGAGCCCCGCCGCGGGGACCAGGCGGAAGGCGATGAACGCCGGGAGCACCTCCAGTTTCGCGTGGTCGGACGGGAAACGCTCCGCCATCTCGGGCGCGGGACGGGGTTCGAGCAGCTCCTCGATGAGGAAACCGGCCTCGCGGAACTCGGCGCAGACCGCGGTGAGCGAGCGGCGCCAGGCCCGGATCGGCCAGTCCCGGTCCGGGCTCAGCGACTCCTCCACGGGTTCCTCGGTGAAGTAGGAGCCGCCGAGGCGCGTCCATGCCGTGGTCGGGTGCTCGGTCGACAGGACGAGCGCGCCGGACGGCGCCAGCACACGACGGAACTCGCGCAGCAGCGCGACCCGGTCGTCGATGTAGTGCAGGGCCAGCGCGAACACGATCAGGTCGGCGGAGTCGTCCGCGACCCAGGCCAGCGGCTCGGACAGGTCGTGGACGCGCAGGTCGGCGCGCCCCTCGCAGCGGGCCCTGGCCAGGTCGACGAAGGTCGGGCTCACGTCGCAGCCGGTGACGCGGGCGCCGCGGTCCAGCAGCGCGCGGGCGTACAGGCCGGGGCCGCAGGCCGCGTCGAAGACGGCGCGGCCCGCGACGTCACCGGCGAGGCCGAGCACGGCGGGCCGGTCGTAGAGGGCGTTGTAGGAGTTGTCCTCGGCATGGGCGGCGTACTCATGGGCGAAACGCTCGTACATGCCTGTGATCGTTTCAGGGATCAACCGACCTTGTCAGGTCGACTGTCCGCTGTCAGTCAGTCCGTTTTGTCTTTTTTTGGGTTATTTCTCCGACTACTCCTCGGCCTGCTCGGGCTGCTTCGCGGGGGCGGGCTCCCGCTGGGCCGCGCGCTGCGCGTCCCGGGACTCCGCCGCGATCCGGTCCAGCTCCGCGACGCGCTCCTCGTCCCGGGTGAGGTTCTCGCCGGTGGACGGGTCGAAGATCTGCGCCCGACCCGAGTCGATCCACAGCTCCGCCTCGCGGCCCGGCTTGAGGTCGCTGGCGGCGTCCAGCGCCACCACCGCCTGGGTGCGCAGCTGGTCGCTGTCGAGTTCGCGGGACAGATCGCGCAGCTGCGCGGTCAGGTCGGCGGGAGCCTCGTACGGGACGTAGGCGTACAGCTCGTTGCCCAGCCATTCGGTCACGTCCACGTGCGCCCGGACGATGCTGCCCTGCGCCTTCTTGTCCTCCGCGAGCAGGGCGGCGTCCTCGAAATGCTCCGGGCGGATGCCGACGAGGACCACCTCGCGGTCACCGACGGCCGCGAGCTTGCGCTCGTCGCGCAGCTCGAACCGTCCGAGCGGCGTTTCGAGGAATGATCCGTCCACGGACGCGGGCAGGAAATTCATCGACGGCGACCCGATGAACCCCGCCACGAACAGGTTGACGGGCTCCTCGTACAACTCGCGCGGGCTCCCGACCTGCTGGAGGACGCCCTTGCGCAGCACCGCGACACGGTCCCCGAGCGTCATCGCCTCCGTCTGGTCGTGCGTGACGTAGACGGTCGTGACGCCGAGCCGCCGCTGGAGCCGGGAGATCTCGGTGCGCATCTGGCCGCGGAGCTTGGCGTCCAGGTTCGACAGCGGCTCGTCGAACAGGAACGCGTTCGCCTGCCGGACGATCGCGCGGCCCATCGCGACCCGCTGCCGCTGCCCGCCGGACAGGTTCGCGGGCTTGCGGTCCAGATGCTCGGTCAGCTCCAGCAGCTCGGCGGTCTGCTTGACGCGGCGGCGCACCTCGTCGCCCGGCGTCTTCGCCAGGCGCAGCGGGAACGCGATGTTCTCGAACACCGTGAGGTGCGGGTACAGCGCGTAGTTCTGGAACACCATCGACAGGTTCCGCTCGCGCGGCGCGACCTTGTTGACGACCTTCTCGCCGATGAGCATGTCGCCGGACGTGATGTCCTCCAGCCCGACGATCATCCGCAGCAGCGTCGACTTCCCACAGCCCGACGGGCCGACCAGGATCATGAACTCGCCGTCCCGCACGTCCAGGGACACGTCGTTCACGGCCGGGAAGCCGTCGCCGTACTTCTTGACGATGTTCTTCATGGTGATGGCGGCCATTGCTCTCCTTGGACAGGCTCTCCCGTGCACTCAGCCCTTGACGGCGCCGGACGTCAACCCGGCCACGATGCGGCGCTGGAACGCCAGGACGACGATCACGACCGGAACAGTGACGACCACGGCGGCGGCACAGATCGCGGTCGTCGGCTGTGCGAAGAACGACTCGCCGGTGAAGAACGCCAGCGCCGCCGGAACCGGCCTGGCGCGCTCGGTCGACGTCAGCGAGATCCCGAAGACGAAGTCGTTCCAGCAGAAGAAGAAGGTCAGGATCGCGGCGGTGAACACGCCCGGCGCGGCCAGCGGCACGATCACCTTGCGGAACGCCTGCCAGGCCGTGGCGCCGTCCACCTGCGCGGCCTGCTCCATCTCCCACGGGATCTCGCGGAAGAACGCCGACAGCGTCCAGATCGCCAGCGGCAGCGCGAACGAGATGTACGGGATGATCAGGCCCGGCCAGGTGTCGTACAGGCCGATGTTGCGCCACAGGTCGAACAGCGGACCGACCAGCGACACCACCGGGAACATCGCGATGGCCAGCGCGAACGACAGGATCAGCTTCTTGCCCGGGAAGTCCAGGCGTGCGATCGCGTACGCCACCAGCGTCGCGAACACGACCCCGACGAACGTGGCGATCAGCGAGATGCCGATCGAGTTGATCAGCGCGGAGGTGAACAGGTCGGTCTTGAAGACGGTCTCGTAGTTGTCCCACGTCCAGTCCTTCGGGAAGAAGCCCTGGACGTTGCCGACCTCGGTGGGCGTCTTGAACGACAGCATCACGATCCACACGATCGGGAACGCCGTCCACACCAGGATCAGCAGCGAGGCGACGACCCACAGCGACTTCGAGCGCGCCGACTCCATCAGCGATCACCTCGCACCTGCGACAGATCCACCCGGAACCCCTTGATGAACACGGCCGCGATCAGCACCACGGACAGGAACAGCAGCACGCCGACCGCGTTGCCGAGGCCGAGCGCCGTCCTGGTGATGATCTGTTGATAGGTCAGGAACGACAGGACCTGGGTCTTCTCCTGGCCGGACGTCATGATGAACACGTTGTCGAAGATCCGCCAGGCGTCCAGGGTGCGGAACAGGACGGCGACGAGGATCGCGGCCCGCATGTTCGGGATCGTCACCCGTTTCAGCCGCTGCCAGGCCGTCGCGCCGTCCACCGTCGCCGCCTCCCCGAGGTCGCGCGGCACCTGCGCGAGCCCGGCGAGCAGCAGCAGCGACACGAACGGCGTCGTCTTCCAGATCTCCGACAGGACGATCACGAACAGCGCCGACCAGCGGTGCGAGAACCAGGCGTAGTCGCCGAGCCCGAACCACGAGTTGACGAACCCCGACTGGACGTCGAAGGCGTACTTCCAGGCGAACGCCGAGATGACCGTGACGATCCCGTACGGCAGCAGGATCGCGGTCCGCACCGTCCGCCGACCGAACATGGCACGGTGCATGACCATGGCGAGCGCGAAGCCGATGACCAACTCCACCCCGACCGTGACCACCGTGATGATCAGCGTGGTGACGACGGTCTGCCAGAACAGGCCGTCGGTCAGCGCGGTCTGGTAGTTGCCGAGGCCCACGAAGCGCCGGTCGTCCGGTGCGGTGAGCCGGTAGCTGAACAGGGACTCGTAGATCGCGTTGCCCAGCGGGTACGCCGTGACCAGCAGCATCACGACCACGGCGGGCGCCGACAGCAGCAGCCCCAGCCTGCGCTCGGCCCGGCCGCGGTCGGAGATCTCCGCGCGGGCGGCGACCCGGCCGCTCTTCGGCGCCGTTTCCACGGACGTCATCCGAACACCTCCGTCAGAGCAGGGCCTTGTCGTGCAGGACTTCGCGGATGAACGCGGCGGAATCGCGCGGCGTCGTCGCCGGGTTCACCGACGACGGCGGATGCCAGCGGTTCTGGATGGCGCCGGACACGTCCGCGTAGTAGGGGGTCGCCGGACGGGGCGTCGCGGCGGCGATGGAGTCCCGCATCAGCGGCGCCATCGGGAACTCCTTGCGGATCTCCGGATCGTCGTAGATCGCGGGCCGGGCGGCGACGTTGCCCTCGTCGAGCATGTACTGCTTCATGTTCGCGGCCGAGGTGATGCAGCGGGTGGCGTCGAGGGCGAGGTCGCTTCGGTACTTGCCGTACGCGCTGACCGCGATCTCGATGCCCCCGAACGGCGGCCTGCTCTCCTGGTTCGGGTTCACCCGCGGATAGCGCGCCCAGCCGAGGTCGCCCACGATGTTCTTGTCGATGGCGCCCGAGTCGGCGTCGCCCTTCTCCGCCCGCCACACGTAGCCCCAGTTGAGCAGGAACCCGCCGCGCGGGCCGTTGATCGTCGCGCGGGACCCCTCCTCGATGTCGGTGGACAGCGTCGAGCTCGCGGCCTTCGACCTGGCCAGCTTGCGGATGATCGCGGCGGCCTGCCGTCCGGCGGGCGAGTCGATCTCGATGGTGGCGTCGTCGCCCTTCTCCGCGTCACTGAGGATCCGGCCCCCGGCGGACGCGATGAGCGCGTTGATCCACACCATGTAGCCCTCGTACCGGTTGCCCTGCACGCCGATCGTGGTGTTGGTGCGGTTGGCGGCGTCGATCATCTGGTCCCAGGTGAAGCCGGGCGCGTTCGGGTCGATGCCCGCCTTCCGCGCCACCGACTTGCGGTACCAGAGGAGCTGGGTGTTCGCCCAGAACGGAGCCGCGAAGAGCTTGCCGTCCCAGGTCGAGCTGCGCACCGCCGAATCGAACACGCCCCGCGTGAACGGCTGCGACTCGCTCCCGCTGAACGGACGCAGGAATCCCGCGTTCGCGAACTCCGCGATGAAGACGGGGTCCAGGCTCATCAGGTCGACGCCCTTGTCCTTGGCCGCCAACCGCCTGATCAGCTGCTCGCGCTGCGCGGTCGCGTCGCTGGGCAGCAGCGCCGTCTTGATCTTGTACTTGCCGCCCGCGGCCTTCGTGCAGGACGCGGCGATCTTGGCCTGCCCGCCGTTGTCCGGGTTGATGTACCAGTTGAGGGTGGGGATCCCGCCGCCGCCCCCGCAGGCCGTCATCCCCCCGGCCAGCAGCGTCAGCGCCGCGCCCGTTCTCAGCAGGCGCCCTCCCGGACCGTCCCGCCTGCCACCCTGCCCGCCAACCTGCCTGACTCGTTCGACTCGTCCGACCATCTGGCCTCCCGAAGCCTCCCACCAGGTGCGACACTTCGTCGGGCCGCAGGCGAGGCGGGTCCGGCCTCCATTCGAACACCGGACCGCGCCACTGTCGAGATCCAGAAGTCGATCGAAAAACCGATGGCCGTCCCGCTGGTAACCGCGTGCCCAACCGCAACAAACATCTCATTACGGAGCGCTTATCGCGGATGACACTCGATCAAGTGTTCATCAAATGTGAGCGGAACGTGACATTCAGAGACGGGACGCGAACATCACGGAGCCATCGCGGAGGGAGACGGGGCGGGAGGAGGCAGGGCGGGAGGAAGCGGGGCGGAGACAGGGCGACGTGGCATGAGAAGGCGCGGAGGTCTCGCGAACCCCGACCGACCCGCGAGACCTCCGCGCCTTCGCCTGTGTGGGCGGTCACGGCGCGTCGGACGCCTCAGTACCCCCCGCCCGATCCGTAACCGCCTCCGCCACCGGAACCCGTGCCCATGCCCATGCCGGTGCCGGTGTTCGCGGCCCTTGTGCCGGTCGGGGTCGTGGCCCACCAGACGCCGCCGACGCCCTGGCCCTTCACGTCACCGGGCCGTTCGTCCTTCTCGTAGTAGTACATCGGCCAGCCGTTGATCGTGAGCTGGCATTTCCCGTCGTCCTTGCGCTCGATGAAGTCGACCCGTTTCCGGTCGACGCCTTCGAGCCTGAGCTTCTTCCACCCCTTGAACACGGCGGGCGGCCACGCCTTCTTGCACGCGCTGAAACAGGTGGTCGTCGGCGGCTTCGGGGTGTCCTTGTCGAAGCGGTACAGGGTGCGGCCCTTGCCGTCGGTCAGGATGAGGCCGAGCTTCGGATCGTTCTGGGTCTTCACGACCGTCCAGCCCTTCCAGCGGTCGACGGTCTCCGTCCGCTTCGCCAGGGCCTTCATGCCGGTCGGGGACGCGGCGTACCAGGCCTTGCCGACGCCCTGCCCCTTGATGTCGCCGGGGGCGCCGTCCTTGGCGTACCGGTACAGCGGCCATCCGCCGAGCGTGACCTGCCATGTGCCGTCCGCCCGCCTGACCTTGCCGACCAAAGACGGGTCGACGCCGTTCACGCGGGTGGCCGCCTCGCTCGCCGACACCGGCGGCCACGCCTTGGCGCAGGCGTCGGCGCAGGTGGACGCGGGCGGACGGGCCGTGTCGTTGTCGAAGCGGTAGAGGGTGCGGCCCGCGTCGTCCGTGACGACCTTGCCGAGCCGGGTGACGTTGGCGACCCCGAGCGTCGTGGGCTCGGGCGCCGGGGGCGCGGACGGCTTCGCCGGAGGGGCGGCCTGCGCCCGCGCACCGGCGTTCTGCTGGCGTCCCGGGCTCTCCTGTCCGCAGGCGGCCAGCACCAGCCCCGACGCGGTCACGGCCGCCGCGGCCGGTATCGCCCACCGTGGGATCTTCATTGTCGTGTGTCCTCCGTCGCGACGCCGCACCGCTCTGCCGGGTCGTGGAGCAGTACGGTGAACGCCGCGAACCGGTTCAAGCCGGGAACCGACCGCACGCGTGCCGGGTCAAATGCACGCTCGATTCCATTGACAGTTCACGAGGCAGGCAGCAGTGAGCACCGGCGACAGCACACCCGAGGGTCCTCCGTTCAGCCTCGCCAAGCAGCCGCCACCGCCGCCGCCCTCCGCCGGACCGGCGTGGATCGTGGTTCCGGCTCGGGTCGTCGCGCTGATCGTGCTGTTGCCGCTGCGGCTCGTCTACGACCTGTTCGTCCTGGTCGGACGCGGTATCCGCGCGGTTTGGAACGCTTTCGTGGGGGTCCTGGCATGGATCGGCCGTCTCATCGGCGGCGTGCTGTGCTGGATCGGCCTCGCGGTGTACCGATGGCTGCTCGCCCCGTTCGGACGGCTGCTCGCGGCCATCGCACGCGGCCTCGGAGCGCTCCTGAACTTCCTGCTCATCCGGCCGCTTCGGTGGCTCGCCATGGTGCTGATCGTCATACCGCTGCGGTGGGTTTACCGGGTGCTGCTCGCGCCGATCGGACGCGGGCTGGTCTGGCTCCTGGTCGTTACGGGACGCGCCATCGCGGTGTTGTTCCGCGTGCTCGTCATCATTCCGGCCGTGTTCCTGTGGCGGTACGTGCTGCGTCCGCCGCTGCGCTTCCTCGCCTGGCTGGCGCGTGGCGCGTTCGCCGTCCTCGCCGCGGTCGCGGGGGCCGTGGCGTGGTCGTGGCGGCTGGTCGGACGGTGCCTGGCGTGGCTGGCGTACGTGCTGGTCGTGGTGCCCGTCCGGGCCGTGTGGCGGTACGTCCTGGCGCCGATCGGCGCGGTGATCGCCGGGACCTGGCGGCTCGCGGCCCGCGTGCTGCGGCCCATCGGGCACGGGATCAGCGTGACGTGGCGGGTGTGCGTGGGCGACCCCGTCCGGGCCGTACGCCGGACGATGCGGGAGGCGGCCCGCGACGTCCGCCTGCAACTGCGCCGCACCTTCCGCGGGTACTGACCGTCCGGGCCGGGATCGTCGGGGACCTGGGATACTTGGGGACGATGTATCGACTCTTGTTCTCACTGGTCATAGCGCGGGTCCCGGCCGAGACCGCCCACCACCTGACGATGCGGGCGTTGCGCGCCCTCCAGGCCGTGCCCGGCGTCGCGGCGCTGCTGCGGCGGCGGCTCGGGCCCCGCGACCCGGCGCTCGCCGTGCGCGCGTTCGGGCTCGACTTCCCGTCCCCGCTGGGCCTCGCCGCCGGGTTCGACAAGGACGCCGTCGCCTACGAGGCGCTCGGCGCGTTCGGGTTCGGCCATGTCGAGATCGGCACGGTGACGGGACGTCCCCAGCCCGGCAACCCGCGTCCCCGGCTGTTCCGCCTCGTCCCCGACCGGGCGGTCATCAACCGGATGGGCTTCAACAACGAGGGCTCCGAGGCCGCCGCCCTCCGGTTGCGCTCCCGCACGGGCCGGACGATCGTCGGGGTGAACATCGGCAAGACCAAGGTCGTCCCGGAGGCCGAGGCCGCCGCCGACTACGTCGCGAGCACCGAGCGCCTCGCCCCGCACGCGGACTACCTCGTCGTCAACGTCAGCTCCCCCAACACCCCCGGCCTGCGGAACCTCCAGGCCGTGGAGCATCTGCGGCCCCTGCTGACGGCCGTCCGCGCGGCCGCCGACCGGGCGCCGGGGCCCGGGGGCCGCCGCGTCCCGCTGCTCGTCAAGATCGCGCCCGATCTGGCGGACGCGGACATCGACGCGGTCGCCGACCTCGCCGTCGAACTCGGCCTGGACGGCGTCATCGCCACCAACACCACCATCGCCAGGGACGCCACGCTGCTCAGCCCGCCCGCGCTGGTGAAGGAGACCGGCGGCCTGTCCGGCGCTCCGCTGAAGGACCGGTCGCTGGACGTCCTGCGCCGCCTGCGGTCCCGCACCGGCGGACGGATCACGCTGATCTCGGTCGGCGGCGTCGAGACCGCCGACGACGTATGGGAACGTGTGCGCGCGGGCGCGACGCTCGTCCAGGCGTACACCGGCATGCTCTACGGCGGGCCGCTGTGGGCGCACCGCGTCAACCGCGGCCTGTCGCGCCGCCTGCGGGAGAGCGCGTTCGCCGATCTGGACGAGGCACGCGGCTGACCTGCGGCGTCAGTCGAAGAAGCCGTCCGCGATCAGTTCGGGGAGGACGGCGTCGGCATGCGCGCGGACCTGCTCCGGGTCCATGCCGGTGAGCTGCGCGATGGCGTCGAGCAGCGGGTCGAGCGGCAGGTCGCCGTCGCAGACCCCGGCGAGCGCCGCCTCAACCGTGCCGACACCGGCGGCCCGGCGGAGGCGCCGGGTCTGGCGGAGCACGATCCGCTCGGGGTCCTCCGCGCCGGGCGGGCCGATCTGTTCCTGGACGAGACCGGCCGCCGCCCGCAACGGCCGTCCACAGCCTGTGGAAAACTTTTCGGCGCGGACGAACCCGTCCAGGATCTCGTCGGCGTAGGCGCCCACCGGCTCCTCGACAGTGTGCCGCACCTCCTCGACCCGGACGGCGGGACGCTCGCCGCGCCGCAGCGTGATCCACCCGAACCCGATGCCGGTGACGCCCTGCCCGTCGAGATGATCCAGCCATGCGTCGTAGCGGGCGCGGTACTCCGGGGTGCCCGCCTCGCACGAGTCACGGAGCCACAACTCGGCGTACTCCGCCGGGTCCTGGACGTCGCGTTGCACGATCCAGGCGTCGCATCCGTCCACCCACGAGGCGACGCGCTCGTCCCAGGGGACGCCGTCGATATGCAGCCAATTCGCCAGGAGCTGGCAGTATCCGCCGTCGTTCAGATGGTCCGCGGCCTCCGCGACGAGGCGGCGGCAGACGTCGTCGCCCGGCAGTCCCGACTCCCGGTACGTCCATCGCGGACCCCCGGACGGGGCGACCACGAACGGCGGGTTGGACACGACCAGATCGAATCGGCGCCCCCGGACGGGCTCCAGCAGCGACCCCCGGACGAGTTCGGCGCCGTCCACGCCGGAGAGCGCGAAGCTCATCGCGGCGAGGTCGAGCGCGCGCGGGTTGACGTCCGTGGCGGTGATCCGCGCACCGGGATTCCGGCCCGCGATGTGCACGGCCTGGACGCCGCAGCCCGTCCCGATGTCGAGCACGTTGTCCACAGCCCTGTGGACAACCAGCCGGGCCAGGTTCGCCGACGCGCCGCCCGCGCCCACGACATGATCGGCCGCCGGGACGGTCCCCGACCCGGGCCGGACGCGGAGATCGGACACGGCGTATCCGGCGTGCCCGTCGCCGCCGACCGCCTCCAGCGGCTCCACGCGCAGCAGGGCCCGCACCTCGCCGCCGGACCGCTCGGCGAGGCCCGCCGCGACCAGCTCGTCCGCGCCATACGCGTCGGCGTCGACCGGAACCTGGAGCCAGAACAGCCGCGTCAACGTCTCCAGCGGCGAGCCGCCGCCGGTCGCGCGCAGGGCCGGGACGATCTCGTCCCGTGCCAGCGCCCCGCCCGCGACGGGCCCGAGCAGCTCGCGCACACCGGCGACCGTGTACCCGGCACCGGTCAGCAGCTCACGAACACCACGAAGATCGGCCACGGTCAGGTCAGGAAGCTCTCGAAGCCCTTGGCCAGAGACTCGGCGATGCGCTGCCGGAACGACGCGCTCGACAGCTTCGTCGCGTCGCCCTTGTTCCGCATGTTGCCGCACTCGATGAACACCTTCGGGACCGTCGACATGTTGAGACCGCCGAGGTCATCGCGCCGGTCGATGGCCTTCTTGCCGAGATAGTTGGAGTAGGGGATGCCGGTGCCCTCGTGGTAGGCGTCCCGCAACGCCGTGCCGAGCTTGGCGGACCGCGACACGATGTCGGTGTTCGTCCCGACGGCGATCGGCTCGATGATGTGGAAGCCGTGGCCGGACGTGGACGCCCCGTCGGCATGGATCGACAAGGCGGCGTCCGCTTTCAGCCGGTTGCCGATCGCGGCGCGCTCGGTGATGCACGGGCCGACGCCCTTGTCGTTCTTGCGTGTCAGCGTGACCTTCGCGCCCCTGGCCCGCAGCAGCTTCGCGAGCCGGTTGGAGACGTCCCAGGTGAAGGCGTGCTCGTTGTAGCCGTCCCGGGTGTCGGTACCGGCCGTGTCGCACGCCTTGCTGCCGTTGCCTATCCTGACCTGCTTGTTTATCTCGGACGGGTGCGCGGCGTTCCCGCCGTTGTGCCCCGGGTCGATGACGACGACCTTGCCGTCCAGGTCGGACCCGCCGTCTGACGGCGCGGAAGTCTCCCCGGACGCGGGAGGCGCCGCGGTCGCCGTCGGCGGATCGGCGGCCGGGCCGCCGCCACCGGGCGGGTCGGCCGACGCGTCACAGGCGCCGATCGTGATGAGCGCGCCAAGGCACAGCGCGAGACCGGCGGCCGCGTGCCGGACGGTCGGGGCACCGCCTCGATGGGTTCGCACCGACCACTTCCTCCGTGACGCCTCCGTTACCGACCCTGACAGTCTGCACGCCGTCGCAGGTTCGTCAAACGCGGTTCGTCGAACGCGGAGCCGGAAGCGGACGCGTGTCAGCCGAGCGGGTCGTCGCGGCCGAGCAGCGCGGCGAGCGCCCGCGCCTCCTCGGCGTCCAGGCCGAGGACCACCCGGGGGCGCCCCCATGGATGGTCGATCGAATGGGCCACATAACTGGCGACCGACTCCATGACCTGCTCGGTCATCCCCCGCGCGTGCCGCCACTCCGACCACGCGCGTTCCAATTCGCTCGCCGCACGCTGCGCGCACGACACCAGTTCCGGATCACGCACGAGCTGAACCCTTCGGTGGACGTCCCGTGTCCGTCCGGCGGGGTCCCCGTCCAGACGACCTTCGCGAGGTCGCCCGGGCCACCCGCCGGACCATGGGTTCCATTAACCCGCCGCACACGGACCGAGGGCCGGTGAATGCGGCAGTTTTGGCGGGCCTCTTACCCCGCGCACACCGCTTGGAGAGAGAACCGGCCGTTCACCGGCCGGGCGCCTGGCCATGCATCGGACCGTACGCATGGCCAGGCCGGGCCGCACCGAGCACAAGGCCGGGTCGGTTTTACGAAAGTCAAGGGAGGCGGGGGGACATTCCTGTGACCAGGGCTCACAGGACGGGAGCGGGACCCGTCGTCGATCGGACCACGAGGTGCGGGACGACGAGGTTCTGCCGTGCGACCCGGGCCGGGTCGCCGATGCGGGCCGTCAGCATCTCGGCGGCCACGCGCCCCATGTCGCGGCGGGGCTGGTCGACGCTGGTCAGCGAGATGTGCCGGATCGCCGCGAGATGGGTGTTGTCGTAGCCGACGATGGACAGCTGCGTCGGCACCCGCATCCCGAACTCGTCGGCCGCCGACAGCGCGCCGGTCGCGACGAGGTCGTTGGGCGCGAAGATGGCGGTCGGGCGCGGATCGCGGCGCAGCAGCGCGCGGGCCGCCCGGTAACCGCCGTCCTCGGTGAAGTCACCGGCCTCGACGACGATCTCGGCGGTCAGCCCGTGCCGGTGCATCGCCTTCTCGTACCCGGCGCGGCGGTAGCGGGCCGTCGTGGAACGTGCCCCCTCGATATGGGCGATCCGCCGGTGTCCGAGCTCGACCAGATGGTCGACGGCGAGGCTGGCGCCCAGCTCGTCGTCGTCCACGACGATGTCGACCCCGACGACATCGCGTTCGCCGACGACCACGACCGGGACGCTGGCCGCGGCCTCCTTCAGCGACTCGGGGACGACGCTGAGCAGGACCAGCCCGTCCACCCGCATCTCCAGGAACGCCTCGACCGCCTCCGCCTCGAACAGCGGGTCCCAGCGGCCGCTGCCGACCAGCATCCGCAGGCCCGCGCCGTGCAGGCTCTCCTGGAGACCGTCGAGGAACTCGGCGAAGAAGGGGTTGTGGAGGTCGGCGACGATCGCGCCGATCAGCCGGGTGCGGCCCTCGACCAGGCTGCGCGCCACGGCGTTCGGGCGGTAGCCGAGCTCGCGGGCGGCCTGTAGGACGGCCTGCCTCCGGCGCTCGCTCACATGCGGTGACCCTCGCATCACGAGGGACACGAGTGACTTGGAAACGCCGGCTCGCTCCGCGACGTTCCGGATCGTCGGTTTCGGCGCGGGGACGGCCCTCCCATCGTCGCGTCTCGCGGGAGAGGGCTCGCTGCGCGGTTGTGGCACCGCGCCCTCCTCCCGCATGTTGTGCAGGGAATTCGCTTGATCAGCTGACATGGCACTCCGTCCAGGGGGACCTGCAGGACCTGCCGCGACCGGCGCGCGAAGGGGTTGGAACGCGCCGTCCTCCACTCGGGGAGGAGATGCCATGATGCCGCGCCTTCCCCCCATACCGCCGCAACAGTGAGTAACGGGCATCCGACAATGGTGGTTCAGGGCTGTGGTGTTCCGGATCACAGGCCGCCGAAAAGTGATCAAGAGTCGGCGCGGGGCCCGTTCCATCCCTGATCGGCGGGGCATGGCGCCGTCCGGGCTCGGATACCCTGCCCGGGTGGAAGATCGCGCGGTGGCCGGCGAGGCGCGAAGCCGGCGGCCGGACCGCCCGAGCGGCGGCGGACGCGGCCGGCGGAGGCTCAGCGTCGACCAGCGCCGGGACGAACTGATCGCGGCGGCGCTGCAACTGTTCAGCGCGCGGCCGCCGGAGGACGTCTCGATCGACGACGTCGCGGCCGCGGCGGGCGCGTCCCGCGCACTCGTCTACCACTACTTCGGCGGCAAGTACGAGCTGTATCTGGCGGCGCTCGGCAGCGCGGCACGGCAGTTGTCGGTGCTGCTCGAACCGCCGACCGAGGGCAGGCCGCTGGAAAGGCTGCGGATCTCCCTGCGCCGCTACTTCGACTTCGTGGAGAGCCACGCGGCCGGTTACGCCGCGTTGCTGCGCGGCGGCCCCGCCGACCGGTCCGGCGAGGTCGGCGAGATCGTCGACGGTATCCGGCAGCTGCTCCTCGACAGGATCCTGTCGTCGCTGGACGTCGAGACGCCGCGGCCGATCCTGCGCATAACGCTCCGCTCGTGGATGGCCGCCGTCGAGACCGCCGGACTGGACTGGCTGGAGAACCGTGACGTGCCGCGTTCCCAGCTGGAAGCGCTGTTGGTCGACCATCTGGTGGTCATGTTCCACGCGGCCGGACGCCACGACGCGAGCACGGGAGAGCTGTTCGACCGGATCTCCCAGGTGGAGCTCGGCTGACTCCCCGGGGGCGGACGGCGCCACATTCGTCGACTCTGTCCTCATGTGGACAAAAAGTCACCTGTGTCCCAAATTCCGCGCACGTCAGCGGGCGTTTCGCCGTCCACGACGACGTAACCGACTGCCACGCGGACCCTGGGACGACACGGCCCGTAGCCGGAGGCACTCGCCACGAGGTGCCCCCGTCGCCCTTGGGACCGGGCGCCTCTGGCACCCGGCCCCAGGGGCTGCACGGATGAGCACGGCTACAACGGCCATCCCCCCAAGCCATCGCCGACCTCGGTCACCGGCGTTGGCCGGAACCGGCATCGGCATCGCGATCACCGGCGGGGCCGGATCCGCACGGGGCGGGAATCCGGTCGCACGGCGCGTCGCGCTCCGTGCCCCGAGCCCTACTCCGAACGCTGCTGCGGAATGCCCGCGAGCAGCGCCCGCACCTCCGCCTCGCGGTAGCGGCGGTGGCCCCCCAGCGTCCGGATGGACGTGAGCTTCCCCGCCTTCGCCCACCGCGTGACGGTCTTGGGGTCGACACGGAACATCGTCGCCACCTCCGCCGGCGTCAGCAGGGGCTCGGCCTCTGGCGTACGTGCTGACATGTTTGCGGCCTCTCCTCCATGGACCGATGACAGCGATCCTGCGATTGATCCTCGCGTGGTCACTGATGTCCCCTATGGCCCGAGTTGGACCACTATGACATCACAACGTGTAACCTTGCCACCACTCAGCGCTACAAGCAAGTTCCTGGCCGTAGTTGCGAGGAAACATCCCGGCGAGCGGCGCGTATCCGATGGCGAGTGGGTCACGCAGCGTGATTCTAGCGATACGTATAGTCGTATCGCGCGCGGATTCGGGAAATTTGTTTTAGTTCGCCGCTTCGAGTGCCCGGACGGGCCTCCAGCGGGCCAGCAGCCGCTTGTACATCGCCACGGTCAGCTCCGCCTCACCGCGCCGCATCCCGGTCAGGGCCACCGCCACCTCGGCGACGGACTCGTCCGTGCTGAGCGTCCGGTCGTCCAGCAGATGGACGAGCCCTCCGTAGTCGAGCTCGACGAGCGACCGCGGATGGAAGCCGCCGAGCCAGCGGCCGAGCGTGTCGAGCCGTCCGGCCGACAGCAGGTAGACCTCGCCCGTCCCGTCGCCGAGGTTCGCCCGCACGACCGGGAGCGCGTCCGCCACCCGCCTGCGCGCCTCGCCCATCGCGGTGACGTAGATGAGCGTACGCGCGGGCGCCGCCGTCGCCGATCCCTGACCCGCGACCGGCGGTTCGGCGTGTTCCTCGGACGTGTCCGGTTTGCGGTAGCCGGTGCCCGGCGTGCCGAGCATCAGGCAGCGTTCCTCCCGCGCGAACGGCACGAACCAGTCGAGCGGCACATGCCAGGTGCTGGTCAGGATGTGCGGACGCAGGGGCTTGCCCGACCGCTTCCACTGCTCGAAGTCGCCCGTGGCGCGCTCCGCCGCGGGAGGCGGGACGAACGCCGCCGCGACCCCCGCCACCTGCTCGTCCCTGAACCGCTCGAACGCCAGCCAGGACCGCAGCCGCGTCTCCCACGGGCACACGTAGATCATGTCGTCGAGGCGGCGCACGTAGGCGTCCCTGCTCTCCCGTTCCGGCGCGACCTCGGGCGGCGACCCGGTCAGCCGGAGCAGCGCGGCGCGGTGCTCGACGCCGAGCGCGTGGATCCGCCGCGGCCGTCGCCGGGAGTCGGCGTAAACCGTCCACAGGGTCCGCGCGGGTTCCGGAAAGGCGGTCACCGGCTCATAAACCCGAAGGTACGAGGCGTACGGAAGCACCCTCGCATCGTGACATGAGATTCGGTCGGGCGCCGTCGCATCCGGCGTCCTAGGCTGATCGCAGAGACTGAGAGGAGGGCACTACCGTGCCTAACGTCTTCGGGCCGCCCCACAAGGGCGCCGAACATGTCATTCAGGGGGGCGACCCCCCTGTACCCCCTGGCGCTTCGCGTTTCGGGAGTCACGAACAGGTCGTCTTCTGCCAGGACGAGGCAAGCGGCCTGCGTGCGATCATCGCGATCTACTCGACCGCACTGGGTCCGTCCCTGGGAGGGACCCGCTTCTACCCCTACAAGTCAGAGGACGAAGCCCTCGCCGACGTGCTGAACCTGTCACGCGGCATGGCGTACAAGAACGCTCTCGCCGGGCTGGACCTCGGCGGCGGCAAGGCCGTCATCATCGGCGACCCGGCCACCGACAAGTCCGAGGCGATGCTGCGCGCGTACGGACGGTTCGTCCAGTCGCTGAACGGCCGCTATTACACGGCGTGCGACGTCGGCACGTTCAGCGAGGACATGGACATCGTGGCGAGGGAGAGCCGGTACGTCACCGGCCGGACGGTCGCGCACGGCGGTGCGGGCGACTCGTCCATCCTGACCGCGTTCGGCGTGTTCCAGGGCATGCGGGCCGCCGCCGAGACCGTGTGGGGGGCGCCCACCCTGCGCGGTAGGCGCGTCGGCGTCGAAGGCGTCGGCAAGGTCGGCCACCGCCTCGTCGAGCACCTCCTGGAGGACGGCGCGGACATCGTGATCTGCGACGTGAACCAGGCCGCCGTCGACCGGGTCCGGTCGGCACACCCCGAGATCGAGGTCGTCGCCGACGCCGCCGCGCTGATCCGCACCGAACTCGACGTGTACGCGCCGTGCGCCCTCGGCGGCTCCCTGAACGACGACACGGTGCCCGTGTTGACCGCCAAGGTGGTGTGCGGGGCGGCCAACAACCAGCTCGCCCACGTCGGCGTGGAGAAGAGCCTCGCCGACCGCGCGATCCTGTACGCGCCCGACTACGTGGTGAACTCGGGCGGTGTGATCCAGGTCGCGGACGAGATCGGCGGCTTCAACTTCGACCGGGCCAAGGCCCGCGCGACCGGCATCCACGCCACCACGAAGAAGATCTTCGCGCTGGCCGCCGACGAGGGCGTCCCGCCCGCCGTGGCGGCCGACCGGCTCGCCGAACGCCGGATGACCGAGGTCGGCAGACTGCGCGGCATCCTGCTCTGAGCACCGCCGAACAGCGCTGGAAGGCCGCCGTCGGACCGTCCCTTCGGCGGCCTTGGCGTGTCCTCGCGGCCAGCGGATACACTGTTGTCATCAGCAACAGGGGCGCCGCCACGTACCGTCGATGTACCGAGCCAGGCGCAAAACGGGTACGGTTGTATCCGTGACTGACGCATGGCTCATCAGGCACCGGTTCGTGTGGTACACGCGCGCGTTGATGGGCCCACGAAAGCCCTGACCATCGAGGGGGTCGAGCCAATGGGTCGCGGCCGAGCCAAGGCCAAGCAGGTAAAGGTTGCCCGACAGCTCAAGTACAACAGCGGCAATACGGACCTCGACCGCCTGAAGAGCGAGCTGGGAGTCAACGAGGCGGGGGACGACTCCTACGACGAGCTCGCCGAGAAGTACGCCGACTACGCCGACGACTACGGCACGGAGGACCGCAAGGACGGCACCTCCGGCTGACGGTCTGACACCACGCCACTGCCCGAGCCTTCGGGCAGTGGCGTTCGTCATACCGCCACCCCGGTCGGACCTTGATCATCCCAGGCGCCTGAGCGCCCCCACAAGCGCCGACGGCCGTTTGTCGATGCCCGTGTGACCCATGAGTCTCACGAGCCCCTCAGCGCCCCGCTCAGCCCTGCCCGCGGCCGCCCCTCCGAACGCCCGGTGTCCAAAGATCACCGATCGGGTGCTTTGGCCCCAAAAGTTCTGTGGACGCCGTGCCGTCCCGGGACCTGGGCCGCCGCCGGTCAGATGCTCCTGACCACACGAGTCTTGTGGACGCGCCGTGCCGTCCATGGGCCAAGGCCACCGCTGATCAAGCGCTCCTGACCACACGAGTTTGTGGACGCCGTGCCGTCTGGGAGCGGGCGGGCGCTGGTCGGTGGGGTTAGGTGAGGGTGGCTGTGCCGGTGCCTGGGGTTATTTCGCCGAGATGCCAGGCGGGGACGCCTCGGGCGGCGAGGGTGCGCAGGGCCTCGGCGGCCTTGTCGGGGCCGACGATGGCGGCCATGCCGACGCCCAGGTTGAACGTGGCGTCCATGTCGGGCCGCGGGATGTCTCCGTGGGCCTGGAGGACACGGAACAGCGGCGGCACCTCCCAGGACGCACGGTTCAGGACGGCGTCCACGGTCGGCGGGAGGGATCGGGCCAGGTTCGCGGTCAGGCCGCCGCCCGTGATGTGAGCGAACGCACGTACGCCGCCGGAGCGGGTCAGGGCGAGGCAGTCCTGGGCGTAGATGCGGGTGGGGGTGAGAAGTTCCTCACCCAGGGGGCGGGTCAGGTCTGTCGGCTGGGAGTCGAGCGTCAGGTCGGTGGTCGCCAGGACGCGGCGGACGAGCGAGTACCCGTTGGAGTGAATCCCCGACGACGCCATGGCCAGGACGATGTCACCGGGGCGCACCCGGTCGGGGCCGAGGACGTCGTCCGCCTCGACGACGCCCGTCCCGGCGCCCGCGAGGTCGAACTCGTCGGCGTCCAGGAGCCCGGGGTGCTCGGCGGTCTCGCCGCCGACGAGCGCGCATCCGGCGAGGGCGCAGGCGTCCGCGATGCCGCCGACGATGTCGGCGACCCGTTCCGGGACGACCTTCCCGCAGGCGATGTAGTCGGTCATGAACAGCGGCTCGGCGCCGCAGACGGCGAGGTCGTCGATGACCATGCCGACCAGGTCGTGACCGACCGTGTCGTAGACGCCGAGACGACGCGCCAGGTCGACCTTGGTTCCGACGCCATCCGTGGAGGTCGCCAGCAAGGGCCGCTTGTAGCGGGTCAGCGCGGAGGCGTCGAACAGGCCCGCGAAACCGCTGACGTCGTCGACGACCTCGGGGCGGCGGGCACGGGCCACCCGCGACTTCATCAGCTCGACGGCGCGTTCACCCGCCGCGATGTCGACTCCGGCGTCCTTGTAGGACGTCATCGACTGGCCTCCAGGAGGTGCTTGCCACGGGCGTCCAACTCCACCGGGATGGGGTAGACGCCGTCGAAACACGCCCGGCACAGGTTGTCCTTGGGGATCGCGGACGCGGAGATCAGCTCGTCGAGGGAGATGTAGCCGAGCGAGTCGGCGCCGATGGAGTCGCGGATCTCCTCCACCGACAGGTTCCCGGCGATCAGTTCGGCGCGGGTGGCGAAGTCGATGCCGTAGAAGCACGGCCAGGAGACGGGCGGGCTGGAGATCCGCACATGGACCTCGGCGGCGCCCGCGTCCCGCAGCATCCCGACGATCGCGCGCTGGGTGTTGCCGCGGACGATCGAGTCGTCCACCACGACCAGCCGTTTGCCCTCGATCGCCTCGCGCAGCGGGTTCAGCTTGAGGCGGATGCCGAGCTGCCGGATCGTCTGCGACGGCTGGATGAACGTCCGGCCGACGTAGGAGTTCTTCACCAGGCCCTGGCCGTAGGGGATGCCGGACGCCTCCGCGTACCCGATCGCGGCCGGGGTGCCCGACTCCGGCGTCGGGATGACCATGTCGGCCTCGACCGGATGCTCGCGGGCCAGGCGGCGTCCGACCTCGACGCGGGTGGCCTGGACGCTGCGTCCGGCGATCGACGTGTCGGGCCGCGCCAGGTAGACGTACTCGAACAGGCAGCCCTTCGGCCGGGCGTCGGCGAACCGTTCGGAGTGCACGCCGGAACCGTCGATCGCGACCATCTCGCCCGGTTCGATCTCGCGGACGAAGCGGGCCCCGACGATGTCGAGCGCGGCGGTCTCGGACGCCACGACCCAGCCCCGGTCTTCCAGGGCGCCGAGGACGAGCGGCCGGATCCCCTCCGGGTCGCGGGCCGCGTAGAGCGTCTCCTCGTCCATGAAGACCAGCGAGTAGGCGCCCCGGGTGGCCGGGAGGATCTCCCGTGCCGCCGCCAGCACGCTCTCCTTACCGCCGGTGTCGCCGCGCGTGGCGAGCAGGGCCGTCAGGACCTCGGTGTCGGTCGTCGCGGTCAGCACACCCGGTTCGAGCCCCTCGGCCAGTTCCAGGGTGTTGATCAGGTTGCCGTTGTGGACGAGCGCCAGCCCGCCCGCGTCCGACGACCGGAACGTGGGCTGCGCGTTCTCCCACGTGGGCGAGCCCGTCGTGGAGTAACGGCAGTGGCCCACGGCGATGTGGCCGCGCAGGGTGTTCAGCACCGACTCGTCGAAGACCTGGGCGACGAGGCCCATGTCCTTGAACACGACGATGCGGGAGCCGTCGCTGACGGCGATCCCGGCCGATTCCTGCCCGCGGTGCTGGAGCGCGTACAGGCCGAAGTAGGTCAGTTTGCTGACTTCCACCCGGGACGCCTGGTCCGGGGGAACCCAGACGCCGAAGACCCCGCAAGCGTCCTGCGGGGGGCGATCGCTGGGATCGATGTCGTGGCTCAGACGTCCGTCACGAAGAGGCACGCGAAACAGTCTAGTTGCCGGGTTCACCTGCTCGAATCGGCGGTATCTCCTTAACGGACCTTTACCCCCCTGAAGCATGGGCATCAGGGGCCACGGGGGACTCTGGTGACCGACACGTGGAGGAACGCATGACGCTACCCGGGTACCAGACGTATTCGCCGCCCGCGCCGCGCAGGCGGAGCAGGCTGGCGAGGGCCTCCCAGGTACTCGGGATCACCGGCCTGGTGGGGCTCGTGCTCTGCCTGGCGGGGGTCGTCCCGGCGCTCTTCGGGGTCGTCCTCGGGGCGGTCTCCCTGGTGCGGCGCGACGGCGACCGGCGGCCGGCGATCGTGGGCGTCATCTGTTCCTCCGTGGCCCTCGCGATCGGCGCCACCGCGATCTTCGTGCTGTTGAGCAAGGCGGCCCAGTGCGGGGACGAGGCGCGGTACCCGGACGACGCGTCCCGCCGCAACTGCGTCGAACGCGAGTTCCCCTTCGCCCAGGCCAACCGGACCTCGTGACTCCCCGCGACCGATCAGCCCGGCTCCGCGACCTCGCGGTCGATCGGGATGGGCAGGTGAGCTGAGAGGTCGGCCCGCGCGCCGCTGGCCCGGACCCTCCCGTCGGCGACGGCGTCGTCCCAGGCCAACCGGCCGGTGGCCAGCCCGATCCAGTCCGTGGCGTCCATCTCCACCACATTTGGGGGTGTTCCACGGGTATGGTGCGGCCCGTCGATGCATTGGACCGCTGCGTAAGGAGGGACGCGCACCTCCACCGAACGACCGGGCGCCAGCTCGGCGAGCCGGTCGAGCAGGAACCGCACCGCTCCCTTGACGACCGGCCGGACGATCGGCCGAACGGTCACCGGGGCCGGTTCGGCGCCTCCCGCCTCCAGCCCGGCGAGCACGGTGTCCAGCGCCGCGCGGCGCAGCCCGGCGGGGTCGTCGGCGCCGGTGTACGGCGGCAGGCCGAGCGCGGCACGCTGCTCGTTCAGGACGGAGAGGGTGAGCGGTGTTCGCGACACATCCCGACGCTACCCGGTCCGGGCGATCCGCGGTCCGGCACCGTGGTGGGGCCGTCGCGCCGTCCAGGCGGTAGAAAGGGACACCGCCGCCGGGCCGGGGCACGGCCGCGGGACACGCAGGGAACGGGGAGGCCGGGGACGGGCTCGCCGGAGGACACGGAGGTTCGTCAGATGCCCGAGGCGCTGCCTCTGCAGCCGGGTGACCCGCGAAGGCTCGGCGTCTTCGAGATCACGGGACGGCTCGGCGTCGGCGAGCAGGGGGCCGTCTTCCTCGGCCGGGACCCGGCGGGCGCTCCCGTCGCCGTGAAGGTCCTGCACGTGCGGCTCAGCGGCGAGCCCGCCGCCAGGTCACGGTTCGCGAACGCCTTCGCCCCCGCCCGCAAGGTCTCCGGCTTCTGCACGGCCGCCGTCCTGCACGCCGACGTCGAGGGCGACCGTCCGTACGTGGTGAGCGAGTGGGTGGACGGGCCGTCCCTCCAGCAGCTCGTGGACGAGGAGGGCATGCGCGGCCACACCGTCGTCGAACGGGTGGCGGTCGGCACCATGATCGCCCTCACGGCCGTGCACCGCGCGGGCGCCCTGCACCACAGCCTGAAACCCGGGAACGTCCTGCTGGGACGGCGCGGTCCCCGGCTGTGCGACTTCGGCATCGCCGAGGCGCTGGAGGCCGTGAACGCCTCGTTCAGCGGACACATCGCCGAGGACCCGTCCTACAAGTCGCCCGAACAGCTGAGCGGCACCGGCATCGGCAGCGCCACCGACGTGTTCGCCTGGGCCTCGACGCTGCTGTTCACGGCCACGGGCGAGCCGCCGTTCGGGGAGGGCACGCCGTCCGAGGTGATGCAGCGCATCGTCTACGACGACCCCGACTTGTCGAGAGTCCCCGAGTCGCTGCGGGACGCGATGACGAGCGCCTTCGCCAAGGACCCGGCGGACCGTCCGACGGCCGAGGAACTTCTCCGCCGCCTCCTGGACGAGAACGGCCCGCTCGCCGGTCGGCTGCCCCCTTCCTTGGTGACCGAGGGCCGCGCACTCGCCTTCGGCGCGCCCCCACCACAGCCCGGCCCGACGATGGCGCCGCCACCACCACCGCGTCCGCCCATGGGCGCACCGCCCCGTCCTCCCACGACCACCCCACCCGGCCCCGCCGGACCTCCCCCACCAGTCGGCCCACCGTTCACCCCGCCAGGCGGGCCTCCAGGTGGCCCGCCGGGTGGGCCCCCGGGCTCGCCGCAGCCCCTGCCACTACTGGGCAAGCTCTCCCGGATCCGCCGATCGCGTACCGAACCCAGGCGGGAGCCCGCGCCGCCCGCCGCCGACCTCGACCCGGCGGCCTTCGACGAGACCACGGCCTTCCGGGCGCTGGACGACCAGCCCGAACAGTCCGATGAGACGCGGCGCGACACGGCCGTCCCAACTCCGACCGCTACGTTCGACGCCGTCGACATGGACGAGGGTCCGAACGGCACCGAACCGACCCCGCACCTCATCCCCGGCCTGGAGGAGAACCGCGACGACAACGTCGGGCGGGGCGCGTCGCCGTTCGCGTCCCTCGCGCGGATGCGGCGGCCCAGCAACCACGTGCTCGGGGTGGCGTTGTCGCTGTTCATCGGCGTCGGCGTCGGCATCGCCATCATCGCGCTGGTCCTGTGGCCGCAGCTCAACGCCGACAACGACGCGCCGCCCGACAGCGCGAACGCCTCCAACAACCGTCCGGTGACGACCATCCCGTCCTCGTTCGCCGGGACGTGGAGGGGGACGGTGGTCAACACCAACCGCAACGCCTCGTTCCCGGTGGAGGTGACGTTCACGCCGGGCGGGACGACGGGCCGCGTCTTCTTTCCCCGCGAGCGCTGCAACGGCACGCTGACGCTGACCAGGGGGACGGAGAGCGCGCTGAAGATGTCCCTGTCCGTCGGGAAACCGTGCACGTCGGGCATCGTTCAGATCGCCCGGCAGCCGGACGGGACACTCCAGTACGCGTGGAGCAAACCCGGCACGAGCCTCGGCTACAACGGCCGTCTGAACCACGGCTGAGCCCGTCCCGTACTTGAAGAAGTGACTGAACCGACGCTCCCTCCGCGCCCTCAAGGGCAGGCCCCAGTCCAAGGGGTATCGCGAGGCGCAGCGGCAGGCCGCCAAGGTGTACAAGAAGGTAGCCCGGCAGCGGCAGGACGACGCCCGCAAATGGGCCAAGAAGATCGTGCGGGACCACGACGCGGTCGCGGTCGAGGACTTCCACCCCAAGTTCCTCGCCAGATCCACGATGGCGCGCAAGGCAGCCGACGCCGCGATCGGAGACGCCAAGAAAGCCCTGATCGAGATGGGTCGCAAACACGGCCGGGACATCCACTTGGTGGACCCGGCTCACACCACGATGGACTGCGGCCAGTGCGGCGTCAGAGCCAAGCACCGCCTGCCGCTGTCGGAACGCATCTACACCTGCACCGCGTGCGGGATGTCCCGGCCCCGGGACAAGAACTCCGCGTACGTGATGCTGGTCCGGGCGGGTCTGGCCCCGGGCGGTGCCGATGGCGCAAGACCTCTCCGCCCCGTCAGGGCGGGAGGCGGCCTGAGCCGCGAATCCTCGCACATCTCATGCAGGGAGGGACTCCAAGAATCCCCTCCCTTCGGGGAGAGGAGCATTCAAGTAAGATGGCTCGGCTTCCAGCCTTCCAGCGGCTTCTCCCGCTTCGCGCCGCCTCACCGATCTTTGGGGTTTAGCCTTGGCGAGGCACAGACGGCACTTTAAGGTTCATTGACCAACGGCAGCGACGAGAGGAGAGCACGTGGAGACCCCCGCCTCCGCACGTCGGCACCGTGGAAGACTCACCGGTGTGGGTCTGGTCGCCATCGCCACGGCACTCCCGCTGATCGGCACGGCGACACCGTCCGCCGCCGCTCCCCCCGCCCTCGCCGCCTACAGCGCGTACGCCGCCGACCCGGGCGACAGCAAGAAGTTCGCCGAGCTGAACCGGCAGATCGAGAAGCTCGACAAGGCGTACGGCGGCGACCTGGCCAAGCTCAAGGACGCCCAGTACGCGGCGGAGAAGTCGTTGAAGAAGTCCAAGGACCTCCAGCAGGACCTCGTCGAGGCCCGCGACCTCGTCGCCCAGCTCGCCGCCACCCAGTACATGATGAACGGCGAGGACCCCACGGTCACCTTCGTGACCGACGCCAACCCCAGCGACCTCCTCAGCAACGCCACGCTGGTCAGCCATCTGGCGCAGAACAAGGCCGACAAGGTCGCGCAGATCCAGAAACTCGTCAACGCCCAGCTCCAGGCCCGCCGGCAGGCCGAGCAGAAGATGACGGAGCTGAAGAAGGAGATCAAGGACCTGCTCGGCCGCAAGTCCAAGATCCGGAACCTGGTCAAGAAGTACAAGCCCCAGTCGCCGAGCGTCGGGATGGGCGGCGTCACGGCCCGCATGCTCAAGGTCAAGAACACCATCGACCTGGAGATGGGCCCGTTCCCCACGATCGGCTGCGTCCGCAGCACCGGCGACCCGCAGGACCACGGCACCGGCCACGCCTGCGACTTCATGGTCACGACCGGCGGCACGATGGCGTCCGGCAGCGCCAAGGCCCTCGGCGACTCGACCGCCCAGTACGCGATCTCCCACGCGAGCGCCCTCGGCATCAAATACATCATCTGGCGCCAACGCATCTACGACCTCCGCAGCCCCGGCTGGCGCGCCATGGAGAACCGCGGCGGCGTGACGGCCAACCACTACGACCACGTCCACATCTCGGTCTTCTAGAACTAGGGACGCGCCACAGCCCGCCCCACGTACCCACCGCCAACCCAGATCAACCCGGGCCGAAGATCAGTACGCTTAACCCATGCCCGACCATTCCGGATTTCTCTGCTCATGCTGCGGGCAGATCCATGACGAGCCACCGATGAACTTCGCCTCCCCGGCTCCCGACTTCTGGACGCCGGAACTGGCAGAGGATTCGGAGAGCGAACTGAGCTCCGACACCTGCGTCATCAAAGGCCAGGCGTTCTTCGTCCACGGACTGATCGAGATTCCGGTGACCGACGCCGACGACGTTTTCAGCTGGGGCGTCTGGGTCTCGCTCAGCCAGGACAACTTCACCCGCGCTCTGCGCCTCTGGGACACCCCGGGCAGGCAGGACGAGCCTCCCTACTTCGGCTGGCTGTCCACCAGCCTGCCGCTCTACGCACCCACGACCATCGACCTCAAGACCAGGCTGCACACACGCCCGGTCGGCGAGCGTCCATTCATCGAGCTAGAACCCACCGATCATCCATTGGCGGTCGAGCAACGCACGGGGATCACCCGCGCCCGCGTCCAGCAGATCGCCGAACTCCTGCTCCACCCCGAACAGCGGCCCTGACGAATCGTGCACATGGAAGAGCCCTCAACGAACTCCGCCGCTCTGGCCCGGGCCCTGCGCGCCACCGCCGACCCGCCGCTGCGCCCGTTGCCGGACGAGGTCGCTGACCTGCTGACATCGCTGGACTGCCCGCCTCGGCTGGGCGCCCATCTGCGACTCGTCCATGACGTCTCCTGCCAGATCGTCGACTGGCTCCAGGAGCGACTGCCGCGACCCGACTTCGACCGGGACGTCGTGCTCTTCGGCGCCGCGACGCACGACATCGGCAAGACACTGCACCTCGCCGAACTCTCCGGGCCCGGTTCGGCGCACGAACCCGCCGGGCGGGATCTGCTCCTCCGCCACGGGTTCGGCGACGACCTCGCCCGCTTCGCGACCACCCACGCGGCCTGGACCGAACCCGGCATCACCCTCGAAGACCTGCTCGTCAGCCTCGCCGACAAGATCTGGAAGAACAAACGCGTCCAGGGTCTCGAAGACCTCGTCGTCACCCGCCTCGCCCAGACGACCGGCCGCCAGCCCTGGGAAGAATTCATCGCGCTCGACGAACTACTCACCCAAATCGGCGATGGCGCCGACCAGCGCCTCGCCTTCCAGGCCGTCCATCCCATTCACGGCTGAACCCGCGAATTGGCCGCCTTCACGACGAACTGAGCCCCACGCTCTGAACCCGTTTGTCGCAGGTCTTCAATAGGGTGCCGTTATCGGAGACCGGTCTGAGTACCCAGTTGGGTCCGCGGCTCAGGGAGGGTGGGTATGGAATCCCGTGACCCCACCCTCCTTCCGGCCGGTCGGCCATTCCCGGTCAACGTGAAAGTGCGCCCCCTCCCGGGTGGGAGGGGGCGCACTTTGCGTTTTGATTGTTCGGGGTGGATGCTCCTATGGAAGTCAAGCGGCGAGATGGAGATCGTTTGATGTGATGGTATGGTAGATCTCGCGGGCGATGTAACGCTTGAGGCAGCGGATGATCTCTCTCTTGGAGAGTCCGTCTTTGGTGCGTCGTTCCATGTAGGTGCGGGTGCGGGGGTCCCAGCGCAGGCGGCACAGGACGATGCGGTAGAGGGCGGCGTTGGCTTGGCGGTCGCCGCCGCGGTTGAGGCGGTGCCGGTTGGTCTTGCCGGACGAGGCGGGGATCGGCGCAGCGCCGCAGAGCATGGCGAAGGCAGCTTCGGAGTGGATCCGGTCGTGGTTCTCGCCGATGGTGACCAGGAGTTGTCCGGCGGTGTCGGCGCCCAGGCCGTTCAAGGCCGAGCAGGTCGGGGTTGATGGCTGCGACGATGGGTTCCAGGATCTGGTCGAGGTCGTTGATCTCTTCGGTGAGCTGCTGGTGGCGGTGGGCGAGCACGCGCAGGGAGATCTTGGCGGCGGTGACCGGCTGGTCGGCCCGGGTCGGGTCGGGGCGCAGGGCGGCGCAGGTGGTGATGAGCTGGCGGGTGCTCAGCTCGCGCAGCTGGGCGCGTAGTTCCTCGGGTGCGGTGACCAGCAGCGTCTTGATCTGGCGTTGAACGGTGGCACGCTGGGCTACGGCTGAGCGGCGGGCCACGCGCAGCAGGCGCAGGGCCTCCACCCTGCCGTCGCGCTGTTTGGGGGTTCGGTTGCGCTTGCCGGCCAGAGCGGCCTTAGCGGCCTGGATCGCATCGATCGGGTCGGACTTGCCCTGGAAGCGGCGGGTCTTGCGATCCGGGCGATCGACCTCGGCCAGCTCCAGGCCCTGATCGCGGAGGTGGCGGGCCAGCCCCGCCCCATAGGCGCCCGTCCCTTCGATCCCGACGATGACGATCGTCCCGAACGAGCCCATCCAGCCCAGCAGCGCCGCGTAGCCCGAGGCCGTCGCGGGGAACTGCTCGGTGCCCAGCACTCTGCCCACCTGGTCGATCACTGCGGCGGTGTGGGTATCGGCATGGGTATCGACCCCACCGGCGACATCGAGGACCTGCTGGAGTTGGGGTGTAATGGAGGGCATCGTCGTCCTGTCGCTTCAGATCATGGGCAGGGCGGCACGCACCAGCGGGCGGACGGACAAAACAGTGATGGGGCCTCTGGCCAGGTTCGTATCAAGTCACACCGCACGACCGATGAGTTCACATGAGCACCTCCCAGCCGAAGCCGACAGATCCCGTTAAAGACCCGACGTCAGTTAGGCGGTGGGTCAGACCCCGGCGGGGAGGTGCTCACCCATCATCACTGTTAGTCGGCGTAGCTGGGGAGCATGCGCTCGTGGGCTTCGCGGATTTCGTGTATGGGGATACTGAACAGTTCCTGTTGGTCGCCTTCTGGGGCGCGGCCTGTGACGGTCAGAGTGTCGCCGCCCGCCACGCCCAGTTGGGCTACGGGGACGCCTGCCGACTCGCACAGGGCCGCCAGGCGGCTTTCCGCGCCCGGCATGACCACGACCATGGCGCGGGCCACCGATTCGCTGAACAGGGCCGTGAACGGGTCGCCCGCGAGGGTGATGCGGGCGCCGAGGCCGCCGCGTAGGCACGACTCCACGAGGGTTTGTGAGAGGCCCCCGTCTGAGAGGTCGTGGACGGCGGTGACCAGGCCGTCGCGGGCGGCGTTGACCAGGACGGACGCCAGGGCCGCCTCCGCCTTCAGGTCGACCAGCGGCGGCAGGCCGCCCAGGTGGCCGTAGACGACGTGCGCCCATTCGGAGCCGCCGAACTCCTCGCGGGTCTCGCCTAGCAGCGCGATCGTGGCGCCGTCGGTGGTGAGCGACATGTTCACCCGGCGGCGGACGTCGTCGTGGACGCCCAGGACCCCGATGACCGGAGTCGGGTTGATCGGCGTGCTACCGGTCTGGTTGTAGAAGCTGACATTGCCGCCCGTGACCGGGACGCCCAGGTACTGGCAGCCGTCCGCGAGACCCTCGACCGCGCGCGCGAACTGCCACATGACACCCGGATCCTCCGGGGAACCGAAGTTCAGGCAGTTCGTCACGGCCAGAGGGCGTGCGCCCGTGGCGGCGACGTTTCGGAACGCCTCCGACAGCGCGAGTTGCGCGCCCGCGTACGGGTCGAGGCGGGAGTAGCGGCCGTTTCCGTCCAGGGACAGGGCGATGCCCAGACCCGACTCGTCGTCGACGCGCACCACGCCCGCGTTCTCCGGCATGGCCATCACGGTGTTGCCCAGTACGTAGCGGTCGTACTGGGAGGTCACCCACGTCTTGCTCGCCAGGTTCGGCGAGCCCGCGAGCCACAGGACGGTACGGCGCAGCTCGTCGCCGCTGGACGGGCGCGTGAGCCGTCCTGGCGTGTCGGACTGGAGGGCGCCGAGGTCGGCGGGCGGCTCCAGCGGACGGTTGTAGACCGGGCCCTCGTCCACGGCCGTGATCGGCGGGATGTCGACGATCGTCTCGCCCCGCCACGTCATCACCAGGCGGCGGGTGTCGGTGACCTGACCGATCACGGTCGCCGGGATCTCCCAGCGGCCGCAGATCTCCATGAAACGGTCGACCTTGTCGGGTGACACGACCGCCATCATGCGTTCCTGCGACTCGCTCATGAGGATTTCCTCGGGGAGCAGCGTCGCGTCGCGCAGCGGGACGGTGTCGAGATCGACGTGCATGCCGCCGGTGCCCGCCGCGGCGAGTTCCGTCGTCGCGCACGACACCCCGGCCGCGCCGAGGTCCTGGATGCCGACCACGAGGTCCTCGCGGAACAGCTCGAGGCAGCACTCGATCAGCAGCTTCTCCATGAACGGGTCGCCCACCTGGACCGACGGCCGCTTCTGGTGCGACTCCTCGTCGAAGGTGGCCGACGCCAGGACCGACGCGCCGCCGATGCCGTCCGGGCCGGTCAGCGCGCCGAACAGGATCACCTTGTTGCCGGGCCCGGGGGCCGCGGCGCGCTTGATGTCCTCGTGCTTCATCACGCCGACGCACAGCGCGTTGACCAGCGGGTTCTGCTCGTAACAGGCGTCGAACGCCGTCTCACCGCCGATGTTGGGCAGGCCGAGCGAGTTGCCGTACCCGCCGACGCCCGCCACCACACCCGGCAGGACGCGCTGGGTGTCGGGGGCGTCCGCCGGACCGAACCGCAGCGAGTCCATGACGGCGATCGGCCGCGCGCCCATCGAGATGATGTCGCGGACGATCCCGCCGACACCGGTCGCGGCGCCCTGGTAAGGCTCCACGTACGACGGGTGGTTGTGCGATTCCACCTTGAAGGTGACCGCCCAGCCCTGGCCGATGTCCACGACCCCGGCGTTCTCCCCCATCCCGACCAGCAGCTTGTCGGTCTTGGGGGCCTTGTCGCCGAACTGGCGCAGGTGCACCTTGGAGCTCTTGTAGGAGCAGTGCTCGCTCCACATCACCGAGTAGATCGCCAGCTCCGCCGACGTCGGGCGACGCCCGAGGATGTGCCGGAGGCGCTGGTACTCCTCCTCGTTCATCCCCAGCTCGGCGAACGGCTGCGGACGCTCGGGAGACGCGGCGGCGATCGCGACGGTGTCCGTCCCGTGGTGGACGGCGGCGACCTCAAGGGCGGGCTGCGGGCCCGTCCCCACGCGCACGAGCGCCTGCGGCCCCGTCCCCGGCCCGACGGCGGGCTGCGGACCGGTGCCGGGACCCACGGCCGGTTGGGGACCCGTCCCCCGCCCGATCCGCGGTTGGGGACCCGTCCCGGAACCGACCACGGGCAGCGGACCAGTATTCGGTCGGACGGGCTGAAGCCCCGTCCCAGGACCAACGGCGGGCTGCGGACCCGTCCCCGACCCCACGACCGGTTGCGGACCCGTACCAGGACCAACAACGGGCTGAGGGCCCGTACCGGGACCGACCACGGGCTGCGGGCCCGTACCAGGGCCCACGGCGGGCTGTGGGCCCGTCCCACGGCCAAGAACAGGCTGAGGGCCGGTGCCGGGGCCAACGGCGGGTTGGGGGCCAGTCCCACGGCCAACAGCGGGCTGCGGGCCTGTGCCCTGCCCGACGACCGGCTGCGGACCCGTACCCGGACCGACGGTGGGCTGCGGGCCGGTGCCGGGCCCCACGGTGGGCTGCGGGCCTGTGCCCTGCCCGACGACCGGCTGCGGACCCGTACCCGGACCGACGGTGGGCTGCGGGCCGGTGCCGGGCCCCACGGTGGGCTGCGGACCCGTGCCATGGCCGACGACCGGCTGCGGACCCGTGCCGGGGCCCACGGTGGGCAGGGGGCCCGTGCCGGGGTGGACGGTCGGTTGGGGGTCTGTGCCGGGGGTGATGATGGGCTGCGAGCCTGAGCTGGGGGCGGGCGGGTTCGGGGGCGGGGTCAGGGCGGTGTAGTCGTTCGGGTCGTCGGTGGGGGGCGCCGGGTCGGCCTGGTCAGTGGCAGCGCGCTCCTCGGCCAGGGCGCGGGCGAAGTCCTGGTCGGCGGCCTCGATGACGGCGCCGGGGGGAGCGGGCAGCGCGGGCGGGGCGGTCAGTGCCGCCGCGTCGAGCGCCGCCTGGACGGCAGGGTCGACCTGCACGACAACCGGTTCCGAAGGGACGGCCGCCGCCGCTGCCGCGGGTTCCGGCTGCGCGGGGCGGGACGCCGGATCGGCGGGTTTGGCCTCCTCGAGCATGGCCTCGAAGGCCTGCGTCACCGAGGGGTCGACGGGCTGGAGCTCCGGGTCGTCGGCGTCTGACTTCAGCTCGCCGAGCCACTCCATCGAGGGCTCGTCCGCGGACTCCCGGGTGGCTCGCCCGGAGGGTTGGGGCCGTTGCTCACTCATGCGTTCTCCTCGTGGGGGACGAGCCCCCACCCCCCCTTCGCTGACTGCGCTTCAGGTGGGAGGAGACCCCCCACACCCCCCGGTTCGCTTCGCTCATGTTGTGACCATTCTCTGAACGGCCGAGGTGAAGAACCCGAGCCCGTCGGTGGACGGGCCCGTGAGTGACTCCACGGCGTGCTCGGGGTGGGGCATCAGCCCGACCACGTTGCCGGCCTCGTTGCAGATCCCGGCGATGTCGTCGAGGGATCCGTTGGGGTTCAGGTCGACGTACCGGGCCACGATCCGGCCGGAGTCGGCCAATTCCGTCAGGGTCTCCCGGTCGGCGGTGTAGCGGCCGTCCCGGTTCTTGATCGGAATCACCAGCTCCTGGCCCTCACGATATTCGGTGGTCCACGCGGTGTCGGTGTTCTCCACCCGAAGGCGCTGGTCACGGCACACGAAGTGCAGGCCGGCGTTGGGGAGCAGGGCCCCGGGCAGCAGGTGCGACTCGCACAGCACCTGGAAGCCGTTGCAGATGCCGAGGACCGGCAGGCCGGCGCCGGCGGCGGCGACCAGTTCGGTCATCAGCGGCGCGAACCGCGCGATCGCTCCGGCCCGCAGGTAGTCGCCGTAGGAGAACCCTCCGGGGAGGACGACGGCGTCGACGCCCCGCAGGTCATGGTCACCGTGCCAGAGCACGACCGGTTCGGCGCCGGCGATACGGACGGCGCGTGCGGCGTCCCTGTCGTCCAGCGAACCGGGGAAGGTGATGATCCCCACCCGGGCAGCGTCCATCTGTTCTGTTCCTCCGAAATGAGGGGCGGCAGGGACGGGCGGGTCGTTCCGCCGATCAACCCCGCTGCGCGTCGCGTTTCCCCCGCGCGCGTACCAATCTACCCGGCGCTGCGGCTGAGTCTGCGGTCGAGGCGCCGGACCAGGGCCTCATCACGCCAGGTCAACCGCTTCCGCAGGTGGACGGTGGTGCCCCTGTCGGGTGATGAGTCGATGTCCAGGTCGTCCACCAGTGCCCGCATGATCTTAATCCCGCGGCCCGACTCGCTCAAAATCCCCCGTTCCCCGGGGGCCGGCCGGGGCCCGCGGCCCCAGTCCATGATCGCCAGCGTGCAGACGTCCTCGTCGACGCGTCCCGTGACCTCGTACTCACCGGTCGTGCGCGCGTGCTGGACGACGTTCGTGCAGGCTTCGGAGGTGGCGACGAGAACGTCGTCGACGCAGTCGGCGGAGACGCCCAGCCCCCGCAGCGCGTCCCCCACCACCTTTCGGACCACCGGGATGCTCAGCTCCTCGCGAGGTAGCGAGAGCGAGAACCTCATATCCACCCGGACACACCTCGTGTCAGCCCCGGGCTCCCGACGGCCCCCGGTCCCGGAGCGTGCTCGACGACTCGACGCAGCTAACAGTTCCCCGGAGGAATGTTCCGTAATCGCTATAGTCGCGGGTCTTTCACAGAAATCTCGTTGGCACGATCAATGACTTGAGACCATATGGAACGCACCAATGCCATCCTGTACCGAACGGCATTCCATGCCATTCACGCGGTGCGCTGGCTAGATAACGCGGATCTCGTAGTTTTCGATAACGGGGTTGGCCAGCAGGGACTCGGCGATCTGGCCGACCCGCTCCAGGGCCTCCTCGTCGGCCTCGCCTTCCAGCTCGACCTCGAACCGCTTGCCCTGCCGGACGGCGACGACGCCGTCGTATCCCATCTGCGGCAGCTTCCGGGCGATGGCCTGCCCTTGCGGGTCGAGGATCTCCGGCTTGAGCATGACGTCGACGACGACACGCGCCACGGCCGCCCCCTCACTGGTCAGGACTTTTCCTTACGATCCTGAAGCGTACGGCACCATTGCCCTTCACGGACCATCAGCACCCCCCCCGGAGCCGCCCGATGAACATCGAGGACCTGACCCCGACGGAGCGCCGTCTTTGGGAGGCGTTCCCCAAGGGCGAATCGGTCGATCTGTCGTCCGGAGACGCCTCCTACGACGACATCGACCAGGCCGACCGCTGGGGACACGACCGGGTGGTCAGGGCGGAGGTCCTCGTCGCGCTGCTCGCCGGGGCGGTGGAGCCGGAGCCGGGTCAGGTCGCGGCGGTCCGGCTCGGCGGTGCCCGCGTCACCGGGTCGCTGAACCTCGGGCACGCGGACGTCAGCGTCCCGCTGGCCCTCACCTCGTGCTCGTTCGACGAGGCGCCGCACCTGTACTGGGCGAGCATGAACAGCGTCCACCTGATGCGCTGCCAGCTGCCGGGGCTGATCGCGTCCGGCACCCGGGTGGACGGGCATCTGTGGCTGGAGGGCAGCCGGATCAACGGCGGCCTGTGGCTGGACGGCGCGAACATCACCGGCATCCTGAACATGTCGGGCGTGCAGCTGACCAACCCGGGCGGGGACGCGCTGCTCGCCGACCGCCTGACCGTCGAGGCGAACGTCTACTGCGACCAGGGGTTCAGTTCCACTGGCGAGGTGCGGCTGCCCGGTGCGACGGTCGGCGGCCAGCTGATCTTCCGGGGCGCGAAGCTGCACAACCCGTCGGGCGCGGCCCTGTACGCGAGCCGCCTGAACGTGGCGGCGAACGTGTTCTGCGACGGCGGGTTCACCGCCGAGGGCGAGGTCCGGCTGCGCGGCGCCACCGTCGGCGGGTACCTGTCGTTCGTGGGTGCGCGGCTGTCGGCACCCCAGCGCACGGCCCTGAACGCCGACGACCTGACCGTCGAGACCGACATCTACTGTTCGGACGGCTTCACCGCGGTCGGCGCCGTCAGTTTCTCCGGCGCCCGCGTCACCGGACAGCTCAGCTTCCGGGACGCCCGCCTGCGCCACGACCAGGGAACGGCGCTCAGCCTGCAACGCGTCCAGGCCGAGGAACTGCTGCTCCGCACCGCCGAACCGATCCACGGCACGGCCGACCTGTCCTACGCCAGGATCAGCCTGTTGCGGGACGACGCCGCGTCCTGGCCGGAACGCCTCCAACTGGACGGCCTCCAGTACGAGGCCCTCGACCCGCCGCTCGCCGCCCGTGAGCGCCTCGCCTGGCTGCGCCGCGACACCGACGGTTACGCTCCGCAACCCTACGAGCGTCTCGCCCAGGCATACCGGGCCCTCGGGCTGGACGCCGACGGACGGTCCGTCCTGCTGGCGAAGGCCCGCGACCGGCGCGCCACGCAGGGCCTGTCCCGCAAGCTGGTCGGCTGGATGCAGGACGGCCTGGTCGGCTACGGCTACCGCCCGTTCCGCGCGGCGAGCTGGCTGATCGGGCTCCTGGCGTTCGGAACGGTCGTCTTCTCCATCCACAAGCCGGAAGTTCTCGACGGTGGCCAGCAGCCGCACTTCAACGCGTTCTTCTTCACGCTGGACCTTCTCCTGCCCATCGGCACGCTCGGCCAGGAGACCGTGTTCGCGCCCGAGGGCGTCTACCAGTGGATCGCGAACTTCATCGTCGCGGGCGGACTCGTCCTCGGCCTGACCGTCGCGGCGGGCGTGACCCGGGCCCTGTCCCGCGAGTAGCCCTGTTTCACGGGTGGCCCATGACCGCGACCACCGTTACTCGGGTGGCGTGCGTCACGTTTGAGTCAAGGACCTGCGCCGGGGGTAGGGAACCCGGAGAGGCGGGACTTGCATCACAGGGTGTGATGTCTGCCACGATGGCATATGCGGCTTTCGTCCCCTACCCGGGCCGGAGGCCGTTGGCATCGGCCGTCGCGCGGCGATCCCGCGAGTCGGCCCCGAACGAGGAGTGTCATCGATGACGATCGACTCCGTGCGCGGCGCGCCCGACACCCCGCGGCTCGCCGAGCCCGAGCTCGTGCAGCTGCTCACCCCCGAGGGGGAGCGCGTCGAGCATCCCGACTACCCCCTTGACCTCAGCCCGGAGGACGTCCGCGGCCTGTACCGCGATCTGGTGATCGTGCGGAAGATCGACCTGGAGTCGGTGGCGCTCACCCGGCAGGGCGAACTCGGCCTCTGGGCGTCGCTGCTCGGCCAGGAGGCCGCCCAGGTCGGATCGGCGCGCGCGCTGGCCGACAACGACATGGTGTTCCCGACGTACCGGGAGCACGGCGTCGCGTGGTGCCGGGGCGTGGACCCGCTCAACCTGCTCGGCATGTTCCGCGGCGTCAGCCACGGCGGCTGGGACCCGGGCGAGCACAACTTCCACCTCTACACGGTCGTGATCGGCAGCCAGACGCTGCACGCGACCGGCTACGCGATGGGCGTCCAGCGGGACGGCGTGCTCGGCACCCCGTCCGCCGCCGCGACCATCGCCTATTTCGGTGACGGAGCGACATCGCAGGGCGACGTGAACGAGGCGTTCGTGTTCGCCTCCGTGTTCAACGCCCCGATCGTGTTCTTCTGCCAGAACAACCAGTGGGCCATCTCCGAGCCCCTGGAACGGCAGACGCGCATCCCGCTCTACCGCAGGGCACAGGGATACGGGTTCCCGGGCCTGCGGGTGGACGGCAACGACGTGTTCGCCTGTCTGGCCGTCACGCGCAAGGCCATGGAGAACGCCAGGGAAGGCCAGGGCCCGACCCTCATCGAGGCGTTCACCTACCGGATGGGCGCCCACACCACCACGGACGACCCCACGCGCTACCGGCTGAAGGCCGAAGAAGAGGCGTGGAAGCTCAAGGACCCGATCGAGCGCGTCAAGGCGTACCTGGTCCGCAACGACTTCGCCGACGCGGGCTTCTTCGACAAGGTCGAGGACGAGGCCAAGCAGATCGCGCGAGACCTGCGCAACCGCTGCCTCGCCCTCCCCGACCCGGCGCCGCTGACGATGTTCGACAACGTCTACGCGGAGCCGCACCCGCTGATGACCGAGGAGCAGGAGCAGTTCGCCGCCTACCTCGCCTCTTTTGAGGGGGAGACCCGATGACCGCGGCGAAGCGAGGATCTTCGGGTCTCCGACTCGGGGGCCTGGGGGTCGTCCCCCAGAAGGGCAGGGCCGCCAAATGACGACGCTCACTCTTGGTAAGGCCATTAACGAGGGTCTGCGCAAGGCGATGGAGAACGATCCGAAGGTCCTCGTCATGGGCGAGGACGTCGGGAAGCTCGGCGGCGTCTTCCGCATCACCGACGGCCTCCAGAAGGACTTCGGCGAGGAGCGCGTCATCGACACGCCGCTGGCCGAGTCCGGCATCGTCGGGACGGCGATCGGGCTGGCGCTGCGCGGCTACCGGCCCGTGGTCGAGATCCAGTTCGACGGGTTCGTGTTCCCGGCCGCCGACCAGATCATCACGCAGCTCGCGAAGATGCACATGCGCTCACGCGGCGCGCTGTCGCTGCCGGTCGTCATCCGGATCCCGTGCGGCGGCGGCATCGGCGCGGTGGAGCACCACTCGGAGTCGCCCGAGGCGTACTTCACGCACACCGCCGGGCTGCGGGTCGTGTCCTGCTCCAACCCGGTGGACGCCTACACGATGATCCAGCAGTCGATCACCTCGCCCGACCCGGTGATCTTCTTCGAGCCGAAGCGGCGGTACTGGGACAAGGCCGAGGTGGACGTCGAGTCCACGGCCGCCGACTGGACGCCGCTGCACCAGGCCCGCGTCGTCCAGCCGGGCGAGCACGTGACGGTTCTCGCGTACGGGCCGTCGGTGAAGACCTGTCTGGAGGCCGCCGCCGCGGCCGCCGACGAGGGCCGGTCGCTGGAGGTCATCGACCTGCGCTCGCTCAACCCGCTCGACATCGACACCGTCGTGGAGTCGGTGAACCGGACGGGACGCTGCGTCGCCGTCCACGAGGCGCCGGTGTTCAACGGCTACGGCGCCGAGCTGGCCGCGCGGATCACCGAGCGGTGCTTCTACCGGCTGGAGTCGCCGGTGCTGCGGGTCGGCGGGTTCTCCACGCCGTACCCGCCGTCCCGTAACGAGGACGACTACCTGCCCGACCTCGACCGCATCCTGGACGCGGTCGACCGAACCTTCGCGTGGTGACGCCGGTGAGCCAGATCTTCAACCTGCCGGACGTCGGCGAGGGCCTCACGGAGGCCGAGATCGTCAAGTGGCACGTCAAGCCCGGCGACACGGTCGAGATCAACCAGACCATCGTCGAGATCGAGACCGCCAAGGCGATCGTGGAACTGCCGTGCCCGTTCGAGGGCGTGGTGACGGAGTTGATGGTCGACGAGGGCGCGACCGTGGAGGTCGGCGTCCCGATCATCGCGGTGGGCGCCGAGGGCGCGGCGGCTCCTGTGGCCGCGGCTCCTGCGGTGGAGAGCGTGCCGACCGCCGACGAGCCGGGCATCGTGTCGGCACCGGCCAAGGAACAGCCGAAACGGCAGCCCGTCCTGGTCGGGTACGGGGTGAAGGAGGGGGCGACCAAGCGCCGTCCGCGCAAGGCCGCGAACGGCGCCGCACCACCGCCCGCCGCCCCGCCTCCCGCCCCTCCGCCGCCCGCGCCGGTTCGGCGCGCGGCGCCCGCGCCTCGTCCACAGCCTGTGGACAACGGATTGCCGCTGGCGAAGCCGCCGGTCCGGAAGATGGCGAAGGATCTCGGCATCGACCTCGCGACCATCGTCGGCTCGGGCCCGCAGGGCTCGATCACCCGCGACGACGTCCTGGCCGCCCAGTCCGGACCCGCGCCCGCCCAGAACGTGCCCGCACAAGCAGGGCCGCGGGAGGAGCGGACGCCGGTCAAGGGCGTCCGGAAGGCGACGGCGGCGGCGGTGTCCGGTTCGGCGTTCACGGCGCCGCACGTCACCGAGTTCCTCCAGGTCGACGTGACCCGGACGATGGACACGGTGAAACGGCTCCGGGAGCTGCCCGAGTTCGCGGACGTCAAGGTGTCCCCGCTGCTGCTGGTGGCGCGGGCGCTGCTCACGGCCGTGGCGCGGAACCCGCAGGTCAACTCCACGTGGGTGGACGGCCCGTCCGGCGCGGAGATCGTCGTCAAGCGCTACGTGAACCTCGGGATCGCGGCGGCCACCGAGCGCGGCCTGATCGTCCCCAAGGTGAAGGACGCGCACGACCTCGATCTGCCCGGCCTCGCGCGCGCCCTGAACCAGTTGACGGAGACGGCGCGCTCGGGCAAGGCGTCCCCCGCCGACCTGACCGACGGGACGATCACGATCACGAACGTCGGCGTGTTCGGGGTGGACGCCGGGACCCCGATCATCACCCCCGGTGAGGCCGCGATCCTCGCGTTCGGGCAGATCCGCGACCTGCCGTGGGTGCACGAGGGTGAGCTGGCGATCCGCAGGGTCACCACGCTGTCGCTGTCGTTCGACCACCGGATCGTGGACGGCGAACTCGGCTCGAAGGTCCTGCGCGACGTGGGCGCCATGCTGGAGGACCCGATCCGCATGCTCGCCTGGAGCTGATCACACGCTCGCGGGGCCGGTGACCGCCCGTGTCTGACACACGCGTCGGCACCGGCCCCGCGGGCGCGTGTCAGACGCGGGGCGGATTGTCGTCGTCGTAGGTGTGCTCGACGTCGCGTCTCGACTGGAACCGCGGGCCGCGTTGCTGCATGCGGGACATCATCAGCATCTGCAACGCGAACATCACCCCGCCGACGATGATCAGGATGACGCCGATGATGTGGATGTCCACCGGGTCGGTCATCGCGTCCGGTTTGATCGCGAACTTGAGGATCAGCCCAAGCGTGATGGTGAAAACACTGACGCCGATTCCCATGTTCTGACCTCCGCCAGACGATCCTTGGCTGTGCTCTTTAAATATCCGTTTGGATCGCCCGTCACACGTCAGACCGATCACCTGTGGAGGGCTACGAGACGGGCACCTTGTCGACCTTCCCGAAGGGGCCCGCGTCGAGGGTGACGGACGTGACGTTCCCGGGCGGCGCGGGCAGGTAGACGAAGCCGCGCACCGGCTGGTTCACGCCCGTCCGGTACACGGCGCGGCCCGGGCCGACGTAGGCGCTCGGGCCACCGGCCGGGGTCCTCGGCCCGACGCGGACGGCGCGGTACACGTCCTTCCCGCCCGGAACCTGGATGGAGAAGGACGTGAAGACGCCGCCCGGATGGTTCGGGTCCGTGTACGCGGCGTCCGCCGGGGTGTTTCCCGGGCCCTCGTTCACGATGTCGAACACGGCGACGATGTAGGCGCCGTCCCGGTAGAACGGTTTGACCTCCAGGCGCCGTTTCGCCGCCCCGAACCGCCCGTAGCGGGTGGCGACGGTCTTGCCGTCCTGCGGCCGGAACTCGGCGGGCCCCTTCGCGGCGGACCCGCCGGTGCTCGGCGCCCCGGCCGTCGACGTCGGCCTGACCCGGTAGGTGATCTCGACGCGCCGGTTGCGGGCGCGGGCCGCGGCGTCGTCGGCGCCGCCCTCCTTCGCGACCGGCTCGGCCTTGCCCTTGCCGTTCGCGGTGTAGGTGAAGGTGCCGCCGAGCCGCGACTTCAGCTCCCTGGCCACCGCCTCGGCGCGCTCCTTGGACAGCTTCAGGACGGCGGCGTCCTCGCCCTTGTCGTCGGTGTACCCGGTGAGCGTCAGCGGGCCGACGGCCGTCGCCTTGATCCGCGGGGCGATCTGGTCCAGGACGGCCTTCGCGCGGCTCGACAGCTTCGCCGAGCCGGTCTCGAACAGCACGTCGGCGCGCAGCGCCATCGTCTCGTTGGACGCGCCGGACGCGACGTCCCTGGTCTCGCCCTCGACGAGGTCGTACAGCTCCACGGGATTCTCGGTCAGGCTCGGCCCCTGCGGGGTGATCCCGGTGGACGGGCTGCCGCCCGAACCCGACGGCGGCGGTGTCGTCGTCTTCGTCGGGGACGGTGACGTCGTCGACGGCCGCACCCGCGACGGCGCACCCGCACCGAGCGGCCGCGAGCCGTCGTCCGGGGACATCCGGTATCCCCAGGTCGGGCCCCCGCTCCCCGGGTTGAAGCCGGGCGGCGGGGAGAAACCGGGCGGAAGCGAGAAGCCGGGCGGTGGCGAGAAGCCCGGCGGGAACGTGAACTGGGGCGGCGGCGAGGAGCCCGAGCCCGGCGGAGTCGAGAAGCCGGGGAGCGGGCCGGAGGGTTCCGGCGACCCAGGCCGCGGGGTCGTCACCGGGATCCCGGTGAACTCACCGGCCGTGCCCGGAGTGATCGCCGTGACCTTCTGGACGCCGGTCGGAAGCGTCGGGTACTCGGCCGCCATCTCGCGGGTCGCGCCTGGGGCGAAGTCGTCGCCGCTCGTGGAGCCGGTGGGGCGGTAGAGCTTGCGGCCGACGGGGTCGAGAAGGCTGATGGTGAACGGCACGGACTTGGTGGACGAGTCCAGCGACGTCACGCTGTAGCGGAGCACCGACTTGGCGCCCTGCCGTTCGACGCCGTCGATCTCGACGCGGGCGTGCAGGCCGTCGGCGCCGCCGAACCAGCCCTCCTTGGCGTACCCGGACTTGGGGTCGTGGGAGCCGCTCACGCCAACCGTGGGCGGTTCGCTCGTCACCGCCGGGTCGGTGTCGTTGCACCCGGCGATGAGGAGGAGCCCGGTGAGGGAGACGGCGAAAGGCAAGGCGCGCATCGGTCATCCGGTCGGGGGGGACTGACGGAGGGACGCGCCCACAGTAGCCACCCCCGGCGGCCCCCCGCCAAACACCCTGGCGGGAGGCCACCGCGCGCCGCGAGCGGATCGTTCAGAACGCGGCTTCGGGCATGTCCATCACGTCGAGATCGGTTCCCTCGACGACGGCGCGGTCGGCCGCGAGCCGGGGCAGGACGGTCCGGGCGAAGAACTGCGCCGCCGCGACCTTGCCGGTGTAGAACGCCTCGTCGGAGTCGGACACGTCGCCGCCGCCGAGCGCGGTGAGCGCGATCTCGGCCTGGCGGCACAGCAGCCAGCCGACGATGAGGTCGCCGAGGGCCAGCAGCAGCCTGGACGTGTTGAGCCCGACCCGGTACAGCTCCTTCGGGTTCTCCAGCGAGCCGAGCGCCCATCCGGCCATCGGCTCGATGATGCCCTGCACGTCGTCCAGCGCCCGGCCGACCAGCGTCCGCTCGTTCTTCAGCCGTCCGTTGCCCGCGCCCGAGTCGGCGAACGCCCTGATCTCGCCGAGGAGCACCTTCAGCGCCTCGCCGTTGTCGCGCAGGATCTTGCGGAAGAACAGGTCCTGCCCCTGGATCGCGGTGGTCCCCTCGTAGAGGGTGTCGATCTTGGCGTCGCGGATGTACTGCTCGACCGGGTAGTCCTGGAGGTAGCCGGAGCCGCCGAGCGTCTGGAGCGACTCGGCGCCGAGCAGCGCGTACGCCCGCTCGGACCCGAAGCCCTTCACGATCGGCAGCAGCAGGTCGTTGAGCTTCTCGGCCGTCTCGTCCTTGCGGCCCTCGTGCTCGGCGACCTGGACGGCGTCCTGGTAGGACGCGGTCAGCAGCACGAGTGCCCGCATGCCCTCCGCGTACGCCTTCTGGGTCATGAGGCTGCGCCGGACGTCCGGGTGGTGGGTGATCGTCACGCGCGGGGCGGCCTTGTCGGTCATCCGCGTCATGTCCGCCCCCTGCACCCGCTCCTTCGCGTACTCGAGCGCGTTGAGGTAGCCGGTGGACAGGGTGGCGATGGCCTTCGTCCCGACCATCATCCGCGCGTACTCGATGACGAGGAACATCTGCTTGATGCCCTCGTGCACGTCGCCGACCAGGTAGCCGACCGCCGGGTGCTTCTCGCCGAACGTCAGCTCGCAGGTCGTGGAGACCTTGAGGCCCATCTTCTTCTCGACGTTCGTCACGTACGCGCCGTTGCGCTCGCCCAGCTCACCGGTCTCCAGGTCGACCATGTACTTGGGGACGAGGAACATCGACAGGCCCTTGGTGCCCGGGCCGGCGCCCTCGGGACGGGCCAGCACCAGGTGGAAGATGTTCTCGGCCATGTCGTGCTCGCCCGAGGTGATGAAGCGCTTGACGCCCTCGATGTGCCAGGTGCCGTCGGGCTGCTGGACGGCCCTGGCCCGCCCGGCGCCGACGTCCGACCCGGCGTCCGGCTCGGTCAGCACCATCGTGGCGCCCCACTTGCGCTCACGCGCCAGCTCGGCGAACCGCTTCTGCTCGGGCGTGCCGATGCGCCACAGGATCTGGGAGAAGCCGGGGCCCGAGGCGTAGATGTACACCGCCGGGTTCGCGCCGAGGACCTGCTCCGAGACGGCCCAGAACAGCGAGCGCGGGGCCTGGCTGCCGCCGAACTCGGGCGCGAGGTCGAGCCGGTAGAACTCGGCGTCCATCCACGCCTGGAACGACTTCTTGAACCCGTCCGGCATGGTGACGGCGCCGGTGGCGGGGTCGAAGACCGGCGGGTGGCGGTCGGCGTCCGCGAAGGAGTCGGCGAGCGGTCCCTCGGCCAGCCGGGCGACCTCGGCCAGGACGCTGCGCGCGGTGTCCTCGTCGATCTCCTCGTACGGGCCGCCGCCGAGGAGGTCCTGGCGCCTGAACACCTCGAAGAGGTTGAACTCCAGGTCGCGGAGGTTGCTCTTGTAGTGCCCCATTCGAGCCTCCGTTCAATCTCCGCGGCGGCCGGGACCCGCCCGCGTACTGGTGAGTAACCACTTCTCATGCTACCCGCTGGTAACCAGTGCTGGAACCCACGAAACGGCAGGGAGATGGGGTGCGGCTCACATCAGACCACCTCCGGCCACATGGAGTGACGCATCTCATATCCCGTCCCAGTCGTCACTACTAGCCAGTAGGCGAAACGTATAAATCGCTAAAAATGTGATTTACCCGACAAATCGCAAGATCGACTCTTCTGGTCGGCGACCGAACCGGAGTCGGGTGGTTGAACTAACGGAGATCAAGCTGTCAGTTTGATGATGATTCGCCGTGATCGCTTGACAGCGAACTGGACAGTCCCGTATAGGGCCTGACGGTGTAGGCCAAATGTGGCCGAACCTGACGAACGTGAACCATCATCTGGTCTGCTCCCTCTTATTCGGATGGAGCGCGGGGGGACCACCGACTGATCATTGCCCCTCGCCCCATGCAGAGGAAGGTTTGATCTTGTCGTCTGTCACGGGGTGGCTGAATGATGCCTGGAGTTCGATCACGGGGACCGTGTCGTCGGGCGACTGGCGGTCGTTCGTGCCGCTGGGTCTCGCGGGCCTGCTCGTCTGGGGCCTGTGGCTCTACCGCGTCGTCCTGTCCCGCCTGTACAAGCCGGTGGTCAACAACTTCCGGGCGACCACCTCGGTAGTGGTCCCCTCGTACCGCGAGGACCCGGAGATCATGGTCCGCTGTCTGGAGAGCTGGCTGGCCCAGGACCCGGACGAGGTCATCATCGTGATCGACATCGCCGACACCGAGGGGCAGCGGCGGCTCACCCAGGTCGAGGACCCGCGGCTGCACATCCTCGTCTACGAGCACTCCGGCAAGCGGTCGGCGCTCGGCGTCGGCATCCGCGCCGCCCGCGGCGAGATCGTCGTGTTCGCCGACTCCGACACCTGGTGGCAGCCGGGGCTGCTCGCCGCCGTGCAGATGCCGTTCGAGGACCCGCAGGTCGGCGGCGTCGGCACCCAGCAGAACGTTTACCAGCGCACCACCAGCGTGTGGCGGCGCATCGCCGATTGGCTGGTCAACCTGCGCTACTACGACTACGTCCCGGCGATGGGCTCCAAGGGCGGGGTCGCGTGCCTGTCCGGCCGCACCGCCGCGTACCGGCGCTCGGTGATCCAGCCGGTGGTGGAGAACCTGGAGAACGAGTTCTTCCTCGGCCGCCGGTGCATCGCGGGCGACGACGGCCGCCTCACCTGGCTGACGCTGTCGCAGGGCTACAAGACCGTGCACCAGTCGTCGGCACGCGCGATCTCGATGTTCCCCGACTCGTTCCGCGCGTTCTTCAAGCAGCGCATCCGCTGGAGCCGCAACTCCTACCGCTGCTACCTCACCGCCCTGTGGAAGGGCTGGCTGTGGAAGACCCCGTTCGTCACCAAGGTCACCGTCCTCCAGATCCTGCTGACGCCGGTGACCATGGGCGTCACGCTCGGCTACCTGATCCTCAGCCGGATCATGGGCAACCTGCACCCGCTCGGCATCGGGCTCGCGATCGGCTGGGTGCTGCTCGGCCGCGCCATCCGCGGCTGGTCCCACCTGCGGCGCCACCCGAGCGAGATCCTGCTCCTCCCGCTGGCCGTGTTCGTCGTCATCCTGATCTCGCTTCCGATCAAGCTGTACGCGTTCATCACGATGAACAAGCAGGGCTGGCTGACGCGCTCCGCCGACCAGGTCGGCGGCGCGGGCCAGAGCGCGAGCACCCTGCAAGGGGTGAGATGACGTGCCCTTCGCCCACCCCGGCTCCCCGTGGGGGAGCCTGAAACGCCGCTCGGCGGCCGTCGGGCTGGCCCTGGCCATCGGCCTGGTCCCGCTGGCGCTGAGCCCTGTCGCGACGGCGCGCGCGGCACCACCGGCGCCGACGACGACGACGGACCGCCGTGCCCCCCTGGTCGACCAGGAGGACCAGCGGCTGCTCCAGATCCGGTCCGTGCTGGCCGCGCTCCTCCAGAGCGGCGGGCCGACCGCGGTCGCGGCGAAGCAGCCGATGATCTTCGGTTCCAGCCACGGCAAGACGCTCGTCCTGCCCTCGCTGAACACCGACCAGCCCTACACGATGGCCGACCTGGTCAAGTACGGCGGGAAGTACGTCAGGCGGCTGCCGGACGGCTCCTTCCTGCTCGGCATCCACGTGTTCCTGGCGGACGGCGCGAAGCTTGTGCTCCAGAGCGGGGCCCGTCCGCTGACGATCCGCATGGGCAGCCTGCCGACCGCGTTCAGCTCGATCGTCAGCCTCGGCGGTGAGATCACCGTCAAGGGCACCGCGCAGGCCCCGGTGCGGATCCTGAGCTGGAACCCCCGGACCGGCAAGCCCGACACCGACTCGCTGGACGGGCGCGCCTACATCCGCGCGGTCGGCGGCGAGTTCCACATGTCCTACGGCGCGGTCGCCGACCTCGGCTTCTGGAGCGGCCGGACCGGCGGCGTCGCGTTGACCGGCACCGACCGGCCGTCCAGCGAAAGCAAGCACCTCACGAAGGAACAGCGGCACGAGAACAAGGAGAAGCGGGAGCAGCAGAACAAGAACCGGGGCGGTGGCGGCGGCGGCCCGGGCGACATCGAGGTCGAACAACCGGGGGGCACCGCGACGCACGTCCCGGCGGCCGACCTGGTGACCGGATCCATCGACCACAGCACGTTCGGCGGCAACGCCTACGGGCTGTTCGTGTCGGGGTCCAACCAGACCCAGATCACCAACATCAAGGTCACGAACAGCCTGGTGGACGGGCTGGTCATGCACCGGTTCACCAAGAACGCCACGATCGAGAACGTCTCGGTGACCGGCAGCCGCCACGACGGGTTCGTGCTGGCCCGGGCCACCGAGAAGATCCGGATCACCGACAGCGCGGCCATCAACAACGGCCACAACGGGTTCACCGTCAACGGCACCGCGCTGGCCGAGGGTCCGTCGGCGTCCGGCGAGTCGCTGGAGACCTTCGGCGACAGCTCGATCAACAACAGCCGGGCCGAGAACAACGGCCACTACGGCATCGAGTTGCTCGGCGGCGACAAGCTGTCGGTGCAGAACTGCAAGGTCGTCGGCGGTGACATGGGCATCGTCGTCCGGTCGGCCGCCACGCGCGTGCAGATCTCCGGCAACCGGCTGTCCAAGCAGGTCCGGCAGGGCATCTCGCTGCGCGACGGCGTCCGGGACGCGAGCCTCGCCGGAAACTCGATCTCCGGCCCGCGCACCGGCATCTACCTCAGGGACTCGTCGGGCAAGCTCACCGGGAACGTCATCAAGGGCGCGGACGCGCACGCCGTGACGCTGCTCGGAGACTCCGACGGCACGGAGGTCCGCAGCAACACCTTCGAGGGATCGGGCACCAGCGCGATCAGCACGTCCCGCTCGCACGGCGACGTGACCAAGAAGGACAACAACACCGACCACTGGACCGACACCGCCACCCTGTGGATGAAGGCCCGGCGTTACCTGAAGCCGATGAACTTCATCTGGGGGTGCGTGTTCATCGTGGTCATCGTGTCGATGATCCGGGCGCGGGGCAGCCGCCAGCGGTTCGCCCGGTTCGGCATCCACCCGTACGCGCTCCAGCGGCCGGTGGAAGCACGGGAGACCTGGCGGCTTCCGCACCGCGGCGACCGGCCGCGGACGCGGCAACGCCCGGCCGAGGCCCAGGCGCGGGGCACGGGCGGTGACCTGCGGTCGACGACCGTGACCGTGCCCGGCATCCCCCTGCCCGGCCGCCGCCAGGACCCGAACGGCGGACAGCCGAACGGCGGACAGCCGAACGGCGGGCGCCCCAACGGCGGGCGCCCCAACGGCGGCCAACCGAATGGCGGACAGCCGCAACGCGGTCCGCAACCCCAGCGCGGCGGACAACCGCAGCGTGGCCCACAGCCGCAACGCGGCCAGCAACCCCAGCGGGGTCCGCAGCCCCAACGTGGGCAGCAGCCCCAGCGCGGCGCGCCGCAACGCGGTGCGCACGGGCCGCAACCGCAGCAGGGACCGCCACCCGGCGGGCCGCCGCGGCAAGGCTTCCCGCAACCCGAACGAGGAGGTGTCTGAGATCAGCGGGTCACAGCAGAACCCGACCCCGCCCGCCCTTCCGCACGACCCCCCGCCGCCCAGGTCGAGAAAGGGACGCCGGACCCTGACGGCGCTGCTCGTCCTCGGTCTGGCGGGCGGCGCGGCCTACGGCTACCGCGTCTACTCCGACCAGATGGCCGGGATGCCGGACGTCGACGACGTCTCGGCCTCCTCGGCGCGGCAGCAGTCGGAGCTGGTCGACCAGGAGGACCTGCGGATCATGCAGATCCGCGCGAAGCAGGAGTCCGACGTCGCGGGCGGCGGATCGGCGGCAGCGCAGGCGCGCACCCCGCGGATGCTCAACTCCGCGAACGGTCGTACCCTGATGCTCCCGCAGCGCCGCGAGCCCTACTACGTGGCGGAGCTGGCCAAGCTCGCGGGCCAGGACTTCCAGAAGCAGAGCGACGGGTCGTACCTCCTACGGGTCAACGTCATGGTCGGAGCCGGAGGCAAGCTGATCTTGCAGAGCTCCACCGGCCCCCTGACGATCCGGATGCGCAGCGTCCCCGGCTCGTTCACCTCGATCGTCAGCACCGGCGGCAACGTCAAGATCAACGGCTCGGCGCAGAACCCCGTCCACATCACGAGCTGGAACGACGAGACCCACCGGCCCGACACGCGGGTGGACGACGGCCGCGCCTACATCCGCGCGATCGGCGGTTCGTTCACCATGACGCACGGCGAGGCGTCCGACCTCGGCTTCTGGAGCGGCCGGACGGGCGGCGTGGCGCTCACCGGCTCGGACCGGCCCGACTCCTCCGCCGAGCCGACCGGCCAGGCGGTGCCGCCGCGGGCGGTGGCGCTGCCGGGCGGAGCGAACGACGGCACCCGGGGCGGCCGCGAGACCGTCGAGGTCGCGATCGCTGGCAAGGCGGGCGGAAACACGTTCCGTGTGCCCGCCTCCAGCCTGGTGACCGGGCAGATCGACAACTCGACGTTCGCGGGCAACGCGTACGGCGTGTTCGTCACGGCGGCCAACCAGACGCAGCTCAGCAACCTCACCATCCGCGACAGCCTGGTGCACGGGGTGCTGCTGCACCGGTTCGCCAAGAACGCCACGATCGAGAACACCAAGGTCAGCGGCAGCCGCGGTGACGGGTTCGTGCTGTCGCGCGGCACCGAGGGCGTCCGGATCAGCAACTGCACGTCCGAGGGCAACGGCGGCAACGGCTTCACCCTGAACGGGCAGCCGTTCGCCGAGGGGCCCTCCGCGTCCGGTGAGGCGACGACCGCTTTCGGGCAGAACCTCGTGAGCAGCAGCATCGCCAGGAACAACCGGCACTACGGGTTCGAGGTGCTCGGCGGGAACGACGTCGCCATCCAGAACAACCGCGTCAGCGGCGGCGAGATGGGCATCGTCGCCCGCGAGATGGCGGCGCGCGTCCACATCGCGGGCAACCAGGTGCGGGACGCCGACAACCAGGGCATCGTCCTGCGCGACGGCGTCACGGCCGCCACGATGTCGGGCAACATCGTCACCGGCACCCGGACGGCCCTGTACGTCCGCGACTCCAGCGGCACCATCAGGGGCAACACGGTGCAGTCCGCGACGCGGCACGCGATCACGCTCAAGGGCAAGGTCAAGGGCAGCGTCATCACCGGCAACACCTTCAGCGGTGCCGGGCGGGGTCCCACGGACTACGACCGGGCCGTCGGCACGTACCAGAGCAAGGACAACAACACCACGAACTGGGACGAGACCGTGGGTCTCAAAACGTGGATCAAGCGGATCTTCAAGCCGATGAACGTCATCTGGGGCAGCGTGTTCCTGCTCGTCGTCATCTCGATGTTCCGGTCGCGCAACGCCGGGTTGCGCATCGGCCGCCTCGGCGTCCATCCGTACGAGCAGCAGACCGCGGTTGAGGAGCGGCCCGTCCGGCTGCTCCGCCACGACGTTCCCAAGGAGCCGATCCGCCGATGAAACCCAAGATCGATTTCAAGTTCCTCGCGGGCCTGCTGGTCGGCGCGGTCGTGGTGGGGGTGGCTGTGTTCCTCCTGACCGGCGGAGACGACGACAAGGACTCCAAGACGACGTCCGACGGCAGCACGATCCACCCGGTGGAGACCGGCGACGACGACCAGGGCAAGGAAGGCGAGAACGGCGGGGCCCAGGGCGGCGAGGAGCTGTCCCTGCCCGTCCCCGAGGGCGGCGGCAAGATCAAGTGTCCGGGCGCGACGAAGACGGTCGGTGACACCGAGGCCCTGAAGTCGGCGCTCGCGCAGGCGAAGCCCGGCGACGTCATCAGGATGAACGCGGGCACCTACACGGGCACGTTCACGGCGAAGACGTCCGGGACGAAGGACCAGCCGATCTACCTGTGCGGCGACGCGAGCGCGGTCATCGACGGCGGCGGCGTGAAGAAGGGCTACGGCTTCCACCTGGACGGCGCCAACTACTGGCGGCTCATCGGCTTCACCGTGAAGAACTCCCAGAAGGGCGTCATCGGCGACACCACGAACGGGTCCATCATCCAGGGCCTGACCGTGCACGACATCGGCGACGAGGCCATCCACCTGCGGAAGTTCTCCACCGGCAACACCGTCCAGTACAACAAGATCTACAACACCGGGCTGCGGCGCGAGAAGTTCGGCGAGGGCGTCTACCTCGGCAGCGCCGAGTCCAACTGGGGAAACGTCACCGGCGGCAAGCCCGACAAGAGCGACAACAACGTCGTGCGCGGCAACGTCATCCGGGCCACCGCCGAGGCGATCGACATCAAGGAGGGCACGACCGGCGGGAAGATCCTCAACAACGTCTTCGACGGGTCGAGGACCGGCGGCGACAAGCACAACGACTCCTGGGTCGACGTCAAGGGCAACAACTACCTGCTCGAAGGCAACAAGGGCACCAAGACCCCGGTGGACGGCTTCCAGACCCACGAGATCCTGGACGGCTGGGGCAAGGGCAACATCTTCCGCAACAACACCATCACCCTCGCGGGTGGCTCCGGCGTCGGCATCAACGACGTCAAGGGCGGCAACACCATCAGCTGCGACAACAAGGTCACTGACGGGAAGCTCACGAAGAAGGGCGCCTGCTCATGACGGCTCCCGAAGCCGCAGAAGCTACTTCATCCGTCAACGCACGAGGAGGAAACATGAACACGACGGAGCTTCCGAGGCTGACCGTCATCGGAACGGGATATCTGGGCGCGACGCACGCCATCTGCATGGCGGTCCTCGGTTTCGAGGTACTCGGTGTCGACGTCGACCAGGCCAAGATCGACAAACTGGCGTCCGGTGAGGTGCCCTTCTTCGAGCCGGGGCTGCCCGAGCTGCTCACGAAGGCGCTGGAGTCGGGGCGGCTGCGCTTCTCCACCTCGTTCGAGGAGGCGGGCGAGTTCGGCGACGTCCACTTCGTGTGCGTCGGCACCCCGCAGCAGGCCGGGTCGGACGCCGCCGACCTGAGCTACGTCCACGCCGCCTTCCGGTCCCTGGCCCCGCACATGCACCGCCGCGCGCTGGTCGTCGGCAAGTCGACGGTGCCGGTCGGGACGGCCAAGCAGCTCGCCGAGACCGTCCGGGACCTGGCGCCCGCCGGGGCCGAGGCGGAGCTGGCCTGGAACCCCGAGTTCCTGCGCGAGGGCTTCGCCGTCGACGACACGATGCGTCCGGACCGGCTGGTGTTCGGCGTCGAGTCGGAGTGGGCCGAGGAGCGGCTGCGGGCCGCGTACAAGCCCGTCCTGGACCTCGGCACCCCCGTGGTGCGGACCGACCTCGCCACCGCCGAGCTGGTCAAGGTCGCCGCCAACTCGTTCCTCGCCACCAAGATCTCCTACATCAACGCGATGGCGGAGGTGTGCGAGGCCGTCGGCGCCGACATCAAGGACCTGGCCGACTCGCTCGCCCTCGACGACCGGATCGGCGGCAAGTTCCTCAAGCCGGGCCTCGGCTTCGGCGGCGGCTGCCTGCCCAAGGACATCCGGGCGTTCGCCCACCGCGCCGAGGAGATCGGCGTCGGGCAGGCCGTCTCGTTCCTGCGCGAGGTCGACGACATCAACCGGCGCCGCCGGGCCCGCACCGTCGACCTGGTCCGGGAGATGCTCGGCGGGATCTCCGGCAAGCGGATCGCGGCGTGGGGCGCGGCGTTCAAGCCGAACTCCGACGACATCCGGGACGCGCCCGCGCTGGACGTGGCGCGCACGATGCACGGCCTCGGCGGTCACGTGCGGGTCTTCGACCCGGCCGCGCTCGACAACGCCCGCCGCGCGTTCCCCGACCTGCGGTACGGCGACAGCGCGTTCGACGTGGCGCGGGACGCCGACGTCGTCGTCCTGCTGACCGAGTGGTCGGAGTTCCGGGAGGTCGACCCGGAGGCGCTGGCCGAGGTCGTCAAGCACAAGAGGATCGTGGACGGACGGCACGCCCTCAACGCCGACCAGTGGCGCGCGGCCGGCTGGGAGTACCGGGCCCTCGGCCGCTCCTGATCCACGGTTCTGTCAGCTAGGGAATGCCCTGTGGCACAGGGCCGTTGAGGCGGATGAGGGCCATGGCCCTCCCGGACGAGGTGCGTCGTACCCGGAAGGCGAAGACGGCGCGTGACAGTAGTCGTCTCGTCCCGGGAGTACGTCATGGCCTGGATCCTCGTCATCGCCGCCGGCCTCTTCGAGGTCGCGATGGCCCTGTGCCTGAAGGGCAGCAAGGGGTTCACCGAACCGCTGCCGTCCGCCGGTTTCCTCGTCTTCGCCGTGACGAGTTTCGGCCTGCTCAGCGTGGCCCTGAAGGACCTCGACGTCGGCACGGCCTACGCCGTCTGGGTCGGGATCGGCGCGGTCGGGACGGCGACGCTCGGCATGCTGCTGCTCGGCGACCAGGTGTCCGCCCTCAAGATCGCCGCACTGGCGTTCATCCTCGTCGGCGTCGTCAGCCTCAACCTCGCCGGAGGCGGCGGCCACTGACCGACACAAGAACGGCCACCAGAGCCCGCCGTCAGAACCAGCCGCCAGAACTGGTCACCGGAACCGGCCATTCGCAGGTCACGGCGGGATCGAGGAACGTACTCTCCCGTAACAGCGTCTATGGGACGACAGCGCCCTAACACGGGAGGACGGACCTTGGTCTTCAAGAAGCTGCGGCAGGCGATGGGCATCGGCGGGCCCTCGATCGAAACCACCCTGCACGACCCCAACGCCACGCCCGGCGGCGTCGTCTCCGGCGAGATCACGATCATCGGCGGCCAGTACAACTCCGACATCAAGACGGTGAACCTCGCCCTGCGTACCAGGGTCGAGGTCGAGTCGGGCGACAGCGAGTACACCTCCAACCTGGAGTACTCCAAGATGCCCGTCGCCGGGGGCTTCAGCCTTCAGGAGGGCGCCCGGCACAGCGTTCCGTTCCAGTTCGCCATTCCGTGGGAGGCTCCGCTCACCCACATGTACGGGCGTTCGCTGCACGGCACGACGGTCGGGCTGGCCACGGAGCTGGAGGTCGCGGGCGCGCTCGACCCGGGCGACCTGGACCCGATCGCCATCCACCCGCTGCCCGCGCAGGAGCGCATCCTCGCGGCGTTCTCGAACCTCGGCTTCCACTTCCGCAACGCCGACTGCGAGAAGGGGCGCATCTGGGGCGTCCACCAGGAGCTGCCGTTCTACCAGGAGATCGAGTTCCACCCGCCGGGCCAGTACGCGCGCGGCATCACGCAGCTCGAGGTGACGTTCGTGTCGTACCCGCAGTCCATGGAGGTGGTGCTGGAGTTGGACAAGCGCGGCGGCGTGTTCACCGAAGGCCACGACGCTTTCAGCCGTTTCACCGTCGACTACGCGACCGTCGACCACACCAACTGGGAACAGCAGCTCGACGGCTTCCTCCAGGACGCCGGACGCCGCCGCGGCTTCTTCTGACCTTCTCCGGTGAGCCCCTCCGCGATGGCGATCGCGGAGGGGATCCGCATGTGAAAGCACGTAGAAGCACGCAGAAAGAGAGTCCGTGCCCCAGCCCCCCGGCCTGAACGCCGCCGAACGGCGCCTGTGGAACGCGTTCCCCACCGGCACGACCGTCGTCCTCGGCGAGGACCGTCCCACCGGTCCGCTCCCCGAACGGATGGTGCGCGCGGAGATCATCACGCGGCTGTTGCTGGGGGCGGGCGACGCTCGTCCGGGCTCGGTGGCCGCCGTCCGGCTGCGCGGCGCCTACATCACGGGACGCCTGGACGTGGCGGGCGGCTCCGTCGAGCACGAGCTGCTGTTGCGGGACTGCCGGCTCGTCGAAGAGCCCGACTTCTCGAACGCCGAGACCCGCCAGCTCCGGCTCAACCGCTGCAAGATGCCGGGCTTCGACGGCGGCGGCCTGCGCGCGGACGGGTTCCTCAGCCTGTCCGGGGCGGAGATCGACGGCGAGGTCCGGCTGCTGCGTGCCCAGCTCAGCGGCGGTCTGCGGATGAACGGGACGGTGATCAACGCGCCGAGCGAGGAGCGGTGGGCGCTGTCGGCGGGCGCACTCGTCGTGGACGTCGGCGCGTTCATCCGGAAGGCGACCATCACCGGCGGCGTGCGGTTCGTCGGGGCGCGGATGAACGGCGGGCTGTTCATGGAGGGCACGACCCTCGTCAACCCGGGCCGCCTCGCCCTGGACGCGCAGAACATGGTCGTCGAGGACACCGCCGAGTTCAGCCACGGGTTCACCGCGTTCGGCACCATCCGGCTGCGCAGCGCCCGGTTCAACGGCATCCTGTCGTTCTCCCGGGGGATCCTCGACTCCGCCGACCCCGGGCGGATGGCGCTGCACGCCAGCCACATGCAGGCCGACGAGCTGCTGCTGTGGCCCGAGGAGAAGATCCGGGGACGGGTGTCGCTGTCCTACTCGCGGATCTCGCTGATCATGGACCATCCGTCCGTCTGGCCGGACGAGCTGTACCTGAACGGCATGACGTACGAGACGCTGCGCGGCGCCGAGTTCAGGGACCGGCTCAGCTGGGTGTCCCGCGACCCCGAGTTCCATCTCCAGCCGTACGAGCAGCTCGCCGCCTGGTACCACGGCATCGGCCACGACGATCTGGGCCGCAAGGTGCACCTCGCGAAGCTGCGCGCCAGGCGCCGCCATCTGAACCCGGTCGGCAAGGCGTGGAACCAGCTTCTCGACTGGACGGTCGGGTTCGGTTACCGTCCCTGGCTGGCCTTCGCCTGGTTCGCGGCCCTGCTCGCCATCGGCACGACGGTGTTCTCCATCGAGGAGCCGCGTCCGATCAAGCCGGGGAACGAGCTGCCGTCCTTCCACGCGCTGATCTACACGCTCGACCTGCTGATACCGCTCGACACGTTCGGGCAGCAGTTGTCGTACGACGCGGTGAGCTGGTCGCGTTGGGTGGCGTACGGGCTCGTCACGATCGGCTGGGTCCTCGCGACGGCTCTGATCGCGGGCGTCACGCGGGTGCTGCGGCCCATATCCGGCCGGAACTGACCCGTCCCACCGAACCCAACCGCCGAACTCGTGGGCCGCCCCCGGCGTCCACACGAGTAGGGGATCCACCAGAATGGGGCGCCATGGGCACGTATCTGATCACGGGGGCGACCGGCGGCATCGGGACGGCCGTCGCCGAACTGCTGCGCGAGCGCGGCCACGACCTCGTCCTCACCGGCCGTTCGCTCGAACGGCTGGACCGGCTGGCGGAGCGGCTGCGCGGCGGGGCGCACGCGCCCACCCAGGTCATCGACCCGGGCGCGGCCAGGTCGGCGCAGCACACGGGACGGAACCACACCGCGTCCATCACGACGCTTCCGCTCGACCTGACGGCGCCGCTGCGCATCGAGGCGTCCCTCGCGGCGGCCGGGCTGCCCGCGCGGCTGGACGGCGTCGTCCACGCGGCGGGCATGGTGCACCTCGCGCCAGTCGCCGACCTGGAGGCGGACGAGTGGATCCAGCACCTGTCGGTCAACCTGGTGTCCGCCGCCGAGATGACGCGGCTGCTGCTGCCCGCCCTGCGCGCGGCGGAGGGGCACATCGTCTTCGTGAACTCGACCGCCGGGCTGCGCGCCAACCCGGAGTGGTCGGCGTACGCGGCGAGCAAGTTCGGCCTGCGCGCCCTCGCCGACTCGCTGCGCGCGGAGGAGCCGTCCTTGCGCGTCACGACGGTCTACCCGGGGCGGACGGCCACGGACATGCAGCGGAAGGTGCGCGCCCAGGAGGGCCACCCATACGCCGAGGACGACTTCGCGGCCCCCACGACCGTTGCGCGCGTGCTGGTGTCGGCCCTGGAGACGCCGCGCGACGCCGTCGTCTCCGACATCACGGTCAGGCCGAACTAGCGTCCCGGCTCCGGCGCAGGAAGAAGGCGCCGAGCACGCCGCCGACCAGCCCGAACAGGTGGCCCTGCCACGAGATGCCGGGGTCGCCCGGCAGGACGCCGAGCAGCATCGTCCCGTAGACGGCGACGACCACGACGGCGATCCCGATGTCGAGGGCCCGGCGCTCGAAGATCCCGCGTCCCACCAGGTAGCCGAAGAACCCGAAGATCAGGATGCTGGACCCGAGCGTGTTGCCAGACCCGGTGAACCACACCCCGAGGCCGCCGACCACGATGACGATCAGGCTCGCGACCAGGAACTTCGCGATGCCGCGCGCCGCCGCGACGAACCCCAGCACGACGAACGGGACGGTGTTGGCCATCAGATGCCCGAACCCCCCGTGCATGAACGGCGCGGTGAAGATGTCCGGCAGGTCGCCGATGTCGCGGGGCGTGATCCCGAACCGGTCGAACCACCCGTCGCTGGCGCTGTCGAACGCCTCCAGCAGCCACATCACGGCCGTCACGGAGCCGATCAGGATCGCCGAGGAGAGCGCGCGGCTCCCGTGCTCGGCTAGCGCCGCGGAACGTTGCCTTTCGGGGGTATAGCTCATGTCAGCCACCGTAGGTCTGGACGCCGCCGTACCGTCGACGCGGCTTTACCGTCAACGCGCGAAACGCCCAGAAGGTGCCTCTATGCAGCGGAAGCGTGCTCCGGCTCCGACGCGTCACCGCGGACGACGATGACGGGCAGGGGCCTTCGGGCGGGAGCGTCGGCCGTGCGGCGCAGATATCGGCGCTCCTCCGGCGTCGTCCCGCCCCAGATGCCGTCGGGCTCGCCGACGCGCAGCGCCCAGGACAGGCAGTCTGCGATCACGGGACAGTTCGCACAGATCGCCTTGGCCGCGTCCTCCTGTGCCTGGAGCACGGGCGCGGAGTAGCCGATCGGGAAGAACAGGTCGGGATCGGCACCGCGGCAGATGGCGTGGTCGCTCCAGTGTTCCTCGTTCTCGTTGTGCATTGGCGTCTCCCTGCGCGGCAACGAGACCACCGGCGGTTTCCGCTCAACGGGTGGTCTCCACTCAGCGTAGTACTACGGCTCGTAGTACTACAAGAGGTTCGTAGTCGTTGCAAGTTAGCGTCCGGATAACCTGTGCTGTGTGCAGCGTGATCAAGAAGTGACCTTCCGCGAGGCGACGGTGGACGATCTGCCCCAGATCGTCCGACTACTCGCCGACGATCCCCTGGGAGCCACCCGCGAAACACCCGGGGACGAGATTCCGGACGCCTACTTCGCCGCCTTCGCCGCCATCGAGAAGGACCCGAACAACGCCGTCATCGTCGCCGAGGTCGCCGGAGAGGTCGCGGGCACGCTGCAACTGACCTTCATCCCCGGCCTCACCTACACCGGCGCCGAACGCGCCCAGATCGAGGGCGTCCGGGTGGCCTCCTCCCAGCGCGGCCGCGGCCTCGGCCAGGAAATGGTCACCTGGGCCATCGACCGCGCCCGCGCCCGGGGCTGCCGCGTCGTCCAGCTCACGACCGACCGGCAGCGTCCCGACGCCATCCGCTTCTACCAGCAGCTTGGCTTTCGGCCGTCCCACATGGGCATGAAGTTCCACCTGGCCTGACGCACGCCAGGACTGGCCTGACGCTCGTCGGGACTGGGCTGACGCGCGTCAGGAGGCGTGCGCGACTTCGTACTGGGGCGTGACGTCCTTGGGGTGGCGACGTCCGGTGAGGATCGCGTCGAAGTCCTTGCGGCCATGCAGATGCCGTTGGAAGAACGCGAGGACGTAGGTGGTGGTGATTGCGCGCTGGCGTGTTTCGGTGAGTTCGCGGTCGTCGGTCTGGGGGCCGTCCGGGAACTGGGTTCGACAGGTGCCCGGGCGGGTGCCTGGTAGCGCGTCGTCCTTGGAGCCGACCTGGCCGCCGGACGGGGACCACTCGGTGTTGTAGTTGTCGTGGTTGCCACCGGCGAGCGTGTACCGGTAGATGGGCGCGCGGTTGTGCCCGGCGGAGTCCTCGAAGTAGTGGCCGGTGTTGACCTGGTCGCAGGTGCCCCACATCACCGCGAACGGGACCTTGGTGACGATCTCCTCGTTCCAGTTGTCGGTCGGCGCGAGCGCGAACGCGGCCCGCACGGTCACACCGGTCGGCCACTCGGAGCGCCGCTGGTCCGCGACCTGCTGCATGACCCCGCCGCCGCCCATCGAGTGCCCGATCGTGCCGACGTTGGAAAGGTCGACGTGCCCGGCGAACCCGACGTCACGGGGCCGGTGGGTGCGCGGGTCGGTGAACTTGCCGCGTAGCGGGCCCGTTCCGCTGGACGACAGGCGCTGCCACATCGCGAGGTGCGCGTTGATCAGCGCGGCGCGGGCGTAGTAGACGGTGTCCGCCTGGCCCTCAGCGGTGGCGTTGATGCCGTTCGTGCCGATCGACACGATTACGAAGCCGCGTTCGGCCAGCTTGCGGCCGAGGTAGGCGTATCCGTTCAGGCTGGGGAGCGGTGGCGTTCTCCCGGCGCACGGCCACCGCCAGATCAGCGCTCCGGTCTTCTCCAGGATCTTTTCCTGTCGTTCTTCTTCTGCGGTGTCCCCTTTGCGCTGCGCCTCTTCAAGGGCGCGCTGGGCGGCGGCATTGGCGTCGGTGGCCTTGCGGTCGGCGCAGGTCTGCCAGCTTCCGTGCTCGATGACGATCAGCGGGTGGCGGCCGTGCTCCAGGTCGCGGGGGTAGTAGACGGTCCCGGCCAGCTCGTTGGCGCCCTCGTACCCGATCTTGGCGGGCGGCCGGAACGCCGAGTCGCCGAGGTCGTAGGCGACCGTCCCCACTGCGGTCGGCCTGGTCGTCGCGGCCTGGGTCGTGGCCGTTGTCATCCCGGCGGCCGTGCACGTCACCGCGGCGACGGCCAGTGCCACCGCTCTTTTGATCATCCGCATGGCGCGGACGGTAACCAACGAATGTCAGAAACCTGTGTGGGGATGCGGATGGTGAACGTCGATCCGGCCCCGACGGTGCTGGTGGCGGTGGCCGTGCCGCCGTGCGCCTCCGCGAGTTTGCGGACGATCGCCAGCCCGAGGCCGCTGCCGCCGCCCCGACGTCCCCGGGACTTCTCCGCCCGCCAGAAACGGTCGAACACGTGGGGCAGATCGTCCGGGGCGATTCCGATTCCTGTGTCGGACACCTCGATCACGGCCTGGTCGTGCTCGGTTCGGGCCGTGACGACGACGCGTCCGTCCGGGCCGGTGTGGCGCAGGGCGTTCGCGACCAGGTTGTCGACCATCTGCCGCAACCGCACCGGGTCGGCGGTGAGTGTCACGTCGCCGAGCTCGTAGTGGACCCCGTCGCGGCGGTGGAGCACGTCCGCGAGGCTCGCCGGTTCGGGGTGCAGCCGGAGCGCGCCCGCGTCGGCCAGGGCGAGATCCTGGAGGTCGTCGACGATGTGCTGGAGCTGGAGGGCCTCGTCCAGCAGCGAGTCGATCAGCGCCGGGTCCGTGTCGGCGACGCCGTCCTGGGTGGCCTCCAGCCAGCCGCGGATGTTGCTCAAGGGGGTCCGCAGCTCGTGCGCGATGTCGCTGACCATGTCCCGGCGCAGCCGTTCCGACCGGGCCAGGCTCGCGGACATGTCGTTGAACGCCGCGGCCAGCTGCGCGATCTTGTCGTGCCCGCGCACCGTGACGGGGGCGGCGCCGTCCCCGGCCGCGATACGCTGCGCGGCCCCGGTGAGCGCCCGCAACGGCCGCGTCAGCCGCGCCGCCGCCAGCACCGTGACGGCGATGGTGAGCGCCAGGACCGCCGTCGCGGTAAGACCGATACGCAGCCGGTTTCCGGTGGACAGGTCGAACGGCGAGGACGCGGCACCGGTCGCGTTGGTGATGAACAGCAACGCGGCCGGGGCGACATAGGGCGCCAGCTGGTCGCGCCGGGCCGAGGTGAGGCAGCCCCGCACCCGGTCGTCCGCTGGCGCGGCCCTCGGTACTCCGCTGGGGGACGGCGTCCAGTTCAGCGCCGCGTCCAGCCGCACCACGGAGGCGCCGAGACAGCGGTTGACCGCACCCGTGAGCTGGCTCAGCGCGGCCGACTCGCCGGGGGTGGGTTCGGCGAGCCGGGCGCCGCCGCACCCGGCGACGGCCTGGGCCGGGGCGCCCCGCACGCTGGGGTGGCCGTTGAACTGCGCGACAACGGCGCCCGACCCGGTGCGTTCCTGGACGCAGCTCAGCACGCGCCGCGCGAGACCGTCCAGCCGTGCCCGGTCCGTCGCGGTCAGGCGGAACGGGCCGAGCGCCGTGGGGGCGATCCGATCCGCGGCACCGGGCACCAGCGACGAGTCGACCGCCAGCGGATCGACCACCGCCGAGGCGTCGCGCGGCACCCGGTTGCCGGGCATCGAATCGGCGAGCGGTGCGCGGTTCATCGTGCGGACGACGACGCGGCGTCCGGTCGAGGCGGCCAGCTCGTCCACCACCGGCCCGACCTGTGACCAGGTGCGATGGGTCGCCGCGTAGTCGAGCAACGCCGTGTACACGCGGTTGTCGGCGGCGAGCGCGCGCCCATGCTCCTGCCGGATCGCACCGGTCGTCGCACGGACCGCCAGCGAAACGGTCGCGCCAGTCGAGCACACCGCGATCAGGACCGACGCCGCGAGCAGGCGAGCCAGCAAGCTACCCCGCATCGGGCCCCCTGGCGGTCAACTTGTAGCCCACCCCGTACACCGTGACCAGGCGTCGCGGCGGGCCCGGCCTTGGCTCGATCTTCTTGCGCAGGTTCATGACGTGGACGTCGATCGACCGCTCGGTGACGGACCCGTCGAACCCGTGCATCCGTTCCAACAGCTGGGCCCGAGTGAACACCCGTTCCGGTTCGGCGGCCAGGACCGCCAGCAACGTGAACTCCCCCGGCGTGCAGTCCACGGCGAGCCCGTCGCAGTGCACTTCGTGGCGCACCACGTCCACGGTGAGACCACCCACCCGCAACAACGGACCCGCGCCGGGGGCTCGGCGCAACAGCGTCCGTACTCGCGCGACAAGTTCGCGGGGGCTGAACGGCTTGGTCATGTAGTCGTCGGCGCCCAGATCCAGGCCGAGCAGCAAATCGTCTTCGGTCGACTTGGCCGTGAGCATGAGAATCGCGACCTCGGACTCCCGCCGCAGGACGCGGCACACGTCCAGGCCGTCAACGCCCGGAAGCATCACGTCCAGCACCACGAGATCGGGCGGCTGCCGCCGAGCCTCCTCGATCGCGGAACGGCCGTCGCGCGCCATCACGACCGCGTGGCCTTCACGTTCGAGATAGCGGCGGATCAGCTCGGCCTGGCTCTCGTCGTCCTCGACCACCAAAATGTGTGCGCACACGCGCCGGAATGCTACTGAATCGCGTCAGTTCGTCCGGGTCACCAGGGGACGACACCCGCGTCGTCGAAGAAGCCGCCACGCGGTCCGTCATCGGGCAGGGTGGCGAGTCGGATGGCGATCGCGGCGCCTTGCTCGGGCGTCCGTGGCGCGTTGAAACCGGTGAAATCGGTCGCCACATAGCCGGGGCACGCGGCGTTCACGATGACGTTCGTATCCTCGAACCTTCGGGCGTACTGGGCCGTGACGCTGTTGAGCATCGACTTCGACGGCGCGTACGCGGCCATGATCGGGCCGGTCCGCAGCGTCAGCGAACCCATGTTGCTCGACATGTTGACGATGCGCGGCGATTCCGCGCGGCGGAGCAGCGGCAGCATCGCGTTGGTCACCCGAACGACCCCGAACACATTGGTCTCCAGGACGGTGCGGACGACGTCGAGGTCGAGCGTCGTCGGATCCTGCACGCCCCCGTCGATCCGGCCGGAGATGCCCGCGTTGTTGACGAGGACATCGAGCCGTCCCACCGTCCGCTCGATGGTCGCGGCCGCCGCGCTGACACTCTCGTCGGAGGTCACATCAAGCGCGACACCGAAAGCGTCAACCCCCGCCTCCTTCAAACTCGCGACAGCCTTCTCCCGCCTGGCGTCGTCGCGCGCCCCGACCACGACCGTGAAGCCGATCGCCCCGAGCCCCTGCGCGATGGCGAAGCCGATTCCCTTGTTGGCGCCGGTGACCAGCGCGGTCTTGGTCTCGTTCACTCGATCCATGCTGGCCAGGCATGAACTCGCTTGTCCAAGACAACCTCAGCACGGCGTAATACCCACCAGGTATCAGCCGGTAGGCTCCGCCCATGGATGATCTGGAGACCCGTGAGCTGCGCTACTTCGTCGCCGTCGCCGAGGAACTGAACTTCGGACGCGCCGCCGAACGCCTCGGGATCTCACAACCACCCCTCTCCCGCGCGATCCGCCAGATGGAACGTCGACTAGGCGTCCAACTCCTCGACCGGGACCGTCGTGGCACGGCACTCACCGACGCAGGTCACGTCCTGCTCCGCGAGGCGCGAGCGGCCCTCGACGCGATCTCGACCGCCGCCGCCCGGACGCGGCGTGCCGCCAATCCCGACCAGCCGCTTGTGCTCGCGACAAAGGCCGGGGCATCCCACGAACTCCTGCAACGACTTCTCGACTCGCTTGGCGAGACCCCGGTCCAGATCTTCCTGTGCGAGGTCGGCGAGCAGGCGGGGCTGCTGCGCGACGGGCGTGCCGACGTGGCACTCATGCACCGCCCGTACGACGACCTGACCGGGTTCGACACCGAAGACCTCTTCGTCGAAAGCCAGGTCGCGATCCTTCCCGCGAAGCACCCGCTCGCGTCGCGCGAGAAGCTCACGCTGGCGGACGTCAGCGACGTCCCGGACCTGCCGATAGCTCGATGGCCCCGGCTCGACGGCTCCTACCCCGAAGGACCCGGACCGGAGGTGCACACCCAGTCACAACTCGCCCAGCTCGTAGCACTCGGCCAAACATTGCTCGTCATTCCCGCGTCCAGCCGTGCCTGGCAGTGGCCCCAACATGTCGCGGTCCCCGTCGTCGACGCACCGGACGTCACCACGGTGATCGCATGGCAACCGAACAACCACTCACCGGCGCTCGCATCACTCGTCCGCTCAGCGACCGGACTCCGCGACACCACGCTCTCCACGTCCTGAAAGCTCGGCACCAAGCGCCTCATGCCACAGAGCAGTGTCGGTGTACTGGTGCAACCACGAAATCAGACCGTCCGTCACCCGCCACAGATGGACGAACTCCGCCTCGTACTCACGTCCGGTAGCACGCACACTGCCGCGATAGTGCCCGGTAACAACGACCACTCCATCAGTCGTCTCATGCCAGGTCTCCGCATAGGGAGCCGTGTCGAACTCGGCGAACACCGCACCCCAAACCCGCACAAGCGTCTCGCGCGGCCCCCGAAAGGCACCCCCGGCCCCACACGGCAGCCCCGGCGCGGTACGCGCCTCGAACTCAGGATGCAGGACGGCCAGAATCCCCTCCCCATCCCCCACCTGCGCAGCACTGTAAAAACGCGCAACAACGTCCGCCTCAGCCCTCACACCCAACCCCAATATTAGAGACCACGTTCTAAAATAACCGTACAGGAGGCTCACCCATGGGACGACCCGCCAAGTTCGACCGCGACCAGATCCTCGACGCGGCCCTCACGGTCACGTCCGAGGCCGGACCGGGCGCGGTCACCATCTCCGCCATCGCGAACCACCTCGGCGCCCCGTCCGGTTCCCTCTACCACCGCTTCGCCTCACGCGACCTGCTCCTGGCGACCCTCTGGATCCGAACCGTCCACCGCTTCCAGGAGGGCTTCGCCACAGCCCTAGACCAAAACGACCCAGTAACCGCCGCCCTCCACACCCCCCGCTGGTGCCGCCACCACCTGAACGAGGCCAAACTCCTCCTCCTCTACCGCCACCAAGACCTAGCAACAACCTGGCCCACCGTCCTCGCCCCCGACCTAGAAACCCTGAACACCCGAACCACAAACGCCCTGACCTCCTACACATCCCGCAACCCCAACACCACCCACGAACACCTAATCTTCGCCACAGTGGACGTCCCCTACGGCGCCGTCCACCGCCACCTCCTCAAAGGCAACCCACCCCCACCCACCGTGGACGACCTGATCACAAAGACCTGCCAAACCGTCCTAAAACTCTGAACGCAGCGCCCCCCACTCACCATCGGAAAGAACCCGATGGGACCACCCTTGTCGCAATCACGACCAGAGTGCAGGTGACAGAAGGTTGGTGGCCTCAATGGGCGGCAGACCGTCATCAAGGTCGCGGAGGCGATGGTAGATGGCGCGCATCTCACCACGGTCCGGAACGTACGTCCTGCCTGCGGCTTTCTCCAATACGGTCAGCGTGTTGATCAAACTCATCGTTCCGGCCGACTTTCCGCTGGCTCGGCGGAGTCGGAGACGGTTGGCTTCCACCCCGGCGGCTCGGGCGCCGTCGCCGTCATCGATCAGCACGATTACGTCATGGCCGACTTCAGCGGCGGCGACCGCATGCGCGATCACCATCGTCTCACCGAGGTCCTTCGATTGCCGCAGTCGCTCACGCATGGGCAACTGACCTATTCGGGCGACGGTGGCTGCGAGTTCTGGGGTCACGTCATCGGAAAGGACCTGCATATACCGCTCGGGTAGCTTACTCCAGACCCTCTCAGCATTGCGAAACCGGCTGTCCTGTTTGGATTTACGGAGCAGTTCGTCTCTTACCGCCTCTGGCGCACACAATGGCCCCAGAGTGTCGAAGAGGAGACGTTCCTTGTTGATGGAGAAGAAGTTCAGACCGGGTCCAGCGTCAATGATGGGCCGGTGACTCATCCCGCGTCCCGCTTCGCCTCTGCCTCGGGCTCGTCCCCGCCGTCCAGATCGGACAGGTCCACGTCAACATCGGGAAGCTCGGAGGCATCCGCCCAGGCGACAGCGGAATCGACGGGTTCGACGCCCGCCTCGTCAAGGTCGGCCTCGGCTTCTTCAAGGGTGATGCCACGCAGGGTGGCTATCGCCTGCGCGGACAGCACTCCAAGCGCGTAACCATTGATCGCGCGGGCGAGCAGTCGCTGCGGCGCTCGCCGCCTGCCGGACTCGATCCGCAAAGCGCGGTATTGGTCGGTCCACCCGAACCGGGCCGCCAACTGTGGGGTGTAGAACTGCCCCCACCGCTCACTGGTAGCGCGGTCAATGTGTCCGGCCTGCTCCAGCGCGATCGCCGCGATCGCCGGTGAAACCAGAAAGCGTTGGACGACTGCCGACAGCGACGCCAGCGCCACCTCCGGCGGATCTCCCATGAACTCGCGCACACCCTCGACGGGCACGAGAAGGTGCCGAGCGAATGCGCGGCACCGGTCCTCTCGTGGGGACGGCTCACTCCAGTCGTCCGCCTCGACATCTGCCCAGTCACCGTAGAGGACGTGGGCAAGCTCGTGGGCGAGCGTGCTGCGCTGCCGCATGGGGTGCTCGGTACGCGCGACTCCGATGAATACGACATTGCGATCCGGGTCTCGCATCGCAAGGCCATGCTCGTCCGGGCCAACGTCGAGCACCGCCACGTCGATCCCCGTCGCCTGCTCGATGACCGTCACCAGGTCGCCGAGCGGCTGCACCCCCAACTGATGGTCGCGGCGGAACCGCTCCGCGGCGACACGGCCTTCTACTTCAGCGTCCACCGTGCTCGGATCTCCGTCTCAGACGGTCGCGGGCACGGCCTGATCGTCCAGGTAATCGTTCAGTTCCAGGAAGTTCAGCAGCGCCTCGCGCATCCCTTCCATGCCGGAGCCGTTCGTCGCCCGCGCCGCGTACCGCACACGGTCCGCCACCATCCCGGTCCCGGTCAGCTGCGGGATCGTGTATCCGGTCGCCTCCGCGATCAGCACGATCTCTGGCATCTTCGCGGCCCGGTCCCCGGAGATGATCCGCGACAGGGTCGACTGGGAGATGCCGGTCGCATCCGCCAAGCCTCGCTGGCTCAGCCCCGCCGCCACGCGAGCACGCTCGATCAACGCGCCAACTTTCGCCGTTGCCATGACCACCCCTGAATCACTTACCACCCGACTGATTCAGTCTACACCTTCGCCACCCCATACGCATCGCTGCCGGGCGGTCCTCTCACTCTGACCCCGGAAACGTCCACTCAACGTTGGGAAACAGCCGGTACTTCAGCAGCCGGTCAACCCGCTCGGCCGCCGCTGCGACATCCCCACACGTAGCCAAGAACCCACCACGCCCCTTCCCGGCCTCGAAGTAGGCCCACGCACCACCCGGCGCGGCCCGGACGGTCACCACGGCCCCGACATCGTCCGCCGTCCCACTCGCGTAGACCCACAGCAACGGCACGGGGAACCCGAACTCCGGCTTCTCGTACAATTCCACGCACCGCCACCGCTTCGGCTTGAGCGTGACAGCGAGCAGCTCCAGATGCTTGACCGCCGCCTCGTCCCCGAAGATCGTCCGCCACCGAAGCACGGCCTGCCACCGCCCCACCACGGTCAGAGCACCCACACGACACCCCCGGTGAGCGCGTCCCGCCGCCCCTCCACGACCACGCCAAGCTCCAGATACTCCACCCGCCCACTCAGGGAGACCGCGACCCGGCGCACCTTGCCCCGCGCCCCAGGCGCGGCCCCTTCCAACTCCCGCCGCATCTGCCGAATAGCAGCCTCCGGATCCCCAGAAACCCCACCGGCACCCCCCACAACGTCCCACGAGTAAAGCGGCATCCCGCCCATACCCATCGTCGGCACTCTCACGGCCACCACCTCCCAAAAGCGATGATTTGACTACTTTCGGTGATCATTCACGGCGTCGAACCTGGACGCTGCATGGAGGATGCACCGAGACTCATGGACGCTTGAACGCCGTTCCCGAGACGTCCGGGACGTTTTCGAGTTACCGTGGAAAACGTCCTAGACGTCCCAGGACGAAAGGGTGCAATCGTGGCCAATGACGCACTACGACAGGCAATGATCGGTGCGAGACTGACAGAGCAGGAACTCGCTGAAGCTTGTCAAGTGGACGTCAAAACTGTGGCCCGGTGGGTGGCGGACGAGGGTCGCACGCCACACCCCCGTCACCGCTGGGCTGCCTCGGACGCCTTGGGAGTTGATGACGGCATGTTGTGGCCAGACGCCATCCGCAAGAACGTAAAGACCGGCCCGGACCGAGAGATCATCGCCGTATATCCCTACCGGTCCGCATGCCCCAAGTCCGTCTGGCGCCGCCTCATAGGTGAGGCCACCAGAGAATTGACCTTCGCCGGATATACGAACTACTTCCTTTGGCTGGAGATCCCCAATCTCCGGACGGTCCTTCGCCGCAAGGCCGAACGCGGCTGCCAGGTCAGATTCTTGATCGGAGACCCGGGCAGCGACGTCACACGGCGCCGCGAGGAAGTCGAATCCGTCCCGCTCACAGTCGGCACTCGCATAAGGATCACCCTGGACGAACTGTCCAAGATCGCGACCGTCCCGGGCATCGAGGGCCGCTACGGCGACGAGCACATCGCCATGAGCGTCTTCGTCTTCGACGACGAGATGCTCATGACGCCACATCTCGCACACCTCGTCGGCCACGACTCCCCGATGCTCCACATACAACGCCAGCAGGAAGACGGTCTGTACGACCGCTTCGCCCACCACGTCGCCGAACTCTGGAACGGCGCACGTCCCATCGCGGAACTCGATCCCCAAACCGACACCAAGGTCCTCTAACCGAGCCGCAGACGGAGCCGGACAAGATGTCGCCGACCGTGGGCCCCGCTCGCCTGGATCTGGCGCTGGCGCTCGTCGCCGCAGACCAGCCCGGTGAGGCAGCGCACGTTGCGCTGGAGGCGGTGACGAGTGGTCGGCTCGTACCGTCCAACTACTGGCGCGCCGCCGAAGTGATCAGGGCGGCGGAGAACCTGCACGTCCGAGAGACCGACGACCTGAAAGACGCCTATCGCACCTTTTGCGCGGCCTGGGCTGGCGATTGATTTTCAGGTGAATGTCCCCGTGGGGTTCGTCAAGCGGCTGGAACTGCTTGACTTGTGGTTTTTCGTGTGGGTTGGTAGGGCTGTTTGTTGCGGAGCGTGGCTCAGTTGGTGGGTTTGGGGTTGTTTTCAGGGGTCTTCGGTGGTTGTTATTTGGGCGCAGAGTGCTTGTAGGGCTTGGTCGTATTGTGTGCGGTCAAAGAGGAAGGGGCCGAATTTCGTGTAGTCGCGGGTCTCGCGGTAGATCTGTTCGAAGGCGTCCCAGACGACCAGGCTTCCGGTCGGGATGATCCTGGTCATCAGCGGCCAGCAGCCGACTTCACCGCATTCACAGCTCAGCACCGCTGTCTTGGGGCTCAGCCCGGGGAACGGCGCGCCAAGGAAGTGCTCGTCGAACGACTTGTGGCGGAGGTACGCAGGGATGAGGCCGCCGTAGGCGCCGCCGGCCGGTTTCATGCCCGAGTCGATCTCGAAGCGGTCGATGAGATCTAGCAGCGAGCGGCCGTCCAGTATTGGGACGATCTCGTCGACCTTGAGGCCGGGACGTCGCCGAACGACGAATTCGATGCTGTGTACGCCGGTGGTCATGGTTCGTCGGCCTTCAGGGTGTGCTCGGTGACCGCGCCGGGCTGGAGGCGGACGTCGTGCCAGCTCACCCAGCAGTCGTTCTGCTCGGTGGCGATCTCCGTCCCGCATGTGGCGCAGACCAGGTTCGGGCCATCGCATCCGTCCAGTCGGCAGCATCCGTTCAGCCGCCGCCGGTCGGGGTGATGGCGGAGACCGCGAACGTCTTCAGGGTGAACGAGGACTGCGGACGCCTGGACGCGCGGGTCGTGCTCAAGTGGGGCCTGCGGCGGTCCGGACGGGGTTGGATCACGGGTGAAGGCACCTCGCGGTATCCGTGGCGGAGCTTGGCCGGGCCCGCCGGGGGCGGGCACCTGGTCGGGGTACGGAATCTCGCGCAGCTCCGCGGTCACCGCCGTCCTACAGCTTTCGCAGGTGAACACCGTCATGGCCTTAAGAGTTGCAGGATTGGCGCAGGGTGGCCAAGGCGATTTCGGGTTGAGGGTCGTCTGTGGGCGCGGCTTCGGGCGTGCGGGGCGTGTCTCCGGTTGGGTCTGGCGGACGGTTGTCGGGGCGGGTGTCTTCGGGGTTGATCTTCTGGCGTGGGAAAGGGCTGGCGGGTCGCGTCAGCGCGGGCATCGTCCTGCTGGGGTGGTGGTCGGCGTGGCCTGGTGCTCGGGCGGTTCTGAGGGGGTTGGTGAAATTGACCCATGGATGCTGGGGGTGAATGAACCCTCTGGTGGGTCTTTGGGGGTCGTAGATTCTTCGGTGTCAGCAAGGAATGCCTGGTGAGGAACCGGGCCGGGTATCCGGGAGGATCTATGAACGCCGCTGCCTCGAACGTCCCTCTTTTGGTTCGCGCCGAGAGCGCTGAGTCGCTTCAGGACGGTGCGACGAGTCTGATCACGCTGCTTGCCGACGCGGACGCCACCGGGGGCGCGCTCACCGCCAACAAGGCCACGTTCCAGAAGGGGTCGCCGGGTGCTCCCGCGCACTTCCACACCAGGGCGACCGAGGTGTTCTTCGTCCTGGACGGCACGATGCGGATCCTGGTGGACGAGGAGATTCTGACCCTGCGCAAGGGCGACTTCCTCACCGTCCCGCCGACCGTGCCGCACGCTTTTGCACCGGCTCCCGGGAGTGAGGCCGAGATGTTGGTGGTCTTCACGCCCGGTCTGGAGCGCTTCGACTACTACCGGCTGCTGGAGCGCGTCCACCGTGGTGAGGCCACTGTGCAGGACATTCGGGACAGCTCACAGCAGTACGACAACCACTACTTCGACAGCCCAGTCTGGTCGAAGGCGCTCTCCGAACACTGAACATCCTGGCCGGGTCGTGCGTCCTCGCGCGGCCCGACGGTGTTCCTCTCCTGAGTTTCCTTCTTTGAAAGCGGTCTTTTCATGTCCTCGATCACGTCCCCGGCTGCCGGACGGCGCCGTCCGGCAGCGACGCTGGCGCTGCTGGCGTTCGCCCAGCTGATCATCTCGCTCGACTACAACATCGTGTACGTCGCGTTGCCGGGGATCGGCTCCGGTCTCGGCTTCTCCGCGCAGGACCTTCAGTGGGTCGTCAGCGCGTACGCCGTCGCGTTCGGCGGATTCCTACTGCTCGGCGGACGGGCCAGTGACCTGTTCGGACCACGACGGCTGTTCGCTGCGGGGCTGGGCCTTTACGCGGTGTCCTCCCTGCTCGGCGGTCTCGCCGGGTCGGCCGCCGTGCTGGTCGGGGCCCGCGCCTTGCAGGGAGTCGGTGGCGCGCTCCTGTTCCCCGCGACGCTGACGCTGGTCTCCACTTGCTTCGCCGAGGGACGTGAGCGCAACCGGGCGTTCGCGGTGTGGGGCACGGCGGGCGGCAGCGGAATGATCCTCGGTTCGCTGCTCGGCGGTGTGCTGACGGACGTGTTCGGCTGGGAGGCGGTGTTCTTCGTCAACGTGCCCTTGGCCGGTGCCGCCGCGCTGCTCGCCTTCAAGTTGATCGCACCGGACGGCCCGCGCACCGGCGGACGTTCGATGGACGTCGCGGGCGCCGTGACCTCGACGATCGGTGTCACGGCCGTGGTGTTCGCCCTGGTGCAGGGGCCGGAGTCCGGATGGCTCTCGCCCGTGGTGCTGACCGCCGCGCTCGCGGGCGCCGTCCTGCTCGCCGCTTTCCTCACGGTCGAACGGCGCAGCACCGACCCGCTGATGCCGCTGCGGCTGTTCACCAACCGCAACCTGAGCGTGGGGACGGTCGTCACGTTCCTGTACATGGGCACGTTCGGCACGCTGATGTACTTCCTGACCGTGTACTTCCAGGGCGTGCACGGATATGACGCGCTGACGACCGGGCTGGCGTTCCTGGTGCCGATGGCCGCCATCGCGGTCGGTTCGCAGGGTGCGGGCAGGCTGGCGACCCGGTTCGGGATCCGGCCGGTGCTGGTCGCCGCGCTGGCGGTGGGCGGCCTCGGGACTGTGACCGTTGCTTTGAGCATGGCGACCGACGCCTCGTACGCCGCGCTGATCCCCGGACTGCTGGTGCTCGGAATCGGCCAGGGCGCCGGGTACACCCTGATGTTCGGCGCCGCCGCCCTCGGAGTGGCCCCGGCGGACCAGGGCATCGCCTCCGGTGTCGCGTCCACCAGCCAGCAGGTCGGCGGCGCGGTCGGCCTGGCCCTGCTGGTGGCCGTCGCCAACGCGAGCCTGGACGGGCTCGGGGGCGGGACGCTCCGTGCCGCCACCAACGACGGGCTGCGAACCGCGATGTTGATCGCGGCGGCGGGCATTGCGGCGACCGCGCTGGTCGCGCTCGGCCTGGGCAAGCGCCGCACGACGCGGGTCGCCGAACGCCGGGTGGAGACCGGCGACCGCGCCGTCACGCACGTTTGACCGGCACAGATCCAGCGTGGTGCCACCCCATCGTCGAGTGGCACCACGCTTTGACGGTTGGTGGGACGCGCGTGGCTCAGACATCCGGAGATGGGGGCAAGGCGCGACACAGCGCGTCGAGTGCCGGTCGGTAGCGGTGGTCGGGAGGTGTGGCGTATCCGACGACCAGACCATCCCGGTGGGGTTGAGGACTGTCCGGATGGCGGAACAGGGCGAGACCGTCGAGCGCCACGCCCGTCCGGGTGGCCGCCCTGACCGTCGAGTCCTCGGTACCGGGTGGAAGGCGCAGGACGGCGTGCAACCCGGCCGCGAGCCCGGTCACCGTGATGTGCGGGGCTCGTTCGGCCAACGTCCCCACGAGCAGGTTGCGGCGGGCACGATAACGCTGCCGCATGCGACGGATGTGCTTGTCGTAGTGGCCGGACGCGATGAACTCCGCGAGCGCCAGTTGGTCGGTGACACCCGTCCACGCCTCGCGTATCCCCTTGGCCGCGAGCGTCGCGTCCACCAGGTGCGGCGGCAGCACCATCCAGCCGAGCCGGATCGCCGGGGAAAGGCTCTTGCTCACCGAACCGAGGTAGACGACGTGATCAGGATCAAGCCCCTGGAGTGCGCCCACCGGTTCACGGTCGTAGCGGAACTCGCCGTCGTAGTCGTCCTCCAGCACCACGCCGCCCCGGCCGCGCGCCCAGTCGACGGCCGCGGCACGGCGCGTCGGATGCAACGGGCCGCCGGTCGGGAACTGGTGAGCGGGCGTGAGGAGGACGGCACGTGCCCCGCGACGCGACGCGGTACCGGGATGCGACGCGAGATCGCCGATTTGCGCGCCCCATTCGTCCAGGCCCAGCGGGATCGTGCGCACTCCGGCGTCGGTCAGGATGCCGCGATGGAAGGCCAGGCCGTAGGGCTCGACGGCCAGCGGCCCCGGCAGCACGCCGCCGCCGAACAGCAGACGCAGCCCATGCGCGAACCCGGCGCAGACGACGATCTGGTCCGGTGAAGCGGACACGCCACGCGCCCGCGCGAGATATTCGGCCAGCGCGCGACGCAGCTCGTCCCGTCCGCGCGGATCGCCGGGGGCGAAAGCGTCGTGCGGCGCGGCGGTCACCGCACGGCGGACGGACGCGGCCCACGCGGCACGGGGAAAGGACGTCGCGTCGGGCTGTCCCTGCCGCAGATCATGGACGACGGCACCGACCTTGCGGTCAGGCACCCGCCCGGAGGCACGTCGCGGTTTGGCGACGACACGTTCGGCGACCCGGGTGCCCGACCCCTGCCGAGCGGTCAACCAGCCTTCGGCGACCAGTTCGGCGTACGCGTCCGCGACCGTGTTGCGCGCGACGCCCAGATCGCCCGCCAGCGAACGGTATGGCGGCAGTCGCGTCCCCGGCGTGAGCCGTCCGCTGCGCACCGCCTCCCGCAACGCCGACGCCACCGCCGCCCGGCGAGGTCCCGTGGACGACAGCTCAAGATGCAGGTCAGAACCCGCCTCCGAAGCAGAATTGACCCGAGAATCTGGCACCCAACAACCCCTTCTACCGGTCTCTCGCCCTCAGGCTAGCCGCACACCCACTCGGCAGGCTGAACACAGCAACGGACTAGGCGCGTGGGTCGCTGCCAGTCACGGCGCCGCCCTGGACGACCCGTGGGGCCTGCGGACGGTATGACCACACCGGCGGCCTCCAGCAATGGACAGCGGCTGTGGGGGTTGACTCTCGGGTGGCTTGATGGTTCCAGAATGGTCGAGTGCTGAGCATCGGGAACTTCTCGCTTGTCACCGGCCTGTCGATCACCGCTTTACGGCATTACCACGACGTCGGCTTACTCATACCGGCCCACGTCGATCCCGACACCGGATATCGCCGTTACCGACATGACCAGGTCGCTGAGGCACGTCTCTACGCGACGTTGCGGCGGCTTCAGGTCCCCGTTGAGGCGATGCGAGCGGTTCGTGGACGTGGACTTGAGGCGGTTCTCACCGAGCATCGTGACCGCCTACGAGGCAGAGCCGACTCACTGAATCAGCTCATCGAGAGCGTCGAGCAGTACATCGAGAAAGGGATGCCCGTGAAGACCCATCGCATCGCCCAGGTCACCATCGTGGCGGACGATTTGGCGGCCTCAGTCGCGTTCTACCGTGATGCCTTCGACGCCTCCTACCACCAGGAGATCAGCTCTTTGCAGTTCGGCTCCTATCCGGACGACGACTTCTTTCTCGTGACGATCGCCGACTCCGAGCAGCACTTCTGGCCCGGTGGCCCGGCAAGGTTCGGCCTACTCGTCGACGACCTCGACGCAACACACGCGCGGGCGCTCGCCGCCGGGGCCGCCGAGATCCAACCGCCGACCGACGCGGCTTGGAAGCCCAGGTCATCAACGCTGCGAGACCCCGGCGACAATCACATCGACCTGTACCAGGGGTAAGACTGATCAGGCTGCTGCCTTGCGCAGCGGTTGCGGCTGGGGCTGGGGCTGGGGCTGGGGCTGGGGCTGGGGCTGAGAAGTCTCTTGCGGTCCTTGGCGTTTGGTGATTGCCCAGATGGCTAGTGCGCAGGTTGCGAATCCGGCGCCTAGGAGGCTGGAGCCCGTCCAGCCGTGGGCGGTGTAGACGGCGGTCGTGGTGGCCGCGCCCAAGGCTGAGCCGAGTGAATAGAAGACCATGTGGCCGCCTATGACGCTGCTGGTGCGGTCGGGGTGCGCGGTCGTGAGGATGTGCTGGCTGCTCACGTGTACGGCTTGGACGGCGAAGTCGAGAATCACGATTCCGGCGGCGAGGAGCCATAGGGAGCGTGGCAGTTGGGCGATTGCCGTCCAGGAAAGGATGAGGAGGGTGAGGGCCAAACCGGTGACCGGGGTTGCTCGGCCTGCGTCCGCCCAGCGGCCTGCGCGGGCGGCGCCCAGTGCCCCGGCGAGTCCGGCGACGCCGAAGAGGCCGATTTGGCTTTCACTCAGGCGCCAGGGTGCGTCTGCCAGTGGGAGGGACAGTCCGCTCCACAGGGTTCCGAATGAGGCGAACAAGAAGAACGCGATGAGGCCGCGTGTGAGGAAAACGGGTTGTCTGAACAGGCCGCCTAGTGAAGTGACGGCCCTGCCATAGCCGGTGAGTCTGGTGGGGCGGTCTTCTGATGGCAGTGCCAGGAGGACCAAGGCCGCGAGACCGAGGGACAGGACGGCGAGCGTCGCGTAGACGGAGCGCCAGCCCCACGTCTGTGCCAGTGCGCCGGTGACGATTCTTGCGCCCAGGATGCCGACCACTACGCCCGACGTCACGACTCCGATGTTTCGGCCGCGTTCGGCGGGGGGCGAGACCGACGCGGCGTAGGCCACCGTGGTTTGGACGACGACCGCGAACATCCCGGTTATCGCGAGGCCCACGAGCGCCAGCCAGGCGGTTGACGCCGAGGCTGTGAGGATCAGGCCCGCCGCTGTGAGCGCCAAGTGCGCGGCTATGAGTCGGCGTCTGTCTACGGGGTCGCCGAGGGGCACCAGCAGGAGCAGGCCCGCCAGGTAGCCGAACTGGGCGATCGCCACGATCCATCCGGTGAGGTCCGCTGGGACGCCGAGGCCGCGTCCCATCGGCTCCAGGATCGGCTGCGCGGCGTAGATGCTCGCCACGGCGACGCCGCACACCACCGCGAGCAGCAGCCGTCTCCACACGTTCATCGCGTCCCTTCAGCTGGTAGCAGATTGCAACCGTTCGACCGTATGACACAATGGTTTCAATCTGCAACTCTTTGAGGAGACGTCATGCCGGACCAGGGCTGGACCGACCCCGAGTGCCCCGTCGCCCGCACGCTCGATCTCGTCGGCGACCGGTGGAGCCTTCTCGTCGTCCGGGACGCGATGGACGGGGCCCGGTCGTTCACCGAGTTCCAGCGGCGTACCGGCATCGCCCGCAACATCCTCAGCAACCGTCTCCAGAAGCTGGTGGCGAACGGGCTTCTCGCCCAGCGCACGGCGGCGTCCGGGCGCCGCCAGGAGTACGTGCTCACCGACGCTGGACGCGACCTCTTCCCCGTCGTCCTCACGCTGCGGCAGTGGGGAGAGCGCCACGCCTTCGCCTCCGGGGAGGCTCACTCCACGCTCGTCGACCAGCACGGCGCCCCTGTACCGGAGGTCGCGCTGACCGGCGCGGACGGCACCGTCCTCGACGCCGACACGACCCAGGTGCGCAAGGCGCGATAGGGCCCACCGTGTCGTCGGCTGGAAGTGCTGGATCCGTTCGTGGTCAGGCGCGGAGGATGGCCTTGATCACCGCTGGGGTGTCGGTCAGGTCGGGGAGGACGACCTCCGCGCCCGAGAGGCGGAGGGCGGGGGCCGAGGTCGCGCCGGTGGCCACGGCCACGACGTGGGCGCCTCCCTCGTGACCTGCGCGGACGTCGTGGGGTGTGTCACCGATCAGGACCGTGTTGGACGGCGTGAATTCCTCCCCGTGGATGCGGGCCGCGCGTTGCTGGGCGAGTTTCACCAGCGGCGGCCGTTCTATGTTGTCCGCGCCGTAGGCGCCGGAGTCCAGGTCGAAGTAGTCGATGAGCGCGAACGCCGTCAGTTTGGTGACGGCTATCTCGCGCATGTTGCCGGTGAGGGCCGACTGGATCACGTCGGGACGGGCGGCGAGGGCCTTGAGGGCGGCCAGGGCGCCGGGCAGAACGTGGCCACGGTCCGCGAACTCGTGTTGGCGGGCCGCGAAAGCCTCGGCCAGGGCGGGGATGAAGGACGACATCAGGTCCGGGGTCGGTTCGACGCCGTTGTGGCGGAGGGTCTCGGTGGTGATGGCGAGGTCTGTTCGTCCGGCGAGGTCGGCGACCTTCGTCAGGGGGCGGCCGACGAGTCGGTGGAAGACCGTCCCGTAGATTTCCTGGCTGATGCCGCCCGCGTTGATGATGGTGTGGTCGATGTCCCAGAGCACCAGTGTTCGCACTTACGCATGCTAAGCGGCCGTGTATGTCCGGAAGGTTTCTGTTGCCGTTCACCCAGGCGTGGAATCCTTGTCAACCGGGTGTGCGCCCTTGCCGGACATCGAGGAGCAGAGCGTGGCCGATAGGCATCTTGAGGTTGAGCAGAAGTACGACGCCGCCGCGGACTTCGTCCTGCCAGAGCTTGACGGGCTGCCCGGCGTGGCGTCCGTCGCGGAGCCCGAGGTGCACGAGTTGCACGCCGGTTACTTCGACACGGCCGATCTGCGGCTCGCGGCTCAGGGGATCACGTTGCGGCGCAGGCGGGGCGGGTCGGACGCCGGGTGGCATCTGAAGATGCCCGCCGGGCCGGACAGCAGGCACGAGCTGCGGGCGCCGCTCGGGCGGCCGCGCGTCGTCCCGGCGCGGCTGGCGGCGCTGGTCGCGGCGTACACGCGGGGCGAGGAGCTGCGTCCGGTCGCGACGTTGGAGACGCGGCGGACCGTGGTGCGGCTGCTCGGCGCGGACGGGTCCATGCTCGTGGAGGTCGCCGACGACCTGGTGACCGGACGGGCCGGGACGGACGCCGAACCGGAGCGCTGGCGCGAGATCGAGGTCGAACTCGGCAGCGGCCCGCCCGCGTTGCTGAAGGCGGCGGGCAAGCGGCTGCGCAAGGGCGGGGCGCGCAGGGCCACGTCGTCGTCCAAGCTGGGACGCCTCCTGGGGGACGCGGTCGTCCCCTCGCAGGCGGCGGCGGCGCGGGTGGTGGCGCGGTCGCGGATCGCTGACGCGACCTGGAACGGGAAGGGACCGGCCGTGACGACCGGTGAGGTCGTGCTGGCCTACCTCGCGGCGCAGGTCGACGCGGTGTTGGCGTTCGATCCGAAGGCGCGGCTGGCGGAGGACGACGCCGTCCACCGGATGCGGGTGGCGGTGCGGCGGTTGCGGAGCGCGCTGCGCAGCTACCGGCCGGTTCTGGACGTGGCGCGGACGTCGCCGCTCGGCCCGGAGCTGCGCTGGCTGGCGGCCGTCCTCGGCGAGGTGCGCGACCGCGAGGTGTTGCGGATGCGTTTCGCGGAGGCTCCCGCGTTTGTGCTTGAGGATCTGGAACGGCAGGAACGGTCGGCTTATCGGCGGATGAACGCGAGCCTCAAGGACGGCCGGTATTTCGCTCTTCTCGACGAACTCGACCGGCTGATCGTCGATCCGCCCCTGACCTTGGCCGGTGAGAGAAAGGCGCGCAAGGAACTCCCCGGGCTCGTCACGCGGGCGTGGGCCCGAATGGCGAAGGAGTACTCCACGATCAAGTCGGCGAACGATCCCGACCTGGCGCGGCACGAGACGCGGAAGGCGGCCAAACGGGCCCGGTACGCGGCGGAACTCACCGTCCCGGTGCTGGGCGTGGAGGCGAAGCGGCTGGTCAAGGACGCCAAGCGCATCCAGGAGGTGCTCGGCGGATACCAGGACGGCGTGATCGCCATGGAGCATCTTGAGGCGGCGTCCAGGCGCACGCAGGTTCCGGCGGAGGCGTTCACGTTGGGCGTCCTGTATGGCCGGGAGGAATGCGAGGCGGAGGCCGCGCGGGAGCTTCTGCCGACTACGTGGTCGCAGACGCTGGGGCCGTCGTTCTGACACTGTGACGTTCCAGGGCCGCCATTGTTCGGGGGCTCAGGTGCGCCACCCAGAATTCCGCCTTGCGCAGGCTCGGGTCGTCGGGGACCTTCTCGCCCAGGTCCTTGCACAGCCCGGCGACGAGTTCGGAGACGACCTCGCCGTGGGTGCACACGACGGTCGGGACGCCGTCGCGGGCCAGGGACAGGATCCTCGCGACGGCCCGCGCCGGGCTCGTGTCGCCCACGGTGAACGCCGCGTCGGTGACGACGGGTTCGCGGATGCGGCGCGCGTACGGCAGGACGGTCTCGACGCAGCGGGCGGTCGTGGAGCTGACCAACCGGGCGGGCCCGTAGGCGTGCAGGAGGTCGGCGAGGGCGAGGGCCTCGGCGCGGCCCGCGGCGTCGAGGGGACGCAGCTCGTCGGCCTCCCGCCAGTGCAGCTTCTCCCCCGCGCTCGCGTGCCGCAGGATCACTAACGGCGCGCTGTCGCGGGGGCCGCGCAGGAACTCGTGGAGCAGGTCGACGTCGTGGCCGTAGCTGAGCCTGGCCTCCACCTCGGTGGGCGGGAGCCAGACGAGCTCGTCCACCTCGTGGTTCGGGGTGAACGCGCCCCCGGCGACGGGACGGGCCGCCCAGTAGTAGACCTGTTTGGTGCGGTCGCCGATGGGATAGCTGCTGGTGGGGAGCCGTCGGCCGAGGCGGGGGACGACGCCCGTCTCCTCCTCGGTCTCGCGGACGGCGGCCCGCAGCATGTGCTCCCCCTTGTCGATCTTGCCCTTGGGGAACGACCAGTCGTCGTAGCGAGGCCGGTGGATCACCGCGATCTCGGGACCGTCCAGCCCGGGACCGTCCAGCCCGGGGCCGTCGCGCTCGGGGTCGTCCAGCCCGCGGCCGTCGCGCCACAGGAGCACGCCCGCCGCTCGGACGACGGCGCGCGCCGCCGTCTCGCCCTTGGCCGTCATTGCGGTTCGACCGTCCTCCACCGGCGGCTCTTCACCAGATGGGTCTGGATGTCCTGGAGGGTGTCGCCGGGACGGGCCGTGGGCCGCGTCCAGGTGCCGTCGGCGGCGAGCGCCCAGGAGGCGGTGCCGTCGTCCATGGCCCGGTCGAGCAGGGAGAGCAGTTCGCTGCGCTGCACGCGGTCGGTGACGGAGACGAGGGCCTCGACGCGGCGGTCCAGGTTGCGGTGCATGAGGTCGGCGCTGCCGATCCACACCTCGGGTTCGCCGCCGTTCTCGAACGCGAACACCCGGGAGTGCTCCAGGAACCGGCCGAGGACGCTGCGCACCGTGATCATGTCCGACAGTCCGGGCACGCCGGGACGCAGCGCGCAGATGCCGCGGACCCACACGTCCACCGGCACCCCGGCCCGCGACGCCCGGTACAGCGCGTCGATGACCACCTCGTCGACCAGGGAGTTGCACTTGACGCGGACGCGGGCGGGATGCCCGGCCCGCCGGTTGTCGATCTCGTGCTCGATCCGCTGGACGAGCCCGGACCGCAGGCTGTTCGGCGCGACCAGCAGCCGGTGGTAGGACCCCTGCCGGGAGTAGCCGGTGAGGTGGTTGAACAGGGCGCTGACGTCCTCGCCGACCTCGGAGTCGGCGGTAAGGAGCCCGAAGTCCTCGTACAGCCGGGCGGTCTTCGGGTGGTAGTTGCCGGTGCCGATGTGGCAGTAGCGGCGCAGGTTGCCGTCCTCGTCCTGCCGGACGATCAGCGCGAGCTTGCAGTGCGTCTTCAACCCGACGAACCCGTACACGACGTGGCAGCCCGCGGTCTCCAGCTTGCGCGCCCACGCGATGTTGGCGCGCTCGTCGAACCTCGCCTTCAGCTCGACGACGACCACGACCTGCTTGCCCGCCTCGGCGGCGTTCATCAGCGCGTCGACGATGGGCGAGTCGCCGCTCGTCCGGTACAGCGTCTGCTTGATCGCGAGGACGCGCGGGTCGGTCGCGGCGTCCTCGATCAGCCGTTGGACGGTCGTGGTGAACGAGTCGTAGGGGTGGTGGACGAGCACGTCCCGCTCACGGATGGCGCTGAAGATGCTCGCATCCTCGGGCAGCGCCTCCTTCGAGGGGACGAAAGGGGGATATTTCAGCTCCGGACGGTCCAGGTCGGCGATGGCCGCGAGCCCGCCGAGGTCGAGCGGGCCGACGACGCGGTAGATCTGGCCCTCGTCCACGCCCAGCTCGGACGTCAGCAGGTCCAGCACGCCGCCCGAGATCGACTCTTCGACCTCAAGCCGGACGACCGGGCCGAACCGGCGGCGCAGCAACTCCCGTTCGAGGGCTTGCAGGAGCCCCTCGCTGATGTCGTCGTCGATCTCCAGGTCCTGGTTGCGGGTGACGCGGAAGGCGTGGTGCTCGACGACCTCCATCCCGGTGAACAGCTGGCCGAGATGCGCGGCGATGACGTCCTCCAGCGGCGTGAACCGGTCGGGGGACGCCTCGATGAACCGGGGCAGCAGCGGCGGCACCTTGACGCGGGCGAACATCGTCGCGTCGGTCTCCGGGTCGCGGACGATCACCGCGAGGTTGAGCGACAGGCCCGAGATGTAGGGGAACGGGTGCGCGGAGTCGACGACGAGCGGGGTGAGGACGGGGTAGATCCGGTCGCGGAAGAGCCGCCGCAGCCGCTCCTGCTCGGTCTCGGCCAGCTCGTCCCAGCGCAGGATGTCGACGCCCTCGTCGCCGAGCGCGGGACGGAGCTCGTCGCGGAAGCAGGCGGCGTGCCGTCCCATCAGCTCGTGCGCGACCTCGCCGGTACGTTCCAGCACCTCGCGGGGCTGGCGGCCGCTGGCGGACTGGACGGCGAGCCCGGTCGCCATCCGGCGGGCGAGCCCGGCCACACGGACCATGAAGAACTCGTCCAGGTTGCTCGCGAAGATCGACAGGAATCTGACCCGTTCGAGCAGCGGCAGCGAGGGGTCCTCGGCGAGCTCCAGGACGCGCTGGTTGAACCGGAGCCAGCTCTCCTCGCGATCGAGGAAGCGATCGTCCGGCAGCACCTCGGTCGAACGGGGGATATGTCCTGGATTGACGGTCATGTCAAGAATGTTCCCTGAGCAAGATGAACGGCAGTCGAACTGGGATGATTTACCGAAGTATCAGACACTCGGAACATCCCCCCGGTTCCCCTGGCGTTAACCCCGTTCGAGACCTCGTTCGAGCCCCGGGTCGGGCCAGGGGGTGGTCTCGCCCGTGACCAGGCGGTGGCCGAGCCTGCGAGCCAGCTCCGTCACGAAGTCGTCCGTGAGCGGGGGCCAGTTCCAGAAGCGAAGGCCCAGCTCGGCGAACGCGCACGAGACCGGCCACCGCCAGTCGTTGAGCGACGTGCGGGCGTCGCAGCGGGCGCACACCAACGAACCCGGGCCGCCCTCCAACCACTCCTCGATCTCGGGCAGGACGGTCTCGAACGGCAGCCAGGCCCCGCAGCGCGGGCACGTCACGCGGTCGTCCTCGGTGATCGGGCCGTAGTAGGCGCCGCGGCCGACGTCGATCTCCAGGCCGTTCGGCCACACGTCCGGAAGCCCGGGGAGGTCGCCGGTCACGATCGTCTGGGCGGACGGCCCCGGCGCGTACCCGCCGGGAACGTCGCCCAGCACGCAGTCGGTCTGTTCGGCCACCACGACGCCGGTACCGACGAGCCAGCCGAGGACGGCGAGGGCGAGGTCGGGCGCGTCTCCGGGATGGGCGTCCACATCCGCGATCCACCGGCTCCGCTCCCGCACAGGCCTCACCTTACGCGCGCCGCGTGAAGATCCAGGGACGAAGCTGACCACAAGGGAGCACCGAACTCTCCGTGCGGAGGGCTTCACTCTGGGAGGCACCCTGTGTAGAACGAGACCGTGACCCATCACGAGCCTTCTCCGCCGTCCATGGCCACGGTGTTCTGGCCGCGGTGTTCAGCCGTCCAGGGATGTACGGGACACGCTCTGGAAGGGGCGAGCGGTTGTCCCGCGCACATGCCTCCAGAGGAGTTCGAACGGTTCGTTGGTTCGCTCCGTCCGGGTGCCGATCTCGACCTGCGAGGCGTCACCGTCAAACCGTGGCTACTGGAAGCGATCCTCGACGCCCTCACCGGGCCGGACGGCAGACCCCATCTCGGCCGTGCGCGCTTCGACCAGGCGGTACTGACATCCGACGCGCCTCTGCGCAGGTTCTGCGTCGAGGGCGACAGCTCGTTCGACGGTGCCTGCTTCTTGGGCGGGGCCTCGTTCTACGACGCCCGGTTCTTCGGCAACGTCTCGTTCCGTGGCGCGCGGTTCGCGCGCAACGCCTCGTTCCACGGGGCGAGCTTCCACCGGCACGCCTCCTTCGAGGAGGCCGTCTTCACCGGCGACGCCCTGTTCGGCGAGGCCCGCTGGTACGCCGACGCGACGTTCCGGCGCGCGGTGTTCATGGGGGCCGCCTGCTTCGACCGGGCCGGTTTCGGACGCGACGCCGCGATGCAGGCGGCGTGTTTCGGCGGGGCCGTCTCGTTCAAGCGGGTCAACGTGGCCAGACACGCCCGCTTGGAACGGACCAAGTTCCGTCGGGGGCTGTGGCTCGGGCCGCTGGTGGCGGGCGGCCGGATCGGGCTCGCGGACGCCGTCGCGCATGGCGGCCTCCGCGTCCACGCGGCGGCGCAGCACGTCACCGCGACCGGCGCGACCGTCCACGGGGAGGCCGACTTCCGGTTACGGTACGCCGAACTCGACCTGGAGGGCGCCGTCTTCGACGGAACGGTGTCGGTCCGTTCGCTGCCGCATCCCATCCAGGGGCTCGCCGAACCGTCCTGGCCCGGCCCGTTCACGGCGCGGCTGACGTCGCTGCGCCGCGTCGACGCCGCGCGGATCCTGCTGACCGACGTCGACCTCAGCGGGTGCGGCTTCCTCGGCCTGCGGCGCCCGGACGCGCTGCGCATCAACGGCGACTGCCCGTTCGCGACGGTCCGCCGCCGCTCCTGGCGGCTTCGTGGCCGCGAACGCGCCGTCCTCGCCGAGGACCTCGCCCATGGCGGCATCGAAAGCACTTCCACGCACGACGACGATCGGTTGGCGGCCCTCTATGGCGACCTCGCCCGCGCGTCCGCCGACTCCGGTCGGGGCCGTCTCGCCCGCGACTTCCGGTACAGCGCCTGGGAGAAACGGCGGCACAGCGACCCGGTCCCGTGGCGACGCTGGACCCTGCATCTCCTCTGGATCACCTGCGGTTACGGCCTGCGGGCGGGCCGCACCATCGCCTGGATCGCGATCATCGTCGCGCTCATCTGCTCGAGCGCGACGTTCCTGCGCCACGACAATCGGGAGGACGCCGTCCGGATGCTCCACATGGGCGGCGACAACACATAACCGGCTCGTGATCTGGATGCCAGGGGACCGGCAAAAGGGACGGCACTCCCGTTTTGTCAGACCCTTGGGTAATCATTCTTGTTATGAGCAGAGACACCCATCCGGGGGTGCAGTGCCCGCACTGCCAATCGCATCTCGCGCTCGTCCCCGTGCCTGGAAACTCCGCCGCCGCACCGGTTCCCGTCCCACCGGCCCCCCTGAAGGAGGAATGGCAGCCGCCGCCCGTCGCCGATGTCCTCGCGGTTTACGCGGGCCGTGTCAAGGACGCCGCGACCGCGACGCGCGGCGCCGCCAAGGTCAGGGAAAGCATGGGCCGCGCCAAAGCCGCCGCCGCCCAGCGCAGGACGGCACAGAAATCCGCCCGCCGAACCCCCAAAAGCGCCTGATCACTTACCGATCACCATCGAATCCGAAGACAACGGCCGCTGACCGGCCGCCCGGCGGGTCCGTCCACCCCCGGTCACGCCCCGGTCACGTGGGACGGTCGAGCGCGACGAACGAGACGAGTACGGTCGGAGCGAGGAAGGCCCAGTTTCGCGCGAAACTTCGTCGTTCGATGTGCGTTGCGGTGGCTCGGCGCCCTTATATTTGCTCGACGGCAAACGACAACTGACACGTGCGTGACGGCGGCGGTGGCAGGTCCTGGCCACAGGGCCGGGCGACAGGGCCAAGGGAGCTGAGATGACCGCGATGCACAGTCGCGGCGCCGAACAGCTGCTCGGCGTCGCCGGTTGCCCCCACCTGCTCCTCGTGGAGGACGACCCCGGCGACGCCTTCCTGTTCGAGGAGCTGCTGACCGAGGCGCAGCCCGGCCTCCGGATCACGGTCGCGACCACGCTCGCCGAGGCCCTCGCCGCGCTTCGCCCCGAGATCCGCTGCGTCATCGTCGACCTGTCGCTCCCCGACGCGCAGGGCCTGGACGCGCTGCGCCAGGTCCGCAGCCACGCCCCGACCACGGCCGTGCTCGTGCTGACCGGGCTCGCCGACGCGCACGTCGGCGTGGAGGCCGTCGCCGCGGGCGCGCAGGACTACCTCGTCAAGCAGGACGTGGACGGCGCGCTGCTCACCCGCGCCATCAGCTACGCGATCGAACGCAAACGCGCCGACGAGTCCGAACGGCAACTGGTGGAGGCGCGGGCCCTGAGCCGCGAGAACGCCCGGTTGGAACGCGGGCTGCTGCCCGTCCCGATCCTCACCGACGCGACGCTGCGGCACCACACCCGGTACCGGCCGGGCCGCGCCCGCGCCCTGCTCGGCGGCGACTTCCACGACACCGTCGAGACCGCCGACGGCGCCGTGCACGTCGTGATCGGCGACGTCAGCGGGCACGGCGCCGACGAGGCGTCCCTCGGGGTGCGGCTCCGCATGGCGTGGCGGACACTCGTGCTCGCCGGGCACACCGGCGAACGGGTGCTCGGCACGCTCGACGCCGTCCTGGAGCACGAGCGGTGGGGCGACGAGATCTTCACCACCGTGTGCACGCTGACCATCGCGCCGGACCGTCGCACCGCGCGGCTGCACCGGGCCGGGCATCCGCGCCCGCTGATGTTCGGCCCCGGCGGCGTGGACGCCGTCCCGGACGAGCCGCGCGGCCCGGCGCTCGGACTGATCCCCGGCGTCGGCTGGCCCGCCCTCGATCTCGACCTCGGCGACTCGTGGGGCCTGCTGCTCTACACCGACGGCCTCATCGAGGGCCTCGTCGGCGACGGCGGCGAGCGGCTCGACCTGTCCGGGCTGATGCGGCTGGCGGCGACCGCGCACGGCGAGGGGCAGCGCGGCGACGTCCTCGTCGACGGGTTGATCGCGACGGCGGAGCGCCTGAACGGCGGCGTCCTGTCCGACGACCTGGCGATGCTGCTGCTCAGCCGGGGAGACGGCTGATGGCCGCCGCCCGCCGCACCGGCGCCCCCCGGCACGAGACCGGCCCGGCGGTCGTCCTGTCGGAGGCGGGAGTGCCACGGGCGGGCGGGATGAGCCGGATCCGGCTCGTGCAGATCTACCGGATCGGCTCGGTCGTCCTCGCGCTGCTGCTGGCGATCGCCATCGCGCAGACCGCGGTCGCGCAGGTCGGCAACGACCGGGCCAGGGACGTGCTGATCGACCAGGTCGACCCGGCGGCCCTGGAGCAGTACCACCTCTCGACGGCGATCAACGCCCAGGACGCGGCGATCCGCGAGTACGCGCTGGACGGCGGCCGCGACCGGCTCGCCGACTACCGGGCGGCGGCCGCGCAGGAGGCGACGTCCGCGGCCCGGATACGGCGGCTCCTGGACGGGCTGTCCGGCGGCGGGCCCGTCCTCCGCCTCCTGGACACCGCGACCGCCGACTCGCGCCGGTGGCGGGCCGAGTTCGCCGACCAGGTCGCCGCCGGGCCCGGCGGCACGAACCTGGAACCCGACCAGAACCGGCGGGCACGCCAGCTGCACAACCTGGCGCGCGCCGACATGGCGCCGCTGGAGGCGGGCATCACCGGGCTGCACCGGAGCGCGTCCGACACGCTGCGGTCCCGCGCGGCGACGGCGACGTGGTCGACCCGCGCCGCGCTCGCCCTGGTCGTGCTGGCCGCGCTCGCGCTGGCCCTGCTGATCCGGTGGACCGTGCTGACGCCCGTGTCGACGCTGACCGGCCGCGTCCGGGCCGTGGCGACGGGCGACTTCGGGCATCCGCTGGACGTGCCCGGGCCGTCCGAGATCAACGAGCTCGCCGTGATCATCGACGCGATGCGCGAACGGATCATCGACGAGTGGCGGGCCACCGTCGAGCAGACCCGGCAGCTGGACGAGCAGACCGAGGAGCTGCGCCGCTCCAACGCCGAGCTGGAGCAGTTCGCCTACGTCGCGAGCCACGACCTCCAGGAGCCGCTGCGCAAGGTCGCGAGCTTCTGCCAGATGATCGAGCACCGGTACGGCGACCGGCTCGACGAGCGCGGGCTCCGCTACATCGAGTTCGCGGTCGACGGCGCGAAACGCATGCAGGCCCTCATCAACGACCTGCTCGGCTTCTCCAGGGTCGGCCGCGTGGTCGAGCTGGAGGACGCCGTCGACCTGACCGAGGTCGCCCGGCGGGCCCTGGACAACCTCGCCGTCCTGCGCGAGGAGACGGGCGCCGAGGTGGACGTCGGCGGCCTGCCGCGCGTGCCCGGCGAGCGCGGCCAGCTCACCCAGCTGTTCCAGAACCTCATCGGCAACGCGATCAAGTTCCGCCGTCCGGACGAACCGCCCCGCGTCACCATCGACGCCCGCCGCGCCGGGGACGAGTGGGAGTTCCGCTGCGCCGACAACGGGATCGGCATCGAGCCCCGGCACGCCGACCGGATCTTCCTGATCTTCCAGCGGCTCCACCCGCGCGACGCGTACACCGGCACGGGCATCGGCCTGGCCCTCTGCAAGAAGATCGTCGAATACCACGGCGGCCGCATCTGGCTCGACATCGACGGCACCGACGACGGCGACGAAAGCGCTCAGGGCACCACGTTCCACTGGACGCTGCCCGCCCGGCGGCCCACCGGCCTCGGCACGCCCCTCACCGGCCCGCCCGCCCTGAACACCGCAAGCGACCCAGCCACGGGGGACACCGCATGAACGAAAACGCCCGGCCCATCGAGGTCCTGCTCGTCGAGGACGATCCCGGCGACGTCCTGCTGACCGTCGAGGCGTTCGAGTACAACAAGGTCAACAACACGCTGCACGTCGTCAACGACGGCGAGCAGGCGATGGCGTTCCTGCGCCGCGAGGGCGAGTACGCGAACGCGCCCCGTCCCGACCTGGTGCTGCTCGACCTCAACCTGCCGCGCAAGGACGGCCGGGAGGTCCTCGGCGAGATCAAGGCGGACGAGGACCTGCGGCCCATCCCGGTCGTCGTGCTCACCACGTCCGAGGCCGAGGAGGACATCCTGCGCAGCTACCACCTGCACGCCAACGCCTACGTCACCAAGCCCGTCGACTTCGCGCAGTTCATCTCCGTCGTCCGGCAGATCGACGACTTCTTCGTCACGGTGGTCAAACTCCCCCGCTGACCCCCCGCCCCCGCCCTGCCGTCGCGGGACGCCGTGCCGTCGCGGGACGCCGTGCCGTCGCGGGCCGCCCCTGCCGGCGCGGGATGCCCTCGACGGCGCGGTGTGTAACAGTTGGGGGCATGGCGGGAACACCGAGTGACGAGGCCGCCGAGTCGGCGGCCGCCCTCGACGCGGCGGCGTTCGCCCTCCTGGACGTGTGGTCCCGCCCCCACAACGCGCCGGACGTCCCGGTCCCCTCGACGCAGCTCCGCGCGCTGTTCGTGCTGGAGCGCGGGCCCGTCAACGTCAGCAACCTCGCCGACGAGCTGGGCGCGCTGGTGTCGTCGGCGAGCCGCCTGTGCGACCGGCTGGCGGCGTCCGGGCTGCTGACACGCGACACCGGGAGCGACCGGCGCGAGGTCACGGTGCGGCTGAGCCCCGACGGCCTGGCGCTGCTCGACCAGCTACGGCGGCGGCGGTGCGAGGAGCTGACCCGCGTGCTCGTCTCGATGCCCGCGCCCGCGCGGGCCGCGCTGGTGCGGGGCCTCACCGAGTTCCACGAGGCCGCGTCCCGGCCGGGCGCCGGTGGCGGGCCCTTCTCCGTGCACGCCTGAGCGTCCCCGGAGTCCGTTTTCTTGGGGTAGACCCGGCTTTAATGTAAAACGATTGGAAATCCGGCGAATAAAGCCATTCTTTGGAACGGGTTCCCGGTCAAGTTTTCGCCATTACCGATACGCGCCCGTCCGACCTCAGTAATATCCCGGCTCATGGCGACTCGAAATGTGCTGCATTTACGCCGCGCCGCGCTGCCCGCCGGCGGCCTGGCCGCCGCCGCGCTGCTGCTGCTCGGCGGCTGCGGCGGGACGGCGTCCGGGGGCACGGCATCGGGCGGGCCGGTGCCCGTCGCGGGCACGGCGGCGGCGGGGACGGCGGGCAAGGTGCCCGAGGCGACGACCTACGGCACGGTCCCCGGCGCGAGCAAGGACGTGGCACCCGGCGACACCACCGACGGCGTCGTCGCGCACCCGGAGCGGTCCGTTCCCGTGTACGACCATCCGGGCGGACGGACCGTCGCCACGCTCCCCGCGGAGCAGCTCGGCGGCCCCACCTGGGTGCCGGTGGTGGAGAGCTCCGGCGGCTGGCGGCGGGTGCTGCTGCCGTCCCGGCCCAACGGGTCCAGCGGCTGGATCTCGGGCTCCGGGCTCCGCACCGCGCACACTCCCTACACCGTCCGCATCGACCTCGCGCACCGGCGGCTCACGCTGCTCAGGTCCGCGCGGACGGCCGGACGGTGGACGGTCGCGGTCGGCGGCCCGAAGACCCCGACGCCCCGGGGCCGGACGTTCCTCATGGCCATGCTCGCCCCGGCCAAGAAGACGCCGAGCCCGATCGTCCTCCCCCTCGGCACGCACTCCGCGACCCTCGACACCTTCGGCGGCGGCCCCGGCACCGTCGCCCTGCACGGCTGGCCCGACGCCTCCGTGTTCGGCAAGGCCGTCACGCACGGCTGCGTCCGGGTGCCGAAGGACGCGCTCAAGGCCCTGTCCCAGGTTCCGCTCGGCTCCCTGGTGTACATCACCGGCTGACCCGGCACCGCGGCCCCGGCCGCGGCGGGCCGTCGCCGGTCTCGCCTCCACTAACGAATGATCGGAGAACTTCCATGCGTCACAGTCATGCCGCCGGACGGCTCACCGCCGCCGGCGCACTGATCACCGGGCTCGTCCTCGCCGCCACCCCGGCGCTGGCCGCCCCGAACGCCGCCCCGAACGCCGCGGCGGCGGGAGGTGGCTCGGCGTACGGGGTGACGGTGTCCGGGCCGCTGGACGTCCCGCCGGTGCCCGCCGTCTCGTCCAGGTCGAGCCTGGTCAGCAAGCACCTGGCGCGCGAGGACCTGACCGACCTGGTCGACGCCTCCGCCCTGGACGTCGGCGCGTCCGCCGACCGCGCCCGCTCGTCGGTCGCGCGCGTCGCGGTGCCGACCGCGCAGCTCAGGGCGAGCGCGATCGGCGCCGAATGCGTCGGCGGGCACGGCAGCGCCCACCTCGCCCGCGCCACCCTCGCGGGCCGCGCCCTGGACGCCTCGCCGCCGCCCAACACCACCATCCCCCTCGCCGTGAACGGCGTCGGGGACGGCGCGCTGATCCTCAACAAGCAGCAGCGCATGGCCGACGGCCGTCTCAACGTCACCGCGGTGGAGCTGCGGCTGCCCCTCCCGGGCAAGGCCGCGACGGTCCGGATCGCGTCCGCCACCTGCGGTCGCGCCGCGCCCGAGGCGCCCACCAAGACCCCCAGCGAGGCGCCCGCCCCGCGGCCGGTGAAGCACGACCTGCCCGTCACCGGCTGACACAGACCCCGCGGCGGCCCGGGCGCGGGAGCACCCTCCGGGCCGTCGCGGTCAGTTCGCCAGCGACTTCTCGAAATGCACGATCGCGCCGTCGCGGTGCAGGCGGTCGGTGACGCGCAGCTCCTCGGTGAACGCCCGCATCAGCTGGAGCCCCCGCCCGTGCTCGGCCAGCGGCGCCGCCTGTGTGGCCTCCCATCCGGCGGGTTCCGCGACGTCGGAACCCTTCGCCACGCCGCCGTCGATGACCTCCACGACGCATCTCGCCCCGTCCATCCGCGCCCGGACCTCGTACTCCATCCCGTTCGCGGCGTGCTGGATGACGTTCGCGCACGCTTCGCCCAACGCGAGCGCGATGTCGGCACGGATCTCGGAAGCGACCCCGAGCCCACGGAGCGAGGCGTCGAGCGTGTGTCGCACCAGCGGAGCGCTCTCGGCGTTCCTCGGCAGGGTCATTTCGAGAACGACCTCCATGCCAAATCGCCTCCGTTCCTCTAGCATCCAGATTTCCCGCTGATCTCCAACGGAAACTCCAGGTGCCGGAAAGTCGGTGACGACCTGCGGCGACAAACCTGTGACATGTACCACTTGACCTCCGGTACCGGACGGGCACACTGGGCGGGTGGTCAAGTCACTGCGCCCTCAGAACTACAACGAGGTCCTGTACGTCGGGCACTTCTTCCGCAAGGGCATGCCCGTCCTGATGGACCTGTCGGACGTGTCGGACGACGAGGCCAAGCAGATCGTCGACTTCGCCACCGGCCTGGTCTTCGGCCGCGGCGGCGCCATGGACCGCGTCGACCGCAAGCTCTTCCTCCTCGAGCCCTGACCCGGGAGACCCCCCGCCGACCACCGCCCCCGACCCCACGGCGCGCCCGGCCCCCACGGCGCCCCCGACCCCACGGCGCGCACGGCCACGGCCCGGGGCGCGCCCGCTAGGCGGGCTCCATGCCGGAGATCCGGTATCGCATCACGTCGGCGGAGCGGATTCGGGCGACCTGTGCGGGCTCCGGGCCCGTGCCGCGAAAGCGCTCGACGTCCTCGTCGCTCTCCCACCGCTCGTACACGTTGATCCGGTCGGGTTCGACCAGGTCGGCCGAGAGCGCGAAGTCGAGGCAGCCGGGCGCCGCCCGCGCCAGTTCGACGACCTCCCGGCACCCCGTCAGGTAGGTGTCGCGGCCGTCCACGTACAGGCTCCCCGAGATGACGATCATCTGCCCCTCCCGTCGACGCCCTCGCGCCGGGCCTGTCCCGGCCGATGCGTCACCAGGATGGACCTGCGGGCCGCCGGAAACTCATCGCCGCCCCACGGCTCGGGACGGCATGCGGTCAGGCGGCGGGGGCGCCGCCGGGAAGGTGCACTTGGCTACGGGCAGGTCTTCCAGGTGAGGTGGTAGATGCTGCCGATGGGGTCTTCCAGGGTGTCCATGGCGATGACGCTGGGGTGCGACGGGTCCGAGGTTCCCGGGTCGAGACGCAGCTCGGTGTTGAGGTTGAGGTTCCGGTCCTCGCCGCACGGCTTGTAGACGGGCTCCGTTTGGATGGAGTCCTCGAAATGCCATGTGCCATCGAAGGGGACGGGAATCTGGTGCGTGATCCTCCCGGTCTGCGGCAGCCCCTGGAAGTAATGGCTGACCTTCTGGGTGGCCTTCGCGCCGTCCACCAGGGAGGCGTAACCACGATGGTCCACAGACGAGACGGCGTAGGTGACGCCCTCCGGGGCCCGCAGCTTGAGGGAGAGCTGGCAGTTCTTACGGACGGGGGCCGGTTTCAAGGAGCCACCTGACTGCACCAGGTAATTGAAGTACCAGACGGTGAACGACTCCGCGTCATCCGAAATGGCCACCCCGGCGGTATTGTTCAGGCAGCCGGAGCCGTTGGCCGTCGCGATTTCGATGGTGACTCCGTCTGGACCGCGAACAGGACGCGGACCGGACGCCGCCGCGGCGATCGGCGCCGTGCTGACGGCGAGTGCCGCGGCCGCCACGGCGGAAATGGCGAACCCTCTACGCATGGTAATTTCTCCTCGTTGGGGAGCGTACGCTTTCTTCGCTGAACAAAGAAGCGACTACAAGGCGACGAGAGCATACCTTTAGCGCCATTCACTGTCAATCACCAGTATTTAACTCCGCGCTACCTTAATAGAATGAAACCGGGCCGCCGGTGGCGTGGGCCGGAAAGGGTTCGGGCGCCGAACCGGGAGAACGTTCGTCAGGCGGCGGGGACACCGCCGGTGAAGGTTCGTTCGGGCGGGGAGGCGACGAGTTCGACCATGGTGCCCGCGCGGAGTTCGTCGCCGAGGATTTCGGTGATCGCGTCGGTGAGGGCCGTGCCGAGGCGAGAGGTGATCTCGGCGGCGTCCGGACGGTCGAACGCCCCGGCGCGGATACCGAGCACGACCGAGGCCGTCGCGTCCACGGCCTTACCGCCCTGGGCGAAGCGGCCCGCCGGGACTCCGGCCAGCCGGATGCCCACCAGGTCGCGGGCCCATTCGCCGTAGACGCCGACGACCGCCTCCGTCAGTGCGGCGATGAGCGCGGGTTCGTTGCCGGTCAGCCTGTTGTCTGGAATGTGGACGGTCAGATGCGGCACAGTGGACCTCGTTCTCTTTGGACCTAAAGCCTTTGAGGTCAAAGGTAGTTGTGGAGGGTGGCGATGTCCAGCGAACCGGACGGCCCGGCCGTGGACGAGGCCGTCCGCACCCTGCTGCTGCTGATCCCCCGGCTCGTCGGCCGCGCCAAGCGCCTGCCGATCCCGGAGGCGCTGCGCGGCATGGACCTGGCGCCGCGCCATCTCGCGCTGCTGGCCCACCTGGAGTACCGCGGCCCCGTCAGCGTCAACGAGCTGGCGGCCCTGCTGGAGGTGGCACCGACGACGGTCAGCCTCATGGTCAGCGAGCTGTCGCGGCGCGGCGTCCTGGAACGCGCCGCCGACCCGGGCGACCGCCGCCGCCGCATCATCGCCATCGCCCCCGCCTACACCGCGCCGATCGGCGAATGGCTCTCCGGCAACGCCCACGCCTGGGAGCGCGTCATGCGCGACCTGGCGCCCGGCGAACGCGCAACGGTCATCCGTGCTCTGCGCGCTTATGAGGACGCACTGGAGTTGCGAGACGAGCAACCCGAGAGCGAACAGAAGTAATGATTTGCGTGGTCGGTAGAGTTGATGGTGCGGATGGTTCGTCCCCACCTTGGGCGGGGGCGTCGTAAGAGGGAACCCGGTGCGAATCCGGGACTGCCCCGCAGCGGTGAGCGGGAACGACCGCCGTCTTACGCACTGGGTCGCACGGCCTGGGAAGCGACGGCCAGTAGGACGCCTCGGCACTGTCGTCACTGACAACGAGGCGACGCCCGCGAGTCCGAAGACCTGCCTCCGCCCGCGCGCCGACCGGCGCGCGGTGGTCTGCGGCCTCGCGGGAGGGTTCGCGGCGCGCGTGCGCCGTGCCCTCACCCGCGGGTCCGCCGTGGCACGCGAGGGAAGCCGCCATGAACACGACGATCCTTGGACATCCCCGGATCGGGCCGCGCCGGGAACTGAAGTTCGCCACCGAGGACTACTGGGCCGGACGCGCCGACGCCGACGCGCTGACCGCCACCGGCGCCGAACTGCGGGCGGCGGTCTGGACGGGCCTGCGCGACGCGGGCCTCGCCACGATCCCGTCGAACACGTTCTCGTTCTATGACCAGGTGCTCGACACGAGCGTCCTCGTCGATGCCGTCCCCGACCGGTATCGGCATCTGACCGGGTTCGACCGGTACTTCGCGATGGCGCGCGGTGTGCAGGACGTCCCGGCGCTGGAAATGACGAAGTGGTTCGACACGAACTACCACTACATCGTCCCGGAGCTGGGGCCGGACACCCGGTTCCGGCTGGCGGACGGGTCGGCGGCCAAGCCGCTGGCCGAGTACCGGGAGGCGAAGGCGCTCGGCATCGAGACGCGACCGGTGCTCGTCGGGCCGCTCACCTACCTGCTGCTGGCCAAGCCGGCGCTGGACGCGCCGGACGGGTTCCGTCCACTCGACCTGCTCGACGATCTCGTCGACGTGTACGCCGAGGTGCTGGAGCGGCTGGCCGGGTCGGGCGCCGAATGGGTGCAGCTGGACGAGCCCGCCCTGGTCGCCGACCGGACGGACGAGGAGATCGCCGCGTTCGGCCGCGCCTACGCCCGGCTCGGACGGCTGACGAGCAGGCCGCGCCTGCTGGTCGCCACCTACTTCGGCACGGTCGGCGCGGACGCGCTGCGCACCCTGGCCGCGAGCCATGTCGAGGCCGTCGCCCTGGACTTCGTGGCGGGCCCGGACAACCTCGACGTCCTCGCCTCGGTGGGCGGGCTGCCGCGCAAGACGCTCGTGGCGGGCGTCGTCGACGGACGCAACGTGTGGCGCACCGACCAGCGCCGCGCCAAGGCCACCTGCGCCGCGCTGCTCGGGCTCGTCGACCAGGTGGTGGTGAGCACGTCCTGCTCGCTCCTGCACGTGCCCATCGACCTCGACGCCGAGACGTCGCTGGACCCGGCGGTGCGGGAACGGCTCGCGTTCGCCAGGCAGAAGGTCGGCGAGGTCGTGGCGCTCGGGCGGGCGCTCAGCGCGGACGTCCCGTCGTCCGCCGACGCACCGGCGCCCCCGGCGGGCGTCGACGACGAGGTGCGCGCCCGGCTGCGATCGCTCGACGACACCGCGCGCCGGGGCGACCGCGACGCCAGGTTCGCCGCGCAGCGGGACGCGCTCGGCCTGCCCGCCCTGGCGACGACCACGATCGGCTCGTTCCCGCAGACCCCCGAGATCCGCCGGGCCCGCGCCGACCACCGCGCCGGGCGCCTCACCGGCGACGCCTACACGCGCGCTATGAAGGACGAGATCGCCCGCGTCATCGCCCTCCAGGAGGACCTGGGGCTGGATGTCCTCGTCCACGGCGAACCGGAACGCAACGACATGGTGCAGTACTTCGCCGAGCAGCTCGACGGATACGCCGCCACCGAGCACGGGTGGGTGCAGTCGTACGGGTCGCGGTACGTCCGCCCGCCGATCCTGCACAGCGACGTGGCGCGGCCCCGTCCGATGACGGTGGAGTGGGCGACGTACGCGCAGTCGCTGACGGACAAGCCGGTCAAGGGGATGCTGACGGGGCCGGTGACGATGCTGGCCTGGTCGTTCGTCCGCGACGACCAGCCGCTCGCCGACACCGCCCGGCAGGTGGCGCTGGCGCTGCGGGACGAGATCGCCGACCTGGAGGCCGCCGGGATCCGCGTCATCCAGGTGGACGAGCCCGCGCTGCGCGAGTTGCTCCCGCTGCGGGGCGCCGACCGTCCGGCGTACCTGGACTGGGCCGTCGGCGCGTTCCGGCTCGCGACGTCCGGCGTCGCGGACACCACTCAGATCCACACGCACATGTGCTACTCGGAGTTCGGTGAGATCATCGGCGCGATCGGCGCGCTGGACGCCGACGTGACCAGCGTCGAGGCGGCCCGCTCCCACATGGAGCTGGTCGCCGACCTGCGCGCCGCCGGGTACCGGAACGGCATCGGGCCCGGCGTGTACGACATCCACTCGCCGCGCGTCCCGGCCGCCGAGGAGATGGCGGACAACCTGCGGCGCGCGCTGCGGGCCGTCGAGCCGGGACGGCTGTGGGTCAATCCGGACTGCGGGCTGAAGACCCGCGCCTACCCGGAGACGGAGGCGTCCCTGCGCAACCTGGTCGCGGCGGCGCGCAGCGTCCGCGAAGACGTCGGCTCGTGACCGGCACCGCTTGACCGGCACCGCTTGACCGGCACCGCTTGACCGGCCCCGCTTGACCGGCCCCGCTTGACCGGCCCCGCTTGACCGGCCCCGCTTGACCGGCCCCGCTTGACCGGCCCCGCTTGACCGGCCCCGCTTGACCGGCGCCGTATGGCCTGACCGCCGCTCTCCCACCGCGGTCAGGCCATGCGGCCCCCTCCTCTAACCGCGATCGTCCAGGGCCTCATGGAGGCGGACGAGTTGCTCGCACACCTCCGTGATGTCGGTGACCGGAAGCGTGCCGGTCTCGCCGGAGCGGGCGCGCCAGCGGAATGTCGCCGTTTCGCACCGCACCGTCAGGTCGCGGGGGTCGGAAAGGACGGTGACGCCGAGTTCCTCCGTGGAGACGAACCGGTCGACGCCGCGTTGGACGAGGAGCGTGTGCAACGTCCTCATCGCGTGCGGGTCATCGACGTGCCGCGGGTGGCGGCGGCCGTGCGAGGTGCGGGTGACGGGCAGCGCGAACCAGGTGGCCTTGCCGCGCACGGCCGGGAAGCTCAGCCGGGACCGGGACGGATGATGCCCCCACCGCCCCTTCGCGAGAATCTCGACCAGCCGCAGGCCCCGCCCGTGTTCGAGCACATCACCAAGCGGCTCACCCCGACCCGACTCGCGACGACTCGGCACGGTCCGACCCGCCTCGCCACGACCCGCCTCGCCACGACCCGGCTCGGCACGACCCGACGGCTCGTCACGCTTCGGCGGATCGGCACGGCCCGGCGATTCGGCAGGGTTCAGCGGATCGGCACGGTTCGGGGATTCGGCGCGGTGCGGCGAGGCGGTGCTTTCGCGCCACTCGCGGAGCGTGTCGAACGCCTTGATGACGAGTTCGTCGCGTCCCCGGTCGTCGCGCCGCTGGTACACCCACAGTTCGGCGCCGGTGGGCCCCTCGCCGGACGCGGCGTGCTGGAGCACGTTGGTCGCCAGTTCGCTGACCATGACCGCGAGGTCGTGCAGGTCCTGGACGGCGAGCCCCAGCGTGGGGAGCAGTCCGCCGACCTGGGAACGCGCGACCGCGGCGATCGACTCGTCCGCGGGCAGGGGGAGCGCCGCGCAGCCGCCGTGTTCCAGGCTCCAGGGAATCCCGCGTGGCATCGCGGCCCTCGTCATGACGCCCACCCTCGGAGTTTGCGGAGTCACAGTAGTGATTCAGACAATCGGGACATGTGCCTCACGGGTTCGCGAGTCGCTATGTGTGAATCACAGATCCAAGCTTCGCACATCCCGGCGGCCGAGGCGGGGCGCACCACAAAGCTCGTCGGTCCTCGATTGAGACGTTCACGCATCCGCCCGAACGCACACAGAACACCTTCACGGAGGGTGATCGAAGCGTGTACCGGCGGGACGGGGACGAAGCGCCGCAGCCGTTGTAGCGTTGACCGCGCCTGAGAGAGGGCCGCACACATGAAGATCCCCCAGGGGTGCAGCCCTGGGGGATCCTGTGTGCGGCCCGGGCGTCGCCGCCCGGGCCGCGGTGCCGCGAGCGCCCCGGAGCCTGGTCAGCGGTCGTAGTGACCCGTCCGGATGTCGTTGAGGAACGCCGCGAAGACCGCGCGGGGAACGACGTGCGCTCCCGCCTCCGGCGTCTTGCTGTCGCGCAGCCCCGTGGCCGTGTCGAGGTCGGCGACCTCGACGCAGCCGCCGTTGCTGCTCGCGCTCGCGGTGGCCTTGAACCACCGTGCCTGAGAGAGGTTCATATCGCTTCAGCTCCAGGTAAGTGTTACTCCAGTGTCGCGATCAGTTTCTCCAGGTGTGCCGCGGTGTCGGCGGTGCTCAAAGCCGCCTCGCGGATCTGCTCGAAGATGCCGTCATAGGCCTCCACTTTGTCGGGTTCGTCGATCTCGTGGATGTCGGCGTCGTTCTCCAGGAAGACCACGGGCTGCTCCTCGCCGGGAAACCGGAAGACGTTGACCAGCGTCGACATCCCCGGATGCAGGCCGTTCGAGAGGGGCAGCAGCCGCAGTTCGATGTTCGTACGCCCGGACGCGGTGAGCAGATGGCGCAGCTGGGTGCGGCGGTCGCCGGGGTCGCCCCACTCGTAGCGCAGGGACGCCTCGGTGATCAGCGCGATCAGCTCGGGGACGCGCCCGTCGCCCCGGTCCAGGATCTGCTGGCGCCGCAGCCGCGCCCGCAGCGCCCGCTCGCGCCACTCCGGCGACTTCGACCCGGACGCCAGCAGCGCCTGCATGTACGGCAACGTTTGCAACAGGCCCGGCAACACCAGCGGCATGATGACGCGGATGCTGGAGGCGTCGCCCTCGTAGCCGGGGAACTCGTTGTCGAACACGTCGGGGTACTCGCGCCACCAGGCCCGCTGCCGCGCGCGTTGTGCCAGGTCCTCCAGCTCGTCGAGGTCGCTTCCCGCGTAGAGCCTGGCCAGGTCGCGGATGTCGCTGAGCTCGGGACGCACCCAGGTGTTGGCCTCGAAACGGCCGACCTTGCCGCGCCCCCAGTTCAGCCGGTCGCACACCTGGTTCGCGGTGTATCCGGCGTCGTTGCGCAGCTCCTTCAGTCGGCGTGCCAGCCCTCGCTTGGCGATCGTGGCTCCGTAGGCTTCGCTCAACGGACCCACCCCCCTCGACGCGCGACCACCATCAGCATACGCCTTCGCGATTTGTGAATCACAGATCCGTTCGTCAGGATGCGGCGCCGTCGAACTCACCCTTCTTGACGCCGTCCAGGAAGCACGCCCATTCGTTCTCGTCGAACACGGAGACGAGTTCGCCGGACGTGCGCAGCAGCGTCCATTCCCCGACGAAGGCGACCTCGATCGCGACCTCGTCGTTCCCGGAGCGCTTCCAGTCCAGCGCGGCCAGGTCGATGCCCAGTTCGTCGACCGTCGGCTTAGTCATCGTGTCTTCCTCGCCACAGCGCAGTAACTCCATCGTGAGCCATCACTGTCGGCCTCGTCGGGGTCCTCGGCGCCCCACTCGCCCGCGTACACCACCGTCGGCGGCGCCCCCTCGTACGGCGGGACGATCTCCAGGCCGTCGAAGTAGCGCTCGATCTCCTCCCGCGACCTGGTGTGGACGCTCGCCGAGGACCGGGAGTAGACCTCCTTGAGCCCGCTGACCGCCCGCTCGGCGTGCCGGTCGTGGGTCCCGGCGGCCAGCGCCAGATAGCTGCCCGGAACCAGCCGGTCCATGTACCGGCGGATGAGGCCCCACGGGTCGTCCTCGTCCGGGACGAAGTGCGTCAACGCCACGATCAGCAGGGCGACGGGCTGGTCGAAGTCGATCGCCGCGCGCGTCTCGGGATGCCCGAGGATGTGTTCCGGGTCGCGGAAGTCGGCAGTGATGAACGCCGTCCCCGTCACCCCGGCAAGCAACTTGTGCGCATGCACGTGCACAAGCGGGTCGTTGTCGATGTACAGAACGCGCGCGTCCGGCTCAACGGTTTGCGCCGCGTCATGCGTGTTGTTCCTGGTCGGCAGGCCGGCGCCGATGTCGATGAACTGCCGGACGCCCTGCTGGGCCAGCCAGCGGACGGCGCGCTGGAGGAAGCCGCGGTTCGCCCAGGCCGCGTCCTCCGCCTCCGGCATGCTCTGGCGGACCTTCTCCGCCGCCACGCGGTCGACCTCGAAGTTCTCGGTGCCGCCGAGGAAATAGTCGTACATCCGGGCCGGGCTCGGGACGGTGATGTCCACTCCGGGGGGAACCTGCTCGATACCGCTCACCGCTTCGCCTCCGTTTGCCACGAATTGTGATGCACGAATTATGAAACATGTCACTCCTGTCCGCGATGTTCCACGACGCTCCGCAGCGGGCGCGCCAACGCCGACGGCGAGGGTCTCCTCGCGTCCCAAGGGTGTGACCGGGGGGTCGCGTCCGGCGCCGGAGGGGAGACGGCCGTGACGGCAGCGCCGGAACCCGCGCTCGGGAGGCGCGGTGCGGTTCGTTGGCAACGCGACGACGGTACATGCGCCACGACCGTCCACGCCGCCGATCGCGCACCACCCCGTCCGCGGCTTGACGGCTTGTGACTCCGGCCACCGTCCTGTACTTACAGATAGCTTTCTATATAGCTTTCTTTATGGCGCCGGGTTCACCAACAGCGGATGCCACACGTCCACACGCCGGGACTCGCCGCGGACGCCTTCCAGCCCACGGGGATCTGACGGGTGGCCGGGGGCGGGTCAGCGGCGGCGGATGAGGACGCCCTCCTCGCTGCGGCCGTCCCCGGCGTCGACGAGGCGCTTGATGACGTTGCTGATGCCGCCGGAGGTCAGCAGGAGGGCGTTGGTCAGCTCGGTCGGCTTCAGCCGGTACGGGGCGCCGACCCGGCGCAGCGTGGCGAGGACCCCGTACTCGGCCTCGGTGAGGCCGAGTCGTGCAACTCCTGGACGGTCAGCGCGTCGAACGCGGCGTCGAACAGGGCCGTCCGCTTGGCCAGTTCGAGCGGCAGCCCGGCGATCTCGGGAAGCTCCGCCCGCCAGGACGTGACGATCTCGTCGACGTGATCCGGTTCCAACGCACCACTCCTTCGCTTCCCTCCACGGTAACCGTTGAGCGGACGGCCCGGCGGTATGACCGCATAGCAGGATGGCGGTGGCCTGTGCGGTAGTGTCACCCCGCCGGATATTGTGTGCGATCGGTCGATCTCGCCAGATTCCTACCAGAAGATATTAATACGAGATACAAACTCCATATATGTACGAGCCTTTTCTTGGCAGCTCTGTGCGAAGTTGATCGAATGGCGTCGCCGCCGTAAAGTTTCCGTGTGGGCAAGCATTCGGGTTCCGATCTCTCCACGCAGTCGAGACGATGATCGGGCATCCCGGATCTTCCGGACCACCGCGTGGGCATGTCAACGAACTGGGCGCATCGGTCTCCGGGCCCGTCGTCCAAGCACGGGACATCCTCGGCGACGTCCATCTCCACCAGCGCCAGGTCGCACCGCCGGTCCCACGGCAGCTCCCCGGTCCCGGGCTTCTCGTCAATCGCACCGGTCCACTGGCGGCACTCGGTGACGGCGTGCCGGGGAACGGCGTGGTCGTCGTCAGCGGCCCCGCCGGAATCGGCAAAACGGCCATGGCGCTCCATTGGGCCCAAAGCCAAATAGAATACTTCCCTGACGGGCAGTTATATCTAGACCTTCAAGGGCATTCCGCCGCCGGTCCGGTCCGTCCGGTCGAGGTGCTGGGGCAGTTCATCCGTGCGCTCGGCATCCCCCAGCACGCCGTTCCCGTCGAATTGGCCGAGCGGGCGACGCTTTTCCGGTCCATGGCCGCCGAGCGGCGCCTGCTGATCGTCCTCGACGACGCCCTCTCCGCCGCCCAGGTGAGCCCGCTCCTCCCTGGCACCGGCGACAGCGTCGTCGTGGTCACGAGCCGCTGGCGGTTGGCCGGGCTCATGATGCGCGGCGCCCGGGGCGTCCAACTCGATCCGCTCAGCCCGGACGCGGCGCTCGAACTGCTGGACACCACACTCGGCCCCGAACGCACCCGTCCGGAGCGCGACATGGCGGAGGAGCTGGTGGAGCAGTGCGGCCGCTCGCCCCTGGCGCTGAGCATCGCGGCGGCGCGACTCGTCACGCGACCGCGCTGGTCGCTCGCGAGGCTGGTGCGGGCCCTCGCCCAGGAACGGCGGCGCCTCACGGTGCTGTCGGCTCAGGACGCCGGAAACGAGATAACGATCAGAGCCACCCTGATGCTGTCCTACCAGAACCTTCCCGAGCCGACGCGCCGCCTGTACCGGTTCCTCGGGCTCCATCCGGGCGGGACGTTCGACGGCCCGATGGCGGCGTCCCTGGCCGACGTCCCCGTCGACGCGGCGGAGGAGGCGCTCGACCTGCTCGCCGAGGTCAACCTGCTGGACGACCTGCCCGACTCCCGGTACCGGTTCCAGAGCCTGGTCCGGCTGCACGCGCTGGAGTTGGTCGAGGAGCACGAACCGGAGGCCGAACGCCGTGAGGCGACGCGGCGCCTCACGGAGTGGATGGTCGCGGCGACGCTCGCCGCGAGCCGCGCCGTCGCCCCGTACCGCAGGCTCACCGATCCGGGTTTCGACGTACTCGACCCGCCGGAGTTCGACGGCGTGGCCGACGCCCTCGACTGGCTCGACGCCGAGTTCGGCAACCTCCGCGCGCTGGCCCGCCACGCCCTGGACACCGGACTGCACCGGCACGCCTGGCTTCTGGTCGACGTGAGCTGGCCCCTGTTCCTGCATCGCGGCCACCACGTCGAACGGCTCGACTACGACCGGATCGGGCTCGCCGCGGCGCGGGCGGCGGGAGACGCCACCGCCGAGGCGAAGATGCTCAACCGCACCGGTCTGGCGCTGCGCCAGCTCGGCCGTCTCGACGAGGCCGCCGACGACTTCACCGCCGCGCTCGACCTGTGGCGGCGGCTGGACGTCCCGGCGCGGATCGCGAGCACGCGCCGCAGGCTCGGGCTGCTGGAACTCGATCGCGGCGACCTCGACGCGGCGGCGTCCCAGTTCAGAGCGGCCCTTGAGATGTTCAGGGAGGTGGGCGAGGAGCGGCGGACGGCGCTCACACTCTGCGACCTCGGCGTCGTGCTGATCAGGTCGGGACGGGCCGCCGAAGCCGTGGCCGTGCTCGACGACGCCGTCCGGTTCCTCACGTCCGGGCCCGACCCGTACAACGGGGCGCGGGCGCTGGTCCTGCTCGGTCAGGCGCACGCGCTGGGCGCCGACCCCGCCGCCGCGACGGACGCCGTGGAGCGGGGCCTCGCCACCATGCGCGAGATCGGGTCGGCCATCGGCGAGGCCGACGCGCTGCACGTCCTCGGCGACCTGGCCCGCACGGCCGGACGCGCCGACGAAGCGCGACACCTATACACCACCGCCCGGGGAATCCTGGCCGACACGGGCGCGCCGACCAGGATTCTGGACGAGCGGCTGGCCGAACTCGACGCCGGCCGCTGAGCCGCCCTTCGATCAGCGGTCCCAGCGGCCCACCCGGGTCGCCGGGGGCGCCGACTCGCGCAGGGCGTCGAGCCGTCCCGGCGGCAACGACACCGTGGCGGGCAGCGGATGCCCGATCTTCCAACCGGAATGCAGCACCGCGCCTTGCAGCGCGGCGACGGGACAGCCCTCCCGCAGCCATTCAGCCAGGAACGTCGCGAACAGCGCGTCACCGGCACCCGAGGTGTTGACCACCTCCGGCGGCGGCGCGGCCGCGACCCGGATCAGCGTCCCGCCCCGCAGCCCGAGCAGGGCGCCGCCGGGGCCGAGCCCGATGCCGACCATCTCGCACTGCCGGTACCGGGCGAACACTCCGGAGATCCACGCCTCGTACGGCCCGGGGAGCAGTTCGTGGCTGCTGAACACGATCTGGGCGCGCTCCAGCCAGGGCCGGTCGTACTCGTCGTCCAGATCGGCGATGAGGTGGACGTCGACCGCGATCGGGATCCCCAGCGCGGCGGCGGGCGCGACCAGCGGCCGGACGAACCGCGCGTTCGTCAGGACCAGCAGGTCGGCGTCCCGCGCCTGTTCGCGCAGCACCGCGAACGGGTAGGCGAACCGGTCGACGGGACTGAGGTATGGGAGTCCCATTCGCCGTCCGTTTCCGTCCACCAGCACGATCCCTGGAGAGGAGCACTCGGACGCGACGACACCTGTGCCGAGCAGTCCGGCGCGGCCGAGTTCGGAGCGGATCACCTCGCCCGCCACGTCCTGCCCGACGACGGTGCACAACCGCACGTCGCAGCCGAGCGCGGCCTGCACCTTCGCGATGTGCGCGGCCGCCCCGGACACGCTGACCTGCGCCCAGGCGGGGGGCGACGTCGGACGGTACGCGAGCGGGAACCCGTCCACACGCACCGTCGTGTAGCAGCTGGACGCACCGGCCACCACGGTCTTGACGGTCACGAGGCCAGCCTCCTCGTCGCCGAACGGGCCGGTACCGCCGTGACCTGCACCCGTCCCATGGTCTCCAGGGACCCCGGACGCCCCGCGTTCGGCACGGTGAACCGGCCGACGATGAGCGCCGCGCGTTGCAGCTCCGCGAGGGAGAGCCCGGCGACCCACCAGCAGTACAGGAACGAGCCGCAGATCGACGTCCACATCTCGTCCGCGCCGGGCGAGTTGCGGGTGACGACCGTCGCGCCGTCGCGGACCACCGCGACGTGCCCGCCACGGCGGCGGACCAAAGCCACGCTGCATCCCGGATAGCGGTCGAGCCTTCGCCGGAGCCGATCCCGGGTGCCGAACGAAACGCGGTAGCCGCCACCGGTCAGGACGTCGGCCAGCTCGCGCCGTCCGTCGTCCGCCCGGTCGTCGCAGGACGCGACGAAATGCGAATCGCTGAACAGCAACGACCCCAGCCTGGCCGCGCCCGACGAGTCGTGGTCGCCGAACAGCATCAGCCTCGGCTCGTGCGGGCAGCCGCCCCGCGGGATGGTCAGCACCGCCGGGGTGCCCTCCGCGTGGTCGGCGCCGCCGTTTCCGGGACGGGTCAGGCAGAGAACCTGGTCCAGGCCGAACACGTGCGTGACGACGAGTCCGTCCGACACGATGCCCCCGTTCACTTCGTCCCCTCTCATTTGACGAGGTACGGCGGAACCGCCGGAAGGGTGACGGGCACGGTCGGGGGAACCCGCAGCCGGAGCTGCCGGTAGATGAGCCGCCGCATGTTGTGGTTGAACCTGCCCGGCTGGGAGCTGAGCCGGTCGATCACCGCCCGGTGCGCGTCGCGGTCGAACTCGGCGGCGGCCTGGAGGAGCTGGCGGTGGAGCGAGCCGCGTTTGGAGACGCGGGGCGCCACCGCGCCGAGTAAGGACTGCGCGGACCCCGGCTGGCAGTCCCTGGCGGCGAAGCTGCCCATCAGCACCGGCACTCCGGCGACAGCCGAATAGGCCGTGACCGACCCGTGATCGCCGATCACCCAGTCGGCGGCGGCCAGCACCGCCCGCCAGTCGGCCTCCGGTGGGACGAGGCTGAGCCCGCGCCGCAGGCAGTCCGCAAGCCAGGCCCTGACCTGCCAAGACCCGTGGCCGTGCCACACGTTCGGGTGCAGCAGCGTGACGACGTGGAACTCGTCCTCGGGGAGTTCGGTCAGCAGCCGTGGCCAGAGCTCCCCGTTCCGTCCCAGCAGCGACGTCGGCCCCCACGTGGACGTCACCACGACGAGCTTGCGCCCGTCGCCCGCGCCCAGCGCCACCTGGTAGGACGGCCTGCACTCCAGGCTCGCGACGAGCCTGTCGTAGCACGGGTCGCCGCACACCACCGCGGCCGGAACCGCCTCCGGACACGACCTGCCCAGGTGACCGAGATCCTCGGTGTGGGCCAGGACGATGGCGTTCGGCACCAGCTCCCCGTCGTGCACCAGCCGCTGCGAGTCCAGGTCGTAGGCGGCGCGCGCCCCCACCGCCCGGCCGCCCCGGCGGCGGACGACGAGCTTGTTGTGCCCCGCCCCGTGCGGCATGACGATCAGCGGCGCGTGGATCTCGTGCAGCCCCCGCAGGCTCGCCGCCATCGCCAGGTCGAACCGCGTCCGCGTGGCCTGCTCCCAGGGGATCTGGGCGGCCCCGATGGAGCTGAGAAGATCCCCCACCCCGGCCCCGAACACGTCGGGAGCACGGGTGAACACGACCTGGACGCGCAGATCATTCTCCAGCAGCGCGGCGGCCTCCAACACCCGCTGCCCCGAGGTGACGGTGTGGACGATCACCAGCACGGCCTTGCATTCCCGCCTGGTGGTCCACCGTTCGGCGCCGAGCCCGATCGGGACCGGGCGCCATTGACTTTCGGACATTGTCGATTCACTGCCCCTCTGCTCAGTGCTGTCCGATCTCGCGACCCCACACCGATCGTCGGCGCACGCCCTTGCGGCGGACCTTGCGACACCCTTGCGGAAGGCTTGCAGTTCACGGCAGACGGCAGACCCATCGTGGCCAGGCCAGAACGTCCTTACTAGTGGAAATTCTTACTTGACAATGAGAAGATATCGAATGTCAAGGTCAGCTTCCCCCTTTCTAGGGAGTGCGGATGGAATTCCGCATCCTCGGCCCGTTGGAAGTGTGGTCGGGTGGGCAGCGTCAGCACTTGGGCTACGCGAAGGAACGCTGCGCCCTCGCCTCCCTGCTGATGACCCCCGGCCGACCGGTGACCACCGACATCCTGGTCGACCGCGTGTGGGACGGCGAGGCACCGGCCAAGGCGAGGGACCTGCTCTACACGCACATGACCAGGCTCCGGCGCGGCCTGGAGGCCCTCGGCGGCGCGCGGCTGGTCGGACGCCCCGGCACGTACACGCTCGACGTCGACCCCGACATGATCGACTACCACCGCTTCCGGTCGTTACGCGACCAGGCCCGCGGGATCGCCGACAGCGGCCTCCCGGACGAGGCGGTCCGCCTCCTCACCGAGGCGCTCCGGCTGTGGCGGACCGAACAGCCACTCGGCAACGTGTACGGACGATGGGCGCTCCGGCGCCGCCGCTCCATGCGGGAAGAATTCCTGGGCGCGACGCTGGAACTGGCGAAACTCCGTCTCGACCACGGCGACGACGCGCGACTCGTCCCCGAACTGACGGAACTGGTCGACAATTTCCCGGACGACGAGAAACCCGTCGAACTGCTGATGCTCGCCCTGCACCGCAGTGGACGTTCCAGCGAGGCACTGCGCGTCTACGAGCACGCCCGGCAGCGAATGGCCGCGGAACTCGGCGCCCATCCCCACGCCGAACTCCAGAATCTGCACCGGCGGATCCTCGCCGGGGATCCCGAGCTGATCCCGCCCCGTCCGTCCGCGCGGCCCGCCTCGCCCAGCGACCTCCCGCGCGACCTCCACACCTTCACCGGACGCGAAGCGGAACTCGCGCGCCTCACCACCCTGGCCGAGGACGGCGGCGGCACCGTCACCGTCCTCGCCATCGACGGGATGCCCGGCGTCGGGAAGTCCACGCTGGCGGTCCACCTCGCGCACCTGCTCGCGCCGCGCTACACCGACGGCCAGATGTTCATCGACCTCGGCGCGCACAACCCCGAACGCGAACCCCTCCACCCCGCGTCGGCGCTCGACCGGTTACTGCGCACGTTCGGCGTGGCCGCCGAACGCATCCCACCCGACCTCGACGGCCGGGCCGCGCTGTGGCGGACGGAGGTGGCCCGGCGGCGGCTGCTGCTCGTCCTCGACAACGCCCTCGCGCACGACCAGATCCGCCCGCTGCTGCCCGGCACCCCCGGCTGCCTGGTGCTGATCACGAGCAGGCGCCGCCTGGCCGGCCTGGACGCCGCCCGCGCCCTGCAACTCGGCGTCCTCGACCCGGCCGACGCCGCCCGGCTCCTGATCAGATCGGCCGACCTCGGCCCGGACGCCGACCCCGACGCCGTCCAGACCGTCGTCCGCCTGTGCGGCCACCTCCCCCTGGCGGTCCAGCTGATCGGCAACCGCCTACGCCACCGAACAAGCTGGACGGTCACGGACCTCGCCGAACGTCTCGTCGCCGGCGGACGGCTCCTCACCGAGATCCGAGCGGAGAACCGCCAACTCCACGTCGCGTTCGAACTGTCCTACATGGACCTCGACGCCGAGGGCCGCCGCGCCTTCCGCCTCCTCGGCCTGCACCCCGGAACGGAACTGTCCGCACAGGACGCCGCCGTCCTGCTCGGCACCGAACTGAGCGACGCCGAGACGCAACTGGACGCCCTCCACGACCACCACCTGATCATGGAGACCAAACCGGGCCGGTACCGCTTCCACGACCTGATCCGCGAATACGCCCGCAAACTGGTGGCCGACCACGACCCGCCGTCAATCCGCGACGCCGCCGTAGACCGCCTCCTGGACCATTACCTCGCCGCCACGTCCCACGCGGACCGCCTCCTGTTCCCGTACCGCTCCCGCCCGATACCGACACCCTCGACGACCTTCTTCGAGGACACGACGCAGGCGAGCAGCTGGATGACGACGGAGCTCGAAAACGCACAACGAGTCGCACACGAGGCGTCGAAGTGCGGACGCCCACGCCACGCCGCCCTACTAGCAAAGGCACTCGACGAATACCTCGAAACACACGGACATTGGCCCGAAGCCGTCGCAGTACACGAGCGAGCGGTCGCGGCCTGGCGCACCCTGAACGACAATGAAGGCGCCGCCTACGCTCTCAATGACCTGAGCAACATACTTCTCCGCGAAGGCAGATTCGAAGAAGCCCACCAGACCGCGAACGAAGGATTGAGCACCGCTCGCGACGCCGCCGTTCGCGGCGCCGTCGCCACCCTTCTCGATCAATTGGGCCTGATCCATTGGCAACGTTCCGATTTCGACGTCGCCGTGGGTTACTACGAACAGGCACTGGAGATACGCCGCTCTACCGACGACCTTCAGGGCGAGGCGGAAGTCCAGCACCATCTCGCAATGGTCCTCTTCCATCTGGGACGCTACGACGAAGCCAAGGAAAGGAGCCGGACGGCCCTTTCCCTCTATGTGGCGACGGGGAACCGTAAGGGGCGCCAGATGACGCTGAACAACCTCGGCGACATGGACCTCCAACTCGGCCGCGACACGTCCGCTCTCAAGCACTACGAGGAGGCGGGCGAGGTCATGGAGATGAGCCGCCAGCACCGGGCCGTGTGGCTGAACAACGTGGCCACGGCACGGATGAAGGTCGGACGGACCGACGACGGGATGCAGCAGTACCGCGAGGCCTTGTCCATATACCGGACGATCGGCGACCGCCGCGGCGAGGCCGCCTGCCTGAACAACATAGGCCGCCTCTATGCCGCGACGGGACGCGAGGGCGAGGCCCTCATCCACTTCCTCAACGCCCTGTCGATGTCTCGCGACAACTCTGAGCGATTCGAGGCAACTGTTGCCCTTCTGAACATTGCCGAGACCTACCTGAGAGCCGGCCGTCACCACATGGCGTTGGACCACTACGAAGAGTCCTTGACCTCCGCTCGCGCCATCGGCGACGCCTACCTTGAGGCGCGCGCGCTCGACGGCCTGGGCAAGGTAACATCCCGAACAGACGGCCAGACCCAAGCCACCGCTTTCAATATGCAAGCCCTGCGTCTCTATGAGTCACTGGGCGTGCCCGAGGCGGAGACGGTCCGCGCCAGGCTCGCACGGGAAGGCACGGGGTCAGACGGCTGACCGCTTTTTGTCCCGATCCACTGTTGCCAGGAAACAGCACATGCTACGGTTCCCTGGTGCTTCTAGCTTTCTTTATTACCACTCTGGGCTCTTTTCATCCCGCCGAAGCAGCGTCCGCTATTGCCGCATTCGAACCCGCCATTTTCATGTGGTGATCTCGGCGAGATCACAAACACTTTGAATAGCAGTGACAGAGCAAAGGCCGGGCCTATGAGCCCGGCCTTTTCACATCACTCCCGTCAGTAGGCGCCGTAGGGCTGGCCGCCGATGCGGAACTCGGCCCAGACCGCCCGGTGGTCGCTGAGCTTGTCGCCGTCCAGGACGACTCCATAATCGGTGGTCCACTCGGCGGGAAGTGTCGTGTGGATGCGGTCGCATCGGTAGGCGAGGCCGCCGTTGGTGTGGCCGACAGTTGGGGTGAAGTCGCCCCAGTCGGCGCCGACATCGCGGAAACCGGCGGCGGCCAGTTCCCGGGCGGGGAGGGTGTCGAGCTTCCGGGCGGCCTTCAACGCGGAGATGCCCGTGGTGTCGGGGGTGTCCCCGATCGCCGCCGCGTTGAAGTCCGCCACGTAGATCGCGTCCAGGTGCCGATGGACGGCCGCCATCTCCGCCTCGGCCAGCCGCATGGTCGGGCTGCTGGGCGCCGAATGACCGACCAGGAAATGCATCGGCCGGGGATGCCCGGCCACCCGCATCTCGATGTTGGCGAGCCCGTGAACCCACGGCGGCCCGTGCAGGTACTCCGCCCCGACGACCGTCACGGCGGTGCTTTCCCGCACGAACACCGCGAGGTCGAGCCGGTAGAAGGGCGAGCGGCCGACGAAGCAGTAGGACATGCGCAGCTCCCGCGCGACCCGGCGCGCGAGTTCCGGCCCGTCCTCTCCCCAACCGGCCTCCTGTAACCCGATCAGGTCGAGGTCGAGCGACTCCAGCAGCTCGACCTGCTCCCGAAGCCGGGAGTCGCCCACCCGCCCCCGATCGTCCCCGATCCCGTCGAGCCCGCCCTCGAACAGGTTGTACGTAGCGACCCGGATGGTCGGCGATCCCATGGTGATCTCCCTCCCGGCCTTGTGTCGGCCGCTGAGTCACCATGGTCGTGCGAAAAACGTCAGACGGTCCGCTTCTCCAGGCGCGTGCCGCGCGGGAGGGTGATGGCCATGATGGTGCTGGGGACGTCCAGCTCGATGCGGTGCCAGCGTCCGCGCGGGACGATCGCGGCCGTCCCGGCCATGAGCCTGATCTCCTCCTCCCGCTGTCCCGGACGTTCCGGACGCAGGTAGAGGCGCAGCTTCCCGATCAGGCAGGACACGATCTTCTCGGCCTCGGGATGGGCCTCCCAGTGGTCGGCGTGGACGTCGGCGTCGCTTCTGGCGTAGAACGCCTTCACCTCCCAGCCGTCCTGCTCGACGGTGGTCGGCTTCGGCTCGGCGTGCACCTGGCCGTCCTCGTCCAGATGAATGAAGGACTCATAAAGCTCGATCGGAGCAACGGTCATACCGAAACACCTCTTCTGGGTCGGGTGGTTCTAGCGGTGCCAGACCGGCGGCTTACGGTCGGCCCAGGCCAGGGCGTCCTCCAGCTGCGCGCCGAGTCGCAGGAGCGTCGCCTCGTCGGCGGGACGGCCCGTCAGCGTCACGCCGATCGGCAGCCCGCCGCCGGTCCAGTGCGCGGGAAGCGAGATCGCGGGCTGCCCGGTGGCGTTCTGCAACGGGCCGTACGCCGCGTACTGCATGCTGCGGGCGAACTCGTCCTCCGGGTTGCCGGACGAGGTGAACCACCCGGCGGGGGGCGGGCCGAAGGGCGTGGTCGGTGACAGCACCGCGTCGTAGCCAGCGGTACGCGCGACGATCTGGCGGGACGCGGTCTCCATCACTCCACGGGCGGCGACCAGCCTCGTCGCGCTGATGTTCCGGCCGCGTTCGCGCAGCCACCGGGTGACCGGACGCAACAGCGGCTCGGCCTCGGGCGGCACCGGCAGCGACGCCGCGACGACCTTCCACACGTCGATGAAGGCGTCGGCGAACGCCGGATCCATGGGCAGCTCGATGTCGACCACCTCGTGTCCGAGCGCCACCAGCGCATCGGTCGCCACCTCGTAGGCGGCCAGGCAGTCCGTTTCTACAACGGCGTCAACGAGCGGAGTCGAGTACCGCCCGATGCGGAGCCGTCCCGGCTCCTGACCAGCACATTCGGTGAACGAGACCTCGGGTCGCGGCACCGTGGCCAGGGCGCCCGGGTGATCGACGGCCAGCGCGTCCAGCACCACCGCCGTGTCCAGGACCGTCCGGGTGACGGCGCCCTCGACCGCGACCCCGCCCGCGTCCGAGGGCAGCGGCCCGTTGAAGACGCGGCCCCTGGACGGCTTCAACCCGACCAGCCCGCACGCCCCGGCGGGAATCCGAATCGACCCGCCGCCATCGCTCGCGTGCGCGAACGGCACCAGCCCGGCACCGACCGCCGAGGCGGCCCCAGCGCTGGAACCGAGCGCCGAGCGGGCGGTGTCCCAGGGGTTGCGCGACTCGATGCCGAGGTCGGTCTCACCATGCGGGGCCAACGCGAACTCAGAGGTGACGGTCTTGCCGAGACTGATCGTCCCCGCAGCACGCAGGGCGGTCACCAGGGCGGCGTCCACGTCCGGCACGAACCCCTTGAACGCCCGCGACCCGTATGCGGTCGGCACTCCGGCGGTCCATGTCAGGTCCTTGATCGCGGTCGGCACCCCGTGCAGCGGGGGCAACGCCGCCCCCGACCGCACCATGCGCTCGGCCTCCCGCGCCCGAGCACGCGCGGCGTCCTCCGTAACAGCGACGAACGCACCCAACTCACCATCAAGGCGGCCGATGCGGTCCAGATAGTGATCAACCAACTCCACCGGGCTGACCGCGCCGCGCGCGACGGCCGCGGCCTGCTCGACGGCGGTGAGGTCATGCAGCTCTGCCATGGGACGTCTCCTTCACGTTCCGAGTCCTTGCCATCATTATGCACGCAGTGCGTGCAATGGTGCGTGCATAGGCTAAGTTGAGACAGACGGAGAGGGGTGACATGGCAGGCAGACGGCGCTGGACGACCGAGGAGATCCTGGACACGGCGGTGGAGATGCTGCGCACCGGCGACGTCCAGACGTTCAGCATGCGACAGCTCGCCATCGCGCTCGGAACCGACTCGTCCAGCCTCTACCGGCACTTCCGCACCAAGACCGAACTGATGCGCGCGCTCGCCGACCGGGTCGTCATCGCCGCGATGGCCGACTACCGTCCCGAGGGCGACTGGAAACAGCGCATCGTCACGTCGTGCCTGCGCATCTGGGACGCGTTCGCCGAACACCCCCAGCTCGCCACAATCTGGGGCCGCTACGCCTCAAGCGGCCTCGGCTCCCGCCTCGCCATGGAAGAGGCGCTCCAGGCCCTACAGGCCTCCGGCCTGCCCGACGAGGAGATCCCCGCCCACTACCACCGCCTCGCGGTCCTGCTCCTCGGCCTGGTCTCCGCCGGAACGGCGTTCAACGCCCTACGCCCCGAAGAGTTCGAACAGGGCCTGGAGTCCTTCCGCGTCGCCGTCCTCGGCGCCGACCCCGACCGCTTCCCCGCCCTCTCCCACTTCGCCCGAGACCTCCGACCAGTAGGCGCAGACCGCCGCGCCGCCTTCGAAGAAATCCTCACCACCCACCTGAACCACCTCCAATCCACCCTCCCCCAAACCCCCACCGGCTGACGGGGAGCAGCGCGGGGCCGCGCCACAAACCGAGAATGGCGGAGGCGGGGCGAAGCGGGACGGGTCAGCGCTCTCGGACGGCCTTGAGCTCGATTTCGAGGTCGAACGGCAAGGTGGCGGTGATCCGCTCATGGTGCACACCGGTGGCGACATACGCGCCGGTGGCGTCATCCAGCTCGTAGGAATAGATCGCGAAGGCCGGTGCGGTCTGGTCGGTCTCGACCCTCCAGTAGTGCCGGACCTGGGCCTCCGCGTACAGGGTGGGCTGAATCCGCCGGTCCTTGCGCTTGGTGGACGGTGACACCACCTCGACGACAAGAGCGACCATCTCGACAGGGATGGGGCGCTCGTAGATGTCGTGCTCGGCGGAGTACACGACGATGTCGGGGGCGATCTCGACCGGCTCCATCTCGTCATCGCTCAGCAGGACGTCCACATCGGTGTCGACCTGCCAAGCATCGGGAGCGGCGTCCTCGATACGAGTCGCCAAACGCCGCGCGATGCGCTGATGAATCGGACGGGGCCGTGGGCTCACGACGAGTTCTCCGTGGATGAGGCTCACACGTGCCGGGAGGTCTTCGGGCAGAGCCTCATAGTCTGCCCGAGTCCAGGTCTCACCGGACGGCAATGGGAGAGTCAGCGCGTGCATGGCTCGTGGCGCCCCCGTTGAGGTCAGTGCGGTTACTTAGCAGAGTACTGGCCAACGCGCTTCCGGTCCTCTCTCATGGCCAGGGTTAGGCACCAGCGATTCAGGCCGCCACCTCGGATGCGGGTCACGGGGTGTTCACACAGCTTGGCGAGCTTCGCCAAGAAGAAGGATCTGCTTGACCGGTTGTAGGTCAGGGCGCGTGGGCTGATGGTCTTTTCGGGCTGTCGGGTGCCGGGGGCGGCGCCGAGGCAGTGTGTGGGTTGTGGGTTGTGGGTTAGGAGGTTTGGAGGGTGGTGGCTTGGGTTTGGAGGGCGGTCACCATTGCTTGGGTCTGGGCGGAGGGGCGTGGGTGGGTTATGGCTACGGTGGCGCGGCCGGTCCAGTGGCCGTCGGTGACCGTTACGGTGCGGACGCCTGGTGGTAGGGCTGGGAGGGCCAGGTCGGGGACGACCGTGAGGCCCAGACCGGCGGCGACGAGGCCGAGGCGGGTCGACCAGTTGCGGGCGGTGTAGGCGATGTGGGGGTTGGAGAGGGTGGGCCAGGCTCCGAACTGTGGCGCGCCCGCTTCGCCGTCCCCGGCTATCCAGAGTTCCTGGGTCAGGTCCGCTACTGAGACGGCGGTGTGGTCCGCGAACCTGTGCGTGTCCGGGACGGCCACGCGAAGGTTGCCGTGGAGCAGGGTGGTTTGTCGGAGTTCGGTCAGATCGTAGTCGGGGAGGCCGTGGCCGACGCCGATGACGGCGACGTCCAGGCGACCGGCTCGGAGTCGTCGGAGCAGGGTGGGTGTGGAGGCCTCCTCCAGGACGACGGCGAGGCCCGGGTGGCCGGACATCACCTGTGCCATCGCGCGGGGCACCAGGGCCATGGTCGCGGTGGGGTAGGCGCCCATCGTGAGGCGGCCCGCGAGGCGATCGCGCAGCCCGGCCAGTTCCAGTTCGGTCGCCGCCAGGTCGGCGAGGATCTCCGTCGCGCGCCGGACGAGCACCTGGCCCGCCGGGGTCAGCGCCGCGCCGCGTCCCCTGCGGTCGAACAGGGGTGCTCCGGCGGCCGCCTCCATGGCGGCGACCTGACGGGACACCGCTGGTTGGGTGTAGCCGAGCATCTCGGCGGCGCGGGTGAACGAGCCCACGGTGGCGACCTGGTGGACGATGCGGAGACCAGTGAGGGTGAACTCAGCCATGGCCCAAGTATCATGCATTATGGTAATGATTTGGATGCCGAATCATCGTTGGACGGCATGGCTCGCAGCGGGCAGGCTGGGAGGCATGACACAACAATTCACGCGGGACGAGCTTGTGGCACGCCTGGTCCGGGCTGGTGAGCTGGAGGTATCGGGCGAGGATCCGGTCGAGACCGCGACGTACTTCGACACGGAGAAGTTCCGCTTCCACGGGCCGGACGGTTCCGAAGCCGACTTCGACGGGCTCAACGACTACTTCGCGGCGATCCGGGCCGCCTTCGACGACCGGTCGATCCGGCGCGGCATCGTGGTGGCCGAGGGCGACCACATGGCCTGCCAGACCTGGATCGAGGGGACCTTCGTCCGCGAGTTCACCCAGTCACCGGCCGGTCCGGTGCGACCCAACGGCGAACGTGTCGTGTTCGACCTGATCAACATCTTCCGCTTCGACGACCAGGGCCGTCTCATCGAGGAGTGGGTCCGCACCGACAATCGCGGCCTGCTGCGGCAGTTGGGCGCCGAAGGAAGGTGATTGGACGGCCACAGTCCCGTTTCCGGGCGTCAGGTCCGCCCTAGGATCACCGGGTGAAGATCCGATCTCTCGCGTTCCGGACGGATCTGGTGGTGCGCCGACTGGCCGGTTCGGTCATCGTCGATCACCCGTCCCACCAGGTGGTCCGGACGCCCGGCAACCCGTCCTTCTGGTGGGGCAACTTCGTCCTCGTGGCTCATGACGCGCTCCCGGAGGCTCCCGGTCTTTTCGCCAGGGAGTTCCCGGAAGCGTCTCATCTGGCGATCGGCGTGGACGGAACCAATGGCGAGGTGGGCCCACGCGCGGAATGGGAACGGCTCGGAATCAGTGTTGAGGTCGACGCGGTCCTTACGGCTTCCTCGCTCCGGGTGCCCACGCGGTCGGCGGAGGCCGAGCTGCGACTGCTGACCGGAGACGACTGGGGCCAGGTGGCAGCACTGCGGCTCGCCTGTGACGAGTCAAGACCGTCGAAGGACAACACCGCCTTCCGGACGGCGAAGCTCGCTGAGGAACGGCTGTTGTGCGAGGCGGGCGATGCCACCTGGTTCGGCGCGTTCGTGGACGGCGACCTGCGCACGAGCCTCGGCGTCGTCGACGACGGCCAAGGCGTCGCCCGCTACCAGCACGTCGAAACACATCCCGCGTTCCGGCGACGCGGCTTGGCTTCCGCGCTTGTCCATTTCGCCGGGACGGAGGCTGTCGCCAGGGGAGCCCGAACGCTGGTGATCGTCGCCGAGTCGGACGGCGCGGCGATCAGGATCTACCGGTCGCTCGGATTCGCCCAGACCGAACGTCAGGTCAAACTCCAGCGCATGGACTAGCCACCGGCGACCAGGGCGGCGATGTCCGCCGCCTCCGGCCCTGGGACCACGGTGCTGGCCCGTCGCAGCGGCACCGCATCCAAGAAGCCCAGCCAACGCCCTGATAAGGCACCTGGTCACACGCCAATGGCATAACCGCAATTGCGGAATCTGACACGTTTCCGACGCCTTGTGAAGAAGGTTCGGACAGAGCGCGGGATGGCCGACTACCGTAGTCTGTTCGTACAACTGCACTAGGGATCGGGAGCGCAAGGTGGCCGCCGAAGATCGTGAACCGCTGGTCGAGATCCGTCATGATGTGCCCGCGTCGGCACGGGTGTACGGATGGGCGCTGGGCAGCAAGGACAACTACCAGGTCGATCGCGACTTCGCGTTGAAGACCGCACCCGCGTTCCCCGAGGCGATCGACATCGCCCGGCAGAACCGGCTGTTCCTCTACCGGGCCGTCCGGTACCTGGCGACCCAGGCCGGAATCCGGCAGTTCCTGGACATGGGGTGCGGGCTGCCCACCGACGACAACGTCCACCAGGTCGCCCAGAAGTTCGCGCCCGACGCCCGCGTCGTCTACGTCGACGTCGACCCCATCGTCCTGGCCCATGGCCGCGCGCTTCTCGCCGGGAACGGCTCCACCATCGTCATCAACGCCGACTTCCGCGACGTGGACGCCGTTCTGGACCACCCCGACCTGCGACGGCTGATCAACTTCGACGAGCCGCTGGCGGTGCTGTTCCTCTCCGTCGGCCACCACCTGGTCGACGCCGACGACCCGCGCGGCCTCGTGAACGGCCTCATGGGCCGGTCGGCGTCCGGCAGTCACCTGGCGTTCTCCCAGATCGTCTGCTCCGACCCCGACCGGGCCACCGACCTGGACGCCCGGATGAAGGTCGCCGGGATCCCGTGGCAGAACCGCACCCGCGAAGAGGTCGACGCGCTCCTCCTGGACGGCCTGGACCCGGTCGAACCGGGCCTGGTCAACCTCGCCGACTGGCGCCCGGACCCCGACCAACCGCCCCTGGCGCCCGTCCCGGACGAACTGGTCCAGTTCGTCGGCGCGTCCAGAATTGCGCGGGACATGTGCGAATACGGCGGCGTCCTACGCAAGCCATAGCGACGTCCAACGCCTGCAAGAAGAGCGCCGAAAATGGCGTCAGGTTCGACGCCGATTTCGTGACGCGGCTTAGGCGAAGGTGCCTCGAAAGTACAGTAAAGGGTCGCCGGTGGGCGCGGCTCGGACGTGGCGGACCCGGCCGAGGACGATGTGGTGGTCGCCCGCGACCTGGTGACTGTAGAGCGAGCAGTCGATCCAGGCCAGTGCTCCCGACAGCATCGGGGAGCCGGTGGGGGACGGGCTCAGGTCCAGGCTCGTGAAGCGGCCCTGGTCGGACGGGGCGGCGAAGCGGCGGGCCACGTCGGTCTGGTCCGCGGTGAGGACGTTCACGCAGAACGCCCCGGAGGCGCGGATCCGCGGCCAGGTCCGTGACGTCCTGGCCGCGCAGAACGACACCAGGGGCGGCTCAAGCGACACGGGGACGAACGTCTGGCAGCAGAACCCGGCGGGCTCACCGGACGCCATGGTCGTGATGACCGTGACGCCCGTCGCGAAGTGGCCGAACACGTGGCGGAGCCCGGCCGTGCCGGTGTCGGCGACCGTGGTGGACGTCATGACCGCTGCCAGATGTCCTTGAGGGTGGCCAGGCGGCCCAGCCCGTCGAGGACGGCGGTGGTGTCGACGCCGAAGTCGATCAGGCAGGCGACCTCGTCGACCCCGATGTCGGTGAGCGTCTCCAGCAGGGGCGCGGCGTCCTCGCCCCGGCCGAACAGTCCGCCGGTGTCGAAGTAGCGGTCGAACGAGCGCCGCACCAGGAAGTCGACGTCCTCCGGGTCCAGGTCCGCGGGGTCGACGTCGGGGAGGAGGTCTCCGGACGCTCGCGCGATCAGGCCGATCGAGCTGCGGATGTACTCGCTGAACGGCGTCCGGACGATCTCCCGGACCGCCTCCCGGTCCTCGCCGAGGAAGGTGTGCAGCATGAGCGCGACCCGTGGCGCGCCGTCCCCGGTGTACGCCGCCCGGTAGATGGCGATCTTCTTGGCGAGGTCCTCGATGTCCTGGCCGAGGAGGTGGGTGAGCAGCCCGGCGCCGAGGGTGCCCGCCGCGCGGAACGTGTCGGGGCTGCCCGCGCTGGTGAGCCAGATCGGCAGTTCGGGCTGGACGGGGGCCGGATAGATCCGCACCTCGGCACGCTCGCCGGACCCGTCGGTCAGCTCCACCGTCTCGCGCCGCCAGAGCCGCCGCACAGTGTCGAGCGACTGGGCCATGACGTCCCGCCGCCCCGAGTAGTTGTCCGGTGCGAGGACGAAGTCGGTCGCGTGCCACCCCGGGGCGAACGAGAGTGACACGCGGCCGTCCGACAGGTTGTCGACCACCGCCCACTCCTCCGCGAGGCGGACGGGGTGGTGCAGCGGCGCGACCACGCTGCCCGCCCGGATCTCCACATGTTCGGTGATCGCCGCGACGGCCGCTCCGGCCACCGACGGGTTCGGGTAGATGCCGCCGAAGGGGTGGAAGTGCCGTTCGGGCGTCCAGACCGCCGTGAACCCGTGCCGGTCGGCGAAGCGCGCACCGTCGAGCAGCAGGCGGTAACGCTCCCTGCCCGGGGCGCCCGCTCCGTCGTCCGAGAAGTAGAAAAGGCTGAAATCCATTGCTCTCCTCCAGTCATTCGCTGGCTGTACCGGTGGGCTGCGGCTCCGGGACCCGCACCCGGGCGACGGTCGCGGGACGGCGCGCGGCGGTGGTGACCAGCACCGCGACCACCAGCGCGAGCACCGGGAACAGGTACGTCACCCGGACGGCGTCGGCCAGTGCCGCGCGGTCGGCCGCCGTCTGCGGGGACAGGCCGACCGAGCGCGCGGCGAGCTGTGCCTCCAGCAGGGCGCCGACCACCGCGCCGCCGACGACCTGGCCTCCGACCCGGCTCATGTTGAACAGTCCGGAGGCGGCCCCGGACAGGGCGGGGTCGACGTCGCGCATCGCTATCGCTCCGGGCGGCGCGGCCGCGACCCCCATGCCCAGGCCGAAGATCACGAGTCCGGGCAGCAGGCTCCACCAAGAGGCGTCCGCCCGCGCGAACACGGCGAAGTAGCCAATGCCACCGGCGAACAGCGCGAAGCCCGCGATCATCACGTACTTGCCGCCGAACCGGTCGATCAGGCGGCCCGAGATCGGGGACACGAACACCGAGATGGCGGGTGCCGTCGCCATGGTGAGCCCGGCCGTGAACGCGCCCATGCCGAGCGCCGACTGTAGATAGATCATGATGAGCAGGAGCATCGCGCCGAGGCTGCACGGCAGCGCCCACACCACCAGGCTCATCACGGTGAAGTTGCGGTCGCGGAGCACCTCGAACGGCAGCAGCGGTTCCCGGTCCTGCCGACCGCGCTCCACAAAAACGAAAAGCACCAGGAGCAGCACTCCCGCCGCCATCAGCTCCGGCGCCGTCGCCGGGCCGAGCACGCGGCCCCAGCCGTGCGGCTCGCCCTCCAGCAGCCCGTACACCACCATGAACAGGCCGACGGTGACGAGGCCGGTGCCGAGCCAGTCCAGCGAATGGCGGCGCTCGCCCGGCAGCCGCGGCACGACGACCATGGACAGGACGAACACCAGCGCGCCCAGCGGCAGGTTGATGAAGAAGATCCACCGCCAGTCGAGCACGGCGATGACCAGCCCTCCGGCGGTCGGTCCGATCGCGGCCGCCGCGCCGACCACCGACCCCCAGACGCCGAGCGCGACCCCGCGCCGCTCCGGCTCGAAGATCTTGGAGATCACCGAGAGGGACTGCGGGGTGAGCAGCGCGGCGCCGACCCCCTGCACCACCCTGGCCACGATCAACTGGCCGGGCGTCTGGGCCAGACCGCAGACGGCGGACGCGACGGTGAACACGGCGACGCCGCCGAGGAACAGCGGCTTCTGCCCGTAGAGGTCGCCGAGCCGACCGGCGTTGACCAGCAGCACCGCGTAGGCCAGCGTGTACGCGCTGCTCACCCACAGGATGTCGTCGACCTGCGCGCTGAGGTCCTTGGTCATCGACGGGATCGCGACGTTCACGATCGTGGTGTCCAGCAGAACGAGGCACTGGCCCAGGCACAGCGTGAGGAGCACGAGCCACGGGTTGCGGGTCGGCCGGTCCTTCATGGTTCCTCCTCGCCTCCGGCTAGTCCGGCTAGGACGACCGTTCGGACGCCACCAGGCTGTTCGGACGCATGTCGGTCCAGGTCCGCTCGATGTGGTCCAGGCAGGACTGCCTGCCGTCCGGGCCGAACGCCGTCTCCCATCCGGCGGGCACCTCCGCGAACCGCGGCCAGAGGGAGTACTGGCCTTCGTCGTTGACCAGGACGAGGTAGCTGGCGTCGGGGTTCTCGAACGGGTTGCTCATGACGTGCTCGACTCCTGTCGGGAGGCTGGAAGGTGGTCGACGTGTCCGCGCAGCACCGGGCCGATCTCTGCCAACGCGTCCGGCCGGGTCATGGTCGTGTGCGTGGACGGGACGTCGTGGGTCTCGATGTCACCGGTGACGTACCGGCTCCAGATCCGGGGGGCGGGCGAGGAAGCGTCCTTGCCCTGGGACACGGCGAAGAACAGCAGCGGCCCGTCGAAGACGTCCGGGCCGTGGGCGTTGAGCAGCGCGACGTTCTGGGTGAACGCCCTGGCGAGTGCGGCCAGGCGCTCGTCGCCGAGATGGCCCATGTCGTCCGGGTCGTGGCCGATCGACTCCAGGACGGCGGCGATCGCGTCCTGCTCGTCGGCGTCCTGCGCTGTCTGCCCCGCCTGCCCCGCCTGCCCCGCCTGCGCTGTCTCCCCCGCCTGCGGTGCCTCCCCGCGCGACTCGGGTTCGACGGGGTAGGCGTCCATCATCGCCAGCAGGGAGACGCGCTCCCCTTCGGCCTGGAGGTGCGTCGCCATGGCGTGCGCCACGACCCCGCCGAACGACCAGCCCGCCAGCTGGTACGGGCCGTCCGGCTGGACGGTCCGGATCTGTTCGACGTAGTCCGCCGCGAGTTCGCGCAGCGTCCCCGCGTCGGCGGTGGGGTCGGTCAGCGCCCTGGCCTGGAGGGCGTACACCGGGCAGTCGAGATGGCCGAGCAGCCCCGAGTAGACCCAGCCCGTACCGGCGGCCGGATGGACGAAGAACAGCGGCGTTCCCTTCGCCCGTGGACGAAGGGGCAGCAGCACCTCGAAGTCCTTCTCGGTGCCGGATCCCTCGGCGGTGTCGGGGTCGAGCCGGGACGCGAGGTCCGCTACCGTCGGTGCCTCGAAGAGGGCGCGCAGCCCGAGCTCGATCCCGAAGGACTCGCGGGCCGAGGAGATGAGCCGCAGGGCGAGCAGCGAGTGGCCGCCCAGGTCGAAGAAGTCGTCGTCGACGCCGACGAGTGGCAGGCCGAGCACCTTGGCGAACAGGCCGCACAGTTGCGCTTCGCGTGCCGTGCGCGGCGCGCGTCCGGTGCCCGCCGTCCGGGGTTCGGGGGCAGGGAGCGCTCGCTGATCCAGCTTCCCGTTCGGGGTGAGCGGCAGGTCGGGCAGGACCATGACCGCCGAGGGCACCATGTGGTCCGGCAGCGTCTGCCCGGCGAAGCGGCGCAGCGCGTCCGGGTCGGGCGGCGGCGTCCCGTCGGCGGTGGTGGCCACGACGTAGCCGACCAGGCGCCGGTCGCCCGGCCGGTCCTCGCGGACCACCACCGCGACCCGCGCGACCTCCGGATGCTTGGCGAGCGCCGCCTCGATCTCCCCCAGCTCGACCCGAAATCCGCGGATCTTCACCTGGTGGTCGGCGCGGCCGACGAACTCCAGGTTCCGGTCCGCGCGCCTGCGCACCAGGTCGCCGGTGCGGTACATGCGGGCGCCCGGCGGCCCGAACGGGTCGGCGACGAACCGTTCCGCGGTCAGCGCCGGACGGTTCAGATAGCCGCGGGCGACCCCGTCACCGGCGATGTAAAGCTCCCCGGTGATCCCGTCCGGGACCGGGTTGAGGGCGGGGTCCAGCACGTACACGCGGGTGTTCCAGATGGGACGTCCGATCGGTGGACGGCCGTCATCTGCGGTCGACAGCGGGTCGCTCATGGTGGCGACGACGGTGGTCTCGGTCGGCCCGTACACCTGCATCATGGTCCGGCCGGGCGACCAGCGGGCCACCAGTTCGGGCGGGCACGCCTCGCCGCCGACCACGAATCCGCGCAGGCTCGGCAGGTCGGAGCCGGGCAGCGAGCCCAGCATCGACGCGACCAGGTCGGTGTGGGTGACGCCGTGCTCGGCGATGAGCCGGGCGAGGTCGTCGCCGATCACCTGCCGGTCCGGCCCCGGGACGACCAGAGCCGCGCCCGACAGCAGGGTCATGGCGATGTCGGCCATCGACACGTCGAAGCTGATCGACACGACCAGCAGGAAGCGGCTGGTCTCGTCCAGGCCGAGGCGTTCGATGTGCGTCCCGGCGGTCCCGGCGATGCCGGTGTGGGTGACCATCACGCCCTTGGGGGTGCCGGTGGAGCCGGACGTGTAGATGACGTAGGCCGGGTGTCGCGGTGACAGCGGCCGCGTCCGGTCGGCGTCGGTCGGGTCGGTCGACGGCCGGGCGGACGTGGCGGCGAGCACCGCCGGAGCGTCCATGACGACGCGGTCCCGGCCGTCGTCCGGCAGCCGCTCCGCGACCGCGCGGGTCGTCACGGTGAGCACGGGGTCCGCGTCGGCGAGCATGAACTCGATCCGTTCCGGCGGGTACGCGGGGTCGATCGGCAGGTAGGCGGCGCCCGTCTTCAGCGCCGCCAGCCAGGCGACGATCATGTCGGTGGATCGGGGCACCGCCAGCGCGACGAGCCGTTCCGGGCCCGCGCCGAGGTCGATCAGATGGTGGGCGAGCCGGTTCGCGCGGGCGTTGAGCTCCCGGTAGTCGAGCGTGTCGTCCGCGCAGATCACGGCGGTCGCCGTGGGGGTGCGGCCTACCTGCCGCTCGATCTGGGCGGGCAGCGGTAGCTCCGGGACCTCGACGGCGGTGTCGTAGCAGCCGCCGGTGACCCACCGGCGTTCGGACTCGTCGAGCAGACACAGCCGTCCGACCGGGCGGCCCGGGTCCGTGGCCGTCTCGGTGAACAGGCGCAGCATCCACCGTCCGACCCGCTCGGCCATGCCGCGGTCGACCAGGCCGGTGCGGTAGGCCACGCGCAGGACCAGCCGCTCCCCCGGGACGACGGCCAGGCCCAGCGGATAGTGCGGGAGGTCCTGGCCGTCCAGGATCGTCGCGGTCAGCCCGGGGACGGGCGAGCCGGGAGCGTCGGGGAAGTTCTCCACCACCGTCACGGTGTCGAACAGCGGGCCGAGCCCGGCGATCCGCTGGACGTCGGCGAGCCCGAGATGGCCGCTCTCCATCAGCCGCGACTGGCGTTCCTGGACGCGGGCGAGGAGGTCGGTCAGCGGCAGCGCCGGATCGGTGCGAACCCGCAGCGGCAACGTGTTGAGGAAGAACCCGACCATCGACTCGGCGCCGGGCAGCTCGGGCGGACGCGCGGAGACCGTCGTGCCGAAGACGACGTCGTCGCGGCCGGTCAACCGTGACAGCAGCAACGCCCACATCCCCTGCACGGCGGTGTTGAGCGTCAGGCCGTGCTCCCGCAGGACCGTGGTGAGCAGGCCGGTCGTCTCCTCCGGCAGCTCGACCGTGAGGTAGTCGGGCGACCCGCCTTCCTTGTCGGGGTTGTCGGCGTTGAACAGGAGGGTGGGCTCGTCGAGCCCGGCGAGCGTGTCCCGCCAGGCCGCCTCGCCCGCCGCCCGGTCCTGCGCGGCGAGGAAGGCCAGGTAGTCGCGGTACGGACGGACGGGCCCGAGCCGCCCGGCGGCGGACTCGCCGTCCTGGTAGAAGGTCAGCCAGTCGCGGACGAGGATCGGCAGCGACCAGCCGTCGATGATCGTGTGATGGCAGGTCAGGACCACCTGGTGAAGCTCGGCGTCCAGCTTCACGAGTCGCCATCGCATCAGGGGCGGGGCGGTCAGGTCGAAACGGCGGGACCGTTCGTCGTCCAGGAGGCGTCCGAGTTCGGCGTCCCTGTCCGGCGCGGGCAGTCCGGTCAGGTCGGTTTCGTCCCATGGCGGTTCGGCAAGCGCCGGGATCACCTGGACCGGACGCTCCAGATCGCCGTGCCAGAACCCGGCGCGCAGGTTGGGGTGCCGGTCCGGCAGCCGTCGCGCGGCGGCCCGCAGGCGTGCCGGGTCGAGCGGCCCGCGAAACTCCACGGCGACCTGGACGGTGTAGACGTCCCGCGCCCCCGCGTCGTACATCGCGTGGAACAGCAGGCCCTCCGCCAGCGGCGACAGCGGCAGGATCTCGGTCGCGTCCGGCCATCTGGCGGAGATCTCCGCCCGCTGTGTCACGGTCAGGTCGACGAGCGGTTCGTCCTTCGCTCGTTCGCGGACCGGGTCGCGGCCGGATCGGCCGTCCAGCACGCGGGCGAGCCGGGCGGCGGTCTGGTGCTCGAAGACGTCGCGGGCCTTGAGCGGCAGCGCGGCCTTGCGGGCGATGCCGACCAGCCGGATGGACCCGATACTGTCGCCGCCGAGGTCGAAGAACCCGTCGTCCGGCCCCACCGCATCCCGGCGGAGCACGGTCGCGAACAGCGAGCACAGCAGTTCCTCCGACGGGGAGGACGGCGCCCGCCGCGCCTTCGCGGGCGCCTCGGCTGGCGGTTCGGGGGCGGGCAGTGCCTTGCGGTCGAGTTTGCCGTTCGGGGTGAGCGGCAGCGCGTCGAGCACGACGATCGTCCACGGCACCATGTACGCGGGCAGCGTCTCGCCGACGAAGGCCCGCAGGTCGGCGGGGTCGGGTGCGGCACCGGCGGCGGGCACGACGTAGCCGACCAGACGCCGGTCTCCGGGACGGTCCTCGCGCACCACCACGACTGCCTGGGCGACGCGGGGGTCGGCGGCCAGCGCGGACTCGACCTCGCCCAGCTCGATCCGGAAGCCGCGGATCTTCACCTGGTGGTCGACCCGGCCGATGTAGTCCAGGGTGCCGTCCGCCCGCCATCGGGCCAGGTCCCCGGTGCGGTACATGCGCGCTCCGGGCGGCCCGAGCGGATCGGCCACGAAACGTTCGGCGGTCAGCGCCGGACGGTTCAGGTAGCCGCGCGCGAGGCCGTCGCCCGCGATGTACAGCTCGCCCGCGACACCGGTGGGGACAGGCCGCAGGGCCGCGTCCAGCACATAGACCCGGGTGTTCCAGATGGGACGGCCGATCGAGGGCGCGCCTTCGTCCGGGACGACACGGGCCGCCGTCGACCAGATCGTCGTCTCGGTCGGCCCGTAGACGTTGGTGACCTCGGCGGCGCGCTCGCACATCGCCTCGGCCAGTGCCGGAGGGAGCGCCTCGCCGCCGACGAGCATCCGCAGGCCGGAGAAGGCGCCCGGGTCGGCGCCGAGCTGGGCCTGCCACAGCGACGGCGTGGCCTGCATGATGCCGACGCCCTCCCGCTTGACCAGCGCGCTCAGCTCCGCCGGATCCTGGACGGTGTCCCGGTCCGCGAGGACGATTCCCGCGCCCGACACCAGCGGCAGCCAGAGTTCGAGGTTGGAGATGTCGAAGGCGATCGTGGTCACGGCGAGCCACCGGTCCGCCGGTCCGAGCGGGAAACGTTCGGCCATGGCACCGAGGAAGTTGGCCAGCGCCCGGTGGGAGATGACGACTCCCTTGGGACGGCCCGTCGAACCCGAGGTGTAGATCACGTAGGCGGCGGCGTCCAGCGAGACCGGCACCGGCGGCGCGACACGATCGGTCGACTCGCCCTCGTCCTCGCTCTCGTCCGCCACGCCGTCGAGATCATCAAGATCCAGCAGGGGCACCCCGTCCTGGTGGAGCAGGGCGGCGGTGGCGCCGGTGACCAGGGCCAGCACCGGGGACGCGTCGTCGAGCATGTACGCGACACGGTCCGCCGGATAGTCGGGGTCGATGGGCAGGTAGGCGCCGCCCGCCTTCAGGACGGCGAGCAACGCGACGACCAGCCGTTCGGAACGCGGCGCGCAGACCGCGACGAAGGTGTCCGGCCCGACGCCCCGCTGGGCCAGCCGCCGGGCCAGCCGGTCGGCGCGGGCGTCCAGCCGGGCGTAGTCGAGTTCCTCGCCACGGAAGATCACGGCCGGGTGCCCGGGTTCGCGGGCGGCCCGCGCCTCAATCTGCCGGTGGACGGGGAGCATCGGCGCGTCGACCGCCGTGTCGTTCCACGTCGTGACGATCAGGTCGCGTTCGGCGGGGTCGAGCAGTTCGGGTCGGCTGATCGGCTGGTCCGGGTCGGCGGCCAGGGCGTCCAGCAGGCGCACCAGCCACCCGGCGAGCCGGTGGGCGGTCGCGCGGTCGTACAGGTCGGTGCTGTACTCCAGGGTTCCGTGCAGGCCGCCGCCCGGCTGCTCGGTCAGGTCGACGACCAGGTCCAGGCGGGCGGTGCCGGTGTGGACGTACTCCCGTCCGACCGCCAGGCCCGGGAACTCGAACTGCCCGCGCGGCGTGTTCTGCAAGACCAGCATGACCTGGAAGAGCGGGTGCAGGGCGAGCGAGCGCACCGGGTTGAGCGCCTCGACGACACGGTCGAACGGCAGGTCCGCGTGGCCGTAGGCGGCCAGGTCGGCGGCGCGGACGCGGGCCAGCACCTCGGCGAACGTCGGATCGCCCGAGGTGTCGGTGCGCAGGACGAGCGTGTTGATGAAGCAGCCGACGAGGTCGTCGAGCGCATCGTCGTCACGACCGGCGACGGGGCTGCCCAGCGGGATGTCCGTCCCGGCTCCGAGCCGGGTCAGCAGCGTCGCGAACCCGGCCTGCACCACCATGAACAGGCTCGTTCCGGTGGACTGTGCCAGGCCGAGCATCCGAGCGTGCGCGGCCGGGTCCACGTCGATGGGGACCGTGGAGCCGCACTGGCTCGGCCGCGCCGGCCGGGGCCGGTCGGTGGGCAGTTCCAGCTGGTCGGGCAACCCCCCGAGGGCTGCCCACCAGTAGGCGAGCTGCCCACCGACAAGACTGGAAGGATCCGAAACGTCGCCCTGCAACTCGCGCTGCCACAACGCGTAGTCCGCGTACTGGACGGGCAACGGAGCCAGCTCCGGCACCCGGCCTTCCGAACGGGCGGCGTACGCCCGCGACAGGTCCCGGGCGAGAGGGCCGAACGACCAGCCGTCCATGGCGATGTGGTGGACCACGATCAGCAGGACGTGGTCGTCCGGAGCGAGCACGAACAGGGTGCAGCGGATCGGCGGGGCGGCGGCGAGGTCGAAGCCGCGCCCGGCCCCCGCCGCGAGTTCCGCCGCGAGCCGGGCCGCCGAGGTCTCGACGACCTGGAGCGGCGGGTCCGCGCTGGCCATGACGACCTGGTGCGGCATCCCGTCGGTCTCCGGGTAGACCGTGCGCAGCGCCTCGTGCCGTCCGATCACGTCGCCGAGCGCGTGGCGCAGGGCGTCGATGTCGAGGCCGCCGGAGAGGCGTAATGCCAGCGGAATGTTGTAGACCGCCGACGCACCTTCACCCGCGCCCGCGCCATCGCGTTCGCGTTCGCGCTCGCCTGGCGTGGCCATCCGGTTCAGGAACCACATCTGCCACTGCGCGGGCGACAGCGGGACCGACTCCGGCCTGTCCCGCCTGGCCAGCGCGGGCCGGGCGGGCGCGGCAACGTCGATGACGCGGACGAGGCCCGCCACGGTCGGGTTCTCGAAGACGCTCTGGACGCCGATCTCCGCGCCGAAGGCCCGCCGGACCCGTCCGGCCAGCCGAGCGGCGAGCAGCGAGTGCCCGCCCAGCTCGAAGAAGTCGTCGTCGGCGCCCACGTCCTGGAGCCCGAGGACATCGGCGACGAGCCCGCACAGCCGCTCCTCCTCCGGCGTCCCCGGCGCCCTGCCGCCGCCGACCCGTAGTCGCGGCTCGGGCAGCGCCTTGCGGTCCACCTTCCCGTTGGGCGTGAGCGGGAAGACGTCCAGGACGACGAACGCGGCGGGGATCATGTGGTCGGGCAGCGACTCGGCCAGGTGTTCCCGCAGTTCCGCCGGGTCCGGGACGGCGTCCGCCCCGGCCACCAGGTAGCCGACGAGGCGGCGCTCGCCCCGATGGTCCTCCCGGGCGTCGACGAGGGCCTGCGCGACGGCCGGGTGCCCGCCGAGCACGGCCTCGATCTCGCCGAGTTCGATGCGCTGGCCCCGGATCTTCACCTGGAAGTCGACCCGGCCGATGTAGTCCAGGACGCCGTCCGCCCGCCACCGGACAAGGTCGCCCGTGCGGTACATCCGGGAGCCCGGCGGGCCGAAGGGGTCGGCCACGAACCGTTCGGCGGTCAGGCTCGGCCGGTTCAGATAGCCGCGCGCGAGTTGCGCCCCGGCGAGGTACAGCTCGCCTTCCGTGCCGACCGGTACCGGCCGGAGGTCGGCGTCCAGCACATGGAGCCGGGTGTTCCAGACGGGCCCGCCGATGGGGATCGACGTCTGTCCGGGCTCGTGGTCGCACTTCCAGTAGGTCACGTCGACCGAGGCTTCGGTGGGGCCGTAGAGGTTGTGCAGGCCCACGTCGAGGATCTCGCGGAAACGTGCGCACAGGCGGGCGGGCAGGGCCTCGCCACTACAGATCACCCGGCGCAGTCCGGTGCAGGAGGCCGCGTCAGGCTCGTCCACGAACGCCTGGAGCATGGACGGGACGAAGTGGATCGTGGTGATCCGCCGGGTCTGGATGATCTCCGCCAGGTAGGCCGGGTCCCGGTGTCCGTCCGGGCGGGCCATCACGAGCGTGGCACCGGCGATGAGGGGCCAGAAGAACTCCCAGACCGAGACGTCGAACCCGGCCGGGGTCTTCTGGAGGACCCGGTCGTCGGCCTCCAGTCCGTATTCGTGCTGCATCCACAGCAGCCGGTTGACGATTCCCGCGTGCGGGACGATCACTCCTTTCGGACGTCCGGTCGATCCCGAGGTGTAGATCACGTAGGCCGCGTCCTGGGGGGTCAGCGCGCGGGTGCGGGTCTCGTCGGTCAGGGTCTCCGCGAACCGGTCGTCCGGGTCGGAGCCCTCGGCGGAGCCCGCGTCCGGGGCCAGCGAAACGCAGGGAACAGACGTCGACAAGCCGTCCTGAACCGCCGGGCTGATGAGCAGTAGGACGGGGTCGGCGTCGCCCAGCATGTACGCGATGCGCTCGGCCGGATAACCGGTGTCGATCGGCAGGTAGGCGGCGCCCGCCTTGAGGACCGCCAGCAGCCCGACCATCAGCTCGACCGAGCGCGGCACCGCGACCGCGACCACCCGGCCGGGACCGGCCCCCTGTTCGATCAGCCGATGGGCCAGTCGGTTCGCGCGGGCGTCCAACTCCGCGTAGGTCACCTCGGCGGCGTCATCGGTCACGGCCACCCGGTCCGGGGTCCGGGCGGCCCGCGCCTCGATCAGGGCCGGAAGCGTCGTGGCCGGGAGGTCGCGAGCCGTTTCGTTCCAGGCGGTCAAAACATCCACGGAGGATCCCATCTCGTTCGCAAGAACCATCCAGGGGCGCGTCGCGGCTCGTCCGGGGGGAGGGACGGCTCCTGTGCCGCGGCGCTCGCCGCCCGCTCAGATGCGGTCACGGCCTGCGTGTCTCTACTCTGGGACTCCACAAGGCGCCGTGAACGTGCCAATGAGGTGAAAAGTGGATCGTTTTCGCGACCCGGCAGATCTGCTGGCCGTTCTCGGCGACTGGATGACCGGGCGCGGTCCCCTCTACCGCAAGCTCGCCGCGGCGCTGCGCCACGCCGTCCAGGACGGCGCCCTCCTCCCCGGTGACCGGCTTCCCTCCGAACGGGATCTCGCCGGTCTGCTCGCCGTCAGCCGCTCCACCGTGGTGGCCGCCTACGACCAGTTACGTTCGGAGGGCCTGGTCGACAGCAGGCAGGGCAGCGGGACGCGGGTGACCGAACGTCCCGGCACTCCCCGCCCGGACGGCCGGGTGCGCGGCGGCACCGCCACCCCCATCTTCCAGCGGCTCATCGACGGCCCCGGCGACCTCATCTCCCTGGCGTTCGCGACGGAGCCCGCGGTGGACGGGTTGCAGGAGTGCCTGCTCGACCTCGTCCGCGACGACCTGCCCGCGCTGACCTCGGACACCGGCTACCATCCGCGCGGGTTACCCGTCCTCCTGGAGGCCCTGGCCGAGCGCTTCACCGCGATGGGCCTGCCGACCAGCACCGACCAGCTGCTGGTGACGACCGGGGCGACGCAGGCCCTGGTACTGGCCGCGCAGCTGTATCTGCGTCCCGGCGCGACCGTGATCGTGGAGTCGCCCAGTTGGGCGGGCTGCCTGGACGTCTTCCGCGCCTCGGGAGCCACGCTGAAGGGCATCCCGCTGGACGAGGAGGGGATGGACGTGGGCGCGTTGGGCAAGGCCCTGGCCGACTCCCCGGCCGCGCTCGTCTACGTCACACCGACCTTCCACAACCCGACGGGCACGCTGATGTCGGCGTCCCGCCGCCGCCGGATCGCCGAAATCGCGCACCGCCACGAGGTGCCGGTCCTGGAGGACATCGCCTACGCGGCGAGACTCCGGGACGAGCAGTTCCCCGCCCCGCTCGCCGCCTTCGCCCACGGCGCGGAGGTCCTGACCGTGGGTTCGCTGGCGAAGGTGGTCTGGGTCGGGCTCCGCATCGGCTGGATCCGCGCCCCGGCCGCGATCACCGAGCGGCTGGCCCGGCTGAAGGCGCTGGCCGACCTGGGCAGTCCGGTGCTCGACCAGGCCCTCGCGGCACGCCTGCTGCCCCGGCTGACCGAACTGTCGCAGGAGCGCGCGCCCGCCCTGCGGCGACGGCTGGAGCACCTGTGCGCCCAACTGTCGAAGGGTCTGCCGGAATGGCGGTGGCGCGTCCCCGATGGCGGGTCGGCCCTGTGGGTCGACCTGTCCGGCGTCGATGCCCAGGTGTTCGCCCAGGTGGCCCTCCGGCACGGCGTGGAGGTCGTGCCAGGGGCGGCGATGGACCCGAGCGGCGCGCACGACTCCTTCCTGCGGGTGCCCTACACGTTCGAGGAGGAGACCCTCACCGAACTTGTGCACCGGCTGCGCGGAGCGTGGGCTGACCTGCGCGGGCACGGCCCGGCCGCCGTCGCCGCGCCGCAGGGCGGGTAGCCGCCATGGCGGGGGCGTTCCGCCCGATGGGGCCAGAAACAGTCCACTTTGGACGCTATTGGCCCGTTTCCCGGATGCCGCGGGCTGTCATGCTGAGAGCGCACCCAACGGTGTGGCCTCCCATCGCCGTGCCCTTGAAAGCTCCTTACGGGTATGGCGGGCTCCTCCATCATCGGGCCATGGCGGCACACTAGTTCAATTCAGAACCAGACGGCCGGAGACGGCCTCGACCATCGCGGCACTCGACTCCCCGCTCTATTCCGGGACGGCTCCGAGCACTGACGACCATTACGTGACCATAACCGCCTTTGCGGACACGGACACGGTCACAACAAAACTGGTCAAGTGAACGCCATGCGCTGCGCACACGGCGTTGTTCGCCATGCGAATCCACCGCCAATTATCGGCGCACCCCGAAGTGATGAAAGTCCTGGTCCGTTGCCCATTTGCACGGCCACCCCCGCCGCTTCCGACCTGACCGCGCACCCGCACATGAACACAAGGTCCACGGGACGGCACAGCGAATTCGCGACACTCTGACATGTGAACTTGTTCTGTCAGATACGCCTATGGCCGAACTTGGACAGTCCCTTGACAGTGCAGTCACGGCATCTCTAAGTTCTCGAATCGTCCGAAAGCACGAGCGGGGGCCAATTCACTCAACACCGCGCGACATTATTGTCCTTGGCGTGGGCGAATTCCTTTTACCTCGCGTTTTCGCGACAGTCGTTAGATCGACGACGGGGGCTTGCGTACTCACCACGGGGGGACGTCACCTTGGGCTGCCTTGCGATCACCGGCGATCCTTTATCGCCCGATCTCCTCGGCTCGATCGCCGAACACGCGCACCGCGCACCTGACTCGCCCGCACTCGTCTGGCGGGACGCGGTCATCGGCTATCGCGAGCTGACCGAACTGGCCGACGCGAAACTGACCGAACTGATCGACCTCGGACTGACGGCGGGAGACCGCGTCGGCGTGCTGGCGCCGAAGTCGCCCGAGGCCATCGCCCTCATCATGGCGGCGACGCGGGCGCGGCTGAGGTTCCTGCTCCCGGCCACCGACCTGGGGCCCGGGACGCTCACCACGCTCTTGGAACGAGCCGGATGCACGCACGTCCTGTCGCCCGGCTCCGCGCCGCGGCTCCTGGAGCCCGGCGCCCGGGGCACCCTCGCCGACGACGTCTCGTTCATGCTGACGACGTCCGGCTCCACCGGGGTCCCGAAGATCGTCCCGCTGACCACCGGCGGCGTCGACGCCTTCACCCGGTGGGCCGGGCCGCGGTTCGGCATCGCGCCCGGCACGCGGGTGCTCAACTACGCGCCGCTCAACTTCGACCTGTGCCTGCTCGACATCTGGGCCACGCTCCGCCACGGCGGGTGCGCGGTGCTCGTCCCCGCCGACCTGGGGCTGGACGGTCACCGGCTGCTGGACCTGCTCGTCGAGCAGCGGATCGACGTCGTCCAGGCGGTCCCGATGATGTACCGGCTCGTCGCCGACGCCGCCCGGGAGACCGGCCGCACGGTCGACACCGCCCGGCATGTGATCTTCACCGGGGACACGGTTCCGGCGGCGCTGCTGGGCGAGTTACCGGCGCTGTTCCCGCACGCCTCCCTGCACAACCTGTACGGCTGCACGGAGACCAACGACAGCCTTCTCCACACGGTGGACGGCGCCGTCCCGCCGACCACGCCGTCCCCACCGGCCTCGCCGCTCCCGCCGACCTCGCCGCCCCCGCCGACCACGCCGCTCCCGCTGGGCGAACCGCTGCCCGGCGTCCACATCCTTCTGGTCGATGTCGACGGCGCCGTCATCCAGGGCCCCGGCGTCGGCGAACTACAGGTGTCCACCCCGTTCCAGACGCCCGGTTATCTCGGCACTCCGGGCCACGACCGTTTCGTCCGGCGCGGCGATGTCACGTTCTTCCGCTCCGGCGACCTGGTCAGGCGCCATGCCGACGGCTCCCTCACCCTGGAGGGTCGCGACGACTTCCAGGTCAAGGTGCGCGGCGTCCGGATCAACGCCCAGGAGGTCGAGCGAGTGATCGCCGACCATGGCCAGGTCGTGGAGGCCGCCGTGGTCGCCGTCCCCGATCCGGTCGCGGGCCACCTGCTGCGCGCGGTGGTGCGCCGGGCGCCGGGCAGCGCGCTGAACAGCCTCGTGCTCCGCGCGCACTGCGCCGGACGGCTGCCTCGCGCCGCCGTCCCCGCGGCCCTTCAGATCGTGGACGCCCCGCTGCCGAAAACGTCCACCGGCAAGATCAACCGACGGCTGCTGCCACCGATGGAAGGCTGACATGGACACGATCGAAGAGATCAAACGGTTCGTCATCGCGGAGTTCGTCCCCGACATCACCGTCGCCGACCTGGACACCGACTACGACCTCGTCGCGGGCGGCGTCATCGACAGCCTCGGCTTCCTCAAGGTGCTCGCCTGGCTGGAGGACCGGTTCGAGCTCGACTCCGACGCCGTCGAGCTCGAACCGGACCACTTCCGCTCCGTGGGCGCGATCGCCGCGCTGGTCGACGACGCACGGGTGAAGGCGAGCTAGCCGTGCGCGATCTGCTCGCCGACCTGGTGTCGCGCGACCGTCCCGTCGACGCGCCGCGCTGGCACGCCTTCTGGGACCGGCTGCGCGACGGCCGCCTGCGACGCGGCGACGTCCTCGCGGTGTCCGCCGCGCTGTCCACCCGCCGACCCGGCACCGCGACCGTCGTCGCGCTGGTGTCCTCGCTCCGCGAACGCGCCGGTGAGCCGCCCGCCGCCGGGACGCCCGGCTCGGCTGGGCCCGTCAACATCGTCGGGTCCGGCGGGGGCCCGTCGACCTTCAACGTCTCCACCGCCGCCGCGCTGGTCGCCGCGGCCATGGGCGTGCCGGTGCTGAAGACCGGATCGCACGCCTACACCAGCAGGCACGGTTCGTTCGACCTGTTGGAGAAGCTGGGAATCCCGCGCGCCGACTCGCACACGGCGGCCCTCGGGATGCTGGAGAACTCCGGGATCGCGTTCGCCGACTACTTCGTCTACCCGGAGGAACTGCGGCTGCTGAGCGCCGCCGTCCTCCCGCACGACATGCGCCGCGTCGGACGGCTCTTCAACACGATCGGCCCCTTCCTGGCCGTGGTCCCGGTCAGCGCCCAGGTGGTCGGCGTCGCCGATCCCGAATGGGACGGCGTGTTCCGCGAGCTGGCGGAGCAGCCGTCCTGCCCGCCGACCTGGTTGTGCGGCAACGACCTCGGCGTCGACGAGTTGGTCAGCTTCACCGACAACCGGATCCGGCGTGTCGGCGACGCAGGCGCGGATGCCGCCGAACTCAAGCTCGTGCCGGACGACCAGGGCTTCGCCCCCGGAAGCATGGCCGATCTCGCCCCCGTCGCCGACGGTTCCGCGCTCGTGCCGCACTTCCTGTCGGTGCTGGGCGGCGACGGCCCCATCGCGGCGGTGCAGACGGTCGCGTTCAACGCCGCCGCCCTCGCGGCGGCAGCGGGGACGTTTCCCGACCTGTCCGTCGCCGTGGCCTCCGCACTCGACACGATCAAGGACGGCGCCGCGGTGCGCCTCGTCGAGCGGCTCCGGGACGCCGGGTGAACGCCGTCCCGCAGCCGTCCACCCGGCGCCTGTTCACCGGCAGACCCCCCGGCGAGCCGGGCCTCGCGCTGTTCCTCAACGCGGGCGACCCACCGCTGGACGTCCTGCGCGACGTCGTGACGACGCTGGACGAGGCGGGCGTCGACTGCCTGGAACTGGCCGTGCCGTTCCCCGACTCGTTCACCGACGGGCCGGTCATCCGCCGCTCCGCCCGCCGCGCCCTCGACCACGGCGTCGGGCTGACCGAGACGCTCGACTTCGTCGACGACGTCCGACCGAACCTGCGGCGGCTGCGGATCACGCTGCTGGCCGACTGGAGCCACACCGTCCGACCGGTCACGCTCCCCGGCTTCCTGGACCGGGTCGCGGCATCGGGCGCCGACGCGCTGCTCCTGCACGGGCTGCCACCGGCGCAGCGGCAGCGGTATCACGAGTCGGCGCTCGACCTCGGGCTGCCGATCGTGACCACCTGCTACGCGAGCTCCGACGAGGCGGTCATGGCCGACAGCGCGCGTAACGCCACCGGCTATCTCTACCTGGTGGCCCACTACGGCCGCAGCGGCACCGCTCCCCGTGGCGACCACACCTCGGTCGCCCCCGCGATCGCGCGGCTTCACGATCTCACCGGCGCGCCGATCGCCGTGGGCTTCGGCGTCACCGGACGCGCGGACGTCCGGGCCCTGCACGGTGCGGGGGCGGACGCCGTCGTCATCGGCAGCGCGGCCGTGGCCCGCGTGGAGCGCGCCATGACGGATCGGCGGGACGTGGCGGCCACCCTGCTCGCCTTCGTCGACGAAATCCGGCCGATCCGCGAAACACAACAGGAAAGGGGCGCATGAAATGATCATCAGGCAGCTCGACGAGGTCAGGACGGTCGACTGGGGCAACGGCACCAGCCGACGCTTCCTCCTCGCATCCGACCGGATGGGCTACACCCTGACCGACACCATCGTCCGTCCGGGCACCAAGTCCCGGCTGGCGTACCGGCGCCATCTCGAAGCGTGCTACTGCATCGCGGGACGCGGCGAGGTGGTCGACTCCGACGGGAACTCCCATCTCATCGAGCCGGGAACCATGTACGCCCTGGACCAGCACGACCCCCATTTCCTGATCGCGGCACCCGGCCGGGAACTGCGTCTCGTCTGCGTGTTCACGCCCGCGCTGCAAGGCGACGAGGTGCACGACCTGGACTCGGCCGAGTTCTCCCATTACTGAACCGTCCCACCACCGGCGGAGCCGGCCCCGCGTCCTGGAGCACCCGTGACGGGTGTCGTGGACCCAGCCGAGCTGGGAGAAAGGCACAGGAGTGAACGAGTGGAGTGTGGACCAGGAAGCACTGCGAAACGGGCTGAAATCGTGGTGCGAGGCGCTGAACACCGGCCACCTGGAACGTGATCTGGAGGGGACCTTCTCCGAAGAGGCATGGAAGCTGGTCCGCGAGTCGGGAATCCTGGGCCTGCCGTTCGACGAACGGTACGGCGGCCTCGGCCAGGACCTGCTCACCACCATGTACGTGCTCGAAGGGCTCGGACACGGCTGTCTCGACGGCGGGCTGAACTTCTCGGTGTCGACGCACATCGTCGGCGTGGGCGTCGCGCTGCAACGGTTCGGCTCGGACGCGCTGAAGGAGCGTTACCTGCCGGGGATCTGCGCGGGCTCGACGATCGGCGCCCACGCGATCAGCGAACCCGACCACGGTTCGGACGCGCTACAGATGACCACGAAGGCCGTGCGGGACGGGGACGGCTACGTCCTGAACGGCGCCAAGTGCTTCGTCACCAACGGCCCGGTGGCGGACCTGTTCACCGTCTATGTCCGCACCGGCCGCGAGGGCGGGCCGCTCTCGATCACCGCGTTCCTCGTCGAACGCGACACGCCGGGCCTGACCTTCGGCGAGCCGACGAAGAAGATGGGGCTGCGAACGTCACCGATGTGCGAGCTGTACTTCGATGACTGCCGGATCCCCGCCGACCATGTCGTCGGACGCGTCGGCGGCGGGTTCCTGGTCCTGGATCACGTGATGAAGTGGGAGATCCTGTGCTCCTTCATCATCAACACCGGCGAGATGCAGCGCCGTCTCGAACGGACCGTGGAACACGCGAAGAACCGGGTCGCGTTCGGTCGTCCGATCGGCGGGTTCCAGGCCGTGTCGCACAAGATCGTGGACATGCGGACCGGAGTGGCCACGTCGCGCAAGTGGCTGTACGACACCGCGCGGCGGCTGGCGGCGGGCGAGAACATCACGGTCGACCTGGCCACCGCCAAACTCATCGCCAGCGAGAACAACCTGTCGAACGCGCTGGCGGCGGTGCAGATCTTCGGCGGCAACGGCTACACGGTGGAGTACGGCCTGGAGAAGGATCTGCGCAACGCGGTGGCCGGAACGATCTACTCCGGAACGTCCGAGATACAGCGCAACCGTGTCGCCGCCATGCTCGGCCTGAACGACGACCCGTCCGACGGGTCACGGCGAAGCCTGCGCGGGCCCTCTTCCAGAGGTGGGAAAGAGGGCGCGATCCATGGGGGGTGAACAGAACGACGAGTTGCGCGCCACGGAGTTCCTCAACCACGGGTCGCCGCAGGTGCGCGAGTTCGTGCGGCGCAGGCTCCCGGCCGACGCGCACACCGACCGGGAGAAGGCCGTCGCGCTCTACTACGCGGTTCGCGACCGCGTCCGCTACGAGGTCTACGGCGCCGACCTGTCCCGCGTCGGGCTCAGGGCGAGCAGCGTGGTGGACGCGCGCGGCGGCATGTGCCTGCACAAGTCCGTGCTCTACGCGGCGACGCTGCGGTCCGTCGGCATCCCCAGCAGGCTGGTGCTGACCGACGTCCGCAACCACCTCACCTCAGACAAGCTGCGCGAACTCGTCGGCGGCGACGTCTTCCACTATCACTGCCTCACCTCGGTGCGGCTCGACGGCCACTGGGTGAAGGCCACTCCCGTGTTCAACAAGACCCTCTGCCGACTCTATGGAATAGCTCCGCTGGAATTCGACGGCACCGGTGACAGCCTGCACCATCCGTACGACCTGCACGGCAGGCGCCACATGGACTTCCTCCACACGCACGGCGACTTCGACGACCTTCCCTACGACATGGTCGTCGACGGTCTGCGGTCGGCGCATCCCCGCCTGTTCAGCGGTGCGACGACGTTCGTCCGCGGCTCCCTGGTCGCCGATGCGGGCGCCCTGTCTGGCGGCCCGTCCGGTGGCCCATCTGGTGGCCCACCGCCGTCCAGCACGTCCAGCACGTCCTGACCCACAGCTCCTGGAGACATCGTGCCCGACCAGATCAAATACCTGCTCGACGAAGATCAGATACCCCTGACCTGGTACAACTTCGCGGCGGACCTCCCGGGCCTCGCCCCCGCCCTCCACCCGGGGACCGGCCGTCCGCTCAGCCCCGGCGACCTGACGGCGATCATGCCGGACGAGTTGGCGAAGCAGGAACTCACCACGGAACGGGAGATCGAGATCCCCGGTCCGGTTCGCGAGATCTACGCCCAGTGGAGGCCGTCGCCGCTGTTCCGGGCGCGGCGGCTCGAACGGGCCCTCGACACCCCCGCCCGCATCTACTACAAGTACGAGGGCGGCAGCCCGGCCGGAAGCCACAAGCCGAACACCGCCATCGCGCAGGCCTACTACAACAAGGAAGCGGGCATCACCCGGCTCGCCACCGAGACCGGCGCGGGCCAGTGGGGCTCGGCGCTGTCGCTGGCGGGCGCCCTGTTCGGCCTGGACGTCAAGGTCTTCATGGTGAACGTCAGCTACCACCAGAAGCCGTACCGCCGGGTGCTGATGGAGACCTACGGGGCGACCTGCACGCCCAGCCCCAGCCGGGAGACGCGCGCCGGACGCGAGATCCTCGCCGCCGACCCCGAGTGCAGCGGCAGCCTCGGCATCGCCACCTCGGAGGCGATCGAGGTGGCGATGGACGATCCGACCACCAACTACGCGGGCGGGAGCGTCCTCAACCACGTCCTGCTGCACCAGAGCGTCATCGGGCAGGAGGCGATCGCCCAGTTCGGGATGGCCGAGGACTGGCCCGACATCGTGGTCGGCTGCGCGGGCGGCGGGAGCAACTTGGGCGGCCTGTCCTTCCCGTTCCTGGGCGAGCACCTCCGCGACGGGCGGACGACACGGGTCATCGGCGCCGAACCCGCCGCCTGCCCCACGATGACGCGCGGGCGACTCGCCTACGACTTCGGCGACACCGCCCAGCTCACGCCGCTGCTGAAGATGCACACGCTCGGGCACGGTTTCATCCCGCCGTCCCTGCACGCCGGTGGGCTGCGCTACCACGGAATGGCGCCGCTGGTCAGCGCGGCCGTGGAGCAGGGCCTGATCGAACCCGTCGCGGTGCCGCAGACCGACTGCTTCGCGGCCGGGCTGCGCTTCGCCCGCGCGGAGGGGATCGTCCCCGCCCCCGAGTCGACGCACGCGATCCAGGTCGCCGTCGCCGAAGCGTTGCGGTGCAGGGAGGAGGGCGTCTCTCGAAGCATCCTGTTCGGGCTCTCCGGACACGGGCACTTCGACCTCAGCGCCTACGAGGCGTACCTGGGCGGCACACTCGCGAACGACCCCTGCGACGAGGACGGCATGACCGCGGCGCTCGCCGCGCTGCCCGACGTGGTGGGCACCTGACCCGATGTGGACCAAGATCTGCGGGGCTACCGGGGACGCCGACATCGGCCTGCTCGCCGAGCTGGGGGTCGATCTGATCGGCCTCTGGCACGGCGTCCCCGGCGGCCACGCGGACCTCACATCGGCCCAGCTCACCAGGTTGGCTGGGCTTACCACGGCACGCGGCGCGACACCCGTCCTCGTCACCTTCGTCCGGGACGCGACGACACTGCGCACGGTCACGTCCGCCTCGGGAACGCGATGGGTCCAACTGCACGGTTACCAGCCGCCCGCGCTGGTCGCCGCGCTCAAGGCGGAGGGCCTCACGGTCGTGAAGGTGCTGCACCTGCGGGGCGAGGACTGCGTGGAACGACCGCTGATCGCCTCGTACGAGCGGGCCGGTACCGACCTGTTTCTGCTGGACAGCGTCACCGCCGACGGCCAGGTGGGAAGCACAGGCGTCCCACCCGCGCCGGACGCCGCGCGGGCTCTCGCGCAACGGCTGACCCGCCCGTTCCTGCTGGCGGGCGGGATCCAGCCGGACATTCGGGATCGCTACGCCGAACTGACCGCACTCCCCGGCTTCGCCGGAATCGACGTCGATTCATTTGCCCGGGGACAGGACGGAGCGTTCTCGGCGGAACGCGTCACCGCCCTGCGTCAGGCATGGGGCGCGAAAGGTGGAACGTCATGACGAGCCGGTTCATCGAGGCGCTGCTGGCGGCCGAGACCCCTGTCATCATGGAGATCAAGGCCCGCGACGCCGCCGGGACCGACCTGACCGACGGCCGGTCCCCCGCCGACCTCGCGTCCGCCTACGAGACGGCGGGCGCCCCCTGCCTCTCGGTCGTGACCGGCCGCTGGTTCGGCGGCGACCGCGACATGCTGCGCGCGGTGGCGGCGCGCACTGACCTGCCGATCCTCCAGAAGGACTTCATCACCTCCGACGCCGACCTGGAACGGGCCCGCGACCTCGGGGCCAGCGCCGTCCTGCTCACCGCCGCGCTCCTGTCCGCCGGGACGCTGGCCAGCCGGATCGACCGCTGCCTGGCCGTGGGTCTCACGCCCTTCGTCGAGGTGGTCAGCGAAGGGGAGATCCAGACGGTGACCCACGTCGCCGACTGCGTGATCGCCGTCAACAACAAGGACATCCGCGACCGCGAGACGGGCGCCGCCGACATCGGACGCAGCCTCTCGCTCCTCCCCGCCGTGCGGGCCACGGGCACTCGCTGCCCGGTGAGCGCGAGCGGCATCACGACACCTGAGATCGCCGCGACCCTGCTCGACGCGGGCTACGCCGGGCTGCTGATCGGCACCGGCTTGCTGCGGGCACCGTCGCTCACCACCTGGCGGGACGCGCTGGCGGAAGGCCGACGATGACGACCCTCAACGAGGACCGGGTGGACGGGGCGCTCTCCGTCCGCGACGCGCTGACGCGGCTGGGGCCGTCCGACCACCACGAATGCGACGTCCCCCTCACGCCCGACACGGTCGCCGCCCACTTCGCCGCCAATTTCGCCGGCGTCCCGGCCGTTCCCGCTGCCCGCTCTGAGTGCGCCGTCCGCTACACCGGGGTGGGCGAGATCGCCTTGCTGCTCGGGCTGTACGGGGACGAACCACGCGTCCGCCGCTTCCTCCCCGGCTTTCCGGTCAAGGTAAACCCGCTGACCGCCCGCCAGGCGCTGGCCGAGGCGAGGACACCTGTAACCGCCGTCCGAGACGCCGAACGCCTCCCCGACCTGTCGCGCCTGCCGATACTGCGGACGACCCCGCGCGACGCCGGACGCTATCTCACGATGGGGATCGTCCAGTCGGGCGACGCGCTCTCGGTGCATCGCATGCTCGTCCTGGACGACGACCACCTGGCGATCTGGATGCTGCCCAGCCGCCACCTGCGCGCCCGATACCTGGCCGCGACGGAACGGGGCGAACGGCTCCCCGTGACGATCAACCTCGGCGCACCGCCCGCCGCGATGATCGCTGCGTCCCTGGGCACCAGATTCCTGCCGGACGGAACCACCAAACTCGACGTCGCGGGCGCGTTCGCGGGCGCCCCCCTCGCGCTCGCACCGGCCGTCAGCCAGCCTGAACACGTCCTCGCGACGTCGGAGATCGTGATCGAAGGCCATCTAGACGGCACGACGTCCGACGAGGCGACGACCACGCGAGTCTCCATGCCGGAGTTCCTCGGCTACGACGGCACCGCCCAGCGGGACCTGCCGGTCATCACCGTCACCGCCGTCACGGCACGTCCCGGCGCCCTCTACCAGGCGACGATCGGCCCGGGCCGGGAACAGTCGGTGATCCTGGGAATGGCCGGTGCCGTCTCCACCGCCCTGTCGCTCGACGACCCGACGATCGCGGACCTGCACCACACCCCGGCCGGAGGCGGCATGCTCACCCTCGTCGCCGCCGTGACCGACCTGGGACCGGACGCGAACCAACGCCTGGCCGGGATCTCCCAGGCGATCTTCACCCGGCACCCGTTCACCAAACTGATCATCTACGTCGACGACGACGTGGACATCCGCAACCCCGAGGACGTCCTCTGGGCCATGACCACCCGCGCCAACCTCGGCGTCGACGCGGTCACCCTCCCCGGTTTCCGGCCACTCGGCATGGACCCGTCCCACTCGGACACCTGGGACCGGGGCGGCGGCGACAACCGCACCTTCATCAACGCGACGGTGCCGTCCGCGCTGCGCGACACCTTCGGGCGAAGTTTCCAGGAGCCCGGATGAGACTCGTAGTGGGGATCACCGGGGCCACCGGAACCGTCATCGGCGTGCGGATCCTCTCGATGCTCAGAGAACTAGGCGTGGAGACCCACCTGATCCTCAGCCGATGGGGCCGGGCCACCCTGGAAACAGAAACCGACCTCAACGTCTCCGACGTGTACGCGCTGGCCGACCATGTGCACGGGGCGGGCGACGTGGCGGCACCGATCTCCAGCGGCTCGTTCCGCACCGACGGCATGATCATCGCACCGTGCAGCATGAAGACGCTGGCCGCCGTCCGCACGGGCTACGGCGAGGGACTGATCGCCCGAGCGGCGGACGTCACCCTCAAGGAACACCGCAAACTGGTGCTCGTCCCCCGCGAACTCCCGCTCTCAGAAATCCATCTCGACAACATGCTCACGCTGGCACGCATGGGCACCGTGATCGCCCCGCCCGTGCCCGCGTTCTACAACCGTCCGACCACGATCGACGACATCGTGGACCACATCGCCGTCCGGGTACTCGACCAGTTCGACCTGGAGCCTCCAACGGCCCGCCGCTGGCAAGGCATCCCCACCCGCACCAACGGCAAAGCCCCACCAATCTGAACCCTCAGTTACACCAGATCGTGGGCGCTATCCGCTCAGCTGCCACCCGCAGTTCTTGTCCACCAACGTCGGCGACGACTCAGCCCCCATCAGCTTCCCGCGCCGCGCGCTCGAGCCGATCCCGGTAGCCCTCCCACCAGGCCTTGTCACCAGGCGCCATGTTGTCGGTGTCGACCCGCATCCCCACAGTTCCATCGATCAGTTCCCGGACGATGTCGGCGTGACCGGCATGCCGACTGGTCTCAGCGATCACATGCACCAGGATTTGGTGCAGCGTCACCGCGCTCCGCTCGTCCGGCCAGTGCGCCACCCGCCCGGCCGCGTCCAACTCCAACGCCTCGAACGTTGCGTCAGAATGCGCCCACGCCCGGTGATACAGCCCGATGATCTGATCACGCGACTCATCGGCCGTCGCCCACATGTCCGCATTGAGCTCGGCATCATCGTCGAACCACGGCAGCGCCTCACCGGACGGCCGACCGAAAGTATCGCCGAAGTACACGAACTCAAGGCTGGCCACATGCTTGACCAGCCCCAACAAGTTGGTACTGGTCGGCATCACCGGACGACGAATGTCGTACTCCGAGAGCCCCTCCATCTTCCACAGCAGGGCGTCCCGCCCAGCCTGTAGATAACGCTGAAGATCCGCCTTGAAACCCGATCCAGTCATGCCACGCAGTCTCCCACCCCGCCCCGAACGCTTTTCGGGCAGCGTCCAGCCTGCTCAGCGCAGCAGCAGATCGATCACCCCCGTGGTGCCCTCATCACCGTGCCCGTCAGCGAGACGACGCTCCATCAGTGCCATGAACGGACTGATCAACTCCGGACTGACGCCCTGTTCCTCGGCGGTCCGAAGCAGCGTCCCGTTAGCCTCCACCATCATGGCAAGGTTCGAGGTCACCCCCAGGGTGTAATCGCCGGTCTCCAATTGCGCAGCAACCCCATTCGCGTAAGGCGCCATACCAGTAAGCCATTCGACGAGCAAAGCCGCAAACCCCTCGGGAGCAACCTGCGTCCTCCTCATAAGTGCGAAAGCATGCGACACCCCCGCGAACATGCCGGTCATCGCACTAAGCAGCGCCACGTCATAGAGGGCGGCCAACCCAGGATCCTCCCCGACAAACCGGATTGCCGCCGGAACGGCCAGCACATCACCCCAGGCCGCGAACAACTCCGACGACCCGCTGTAGAAGACATAAGCACCAGAACCCTGAACCCCGATCATCGGCGGCACAGCCATAATTCCGCCGTCCAAATAGCGAGCACCACGTCCAACCGCCCATTCAGCACGCTCCCGCGCCTCCCCAGGAACCCCGGTAGTCACATTGACCAGATCCTTACCCCCCAACTCCGCACCATCGAGAACCTCACCCACAGAGACGTCATCAAGCAAGCAGACAACCACCAAATCACCCACAGCCACCGCTTCACGAGCCGTCACCGCAACCTTCGCACCCTCCGCAGCAAGCAACTCGGCCCGGCTCACCGTACGGTTCCAAACAGTCACCTCATACCCAGCGACGAGCCACGCGCGAGCGAGCGCACTGCCCATAGCACCAAGCCCGAGCACACTGATCTTCGTATCTCCCATGCCCTCCAGGCTCGTCGCCGGACACGACAACGATCAAGTACGCACTTTGAAGTGCGTGGTTACCCTGACGCCAACAACAAGGCAGAAGGGTCAGAACGATGCGAACCACACGGCGACCGGGCTCCTACGTCTGCGGCATCGACGCGGCGATAGACGTGATCGGCGGCAAGTGGAAGGTCCTGATCCTCTGGGCACTCGCCCAACGCCCCCACCGCTTCGGCGAGCTACGCAGAGAGCTACCCGGGATAACCGAAAAGGTCCTCACAGCCCACCTACGAGAGCTGGAGCTGGACGGCATCGTGAACCGCAAGGCGTACGCCGAGGTCCCACCACACGTCGAGTACTCCCTAACCCCACTCGGCACCACCCTCAACGAGGCCCTGGCTCCCCTGGGCGCCTGGGGACGCCAAAACATCCTCGGCAACACCCCACCCCACTAACCCCACCCCACCCGATCCTGGACGGGGCCCACCCGCCACAGACCCTCCTGTCTCCGCAGCGCGCGCGTTCTCCAACCCGCCGCTCACCTGCACGTACACTGAACCGCTCGGCCAGGTCCACATCAATCCCCTGACCCGCGTCATAGAACCACAACTGCCGCGTCTCAGAACGTGGAGGGCACCCACGCGCGCCCCCAGGCCAACTCCGCCAAGCCCCAAACTAAGACCGCGCCCCACGGTCGAGTGGCAGCCACCGCCTACAAGCAGAGGCACCACCCCACCGCAACAACCAAAGCGGACCAGCTCACGTCCCCCTGCGCCCAATCACAGGCTGAACTGGCCTTCTCCAACTCAATCCCGACTCCTCACCGAACCCAACCAGGAGGTCACCCATGAACGTCCTCACCCGCAACGCACAAACAACCAACCGCAAGCCCACCGCCGATGCCTCGGACCAAGCTTCCCCACACACCCTCACCCGCCTCAAACGCAGCGCCCCTGGCCATCAGCACACCCCCCAGCCTGGACCCCTCACCAGCAAGACCGGCGTCTCCTGGATCTCCGCAACCCACCACAACCTCAACACCCCCTGATCAACCCCCGGCCACCAACAACACAACCGAACCTGGTGGGGTGCGGAGAAACCCCGCGCCCCGCACCCCACCACCACACACGACGCCACCCGGCCCCGCCGACCTCGTCCTAGCCACGTCGCCCACAACCGCCAGCACGCCGGCCTCGCCCCACCGCATGTTTCATCGCCACCACCACTGAATCGGGGTCTAAGACACCGAACCACAACACAATCGCGGCATGCCCAACGGCTCGATCTACAACTCCTGGCCCGCCACCAAAATCCGCGCCTACCTCAACGAAACCCCTACACCACCCGCGCGTCCGGACCCCCGCCAACAACCCCGCCGTCCTCCCAGCGGGCCGGGCAAGATCACCACTGCCCGCCCCGCAAGCTGCTTCGCATCCAGCGGCAACGTTCGTCGATGAGTTCGGGCAACACCCTCAACCGTCCAGCTGCCGGTTGCTGAGTTGCGGCAGCTTCCAGGGCCTGCGCCGCGCGGGGTATCACCACGCCGGTGCCTTCAACTGTCATGGTCTAGGCGCGAAAAGCTGTCGCCATCCAGGCTCGTGTGTCATTACTGTCGACCTGATGAGTGATGACCTTCTGGCCGCCTATGACGAGCACCTGCGGGGAACCGGCGTCCTGTCGTCGGGCGCTTGGCTCGAGCGGGACGGTCCGTTGTTGCGGGTCGTCGGAGATCATCGCGGCTTCATCACCGGCCCGCGCGACCTCTCCAGCCATGATGTGGACGCTCTCATCGCCGCGCAGATCGCCTTCTTCGGCGCCCGCGGCGAAGCCGTGGAGTGGAAGACCCGAGGCCACGACCTCCCCGACGACTTGCCCGACCGGCTGCAAGCGGCAGGTTTCGTCGCCGACCCCACCGAGACAGTCGTCATCGGCAACATCACCGACATTCCAACCGCCCCACCCACTCCCGACGACGTGGTGATTCGCCGGGTCGGCAGCGAGGCGATCCCCGCGATCGTGGCAATGGAGTCGCAGGTATGGGGCCAAGACTGCGGCTTCATGGGAGACCATCTGTCCGGAATGCTCGCCGCCGCTCCCGACCACATGGCGATCTTCACCGCAGAGGCCGCCGGCCAAGTCGTCGCCGCGGCCTGGATGGCACTCCAACAGGACGGGATCTTCGCATCCCTGTGGGGCGGTTCGACACTCAAGACATGGCGAGGCCGCGGCATCTACCGCAGGCTTGTGGCCGCCCGAGCCCATCTAGCCGCCGAACGCGGCTACCGATACCTACAGGTCGACGCCTCCGACGACAGCCGCCCCATCCTAGAACGCCTAGGCTTCCAAGCCATAACCACCACAACCCCCTACATCTGGTCACCCCCAGCCTGAACACCCCACCATTACAAAAAGACGAAACGTATTCGCGCTCCTCACCCACCTCAACCCGCCGGGGTCTGGTAGCTCTCTGACCGGGACGATGTCATAGGGGAAACTCAGGCCTCAGCCACCGATGAGCACCACGGGGCAGAATGAACTTCCTAAAGCCAGAGGCTCTTGGAGGCTCGATATCGTGGACATCGTGTCCGCCGACCTTCCCACTTGCCCCACTTGCAACCGAGTGCTGGAGTGGGGCGGCTTCGTCCTGATGCTGCGGGAGGATGACGGGAAACGCACGTGCCGCTCGCTTTGGGGTTGTGTCGATAGTCACCAGTGGTGGATGTGGGCGGACAGACCCGAATCGACTTTGGAGCCGTGCCCGTATCCAGAGCTGTTTGGCTCCTAATGCAGCGGCGCGACCCCGAGCGGACCGGGCGATCGTCCGGCAAACGCGCCCACGCAGCGATGCGCGGCCATGCGCGTGCGGTCGCGGACCAGCGCCCACGCCACACCCCCCGGATACGCGGGCGGCGGGTCGTATCAAGGGCGCAAACGGCACCGTCCTTGATCCAGAACAGTTGAGTTCGGTGGCGTCAACGTATGGGCGCTTCAGTAGGCCTTTTCGCCGCGTTCCAGGTAATGAGTTGTTCCGTCCTAACGGGCCGCGCGCCCGCGGACGATGCGTCGTGCGAGGCGGCTGATAGTCAGATCATGTGACTGTCAACGTAATCGGGTGCAAGAATTCCACCGGACTGACGCTGGCTGCGGCGACGACCGCCTTGGCAACGCTGACCGATGTCATCGAACCTGTGGCAAACGTGGTCGCCTTGCTTCACGAACGAGAGACGGCGCCCACGGAGAGTGAGGGGTCGAGTTCGCCGGGAACCTGCCATGGTGGCCTGCCACCCGTCGTCGCGAGCACGTCGTGGGCTGATCAAAATGGCGAACAGTGAAGCCTGAGCAATGCACGAGCCGGTTATGTGGCCTTAGGACTGTGGTGTGGAGCAGGTGACGGCAATCGCGTGGATCAGCCCAGCCCGTGCCGCCACAAGTTTCGCAGGGCGTCGTTGACCTCGTCGGCTTGTTGGACCTGTGGGTAGTAGCCGGGGACCTTGAGGTGTCGTGCGCTGATCCGGTCGGCGATGAACTCGGCGGCGGCGATCAGAGGCTCGCCCGCGTACCGGCGGTAGAGCTCGGGGGCGTCCTCCCAGGTGCCCGAGATCATCAGCTTGGGCCAGGGTGCGGTGGCGAGCGGGTCCAGCGGGATGTCCGCGTCCCAGCAGGGCCGCTCACGCATCGCGGTGCGGACCGTCCGCAGGCGTTCCGGCGTGGCCTCCGGCACAGGCATTCCGATGCCCTCGGTGGACGCCCGCAGATACTCCTCCGGGGTCGTCTCTGGCGGCAGTCCCCCAGCGCTGGCGCGAGCGCGTTCCAATGCCTCGTCCACCACCGGATGACCAGCCGCAGGCCGCAGGGTGCCAGGTTGGATCAGCGTCAGCGACCGCACCAGGTCAGGTCGGCGCACGGCGGCCAGCATCGCGCCCGCGCCGCCATAGGAGTGCGCCACCAGATGAGCACCGCCGCCGAGCAAAGCGACGATGTCGTCCGCGTCCACCTCATAATCACTGCCGTCGATATCCGGGCTCGCCCCGTGACCGCGCCGGTCCATCATGACCAGCCGAAACTCATCCTCCAGGGGCCGCTGATTGCCGAATCCGTACAACTCGTCGGCGCCCCAACTGAAGATCCCGTGAACGAAGACCGCCGAGTCCGAGCCGTCTCCCCACACCGTCGCCCGCACGTCCGCCATGATCACCCCCGTCACCGGATCATATTCGGCACTTTCTGACCGTTCGGGGTGGGGGAGTCCCGCGCCTGCGGAGCGGCCAGCGCGCCTAGCGTGATCGTCAGGAACTCGACGGGAGAACCCTTACGGACTCACCTCCCTGCCCCCAAGGCCGAGTGCGACTGTGACCGGGACCGGGACCGGGACTGGGTGGCAGTTTTCTGGCGCGTCGGGAGGGTCGGCGGCTGCCTTCAGGAATCCGGCAGGCTGGCATGGGGCGTCCACGAGTCGAGGGCCTGGCCTGCCCGCTGATGTCGTCAACGCCGATCATGGCGATCGGGACAGCACTCAGCGTGGATCGCGGGGGGCCTGCTAGGCCGGTTGGCCGGTCCCGGAGAGCACGGCCCGGGTGATGTCCGCCAACTGTCGCGCGGCGGCGGGATCGAAAGGTGCGCCGCTCACGTCGATCTTGGTGTGCTGCATGTAGGCACTCAACGGTTCTGGGTCAGGGTTGTCGAGATGGCGTCGCAGCATGTCCACGGCCGCGTCGACCGGCTGGCCGCGGTCGTGCATTCCGGCGACAACCGCAGCGTCAGCCTCGTTGTAGTCACCGGTGAATCCGGTGGCGGTCAGGCCGGGATGCGCCAGGACGTAACGGATCCGGGTGCCGGGATGTGCGGCGGTGAATCCGACACCGGCCAGGTCGCTGAGTTTGCCGCATTGCGCCATGACGCGGTCCGGCCGGTAGTCGCGGGTGAATTGGAGATCGTCCCAGTTCATCGCCGACAGGTCGGCGCCCGGTCCGGCTAGGTCGAGGATCACGGGCTGTTCCCCCGCCTCCAGTCGGTCGGCCAGGCCGTGGCTGAACAGATACCGGCTCAGATAGAACAGCGCGAAGTTGTGCTCGATGCCCTCGGCGGTCTCGCGGCGGGTCGAGCGGTAGTATCGCGCGGCCAGCACCAAGGCGTCCACGACCGGGTGGCTCTGTGCGATTTCGGCGACGACCCGCCGGTTCTCGGCCACCAGGCTCAGATCGGCCTGAACATATTCGGCGCGCTCGCCCGAGCCGATGGCCCGAGCCTCCTCAAGGAACCGGCGGCCCTTGTCCGGGTCGCTGCCGATGACGACCACCCGGTCGCCGCGCCCCAGGCAGTGCAGGCCCAGCCCCTTCCCGATGCCGGCGGTGCCCCCAGTGATCACGATCGTCTTCAACGACGTCTCCTCAACTAGACTCAAGAGTCCAACATAACAGTCCTACCAGTACAGCCCAGACCAAGGCCACTAGCCCGAAGAGTCTGGTTTGGTGGACGGCCCGGTATGCTCGGAACATGAGCCCACAGTTGAACAGGGGCCGCATCGACAAGCGGAAGGACATCCTGGACGCCGCGTTCAGCGTGTTCGCGCGCGAGGGCTACCCGCAGGCTCATGTCGACCAGATCGCCGCAGAGGCGGGAGTCGCCAAGGCCACCGTCTACAACCACTTCGGCGACAAGGAGAGCCTGTTCCGCGAGACGATCGCCGCGCTGTCCGAGCGGGCGCTGGCCCGCAACCTGGCCGCGGTGGCACTGCTGGCCGAGACGGGTGACGACCTCCCCGCCGCGCTGACCAAAGTCGGGATCCACCTCGTCGACTGCTACTGCGACCCGCAGTCCTGGGCGCTGAGGCGCCTGTTGTACGCCGAGACTCCGCAGTTTCCCGATCTGCTGGAACTGACGCAGGTCGGCGTCGCCGAACCTGTTGCCCAAGCGCTCGCCGACCGGCTCGCCCGACTGGCCCTGGAAGGCCACATCGACATCGCCGACCCGGCGCTGGCCGCCGAACATCTCACGGCGCTGCTGACCGGGCCGCTGGAGGCGCGGTCACGCTTCGGCACCCGCCGCATCCCCCGCCTCGAACGCAAGACCATCACCGAATCCGCAGTGGCCACTTTCCTCAGCGCCTTCGCACCCCGGCCTTGAGCCACGACGCGACGGGCTTACTCCTACCCAAGTCTGCTGCCAACGGGCAGCAGGCACGGCTTCGTACGACGGCGTCTTGAACGATGCCGAGCGAGACTACGGGGCGGTCGGGGCGCTGGCCCCGGTGGCCTGCTCGCCCGCTTATTGCCCGTGGGCCATCTCACCCCTAGAAGAGCTCAAGGCCCAGCTTCGAGGATCACGTCCCCGGCTGGGGCGACCTTGGGTGCAGGTCACCGACCCCGTGCCTCGTGGACGGTCCCTAGGGAGGGCGCTGGCCATGGATCCGCCTGTTGTCCCTGCGTCAGGGCGTTTTCGGCCGTCGACAAATACGTAACTAGTAGGTTACGCTTTCTGTGTGGACGAAGTGGCGGGTGCGATCGCGGATCCGGTGCGACGGCAGATCCTGGTCATGCTGCGCGGCGGCAGGCTCTCGGCAGGGCAGATCGCCGAGCACTTCCAGATCAGCAGACCGGCCGTGAGCCGCCACCTGCGCGTGCTCAGACAAAGCGGGCTGGTACGTGACGAACTCGTCGGCAGACGACGGCTCTACGAGCTCGACGCCGGACGGTTCACCGAGCTCACCACGTGGCTCGCACAGTTCGTCCAGCCGTCCAGTTGGGAGCACCGCCTCGACGCGCTGGAGACAGAGGTCTACCGGACCCGCCGCGAAGGCCGTTCGCGCGGCGCACCCGACCAGGCGAAGGAGAACACGGCATGAGCCCTCACCCCACCGGCGAGCTGTTCCGTACCGGCACCGGAAGCGATCTCGTCCTCACCCGGACGTTCCGTGCGTCCGCCGAGGACGTGTGGGCCAGCGTCACAGAATCCGACCGGACGGCCCGCTGGTTCGGGCCATGGGAGGGCGACGCCGTACCCGGCGGGACTATCAAGGTGCAGATGGCGTTCGAGGAGCAGGCGCCGTGGATGGACATGCGCATCGACGCATGTGAGCCGCCACAACGGCTGGCCCTGTCGACGACCGACGAGTCCGGCACCTGGCGACTCGAGCTGCTGCTGTCGGAAGCAGGCGGTTCGACGCAGCTGCGGTTCGTACAGCACCTCGACAGCGACGACCAGATCGGCGAGATCGGCCCCGGCTGGGAGTACTACCTGGACATGCTCGTAGCCGCACACAACGGCTCCCCCAAGCCGGACTTCAACGACTACTACCCCGCAATGAAGCCATACTTCACCGCATTGATCCCCCGAACGTGACACTCAAGCCGAGCCGTCACCAGCGCGACAGGGAGATCGCGTCGGCGCTCGGCAAGATGGCCGAGCGGGAACTCAAGTAGTCCAAGCAGGGGAACAAGGCCAAGGACTCGGGCACGTAGCGGGCACGGCGGCTGATAGACAGGCAAGGCCCAAAGTCATTGACCTGGGCCTTTGGTGTGGGAGCGGGTGACGGGAATCGAACCCGCGCTGTCAGCTTGGGAAGCTGAAGTTCTACCATTGAACTACACCCGCGTGGAGCCTGGTGGGCCGCCTTGCTGTGGATACTGTACCGGAAGTCGGTCGGGGGTTGGTTGTGGGTTTGGGGTGGGGGCGGCGTTAGTGGGCTAGGCCTACGGTTAGGAGGACTGCTGTTAGGCCTGCGGCTGTGGCGCAGAGGGTTAGGACTCTTGGGTGGACGCTGTGTGCCTCTGGGAGGATCTCGGCGGCGGAGAGGTAGAGGAGGACGCCGGCGAAGAAGCCCAGGTAGGGGGACAGGACGGTGTTCGGGACCGTGGCCAGGGTTCCGGCGGCGGCGCCTGCGATGGGGGCCAGGGCGTCGGCGGTCAGGAGGAGGAAGGCCGGGCGGCGGTCGGTGCGGTTCAGGGATGCGGCTGTGAAGGTGTTGAAGCCGTCCGCGAAGTCGTGGGTGATTACGGCCAAGGCTACGAAGATGCCCACGTCTGTGCCGGACTGGAAGCCCAGGCCGATGCTGAGGCCGTCGATGAGGCTGTGGACGACCAGCGCGGACGCGGCCAGCAGGCCCGCTGAGCCGCGTCCGTGCGCGTGGACGTGGGGTGCGTACTCCGATTCGTGTGCGCGGTGGATCGCGACCGACTGTTCCACGATGTGGAGGACGACGAAGCCGATCGCGAAGCCGATCATTGGGGTGGGGACGCCCAAAGGGTCGTGGTGCGCCATCTCCAGTGATTCGGGGAGCAGGTCGAAGGCGACGACGCCGAGCATCAGGCCGCCCGCCAACCCGAGGACGAGGTGGCGGTGGTCGCGGACGCGCATCGCCGTGAGGCCCCCGGCGAGCGTCATCGCGAACGCGAGGACGGACGCGATCACGGCCATTCATGGGTCTTACCAGGCGGTCGTCGCCGCAACCCTGTTCAGCCCATCGCGTCGACGTCGATCACGGGGCCCTTCGGCCGCTGGATCCGCACCGGCTTGCCGAACTCGAGGTATTCGAGTCGGTCGCCCAGGGTGCCGCCCAGGAGCAGCGGGTACGGGGCGCCCTGTGCCGCCACTTCGAGCGTGTCCCCCCTCCCGTTGTACAGCACCACCGTGGGAACGCCGCGAATATTTCCCGGCTTACCCTTCTTCCAGCCCTTCGTGCTCTTCAGCACGTCGGTGAGCAGGGCCGTTCGGTTGGTGAAGGCGGCGATTTCCTTGAAATCGCTGTTCGTGGCGGTGGTCTTGACGTGTTTTCCGGAGAGGAGCCGCACCGCGCTTGAGCCACCGGCCGATTTCCAGAACGCCTTGTTGCCCGAGAGGTAGATGGTCCTGCCCAGCCTGGTGATCTCGACGCGCTGGGAGCCCTGCGTGAACCACCCGGTGGCCTTCGTCTTTCCGGCGAAACGGAAGTCGAGCTTGTATTTCTGGCCCTGGTCGGTGACCTGCGCGCGCATCCGCAGGTAGGACGCCGACTCGGCCGCCTTGCGAGTGCGCGACACGATCTCGCCGGGGCTCAGCTTCGCCACGCCGTTGGACCGCGGATCGGCGGACGCGGTGGGCGTCTTCGACGGTGCGGCGGCCTCGCCGTCCTGTTCCGGCAGGCAGCCGACCGTGCACGCGAGCACGAGTGCGAGCGCGGCCCCCGATACCTGTGCGCGCCCGCTCGGCCGTCGGTAGTGAAACACCATGTTCCCTTTCACATCGTCATTTGGTCCGGAAAAGGCTGCCGTATGCCGGTGTGGAATGACTGTCGCTATGCTGCGGTCACTGCGCCGGGGCCGCCGAATGACGGCGGAGGCGCTGGAGTGGGGGGTGATCGTTCTGCCCGGTGACGGTCCGTCACTGCGTTTCGAGATCCTGGGGCGTCCCGCTGCCTGGCGGGACGGCGAGGAGCTCGGTCTGGGGCCCGGCAAGCAGCGGGCGGTGCTCGCCGTTCTGTTGCTGACGCCCGGACGGCCGGTGCCGACGTCCTCGATCGTGGACGCGGTGTGGGGGGACGAACCGCCCGACAACGGGGCGAACGTCGTCCAGAAATACGTGGCCGGTCTGCGCCGAGTGCTGGAACCCGACCGTTCGCCGCGTTCGCCCGGCCGGTTGCTGACGTTGACCGGCGCGGGCTACGCGCTGCACGTGCCGGACGGCGGGTTGGACGCCGGGGTCTTTCAGGACGGCGGCAAGGAGGGCCTGGAGGTGCGGGGTGCCGGGGACGCGGCGCGGGCCGAGCTTCTGCTGCGGGACGCCCTTGACCTCTGGGACGGGACGCCCCTCGCCGGGCTGAACGGCCCGTTCTTCGCCGCGGCCCGGGACCGGCTGGACGAGGAGCGCGCGGCGGCTCTGGAGGCGGCCGCCGAGATCGGACTGGAGTTGGGGGAGCACGCGCGGCTGGTGCCGGAATTGATCCGTTCGGTCGCCGAGTTTCCGCTCCGCGAGGGATTCCGTTATCTGCTGATGCTGGCCCTGTACCGGAGCGGCAGACAGGCGGAGTCCCTGGCCGCCTACCGGGACGCGCGCCATTTCTTCAACGAGGAATTCGGGTCCGAGCCGGGCGAACGACTCCAGAGCTTGCATGTGGGGATTCTGCGTTCCGATCCGGCTTTGGCGGCGCCTTTCACAGCCAATGAGCGGACTGGGCCTGCGGAGGTGGCGCCGCCGTCGTCGGTGCCCGGTTCAGCCGGTTTCGCCCCTCCCGACCCGGGCTCCGATTCCATTCCGGCGGCAGCGGCGATGCCCGTTCCGGACGCAATGAGCTTCGCGCGCCCGATGTCCGGCCCGCCCCCGTGGATCGCATACTCCGGCTCCGCCTACGCCGCTCCGCCCGTCGGCACCGTCTCGCCCGCCTACAACGCTCCGCTCGTCAGTGCTGTCTTGCCCGCCTACAGAGTCCCGCCCGTCAGCACCGTCTCGCCCGGCTACAACGGTCCGGGCGTCGGCGCCGTCCCGCCTGCCTACGTTGGTCCGACCATCGGGTATCGGTCGGACGGGGCGTCGTCGGGCAAGTCGTTCGGGCGGCGGCTGCCGTGGGTGGTGCGGGTGGCGCTGGTGCTGATCCCCGTGTTCAGCTTCGGGATCGCGACGTGGACCCCCTTCGTCTACTTCGCGGCACGGCGCAAGAGCCTGTGGCACGCGCTGACGGCCGTCGTCTACCTGGCGTTGACGATCATCTTCCTGATCGCCGCCGACTTCCTCGACGAGAACCGGACGACCTGGTGGGACCCGGTGATGGCGGTCACCCTGCTGGCCACGGTGATGGGCGGCGCCGTCCACCTCGCCGTCCTCACAGCCGAACCGTGGTCCCGGCAGGCGGCGGCGCCCGACGTCCGGGAGATCGAGCGGCGGGTGCGGCGGGAGCAGGCACGTTCGCTCGTCACGCACCACCCGGAGACCGCGCGGATGCTCAACATCGGCCGCCCCGACCTGCCCAGCACGTTCGACGACGGGGGCCTGATCGACGTCAACACGGCGCCCGAGCATCTGCTCGCCTCGCTGCCCGGCTGGACGCCCACCACGCCAAGCTGATCGTGCTGGCCCGGACGGCGCACGGCCCCGTCGCCTCCATCGACGACCTCGTCGGGCGGAACATCCTGCCGTACGAGATGGTGAGCGATCTTCGCGCCACGCTTGTCGCCGTCCCGCCCATGGTGGACGCGCCCAAGGACGCCGCGACGTACTGACGACGCCTACTCGGCGGCGACGGGCTCCTTCTCCTCGGGGGCCGTGCCCTCGCCCTTGATGGAGCGGATCAGCAGCTGGGAGACGTCGACGACCTCCAGCGACTCCTTCGCATCGCCGGAGTTCTTCTTCTCGTTGATGGCGTCGCCCAGCATGACGAGGCAGAATGGGCAAGCGGTGGAGACCGTGTCGGGATTGGTCGCGAGGGCCTCGTCCACCCGTTCGGTGTTGATGCGCTTGCCGATGCGTTCTTCCATCCACATGCGCGCACCACCCGCACCACAGCAGAAGCCGCGATCCTTGTGCCGGTGCATTTCCTGGGTCTTCACGCCGGGGACGGTCGCCATGATGTCGCGCGGCTGCTTGTACACCTTGTTGTGGCGGCCGAGGAAGCACGGGTCGTGGTAGGTGATGTTCTCCTCGATCGGGGTGACGGGGGTGAGCTTCCCGGTCTCGACGAGGTGCGCCAGCAGCTGGGTGTGGTGGACGACCTCGTAGTTCCCGCCGATCTGCGGATACTCGTTGGCGAGGGTGTTGAAGCAGTGCGGGCACGTCGCGACGATCTTCTTGACGCCCGCGTCGTTCAACGTCTCGACGTTCTGCTGGGCGAGCATCTGGAAGACGAACTCCATGCCGAGACGGCGGGCCGGGTCGCCGGTGCACGCCTCCATGGGGCCGAGGACGGCGAACTTGACGCCCGCGATGTGCAGCAGTTCTGCGACGGCCTTGGTGGTCTTCTTGGCGCGGTCCTCCAGGGCACCGGCGCAGCCCACCCAGAACAGGTACTCGGTGTCGTCGGCGACCTTGTCGTCGACGACGTCGACCTCGAAGTCGAGTTCCTCGACCCATTCGAGGCGTTTCATCTCGGACATCCCCCACGGGTTGCCCTTGTTCTCCAGGTTCTTGAGCATGACGCCCGCCTCGGACGGGAAGCTCGACTCGATCATGACCTGGAAGCGGCGCATGTCCAGGATGTGGTCGATGTGCTCGATGTCGACCGGGCACTGCTCGACGCAGGCTCCGCAGTTCGTGCAGGACCACAGGACGTCCGGGTGGATGACGCCGCCCTCGCCGACGAGCTCCTTGTCGACCTGCATGGCGGCCTTCTGCTCGTCCGTGAACGCGCCCCTGGCCTCCTCGGACGCGGTGAAGTACGGCGCCTTGGCGAGCGCGTGGTCGCGCAGTTCGAGGACGAGCATCTTCGGCGACAGCGGCTTGCCGGTGTTCCAGGCGGGGCACTGCGACTGGCAGCGACCGCACTCGGTGCAGGTCGCCATGTCGAGCAAGCCCTTCCAGGTGAAGTCCTCGATCTTGCCCCGGCCGAAGACGTCCTCGTCGGGGTCGGCCTCCTCGAAGTCGAGCGGCTTGCCGTCCGACATCATCGGCTGCGCGGCGCCGAGACCGTCCGGGCGGCGCTTGAACATGACGTTCAGCGGCGCCAGGAAGATGTGCAGGTGCTTGGAGTGGACGACGAAGACGAGGAACACCAGCGCGACGCCGATGTGCAACAGCAGCCCGACCGACTCCAGCACTTCAAGGGTGTCGTGGCTGAGCCCCTCGAACGCCTGCCCGACAAAGTACGAGAAGTACGCGCCCTTCCCGTAGGCGAGGTTTCCGCTGGCGTGTTCGGCGCCGCGGAAGAAGAACATCGTCCAGACCACGTTGAAGATCATGAACAGCGTGAGCCAGGCGCCGCCGAGATGCGAGCCCTTGAACCGGGACGCGCGGCCGAGGCGCTTCGGCGAGTTCTTGATCCGGATGGCGGTGAACACGATCAGACCGGCGAGGGCGGCCAGGGCGATGGTGTCCTGGACGAACCCGATCGGCCCCCAGGTCTGGACCCCGGGGATGTGGTGGTCGAGCCCGACGAGCAGCGCGACGGCCGCTTCGAGGTAGACGGTGATCAGGAGGAAGAAGGCCCACATCACCGCGGCGTGCGCGGCCCCGGCGAGCGACCACTTGAGCAGCTTGCGCTGGCCGAGGACCTCGGTGACCTGGTCCTGGACGTCGGCCTTCGGCTCGCGCCTGACCCGCAGCACGCGCTCGGGGTCGGGCTGCCCGCTCGCGCCGATCCGGTACAGGAACAGGACCCGCCGTCCGGCGAGCGCCAGCGCGACCGCCGTTCCGGCCAGCCCGATGACCAACGTGATCCAGAACACTGTCCGTCCTCCTGGGTACGGTCGATGGCAGTCAGCGTAAGGCTCGCGACCGACAGTGCGTTCATCCGGGGCCCGAATACTACTCGGTAGTAGCTTGCGGGCCTCGATCCCAGGTCAGCGCATCAAACCCATCCGAAGCATCGACCTGCCGTCCCGTTCATCCCCCTCACCATAGATTTCCTCGCGTTCCGATGAGTATCAGCCGGTTCACGAGTCCCTACCACGAGGCGGGACGCAGACGTCCCCGTCCACCAGAACCCGACCGTCCAGCGGAGGAGCCACATGACCTCGACACCCGACCTCACTCCCGCCACACGCCGCCTGGCGGAGCTACTGGCGGGCATCCGCGACTACCAGCTCTCCGCACCGACCCCCTGCGCGGACACCACACTCGGAAAGTTGCTCGACCACCTGAACGGCCTGGCCCTGGCCTTCACCTGGGCCGCCGAGAAGAACTTCCCGCAGGGCCCGTCGCAGCCACCGTCCTCGGACGCCGACCGACTCCCCCCGGACTGGCGAGCCCGCATCCCCGAACAACTCGACGCCCTCGCCGCCGCCTGGCGCTCCCCCGACGCCTGGCAGGGCATGACCGAGGCGGGCGGCGTCCACATGCCGGGCACGGAGGCCGGACACGTCGCCATGAACGAACTGGTCATACACGGCTGGGACATAGCCCGCGCCAGCGGCCAGCCCTACACGGCCGAAAACGCCGAGATCGAGGCATGCCTGGCCTTCGTCGCCCCAGCCGTCGAACAAAGCGACGGCAAGGGCATCGAAGGCCTCTTCGGCCCCGCAGTGGACGTCCCGCAGGACGCACCCCCACTAGACCGCCTACTAGCCCTAACCGGCCGCGATCCGCAGTGGTCCGCGGCGTCGTCCTCCTAGACGCGCTCGAAGATGGCGGCTAGGCCCTGGCCGCCGCCTATGCACATTGTTTCTAGGCCGTAGCGGGCCTCGCGGCGGTGCATTTCGCGAGAGAGGGTGGCGAGGATGCGGGCGCCGGTCGCGCCTACGGGGTGGCCGAGGGAGATGCCGGAGCCGTTGACGTTGACGCGGTCCCAGTCGGCGTCCTTGAGGTTCCATTCGCGGGTCACGGCGAGGACCTGGGCGGCGAACGCCTCGTTCAGTTCGATGAGGTCGATGTCGGCGAGGGTGAGGTTGGCGCGTTCCAGGGCCTTGGCGGTCGCGGGGACGGGACCGATGCCCATCGTGCGGGGCGGGACGCCCGCGCGGGCCCAGGAGACCAGGCGGACGAGCGGGCGCAGGCCCAGTTCGGCGGCGCGTTCGGGGGTCGTGACGACGCAGACGGCGGCCGCGTCGTTCTGGCCGCTGGCGTTGCCCGCGGTGACCGTGGCCTGGTCGTCGGACTTGCCGAGGACGGGACGCAGCCTGCCCAGCGTCTCCATGGTGGTGTCGGGGCGTGGGTGCTCGTCGGTGTCGACGACCGTGTCGCCCTTGCGGGATTTGATCGTCACGGGGACGATCTCCTCCGCGAACGTGCCCGACTTCTGGGCGGCGACGGCGCGCTGGTGGGAGCGGACGGACAGTTCGTCCTGCTCCTCGCGTCCGATGCCGTACTCGCGGCGCAGGTTCTCGGCGGTCTCCAGCATCCCGCCGGGCACCGGGTGGTTGACGCCTCCGGCGGTGACGCGGCCCTGGGCGAGGGCGTCGTGCAGTTCGAGGGACGGGGTGCGGATGCCCCAGCGGGCCTTCGTCGTGTAGAACGGCGCGTTGCTCATGCTCTCCGCGCCACCCGCGATGACCACGTCGCTGATTCCGGTCTGGATCTGCATGGCCGCGTCGACGACGGCCTGGAGTCCGGAGCCGCAGCGGCGGTCGAGTTGGACGCCGCCGACCTCGACGGGGAGTCCGGCGTCGAGGGCGGCGACGCGGCCGATGGCGGGGGCGTCGGCCGTGGGGTAGCAGTGCCCGAGGATCACCTCGTCGACGGCGTCGCCGGGCAGACCGGTGCGTTCGAGAAGGGCACGGATGACGGTCGCGGCGAGTTCCGCGGGCGGGACGGTCTTCAGCACCCCGCCGAACCGGCCGATCGGGGTACGCAGCGGCTCGCAGATCACCGCGTCGCGCATGGTGGGCTCCTCGGACTAGGAGTTTTGGGCACTTCGCAGGTTACGTCCCCGTATCTGGAGGGTCGCGGGCGGGCTCGCGTCTGGCGGAAGGTTGAATGCGTGGTGGACGCGGAGCGCGAGCGAGGAGGCGGCTGTGGAGCGATGGACGCGGCAGGCGACGACGGTCCGGGTGATCGGGGCGGGCGCGATGGGACGCGGGATCGCGCAACTCGCGGCGGCCGGTGGGCTGACGGTCGAGCTGGCGGATGTCCGGATGGACGCCGTCATCGGCGCGGTCGAGTACATCGGCGCCATGTTCGACAAGCTCGTGAGCAAGGGACGCATGTCCGAGGAGGACGCGGAGGCGGCCAAAGCGCGGCTTCGGCCTGTTGGGGAGCCGCTTACTCCGTTTCAGAACTGCGATCTCGTGGTCGAGGCCGTCCGGGAGGATCTGGACACCAAGCGGGAGCTGTTCACGGCCTTGGAGAAGGTCTGTCCCAAGCACACGGTCCTGGTGACCAATACGAGTTCGCTTCCGGTCATGGCCATCGGTGCGGCGCTGAAGGACCCGTCCAGGTTGGCGGGGCTGCATTTCTTCAATCCGGTGCCGTTGATGCGGTTGGTCGAGGTGATTCCGGGTGCGCGGACGGCGGAGTGGATTCCGGACGCGCTGGCCGACCTCGTCCGGCGTCTCGGTCATGTTCCGGTGTTCGCGCCTGACGCACCCGGGTTCCTCGTCAATCACGCGGGGCGCGGGCTGGTGACGGAGGCGTTGCAGATCCTGTCCGAGGGTGCGGCGGAGCCTGCGGATATTGATCGGATCGCGCGGGACGTGCTCGGCCTCAAGATGGGCCCCTGCGAACTGCTGGATCTGACTGGGTTGGACGTGTCGCAGCCGGTCATGGAGTCTGTCTGGACGGGTTTCTACACCGAGCCGCGTTTGCGTCCGTCCAGGGTGGGGCGTGCGCGGTTGGAGGCCGGTCTACTCGGACGCAAGACCGGTGAGGGTTTCTACGAATACGTCGATGGCGCCAAGCAGGAACCGCCCGAGGTGACGGCGCCATCCGTGGATGCACGTCCTGTTTGGGTGCACGGCGACGTCAGGGACGAGCTGGGCGCGTTGCTCTCGTCCGCTGGCGTGGAGGTCGAGTCAGGGGAGACGCCATCTGGCGACGCCGTTGTTTTGGTCGCACCGTTTGGGCGTAGCACTGTGGAAGCAGCGGAGGGTCTGCCCCTAGAGCGCACCTTGGGTGTCGACCCGTTGGGTGGGTTCTTCACGCGGCTTTCGTTGGCCGTCCATCCCGGTCTGGACAAGGAAGTCGGCCGTGCTGGTCTCGCGGCCCTTGTCGCCACGGGACGGCCCGTTACCGTCGTCCGCGACGCGCCCGCTTCCGTCGCGCAACGTCTGCTCGCCGCGATCGTGAATGTGGGTTGCGGGATCGCGGAGCAGCGGCTGGCCCGTCCCGAGGACATCGACACGGCCGTCCGGCTGGGCCTCGGGTATCCGCGTGGGCCGTTGGAGTGGGGCGAGCATGTCGGGGCCACCCGTGTCCTGGAAATCCTGCGTGGGTTGCATGCGAGCACCGGCGATCCGCGTTACCGGCCCAGCGTCTGGTTGGCTGAACGGGCGGCGCTCGGTCTGCCGCTGAATGAGACCGGCACCGTCCCGTCCGACCTCATGTCCTGACGGACTCCGGCGCGGACGGCGCGGGGACCGGTGCGGGGTCCGCGACCGGCGGCCGCGACACTCCGCGCAGGACAAGTGCGGCGAAAACAGCGGCGGCCAACGTCGCGGCGCAGGCTGCGAGGGATCCGACCGACACGGCGTCGGCGAAGGCGTCGCGGGCCGCGTGTGCGAGGCCGGGATCGCCGGACGCGACGGCCTCGCCCAACGAGTGCCGCGCGGACGACGGCGTCCCGTCCGGGAGGCCACGGACGTAGACGGCGGAGATGACGCTGCCCAGCACGGCCACGCCGAGCGCGCTGCCAAGCTCCTGACCCGCGTCGTTCACGGCGGAGCCGACACCGGCCTCCTCCGGCGGGACGGCCGCCATCAGCGTGCTGTAGGCGGGCGGCGCGCCGAGCCCGGCGCCGAATCCGAGCACGACGAGCCCGACCGACAGGGCGGCGTACCCGTCGCCCGGACCGGTCAGGCCGATCGTCCCGAACCCGGCCGCGAGGACGGCGAACCCGGCGACGAGCGCGGGCCGGGCGCCGAACCGTCCCTCCAGCGACGCGCCGAGGCCGTTGCCCATCGCGGCGGACACCGCGACCGGCAGCAACGCCAGCCCGGCCTTGAGCGGCCCGTAGCCGTAGCCGAGCTGGAGGAGTTGCGTCAGCGCGAACAGCAGTCCGGCCAGCGCGAACCCGAACATGGCGATCATCGCGGCGGCCCCGGAGAACTGGCGGCGCCGCAGCAGCCGCAGGTCGAGCATCGGCTCGGGGTTGCGGTGCTGCCACAGGACGAAAAGGGCGAGCGCGACGACGGCGGCCACACCACCGCCGAGCGTCCGGATGCCCGTCCAGCCGTATTGCGGCCCGGAGATGACCGCCCACACCAGCGTCGACATTCCGGCCGTGGACAGCAGGGCGCCGAGTACGTCCGGACGGCGCCGTGGCCCCTTCGACTCGGGCACCAGGACCAGCAGGCCGATCACCGCCACGACCGTGACCGGCACGTTCACCAGGAACACCGAACCCCACCAGAAATGCTCCAGCAGGAACCCGCCCAGAGTGGGTCCGGCCGCCAGCCCGATCATGGACGTCGCGCCCCAGATGGCGAACGCCTTGGATCGTTCGTCCGGCGCGAACACCTGCGCCATGATCGACAGCGTTCCGGGCATAAGCAGCGCGCCGCCCATCCCCATGAGCGCCCGCGTCGCGACGAGCTGCGCCGGGTTCGCGGCGAACGCGGCGAGCAGCGAACCGGCGCCGAACAGGGCGAATCCGATCAGCATGGCGCGGCGGCGTCCGTGCCGGTCGCCGAGGCTGCCCGCCGTGATCAGCAGTCCGGCGAAGACGAGCGAGTAGGCGTCGATCACCCACTGCACGTCGGACGTGTCGGCGTCCAGGTCCTTGATCAGGGACGGGATCGCGACGTTCAGGATCGTGTTGTCGACGACGACCACGAACAGGCTCAGACACAGCACGCCAAGGATCTGCCATCGCCGTGGATGGCCGACTTCCGTCATCACGAACACACCTCTTCCTCGTACACCGTTCGACCTGCCTCGCACACTGTACGACTCAACTCGCACACTGTTCAAGTGCCGGTACCATGTACGAGAGAACGACGACGGGAGGCAGGGCCGATGGCGGAGAAGGCACCGGTGTCCGTCTGGACGCGGCCGGAGCGTCCGCGCCGCGACCAGCCGACCCTCGGCCGCGACCAGATCGTCGACGCCGCGCTCGAACTCCTCGACGCCGAGGGCCTCACCGGACTCAGCATGCGCCGCCTCGGCACCCGGCTGAACTCGGGCGCCACGTCCGTCTACTGGCATGTCGCGAACAAGGACGAACTGCTCGAACTCGCCCTCGACCGGGTCATGGCGGAGGTGACCGTCCCGCCTCCGGACGACGGCGGCTGGCGCGCGTCCGCCACCGGCTACGCGCGCAGCCTCCGCGCGATGATCCACCGCCATCCGTGGACGGTCACGCTCTTCGGCGGCCGTCCCATGATCGGCCCCAACGCCACCCGCGTCCTGGACGAGACGCTCATCGCCTTCGGCGCGGCGGGCTTCACCGACCTCGACCTCGAATACGCCTGGTCGCTCGTCGTCGACTACGTCATCGGCGCCGCCGGAAGCGAGGCGAGCTGGCAGCGCGGCCAGCCCGGCACCACGTCCGCCGACTGGATCGAGGCCCTCGGCCCCTACCTGACCCGCCTCGCCGAGGAGCGGCCCACCCTGTCCGCCCACATCCGCGACGTCTGGGCGAACGAGACCGGCGACATCCTGGAGGGCCGTTTCACCTTCGGCCTCACCTCCGTCCTCGACGGCCTCGAAGCCCGCAGGCCCCCCGCCCGTTAACGAGCGGAGGGCCTGACGAGCCTTCGGTCAGAAGGGCAGCTCCGTGGGCGGCTTCGGCTTGGTGTCCGTCCACACCGTCGACCGGTTGGCCTGGTACTCGATGACGAAGCCCGGCTTCATCCGCGCGTACGGGCCGCCGGGCACGGTCAGCGTCTCCTGCCGGGACAGCAGCGCGCCGGTCCGCTCATCGAACACGAGCACCTGACGGGAACGGTAGGTCCCCTGGTAGGCCCTCGGCCCGCCGTACTCGCCGGTCACCGTCATGGGGCTGTCGTCGCTCGCCAGCGCGACGCCCGTGCGGCCCAGCGGGTCGGCGACCCGTCCGATCGCGTGCACGCCCGGCCGCGCGGCCAGCGCCTTCATCAGGCCCGCCCGCACCTTCGGCGGGATCGGAGCGCGCAGCACCGCCGACGACCGCATGATCTGGCCCCGGGCGCCCATGCCGGTGCGCGCCTTCGGGTCGAGCCCCTGCGCCGCCGCGATCCTGTCCGTCGTCTCGGTGCCGAGGAACATCGCGGCGAGCTTGCCCGGATCGGTCGGCAGGTTCCGCAGCTCCTCGGCGGACTTGCCGTCCACGAACTCCCCGCCGCCCTCCGGCTGGACGCCGACGTTCGGACCGTACGAGGTCCACTTCGTCGCCTTCGTGGTGTAGGTGGCCCAGTTGTCGCCGGACCAGACGCGGATGCTGGACGGCGCCCCGGCCCTGCGCCACAACGCCTCGTCCCGCGGCGTCTGCGGATGTGCCGGGAGGTCGCGACCGTAGTACGCCTCGCCCATGCCCCGCTTCGCGCCGACCCAGTTGAACGACTCGTCGTGCGCGCCGAAGATCGCGTACGTCCCCGTCTTCGCCGGGACGACGTACGCCTGCCCGCTGACGGTGTCGACCTGCCAGTAGTTGCCGGTCGGCTGCGACTCGGCCTTGTCCGCCGCCGCCAGCACGGCGAGCCTGCCCAGGTCGACGGGGTTCGTCGACGTGGACGGCGCGGGCGTCCCCGGCCCCAGGGACACGATCGCGACGGCCGCCGCCGCGCCCGCCGCGACCACGACCGCACCCGCCTTCAACCGCCATCCGGGCCGGACGCGGCGTCGCGGCGCGTCCTGGAACATCCGGGTGCGGGCCTCGGCCATCTCGCCCAGGGTCGGCGGCACGGGCTCCCCGTACTTCTCGCGGACCGTCCGCAGGTCATCCATGGTCGTCCTCCAGATCACGCATCGGATTCGTCCCGCCGAGCGCCTCGCGCACCTTCTTGCGCGCCCGGTTCAGCCGCGATCCGACCGTCCCGTACGGGATGTCCAGCGCGGCGGCCACCTCCTGGTGACTCAGGTCGGCGAGCGCCACGAGCAACAGCACGTCCCGGTCACCGACCGACAACCCGGCGATCGCCCCGGCCAGCGGCCCGCGCAGGCCCTCGGCGCTGACCCGGTCGTCCACCCGGTCCGCGTGCCCCGCGTCCTCGACGGAGCCCAACCGCCCCCGCGCCCGCAGCCCGCGCACCTCGGCCCGCCGGTGCTTGCCGATGACATTGGTCGCGATGCCGTACAACCACGTCCGGACTGCCGCCCGCGAAGCGTCGTAACGCGCACGCGCGCGAAACGCCTCCAGAAACGTCTGCGACGCGACGTCGGCCGCCGCGTCCGTCCCGAGCCGCTTGGCGGCGTACCCGTGGATCTCCGCGAAATAGGCGTCGAAAATCTCCCCGAACCGTTCCGGCTCCCGGAGGGACATCCGCAGGGCGGCACCATGGTCGGCCCGTCCGAACCCCCCGCCCAAGGGAGGATCCGCGGTGAGAGATTCCCCAGTCATGTGCTGCCTTTCCGTGGCGCGGCCGGCGGTCACCCTCGTATCACCCGCACCCCGTCCCCCCTTTCACGCCACGATCCTCCCCGCCCTCCCGTCCGCTCCAGCCGCACCAGCGCCAGCCCCCGAAACCACCAAGCGAGCACACACAGTTAAGACTTGTTCACCATGTGTCATGTACTCCGGACACCAAAGGCGGGAGAGTCGATCCCAGCGCGAACAAAAACGCGATCACCAGGCAAGGGGGAAAGAGAAACAATGACGAGCACCCACACGTCTCGCCGCTTCATGATGGCGGCCCGTCTGACCGTCCTGGCCGCCGCCACAACGGTCGGCGCCATCACGATGAGCGGCCAGCCATCCGCCGAAGCTTCCACCAACGCCACCGATGCGGTCCCGATCACGAACAGCGCGACCGCCGCCAACGCATCCGTGACCAAACGCTCCTACTTCTGTGCCGCCTACAACAACGTCCGCTACTGGCGCTCACCCAACGTCGACCCGCTGGGCCAGATCCACAAGGGCCAAGATCTCACCTGGCGCGCGGGAACGATCGTCAACGGCGTGTACTGGGTCAAAGTAGATCTGTGGGGCGGACGATCGAACGTCTGGATCCTCCGCAGCAACGCAACATGGTGTAACTGACCCAACCCCGGCCCGGGCGCGGGCCCAAGGACCCCGTCCTCCCCACGCCCGGGCCTCCCGAAGGCCTACAACTCGCCGTCCTTGATCCGGCCCATCAACTCCCGCCACACCGACGGCACAACCACCAACACAGGCCCGTCCCGATCCAACGAATCACGCACCCCGACCACACCAGGCACGTTCGTTGCCACCTCAACACATGAGTTATTGCCAGACCCCGAGTGGCTGCTGATCCTCCACTGGGCCTCGGCCTGGAAGCTAAGCATGGACATGAGCTTCGAACTCCTCCCGGAGGTTGGTCATGAACGCCACCGACTTCTCTTGGGACAACGCCGCATCAGCGATGCGGTCCAGCATCGAACTACAGCGCCGCACCTGCGCGACGTCCTCGATGTACATGCTTCCTCCCATAGTCTCCACATGCGCAGTATCGAGTTCCAGGGACGACGAGAACTCGAAGATGTCCACTGAGCCTTGCCCCAGACCGGGCCGGTGTTCGAGCGTCATCGGTACGACGCGGACAGCCAGCGACCGCCGTTCCACTGCCTTCAAGAGCGACGTGAGCTGGCTCGCCATTACCGCCGCTCCGCCGACCGGTCGGCGGAGGACTTCCTCCGCCAAAAAGACGCTGAGTTCGGCGGCGTCAGTGCGCGCGAAACGGGCGTGCCTCGCCATTCGAGCCTGCAACCGCAAGTCGATCGCTTCCTGGTCGTCCCGAAACTCGCCCGCGATGAGGGTGCGAGCGTAATCAGGGGTCTGGAGCAGACCTGGGACGACTTCTGTTTGCCAGGTCCGGATGCGATCGGCCGCGTCCTCCAGTTCGGCATAGGCACCGGCCAGGACATCACCGAACGCCGCCCACCAGCCCCGGGTGCGAATGTCGCGAGTCAGTTGGAGCAGCGTGGCCCGTATCGCGTAATCGGTGCCGTAGACGTCAAGGATGCGCTCGACGTCGCCCACGGACGGCCTGCTCTTGGCCGTCTCGATGCGGACGAGCTTCGGACGGCTCCAGCCCAGGATGCCCGACGTCGTCTCGGGGGTCAGCTGAGCGGCCTCCCGGAGACGTCGAAGCTCGGCCGCCAGGCGACGATGGCGGACAGTAGGACCCTGGTCTGTCGACATGGACGCCAGTCTTCCAATGATCACCATGAGTGCGCGGCGAAATACCGAACGGAATCTTGAGCAAGTCATGGCGCGTCTGTACTTGTACATGCCATCCTGAACGTGTCGGACCGGCTTCGTAGCGTTACTTGACGCAGGTGAAGTGGTCTTCGCGTGATCGGTGCCGCATTTGTCCCCAGGTGCGGGGGGCGGTCACGCGGGCCGTCGGTGCGGGGCCCGCGGGTCGGGGCCTGGGTCGGCGGGGCGTCGCGTGGCGGGGGTGCTCGCCCCCGGGATCCTCGCCGCGTGACGCGTATGGGTGAGTGCGTCCCCGCGCGCTCGCGGACATAGGGCGGCCCCGGGCCGGTGCAGCAACACCTACGCCCAGGGCCTCGATCGGATGGAGCCCCGATCTATGTGCAACCTAGTCGATCGCCCCGCGACGAGTTGGATTCGTCTCAACCCCGACCACATTCGGGGCGGGAGGTGAGAGCCGCGTCCGCGCCGCCGACGCTGTACGCCTGGGACATCGAGAGTGGGGAGGGCGGGGTGACGGACGATCTGGATGCGGCGGTCACCAATGTGGACCGGGCCCTTCGCGGTGCGGTGGCGGGTGCGGGGGCGAGGATCCGGATGGTCGTCGTCTCCACGTACGGCACCAGCGAGTACATCGAACTGGGCGTGGTGGGTGAGGCTCGCCGCGAGGGCGGTGGCGTCGTGTGGATGGACCGCTGAGTCGAGTTTCGGGCGGGCGGACTTTTCGTCCGCCCGCCCGAAGCTCGGAGTGACGGTCAGGCGGCGTGTTCGGGTTCGCGGGGCTTGGGGCGGGCGAGTAGGACGCCGTCCACGGAGAAGCGGCCCGCGCCTGCCAGGGCGAGGAGGAGGGCGGCGCCGCCCAGGGCGAGGACGAGTTCGTAGCCGTTCTCGGTGACGAAGACGCCGTTGCTCTTGTGGACGAACCAGAAGGCTCCGGCCATGTCGAGCGCGAGGAGCACGCCCACGATCGGGGTGACGACCCCGGCGAGGAGGGCGATGCCGCCGATGAGTTCGACCCAGGTCGAGTAGTACGCGGACAGGGACGCGGCGGGGACGTCCATGCCCTCGAACATCTTGGTCACGCCGTCGTGGCCCATGTCGTTGAACTTCTGCCAGCCATGCGCGACGAACACGACGCCGAGCGCGACGCGTCCGATAAGCAGGCCGACGTCGGACAGGTAGGGGATCCGGTTCGCGGGGTTCATGCGCCCTCCTGATGTCGTTCAAATCTGAACTAAGCGGGGAGGTTAGCACGTTCCATAGGTGGTGACCTGTCCTTCTTGGGAGGGAGGCGGACGGGTTCGCCCTCCTTCGCGATGGCGATGTTGGGGGCGGGCGGGAACTGGAATACGTGGCTCGGACGTCGTGTTGGTGTAGTCGTCAGCAAAGTTGAGTCGCTAAGACTCAAGTGATTTGACAAGGTGCGGGTGTCCCGGCACCCTTGCCCACAGACAACGAACCGGCCGCGCCTGGAGCGACCGGGAGCGACAAGCGCCGGAGACGACGGAGGACGAGAACATGGCACGTGCGGTCGGTATCGACCTCGGGACGACCAACTCGGTCGTCGCGATCCTGGAGGGTGGCGAGCCCACCGTCATCGCGAACGCGGAGGGGTCGCGGACCACGCCGTCCGTTGTCGCGTTCGCCAAGAACGGTGAGGTCCTGGTCGGGGAGGTCGCCAAGCGGCAGGCGGTGACCAACATCGACCGGACGATCCGTTCGGTCAAGCGGGAGATGGGCACCGACTGGAAGACCAAGATCGACGACAAGGACTTCACGCCGCAGCAGATCAGCGCGTTCGTGCTGCAGAAGCTCAAGCGTGACGCCGAGTCGTATCTGGGTGAGACGGTCACCGACGCGGTGATCACGGTGCCGGCCTACTTCTCCGACCATCAGCGGCAGGCCACCAAGGAGGCGGGGCAGATCGCGGGGCTGAACGTCCTGCGGATCATCAACGAGCCGACCTCGGCGGCGTTGGCCTACCACCTGGAGAAGGAGAACGAGGCCACCATCCTGGTGTTCGACCTGGGCGGCGGCACGTTCGACGTGTCGCTGCTGGAGGTCGGCGACGGGGTCGTGGAGGTCAAGGCGACCAGCGGCGACAACCACCTGGGCGGTGACGACTGGGACCAGAAGGTCGTCGACTGGCTGGTGGAGCGGTTCAAGAACGCCAACGGCGTCGATTTGTCCAAGGACAAGATGGCGCTCCAGCGGCTGCGTGAGGCGGCGGAGAAGGCCAAGATCGAGCTGTCGTCCAGCACCGAGACGCAGATCAACCTGCCCTACATCACCGCGTCCAGCGAGGGTCCGCTGCACCTGGACGAGAAGCTGAGCCGTTCGGAGTTCCAGCGGATGACCAACGATCTGCTGGAGCGCACCCGTGCGCCGTTCCAGCAGGTGCTCAAGGACGCGAACATGAGCGTCGACGGCATCAACCAGGTGGTCATGGTGGGCGGCTCGACCCGGATGCCCGCGGTGTCGGAGTTGGTCAAGGAGCTGACCGGCGGCAAGGAGCCGAACAAGGGCGTCAACCCCGACGAGGTCGTCGCGATCGGCGCGAGCCTCCAGGCGGGTGTGCTCAAGGGTGAGGTCAAGGACGTCCTGCTGCTGGACGTGACGCCGCTGAGCCTGGGCATCGAGACCAAGGGCGGCATCTTCACCAAGATCATCGAGCGGAACACCACGATCCCGACCAAGCGGTCGGAGACGTTCACCACGGCCGACGACAACCAGCCGTCGGTGGAGATCCAGGTCTTCCAGGGCGAGCGTGAGATCGCCGCGTACAACAAGAAGCTCGGCACCTTCCAGCTCACCGGTCTGCCCCCGGCGCCGCGCGGCGTCCCGCAGATCGAGGTCACCTTCGACATCGACGCCAACGGCATCGTGAACGTGTCCGCCAAGGACCAGGGCACCGGACGCGAGCAGTCGATGGTCATCACCGGCGGCAGCGCGCTGCCCAAGGACGACATCGAGAAGATGGTCCGCGACGCCGAGCAGTACGCCGAAGAGGACCGTCGCCGTAAGGAAGAGGCCGACGTCCGCAACCAGGCCGACACCCTGGCCTACTCGACCGAGAAGTTCCTGCGGGAGAACGACGAGAAGGTCCCCGAGGAGCTGAAGACCGAGGTCAACGACGCGGTCGCCGAGGTCAAGAAGGCCCTGGAGGGCACGGACGTCGACGCGATCAAGGGCAGCGCCGAGAAGCTGGCGCAGATCAGCCAGAAAATGGGCGCGGCCATGTACGCGCAGAATCCCGAGGGCGCGACGGTCGGCGCGGACGACCCGGGCCCGACGGCCGACGCCCAGGGCGGCGAGCCCCAGGACGACGAGGTCGTCGACGCCGAGATCGTGGACGACGACGACAACAAGAAGGGTGATGCTTCGTGACGACCTCCCCCGATGAGGGCGAGGGCAAGGAGGGCCCGGTGATCCGCGACAAGCGGCGCATCGATCCCGAGACGGGGAAGGTCCGGGAGCGGGCGAACAAGTCGTCGCCCGCCCCGGAGGCCCCGGATGACGGGGGCGACGCGGTCACGGACGAGGAGGTCACCTCGCTCAGGACGCAGCTGGCGGAGCGGCTGGCCGACCTGCAACGGCTGAAGGCGGAGTACGACAACTACCGCAAGCGGGTCGAGCGCGACCGGGTCGCGGTCAGGGAGCAGGCGCTCGGGCAGGTGCTGTCGGAGCTGTTCCCGGTGCTGGACGACATCGGCCGCGCCCGTGACCACGACGAGCTCGTCGGCGGGTTCAAGTCCGTCGCGGAGAGCCTGGAGGCGGTCACCGGCAAGCTCGGCTTGGAACGGTACGGCGAGAAGGGCGAGCCCTTCGACCCGACCGTGCACGAGGCGCTCATGCACGCCTACTCGAAGGACGTCGACGAGACGAGCGTGATGGACGTCCTCCAGCCCGGTTACCGCATCGGCGAGCGGATCCTGCGACCCGCGCGCGTCGCGGTGGCCGAGCCCGATCCGGACGCCGGGGACGAGACGCCGGGCGACTCCGGTGACGCGCCGGGCGACGACGCCGAATGATCCCCTGGCTCTCGCCGGGGGATGTGGGGGATCGTCTTCCCCAGAAGGACCCGCGGGCCCGCCCGGGAACGGGCGGGCCCGGCGGGCCGCGTGACGACATGTGGCATGTGGCGATAGCAGAGAGCGGGGCGCCGTGAGCACCAAGGACTACCTGGAGAAGGACTACTACAAGGTCCTCGGTGTCGCGAAGACGGCCTCGCAGGAGGAGATCAAGAAGTCGTACCGGAAGCTGGCCCGCAAGTACCATCCGGACGCCAACAAGGGCGACACCGACGCCGAGGACCGCTTCAAGGAGGTCTCCGAGGCGTACGACGTCCTGTCGGACGACAAGCGCCGCAAGGAGTACGACTCGGTCCGGTCGATGCCGGGCGGTTTCCGCGGCCAGCAGGGCGGCGGTTTCCCGTTCGACCTCGGCGACCTGTTCGGTCAGGGCGGCGCGGGCGGCACCGGCACTGGGACGCAGACGGGCGGTGGCGCGGGCGAACGCATCGGCGACCTGTTCGGCGGACTGTTCGGCCGGACGGGCGGCCGGACGACGACGGGGACCCGCCGGGCCAGGCGCGGCACGGACGTCGAGACCGAGGTGACGCTGTCGTTCGGTCGCGCGTTGAACGGCGTGACCGTCCCGATCAAGCTGACCAGCGAGGCGGCCTGCAACAGTTGCCGCGGGACGGGCGCGAAGGCGGGCACGGTCCCGCGCGTGTGCCCGAACTGCGAGGGCACCGGGCACGAGACCCGCAACCTCGGCAACTTCGGGTTCCAGGAGCCGTGCAAGGAGTGCCACGGACGGGGCCTCGTGGTCGACGACCCGTGCCCCACCTGCCATGGCAGCGGCCGCGCGACCGGCACCCGGACGATCCAGGCCCGCATCCCGGCGGGCGTCGCGGACGGGCAGAAGATCCGGTTGAAGGGCAAGGGCGCGCCGGGCGAGAACGGCGGCCCGCACGGCGACCTGTACGTCAACATCAAGGTCGGCCCGCACAAGGTGTTCGGCCGCAGCGGCGACAACCTGACGCTGACCGTCCCGGTCACCTTCCCTGAGGCGGCGCTCGGCGCGGAGATCCGGGTGCCCACGTTCCAGGGGCAGCCGGTCACGTTGAAGTTGCCGGAGGGCACGCCGAACGGGCGCAAGTTCCGGGTGAAGGGCCGTGGCGCCACCCGGCGGGACGGCACAAAGGGCGACCTGCTCGTGACGGTCGACGTCCAGGTCCCGCAGAAGCTCGACGAGCAGGCGCGGGAGGCCCTGGTCCGGCTGCGCGAGTCCGGTTCGGGCGACGATCTGCGCGCCGACCTCGTCCAGCAGGCCAGGCAGGAGTGATCCCATGGACCCCTTCGGTGACGACACCCCGGTCTACGTGATCTCCGTGGCGGCCCAGCTGTCCGGCCTGCATCCGCAGACGTTGCGGACCTATGACCGGTTGGGTCTGGTGTCCCCGGGCCGGACGGCGGGACGCGGTCGCCGCTACTCGATGCGCGACATCGTGATGCTCCGCGAGATCCAGCGGCTCTCGCAGGAGGAGGGCATCAACCTGTCCGGCATCAAGCACATCCTGGAGCTGCAACGCGACAACACACGGCTCCGTGAGGAGCTCGTCCAAGCGCACGCCGCGCTGGACGATCTCGCCAACGAACTCGAATCGACCCGTGCCGTCGCGGCGCGCCTGGCGCAGCAGCGGCGGCGCGGCGAACCGGCCGGCACTCCGGGCGCCGACCTGGTGCCGATCCGGCATACCAGTGTCGTCGTCTGGCAGGAACGTAACCGGGACTGACCAAGGGCATTTGACGGGGGTCTGGGGGTTGCCCCCCAGAACGAAACGGCATTTGACGGGGGTCTGGGGGTTGCCCCCCAGAAGGAAACGGCATTTGACGGGGGTCTGGGGGACGCCTCCCAGACTGAAAGGTGGTCTGGGGACGCATGGACTACAAGCTGACGCAGAAGAGCCAGGAGGCGCTGTCGATCGCCGTCCGGCGGGCGGCGGCGGAGGGGCATCCCGAGGTGGAGCCCCAGCATCTGCTGGTCGCGCTGATCGGCCTGACCGACGGCACGGCGGTGCCGCTGCTGGAGGCGGTGGGCGCCGACTGGCAGGCGATCCGGCGCCGCGCGGAGGAGCAGCTCGCGGCCAAGCCGAAGGCGCAGGGTTCGACGGTGGCGACCCCGCGGATCTCGGGGCAGCTGAACCGGTCGATCAACACGGCGGCGAACCGCGCCCAGCAGTTGGAGGACGACTACGTCTCGACGGAGCACCTTCTCGTCGGTCTCGCCGCGGACGGCGGCCCGGCGGCGGGCCTGCTCAAGGAGTACGGCGCGACCCCGCAGGCCCTGCTGGACGCCTTCGAGAAGGTTCGCGGCCACGCCCGCGTGACCAGCGAGAACCCGGAGGGCACGTACCAGTCGCTGGAGAAGTACGGCGTCGATCTGACGGCGGCGGCCCGGGACGGACGGCTCGACCCCGTCATCGGGCGCGACTCGGAGATCCGCCGTGTCGTCCAGGTGCTGTCGCGGCGGACGAAGAACAACCCGGTGCTGATCGGTGAGCCGGGCGTCGGCAAGACCGCCGTGGTCGAGGGGTTGGCGCAGCGCATCGTGGCGGGCGACGTCCCCGAGTCGTTGCGCGGCAAGCGGCTGGTGTCCCTCGATCTCAGCGCGATGGTCGCGGGCGCGAAGTACCGCGGCGAGTTCGAGGAGCGGCTGAAGTCCGTTCTGAACGAGATCAAGGAGAGCGAGGGGCAGGTCGTCACGTTCATCGACGAGCTGCACACCGTCGTCGGGGCGGGCGCGGCCGAGGGCGCGATGGACGCGGGCAACATGCTGAAGCCGATGCTGGCCCGCGGCGAACTCCGCATGATCGGCGCGACGACGCTCGACGAGTACCGCGAGCGCATCGAGAAGGACCCGGCCCTGGAGCGCCGCTTCCAGCAGGTGTTCGTCGGTGAGCCCACCGTCGAGGACAGCATCGCGATTCTGCGCGGGTTGAAGGGTCGTTACGAGGCGCACCACAAGGTGCAGATCAATGACTCAGCTCTTGTGGCGGCGGCCACCCTCTCCGACCGCTACATCACGTCGCGGTACCTGCCGGACAAGGCGATCGACCTGGTGGACGAGGCCGCGTCCCGACTCCGCATGGAGATCGACTCCCGTCCGGTGGAGATCGACGAGCTGCAACGCACCGTCGACCGCCTGAAGATGGAGGAGATGAACCTCTCCAAGGAGACCGACGAGGCGTCCCGCCAGCGACTCGAACGGCTCCGCGCCGACCTGGCCGACAAGCAGGAGCACCTCACCGGCCTCGTCGCCCGCTGGGACAAGGAGAAGACGGGCCTGAACCGCGTCGGCGAGGTCAAGGAGCGGATCGACCAGCTGCGCGGCGAGGCCGAGCGCGCCCAGCGCGACGGCGACCTGGAGACCTCGGCCCGCCTCACCTACGGCGAGATCCCGGCGCTGGAGAAGCAGCTCGAAGAGGCGTCCGAGGCCGCCGAGAACCGCGATCCGATGGTCAAGGAGGAGGTCGGCCCCGACGACGTCGCGGACGTGGTCGGCTCCTGGACGGGCATCCCCGCCGGACGCCTCCTCGAAGGCGAGACGGCCAAGCTCCTGCGCATGGAGGACGAACTCGGCAGGCGCCTCATCGGGCAGGAGACCGCCGTGCGCACCGTGTCGGACGCGGTCCGCCGCGCCCGCGCGGGCATCTCCGACCCGGACCGTCCCACCGGCTCGTTCCTGTTCCTCGGCCCGACCGGCGTCGGCAAGACGGAGCTGGCGAAGGCGCTCGCGGAGTTCCTGTTCGACGACGAGCGGGCGATGACCCGCATCGACATGAGCGAGTACTCCGAGAAGCACAGCGTCGCCCGGCTCGTCGGCGCGCCGCCCGGATATGTCGGTTACGAGGAGGGCGGGCAGCTCACCGAGGCCGTCCGGCGCCGCCCGTACTCCGTGGTGCTGCTGGACGAGGTGGAGAAGGCGCACCCCGAGGTGTTCGACATTCTCCTCCAGGTTCTGGACGACGGGCGCCTCACTGACGGGCAGGGCCGCACGGTCGACTTCCGCAACGCGATTCTGATCCTCACGTCCAACATCGGTTCGCAGTTCCTGGTCGACCCGAAGCTGGAGAACGGCGCGAAACGCGAGGCGGTGTGGAACGCCGTCCGCAACTCGTTCAAGCCGGAGTTCCTCAACCGTCTGGACGACGTGATCCTGTTCGACGCGCTGTCCACGAACGAGCTGACCCGTATCGTCGACCTCCAGGTCGACAAGCTGGCCGACCGCCTCGCCGACCGCCAGCTCACCTTGCAGGTCACGCCCGCCGCCCGCGAATGGCTGGCCCTGACCGGCTACGACCCGCTGTACGGGGCGCGGCCGTTGCGCCGTCTCGTGCAGACCGCGATCGGCGACCAGCTGGCTCGCGAACTTTTGTCCGGCGACGTCCGCGACGGCAACGAAGTCGTCGTCGACTTGGACGAGGCGGCCGACAAGCTCACCGTCAAACCCACCACCAGCCTGAACCTCACGAAGTGACGCCGCGCCTCAGCGGCGGAGGTCGGTGAGGCGGCGGGTGAGGAAGCGGCGGTCGGGTTCGGCGCGGGCCAGCGCGAGGGCCTCGCGGTAGGCGGTCTCGGCCTCCTCCCGGCGGCCGAGGCGGCGCAGCAGGTCGGCCCGGGTCGCGGGGAGCAGGTGGTAGCCGGGCAGGTCGCCCTCCAGCTCGTGGACGAGCGCCAGCCCGGCCTCCGGGCCGTCCGCCATCGCGACGGCGACGGCCCGGTTCAGCCGGACGACGGGGCTCGGGGTCAGCTCGACCAGGCGGCCGTACAGGGCGGCGATCCGCGGCCAGTCGGTCCGCGCGGCGGTGCGGGCGGTCGCGTGGCAGGACGCGATGGCCGCCTGCACCTGGTAGGGGCCGAGCCCAGCGCTAACCAGAGCCGCGCTGCCCAGCGCGTCGTCCAGCAGCGCCACGGCGTCGGTGATCGACGCGTGGTCCCAGCGGGCGCGGTCCTGGTCGTCGAGCGCGACGAGGTCGCCCGCCGCGTCCTGGCGGGCGGCACGGCGGGAGTGCTGGAGCAGCAGGAGGGCGAGGAGGCCGGTGACCTCGGGGTCGCGCGGCATCATGCCGTGCAGGACGCGGGCCAGCCGGATCGCCTCCGCGCACAGGCCCACGCGGACGGGGTCGGGGCCTTCCGAGGCCGCGTAGCCCTCGTTGAACAGCAGATACACGACGCCGAGGACGGACGCCGTCCGCCCCGGCAGCGCGTCCGCGGGCGGCACCCGGTACGGGATGCCCGCGTCCCGGATCTTGCGTTTGGCCCGGACGAGCCGCTGCGCCATCGCGGGCTCGGCGACCAGGAAGGCCCGCGCGAACGCCTCCTGGGCGCACTCCTCGGCGAGGCCCCAGTCGCCGGTCACGCGGATGAGGGTCGCGACGACCCGTCCCCACTCCTCGTGGAAGGCCGTCGCGACCGCGTCCTCGGCGTCGCCGGTCATTCCACCCAGAGCGGCCGGACCTCGATCGTCCCCAGCCGCGCGGACGGGTGCGCCGCCGCGACCGCCAGGGCCTCCTCCAGGTCCGCGCACTCCAGCAGGTCGAAGCCGAGGATCTGCTCCTTGGTCTCGGCGAAGGGGCCGTCCGCCAGCAGCGTCTCCCCGTCCCGGACCCGCACGGTCGTCGCGGACTCGGTGTGCCGGAGCCGGTCACCGAACTTGCGGACGCCGCGCCCATCCATCTCCTCGACCCAGGCGACGGTGTCGGTGCGCATCTGGTCGATCTCGGCGGCGGACAACTCCATGTTCTCGTCGCCGCAGACCAGCATCATGTACTGCATCGTTTCCTCCTCCATAGGACTTCGACTCTCTCCGGGCCCGGAACTCGTCGCCCCTCTTCCCGGAAATCGCGTCTCACCCTGTCGACAACCGGGCCCACCCGATTTCGACAGGCGCCGGAAGTGAATTCGGGCGCACGGTTGATACGCGCCAGGCCGTTTCCCCCGGCGTGGCCTGCTCTGGCCTTCGCTTCGCCTGCGCGCCGTCCGGGGAGCGGGGAGAATCGCGGCATGGACGAAGAGCTCGTGGAGATCGCCCTTCCCAACGGGCAGACGATGCTGGCGTCGGTCACCCGGACCGACCAGGGCGGCGGGCCGCAGGACGTGGGGCTCGGGCAGCCGAGATCCTTCGAGGCCGTCACCGAGACGCTCCAGGGCGTCGGGGCGGCGATCATGGGGGCGCTGGACGAGTTGCGGCCGTCCCGCGCCTCCGTCGAGTTCGGGCTGGAGCTGGCGCTCAAGGGCGGCAAGCTGGTCAGCGTGTTCGTCGACTCCGGCACCAAGGCGTCGCTCAAGGTCGTGCTGGAGTGGGAGCGAGGGCGCGAGGGCGGGTGACGACGCGGATCCAGGAGCTGCTGCGCGGGTGCGTCGTCCGGCTGGCCGCCCCGGGCACGGCGGGCGGGACGGGCTTCTTCGTCGCCCCCGGCACGATCGTGACGTGCGCGCATGTCGTGGCGGGCGCCGTGGGTCCGGTGACCGCGAGCCTGGCGGGGCGGGACGTCCCCGCCGAGGTCGTCGCCGTCCACCCGGACGAGCCGGGCAGCCCCTACCCGTTTCCTGATCTCGCGCTGCTGCGGGTGGACGAGACCGGCCACCCCTGCGTCCTGCTCGACACCGCCGACCCCCGGTGGGACGACCGGATGCACTGCGCGGGCTACACGCGCACCTGGCCGGGCGACGAGCCGACACCCGAACCGGAGCTGTTCACGTTCGTCGGCGTCCACCATGTCGACGGCCCGTATCTGAAGCTGTCGGGCGGGCAGGCGGTGCCCGGGATGAGCGGCGGGCCGCTGGTGAACCTCCGCACCATGGCGGTCTGCGGAATCCTGAAGACGACGCGGCACGCGGACGCGCCCTACGGCGGGTGGGGGATCCCCCTGGCGCCGCTGCGGGAGCTGCATCCCGAGGTGATCGCCGAAGCGGACGCCTTCCACCGGGCCGACCGGCGATGGCGCGAGGCCACCGACCCCATCGACCCGCTGCTGGCCGGGCTGTCCGCCGTCGGGGCCGACTATGTGTCCCGCATCGAGAACTTCCTCGTCGAATACCTGGGGCGCCCCGGCCATCCGACGCCGTTCGGTGGACGGGACGCGCAACTCGCCGAACTCACCACATGGCTGCGCTCGCCGGACGCGACACCGTACGCGCTCGTGGCGGCGGAGGCGGGCCGGGGAAAGTCGGCGCTGCTGGTGCGATGGTCGCAGGACGTGCTGCGGCAGGGGCTCGCCGACGTGATCGTGATCCCGGTGAGCCTTCGTTTCAACACCGGACACGCCTCGGTGGTCTTCCCGGCGCTCGCCACCCGGCTCGCGAAGGTGTACGGGGAGCCGCCGACGTCCACCGAACTGTCGGCCGAGCAGTGGAAGGAGGTCTGCGCGGGGTATCTGCGGCGGCCACCGCCGAGCGGCCGTCCGCTGCTCGTGGTCGTCGACGGGCTGGACGAGGCGACCGACTGGCGGCCCGGTCCCGACCTGTTCCCGGCCGTGCCCGCGCCCGGGGTGCGGGTGCTCGCGTCCGCCCGGTACCTGGCGGGCGACGTCGCCGCCGAGGGCTGGCTGGCCCGGCTGAACTGGCCGCCGCCGCTCGCGACCGCGATGGCGCTGCCGCCGATGGACCGCGACGGGGTGGCGCAGGTGCTGGTGGAGATGGGCGACCCGCTCGTCCATCTGGCGAGCGTCGTCGACGTGGTCAGCGAGCTGTATCGGTTGAGTGAGGGCGATCCGCTGCTCGTCCGGCTGTACGTGGAGGCCCTGCTGCCCTACGGCGAGCGCGCGGCCGCCATCAGCCCGGACGAGCTGCCGACGATCGACCGGGGCCTCGGCGGCTACTTCGAACGCTGGTGGCTGGAGCAGGAACGGCTGTGGGACCAGCAGGGCCGCAACTCCCGCGAGGAGCGCCGCAACCTCCAGGACGTGCTGAACGCGCTGTCCAGCTCGCTCGGCCCGCTCAGCCTGGACGACCTGGCCGAGCTCCTGCCCGACCTGCCGGGGCTGACGCTCGGCTCCCTCACCCGCGAGGTCGGACGGTTCGTCATCGGCGACGGCCGAGCCACCGGATTCGTGTTCTCCCATCCACGGCTCGCGATGTTCTTCCTGGACGCCATGAGCGCCCGCGAACGCCGCGCCTGGGAGGAACGCTTCCTCGACTACGGGCGGCAGACCCTGGAGAGGGTGCGGGGTGGGGAGACCGACGTCCCGTCCTATCCGATCCGTTTCCACGGAGCCCACCTGGAGGCCGCCGCCGCACCGGACGAGGAGCTGTACGCCCTCCTGGACCGGACGTGGCTGCGCGCATGGGAGGCCCTGGAGGGCGGCGACAGCGGCTTCCTCAACGACAGCGAACGGGCGTGGCGGCGCGCCGAGACTGGGGCCGACGCGCGCTCGTTCGAGGTGCGTCTGCTGTGCGCGCTGATCAGGTCCAGCGTGGCGGCGCGCAGCGAGAACATCCCGCCCCGGCTGCTGGTGGAGTCGGTCGTGGCGGGCGTCATCACCCCGGCCCAGGCGGTGGCGCTGTGCCGCCGGATCTCGGACGAGGACCGCAGGGCGCGCGCGGTGATCCGGCTGGCGCCCGCGCTGCCGGTCGAGTGGTCCGGCGAGTTCGTCGCGATCGCGGGCTCGATGACGCGCGGGACGATCACCGCCCATGTCCTCACCAACATCGCGGCCCATCTCGACGAACGGTCGGTCAGGCGGGCGCTGTCCGTCGTCCGCGCCCTGGCGGCCGACCAGCCGCGACTCCTCCCGTTGGCGGCGCTGTCCGCGCGGCTGCCGCAGGAGGAGGGGGACGCGGTGACCGGCGAGATCATGGCCACGCTGCCCGCCCACCTGGCATCGCTCCGCAACGACGCCGCGCGGGGACGTTCGCTCACCGCCCTCGCGGACCGCGTCGCACCCGAACGTCTCCCGGAACTCGCCGCTCTCGCCGACCGCGTCGAGGACCCCCGGGCCGCCGTCCGCGCGCTGTGCGCGATCGCCCGCCGCCTGCCGCCGCCCGAGCGGGAGGAGCTGGTCGGACGGGCCGTCCACCGCGCCGAGGTCGTCCACCGGGAGCTCCCGAAGCCGTGGGCCCTGGCCCAGGTCGACCTGGCGCTGGCCGAACTGCTGCCGGAGATGCGCGTACCGGCGCTGGAGGCGCTGGAGACGGTCGCGCGGTGGGGCGAGCGGGTGGACCGGCAGCTCTTCGCCGCCCGCTCGTGGCTCGGGACGATCGAGCGCCGCGACTGGCCCGCGCTGCTCCTGAGTTCCCTGCGCTGGTCCACCGGGCACCTGATGGAGGAACTCGCCCCCTGCCTTCCCGCGGACATCCGGGCGTGGCTGTCCGACCCCGACTCAGCGGCTCCGGGCGGACTGTGGGCGGGACCGCAGAGTCCGCCCGAGGGGCCGGAGGTGCGGGCGTGGTCGCTCGCCGCCGAAGGGCCCGCCGCCGCGCCGGGCCTGGTCGCCGCCGCACTTCGGGACGCCGGGGAACTCTGCCCCGCGCAGCGCGCCCCCACGCTGACCGCGCTCGCGCTGTGCCACACGGGCGAGGACCGGCGACGTCTGCTGACGGAGGCGCTCACCGGGGCGCAACAGATCGACGACCTGCCCGCGCGGCTCGCGACCCTGCCGACCGTCATGGACGATCTCGACAGCCCGGAGCGAGCGGCGGCGCAGAAGCTCCTCTTCAAGGCGAGGACCGGGGGGCCGCTCGCGCACGTCCTCAACGTGGGGCCGATCGAACCGGACGCCGTGGACTCCGCGCTGGCCGCCGCTCGCGACGCGCCGGAGCCGCTCGACCGCGCCCAGGCGCTGATCGTCCTGATGGCAGGGGTGCCCGCGGACCGGCGCGCCGAATGCCGCGAGCCCGCCGTCACGGCACTGCTGGAGCTGCCGCTCCAGTCCCGCCTCCGCGTGCTCCTGGGACGGGGACGGGGACGCGGCGCGACCGACGGCATCGACGAGGTCCTGTACGACCCGGCGGCGCTGGCGGACGCGGGAGAGGAGTACCTGTTCAGGATCCTGCCGAACATCAGGCACAGACCGGAGCTGCTCGACCGGGCCGTGGAGCGGCTGGCGCTCTTGTTGTTCGCACCGTTCGGAGGATCTCACCATCCGAGCTTCTTCCTGTCGGTATGGCCACAGCTCTCCCGCCAACTCCCCCAGAACGCCGTACGCACGTTGTGGACGGCGGCGCTCTCGGCGACCCCGACGGTGCGGGCGGACGTGATTCCCCTGCTCGTCCCCCGGCTCCCCGCCGACCTCCTCGAAGACGCCGTCGACGCGGCGCTGCGCGACGCCAGGGCTCCCGCGGACGCCGAGACGCTGGCCGACGGGCTCGCGGCCGTCTACGCGGGCCTTCCGGCCGAGCCGCGTCTCCGGTTGCTCGACGCCGCGCTCGGGCCCAAGGCGCATCTCGCCCGCCTCCAGCAGATCGCGGCGCATGTCGCCCCCGAGCAGCGGCGGACGGTCATCGACCGGGTCGCGGAGCTGATCCCGGCCGATCAGGCCGCGCTCTACCCGACCCTCGTCCGGACGTACCCGGAGGAGCTGACGCGGCCCGTCCTCACAACGGTCCTGGAAGCCGAGCCATCGACGATCCCCACGCAGACCCTGGCCGAACTCTGCGCGCATGTGGACGCCGAAACGGCCGAGGCGCTTCAGAACGAGATCCTGGAATCCGTCCAGCACTGTGACATCGCCACCATCCGTCGGTTGCTGCGGAGCCTTCCCGAGCAGCTCGCCCCCGAGGTCGTCCGGCGTGTCATGCGCGACCGGCCGTCCCAGGACCTCAGCCCGCTGATCAAGGAGCTGCCCACGGCCGCGCTCCCGCCTCTGGCCGAACGGATCGTGCGGCTCGAACCGCCCTCCGCCCGGCTCACCGCGCTCGGGCCCCTCGTCGCGCGGGACGGCACACGGATGCCGGACTCGCGCTGGCGGGCGGCGCTCGAAATGATCGAGGACCTCGCCGTCCAGGGGAAGGTGGGGTCGAACGAGGTTCTCGCCTTCCTGCGCAAGGCGCTGCCGCCCATGGACGACGACCGGGCGCGCGACTTCACCGACGCCATCCTGCGGTGCCCCGATCCCAGCAGGTGCGCGGCGGCGCTGGCCGCGCTCGCCGAGCGCGTCTCACCGGCGGCGCGGGCGGCCGTCCTGGACCGGATGCTCGACATCGTCGACGCCGGGCCGAACGCGCGGCACGCGGCGCGGGTCCTGACCGAGGCCGCGGCCGTCGCCGCCGGGAACGACCGTGGGACATGGCGGACGCTGGAGGCCGTCGCCCGGCTCCATCACGACCACTCCCGGCACGGCGCCCTGGAGAAGCTGACCCCGGCGATCAGGAAGTCCACGGCGTCCACCGCCGCCCCAGTGCCCGAGTGGGACCGCGCCCTGCGCCAGCTCTCGCGCCGCTCCAGGCCGACCGCCGTCATGGACCTGGTCCTGCTGGTGTCGGGCGGCGCTCCGCTGGCGCCCCGGCCGCAGGACATGGCGGCGGCGTACTTCGGCGCGCTGCGCGCGACCGGCGAATGGTGGCCGTGACGTCGGCCGGACAGACCGTACGAGAACATCGGACGGCTCCCGTGGTGGCTGACGCGCATGGCCCGGGGCGGCAAAGTGCTGGCGCCCGGCCCGCGCGACCTGATCAGCCCGCCGCGTCACACCACGACGGGGGAGTTGCTCGAAACCTGCGTCCGGGTGCCGCTTCGGTGGACGCGATGGGCCCCCGTCCGCTAGAGAGACCCATATGACCGCTTTGGTTCTCGGACCGCATCTCCGGCATGTGAGTCACCGCACCGCGACGATCTGGGTGGAGACCGACCGTCCGTGCGAGGTCAGGGTCGTCAACGCGGAGCGCGGGCTGGACTCGGGCGCCCGCACGTTCACCGCGCACGGCCACCATTACGCGCTCATCGAGATCGACGGTCTCGAACCGGGCGCCCGGGTGCCGTACGAGGTCGTCGTCGACGGCGAGACCGTCTGGCCGGAGTCGGGAAGCGAGTTCCCGCCGTCCCAGCTCAGGACCCTCGACCCGGACGGCGACCTGCGGATCTCGTTCGGGTCGTGCCGCCGCTCGCCCGGCACCGTCGAACGGTTCGGACACGACGCGCTCACCGCGTTCGCGCGGCGGCTGCGCGACGGCGGCGACTCGGTCGCCTGGCCCGACATCCTGCTGATGGTCGGCGACCAGGTGTACGCCGACGAGCTGAGCGACGCGATGCGCGAGTTCATCCGGAGCCGCCGCGCGCCCGGCGCGCCGCCGGACGACGAGGCCGCCGACTTCGAGGACTACACGCACCTGTACAAACTGGCCTGGCACGACGATCCGGAGGTGCGGTGGCTGCTGTCCACCGTCCCCACGTTCACGATCTTCGACGACCACGACATTCGCGACGACTGGAACACCTCGTTCACGTGGCGCCAGGAGATGTGGGCGCAGCCCTGGTGGAAGGCCCGCATCACCGGCGGGATCGGCTCGTACTGGATCTACCAGCATCTCGGGAACATGTCGCCGCGGGACCGGGCGTCCGACCCCGTCTTCAAGGCGGTGCGGGACGCGTCCGACGGCACCGGCGACGCGGGCGCCGTGCTCGACGAGTTCGCCGAGAGGGCCGACAAGGAACCGGCCAGCACCCGGTGGAGCTACGCGCACGACTGGGGCGCGACCCGGCTGATCGTCGTCGACAGCCGCTGCTCCCGGCTCCTCACCGCCGAACGGCGCGGCATGCTGGACGACGACGAGTTCCGCTGGCTGGACGAGCAGTGCCAGGGCGGCATGGACCATCTGCTCATCGCGAGTTCCCTGCCCTACCTGCTGCCGATGGCGATCCACCACGCGGAGTCGTGGAACGAGGCGATGGCGGGCGGCGCCTGGGGCACGGGCATGGCGGGGCTCGGCGAGAAGGTCAGGCAGGCGGCCGACCTGGAGCACTGGGCCGCGTTCGAGCGGTCCTTCCGCCAGGTGGCCGCCGGGGTCGTCGCCGTCGGACGCGGTGAACGCGGCCCCGCACCGGCCAGCATCTCGTTCCTGTCCGGCGACATCCACTACTCGTACCTGGCGCGGGTCACCCGGCCGGGCACCGAGTCGAAGGTGTCGCAGATCGTCTGCTCGCCCCTGCGGAACCCGCTGATCGGCAAGTTCCGCCTGGCCAACCGCGTCGCCTACTCGCGGGCGGCGGGCTGGCCGTTCCGCGCGCTGGCGAAGATGTCGAAGGTGCCCGCCCCGCCGATCCGGTGGCGGATGACGGACGGGCCCTGGTTCGACAACGCCATCGCGACGGTCCGGCTGTCGGGACGCGACTGCGACGTGCGCTGGGAGTCGCCCCGGGACGGCGGCACGCTCGGCGAGATGGGCCGCGCCACCATCACCGGTTGACATGCGCGGGGTGCGTTCATTCCACCCCCTCGCCGGAACGAACGCACCCCGCGTGGGACGGCCCGCCCCGGTACCGCCCCACTCTCCTGACGACGGCGCGACCTGCGGCATGACGCGGTTCCCGCGAAATTCTGCGACTGTGACCAAAGTGGGCGACGATTCGTGGCCAATCCGTCACAATGAGCTAACATGGAGCCTCCCACCGGCCACGACGACGCCATGGACGACCCAGCCCCGCCCGAACCCTCCCCCCGGGAGCCCGGCGACGCGGAGCTGATCGCCCGGGTGCGCGCGGGCGACGTCGCCGCCTACGGGATCCTCTACGAACGGCATCTGGCCGCCGCGCGCGGCCTCGCCCACCAGCTCGCCGGGCGCAACGGCGCCGACGACGCCGTCCAGGACGCCTTCACCAAGGTCCTCACCATCATGCGGAGCGGCGGCGGGCCCGACGTCGCGTTCCGCCCCTACCTGCTCACGGTCGTCCGGCGGGCCGTGTACGACCGGCGGCGCGCCGACCGCCGCGTCCAGCCCACCGACACGATCGAGAGCTACGACCCCGGCGTCCCGTTCGAGGACCCGGCTATCGCCGAGCTGGAACTCTCGATGGCCGCCAGGGCGTACCTGTCGCTGCCCGAACGGTGGCGGACGGTGCTCTGGCACACCGAGGTCGAGAACGAGCGGCCCGCCCAGATCGCCCCCCTGCTCGGCCTCACCGCGAACGGCGTAGCCGCGCTCGCCTACCGGGCCCGCGAGGGGCTGCGCCAGGCCTACCTGACGATGCACCTGCGCGACATCGCCCCCGACGACGCCTGCCGTCCGGCGCTGGAGAAGCTCAGCCAGTACGTGCGGGGAGCGCTGGCCCAGCGCGACTCCCACAAGGTGAGGCGCCACCTGGCCGACTGCAAGCGATGTAAGGGCGTCCACGCCGAGTTGATCGACCTCAACGGAAAGATCGGCGGCATCCTCGGCCCGCTCGTCGTGGGGGCCTCGGCGGCGCGCTACGCGACGGCGAGCAAGTCCGGCGGCGCGGTGCGGCGGGCGATCAGGCGCGTCCCGAAGCGGCAGCAGCAGGCGCTCGCGGGCGGAACGGCGGTCGTGGTGGCGGCCGCCGTCGCCCTGGCGTTCATGCTGGTCTCCGACAAGGAGCCGATGCGGCCCGCGCCCCGGCCGCCGGTCGCCGTCCGACCCGTGGCCCCGCCGCCCGCGACCCCGCGACCGCCCGCTCCTTCGCCCCCGGCGCCCGCGCCGCCCTCGAAACCGCGTCCCGCCCCGGTTCACGAACCGCACCGGGAAAGGCCGGTCAAGAAGCCACGGCTTGACCCACCGCGCGCCGTGCCACCGGCAGACTTCCAAGGGATCCAGATCCACATCGAGGTGGAGACGGCATGGCACCACGTCGACGTCCGGGCAAAGGTGCGCGCGGACGTCCCACGGAAGGTCCGTGTCAGGGCGAAGGTGCACGTGAGGATCCGGGCGCACGACGTGCCGCGCGGATGGCCCCGGAGCGTGCCGACGCACGTCCAGCGCCCCATGACCTGGACCGGTGGCCACGGGCGGTTGAAGGCCAGGTCGTGGGGACCCCGGCACTGAACCCCTGGACCTGATTGTTCCCGTAAAGATCATGGGGAAGGCGAAGGGAGGACGGGAACGGCTGATAGCGTCCGCCGCGGGTGGCGAATCTTGTTACCGGGGAGTCGCCAACCGGCGGCTTGTCGTGAAAGAGTGGCGAATCGCCGTATTGGCCTACCGGGTTGACGCGCTTCACTACGCTATAGGCGGCCCGGGACACTTCGCCGGATGGGCATGCCGTGAGCTCCCATGTTGAGGAAGGGCGGTGTCGCATGGATCGCTGCGCGCTGTTCGTAGACGCCGGCTACCTGCTGGCCGACGGTGCGATGGCGGTGCACGGCACCCGCCACCGCGAGACCGTCTCGTGGGACTTCGGCGGTCTCCTCCAACTCCTCGGAAACCTGGCCAGAGAACGCACCGGCATGCCGTTGCTGCGCTGCTACTGGTACGAGGCGACCGTCGAGGGCCGTCGCTCCCCCGAACACGACGCGCTCGCCGACCTGCCCGGGCTCAAGCTGCGGATCAACCAGATCCGTCCCGGCCGCCGCGAGGGCGTCGACACCGAGATCCACCGCGACCTGATGACCCTCGCCCGCAACGGCGCGCTCACCGACGCCGTCCTGGTCAGCGGCGACGAGGACCTCGCCCGCGTCGTCGCCGACGCCCAGGACTTCGGCGTCCGCGTCACCATCGTGCACGTCGCCGTCGACGGCAACTGGACCATCTCCAGGACGCTGCGGCAGGAATGCGACGACCTCATCGAGATCAGCTCGGGACACCTGCGGCCCTACGTCAACATCCTCGCCGGGGCCGACGCCGCGGCCGCCGCCTCGTCGGCCGGGCCGCTGTCCAACGGGCACGGCCCGAACGGCCACGGCGGCACCCTCGGCACGCTCCAGCCCGCCGCGCACCACGGCCCGCCGCCCGCGTCCCCGATCGGCGGACAGCCGCCGGTGCCGAGCCCGGCCGTCCGCGACCTCGGCCCCGCCATGGGCGGCGGCACCAGCTTCGGCGGCGTCCCGATCCTCGGCGACCCCGGGCCGACCGGCGGCGGCCCCACCGGCCCGATGTCACTGCCCGGCGGCTCCACGTCCTTGCCGTCCTACGGGACGGGCGGACGGCAGTCGCCGCTGCAACCCACGTCGGCGCCCGGGCCGTCCAGTACCCAGTCGCCCATGCCCGCGCCGCCGCAGAGCCAGTACAACCCGTCGCCCGTCCCGGCTCCGTCCCCGCCGCCACCGCCGCAGACGATCCAGCCGGACAGCCGCCCGCACGGCCCCTACACCGGCCCCCAGCAGATCTCGCCCGCCCCCGTCCAGCAGAACGCCCCGACCCTCGCGGACGCCGTCAAGGCCGCCCACCAGGAGGGCCAGGACTTCGGCGAGTCCGTCGCCAGGGACGCGCCCGCGCTGTGGCTGGAGGCCGTCCTGGCCCGCAAACCGCGCATGCCGTCCGACCTTGAGGCCCGCCTCCTCCAGGGCTCCTCACTTCCGATCGACTTCCTGCTGCACGACGAGGTCCGCCATGCGCTGCGCCGCGGATTCTGGGACGCCCTAGAACGTTCCCGCAGGTAAAGCGACAGATACGCACCGGTATTCCACGATCATCAGTGATTCGCCCGCTTCGGTCGCGCGGCGGCGGGTAGCGTTGAAGCGTGACGCATGTGACGGAAGACGATCTCGACGACCTGGAGTTCGACACCCTGCGCACCGGCGATCACATCTCGGCGGCCAGGCGGCTGTCCGAGCTGGCCGAGTCGGTGTCCGGCGGAGTGTCACGCGCCAACGTCCTGCTGCGCGCGGGCGAACAGTGGCAGCACGCGGGCGACCACGGCAGGGCCGCCGAGCTGTACCGCAAGGCCCTCGACGACGGCGGCGACACCTACGGCGACGCCCGCGCCTACCTCGCCGACGCGCTGTTCGAGTTGGACCGCGCCGACGAGGCCCGCACCCTCGTCGAACAGATCCGCGCCGACCGCCCCAGCGACCCCGAGGTCTACCGCACCGTCGCCGAGGTCCTCTACGCCCAGGGCGACGCGACCGGCGCCCACGAGTGGGCCACCAGCGGCGCCGACGTCATCCTCGCCCTCCGCGACCGCGCCGTCGGCACCGGCATCGGCGGCGGCCCCGACGAACCCCCGGCCTCCGAGGCCGACACCCTCACCCCCGGCCCCGACGACGTCGCCATCGCCGAGGACAGCCTCGAAGCCCTCCTCCGCCTCCGCTACCGAGCCCGCATAGACCTGGGCCGAGGCGAAGACGACTACGACGCCCTGTTGGATGATCTGCTCAAAAATTAGAGGGGGGCGACCCCCCTAGACCCCCCGCGCGACGCAGGCGATCCTCACGCCGCTGTTGAGGTCTCTTTGCCTGTCGCGGTTTCTGTGCGTCGCTGCGGTCGCCTGCGTCGGCGGGTCGTGCGACCTCCGGCGCCGGGGGCGCCTCCCGCCGCACAACCCGTGACTGTGGCTGGGGTTTTAGAGGGCCGTAAGAAGGTTTCTCAGGGCTTGGGGGATTGTGGTTGGGGGTTCTTGGTCTGTGGTGGGCCAGGTGCGTAGGCGGGCCTCTCTTAGGGCCTGGTCGTGGTTTGTGGGGGCGGAGCGGTCCCGGTGGGTTCGGAGGTAGGCGCAGGGCGCCTCCGGCCAATCTGGGGGCATGGGGAGGTCGTTCTCGGTCTGGTCCTGGGGGCGGGGGAGGTCGGCGTCGATGAAGACGTAGCCCGCTATGGGGCGGTGGGCGGCGCGTTGGGCCAGGGCTATGCCGGGGAGGAGGGGGCCTGCGGTGCCGTGGGCGGCGAGGGTCAGGGGTGGTTCTGGGTCCGTCGCGGTGATGGTCAGGGAGGCGCGGGCTATGTAGCGGGGGCCGGTCGCGTCGGGGACGTCGGGGGTTATCACGTGGACGCCGTAGGAGCGGAGAGCTTCGGGGAGGTCGCCCCAGGCGGCGGCGGTGGCGTTCGGCTCGTGCAGGAGGACCAGAGTTCCCGGCGTCATGGCGGGCACCGTACACGGTCCCAATAGGGTTCTTCCTGTGAGCGATCGTGATGAGCTGCTGCGGCAGATCAAGGACAAGGCCGTCGTGCACGGGGACTTCGTGTTGTCTTCGGGGCGGCGGGCGTCGTGGTACGTGGACCTGCGGAGGGTGACGCTGGACGGTGCCGCGGCGCCGCTGGTGGGGCGGGTGATGTTGGACGAGACCGCCGACCTCGACTACGACGCGGTCGGGGGGCTGACGCTCGGCGCCGATCCGGTGGCGACGGCCATGTTGCACGCGGCGGCGGCACGTGGGCGGGCGCTGGACGCCTTCGTCGTGCGGAAGGAAGGCAAGGCGCACGGGTTGCAGCGTCGCATCGAGGGGCCGGACGTGGCGGGACGCAGGGTGCTCGCCGTGGAGGACACGTCGACGACCGGCGGGTCCGTCCTCACCGCGGTGGAGGCGTTGCGCGAGGCGGGCGCGGAGGTCGTGGCGGTCGCGACGATCCTGGAGCGCGGCGCCGCCGGGCGCATCGCCGAGGAGGGGCTCGTGTACCGGCACCCCTACGACGTGGCCGACCTCGGTCTCTAGCCTCGGGTCTTCACGAACCAGTCGCCGCGCCGCCCGTCGGGCTTGGCCGGTTGCACCCTGCCGTAGATGACGACCTTCAGCGAACCGCCGTTCGTCGCGACCACCTGGAGGGGCGTCTCGTCGTACTTGCGGGTCTCGCCCGTGTCGAGGGTGCCCTGGGTGAGGACCTTGCCGCCGGTCTCGGCGACCCGGACCACCACGCTCGTCGCGGGGCCGATCACCTTGATGACCAGCGGCGATATCGCTGGATCCGGGCTCGTGGCGTTCGGCGACGGGTCTCCCCCGCCGCCTGAGTCGTCCACTGACGGCGCGCCGACGGACGGCCCGCTGTTCTCCGGCTCACCGGTCACCGCGTTGACCAGAGCCACGCCGCCGCCGATGAGAAGTGCCAAGGCTGCGACCACGGCCAAAGCCGCGATCAGTATGCGCGCGAGACCCCTAGGGTCCGACCGATGACGTCCCACATGGGGAGGTTAGCGATAACTGTCACCGCTGAGCGACGGACGGGACTCTTCGGGCCCATTCTTATTCGGACCACGGTCCGCCTTGCGCCCTTTCAGGACTTCCCGGACGATCGGGATGACCGACAGAACGAGGATCACGGCGACCCCCGGAAGGATGTACCGCTCGACGTCGGGGACCTCGGAACCGAGGAAGTGACCGAGCAGGAAGAGGGTGTCCGTCCAGAGGATCGCGCCGACGCAGTTCCAGACGAAGAACTTGCGCCGGTCCATGCCGAGCATCCCGGCGAGCGGGTTCAGGAACGTCCGGACGATCGGGATGAATCTGGCCAGAACTACTGCTTTGGCCGGGCCGAAACGGGTGAAGTAGTACTCGGCCTTCTCCACCCACTCCTGTCTGAAGATCCTGGAGTCGGGACGGTCGAACAGCTTGCGGCCGTAGCGCGCGCCGAGGAGATGACCCAGCTGGGCACCGGCGATGGCCGCGATGGGACCGCCGACCAGCAGCCACGGCAGCGGCAGCGGCTGGAACTCCTCCCCGTTGATCGTCGAGACCGCCGTGAGGATCCCCGCCGTGAACAGCAGCGAGTCGCCGGGCAGGATGCAGCCGAACAGCAGTCCGGTCTCAGCGAAGATGATGACGAGCACGCCGACCGTGGCGAACGTGCCGAACAGTTGGAGCCATGCCTCCGGATGGAGCCACTCGGTCACGTTGAGAGGAAGGGTCGCGAGATCCACACCGCGAGCGTACCTTTCCCCACGCTGCGATTAGGCGGGATACTGGGCGTGGACGGCAAGCCCGACCGGGAAACCGTGTGACCGGGCGCTCGCCTGGGGTAGGCGGACGTCCGGGTGCGACGGCCCGCTGGACGCCCGGCGGCACATCTGAACTTTTCACCTCCGGTGCCACGGTGGTGGCAGACCGGACGAAGAGGTTCACCTGCGGATGAAAGGACGCTGACCAATGCCCATAGCGACGCCCGAGGTCTACGGGGAGATGCTCGACCGAGCGAAGCGGGACGGCTTCGCGTTCCCGGCGATCAACGTGACGTCCAGCCAGACGCTGAACGCCGCGCTGCGCGGCTTCGCCGAGGCCGAGAGCGACGGGATCGTGCAGGTGTCCACCGGCGGGGCCGAGTACCTGTCCGGTTCCACGGTCAAGGACATGGTCGTGGGCGCGACCGCGCTCGCCGACTACGCCCGGGTCGTGGCCGCCAAGTACCCGGTGAACATCGCCCTGCACACCGACCACTGCCCGAAGGACAAGCTGGACGGCTTCATGCGTCCGCTGATCAAGATCTCGCAGGAGCGGGTGGCGCGCGGCGAGGAGCCGCTGTTCCAGTCCCACATGTGGGACGGGTCCGCCGTCGAGCTGCACGAGAACCTGCGGATCGCCGCCGAGCTGCTGGACGAGTGCGCCAAGGCCCGGATCGTCATGGAGATGGAGATCGGCGTGGTCGGCGGCGAGGAGGACGGCGTCGCCAACGAGATCAACGAGAAGCTCTACACGACGCCGGGCGACGCGCTCGCCACCGCCGAGGCCGTCGGCATCGGCGAGAAGGGCCGCTACATCCTCGCGGCCACGTTCGGGAACGTGCACGGCGTGTACAAGCCCGGGTCGGTCAAGCTGCGTCCCGAGGTGCTCAAGGAGATCCAGGACGCCGTCGGCGCCAAGTACGGCAAGGAGCGGCCGTTCGACCTGGTCTTCCACGGCGGCTCGGGCTCCACGCCCGAGGAGATCCGGGAGGCGGTGACGTACGGCGTCGTCAAGATGAACATCGACACCGACACGCAGTACGCGTTCACCCGTCCGGTCGCCGACCACATGCTCCGCAATTACGAGGGCGTGCTGAAGGTGGACGGCGAGGTCGGCAACAAGAAGCAGTACGACCCGCGCTCGTGGGGCAAGGCGGCCGAGACGGCGATGGCCGCGCGTGTCGTCGAGGCGTGCGAGCACCTCCACTCGGCGGGCGAGAAACTGAAGTGAACCACTGATCGGCGGACACGGGCGGGCGCGCGCGACGCGCCTGCCCGGCGGGCGGACGCTGACTCGATTCTGACGCCGAGTCATGGCGTTCTGATCACGGAGCGAAACGGATTATCACCCTGGGTTCAGGTTATTGCCGACTTCTGCTCTTCAGGTGGTGCGGACGGGGTTCGGGGGTGTATGCAAGGTGGGCCGATTGTCCGGACGATCCCCCTGTGGATGGACATCTCATGCCGGTCCCGGGAGCGTGAATGCCCAGGTTGTCCCCTTCCGCACCCACGTCCGACCGGGCGCTGGTCAAGGGACTGCACGACGGTGACGACACGGCCCTCGCGGCGCTCTACGACGAGTACGGTGAGCGCCTTTATGACTACGTGCTGTCAATGTCCGGTGATGAGAAAGTCGCGGCGGACATCGTGCACGACACGTTCATCGACGCGGGCCGCCGCGCGCCCCGGATGCGCGACCACCTCCAGCTGAGCTCCTGGCTGTACGGCGCGGCCCGGCGCCGCTGCATCCGGCGCGGACGCGCCGACACCCCCTTCTGGGACCGGGACGCCGACTTCACCGACACCCCGTTCCTGGACCGTTCGGAACAGGACGACCCGGCGCCCGACTGGCCGCCCCTGGACGAGCTGCACGGCCTGCTGCGCGCGTGCCTGTCCCGCCTTGAGCCCGTCGAGCAGGAGATCATGGTCCTGGCGGTGCGCCATGGGCTGCGGCCCGCGCGGCTCGGCGCGGCGCTCGGCCTGTCGTCCCGGCGGGCCGCGCTGCGGGTGTGCCGGGGGCGGACCGAGCTGGAGTCCGCGTTGCAGAAGGAGATCGACCGCGCCAACCGGGCCTGCGCCGCGGCGGCGGAGCCCGAGGACGTCCCGGAGGAGCCGCGGTCGACGGCGGTCGCCGTCCTGGCGGCCCGTCCCCCGGCCCGGCGCGACGAGCCGTCCGCGCCGCCGCCCACGGACCGGCCGCGCGGGCCCGGCGGTGACACCACCACGCAGCGGCACGCCGCCGACTGTCCCGCCTGCGCCCGTCGCGGCCGGGTGACCGCGACGGCGCTGCTGCGGCGGGCGCCCGCCCCGGTGCTGCCCGCGGCGCTGCGGCACCGCGTCATGCACACCGCGACGGACCCGGAACTCGCCGGGCACCGCGCCGACATCGCCGCGCGCGGCGGCGCCCTCACCCCGGCGGGCCTGCCGAGCCAGCCGGACGTGGCCTCGCCGTTCACCCGCCGGTGGCTGCTCACGGTCGGGGGCATGGCGAGCGCGCTGGCCGCCGCGCTCGCCGCCGTGTTCGCCATGGGCCCCGGCATCAAGGGCGACCCGCTCGCCTGGCCGCCGTTCCACGCGAACCCGCAGCCGTCCATCACGCACGAGTCGCCGCAGCAGGGGCCGGGGCACGACCGTCCGCCGTCCCACGGACCCGGCGGCGGGACGGGGGGGCCGGGCCACGCCCCCGCCGGTCCCGGGACGGGCGGGAAGACCCCGAAGGCCCCGGCCAGCTCGGCGCCGCCGTCGTCCTCGACGCCCCGTCCTCCCGGCGTCCTGGTCGTCGGCCCGACGAAGGTGCGGCTCGTCGGGACGAAGACGACCGAGGTCAGCCTCGCAGCCAAGAGCGGCCCGGTGACGTGGACGGCGATGACCTCGACCGACAAGCTCGTCCTGTCCGAGACGAAGGGCGACATGCCCGCCAACGGGACGACCCGGCTGACGCTCACCCTCCGCACGGCCGTCATCGGCCTCCCCGGCAAGGGCACGCTCACCTTCACCGACTCGACGGGCACGCCGCAGACGATCCCGGTCGAGTGGGGCGCCAGCGTCCTCTGACCGGCCGACGCGTCCGCGAGGACGGCTGACCTGCGCCGACGGCGTCCGCGTACAGATGCGGACGACCCCGGACGACGTCGAACGGCCCATCCTGTTGCCCCCTCCGCTCGGCGTGATCAAAGGTCGGGCCATCACTCAATCCGGTTACTCGGAGGAGAAACCATGAGACTGGCTCCCATGACCGCGCTCGCGGCGACGGCGCTGATCGCGGCGGCTTCGCTCACCGGCGTCGCACAGGCGGACACCGTGTCCTCGCCGCCTCGGGCCGCGGCCCCCAACTGTGACTGGAGCCCGCGCACCAACGGGCCCGGGTCGATGCGGACGGACAAGCCGATCCGGCTGCGGACCGGCCCGGCCGCGGTCTGCGACTGGATCGGTTGGACCGACATGCCCACCGGACAGAAGCTGTGGGCCTGGTGCAAGACCGTCAACAGCTCCCACAACACCTGGTACTTCGTCCGCCCGGACGTGGACGGCTGGGACGCGGGCTGGATCTACTCCGGAAACGTCGACGGCGTCAGCTCGGGCATTCCCACCTGCTGATCACCGACCGCGGGGCCGTCCCACAGGGGGCGGCCCCGCCCGGCCGGACGTCGCTACAGCGCCTCCACGGTGAACACCTGGCGGACGCTGTTGTCGCACGCCATCTGGTAGAGCGGCGCGCCCTCGCGCGTCGCGTCCCGGGGCGACCCGAGGCAGAGACCGGTGGCGACGACCCGGATCGTGTAGCCGGATATCGGGTTCTCGACGGGCGTCAGCAGGAAGTCCTCCGCTCCCGCGTTCGTCTCTCCGCAGTAGTCGTCGAACACGTACGGGCCGGGAATCGTCCGTCCCTTGGCGATGCCCATGCAGCCCGGACCGAACTCGGGGTGGTCGGTGGTGATGCGGTAGCGGTCGGCCGCGCGACGCTCCAGGGACCTCGGTGGGAAGGCCCGTTCACACGGCGCCAGCAGAACGAGGCCGCTGGTGTCGCGGCGGCGTTCGGACAGGCACAGGCCGGACCGTGCGGCACGGATGCGGTACGGCCCTGACGCCGGAAGGCCGGGCGCGGTCGCGTGGGCGGCCGGGAATCCGACCCTGCCGTCGAGCGCCGGTGCCACGCGGGGCGCACCGGCCGAGACGAGCAGCATGATCCCGCAGACGGCCAGCGATCCGATGATCGCGGGTCCCCGGCGGCGCCCCTCCGGGGGGACCGTCACCGGCTCGGCGGGATCGTGGGGGGCCGTGGGGGCGCTCACGGCGGAATCCCGGCCGCCCTCGGACGCGGAGGGACGGCCGTCCGGCAGCGGGGCCTCGGTCATCACGATGCGGCGGCGGGCCCTGACCCAGGCGTCGGCCTCGTCCTCGCCGCACCCGCACGCGCGGACCAGTGCCCGGACCTGCCCTTCCCGGGGCATGCGGGGACGGGTGGCGCTGAGCATGTCCGCGATGGTGGTCGCCGGGAGCGGCTCCCCGGCCGCGGCGGCCTTTCGTTCCAGTTCCCGGTAGGACATCCCCGACCATGCCTTCAACCGTCGCAGGCCCGCCTTGAAAGAGGGAATGTCGGCCAGATCGTCGGGGGCGGGTGCCGCATCGTCGGGTCCCATCGCGCATTCCTCCGTGCACCCAAGGTGATCACGCCGATTCGGGGTCCACTGTCGACCAATCCGGCCCGCCCGGCAACGCCCGGTTCGGACGACCCGCCCGGGTGATTCCGTCGAATGCACGGTGTGCGGGGTCGTGATCCGCCATCGGATGCGCGCGACGCCCTCCGAACCGCCATCTCCGTCGCCCGGTGCGAGCCACCGCCGCGAAGAGAATCAGCGAGCGCACATGGCGGGGACACGGCGTCAGGTGTCCCTCCACACGACGGCTCCGGTCCGCTCGTCCCGCCACGCCTCGGCGACCGTGTCCAGGTGCACGTAGCGGGCACGCCCGAGCGGGTCGAGGCCGACATGGCGGATGGCCCCCTGCCCGCCCGGCTCGCTGTCGCGAAGCGCCTGGTGCAGGTGACGCATCGCGGCGTCACGGTCGTCCGTGACGCCGCTCCACCCTCGGTCCCCAGCCCGGACGTCCCACGTGAAGATTCGATACGGGCCCCGCCCATGGGCGATCCAACTGACCCCGCGACACATGGCCACCTCTCCGTCCTGTTTCATCCACCGCCACCCGCGCCCCTACGTCATCGCCCCGACCCCCGCACGGCCGCTTCGGTCACGCGCGCCGCCGCGTCGAGCTCGTTCGCCGGACGGATCGGTACGAAGTAGGGGCATATCCTGGGCTAAACGGGAGCTTCCAACTGATGACGGGAGAAGACTTCGGCGAGGTCTGCTACACCGAGTCTTCGGGCGGAGGACGTCTTATCTCCACGCCCTCCGACGTCTTGACCTTCGCCGCAAGGTTCGACCAGATCAGCGCCAAGGCACTGATGGAGGGGCCCTCCAGGGACCTCATTCGCTCACTGATGGAGGCAGTACGGTGACCAACCCCGTGTGGCGGAAGTCGAGCCGCAGCGGAACTGAGCAGAACGCATGTGTAGAGGTCGCGCAGTTGTCGGCCGCCGTCGGCGTCCGGGACAGCAAGGACCCGGAAGGCTGCCATCTCACCCTCGCCCCCGCCGCCTTCGCCGAACTGCTCACCCAGGCCAAAGCGGGAGATCTGGACCTCTGACCAAGACGTCGGCCCCTGACCGGGGCCACGCTGACCATTCACGGTCACTCTTGCCTCGAAGCGGATGGCCTCTGGGCTTCTCTCCTTCCGACGACGGCCTGTCCGGCACGCACAGGATCGGCGTGTCAGAGGCCACGACTGACGAGGGTCTGAGTTCTGTGATCAGCGGGGGGCGGCGAGTTCGAGGTGCTGGCCACGCGGTTCCACGACCAGGCTGAACTGGTCCGGGCCGGGGCTGCCGAGGTCCCTCCACTGGAGGAACGCGGTTTCTACTTCGTCCCAGAGGCTCCGGTCTCCATACTGGGTGACAGTGTGCCCCCCACTTGGGCTGGAATCGCAGGTCGCCCATGAACCCCTGGGGTCGTCGACTTCCGCGAGGAAGCACGACTTCTCGCCATTGTCGTTGACCATGCGAAGCATGACGAGGCGTGGAACGTTCATGAGAAGCGCCAGGTCAGCACCGGCTTCCGCCTCCATGACCTGGACCGGATCCAAACGGCTGGTGCGCACCTGGGCGTCGTCCGGGTGATGCTTGGCCCATCCCGAGCCGGGCCGCTGGGAGCGCAGCATCATGTACCCGGCCCCGCCGTGGAATGTCCCCCCCGCGGTTCCGTTCTCGGTGGCCTTGAGAAGGACCTTGAAGCCGCCGACCCCCGGCATCCACGGGAGCACGGCCCGACCTCCGGGGCGGAGTTGCCGTACCCATTCGTAGGGAATCTCGCGGACACCGCACGTCACGTGAATGCCGTCGTAGGGCGCTCCGGTCGGCCATCCCGCGACACCGTCGCCGACGATCAGCGTCGGTGTGAATCCGGCTGCCCCGATGTTCTCAGCGGCTCGCGCGGCGACCTGCGGGTCGACCTCGACGCTGGTTACGTTCGCCGAGCCCACCCGATCCGAGAGGAGCGCGGCAGTCCAGCCGGTTCCGGTCCCGATGTCCAGGAGCCGCTCACCTTTGACGGGGGCGAGGAGTTCGAGGAAAGGAAACACCACGCCTGGCGCGGAGTTGGAGGACGAAGCGGACCCTTCGGCCGAGCCCGGGTCGCCCGCCCCCTCATCGCGCTGGGTGATGACCGACATGTCCGAGTACACAGCGGTCCACCAGGCGGCTGGATCGGCGGACCTGTCGATCGTGTGCGCCGGAGGGCCGTCCTCGTAACGACAGGGCATCGCGTAGCCGCGTTCAGGGACGAACAGATGCCGGGGAACGGCGTGCAGCGACCGTCGCCAGGCGGGATCGGTGAGGTCGCCGGAGGCGTCCAAGGCGTCCGCCAAGCTGTCGATGCGCTGTTCTATCGTGATCATGCTCCTCCTTCGAGGAGATCGGCGAACGCCCTCGCGATGGGCGCCTCGGTCTCGTCTTCGAGCCATGACCACTGGCCGTTCGGGTTGCACTCGAAGAACACCGGTTCACGCCGCGCGGTGAGGCCGAAGTCGAAGCAGCCGAACGCGAGGCCGAAGTACTTCAGATAGCGGGCCATAGGTTCGGCCAGCTCGGGTGGGGTCTCGCACCAGGTGTACGTCAGCCGGTCATAGTCGTATCGCCAGTCCAGTTGCGGCGGATCGGAGTCGGTCCGGACACTCAAGATCTGCTTGCCCACCATGGTCACCCGCAGGTCCGCGATCTTGTCCACGAGCCCCTAAAACAGGTGAGCCGTACCCGCGATGGTCTCGTCCAGTTCGTCGGCGTGGACGGGCTGCGTCCATATCGTCAATGGGCCTTCGGCGCCCACGTGCCGGACGTGGGTGAGCGGCTTATAGATGATCTGGCCCTGCTCGAGGGCGAACGCTCGAGCCTGCGTCGGATCGTTGGTGACCAGTGAAGGAGGGACGCGAAACCCGAGCTCTGCCGCAACGGCAAGTTGCCGGACTTTCAACGCGGCGGACCGGTTGGCGTCCGGGTGGTTCACGTATAGGCGGTTCGGTAGGTTCGCCAGGATCCCACTGAAGCCCTGACGAGCTTCCTCGGCAACGAAGTCCGCGTCCTGCGGTTCCAGGTTCGGGGGCGGCTTGTGCAAGCTGGGCCGCCTCCTATAGACCGCTCTGACCGAGCCCAGGACGAGCCGCCTGGTGGGCATCCCGAGATCACCCGTCCACTGGCCACTGCCATCAAGCCAGGCGGTGAACGTGGCGTCCGTGGGGAAGTCCGCGCCAGGATCGAGGCGCATGACAGGCACGTCACGTTTCTGGAGTTCCACGATCACACTGTCGGCGGTGGCGTCGTCCAACTCACTCAGCACCAGGACGGGCCGTTCGTCGCGCACAGGCTCGTCCTCATCACTGTCCTGATCGGTGTCCGGGTCGTACTGCTTGTGGTCGCCGCCGTCGCCCTTGTTTTGCGAGGTCTTGGTCTCGGTGGCGCGATTGCTCTTCTTGTGCTTGGCGGTGACGACGGAGCCGTCGCCCATGTAGCAGAGGCCGGTCTGAGACTCGGGGTCGAGGACCATCCTGTACGACGGAACCGGACTGACCTTCGAGAAGGGGGCGCGCCGCGAAAGGCCCCAGGGCCGGACCATGGACATCGCGATCGACTCCTCCCATACGCATGCGAGCGCCTTAACACTCCGTAGGCGATCCAGTCAGACGGTAACGCCCGATGCCCAGAACTTCGAGAGGATGCGTAGCCGGTTGCGGACACCCGGCCCCGCGCGCATGGGCGAACTCGGGGCCGTCGAGGCCGCGTTTCGGCAGGCTCCCCGCGCTGTCTGACGCACCCGCACCGGAATCCCGCGCCGTCAACGTCGGTCGGTGCCGCCCGGCTCCGGTCCGGGGCCGTGTCCTACCTCGGTGTTAGCGTCGCGGGATGCCATGTGCTGACGCCTCGTCTCGGGTGATCGCCGCGTCGTCCGAGCGGGTCTGGGACGCGCTCGTCGATCGTGAGGCGCTTGTGCGGTGGTTGCCGCCGGGCGGGATGACCGCGCGGTTCGAGCGGTTCGATCCTCGGCCCGGTGGTTCGTATCGGCTCGTGCTGACCTACGCCGATCCGTCTGGGGCGCCGGGCAAGGCGACCGCCGACTCCGATGTCGTTGATGTGCGTTTCGTTGACATCGTTCCGGGCGTACGGGTCGTGCAGGCGGTCGACTTCGTCTCGGACGATCCCGCCTTCGCCGGGACGATGACCATGACCTGGGCGCTTACGCCCGTCGATGCGGGGACGCGGGTCGACATCGTCGCCGAGGACGTCCCGGACGGCATCTCGGCGGAGGACCATGCCACGGGTCTCGCCTCGTCGCTGGCGAACCTCGCCGCCTATGTGGAGCGGCCAGCGTAGGCGGCAGACGAAACACCTCTCGGGCGTGCGTTCCAGTGGAAGCACGACGAGGGGTGATTTTACCGATTTCCCGCCTACCGGCTGTGTCGTCTTGACGTCGATGCGGGGATGGGTCGCTGGGGAGTGAGCCTCCCGAACCAGCCACATCATCACGTCGGGACTCGGCAACGGGTTCCGGTCACAACGGCCTGCGATCATCTGGGGCCTGGAAATCGAAAGCGGGGAATGTGTCGTGGCCTTGTACGGGCTGACCGTCGATGTCGGTGAGGACTTCAAGAAAATGCGTGAGGCCGGTTACGTCCTCTACGGCTTCAAGGGTGTCTCGACCACGGTCAAGAACGCCGAACCAGTCATCTGGTTCACCGATTCGACGTACGGGAAGACAAACATCATCCAGTGGAGCAAGGCATACCAGGGATACACGTCCACCTACGACCCGGAGCCCAAGCCGGTCGTCTCCTACAACCCCTATGACGTCGACATGGGGCAGACCCTGGAGATCAGCGACCCGTACGGGTCGTGCGACAGGACCGGGTCGGTGAATCCCAAGGACCCGATCACGATCTACAACGACCAAGCGCACACCCAGTTCAGGGTAGGAATCGCCGAGAAGCCGTCCAACACCGGCAAGTTCACGCCGCTGTGCGTCACCGATATCGACGCGAAGGGCACGGTCAAGTTCACGCCGGTCGAGAAGATCCTGCTCATCTTCGCCACGGAGGCGCGGGACGAGGGAGCCGTGATCACCCAGGCGTTCAGCGCCGGTGTCCTGGTCGACCTGAGCGACGGAGTCCCCAAGAAGATCACCTACAGCCGAAAGGACTCGTGGGGCGGGTTCACGGAGAAGGACCCGTGGGTTCACCCGATCAGCTACAAGGAGAACATCGTGGCGAAGCTCATCGGATCCGCCTGAGGCCAGGTCGTCTGACCAGCAGGTGAGAGCGCGGGCCAGGCGCTCTCTCGCGGTGAGTCCTTGGAGGTGGCGGCCCCCTGGTCGCCACCTCCATCAACCGAACACCTCGTCGCTCAGCGAACGGCGCCCGCATTTCCCAGAAAGAGAAACCGTGACTGACTACAAGCTCTCTCTCGTTCTGGACAACTACTCCTACACCCATCTGAAGAATCATGGATTCACGCTCTGTGGGTTCAAGGCCGCCGGGGTCAGCGATCCGCACGCGAGCGACCCGCTCGTCTGGTTCACGACGAATCAGTATCACACGGTTAGTCCAATCATCGTCAGCGGTGCGTTCCAGATATTCATCTCAGAACCCGTCAAGGGCGACGGGCCAATTACTTCTTACAGCACTTACGATATTCACCTCAAGGAGAGGTACATCGTCACCAGCGAAACGGGTGACGGAAAAATCGAAGAGGGCTACGACAAGACTCATGTGGTCATCGACAACCAGACCAAGAAGAAGTTCAGCACGGGACTTGCCGGGTCGGTCTCGGTCGCCAATGAGAAGATCGGCTCCAGTCTCTACTGCGTGAGCCCGCTCGCCGGTTGGAGTCCCGCGAATCTCAGGCCGGTCGAGAAGCTCCTGCTCTGTTTCACCTCGGAGAATGCCAGCAAGGGAAAGGTCGTCCGCAAAGCCCCCGCGAACAGCATACTGGTGGACCTCACCGCGGCCTCTGCCGAGGACGCGCCGGAGATAAATTATTCCAGCAAGGACGACAAATGGAGCTGGCCCGCAGGCACCACCTGGGCTGAGCAGATCAAGAAGGACCAGGAACTCCGATCGCATTTGATTTCCGGCTAGTTCGACGCGTCGACTGTTACCGGCCCGCCTGGGCCACCGATGACGATGGTGGACGTTCGACGCCCATGTCGGCGGATTGTGCGCCGCGAGCGTCCACGATCGCGCCATGCCGCGCGGTGGCCGCAGGCACCGTCTCTCCGGGGTGAGGGCCGACGGCGTTGATCCATCCCCCGGGACGTTGGCTTCGGGGTCGTCGCTGTGTGCTCTGATGGTCCTTTGACCTGCGGGTTTGCACTACTCTCGGGCTTTCCGGACGGTGTCTCCGTTAGTGATCACCGCCGCCGGGTTTGTCTCGTCCACCGGCCGGGTCCTCGTCGCCCGCGTGGAGTGCGGCTCAAAGTAGTCCCGAGCGGTGCTGTCTCCGCGGGGTGGGGTTGGGGTCGGGTTCGGGTTGGGGCGTGGGTGGGGAGCTGGGGGTAACCTCGCAGGTCACGGGGGTGTTGTGCAGTGCAAAATCATGTGTTGCAAATCTGGCGCGGGGCTTGTTCCTGCTCATAGCCTCCGTGGTTACCGGCGGGAAAGGTCCGCTGTCGGGTGGTTTTTTGCTCGATGGGCGGTCTGCCGGTTCGCGGTGGAGGGCGCCGGGCGGTGTCGCGATCCGTGGTTCGGCTCCCGTCCAGATCGCCGCAGCCCGTCCCGGGTTCCGGAGAGCACAAGGAGTACCCCCATGAACGGTAGGTTCACGCGCGCGGCCGTGGCGATCACGGCGTTCGGCGTGCTGGCCGCGAGCGCGGCATGTGGCGTCGACTCGGGCGACGACGGCTCGTCCGGCGACGGCGGTGGCAAGTCCAAGGCACTGAAGGTCGGCTGGTCCACGATCTACCTGACCCCGTCGTGGATGCAGCAGACGGACAAGATGATCAAGGACGACGTCGCCGAGCTCAAGGGCGAGGGCAAGATCGCCGACTATCAGGTGTTCAACGCCAACGGCGACACGTCCCAGCAGATCGCCCAGGTCCGGGCCATGGTGCAGCAGAAGTACGACGTGATCCTGGTGGACGCGGGCTCGTCCACGGCGCTGAACCCGGCGCTGGAGCAGGCCGTCAACGCGGGCGTCACCGTCGTCAACTTCGACAGCCTGGTCACCTCCGAGAAGGTCGTGCGCGTCGGCACCGACCAGAAGGAGTGGGGCCGGATGATGGGCGAGTGGCTCGGCCAGAAGCTCGGCGGCAAGGGCAAGATCATCGCCTTCAACGGCCCGGCGGGCGTCGCGGTCAGCGAGGAGCGCTGGCAGGGTGCCAACGAGGCGCTGAAGAAGTTCCCCGGCATCAAGGTCGCGGCGAACGTGCACAGCGAGTACAACCTGGCCCCGGCCGCGCAGGCGTTCGCGTCGGCGTACTCGGCGAACCCCGACATCGACGGCGTCTTCTCGCAGGGCGGCGCGCTGTCGGCGGCGGCGCTTCAGACGCTGGTCAAGCAGAAGAAGAAGATGGTGCCGATCACCGGTGAGAACTACAACGGGTTCCTGAAGCTCTGGCAGGAGCAGAAGGCCAACGGGTTCTCGTCGCTGTCGACCGCGCAGCCCAACTACCTCGGCGTGATCGCGCTGCGGGCGGCGGTGGCCAAGGCGGGCGGTGCCACGGTGCCGAACCAGATCATGGTTCCGCTGCCGAAGATCACCGACGAGAACCTGAGCCAGTACGCCAAGCCCGACCAGCCGGACGACTCGTATCCGATCCAGGCGCTGCCGCAGCCCGAGATCGACAAGCTGATCGGCAAGTAGCGGTGGCGCTCCTGGCCGTCGAGAAGGTCTCCAAGTCGTTCGCGGGCAACCGGGTGCTCACCGAGGTGAGCTTCGACGTCCGCGCGGGCGAGGTGCTCGCGCTGGTGGGCGAGAACGGCGCGGGCAAGAGCACCGTGCTGTCGCTGGTCACCGGGCTGCTCTCGCCCGACTCCGGGCGGGTGGTGTACGACGGTGAGCCGCTGCGCGCCTCGCCGCACCGGGCCCGCGAGATGGGCATCGGCTCGGTGCACCAGGAGCTCAGCCTCAACCCGCACCAGACCGTCGCGGAGAACGTGTTCCTCGGGCAGTGGCCGGCGCGGCGCGGTTTCGTCCTGCGCCGCGACCTGGCCCGGCGGGCGCGGCCGTTGCTGGAGCGGGTCGGGCTGGACGTCGATCCGCTGACCCGGGCGGGACGGTTGCCGCTCGGGCAGCAGCAGCTCGTCGAACTGGCCAAGGCGCTCGCGTCCGGGCCACGGCTGCTGATCCTGGACGAGGCCACCTCCGCGCTCGACGACGACCAGGTCAGGAGCGTGTTCGCCGTCGTGGACGAGCTGCGCGCCGCCGACTCGTCGGTGATCATCGTCAGCCATCGGATGGGCGAGCTGTTCGCCGTCGCCGACCGGCTGACGGTGCTCAAGGACGGCGAGGTCATGGCGACGCGCGACCGCGCGGAGACGGGCCACGACGACATCGTCCGGCTGATGATCGGCCGGGAGCTGTCCGACCTGTTCCCGCCGAAGGCGTCCGTCGGCGGGCTCGGCGAGGACGACACCGCGGCGATCCCGACCGAGGAGGAGATCGCCGAGGTGAAGGAGGAGCCCGTCGAGAAGGCGGCTCCCGTGCGCACCGGCGAGCCCGTGCTGAAGGTGCGGGGGCTGACCGTCCCCGGTGCCTGCGAGGGCGTCGATCTCGACCTGGACCCGGGACGGATCATCGGTCTCGGCGGGCTTCAGGGGCAGGGTCAGCGGGCCGTGCTGCGGGCGCTGTTCGGGCTCGTCCGGCACAGCGGACGGATCGAGCTCGACGGCCGCCACGCACGGCTCGCGTCCCCCCGGGAGGCCATCCGGTCGCGGATCGCGTACGTCCCCGAGGACCGCAAGGTCGAGGGGCTGCACGTGGCGCAGACCGTCAGGGCCAACCTGTCGCTCACCAACCTCGGCGTGGTGACGCCCGGCAGACGGCTTCTCACCGTCGACCGGGGCGCGGAGTCGGAGCTGGTCGCCGACCTGATCGAGCGGATGCGGATCAGGGTGACGGGCCCGGAGCAGGAGGTCAGGCGGCTGTCGGGCGGCAACCAGCAGAAGGTCTCGCTGGCGCGCTGGCTGCCGTCCAGCCCCCGGGTCCTGCTGCTGGCCGAGCCGACCCGCGGCATCGACGTCGGCACCAAGCGCGAGATCTACCATCTGCTCCGCAGGCTGGCCGACGGCGGCGTGGCGGTGTTGATCACTTCTGGAGACACCATGGAACTGGTCGGCCTGTGCGACGAGGTCGCCGTGATGTACGAGGGCGCCGTCGTCGACCGGCTGGCGGGCGACTCCCTGTCGGAGGAACGCCTCGTGCGCGCCTCCGTCACCGGGGCGGCTCACGGTGGGGGGACGACCCCCCACACCCCCCGGAAGGGAGCGGGGTCCCATGCCTGAACGTCTTGGGAACGTCCTTCGCGGCAATCTCGATGTGGTGGGGCTCGGGGCCCTGCTCGTCGTGTTGCTCGCCGCGTACCGGCACTACGACCCGGAGGTGTTCACCGGGGCGTCCATCACGATCCTGTCGGCGCAGTTCCTGCCGCTGATCCTGGCCGCGATGGGGCAGAGCACGATCATGCTGGCGGGCGGCATCGACCTGTCGCTGGGCTCGGTGCTGGCGCTCGCGATGGCGGTGTTCGCCGTGCGGGCGGACGATGGCGTGCTGATCGCCGCCGTGACGGCGCTGGCCGTCGCCGCCGCGACGGGGGCCGCGAACGGGGTGCTCGTCGCGTACGCCGGGTTGCCACCGATCATCGTGACGCTCGCCGCGTCGTTCCTGTGGGGCGGCGTGACGCTGGTGGTGTTGCCGAAACCGGGCGGCAGTGTGCCGTCCGGGCTGGTGAACGCCTACAACAACGGGTGGAACGGGATCGCGCTGCCGTTCCTGGTGATCGGGGTCGTGCTGCTGCTGTGGAAGGCGGTACGGACGACACGGTTCGGCCTGTCGCTCTACGCGGTCGGCGGCAACGAGCACGGCGCGTACGCCAGCGGCATCGGCGTCCGCAAGGTGAAGATCGGCGCGTACGCGCTGGCGGGCGTGTTCGTCGGGCTGGCCGGGATCGGCCTCGCCGTCCAGACCGGGTCGGGCGACGCCACGATCGGCGCCCCCTACACGTTGAACTCCATCGCGGCGTCGGTGCTCGCGGGGGTCAGCTTCTTCGGCGGCGTGGGGCAGTTGCGCGCCACCGTCCTGGCCGCGCTGCTCATCGGGCTGCTGACGAACCTGCTGCTGTTCACCGGGCTGTCGCCGTTCTACCAACTGATCATGCAGGGGGCGGTGCTGATCGTGGCGATCACCGTGAAGACGTTCGCGACCCGCGAGAGGACGGACTGATGACCGCGGTTCCGCGCACGGCCTCGCTGCCGTCCAGGCTGACCGGCACGCTCCGGGACAACCGCGCCGCGTGGGCGTTCGGCGTCCTGGTCGTGACCTGGCTCGCCGCGATCCTGTTCGCGAAGGGCTTCGACAGCGTCTCCAGCGTCCGCTACCTGCTCCAGACGGCCGCGTTCCTCGGCATCGTCGGCGTCGGCCAGACCCTCGTGGTCATGATGAGCGGCATCGACCTGTCGGTGTCGGGCGTCGTGGCGCTGTCGGCGGTGGTGTGCGCGCAGGTCGCGTCCGGCTCCGGCGGGACGGCGGGCATCGTGGTCGCGCTCGTCGCGAGCGTCGTCGTCGGGCTCGCCAACGCCGCCGGGACGACCTGGCTGCGGGTGCCGCCGATGGTGATGACCCTCGCCACCGGCACGATCGTCGCGGGCGCGCTGCTCGTCTACACCAACGGGTCGCCGAAGTCGGCGAAGATCGGGCTGCTCGGGTCGCTCGCCAACGACCGCGTCGCGGGGATCCCGCTCGCGTTCGTGCTGTGGCTCGGCATCACCGCCGTCGCCGCGTGGCTGCTGCACGCCTCCCGGGTCGGACGGTACGTGTTCGCGCTCGGCAACGGGGAGCGGGCGTCCCGCGCGTCCGGGGTGCCGCTCGCCAGGACCGCGTTCATCGCCTACGGGACGTGTTCGCTGCTCGCCGGGGTGGCCGGGCTCGTGCTGCTCGGGTTCACCTCCACCAGTTCGCTCACCATGGGCAACCCGTACCAACTCCTGTCGATCGCGTCGGTCGTGCTCGGCGGGACGTCCATCCTCGGCGGTCGCGGGCACGTGCTCGGCACCGTCGCGGGCGCGCTGATGCTGACGCTGCTGACCGCGCTGCTGGCCTCGTGGAACACCTCGGAGGGCGTCCGGCAGATCGTGCTGGGGCTGCTCATCATCGCGCTGCTGCTGGCCTACGCCAGGGAACGGCGGACCTGATGGCGGCATCGGGGGAGCTGCTGCGGGACCTGGTCGGGATCGCGAGCGTCAATCCGCGGGGCGGGCCCGTCGGCGCGGGGGCCGGGCCCGGACTCGGGGAGGCGGCGGTCGCGGAGCACGTCCGCGACTGGCTCGTGGCGCGCGGGGTGCGGGCCGAGCTGCGGGAGGTGCTGCCGGGCCGTCCCAACGTCGTCGCGACCGTGCCGGGACGCGACCCGCGCGCCGTGCTGCTGGAGTCGCATCTCGACACCGTGGAGACCGGCGGCATGACCGTCGACCCGTTCGCCGGGACGGTCCGCGACGGCCGCCTGTACGGGCGCGGCGCGTGCGACGCGAAGGGCCCGCTGGCCGCGTTCATGCTGGCCGCGGCCGAACTCGCCGCCGGTGACCCGCCGCCGTTCGGGGTGGTGCTCGCCGGGGTGATCGACGAGGAGCACGACTACCGGGGCGTGCTCGGGCTGCTCGACGATCTCGTGGACACCGACATCGTGGGCGCGATCGTCGGGGAGCCGACCGGGCTCGCCGCCGCGACCGCGCACAAGGGCTGCGTGCGGTACACCGTCCGGACGCTCGGGACGGCCGGGCACAGCTCCCGTCCCGACGAGGCCGTCAACGCGGTCACGCTGATGGCCCGCGTCATCGGCCGTCTCGACCGGGCCGCGCCGGGCGTCCCGCCGCATCCGATCCTCGGTCCCGCGACGCGGTGCGTCACCCGTGTCCGGGGCGGCGAGGGCCCGAACACGGTGCCCGGACGCTGCGAGATCGACATCGACCGCCGCACCCTCCCCGGCGAGGACCCCCTCGACGTGTGGAGCAAGGACCGCGAAGAACTGTTGGCGCTGATCCCCGGGCGGCTTCATGGTGGGGGGGCGACCCCCCACACCCCCCGGCAACCGCCCAGGATCGAGGTGGACGCTCCGTTCACCGTCGACTACGCCCTTGACACGCCCGCAGGGAGCCCGGTGCCCGCCGCGCTGCGCGCATCGCTCGCGGCGGCGGGACGGGACGGCTCCGTCCACGGCATGCCGTTCGGCACCGACGCGAGCAAGCTCGCGCGGGCCGGAATCGCCTCGGTCGTGTTCGGGCCCGGCTCGATCGCCGACGCGCACTCCGCCGACGAGTCGGTGGCGCTGGCGGACGTCGACCTGGCCGCCCGCGTCGTCGTGGACGTCGTCCGGTCCCTGAAGATCGACGGGAGGCCGCGGTGAGGCTGACACAGCACATCGACCTGGTCGGGAGCGGCGCCGCCGGATTCGACCTCACCGACCCGCTGGACTGCCATGTCTACCTGGTGCGCGGCCCGCACGGGGCCGCACTGATCGACGCGGGCGCCGGACGGTCCGCCGCGCTGTTCGCGCGGCGGCTGACCACGGCCGCCGGGCCGACCGGCGAACGCCACCTGCTGATCACCCACGGGCACGCCGACCACTCGGGCGGCGCCGCCGAACTGGCCCGGCTGGTGCCGGGGCTCGCCGTCCGCGCCGGGTCCCCGGCGGACGAGTGGATCGCCTCCGGCGCGGAGGAGAAGCTCAGCGTCGACCGTGGGAAGGCGTCCGGCGTGTACCCGCCGGAATACGCCTTCGAGGCGTGCCCAGAGGTGCGCCCCATCGCCGACGGGGAGCAGGTCGACCTCGGTGGCGGCGTCGTCCTGACCGCCATCGCGACCCCCGGCCACGCCGACGGGCACACCTGCTACCTGCTGGAGGCGTCCGAGGGCCGGGTGCTGTTCTCCGGCGACTGCGTGTTCGCCGGGGGACGGATCTCGCTCCAGAACCTGCACGACGCCCGCGTCCCCGAGTACGCCGCCAGCCTGACCCGGCTCGCCGCGCTGGACGTCGACGTCCTGCTGCCCGGCCACCACGAGATCTCACTCGCCCGCGGCGGGCGCCACCTGGCGTCCGCCCGCAACGCCTTCACCCGCGGACTGCTTCCGGAGAGCGCCACATGAGCCACGACATCGAAGAGGCACGGGCCGCGACCGCCAAGCCGGGGTCCCGCAACCAGTCCCGCAACCAATCATCGTCCCTGCGGCGCGCGCTCGCGGTGCTCGACCACGTCCGCGACCACGCCGACGCCCGGGGCGTGTCCCTGACCGAGATCGCCGACGACCTCGGCCTCAGCAAGAGCACGGTGCTGCGGCTCACCGCGCCGCTCATCGACGGCGACCTGCTCACCCGCGACCGCGAGACGGGCGTGTTCCGGCTCGGGCACGGCGCGCTGCGGCTCGGGCAGGCGTACCTGTCGTCGCTGGACATCCGCGCCGTCGCCGCCGACCCGCTCCGCCGCCTCCAGCACATCGTCGGGGAGACCTGCCACCTCGTCGTCTACGACGCCCCCGACGTCGTCTACATCGACAAGGTGGAGAACGAGCACAACGTGCGGATGGCGTCCCGCGTCGGGATGCGGATGCCCGCCTACCGGACGGCCGTCGGCAAGGCCATCCTCGCCTGGCTCGGCGAGGACGACGTCCGGATCGTGACCGACGCCGGGATGGAGCGGCGCACCGAGCGGACCATCACCGACCCGGCACGGTTCGCTACCGAACTCGAACGGGTCCGCCTCACCGGGTACGCCGTGGACGACAGGGAGAACGAGCCGGAGGTCCGCTGCGTCGCCGCCCCGATCTTCGACCACACCGACAGGTCGGTGGGCGCCCTCAGCGTGTCCGGGCTGGCGTCCCGGATGACGCCCGCCCGGGTCCGGGAGGTCGGGCCGATGGTGGAACGGACGGGCCAGGAGATCTCGCACGCGCTCGGCTCGTCCCGCCCGCCGCGCCGCCGTTCCGAGAAACGAGGAGGGAATCAGCCGTGACCAGCCTGAACATTCCCGCAGAGGTGGTCGACTGGCGGACGAAGGGCATCTGGCATCCGGGCGCCCCCATCCCGTTCGCGGAGTTCACGGCGGCCCGACATCCGCTCTTCGGCGGCCCGTTCACCTGGCCGGTCATGGTGGCCCGCCGGTCCGCGCTGAAGCACAACATCGCGGCGCTCGCCTCGTTCTGCGCCGCGCACGACCTGGCGTTCGCCCCGCACGGCAAGACGACGATGGCGCCGACCCTGTTCCAGGAGCAGCTCGACGCCGGGGCGTGGGGCATCACCGCCGCGACCGCCAACCAGGTGCTCGCCTACCGGGCGTTCGGGGTCCCGCGCGTCCTGCTCGCCAACGAGCTGCTCGACCCGACGGCGCTGCGCTGGCTCGGCGGCGAGGTCGGCCGGGGCATGGAGTTCCTGCTGTACGCCGACTCCGTGGAGGGCGTCGCCGCGATCTCCGCCGCCGCCGGGGAACGGCCGTTCCGGGTGCTCGTCGAGCTCGGGCACCGGGGCGGGCGCAGCGGCTGCCGCAGCGTCGACGAGCTGCTCGCCGTCGCCCGCGCCGTCGCCGCCGCGCCCGGCGCCGAACTCGCCGGGGTCGCCGGATACGAGGGCGGGCTGGCGGACGTCGCCGCCGCGAGCGCCTACCTCGGCGGGCTCCGCGACGCGACCGCCGAGCTGTCCAAGTGCGGGCTGCTGCCCCGGCACGTCATCGTCACGGCGGGCGGCAGCTCCTACTTCGACCAGGTCGCCGAGCGGCTGTCGGGCGCCTGGCTGCCCGGCCACGACCTGACCGTGCTGCTGCGCAGCGGCGCCTACGTCGCCCACGACGACGGCATCTACACGCAGCGGACCCCCTACACCCGCATCCCCGGGTCGCTGGACGCCGCGCTGGAGATCTGGGCCCAGGTCACGTCCGTCCCGGAACCGGGCCTCGCGATCGTCGGCATGGGCAAACGGGAGGCCCCCTACGACGCGGGCCTGCCCGTGCCGCTGCGGCTGCGGCGCCCGGACGGCACCGTCCACCCGGCGGGGGGCCTGAGCCTCACCGACACCAACGACCACCACGCCTACGTCAAGGTCGACGGGCCCCCGCCCCGCCCCGGCGACCTGCTGTGCTTCGGCATCTCACACCCCTGCACGGCCTTCGACAAATGGGAGGTCATCCCCGTCGTCGACGACGACGAGATGGTCACCGACCTGATCCGCACGTACTTCTGAAAGGAATCACATGGTCCCCCGCCTGGCGCCGGGAGGCGCGCTGACGGCGACCGGGGTCGTCGCGGTCGTGCGCGGCACCCGCGCCGAACGCGTCGCCGACGTCCTGGACACCCTCGTCGCCGCCGGCGTCCGCTGCCTGGAGATCGCCCTCACCACACCGGGCGCGCTGACCGAGCTGGACGCGGCGCGGCGCCAGCTGCCCGCGGACGTGGAACTCGGCGCCGGGACGGTCCGCACCGCCGCGCAGGCGACGGCGGCGGTGGACGCGGGCGCGGCGTTCCTCGTCGCCCCCGACGCGAACGCCGACGTCGCCGCCGTGGCCCGTGACCGCGGCGTCCCCCACTACCCGGGCGCGCTGACCCCGGCGGAGGTCTGCCGGGCCTGGGACCTCGGCGCCACCGCCGTCAAGGTCTTCCCCGCCCGCGCGTTCGGCCCCGGCTATCTGCGCGACCTCGCGGGACCGTTCCCGGACGTCCCGTTCCTGCCCACCGGCGGCATCGGTCCGGGCAACGCCTCCGACTACGTCGCGGCGGGCGCGTTCGCCGTCGGCGCGGGCGGGCCCCTCGTCGGCGACGCGCTCGACGGCGGTTCGCTCACCGAGTTGACGGGCCGGGCCAGGCGGCTGCTCGCCGCCGTCCGGAGCGCCCGCGAGCTCGTGGACCGCGAAGGCGCCGACCGATGACCGAACCGAGCCCGAGCCCGAGCATCGACCTCGTCACGTTCGGCGAGACCATGGCGCGGCTGGAGAACCCCGTCGTCGGCCCGATGCGGCATGCCCGCGCCCTCGACCTCGGCGTCGGCGGCGCCGAGTCCAACGTGGCGATCGGGATGTGCCGTCTCGGCGGGACGGCCGCCTGGTTCGGCCGGGTCGGCGACGACGAGTTCGGCCGCCTCATCACGACCGTGCTCGCCGGGGAGGGCGTCCGGCTCGACCACACCGTCGTGGACCGGTCCGCGCCGACCGCGCTGCTGTTCAAGGAGCGGCGCTCCGGGACGCTCACCCGCGTGCAGTACTACCGGAAGGGCAGCGCCGGGTCGCGGCTCGACCCGTCCGACGTGCCGCATGACCTGGTACGTTCGGCGCGTGTCCTGCACGTCACGGGGATCACCGCCGCGATCAGCGCCACCGCCCGGCAGGCCCTCGACGACGCCGTGGAGACCGCGCGGGACGCGGGCGTGCCCGTGTCGCTCGACCTGAACTACCGGCAGGCGCTGTGGACGCCCACCGAGGCCGGTGACTGCCTGCGCAAGCTCGTCAAGCGCGCCGACCTCGTGTTCGCCACCGAGCAGGAGGCGCGGCTCGTCGTGCCCGACTCCGGTGACGACCTGGCGGCACTCGCCGCGTCCCTTGGCGCGCTCGGGCCCCGTGACGTCCTCGTCAAGCGGGGGGCGGCTGGCGTGGTGGCGTTGTGCGAGGGCGACCTGGTCGTCCAGCCCGCGCACCGGGTGCCGGTCATCGACCCCGTCGGCGCCGGTGACGCCTTCGCCGCCGGGTACCTCGCCGAGTTCGTCCGGGGACGTCCCGTCGCCGACCGGCTCGACACCGCCACCGCCGCGGGCGCGTACGCCGTCACGGTTCGCGGCGACTGGGAGGGGCTCCCGAGCCGCGCCGATCTCGATCTGCTGAAATCAGCCGAAGACACCGTCAGCCGCTAAGGAGAGACAGATATGAGCAAGCGTGAGGTCCGGAGCGCGGCGGCGCCCGCCCCCCTCGGCACGTACTCGCAGGCCATCGCCGTGGGCGACTTCCTGTACACGTCCGGCATGGGCCCGATCCATCCGGAGACCGGGGAGATCGTGGGCACGGACGTCGCCGAGCAGACCCGGCAGGTCCTCGCGAACCTGAAGGCGATCCTCGCCGAGCACGGCCTCGGGTTCGACGACGTCGTGAAGTCGACCGTGCACCTCGAATACCTGCACCGCGACTTCGCCGCCTACGACAAGGAGTACCGGTCGCACTTCACCAAGCCGTACCCGGTGCGCACGACTGTCGGCTCCGACCTGATGAACATCCTGGTCGAGATCGACTTCGTCGCGTACAAGCAGCAGAGCTGATGGATTCGTCCCTCTACGCCCTGGTGGAGGACCTGGACGGCGTGGACGCCGCACGGGTCCTCTCCCATGGCGTCTCGTCAATCACGGTCGGCGCGGCCTACCATCGCGCCCGCGACGTGACCCCCCACGGTCGTACGCGGGTAACGATGCGGCACGACGGGATCCACTTCCCGCCCGGCGACGTGTTCGACGGGCTCCGGCTCGTCCCGCCCGTCCGGCGGGACGCGGACCGCGAGCCCATCCGCGCCCTGCGTGAACAGACCCGCGACCTGGGCGTCCCGCTCCACGGCTGGGGGGTGTTCCTGCACAGCACCACGCTCGGGCTCGCCTTCCCCGACGTCTCCCAGGAGAATTGTTTCGGTGACCGGGCCGCGCCCGCCGACCTGTGCCCGTCCAACCCGGACGTGCGCGCCTACTCCGTCGCCCTGGGCCGCGCCATCGCCCGCCAGGGGACCGACACGGTCGTCGCCGAATCCCTGCACTTCGGGATGTTCGGGCACGGCTACCACCACGAGCGGGCCTTCGTCGACCTGGGCTCGGCCGCTGAGTTCGCGCTCGGGTTGTGCTTCTGCTCCCACTGCCGGGACCGCATACCGTCGGCCGACGCGGCCCGCGCGGAGGCGGCGCGTCTGGCGGCGTCCGTCCTGGACGGCGGCCCGCCCGTCACCGAACTGCCCGACGCCTTGGAGGAGTACGCCCGCGCCCGTACTCCCATCGTCACGTCGCTGGTCGCCGAGGTCGCCGAGGCCGTCGCCGCCGAAGGCTCCGCCCTCACGTTCCTCGATCTGACCGGAGCCGTGAAGGGCTACGCCGACGGACGCCCCACCGGCGGCCCGGCCGCCGACTCGGCCTGGCAGATCGGTGTGGACCCCTCCGCTCTCAGCTCCGTCGTCCCGTCCTACGCCATCCTCTGCTACGCCCACGACGAAACGCGCGTGGCCGAGGACGTCACCGCCTACCGGGCCGCCCTGGGAGACATCACGCTCCGCGCCCTGCTCCGTCCCGGCGTCCCCGACACCGACTCAGCCGACCACCTCGCGGCGAAGGTCACGGCCGCGCTCGAATCCGGCGCGAGCACCGTCGACTACTACATGTACGGCCTCGTCCCCCTGCCCGTCCTCTCCCGCATCCCCCCAGCCGTAGCGTGAGGGGTTGGCTTCTCCCCCGTCCAAGGGCGGGGGATTCCACGGGTCGCCCTGTGGGTTTCCTGCTTCATCGCCGACCGCCCCGTCCGGGAGGACTCCCGTTGAGGTCTTACACCGGCTCCACAGGCCGACACCGCCAGCCCGGCGGCCAGAACGTTACGCGCGGCGTTGACGTCCCGGTCGTGCCGAGCGTCGCAACCGCTACATTCCCATTCCCTCACATCCAGGGGCATCGTCTGTGTGATGGTCCCGCACTGCGAGCACGTCCGGGTGGAGGGGAACCACCGGTCGATCACGATGAGTTCGCGACCGTACCAGTCGGCTTTGTACTCCAGCATCGTCCGCAGCTGCCGCCAGCCCGCGTCGGAGATCGCACGGGCCAGGGAGTGGTCGCGGGTCATGCCCGCGACGTTCAGGTCCTCGATCACGACCACTTGGTTCTCGTGGACGAGCCGAGTCGTCAGCTTGTGCAGGAAGTCCCGGCGCCGGTCGGCGATCCGGGCATGGACGCGCGCGAGTCTCCGGTTGGCCTTCTCGCGGTTCGCCGATCCCTTCTCCTTACGGGCCAGTTCCTTGTGCGCACGGGCGAGGCGTTCACGGTCGCGGCGCTCATGGCGGGGGTTGGTGATCTTCTCGCCGGTCGACAGGGTCGCCAGGGAGGTGATCCCGGCGTCGACCCCGACGGCCCGCTCGCAGGGGTCCAGGCGCACGATGGTGTCGGTGCACAGCAAGGAAACAAACCACCGGCCCGCGCCGTCACGCGACACCGTGACCGTGGACGGCTCGGCGCCCTCGGGCAGCGGACGCGACCACGCGATGTCCAGCGGTCCGCTCATCTTCGCCAGTGTGAGCTCACCTTCGCGGAACTTGAACGCCCGCTTCACGGTCCGCGCCACGTCTCACACAGTACTGCAAGATCGGTTAAGTCTTGCTCTCGCGTGGTGGACGGCGGTTCGCTCGACGGCGAATCGCCCGTTCCCGTCCTGCTCCGCAAGGGCCTGATGCCTCCCCCACCTGAAGACGGGGGTCTCCGCAGAGATACTCGATGACACACACAGGGCGCGTCCTGGTGATCGACGACGACCCGACGGTCGCCGAGGTCGTCGTCCGCTACCTGGTCCACGACGGGCACGAGGTCGAGTGCGTCGCGGACGGCCCGACGGCCCTGCGCCGGGCGGTCGCCGCCCCGTTCGACCTGGTCGTGCTCGACCTGATGCTGCCCGGGATGGACGGCCTTGAGGTGTGCCGACGGTTGCGCGCGACGTCCACTGTTCCGATCGTGATGCTCACCGCGCTCGGCGCCGAGACCGACCGCCTCGTCGGGTTGGAGACGGGGGCGGACGACTACGTGACCAAGCCGTTCAGCCCGCGTGAGCTGGCGTTGCGCGTCCGTTCGGTGCTGCGGCGGGCGCGGGGGGCGCTCGTCCCGTCCGGGCCCGGCGCCGCGCCGCTCCGCGACGGCGACCTGGTCGTGGACGTCGTCGCGCACGAGGCGTCGCTGCGCGGCGAGCGGCTGGCGCTGACGGCCCGCGAGTTCGACCTGCTGGCGTTCCTGCTCCGCCACCCGCGCCGCGCGTTCACCCGCGACGAGCTGCTCGAACGCGTGTGGGACTGGACGTTCGGCGACTCGTCCACGGTGACCGTCCACGTGCGGCGGCTCCGGGAGAAGATCGAGGACGACCCGACCGCGCCCGACCGCCTCGTCACGGTCTGGGGCGTCGGCTACCGTTACGAGCCCGCCGCCGAGGAGGAGGACGCGTGATCCCCTTCGAGGACCTGCTGTGGGTCGCGTTCTACGCCGTCCTCGCGGCGCTGGTCGTGGCGGGCGTGGCGCTCGGCCTGCTGCACCTCCTGCGGGCCCGTTCGGTGGCGACGCAGCTGGTCGTCGTGGGCGCGGCGACGGTGCTGGCGACGACCTCCGGCATCATCGTGATCTCCCTGATGATGATCCTGAACGATCATGACCGGTCGGTGGTGCTGGCCGTGGTGACGGCCGCCGGGATCGTCGCGATGGCGGTGTCGGTGCTGCTCGGACGGCGGCTCGTCGCCGCGAACCGGACGCTGGTCGACGCCGTCCGGGCCGACCAGTTCGCGCCCCCGGCGGCGCGCCTGCCCGCCGAGTTGGCCGAGCTGTCGCGGGAACTGGACGCGGCGTACCGGCGGCTCGGCGCCGCGCACGAACGCGAGCAGGCGCTGGAGGCCAGCCGCCGGGAGCTGGTCGCGTGGATGAGCCACGACCTGCGCACCCCGCTGGCCGGGCTGCGCGCGATGGCGGAGGCATTGGAGGACGGCGTCGTCGCCGACGCGGAGACCGTGCACCGCTACCACGGCCGGATCCGGATCGAGGCGGAACGGCTCACCGGGATGGTGGACGACCTGTTCGAGCTGTCCCGGATCCACGCGGGCGCGCTGCGGCTGTCGCGCGAGCGCGTCGGGCTGGCGGAGCTGGTCGAAGAGGCGGTCGTGGGGGTGGAGGCGCTGGCGAGGGCGAAGGGCGTCCGGCTGCGCGGCGACGTCCGGCAGGGCTCGCCCGTCCAGGTGGACAGCGGCGAGCTGGGACGGGCGCTGCGCAACCTCGTCGTGAACGCCATCAGGCACACCCCGGCGGACGGCACGGTGGAGGTCATCGCGGACGTCGGCGACGGCGAGGCCCGGGTGACGGTCGCGGACGCGTGCGGCGGCATCCCGGAGGGCGACCTGCCCCGCGTGTTCGACGTCGCGTTCCGGGGCGAGGCGGCACGGACTCCCGGCGGCGGCGCGGGCCTCGGCCTCGCCATCGCGCGCGGGATCGTGGAGGCGCACGCGGGCCGAATCGGCGTCGCGAACACCGGCCCGGGCTGCTGCTTCGAGGTGACGCTCCCTCTCGGCGCCACCTGACCCGTCGTCCCTGGTCCCCGGCGCTGGAAAGACTTGCCCGGAAAATCTTACGAGGTTCGTACGGGACGGGCGCGGAGCGCCTCTCCGCGCGTCCGCGACCCTACGTTCGTGGCATGCGAGTACTGCTCACAGGTTCGGCCGGATTCATCGGCTCGCACATCGCGGAGGCTCTCGCGGCCGCCGGGCACGAGGTGCGCGAACTCGATACGCGCGGGGGCGAGGACGCCGGAGACGTACGGGACGCGGATACGGTGGCGCGTCGCCTGCGCGGTGTGGACGCGGTCTGCCACCAGGCGGCGATGGTCGGCCTCGGTGTGGACGTGTTCGACCTCCCGGCCTACGCGGACGTGAACGTGCGAGGCACGGCGGTGCTGCTCGCCGAGATGGCCCGTTCCGGGGTGCGGCGGCTCGTATTGGCGTCGTCGATGGTCGTGTACGGCGAGGGCGCCTACTCCTGCGACGCCCACGGGCCCGTCAGTCCGGGCCCACGGTCGGAGCGGGATTTGCGGGCGGGCTCCTACGAGCCACCGTGCCCTGTGTGCGGAAACCCGCTGACGCCTGGGGTCGTCCAGGAGGAGACGGCTCTCGACCCACGCAACGTCTACGCCGACACCAAGGTGGCCCAGGAACACCTGGCCGCGTCCTGGGCGCGCATGACCGGCGCCAGCGTCACGGCATTGCGCTACCACAACGTGTACGGCCCGCGTATGCCGCTGGACACGCCCTACGCGGGAGTGGCCGCGCTGTTCCGCTCACGGTTGGAGCGTGGGGAACCGCCGCTGGTGTTCGAGGACGGCCAACAGCGACGTGACTTCGTCCACGTCAGGGACGTGGCCCACGCGAACGTTCTCGCGCTCGAAGCGCTCGAAGCGCTCGACAGGGGTCGGAGCAGGCTGCGGGCGTACAACATCGCCAGTGGCACCCCACGTTCCATAGCCGAGATGGCGCACGCCTTGGCCGAGGTGTACGGCGGCCCCGAACCGCAGGTGACCGGTGGCTATCGCCTAGGCGACGTGCGCCATATCGTGGCGAGCCCAGAGCGCGCGCGGAGCGAACTCGGCTACACGGCGCGAGTGCCCTTCACGACGGGCATGGCGGAGTTCGCCGGAGCGACCGTGAGCGTTTCGCGGTGAACGCCGTGGTCGACGTCATCCTGCCCTGCCTGAACGAGGCGGAGGCACTGCCCTGGGTGCTGGCACGCATGCCGGACGGCTTCCGACCCATCGTGGTCGACAACGCGTCCACCGACCACTCGGCGGAAATCGCCCGGGATAACGGCGCGGCTGTAGTGGACGCACCGCAGCGCGGTTTCGGTGCCGCCTGCCATGCGGGCCTCCTCGCGGCCTCGGCGGACGTGGTGTGCTTCATGGACGCCGACGCCTCCCTAGACCCCGTTGAACTGCCCCGCGTCACAACGACCCTGGGGACGTACGGGCAAGGGCCGGGCCTGGTGCTGGGCAGGCGACGCCCATCGGGACGGGGCGCCTGGCCGTTGCACGCTCGCTTGGGCAACGCGGTCCTGGCGCGTTCGCTCAACGGGAAGGCCGGTACGGTCCTGCGCGACCTCGGTCCCATGCGTGCCGTCCGGCGAACCCGGCTCCTGGACTTGGCGTTGGAGGATCGCCGTTTCGGCTACCCGCTGGAGATGGTCCTGAAGGCCGCCGCCGCCGGGTGGACGGTCGCGGAGGTCGACGTGACGTACCGTCCACGCCGGGGCCGGTCCAAAGTGACGGGCACTGTAGGCGGCACCGTCCGGGCGGTCCGCGACATGCGCCGCGTGCTTGCCGAGGCGGCCCAGTGAACGCCGACCTGGTCGTCATCGCCAAGGAACCCGTACCGGGACGGGTCAAAACGCGACTCACCCCTGCGTACACGCCAGAGCAGGCCGCCGAACTGGCGGAGGCGGCCCTAGCCGACACGCTCGCCACCGTCACGCGCACCCCGGCTACGGCCCGGCTCCTCGCGCTGCGCGGCAGGCCGGGGCCGTGGCTGCCACCCGGCGTCCGGGTGATCCCGCAACGCGGCGACGGCCTGGACGAACGGCTCGCGCACGCCTTCGACGACGCCTACGCGGGACGACCCGTCGTCCTGATCGGCATGGACACCCCGCAGGTCACGCCCGCCCTCCTACAAGAAGCCGGGCAGGCGTTGGAACACTACGACGCGGTGTTCGGCCCGGCGGAGGACGGCGGCTTCTGGCTGCTCGGCCTGACCCTCCCCAACGCCGCACTGCTGCGCGGTGTGCCGATGTCGTGTCCCGACACGGGAAGGGCCCAGCTCGACCGCCTGCTGATGGCGGGCCTGACCGTCGCCATGCTGCCCCGCCTCACCGATGTGGACACCGCTTCCGACGCCGCCAAGGTCGCCGCGTCCGCGCCCCACGGCCGCTTCGCCGCTGCGGTCAGGGCCCACGAACGAGTGAGAACGCCGTGATCGGCGAACTGTACGAACGCGCCCTCGAAAGGCGCGACGGCGCCGACATCGAGATCGAGGACGGAACGGGCCGCCGCACGCCCCTCCCCCTCGCGGAATGGATGTCGCTGCGTCCCGGCGACACCGGCCTGCTCGACCGGTGCGCCGGTCCGACGCTGGACGTCGGCTCCGGCCCCGGCAGGCTGACCGTGGCGCTGACCGAACGCGGGCTGCTCGCCCTCGGCATCGACGTCGCGCCGTACGCGGTGGCGCTCACCGTGGCGTCCGGCGGGCCCGCGCTGGTCCGGGACGTGTTCGGCCGGGTGCCCGGCGCCGGGGTCTGGACGACCGTCCTGCTCGCCGACGGCAACATCGGCATCGGCGGCGACCCGTCCACCCTCCTGCGCAGGTCCTTCGGCCTGCTGGCGCGCGGCGGCCGGGTACTGGTGGAGGTCATGGAACCCGGCACCCGCTCGCACGCCGAACGGCTCAGGCTGCGCACCGGCGGCGTCGTCGGCGACTGGTTCCCGTGGGCCCGGGTGTCGGCCGACGACATCGCCGGACTCGCCGCCCGCGACGGCGCCGAGGTGACCGAGGTCTGGGAGGAGGCGGGCCGATGGTTCGCGTCCCTCACCCCCCGCTGAGGTTCACCAGCCGCCTGCACGACGAACGGGTCGCGGCCTGGCTCGGCATCATGCTCGGCCTGTCGTTCACCACGACGTTCGTCACCGGCCTGATCAGCCACTTCATGCAACATCCGGCGGGCTGGATGGTGTGGCCGTCGCATCCGGTGAACCTCTACCGGGTCACCCAGGGTCTGCACGTGATCTGTGGGCTCGCGACGATCCCTTTCCTACTCGCCAAACTGTGGACGGTCTATCCCAGGCTGTGGCGATGGCCGCCGATACGGTCCGCAGGGCACGCGATCGAGCGGGCTCTGGTCTTCGTCCTGGTCGGGGCCGCCCTTTTCCAGGTGGGCACGGGGCTGCTCAACATCGCCTATTGGTACGCGTTCCCGTTCTTCTTCCCCACCGCGCACTATTGGACGGCCTACCTCCTCTACGGGGCCCTGGTCATACACGTGACCAACAAATGGGCCAAGGCGCGACACACGGTCATGACACGTCCAGAGGACGACCTACGGCGGCGCGGATTCCTGCTGACCGTCGCGGCCACCAGCGGCGTGGTCGTGCTGACCACGGTGGGAGAAGCCTTCTCTCCTCTCGCCAAACTCGCGGTCCTCGCGCCGAGACGCCCCGGCGTCGGCCCCCAGGACCTACCGGTGAACAGGTCCGCCTACGCGGCGGGCATCACCACGACCATCGCCCACGACCCCGGCTACCGGCTCGTCGTCACAGGCCGCGTCGAACGAGAACTGTCGTTTTCCCTGGACGACCTGAACGGGCTCCCGTCCCACACGGTTCGACTGCCGATCACGTGCGTGGAGGGCTGGAGCGCGGGCGCCACCTGGGAAGGGATACGGCTGCGCGACCTCCTCAACACGGCCGGGGTTCGTCAAGACGCGCGGGTACGGATCGAATCCCTGGAACGTGTCGGCGTTTACACAACGTCCTGGGTCGACCATTCGCACTGGCACGACGAACTCACCCTTCTCGCGCTCAAGGTGAACGGTTCTCCGCTCGATCTCGACCACGGCTTCCCCTGCCGCCTTATCGCACCGAACCGGCCCGGGGTTTTGCAGACCAAATGGGTCCACAAAGTGGTGGTCGCATGAGGAAGCGAGTCGTGGGCTACACGTTCGGCGGAGCACTCCTCGCCTTCGGAATAGGGGGCCTGGTCAGCGAACCCGACCTCAACCTCGTGGACTGGGCTTCGTGGTTCGTGGGAGCGGCCCTCTTCCACGACGCGATAATCGCTCCCTGCGTGCTGCTCGCAGGCTTGGCCACCACGCGCCTGCCTCGCCCCTACCGGCCCTATGTGCAACGCACACTCATGGTGAGCGCGATAGTGACGTTGGTGGCGTTGCCATTCGTGCTGGGGAAGGGGAAGCGCGCGGACAACCCGTCCATTCTGCCTCTGCCCTACGTCCGCAACCTGCTCCTCGTCTTGGCGGCCATCTACCTGGTCGCCGCGTGCGTCGCCGTGTGGCATTACCGAACTCACGCAAGAACCGGGCGGAAGGGTTCCGATGACGACCGGAGAGCTTGAGCGGCAACGGCCGCGCCTCGGGCCCGTCCGCCGAAGCAAAGCCCGCCTGTACGGATGGATCGCGGTCGCGATATGGGCCCTGCTCCTAGCAGGCGTGTTCATCGTCGGCGACCACCTCAAAAAGATCGGACTCGCCACCGAAGACGACTTGCCCCCACTGCACGCCTCAACCCGACTACTCACCTGGCAGATCGTCCCCACCGCCTGCCTGGGCGCAGCCTTGGCGGCCGTACTGCCATCCCTCACCCAACGGCTCTCCTGGCGGCGGCTCCTACCTGCATCCTGGATCGCAGCCGTCCTATGGACCGTCGCCCTAGCCATGACCGACGGACTGGACGCCATTCACCGTCCACTAGACGCCCCCACCGAATACCCGGTAGGCATCGCCGCCATCCAAGCGGACGGCCCCGCGCAATGGCTCCGCACCTTCACCGAACGACTGGGCGGCTACACAACTCACGTCCGTGGCCACCCGCCCCTTCCCACTCTCATGCTGTGGGCCCTGGACGAGACCGGCCTACACGGCACCGCTTGGTCCTCCGCGCTCATCATCGCGGCCGGGACGTCCGCCATCGTGGCCATCGCCATCACCGTTCGCCACATCGCCGGAGAAACACTCGCCCGCCGTGCCCTGCCCTTCCTGATCCTGGCGCCGCTCACCCTCTGGATCGCCACGTCGATGGACGCCTTCTTCCTCGGCGTCGGAGCCTGGGCCACCGCGCTCACCGCCATCGCGTCCAAACGCACCAACCTGCCCGCTGCCGCAGGTGCCGGACTACTACTCGGCACCCTGCCGTACCTCAGCTACGGCCTCCTCTCCCTGCTCGCCGTGCCGCTCGCGGTCGTCGTCCTGACACGCCCAAGCCGCCGCGTGCTGACCGTCCTCCTCTGCTGCGCCGCAATCGTCCCGTTGGCCTTCACCGCCGGAGGCTTCTGGTGGCCGGACGGCGTCGCCGCCACCCACGAGACCTACCTGATCAGCCGAGGATCAGCCCAACGCTCGTACACGTACTTCGTCATCGCCAACTTCGCCGTCCTGGCCCTCCAGATCGGCCCCGCAACGGCCCACGCCCTACCAACGATGTTCTCCCGACGAAGCCCTCTGACCTGGCTGGTGGGAGCGGCCCTGGCAGGCGTTGTCGCGCTCGACGTGTCCGGCGTGACGAGGGGTGAGGTGGAACGCATCTGGATCCCCTACGCGGCATGGATCGTCCTCGCCACAGCCGCACACGCTCCCCCGGCCCGCCGATGGCTGGCCGCCCAGGCAGCGCTGACCCTGGCGATCCAGGCACTCGTCCTTTCCCCCTGGTAGAACGGCGGTCATGCGGCTTGGGGGACGGGCTCGTCCCAGTCGACGTGGTGGCGGTACATCCAGGCGAGGGACTCGGCGCTGGCCGACTTCTTGAGAAAGATCGGCATCATCAGGTCGCGGAATACTCGGGCGACGGGACCGGCGGCTCTGCTGCTGCTGATCTTGGCCGAGTAGGCGACGACCCAGGAGGGTGGACGCCACCAGCTCCGGGTCGTTGGTGTGATAACCATCCAGCTTGGCCGGGTCGAAGGATCCGACCGGCTTTCGTTCGTGCACGGTGAGTTTGTGCGTCCGGTCGCAGGACACGCAGCGGACCAACAGCCACAGGTCCAGCAGCTTGCCGTTGCCGTTGACGCGGAACCTGCCCTTGGCGCTGGTGGCCGATTCCGCCAGGCAGTCGACGCACCGCAGCGACAGCAGAGGCAGCCTGGTCCGACGAATGACCCAGGACAGCACGATATGGGGTTGTGAAGACATGAGCTCTCTGACCTGACACGAGGCCGATTACGCGCGGCCTCAAACGCTGAATGACCGGGCGCGCGCGGGCAGCCCGGCAGAGCCGACGGGAGAGTCGGCCTGAAGGTGAGTGGAAGGTGTCAGGTCTAAAGAGCAGGCGGGGTCACGCGGTCTTGTCCTCTGTCTTCACGGCAATGGGCCGCCGTCAACCTACGCGAACGCCAAGGGAAGACTCAAACAGATTTCCGGACTCGCAGAGGAGGTCGCGGGCAAGTTGACGATTGAAGCGTTCGAGGCGAAGGCCACTTCGTGGCACCGTCGGCCTGGACGCGCCGGGGGCCGAGCTACGGATGACGGCCGGGCCACTCGCGGTCTCAGTGGGCGCCGGGGGTCAGGTCGTACAGGACGGTGCCGCCGACGGTCGTGGCGGTGAAGTTCGCGGCGACCCAGGCGCTGATGAGCTGTGCGGCGTCGCTACCACTCGTCGCCCGCCCGCCGCCCGGCATGCCGCCTCCCGTCCCGACGAAGTAGTGGATCCGGTGCTGGCGAACGAGGCTCTGAAATTCGGTGAGCGTGGGGGCCGGGTCGGTCCCGTTGAACCCACCGACGGCCATCACCGGTTTCCCGGTGGCAAGTTGCAACCCGGCGGCCGTGTTGGATCCGACCGCCGCCGCGACCCAGGTGAAGGACGCGGAGTTCGCCCTGAGCGCGGTTGTGACGGCTGCGCTGGGCGTACCGGCGTCCAGCAGACCACCCGGGCCACCGCCACCAGGCCCACGGCCACCCGGCCCCTGGAACCGAGGTCCATTGGGCCGCCCCGGGCGCTGGGGCATTGCCGCGCCCGAGGGTCGGTTCCCGCGTCCGGGCCCGGCGCGCCCAGGGCCACGCCCAGGGCCACGCCCAGGGCCGGGGCCGCGGGACGCCGCTGGTCCGGCGGTGACGATGGCGCCGGTGTGCGGGGTTCGCGCGGTTTCCAGCGCGTAGGCGGCGGGTCCGGCGAGGGATGCCAGCAGCGCTAGGACAATCGTCGCGGCCAGGAAGCGGCCACGAGTCGTCGCGAGGCCGAGTGCTGCCAAGAGGCCGGTGCAGGCGATCGTTGGGGCCAGCCACGGGTGCCAGTCGGGGGATCGGTCCAGCAGCACGTATGCCCAGATGGCCGTTGTCGCGACGGTGGCCGACATGACCGCGGCGTTGCGGCGTCGTTCCCACAGGAGTGCGGCGCCCATGCCGGTCAGGGCGGCGATCGCCGGGGCCAGCGCGACGGTGTAGTACTCGTGGAAGATCCCCCGCATGAGGCTGAAGGTCGCGGCGGTGAGCAGGAGCCATCCGCCCCACAGCAGCAGCGCGGCTCGGGTCGGGTCGGTGCGGGGCGCGCGGCGGGTCGCCCAGAGACCGCTGACCAGGAGGATCAGGGCAGCGGGTAGCAGCCAGGAGATCTGGCCGCCGATGACGGGGCCGAACATGCGGGTCACGCCGACGTCCTGGTCGAGGTTGCCGAGGCCGCCGGTCTCGTCGCCGTTGAGACGTCCGATGCCGTTGTAGCCGAGCGCCAGTTCCAGGACGGAGTTGTGCTGCGACCCGCCGATGTAGGGGCGAGACGAGGCGGGAACCAGTGCGACAACGGCGACCCACCATCCGGCCGACACCAGCAGCACTCCTGCGGCAGCGGCCAGTTGCCACAGGCGGCGCCGCACGGACCCCGGTGCCGTGACAAGGTAGACGATCCCGAACACCGGGACGACCAGGAACGCCTGGAGCATCTTGGCCAGGAATCCCGTCCCGACGCAGGCGGCGGCGAACAGCAGCCAGCGGGTCGCGGCCGTCTCCTGGGCGCGGACCGTCCCGTAGGCGGCAAGGGTGAGCAGCAGCACCAGCAGCGCGTCCGGGTTGTTGAACCGGAACATCAGCGCGGCGACGGGAGTCAGGGCGAGCGCGGCGCCCGCGAGGAGGGCGGCCCAGGCGGGGAGGCGGCGTCGGACGGTCGCGTGCAGGACGCCGACGGTCGCGACCCCCATGAGCGCCTGCGGGACGAGGACGCTCCAAGCGTTGACGCCGAAGACGCGGGCGGTCAGCGCCATCGGCCACAGCGCGGCGGGCGGCTTGTCGACGGTGATCGCGTTCGCGGCGTCGGACGACCCGAAGAAGAACGCCTTCCAGCTGGTGGCGCCCGCCTGGACGGCCGCGGAGTAGAACGCGTTCGCCCAACCGGACGCGCCCAATCCCCACAGGTAGAGGACGCCGGTCGCGGCCAGCAAGGCCAGCAGCGCGGGACGGGCCCAGGCCGGATCGGCGGCGGGGCCGCGCAGCAGCATCCGGGGAAGGCCGCCCCACCCGCGCGGAGCCTGAGTCGCGGGAGGGGCGGGGTGGCTGGTGGAGGTCATCTGGTCCTTCTTCCGCGGGTCAGCCGAGCCGGTACAGCTGGGCGGAGTCGGTGGACGCGCCGTATTCGCTCGCGGCGACGAGGGTCCCGTGCTTCTGGACCCAGGCGGTCACGTCGTTGCGAGTGGCGCCGCCCGGCCCCATGCGGCCGCCGAGCAGGATGTAGCGGAGCTTGCCCTCGGAGACGTAGCGCTGGAGTTTCGCTGTGGTCATGGCGGGGTCGCTTCCGGTGAAGCCGCCCATGGCGATGACGGGACGTCCGGTCTGCAAGATCAGCGAGGACGCCTCCTGGGCGCTGGAGACCGCGACGAGCCAGATGGCGCGGCCCTGGTTCCGCTTCAGATAGCTGACCATTCCGGAGTCGACTCCGCCGCCGGGCCCGCCGGGTCCGGCCGAACCGCCGGGGCGAGCCGGGCTGCCGGGGCGTTGCGCTTGTCCGTTCGGGCCGTCGGGCGTGCCGCCACGGGCGTTTGGCGGCAGGCCGGGAGGCGTGCCACGTCCGAACGCGCCGCGTCCGCCGCCCGGACCGAACCCGGGCGGGCCGCCGAAGCCGTTGCCGGACGATGGTCCGGCGAGGGGGTTGCTGCCGTTGGACGTGGTGGACGCGGCCGAGACGGCATAGGCGCCGGGCCCGACGAGCGCGGCCATGGTGGCGAGGGCCAGTCCCGCGACGGTGACGCGCTGGTTGACGAACCGTCCGCCCAGGAGCGCGGCGACGGCGAGGACGGTCCCGACCGCCACGACCCACCTCAGCCACGGATGCCAGGACGGGACCCGGTTCAGCAGGACGAACGCCCACACCCCTGTGACGGCGACCCCGGCGGGCAGCATGAACGCCCAGCCTGCTGGACGCCGGGACGCCTCGACCAGCAACACGGCTCCGGCGCCGGTGAGCGCACCAATGGCAGGGGCCATGGCGGTGGAGTAGTAGGGATGGAAGGTCCCCTGGGCGAAGCTGAACACGACGTAGTGGACGGCGAGCCAGCCGCCCCACAGCAACAGCCCGGCGCGGGCCGTGTCGGTGCGGGGTCGGCTCCGTAGCAGGATCAGCCCGGCGACGAGAGCGATGACGGCGAACGGGACGAGCCAGGAGATCTGGCCGCCGAGGATGTCGTTGAACAGCCGTCCGGCGCCCGGCTGCCCGCCGAATCCGCCGCCGCCTCCCGGGCCGCGTCCCCCACCGGGTCCGTTGTTCTCGCCGAAGATGCGGCCGAAGCCGTTGTAGCCGACGACCAGATCCCAGGCGGTGCCGTCCGTGCTCCCGCCGATGTAGGGGCGTGAACGGGCGGGGATCGCGTCCACGACCAGCATCCACCAGAACGACGACACGGCGAGGACGGCACCGGCGGCGACCAGATGCCCGACCCGCCGCGCGAACGACGGCCGGGCCGCGATCAGGTAGGCCACCGCGAACGCCGGAACCACGAGGTACGCCTGCAACATCTTCGTGTTGAAGCCGCAGCCCACGAGGAACGCGGCGAGCAGCAGGGGACGGAGCCGTCCGCTGTCGAGTGCCCGCTGGCAGGCCCAGGCGGCGGCGACCAGCAGCAGAACGAGCAGAGTGTCCGGGTTGTTGTCGCGGTTGATCGCGACGGTGATCGGAGTGAGGGCGAGAACGGCGGCGGCCACGACAGCGGCGGCGTGCCCGAACGCGCGCCGCACCGTGGCGTACAGCACCGCGACGGCGGCGACGCCCTCGATGACCTGCGGCAACAGCAGGCTCCAGGTGGAGAATCCGAAAACCCGCGCGGACAGGCCCATCGCCCACAGCGCCATCGGCGGCTTGTCGACGGTGATGTACGAACCGGCGTCAAGTGAGCCGAAGAAGAACGCCTTCCAGCTCTCGGTGCCGCTCTTGACGGCCGCCGAGTAGTAGGAATTGGCGTACCCGGCCTTGGTCACCCCCCACGAATACAGAACGCACGCGCAGACCAGCACGCCCCAAAGCGCGGGCCGTGCCCAGCGGGGATCGTCGGCGGGTCCGAGGAACAGCCGCCGAACACGGCCCCGCGCGCCGGGACGTCCTGCCACGGCGGACGGGCTGAGGGTCGTGGACGTCATGACGAGTTCCTCTCGGCCGGGGAGCGTCCCGCCAGACGGCGCGGATGGAAGATCCAGGCGCGCATCAGCAGGAACCGGACCAGCGTGGCGACGGCGTTCGCGGCGATGAGCGCGGCGACCTCGACGACACGTCCGGCGCCAGGCGCCACCGCGTGCAGCACGGCGAGCCCGCCGGTGCTGAGGCCGAGACCCAGCAGAAACGCCGCGCCGCCCTCAAGCTGATGCCGCAGCGCGCGACGGCCACCGGTGACGCCGAAGGTGAAGCGGCGGTTGGCGGCGGTGTTCCCCACCGTGGTGATCACCAGGGACAGCCCGTTCGCCCACAACGGGCCCATGACCAGGCGAAACAGCACGAACAGAACGAGCTGCGCGAGGGTGCTGACGGCACCGATGACGGCGAAGGCGGGCAGTTGGCGCGCCATCCCGGCGGGCAGCGCAGCGCCGCCGCCCGGTCCTGGACGTCCGCCGACGGGCACGCGGAACGCGCCGGTGAGCATGCGGCGCGCGACACGGGCCATCCCCCGCAGGTCGTCCCGCGCGGTGCGCAGCACGTCGACGCGGCTGTCGGGATCGTCCACCCAGTCGACGGGGACTTCGTGAATGCGCAGCCCGTTGCGTTCGGCGAGCAGCAGCAGCTCGGTGTCGAAGAACCACTCCTCGTCCTCGACGCCGGGCAGCAGCGCCTGGACGATCTCCGTCCGGGCCGCCTTGAAGCCGCACTGGGCGTCGGTGAACCGGGCGGCGAGCGTCGTCCGCAGCAGCAGGTTGTAGCAGCGGGAGACGACCTCGCGGCGCGGCCCCCGCACCACGGCGGACCCACGGGTGAGGCGCGACCCGATGGCCAGATCGCTGTGTCCGGAGATCAGCGGCGCGACCAGCGGCAGGAAGGCGTCCAGATCGGTGGACAGGTCGGCGTCCATGTAGGCGACGACGTCGGCGTCGCTCGCGCCCCACACATGGCGGAGCGCCCGGCCGCGTCCCTTGTCCTCAAGCCGGACGGCGCGGACGCGCGGAAGCCGTGCCGTCAGCTCCTCGGCGATCCACCAGGTGCCGTCGGTGCTGGCGTTGTCGGCGATGGTGATCCGGAACGGGTAGGGAAACGTCCCGGCGAGATAGGCGTGGAGCCGTTCCACGGTCGCGGTCAGGACGCGTTCCTCGTTGTGAACCGGGACGACGACCTCGACGAACCGGCCCCGTCCGGGCGGCACTGCGGGCGTGCCGCGTGCGGTGGCAAGGTGACTCATGCGACCGAGGTTCGGCGCCGGGAGTTGGAGGGCCGTGAGACGCGCATGAACGCCGGATGAGAACCGGCGCGGGGCCTCAGTTCCCCAGTTCGCGGGCCCCGGGCATCTGGACGCGGGCGAGCGTCCCCCCGCCGGGCGCGGGTTCCAACGCGACACGCCCTCCGCATTCGCCCACGACCCGCGCGACGATCGACAGCCCGAGCCCGGAACCGGGCAGGCTGCGCGCGGTGGGAGACCGCCAGAACCGCTCGAAGACATGTGGAAGGTCTTCAGCCCGAATCCCGGGGCCCTGGTCGCGGACGGTCAGTTCCCCGTCCACGAGCCGAACGGTGACGACCCCGGCGGCCGGGCTGAACTTCACGGCGTTGTCGACGAGATTCACCACGGCACGCTCCAGCGACGCCGGATCACCCCGCACATACCAGGGCTCGATCGTCGCCTCGACGGTCAGGCCCGGGCCGCGCAGCCGGGCGCGTTCCACGGCGCGGTCGACGACGTCGTGGAACGCGACGTCCTCGTGCACGGGTCCGGGCTCGTCCGGACGGGCCAGCTCGAGAAGATCCCCGACGAGGCTCGACAGCTCCCGCATCTGCGCCTTGACGCTGACGAGCAGGTTGTGGCGGGCGTCCGGGTCCAGTTCTCGGCCGGTGGCCTCGGCGCGCAACAGCAGGTCGATGTTGGTGCGCAGGCTGGTCAACGGCGTCCGCAGCTCATGCCCGGCGTCGGCGATGAGCTGCCGCTGACGCTCACGGGAGGCGGCGAGCGCGCTGGTCATGCTGTTGAAGGAACGGCTCAACCGGGCGATCTCGTCGGTCCCGTCCTCGCCGATTCGGGTGCCGAGATCCTCGGTACGGGCGATGTGCTCGACGGCGCCGGTCAACTCGTCCACCGGACGCAGCGAAGCCCGCGCGACGACCAACCCCGCCGCCGCCGACACCAGAACGCCAAGAGCCGTGACTGCGGTCAGCAACAACGCCAGATTGCCCAAGGGTCCTTCGACCTCGTCAAGGGAGATCGCGTAGGACACCGCGGCCCGCGTCCCGTCCCGCGTTCGGAACTCGCGCGTAAGAACACGAACGTGGTCTTCGACGCCGGACGACGTCATACCCGTGCCGTCGTGGTAGACGTGATCACGCTCGCCACGGGCGACCGCGACGTCCTCCTCCGTGACCTTCAGGGACCCGGCGCCGGGGACGGTGCAGGCCCGCCCCTCAGCGTCGACCAGCTGCATGATCTCGTAGGGTCCGGGCGGGCGGAGTTCGGTGCCGGTCCCGGTGGCGGTGGGCGAACACGCCGCCAGCGCCTCCTCCAGTTGCCCGGCCAACCGGCGCGGAGGGCCGCCGCCGGGTGCACCGGGCGGCCCGGCGGACAGCGCCCCGAGACGCCGGTCAAGCTCGTGATACAGCTGGTCGCGGGTGAGAAGCCACCCGGCGGTGGCGCACGCCGCGACCGCGAGCGCGACGGCGGTCGCGGTGAGCAACGCCAGCCGCGCGCGCAGCGTCACCCTCCGCGTCACGTGGACGCCGCCGCGCGCAACACGTACCCGACGCCACGAACCGTGTGCACCAACCGCGAGAGCCCGCCCGCCTCCGTCTTACGCCGCAGGTACATCACGTACACGTCCAGCGAGTTGGACGCGGGCTCGAAGTCGAATCCCCAGACGGTCTCCAGGATCCGCTCCCGGGTCAGGACCTGCCGGGGATGCGTCAGAAACAGCTCAAGCAGCATGTACTCGGTCCGCGTGAGTTCAACGGCCCGACCGGCGCGAACAACCTCCCGAGTCACGGTGTTCATCGACAGATCGCCGAAAACCAGAACCTCCGCGCCCGCGCCCCCGCCTGCCCCCGCGCCCGGGACGGTCATCGAGGCACGACGCAACAGGGCGCGAACCCGGGCGAGTAGCTCGGCCAGCTCGAACGGCTTGGCGAGATAGTCGTCGGCACCGGCGTCCAGGCCCGTGACGCGGTCACCGACCATGTCGCGGGCGGTGAGCATGAGCACCGGCATGGTCCCGCCGAGCGCGCGCAGCCGCCGGCACGTCGTCAGACCGTCCATGCGCGGCATCAGAACGTCGAGAACCACCAGGTCGGGGCGTTCCCGTCCGACCCGCTCCAGTGCCATCACACCGTCCGCGGCATCGCTGACCTGGTACCCCTCGAACTCCAGGCTGCTGACCAGGGACTCGCGGACGGCGGGTTCGTCGTCCACGACCAGAATCCGCGCGCCCCGAGCGGAAGACTCCATGCACACACAGTAAGCACCACGCCGCACCCCCCACCCACCACGGCGGTCTTCTCACGAAACTCTAAGATTCACTCCGCCCCACCCCCACGGTCCCCGAATCGGATCGGTCCATTGGTAGTGCCTGCTATACCGCCGATCCACCCGGAGGCTGGGTCGAGCAACCGGGGGCTCATGGCGGAGCCTTATGAGGATCGGCTGTTTACCAGAAGGGACACCTAGCTGATGCTGTGCCCGCCGGTGGGCCTCCCGCGTTGACCCTGAGCCGGAGCAGGGACGACGCGATGACCGTCCCCTTCCTACTGCTCGGGCCCCTGGAGATCCACGGGGAGGACGGCCGCTTACGCGTCCCGTCCGGCAGGCAGGAAACGGTGCTCGCCGCCCTCCTTCTGGACCTCAACCGCGTCGTGTCCACGTCGTCCCTGGTGGACATTCTCTGGGCCGAAAGCCCGCCGAGCACGGCCCGTACGCAGGTGCAGATCTGCGTTTCCCGGATCCGCAAAACACTGGCTCCTCTCGGCGACTCGGCCCGGATCACCACCCGGAACCACGGCTATCTGCTGAACGCCGACACCGACGTCACGGACCTCGCGGTCTTCCGTCACCGGGTCGCGCGGGCCCAGACCCTGGCCCGGGACGGCCGGAGTTCCGATGCCGTCGAGTCGCTGCGATCCGCCGTGGCACTGTGGCGGGGCCCCTGCCTGGACGGGATCTCCAGCGACGCCCTCGCCCGCCGCGCGTCGACGCTGGACGAGGACCGGCTCGCCGCCGTGGAGACCTATCTGGAACTGGAACTCGACCTCGGCCGCCACCACCGGCTCATCAGCGAACTGGTCGGGCTCGTCGACGAGCACCCGCTCCGCGAACGGCTGCGCGGCTACCTGATGCTCGCCCTGTACCGGGCCGACCGGCAGGCCGAGGCGCTCGCCGTCTACCGGGACGGCCGCGACGTGCTCGACCGCGAACTGGGCCTGCCGCCCAGCGATTCGTTACGCGCGCTCGAATCGTCCATCCTCACCGGTGATCCGGCACTGCACCTCAAGCCCCGCGACGGCGACCTCAACGGCAACAGCGGCAACGGCAACGGCGCCAACGTCGACACCCCGCCGCGGCCTGCCGCGACTCCGCGGGCCTCACCGTCCACGACCGCCAACGTCCCGCACCAGCTGCCCGCCGACATCGGGGACTTCGTCGGACGCGACGACTTCGTCACCGAGATCGAGAACGCCGTCCGGCACGACGCCCGGCGGCCCGCGCCCGGCGTCGCGATCCTGGTCGGCAGGCCCGGCGTCGGCAAGAGCACGACGGCCACCCATGTCGCGCACCGGCTGAGCGGCGGGCACTTCCCCGACGGTCAGCTGTACTGCGACCTCCGGGGCACCCACTCCGACCAGCTGCGACCTGAGGAGGTGCTGAGACGGTTCCTGCTAGCCCTCGGCATTCCCGGGCTCCAACTGCCGGAGCGCCTGGACGAGCTCGCCGAGATGTACCGGACGTTGCTGGCCGACCGCCGCGTCCTCGTCGTCCTCGACGACGCGGCGGCCGAGGAGCAGATCACCCCGTTGATCCCCGGCGGGTCGGGATGCGCCGTGATCGTCACGAGCCGCGCCCGGCTGACGGCCGTGCCCGGCGCGCACCTGATCGAGCTGGCGGCGCTCGACGGGGAGTCGGCCGGTGAGCTGCTGAGCCGCGTGCTCGGCCCGGAGCGGGTGGCCGCCGAACGCGCGGCCGCGGTCAGCCTGGTGCGCGCGGTGGGCGGGCTGCCGCTCGCGTTGCGCATCGTCGCCGCCCGGCTCTCCGCACGCCCCCACTGGACGCTGGCCTCGATGGTGGTCAGGCTCGGTGACGAGCGGCGCCATCTCGACGAGCTGACGCACGGCCACATGACCGTCCGGGCCAGCCTGTCGGTCGGCTACGACGGGCTCGCCCCGGTCGACCGCCGGTTGCTGCGGCTGCTCAGCCTCACCGAGGGGCCCACGCTGCCCGGGTGGCTGGCGGGCGCGCTGCTCGACGACCCGGCGGGGCTCCGCGCCGACCCGCTGGAACCGCTGGTGGACATGCACATGCTCGACGTCGTGGGCATCGACGAGGCGGGCGAGTTCCGGCACCGGTTCCACGAGACGACCCGGATGTTCGCCCGGGAGCAGCGGCTCGCCGAATGTTCGGAGGCCGAGCAGCACGACGCGACCCGACGCATGATCGGCGGCTGGATGTCCCTGGTCGAGCAGGCGCACCGGCGCGCCTACGGCGGCGACCATCTCGTCCTGCACGGCACCGGACCTCGGTGGCATCCGCCCGAGCCCTACGTCCGCCGGTTGCTCGCCGATCCGCTGAAGTGGCTGGACGCCGAACTCCCCAACCTGTGCGCGGCGGTCGAGGCGGCCTACCACGCCGAGCTGGACGAGCTGTGCTGGGACCTGGCCACGGGCCTCGTCACCGTGTTCGAGGCGAGAGGGCACCTCCCGCAGTGGGAGAGCACGCACCGCCTGGCGCTCAAGGCGGTACGGCGGGCGGGCAACCAGCGGGGCACGGCGGCGGTGCTGGCCTCACTCGGCACTCTGTACCTCACGCAGCGCCGCCTCGACGACGCGGAGACCTCGCTGACCGCCGCCCTCGCGACCTTCGACGACCTCGACGACGCCGAGGGACGCGGCCTGTGCCTGCGCGACCTCGCCTTCGCGCAGCGGGTGCAGGGCCACGACGGCCGCGCACTGAAGCTCTACGACCAGGCCGTGGACGCCTTCGACCGCAGCGGCGACGTGGTCGGCCGGGCGAGCGCGCTGACCCAGAGCGCCCCCATCCGGGTGCGGCGCGGGGAGTTCGCGGTCGCCCGCGTCCGGCTCGACGAGGCGTTGGCCGTGTACCGGTCCGTCGGCTACCAGCGCGGCGAGTCACTCGCGCTGTGGCGGATAGCGCAACTGCTCATGGCCCGTGGCGAACTCCAGGAAGCCGAACGTGTTCTGAAGGACGTCCTGATGCTCGTCAGCGCGAACCAGGACGTGATCGGCACCGGACACGTGCTGCGCGACCTCGGCGAGGTCAGCGCGGGCCTCGGTCTCGACCAGGCGGCCACCCGCTACCAGCGGCAGTCGCTGGCGGTGTGGGAGCAGGTCATGGATCCGGACCGGTCGGCGCTCGTCCGGCTCGACATGGCGCACGCCTTCGTCCGGCTGGGGCGCCGCGACGAGGCCGAGAGCCTGGTCACGGAATGCATCGCGGCGTTTCAGGATAGTGGAATGACGGCCGAGTTGCGGTCGGCCCGTCAATTGCTGACCTCACTGTCGACCGGCTGAGCACGCCGGTCAGCCCCACGGGTCATTGCCCGACAGCGCGACATCCATCGTTCCGATGCGCGACGAAGCGTCGATGACCTGCGCGGACGCGGTGATCGTGACAGACATTCCGAACTCCTTCATGCGGCTTTTTCGATCTGCTGCATAACGTAAGGAATGACGCGATCCCGCGATTAATTCGCCGCTATCCCTTCCCTATCCCGGCGGGTTTCGGCAATGGAATGCCGGGAGATAGCCGATGAATGCCCGCGTCCGGAAATCTCGGTTCCGTTGACCGGTGAAATGGCAGAAGGGAGCATGATGACCAGCCCAGCGCTTGCCAGCGGACCGCTGTCCTGGCAGCAGGAGTCAGTCGTGCGCAGCGCCGCGACGTGCGGTCGCGAGTGCCTCTGGACCGCGTTCGAGATCCCCTCGGACGTCTCGAACGACGAACTGATCAGCAGGCTCGGCCGGCTGGTACGGCGCGAGCACAGCCTCCGCATCGTCGCGGTGGACCCCGCCGGGGTCGGCTACGCGGACGCCATCGAGCTGCCGATCCGGTACGCGCGGTGCTCCGGCCCCGGCGGCGTCCCGGAGTTCGTGGCGCGGAACAAGCACGTCGAGTTCGCCTCGGGCCGCCCCCGGTGGCAGCTGACGATCATCGACCATCGCGACCCGGCGGGACGTCCGGCGCGGAGCGCGCTCGCCGTCTTCGACTTCATGATCGCGGACATGTTCAGCCTGGCCCTGCTGCGTCAGGAACTGTGCACGGGCGTGGCACCGTCCGCGAAACGGGGCGCTGGCCGCTACCGGGAATGGGTGGTGCGGCAACGCGCCGAATTCGACGTCGACGCGGTCGACGCGGTGTCCACGGCCCGCGCGTTCTGGGACGAGCACTTGGGCGGGGCGTCACCGAGCGGGTCCACGCCGCTGCCGGGTGTCGACGACGCCGCACCGGACCAGGTCGGCGGAACGGTCTGGCTCAGCGTGCCCGTCCCGATGTCGGCCGCTGACCTGGCGGCAGCGGCCCGGCGGGCCAAGGCCACCCCGTACACGCTGGCCGTCGCGTCGGTCGCGGCCACCATCGCCACGGGCACGGCGGAGGACGACGTCACGCTACGAGTGATCAACAGTGGCCGCGTGCCGGACGCGGCGGCGACGTTCGGGCGGCTCGCCACCTCCACGCCGATCCGCCTGAACCGTCCCGGCCTCGCCGGGTTCGACGTCGCCGTGGCGGAGGTGCGGGCGGCGTGGCGTCGCGTCCTGCCGCACCAGCACACGCCGTGGGAGTACCTGCGCACCGTCTGCGCCGGACGTGGAGTCACCGAGTGGGAGGCGGCGGGCCAGCGTCAGCTGGTCGTCAACTTCTTCCCCGCCCCCGCGGACGGTCTCGGGGCCGCCGACTTCGCCGACAAGCGAGCCGACCTGCGCATGACGCACGTGGAGTTGCTCGTCGTACCGCTGGTCTCGGGCGGGTTCATGTTCCGCATGATGTGCGACTCCGGCGACCTGGACGTGGAGAGCGTCCGGCGCTTCCTGCATGTTCTGGCGGACGGTTTCACCGCGCACGTTCGCACCGTCCTGTCCGAGGACGGTCGCGTCCCGGAGCCTCGGCGATGAGCGCGATCCCGCTGCCGGACGCGGTGGACACGCTGGTCGTCGGCGGCGGCCTGGCCGGTCTCGCGGTCGCGGCCGAGCTGGACCGCGCGGGCGCGGGCGACGGGACCGCCGTCCTGGAGAGCGGCCCGGACGCCGGAGCGGCACACAACAGATGGGCGCATGACGAGGCCGACGCCCAACGCCGCTGGCTGCATCCCGAACACGACCCCCACACCTGGCGGCCCTGGACCACCGGCGGCCCGGAGTTCGCCGGGATGGCCGCGCTCCGCAGGCGAGTCGGCGGACGATCGCTGTACTGGCACGGGATCCTGCTGCCGATCGAGCCATGGGCGCTCACCGGCCCGGACTGGCCCGCCGAGATCGTCCACGACCTGGTCGGCTCCTGGCAGGGCGGCCCCGGCCTGTACGAGCGGGTCAACGCCGAACTCGCAGCGTGGGCCGGACCAGACGCCACAGGCTTCGCCGCAGGACCGATCCTGCGAATCGGGGACTACACGTTCACCGAAGTGCCCAAGGCCATTCGCCGCCATCCCCGATTGCCGCGACGGTGGCGCGCCTACACGCCCCTCGATCACTGGACGACCGACCGCGGACACGGCTCGCCGCCCGCGCCCATCCATCCGGACAGCCACACTGTCGGCGTCCTGCTGGACGGTGACAGGGCGGTCGGTGTCCGGGTACGCCGCGGCGGCACGGAGACGGATGTGGCGGCCCGACGTGTCGTCCTCGCGGCCGGTGCTATTGAGAACGCACGGTTGGCCGTCCAGGCGCTGTCGGCGACAGGCGGGTTCACCGAACCGGCCCTGCCCGGCTTGGTGGACAAGGTCGACCAGGGTTTCGTCGTCGCCTGCGCGGCGAACCGTCTGCCCGGTGAGGTCGTGTCGCTGGCCCGGCGAGGCGCGCTGCTGTTCACGCCGTGCCCTGACGGACTGCGCTCGAACCTCTTCCTGAACATCCGGCTCAACGCGGCGGGCGCGGTCCTCATCACCGTGTCCGTCATGGGCGAGCAGCACCGCGCCGAGTCGGGCCGCGTCCGATGCCTGCCGACCGGCCGGTGGCCCTGGCAGACCACGGTGACCACCCCGGAAGGACCGAAAGACCGCGCGCTGGCCCAGGAGCAGCAAGCGGAACTGCACCGGATCTGGCGCACACTCCACGTGCACCTGAATCTGCCCCCGCGCGCCCTGGCGTTCGACCCCGGCTACGCCACGCCGAGGTCGGCGCATCGGCTCACGGCGTTCGACCACATCGCGCACGACGCGGGCCCACTCCCGTACGCCCTCCCGCGTGGATCGCAACAGCACGACGCGGGCACCACGCCGCTCGGCACCCTGCTGGACGGCGACCACCAGTTCCGCGACATCCCGGGCCTCTATGTCGCCGGGCCGTCCGCCTTCCCCCGGACGGGAGCCGCGAACCCGACCCTGACCACGCTCGCCCTCGCCAAACGGCTGGCCGCGACGCTCGCCGCGACCTCCGCGAGCGCGACCTCCGCGAGCGCGGGCGCACTCGCCGCAGTCTGATCCCCCTTTCCGAAGGAGTCGTCCTGCCGTGTCCATTACTGCTGAGCCCGAAATCCTGATCGAACGCGCACCTGCTGTAAGCGCACTGCCGACGTCCACCGACGAACCACCGCCCGCGCTCGACGTGGTCGACCTGGTCCGCGACTTCACCCGCCGCAAGTCGACCCCCGTCCGAGCCCTCGACGGCATGTCGTTGCGGGTGCCGCGGGGCGAGGTGCACGGGCTGCTCGGCCCGAACGGCGCCGGGAAGACGACGCTGGTGAAGATCCTTTCCACCGTCCTGCTGCCCACCGGCGGCCACGCCCGAATCCGCGGGCACGACGTCGTTGCCGAGGCACGCGCCGTCCGCCCCCTGATCGGCGTCGTCTTCGGCGGCGACCGGGGCCTCTACACGCGGCTGACCGGACGCCAGAACCTGGAGTTCTGGGCGGCCGTGCAGCACGTCCCGTCGAAGACGCTGCGGCGCCGGTGCGCGGAGCTGCTGGACCGGCTCGGCCTGTCCGGCACCGCCGACCGGCGGGTGGAGACCTACTCGCGCGGCATGCGGCAACGCCTGCACCTGGCGCGCGGCCTGGTCGCCGACGCGCCCGTCCTGTTCCTGGACGAGCCGACGATGGGCATGGACCCCGTCGCGGCCCGCGAGTTCCAGGCGCTCATCGGCGAACTGCGCGGCGAGGGACGCACCATCGTGCTCGCCACGCACAACATGGCCGAGGCGGCGGAGCTGTGCGACCGGGTCAGCTTCGTCCGCGGCGGCAAGGTGATCGACACCCGCTCTCCGCGTGCCCTCGCCGACCTCGCGGCGGGCGCGCACGGAGTGGAGATCGACGACGACCCGGACCCCGTCGCGCTCGCCGCGGTTCGGGCCCTGCCGGGCGTGACGTCCGTCGAGCCCGGCGCCGGGTCCGCCCGGATCCGGGTGCGGGGAGAGGAACACCTCCCGGACGTCCTGCGCACGCTCGCCGACCACCGGCTGACGTCGGTGCGGACGATGCGTCCCACGCTGGAGGACGTCTACCTCGCGCTCATCGGCGACCGCGGACTTGAGGTGTGAGCCGATGCGAACCGTCGCCAGTGGCTTCCGCCTCCAACTCGTCTTCTACCGGCATCATCCCGACCTCCTCGTGCCGCTGCTCACGGCTCCGCTCTACGCGGCGGTCTTCGCCATGATCATGCGCCACAACGACCGCGCCGACCTGCTGGGACAGGCGTCGCTCGCGCCGTTCTACATGTCGCTGTGGTGGTTCGCGCTGTTCAGCGGCGGCTGGATCATCCAGACCGACCGCTGGGAGGACACCCTCCAGTACCTGGTGTCCGCGCCCGCCAACTTCAGCGCCGTCGTGTTCGGACGGGCCTGCGCCACCGTCGTGCCCGGCATCGCGGCGTTCGCCGAGACCTGGCTGTTCGCCCGCTACGTCCTGCACGCACCCGTGACCATTCGACACTGGCCGGTGCTCACGGCCTCGCTCGCGCTGACGTTGTTCGCGACGGCTGCCACGGCCACGTTGCTGGCCGCGCTGTTCGTGCTCGCCCGCAACGCGATCACGTTCTCCAACGCGGCGAGCTTCCCGTTCTACGTGCTCGGCGGCCTTCTCGTGCCGACGGTGTTCCTCCCGGACTGGGTGCGCCCGCTGTCCAACGGCGTCTTCCTGTCCTGGTCCGCCGACCTGCTGCGCGGCTCCATCAGCGCCGATCCCGTGCCGCACGCCGCGCTCGGACTGACCATGATCACGGCGCTTGGCGCGTTCGCGCTGGTCGCGGCCCGGCTGACGATCGGGCGCGTGCTGGCGCGCGTCCGGCACACGGGGGAGATGAGCACGCGATGACCGTCCCGCACGTGATGACCGTCCAGCGCGTGATGACCGTCCTGCACGTGATCCGGCGTTCGGTGCGCATCGGCGTCCGCGAGTACCGGACGATCTACACCTGGAAAACCTGGCTGTCCGCGTGGTTCGTCCGGGTCCTCGCCCAGGTGGCGTTCTTCGCCCTTGTCGGCAGGATGCTCGGCGCACCGGAACAGACCCGGTTCCTGCTGGTCGGGAACGCGGTCGTGCTCGCCGCGATGAGCGGCATGTTCGCCGTCAACATGGTGAGCTCCGAACGGAGCGGCGGGACGCTCCCGCTGCTGGCGGCCAGCCCGACACATCCCGCCGTCGTGCTCACGGGACGCGGCGCGTACATGATCGCCGACGGCACGGTGTCCGCCGTCGCGGCGCTATTGGTGGCCAGTCGGCTGTTCCACGTCCCGCTGGACTGGTGGCAGATCCCGCCGATCGTCCTGCTGATCCTGCTCGTCGGCTGGTCGGCGTACTGTTTCGGCACTCTCATCGGCGGCCTGCTGCTGGGCTTCCGGACCGTGCAGACCATCGCCACCAACGTGTGCCTGGTCAGCCTGATGAACCTGTGCGGAGTGAACGTCCCGCTGGACTCCTATCCGGCGCCGCTGCGGTGGATCTCGGCGGTGCTTCCGGTGACGCACGGGCTGCGGGGCGTCCGGCTGACCCTGGCGGGCCACCTGTCCGAGGCCGCGGCGCAGGGCGCGCTCGAAGCCCTGGTCGGCGCGGGCTGGCTGGCGGCGTGCCTGCTCACGTTCACCCGTTTCGTCCGGCGCGGACGCCGCCTCGGCACCCTGGACTTCGCGACATGAGCGCCGACCCGATCGACGACCTGACCGGGGCGAAGGCCGCCGTCCTGCTGAGCGGCGTCTCGTCCGACTCGCACACCTGGAACCTGGTCTATCTCGAACTCCTGTTGCGCGAACGCGGTCACCGGGTGCGCAACCTCGGCCCGTGCGTCCCCGACGACCTGCTGGTGCGCACCTGCCTGCGGGACCGGCCCGACCTGCTGGTGATCAGCTCGGTCAACGGCCACGGTGCGAGCGACGGCGAACGCATGATGCGGACGCTGCGCGCCGAGCCCGCGCTGACGACGCTGCCCGCGGTGATCGGCGGCAAGCTCGGCACCCGAGGCCACATCGGCGCCGCCGCCCGCCGCCACGGCCTGACGGCAGCCGGTTTTGACGAGGTCTTCGAGGGGGCGGACGGCCTGCCGCGCTTCCTCTCCTACCTCGAACGGCATCGCGCACCCGTCCATGTTGGTCAGAAGGGCGGCGCGTGATGACGGAACCGCGTCACGACTTCGGCGGCATGGTCCGCCGGGCCCGCTCGCGGGGCCAGCTCGTCGTGCAACCCAGGATGGGCTTCGCCGACGCGGCCACAATGCGCGCCGGTCTCGTCCGCACGGCCGACGTCCCCGCGCCGACGGCGGGCACGATCACCCTGGACAGCTACACCAGGCTCGGCGACTACCGGGCGGTGCTGGACGTCATCGCTCGCGGCGGCGACCTCAACGGATTCCCCATCGTCACCGAGAACCACGCCGTGACCCGTGCCATGACGGCGGATCTGGTCGGCCCGGACTTCCAGATCCAGGTGCGGCACGGCTCCGCCGCCCCGATGGACATCGTGAAGGCGATGACCCGCGCCGATCTGTACGCGACCGAGGGCGGACCCGTCTCATACTGCCTGCCCTATGGCCGCGTCCCACTGGCGGAGTCGATCGACCATTGGCGACGCGCATGCGAACTGCTCGCCGCCACACGCGGACCGGACGTCGAACCCCATCTAGAGACCTTCGGCGGTTGCCTGTTGGGCCAACTGTGCCCGCCAGGGTTGCTTGTCGCGGTCAGCGTGCTGGAGGCGATGTTCTTCCGCGACCACGGCCTGCGCGGCGTCTCGCTGAGCTACGCCCAGCAGACCGACCACGAACAGGACGTCCAGGCCGTCAACGCGCTCCGCACGCTCGCCGCCGAGTACCTGCCTGACGTGGACTGGCACATCGTCCTCTACACGTACATGGGCGTGTTCCCCGCCACGCGGCGCGGCGCGATCCGCCTCAACCGGGACGCGGCCCGCCTCGCCGCCCGGGCGGGCGCCGACCGGTTGATCGTGAAGACGTCCGTCGAGGCGCACCGCATCCCCACCATCGACGAGAACGTCGAGGCCCTGCGTGGTGCCGCCGATGTGGCCGCGTCCAGCTGGGATGTCGCTCCGACCCGTCCAGACGACACGACGCTGGCGGAGTCCAGGAATCTGGTCCAGGCCACGCTCGAACTGTCCGACGACATCGGGCACGCGCTGCTGTTGGCCGTCCGGCGCGGGCTTCTCGACGTGCCGTTCTGCCTGCACCCCGACAACGCGGGACGGTCCAGCTCCACGATCGACTCCGCCGGACGGCTGGTCTGGGCCTCGCCGGGCGCGATGCCGCTGACGGCCACGCCCGGCCGCCACCCGGAGCTGTCGTCCGATCGACTGCTCGCCTCGCTGACCCACCTTTCCCGACGCTACGACGCCCACGCCCCGGCCGCGTGACCCGCTGCCATCCCACGTCGCAAAGGAAAAATCATGAACGCAGACCCGGCGTCCGCGCCGAACAGTGGCCCGGTCCGTCTCGGTGAGAGCGAATGGTCGGTGTGGTCGAGCGCGATGGTGCGCGGCGCGGGCTTCCCCGCCCGCGCCGTCGACCGCCTCGCCGACCCGGACCTGGCCGACCACGCCGACCAGGACGGCGCGGCCGAGAACCCCGCCTTCCGCCAGGCGTTCCACGACGCCACCGAACGATTCACCCGCGAGTTGGGGCAGGTCGCGGCGTCCGCGAACTTCCGGCTGGCGGTCGGCTGGCAGAACCGCCGGTTCCTCGCCACGGCGGTGGACCCGCACCTGCGACAGCTGGCGAGCGGCAAACCCGCCAACAGCAAGCGCCGGTCGCGGGAGCAGGCGATCGCCACGTACTGGCAGCGCTACTGCCTGAAGAACGAGTCGATCGGCTTCTTCGGCCCCACGGCCTGGGCCACCATCGGCACCGACGACAGCGGAGTCACCGTCCGTCCGGGCCCCGCCGTCACCGACCAGACGACGATCTACCTGGAACGGTGGCCTGTGGACGTCCTGGCCCGTGGACTGGCCGCGGATCTCGACCTGAAGCCCTGGTTCCGCCCCCGGCGCAGCCCGCTCCTGCGCTTGACGGAACGCACGGCATGCCTGCCCGGCGGGACACCGACCCCCATCGACGACCTGACATCCGCGTTGCTGCGCGCGGCCGACGGCACGCTGACCGCCCGCGCCCTCGCCCACCAGGTGTGCACGGACTCGGATGAGGCCGCCGTGTTCGCGCGGATGGAGGAACTCCGGAAACGTCGCTGGCTGATCTGGAAACTGGAGCTACCCGCCTCCCTGCGCGCCGAAGACGACCTCCTGGAGTTGCTCGACGGCATCGACGACGAGGACGTCCGCGCCACCGCCACCGCACGGGCCCGAAAGCTCATCGACGGCCGCGACAAACTCGGACAGGTCTGGAACGACCCCGAGGCACTACCGGCCGCGCTGGACGACCTGGCCGACACCTTCGTCGAGCTGACCGGCGCCGCCGCCACACGCCACGACGGTCAGGCCTACGGCGGCCGGACCCTCGCCTACCTGGAGTGCCGCCGGGACGTGTCCGTCCGGTTCGGCGCGGAGTTCGTGGACCGGATGGCGCCGATCGTCCCCGTGCTCGACAGCGTCCGCTGGCTGACCTGGCGCATCCGGCAAGACGTGGAACCGCTGGTAGAGACGGCATACCGAACCGCGCGCCAGCACACGGACGGCCCGGTCGACGTCGGCACGCTGTGGATGGAGGCGATGCGAACGGTCGGCACGCGACTGGACGGCATCGTCGCGGCAGCCCTCACCGAGTTCCATCGGCGCTGGTCGGCGATCCTGCCCTACGACAGCGACGAGGCCACCGTCCAGCGCACGACGGCCGACCTGGAGATCGCCGTCAAGGAACTGTTCGACGCACCCCACAGCGGCTGGGACCAGGCCCGGATCGCGTGCCCGGACATCATGATCGCCGCGAACGGCCCCGCCGACGTCGAGGCGGGACGGTACCGCGTCGTCCTGGGCGAGATCCACGCGGCGATGAACTCGCTGGACTACGTCTCGATGGTGCCGACGCACCGCGACCCGGCCGCACTCCGGGCCAACCTGGACGCGACCTTCCCCACCGCCCGGCTCCTGCCGCTGCTGCCTCCGGAGAGCCGACCGAAGTTCACCGTGCGCTCGCACCCGGCGCTGATCCGCCCCGACGACCAGCGGATCTCCCTCGTACCGCACACCCCCACGCCCCGAACCGGAACGACCCAGCTCGCGGCCGACGCCCTGGTGCTGGACGAGGACGGCCACCTCTCCGTCGTCCTGCCGGACGGGGCGCGGTTCGACGTCCTGGACCTGTTCGCGGAGGCGATGAAGTCCCTGCTGCTCAGCCACTTCGATCTCCTTCCGCTGGGACGGCACCGTCCGAGGATCACCGTGGACGACCTCGTCGTGACCCGCGAAGGCTGGCGGGTGCCGGTGACGGAACTCGACTTCGTCCACCAGCCGGACGCCGCGACCCGCTTCGTCGCCGCCCGCGCCTGGGCCCGCGCCAACCGGTTCCCCCGCCACGTCTTCGCGAAGTTCCCGACCGAGACCAAGCCGTTCTACGTCGACTTCGCCAGCCCGATCTTCGTTGACGTCCTCGCGAGCGCCGCCCGCCGAGCGGTACGCGACGCCCCGGACGGCGCCCCGGTGGCCGTCAAGATCGTGGAGATGCTGCCCGCGCCGGACCAGGCATGGCTCACCGACTCGGCGGGCGAGCGCTACACGTCCGAGTTCCGCTTCGCCGTGTGCGACCTGCGCGACGCCGCACCCGGGCGCGCCACGTGATGGCCACGGACACCCCGATCCGGGCAGCACTCGGCGTCGAGAACCTCGTCCTCTCCTACCACTACCTGAACCTGCGAGACCCCGACGGTTACGCCTCACTGCTGGACGAACTCGTCGTGGTCAACGTCCCCGGCCAGGGACTCGTCCAGGGCAGGACGCCCCTCCTGCGGCACCTCACCACGTTCATCGACCCGCGGGTCCACCACCACATCGACCGGATTCTGACGGACGGCGGCGGCGCGGCCGCCGTGATCGGCCGCCTGACCAGCGGCAACGGCGAGACGGGATTCGTGGACATCGTCGAACTGTCCGACGAATGCCTGCTGACCAGCCTGAGCCGCTACGTGTCCGCCGCACCGCCCACCCTCAACTGAACGGAGCAGCTCCATGTACACGAACCTTCCCACCGCCGAAGACACCATGAAGGTCATCGCCGAGGTCATCGGCGTCACCACCGCCACCCCCGACGCCAACTTCTTCGACCTGGGCGGCGACTCGTTGCGGGCCGCGCACCTGTCCCTGGTGCTGGAGGAACGGTTCGCCGGTGCCGAGGTGGACGTCTTCACCATCTACGCCGCCGAGGACCTGGCCGAGATCCACCAGGAACTGGTGCGCTCCCTGACCGCCGTGGCGGCGTCATGACGTCCACCGACCTGGCCGTCCGCTCACCACTCGTCGAGCGGATCAGCGCGATCTCCTCGATCCACCCGGCCGCCCCGGCGATCACCGCCGCAGCCGGATCCCTCCGCTACCGAGACCTGGAGGACCTCCGAATCGCCTGGTCAGCAGACCTCCGCGAGAAACAGGCCCGGCCCGGCTCGATCGTCGCGCTGATCGTCCGGGACCCGCTGTTCCTGGCCCCGGCCTTCCTCGCCGCCCGCTCGGCCGGACTGGTCCCCCTCCTGATCGACCCGCACCAGCCCGCGTCACGCCGCGCTTCCGTCCTCACGGCCGCGCGCCCCGCACTAACGATGCAGGTTCGCGAAACACCCACCTACGAGCCCACCACCGAAACACCCCTGACGGTCGACCCGTCCGCCGGGTACCTGGGTTTCACGTCCGGCACCCAAGGTTCACCGAAGGGCATCGTGTCCAACGAACACGGGGCCTTGCGCTTCGTGGACTGGGAGATCGAAACACTAGGACTACGCCCAGGCACGCGGGTCGCCCTGCTCAGCCCCCCAACGTTCGAGGTCGTGATCCGCGAACTCTTCGTGGCGCTGTGCAGCGGCGGCGAACTGCTCGCCGCGCGACCAACCGTGCGCATCGACCCCGCCGCAGTAGTGGACTGGCTCGCGGAAGAGGGAGCCGAACTCGTCCACGCCGTCCCCAGCCTCTCCACCCGATGGGTGAAAGCGTCGCGCGGACGGCAACTACCCCAGCTGCGCTGGACAGTGTTCGCGGGCGAGCCACTGCATTCCGCCCAAGTCCTCGACTGGCGTCGGACGGCGCCGTCCACCGACGTCATCAACCTCTACGGCCCATCAGAAACAACACTGGCGAAGTTCTTCTACCGCGTCCCGAACCCACCCCACCCAGGACTGCAACCGGTCGGCCGCCCCATGCCCGGCACCCGCCTCCTAACATCCGCACCCCCCAACGAGCCATTCCCGGTAGCCATCGAGACACCCCACGGCTCCTTCGGCTACCTACCAGGCACCGCCCCACCCGCCGACGACGCAGCACTGACCAGAAACTCCGGCGTGACCACGTTCGCCACAAAAGACCTGGGCATGCTCACGCCCGACGGCAACCTGGTAATCACCGGACGCTCCGATTCCCGAGTCAAACGACACGGCGTGTTCGTGGACCTGACCGGCATAGAACAAGCGGCGACCGCCTCCCCGGACGTCCGCCTCGCCTGCTGCCTGCAAGCCGCCGACGGCACCCTCGTGCTGTTCGCGGAAACGACCACGGCCGAGGCACACCTGAGCCGCCAATTGCGGCGCGAACTGGGGCCCAGCGCACCGGACAAGGTGATCACGCTGCCGCGAATGCCCCTCTCCCCGAACGGAAAGATCGACCGGCGCGCGCTCGCCGCGTCCGAGAACGGAGCCAGGCCATGACCGCGCGGACGGTCGCCATTGTCGACCCTTACTCCTCGGGCGTCCTGTACGCGCCCGCGCTGCGCGAAGCAGGTTTCCGTCCAATAGCAGTACTCTCCTGGCCTCTGCCCGCAGACTCGTTCACCGCCACCTTTCGCGCCAACGACTTCGACACCATCCTGACCGCCAGCAAAAACGTCGTCCCCCAACTAACCAAGCTGAAGCCCCTCGCAATAATCCCCGGCTCAGAAAGCGGGGTAGCACTGGCCGACGACCTATCACAAAAATTGACTCCCTCCCTGGCACACGTCCCGGAACTAACCCCAAGCCGCAGCCACAAGGGACACATGGCCAAAGCGATCTCATCAGCAGGTCTGGCCATGACCCCAACCATCTGCGTCCGCAGCGTCCAAGAAGCAACCGCACCACTGACCACCACAGAGTTCGCAGGCCACGACCTGGTCATCAAACCGGCGACAAGCGTGTCCACCGACGGCGTGACCCTGGTCCCCGCAGGCGAGGACTGGCGCCCCGCCGTAACCGCGCTCATCGGCCGAACCAACGCCACAGGCGTGACGAACAAGGAAGTGGTGATCCAACGACGCCTGTTCGGAACCGAATACGTGGTCAACACTTTCAGCCACGACGGCCACCACGTGGTCACCGACGTATGCCGCTACACCAAAACAACCACCAACGACAGCTTCGCCGTCTACCAGGACGTCGAGTTCCTCCCAGCCGACGACCCGATGCACACCGACACAATCAACTACGTCCGAAAGGCCCTCGACGCACTCGGCTTCCGTTTCGGCCCAGCCCACACAGAAGTGATGCTGACCAACGAAGGCCCACGCCTGGTCGAAGTCAACTCCCGCCTAGCAGGCAGCGGAATGGCCGCAGCAGCCGAACTCGCAACAGGCGACAACGGCGCCCGCCGAACAATCCGCTACCTCCTCGGCTCCCGCGACTTCCCAGCCACAACCACACTCAAGCGTTCCGTCTCCGTAGCGATGTTCCTGGCCCGACACGACGGCGTCGTCACCAACGCCGAGACCCTGGACCGCATCCGCCACCTCCCCACCTGCCGCAACCTGGTCGTCAACGTCCGCAACGGCGACAAGATCGCAAAGACCACCGACCTCCTCTCATCACTCCGCCTGGGCTGGGCCCTCTTCGCCCACCGCGACCCAGCCCGAGTCAAACGAGACCACGCCCAAGCCCGCGCCTACGCCGCGGAACTGACCACCCTCTAGTTGCCCGACATCGCCGCGCGGTCGTAGGCGGATCGGTACTCTTTTCACAAGGCAGACCACGCCTGCCAGCCTGAGCACCGAGCGCCTACGCCGCTGGTGCGCCGACGACAAAGCGTCCAGGACGACGCGTGGCCCCTCGATCTTCATGCCGTCCAGCGGTGTGCGTAGGGCTCCGCCGGAGGACGCCATGACCGCCGACCCGCGTCGTCGCCCTTCCCGAAAAGTGCAGCGCCGAGCCCGCCGCCGCCAGGCCGAAACCGGCGAAACCTACCTGGCCGCGGCCGCCGCCGTGGAGGCTGAGGCCGAACGGGAACGTGGCCAGCGCTACCTGTCCAGGCCATCGGTGCCCGCCGACCTGGCCGCCGCGATCCGCGAGGCCGGTCTGATTCCCCTCGAAGCACTGCCGTCCGAGGCCGCGGACCGCCCGCTCGGCTGGGACTGGTGGTGCCGCTGCCAATGGTGCGGCCGCGTCATCAGCGTCAGACCCGAACAGAGCAGGCTGCGCGGGATACTGATCTTCCAGCGGACCTTCCCCGAGGCCGACCGGCACACGAAAGGCGTCTGCACCCGGATGGCCTTCCCACCAATGATCTACAACGGCCTACCGTCCTTCGACGAACTGAAGGACTTCGAACAACGCGCCCTACGCGCCACGACCAGATTCACCGACCAGCAGAACACTCAACCCCCAAGTTGACGGGGCGAACAACCTCTCGCCACGGCACGGAACAGCGCACCTGGCCGAACGCGGACAACGACCATCCAGTCCGCATTCCCGCACGTACGTTGAGCCCAAACCGAAGACTTGGGGGGCCGCGTGCAGCGACTGGACGACGACCAGATCGAACAGATCCTCGCCATGGTGGACGCCTCCGCGGCGGCGGTCGCTCCCGACGAGCGCGAGGACTCGTTCGACGACTACGCCGACCTCATGCGCCACGAACACGTCCTGCCCGGCACCGAGACACAACCCGTAGACCCCAGCGCCGCCGGAATCGCGGACTCCTTCATCTTCCTCGGCATGGGCCTCGCCTTCCTCGGCCAGGTGGCCTTCAACGTCCTGAACATCGCCACGGACATGGCCATCGAACGCGGCGTGGAAAGCGCGGCCGCCTTCCTCCGCCGGAAGATCCGCAAAGAAACCGACCCCGACCCGGCCGAAGAAATAACCCGGCGCATCCTCCTGCACGCCGAACTACCGCCCGAGGTCGACGTCCAGGAACTACGCCTCGTGATCACAATCCAGGTGACCGTCATCCAAACCGGCACGGAACAGCAACCCCCCACCCCGTGACCGACGCGCCACCCCGCGACCGGCGACTCCGTCACCTACGCCGCCTCAACCTTCTCCACCACTCACTGCGCGCCGTCGTGGCGGCCCCCTACGTCCTCCTGATCCCCTCCATCATGGTGGTCGACCATTCCGAACCCGACCCTCTGCACCCCTTGGCAGCGCTCCTCACCGCACTCGCCGCCACCACCCTGATCTGCCTGGCGATCTTCGCCTTCCTGATCTGGGAATGGGCGGCATGGTCGTACGAATACCGCCAAGGCTCCAGCTTCCGCATGCCAATCAAATGGGGCCCTCGCTGGGACGACGTCCGCCACGCCCTGGAACGCGCAGGCATCGACATAGACACCATCGCCGCCTACAAAACCTTCGACGAGCACGCCAACCTTCAGGAACTACATCCACCCCGCCGCAGCCTCGGAATTTCCGGAGTATTCTCAGACTGGGGAGCCCGCCACACCAAGAAACTAATCATTGTAGGCGCCGCATGCGGCGTCACCCTCTCCGTCGCCGACGAACTGTGGCCCGACTGGTACGACCGCCCCGCATTCTGGATCGCCATTGGCATCGCCACCGCCGCCATCGCCCCGTTCGCAGCACGAAACGGCTGGTCACAATACCGCCAGAACGCGCGCCTCCCCGACAGCGTCGTCATCATCCCAACCCAATGGCCTGCCAGCCTCCGCCGCCAGGACCCCACGGCGATGGCCGTCTTCATGCACGAACTCTCCCACGTCCGCCACCACGACGCCGCACGCCGCCGAATCATCAGCGTCTACACCCGCTTCGGCCAGTTCTTCGCCTTCCTGGACGCGGGCATCGTCCTCAACGCCAACCTCCCCACCTGGCTGTCACTAGCCGCCTTCCTAACTATGGCCACCACCGGAATCCTCGGCGTCCGCCGAGCCCGCCCCGCACTGATCCTCATCGAAGAACTCCGAGCCGACGCAGAAGCCTGCTCCACCCCCGAAACCCAAAAAGGCATGTGCACCTTCCTAGACAAAACCCCACCCACCCCCCAAACCAAAGCCCGAAAACAAACCCTAACCACCAACTGGTCCCCCACCGCCCTAAAATCACCAACCCAAACCATAACCACAACAACCCTAGGCTTCGCACTCCCCGTCCTACTCCTCACCCCCCTCCTCTGGACAAACGACACCGCCCCACAATCACCACCAAATTCAAATACTCAGATGCACAAATAAATGCCGCATACCAGCCCACACAACCAACCAACTGAGCGATTTCCCTGATCACACTCTCCCAACGGAGGCCGGGGTAGCATCTCCCAGTGAACACCAACCTCACCGACAACGACCTACCCAATACTCTGACTCGCCGAGCCCAATATTTTGTGGGAGTACATGGCTTCAAGGTCGAGGTGCGGTCCGTCGAGGAAAACAGGCAGGGATGGCTTGAGGGAGGCGTCCCCGCAGCGGTGATCAACCGAATGGCGACCTTCCAGCAACGATGGGGCGGCCTGCGCCTGCCCCCCGCACCGCAATACGACGGAGGCCCCAGATACTTCGATGCGGGCACACCCGAATCAGACTCCGCAGGGTGGTGCTTCGAAGCCGGAACGCAGCGGACCGCGCTCCCCTACTCATTCATGATCGGCCCGTCGGGTGAGTTCGGCGTCTATGCGGACACGTGGGCGCCCCTACACGCGACCGTCGAGGGCTGGGTGGAATCGCTCGCCCTGACCCACCACGCACTCATGTACGCGAAACAGATCACCAGACTCACAGATCATGAAGTCGAGGACATCGATCTGGACGGCTTCGAGCAGGTACGCGAGGTGATGGGCCTGGCGGACACCTGGTGGAGAGGCCCCGACTCACTGGTAGCGCTCTACACAGGCGAGGCCGCCACCCTCAACTTCCCCAGAGGACGCCTCGCGCTGATCTACTCCGGCCTGGACGACTGGGGCCTACGAGGAGGCGTCGAAGACAACAAAGACTGACCCCCAAAGCCACAGCACAGTCCTGCACGCCGCCCAGAGGAATGAATTCAGCGCTGCCCAGAGTTTCGTGGATGCAGGCGCCCAGCGAGCGTCCGCACGTCAGCGAGCAGAGAGTTCGGCGGCTGATCCAGTTCGAGGGTGTGCTGATGAATGGTGACCTCGGCATGCCGTACCCGATGGGCCGCATGCGACGCGTTTCCCTTCGCGTAGATGAGATGGCCGTCCGCGAGATGGAGGGCGGTGCAGTAGGCGAGCATCTGGTAGAGGTCGGCGTCGGGAAACCCGTGAGGCTTCTCAGCCTTGTACTTGGCATCGGCCACGGCCCGTGGGACGCCCGCATCGCTGTAATGGACGAAGTCAGGCACGATCCGGATGACGTGGCCTTCGTCGAGATGATGAGAGGCCTGGAGGACGCAGCGACCGCCGCACTCGCCGAACGCTTTGCGGAGAGCGATCGTGACGAAGTCCTCGAAGACGTGAGCCATGTCGAACAGGAAGCCGCTGACGGCGGTACCGCCCGGCCGGTGCTCGACGGAGGCGCCGCGCAGCACTAGCTCGGCGAGACGCACCGCCGGTTGGTACCGGATGTTCAACCGGGTAGGCCGCCACACCGGAGTCTCCTGACCCCGTCCGATCGGGGTGACGTCGGCAAGCCGAACGCGCAACCTCAGCAACCGACCGCGCAGGTCCCGAGGAACACCCGGGAGGCGTAGAAGCCGTTCGGCGGCGGTCCGCAAAAGCCGGTTCTCGGCGATGTCCGTCGTGTACTCGTCGTGGACGATCTCCACGGCGGGAAACTCGCCATAATGCCGCCGGATCTGGTCGCCCTCCCGGAGCCGCCCACGCACAACAAGGGACGTCTCCTCAACGGTGCGATACCCCTGAAGAAGCCCCTGCCGCAGCGCCCGGTCGGCCTGCCGCTCAAACAAGGACGCGAAAGCGGGCAAGAGTTCGAGCTCCTCATCAAGCGACACCTCGTCGTCCCGCCAGCCTCCAGCGTCCAGGGCGTAGCCGAGCAGGAACAACAACCGGCGGATCGGCACCTTCGGCATGATCCGCAGTGTGGCGGTCTCACCATTCGCCGCGACCACGGTCACGGCGCCGACCTTTCCCCCGGCCTTGACCCGCCACCGTCCGGGGACGTCCGGATCCGGCGCGGCGGCGACGACACCCGATGCGACGACGGCGCGGCCGAGTGCCATGGACATCGGAAGCGTCCGCGCCGCCCCATGCTCGGCAAGCGCAATGACCGTCATGCCGACGGCGGAGCGATGGCGTCGCGCAGAGTCGCCAAGCCATACCGCTGCTCGACCTTCATGTCCTCCCCGTAGTGGTACTCCTCCAGCAACGGAAGGATCTTGGTGCGCCAGGTGCGCTCCAGCCCGCCGTCACGGTAGACGCCCGGCTTCATCAGGTAGGACGGCCCGACCTGGAAGTCGGCATCGGCGATGCGACGGTTCAGCGCGTCCAGCAGGTCGGCCGGTTCGGGGTCGCGGCTCTTGGCGGCGAGCCAGCGCCGCAGCATGCCCTTGGTCGGTTCGGCACGCGGCGAAAGCTCAACGAACGCGAACCGACGTCGCATCGCGGCGTCCACCAAGGCGATGGACCGATCAGCGGTGTTCATGGTGCCGATGACGAACAGGTTCGGCGGCAGCGCGAAATCGTCGCCGGAGTAGGTCAGCCGCACAGACCGGTTGCGGTACTCCAGCAGGAAGTACAGCTCACCGAACACCTTCGCCAGGTTGGCTCGGTTGATCTCATCGATGATGAGGAAATGCGGGACGTGCCGATTGCCCTCACTCGACGCCAGGTCGGCAAGCTCACGCAACGGCCCAGCCGTCAACCGGAACGCGACCTGCCGGGTCTCCGGATCCTCCTGCGGCCGGAACCCCTCGAAGAAATCCTCGTAGGCATAGGACGGATGGAACTGCACCAACTTGACCTGCTCAGGCCCACCCCCAAGGAACTCCGCGAGCTTCTGCGCGAGATACGTCTTACCAGTGCCAGGCGGCCCGTAAAAGATGAGCTGCCGCTCGTCCCACAGCAGATCGCGCACCTCCCGCAACCACGCCGCATCATGGACGAGCAAGTCCTCCGCAAGCCCTTCCCCCGGCTCGGGCAGCACCAGCTCCCGGCGGGCGGCCAACGCGGGCGTCTCCTCACTTGGATCGCCGTGCGCGTCCCGCGCCTCTTCGGCGAGCTGCTCGTCACTGAGCCCCAGCCCGTCCACCATGGCCTGGACAGAGGTGAGGTCAACAACGTCCTGCTGAACGGACAACTTCTGCTGGAGTTCCTCGGGAAGTTCGTCGTAGGAGTGTCCAGAGCTTTCCCACTCCACCGGACGCCGCAGGTTGGACCGGCCGTCCTCCGACTCGACATGCTCAACGGCACCAGTGATCTCGCCGACGTACAGCAGACCGCCGGACAGTGCGCAGACGATGTCGCCCGGCTTCATCCGCGTCAGGAAAAGGTGGAACTCCTCGACCAGCCGCGCGCGCTGGTTGTAAGACACCGTGGACTCGTAGTCGTCCTCGACGAAGCCGCGCAGCACGTGCTTGCTCGTCCCCTGCTCGACGCTCTCACGCCGCAGCCGCGTCGCCGCGAGGCTCACCCTCCCCTCGGGCAGCCACAGCGACTGCACGAGATCGACCCCCGACACGTTGGACCCGCGCACCAGCCACGTCCGCTGCGAACCCCACGCCGCCTGGGCGATGTAGTCGCCGAGCGGATGTCGTCGGCCGTCTTCCACCACCGGTATCCGTTGAGGTGAGAAGCCGTCACGACCGAGGCGGCGGACGACGGGGAGTTGCAGACGATGTCCCTGGTCACCTCAAGACAGTCGGGCCACTCACCAGACTCCCTGAGCGCGCCCTCGTCGATCAACTGCTCCCGAAGCACATACGAGGACGGCTTACGCGCGGAGAACGAAGGAACGGCATCCCGCCGCGCAGGCGACCCGGCGAGCACCATGAACTTCTGACTGCCGTTGGTGCCCTCCTCATCCAGCAACCGCCCATGAGCCAACGGGCCACCGTTAGGCAGACGTAGCTGAAACCGCGGGTACTCGTCGGCCATCGGACTCCCTTGTCCCACGTGCTGGCGATGTCAGGCGCCGTCAACCTAACACCGACGACCGACAGCCACGCGACATTCACCAGCAGCGGAAACCCGCACAGAGCAGAGGCCGGCACGCAGCAACAGAGGACGCCTTCGAGCGGTCCGGGGGGCAGGTCGTCGCCAGAGGCCACCTCGCCCGCCATCGCATCCTCTTGGTGACAGTGGTGGACGCACACAAGCCATGCCGGATGACCGGGCCCTCGCGCAGATCGTCACGGACGAACGACGGCCCTTCTTACATCACCGCCATGGCAACTCTCCTCGTGGTGCCAGCGGCAATGCGCCACGCCAGCGACTCGCTTTTCCCGGCGTACCGCCGAACTGTGGGCGGACGGACGCAAGCCGTGCCGGTGGGGAGGTCAGCGCGCAGCGGTCGCCCGAGTCCGAGAGGACGGGACGAGTCGCCACCCTCGGCACGCGGAGTTCCAGATAGTCAGCGGAAGTCGGTGCCGGACTGGAAGGCCGCAGAAGTCAGCAGAGGTCGAAACCCGCCCAGGCCCCCGCCGTCTCGCCCGCGCCCGGGAAGAAGAAAGGCGCGGCGGGCCGTCCGGTTCCGGGGGGACGGGGCGGCTCGCCGCTACTCGGCAGGTCAGGTGTTCCGGCTGGTCAGCGGCTGTCGGCAGCAGACTGGACGGCCATCCGCAGGGCCGCGCGGGTCAGCAGGAGGACGGGCCCGTCCGGGTCCTTGCTGTCCCGCACCGCCACCACACCAGCCGCGTCCGCCAGCTCGACACACTCAGCGGCGTTGGAACCACTGCGGCTACTCTTGCGCCACTCGGCGTTTGTCAGGTCCATCTCTCTTCAGCCACCTTTCCAATCAGTTCACGTGACATCTCTTGGGTGAGTGCCTGTGAACGTAGTTCGAGGAGTGTCCGCGCCAAAACGGAGAGATCAGCGGGGTCATCCGTCGTGATCGAACGTATTGCAGTCTCTGCATACGCGACCTCGCTCCGATCTTCCATGGTCGCGAGCACGAAGGCTCCCATGTTGCCGTCGTGGTCGCCGCGGCTCAACACTACTTGAACCATGATGTTGGGTAACATGCTGAGCTCGATCAGGCGCTCCAACTGCCCTTTCATCGTCTCCTTGGTGCCGACCTGGTGGTAGAGCACCTGTTCTTCGATCAAGAACAGGACGTTTGCCGGGCCGCGCTCATCATCCCTGGTGAGGATGGTTTGGCGGCCGATCCTTGCGTTTGCTGCCTCTTGGTTGCCGTGCACGATGGCAAGTGCGTACTCGGGAGTTTGAGCGAGACCGGGGATCACGGAATGCTGCCAGCAGATCAGCATCGTGGCGTCCATCTCGATCTTCGGCCAGTCGAACCAGATCGGGACGGGGTGACCGTCCTTGTTGAGGTCCCCCCAGAGATTGATTAACGCGCCGCCTGCCTCCAGGTAGTCGTCCACCAGTTCCACGAACGATCGTGTGGCACGCTTCTTGCCATTTTCGATCTTGCTTACCTGCGGGCCGCTCACCTGTGTCAGGTGAGCGATGGTCTCCTGCTTGATGCCCTTGGCCTCCCGCATCCGGCGCATCTGTCGACCGAAAGCAATAAGGGCGGGGGACTCGCTAGGACGTCGCTGGCGCCGGGGGGGACATAGTCCTGCCTCTCGATGAAAGCTGCCTCGACGAGGAATGATCTTCCTTTGGCTGCCACCTACTGACGGCAACCACATCTTAAAGCAAAAGTAGCGCACTGTGTGCCGTACCCCACACAAAGTGAGGAGAGATCATGGGTGAGGCGGTGCAGAGCGAGATGGTGGTCAAGCGAGATCTGAGGGCGGTGGCGGAGGTGCGAACGTTCGTCCGCCTCGTAACAAGCGGCTGGCAGGTGGACGACTTCGTCCCATGCCTCATCGCGAGCGAACTGGTCACCAACGCCCTCCGCTACGCGACCACGGCCGACGACGAGGTGATCTTCCGCATTGGTCGCACCGACGCGAACGTGGTGTGGATAGAGGTTCAGGACGCCACCTGCGACATGCCGCGCCTAGAGCACGAAGACCTCAACGGCGAATCAGGCCGAGGCCTCTTCGTAGTCGAGCAGCTAACCCGCTGCTGGGGCACCCGCCCCTTGGCAGGCAACGTCGGCAAGGTCGTCTTCGCCGTCCTCAACCCCGCATGAAGACCAGCGGAGGGGCAGCCGAGGGGGCTGCCCCTCCGCGCCTTACAACCTGACCGCCTACCCGTGCCGAGGCCCCTGCCCCGGCGGAGGCGTCAACGTAGACGTGAAGTTCTCCCCATCCACCAGCGGCCTATCAAGATCAACCCCAACAGCCGCCATCCGGTCGTACTCGGCAAGCACAAGCTCCTTCGTCCGATACGTCCCGTACTTGGCCTCGTCCTTCCGCCTGACGATCGGGAACGTCTCCATGATGTAGTCCACGTCCTCCCGGCCAATGCCGTAGAGGTGGAAGAACAAGGCATCCAACTCAACACGAATTATGGTACGCCTTTCCTTGTTCCAAACGAAAGGCGTCCCGTCTTCACCAAGGTCACGTGCAAGAGGTTCCATGTCAGTCGCAGTGTATGCTAGTTCCAGGATACGCGGAGATATAAAGTCACACCAAGCCCGCAAGGAGTCCGGCCAAGGAATGGGCAGTTGCTTTACGATCGAAAACGTCAGGTGCACGCCACTAACCTTCTGGCGACTAACGTAGTCGAACACCATTGTTGACAGTGCAGCACATAGAGTTGCAACTAGTTCCGGCCTGCAACTGGGCAGAATGAGCGGGAAAGTATGGGCCACCGCCGTGCGTGGAATAAACGCAGGGATAGTCGTGCGCTCATTTGTCGGACTTGTGACGTCACAATAGCCTAGAAGCCATCCATAAGTCCAATTTGCGGCATGAAGTTTTGCTTCAACCTCCGCTTGGGAAAGCCAGTGATTGGGCTGTGCGAGCCTGCCTGCTGACTCGTGATCTTTGTCTGAAAGATAACTTGGCTGATTCTGACGCTTTGTTGCAGTCTGACTCTTCACTACATCTGCTACTCGATGGTCGAAGAAGTCGACCATCTTAGCCTCATAGAGTGGTGACATTTTTGCGTCACCTCTAACATACCTATTCCCCACCAAGATCCAGTCTTCGCCTTCGAGTTCTTTGCCAGGCTTGAAGATTTCGGATTCGTGCCCCATGTCAAACATGCGCAGGAAGGAAACATTCCAAGGATTCTGAGATGGTGAAGTCTCTTTCATAATTACCGGAAAACGACGGTAGATATCGAGGGCGAGTTCGGCATCACGCCGAGACCGAAATACAGGGCACGTGCCACTATTCGGGTTAAGGAGGGAGATCTCGTGTGGACTGAGCACGAATGTCTTGTCTTTGAGATCAAGCTCAGTTGGATCTTGAATGAAGAAAGCAAACCTTGTCGCCGGCTCGCGCAGCTTGGAACCAACAAGCGAAAGAATACAAAACTTTTGGCCCGAATGAACGGCAGGGAAGAGGGCACTGCGGTTCTCGAAGTCATACAGTGCAGCGATGGAGCCATGCTGCGCCAAGTCCTTGAAGAAGAATTGTGTCCGGACGTCGGTGGCGATTCCTGTTGGGACAATGAGCCCTGCCCGACCTGCGCCCGTGATCATGGCGCGACCAGTCTCGGCAAAAACCGAATAGGTGTTGAGGTTGCCCTGCCCGGTCAACGGCATACGGCCTGAGCGGCGCAAGAAGTGGCTCTCGGCGTAGATCTTTCGCTTTTCCGCCTCGAACTCCAGCAGGACAGTTCGTCGCTCCGGGTCCTCGTTCAACGCCTCGATCATCTTCTTGCGGACGGAGACCCTAGACGCGTTTGCGATTTCTGGGACGCGCTGGGCGAAGAACTCCTGCTCCCGGAAGTCGAGACTGTCCCAGGGTGGGTTGCCGAGGACGCAGGAGAAGCCGCCTGTCCAGCCGGTGGCGGGGTTGACATCGGCCGTTCGGTCCTCGTCCGGGACGGTGAAGACCTCGGGGAACTCCAGGTGCCAGTGGAAGAAGTCGTACTGGTCGCGGAGGCGGACGATTTCCTCGTGCGTGGCTGCTGGGATGCCCTCGTCGTCCGGGTCCTCCAGGGCGAGGAAGATTCTCTGGGTGACGGCTCGGGGGCTGTCCTTGGTCTTGAGCCACATGAACGCGGCACACCAGGCGTCCGCTACATGGAGGGCTCGGAGGTACTCGGTGGACTTCTCCCATTCCTCGTACGCCTTGGCCTGGCGTTTGACCGCGCGGAGGTTGTCGGAGGGCGCGGTGGTGATACGACGCAGGCCATCTGCGAAGGCGGTGTTGGTGACGGTGACCGTCTCCTCTTCACTGTCGAAGAGGGTGTATTGCCCGCTGCGCTCCTCGACGTTGAGCTTTTCAAGCGTTTTGGCTTGCTTCTTGTCGTCGCCTTCGGTGGCGATGAAAGCGTCGTCCGGGATGCCGCCCTTCAGCAGGGCCGGGGTGGCTCCGATCAGCGCGTTGCCGTGCTTGACGTGGGCGTCCAGGAAACCGAGCGGCTTGCCCGGCTCCATGGCCTCCAGCCATAGGGACACCTTGGCAAGTTCGACGGCCATCGGGTTGAGGTCCACGCCGTAGACGCAGCGTGCGATGACCTCGTGAAGGGCGTGGCGTACAGCCTCCTGTGTCGGCTCAGGGTTGCGTTCGCGTATCGCGGCCACGCGTTTCGCGATGCGGCGGGCGGCGGCGACCAGGAAATGTCCGGAGCCACAAGCCGGGTCGCAGACGGTCAGGGACAGCAGCTCGGAGACGATTCTGTCCGTCGCGTCGGGCTCGCCGGCTGCCGTCGCCTTCTCCTCACCGCGTTTCTGGGCGTCGTCGATGACGGGGTCGAGTGTGGCGTCCAGCAGGCAACTGATCAGGGACGAGGGCGTGTAGTACGAGCCCGTCGTCTTGCGGGTGTTTCCAGCCAGCTCGGCCAGGACGAACGTTCGTTCCACGGCGCTGTGCTGGGGAACGAGTTCCAGCAGCGATTCGTAGATGGAGCCGAGTTCCTCGGCGTCCAGGTGGTTGTAGTCGACTGCACGCCACCGGCGCGTACCAGTGTCCCGCACCTGGGAGAGGTGGCGGACGGCGGTGAGCAGATGCTCGTTCGACAGGGACAGGCCGCGCAGTGGGGCGTCGGTGTCAGTGTCGGAGAACAGGCCGCCGAGCCCGGGCAGGCCGAGTTCGGGACGTCCGGCCTCGTCTCCCAGCGCGTCCAGCACGATCTTCAGGGCCTGGTAGAGGTCGCCATGGGTGGTGCCGCGTCGGCGTCGGGCGTGCCCGCGTAGCCGGGCGGACGAGAAGTACTTCGCGTACCGCTCTCGCACCTGGTCGGAGGCGTCCGGCGAATGCAGAACGTCACGGTCCTCCGCGACGAAGAGGAACAGCAGCCGATAGACGAGACGCAGCAGCGCCTTGTGCATGGCCCGCGTGTCGATGTTCTCGCGAAGCTCGGTGTTTGCGGGGTGCTTCAAGAAGCCGGTCCCGAGCGTGGTGATGGCCTCCTGGACGCCCTTGCGTAGCTGGTCCAAGGCCCGGGTGCCAGACGCGATGGCGTCCGTTCGCCACTTTTCGAGCCAGCAGGAGGAGGGCGGTGCGCCGTCGTCGACCGCGAAGCGGGAGGCGTGGAGGAGGCGGTACAGCAGGACGAATTCGCTGAACAGCTCACCGTCGAAAATGGCCTCTAGGTCGAATTCGACGTAGGCGGCAGTGGCTAGGGCGCTGGAGTCGCGGAGCAGTCTGAGTTGGCGGCCGTTGGTGAGCACCGCCCACAGGTGGGCTTCGGTGCGGTTCAGGCATTCCTGCATCAGCGACTGCGGCGGGATGGTGCCGGGGCCGCCGTGGCGGGTGTCGAGCCGGGCGTTCCAGGCCGTCAGGTGGATGGGGACGTGCGTCCACAGGTGGCTGATCTCGAACGTCTTGGTGCCGTCGTCGGACTGGATTCCGGACGCGCCGAGGGCGGTGAGGCGGCCGAAGCTCAGTTCGGCGAACAGCGGCTCCAGCCATTGGCGGATCGCGAGGCCGGTGGGGTCGGCGGGGGTCTCGGCCTCCGGTGCGACGGGCAGCTTGTCGCGCAGTTCCTTCCAGACCGACTTGAGGTAGTCCCAGTGGCGTTCGGCCTCGTCGCGGACGGAGCGCGAGCCGAAGATGTCGTAGTCGGCGGGCTTGGAGCCTTGGACGTCCTTCCCCTCGGAAATGCGGACGAGCATGTCGGCGGGGAGGAGGCCGCCGATGGTGTGGACGGCCGAGAATATCTGCGTGCGGGCGGTGGCGGACATCAGGCGGCACCTCCGGAGACGGCACCGGACACGGGCAGGTACACGTAGGCGCCGAGGACGTCGGCAGGCTTCTGCGCCTTCACGTCCACGCCTCGGATGATCTCGCCGGCGGCGCTGCGGACGCGGCGGTGCGAGTCGCGGAGTTCGGTGGCGAGTGTATCGCCGTACTCGTTGAGGTGCTCCGTGGCGTCGGGCAGGGCGTCCAGGAGCCGCTTCATCGTCCGCTCTCCGAAGGTGGGGTCGGTGTTCTCGTCGGCGGTGGCGTGCAGGAGGCGCGCGGCGTCGTCGGGCGGCAGCCACGTCGCGTCGGACGGTGGGCCCTCGAAGGCGAGGAGGCGGGCGTCCTCGGCGACGAGCTGCCGCTCGCCGACGCGGGACGGCAGCGTCAGGTGGAACCGGTAGCGGACGAGCAGCAGCGTCGTCCGGGTGGTGACCGCCTTCGTGCGGATGACGCCGCAGCGGCGGGCCGGGCGGGGGCCGTCGGTCTGGGAATCGAGGGCGGCGTTGAGGAGGTGTCCGGCGAGCGCGCCGACGAGCGGGTCCGTGCGGACGAGCGCGGACTCGCCGCGCGACACCGCCGAGACGGTGCGGAACGGGACCCGCTTGCCGTTCTCGATGATCCCGCTGCCGAGCATCGGCGCGAGCACGTCGCGGAGGCCGACGGGGCTGCCGCTCAGGTCCGCGCTGAAGTCGCCGGGCGCGTCACCGCCGTCGAAGAGGACGCCGTCTAGAGCGGAGAGGGAATGGCGGACGAAGTCCCGGATCTCGCCCGCGTCGCCGAGCGCGTCCCTGGTCGCGTCGACCTCGCGTTTGACCTCGTCGGGGCGGATGGTGTTCTGCGCGAACCGGGACCGGGACGCCTTTTCGCGCTCGACGGTGGAGTTCCACTCCTGTTCGAGCTCGGCGGCCTTCTCGTTGACGGCCTTGACGTCCTCGGCGCCGAACAGCGCCTCCTGCTCTCCGCTCTCGCGGCGCATCAGCAGCCATTCGACGATCGCGTCCGTCACGCCGGAGGACGCCTCGTCCGGGACGGAGACGGAGATGCCGAGGTCCTTGCGGATCTGCCGGTGCTTGCGGATCAGGACTTCCAGCACCTTGCCGTCGATGCCGTTGTCGCTGCCGTAGAGGGTGATGACCTTGACCTCGGCGCGCTTCTGGCCGTATCGGTCGACGCGTCCCTCACGCTGGTCGTGCCGGGCAGGGTTCCACGCGAGGTCGTAGTGCACGACCGCGTCGAAGTGGTGCTGAAGGTTGACGCCCTCGGACAGGCAGTCGGTCGCGACGAGGACGCGGTGGGCGCCCGGGTCGTCGGCCGTCTCGTCGGCGAGTTCCTCGATGCGCTGGATGCGCTGCTGTGGAGACAGGGTGCCCGTCACGGCCTTGACTACAGTCTTACGACCAAGTTTTCCGTTGAGGTGGTCGGCTACGTACTCAGCGGTCGGGATGTAGCGGCAGAAGACGATCGGGTTGTAGCCGTCCTTGAGCAGCGCCTTCAGGTGCTTGATCAGCGCTTTCAGCTTCATGTCCGCGTCCGGGCCCTCCAGCTCCGCGGCACGGTCGGCTAGCGCGGCGAGCCTGGCCCCGGCGTCGTCGGTCTCCGCGCCGGGCGCGACGTCCAGGCCCTCAAGGGCGTCGCTGTCGGCGGAGTCGCGGGTCAGCGGTGCGCCCAGCTCGTCGGCCTCCTCGGCGGTGGCGGCGGACGCGGCGGCCGACCGGGTCCGCAGGGTCTGCGCGGCGGCGCGCGGCGACGACACCAGGGAACGCAGAAGGGCGATCGCCGACCACCAGGCGATCCGGGCCTCGCGGCGGCCCTGTTCCCCGGCGACGGTGACGCGCTCGCTCGCATAGCCGATCGCGTCCTCCAGCAGCGACCGGTAGCCGGGGGACAGCTTGTAGGTCTCGTCCTTGAAGAACCGGTCGGCGGGGAACTCGGTCTCCTCGTCGAGGAACCTCCGGATGTCGGCGCGGCGCCGCTGGACGAAATGCAGGGCGAGGCGGGCGCGGTCGGAGCCGCTGTTCATGTCCACGTCGGCGAACTCGGGCTTCAGCAGGCCGAGCAGGTTGCGGAACGCGGCCTCCTTGCCGCTGTGCGGCGTCGCCGTCACCAGCAGCAGGTGGCGGTCGGGGTTCGCGGCGATGCGCTGGAGTAGCCCGTGGCGGCGCTGGCTCTGCTGCGAGGCGCGGTCGTCGGCGGCGACGCAGGTGTGGGCCTCGTCCACGATGACCAGGTCGGGGCAGCGCCGGACGAAGTCGTCGCGGTGCCGGTGCGACTTGATGAAGTCCGTGGACACGATCACGTGAGGGTGCTTGTCGAACAGAGACTGGCCCATGTCGAGGTCCCGTTCGAGCCGGGTCACGGTCGACGCCAGGACGAGTTCGGCGTCGATGCCGAATTTGGCGCGCAGCTCGTCCTGCCACTGCTCGGCGAGCGCCGGTGAGCACAGCACCGCCAAGCCCTTCGCCTCCCCTTGCGCCAGCAGTTCGCTCGCGATCAGACCGGCCTCGACGGTCTTGCCGATGCCGACGTCGTCGGAGATCAGCATCCGGACGGTCTTCTGCCGCAGCGCCATCATCAGCGGGACGAGCTGGTAGGCGCGAGGTTCCACCGCGATTCCGGCGAGCGACCGGAACGGTCCCGCACCCGATCGGAACCCGATGCGCAGCGCGCTGCGCAGCAGGCCCGCCGCCCGCGAGTCGCCGAGGTCCCGCGGTGACGGCGCCGCGAACTCCGCGCCCCGGACGTCCTCGAACGCCGGAAACACCGCGGCGATGTCGTCGTCGGCGCCGCCCAGCGGGCGCAGCACCAGCATGTCCGGGGCGCTCTCGGGCAGCACGACCCATTCGCGGTCGCGGACCGAGACCAGGGAACCGGGGGTGTAGTCCGTTGTCGGCTGTGTCATTGGCGGCAAGACCCTCGCGTCGTCGTGCTCGGTGGTTGTCGTAGGTGTATCAGGGGGTGGGAGAGGCGCCGAAATAGCTCGGGGTCTGAGCGACGATCGCGTCCCAGTCGGCGTCGTGGGGGAAACGGATCACCTCCCAGCCCTGGTTGTCCAGCCGCTGCTCCGCCTGGCGGTCGCGTTCCTGAACGTTGGCGTGTGCGTGGACGGGACCGTCCACGAACACCGCGACCGGCACGCCCGGCAACCGGTACACGAAGTCGGGACGGGCCTGCGCGTCGGCGACGTAGGTCTGCGCCTCGTCGGGCATACGCAGGCCGCGCTCCTTCACCCAGGCGACCCACCGCTTTTCGAGAGACGTGTCGGACTGGTCGGAAAGGCGCGCCTGCTGCTCGGTGCGGGACTCGCCGCGTCCGGTCGCGGTGGTCTTCGCGTGGGCGAGGCGCACCAGGAGATCCTTGATGGCGTGCCGGTCGATCGATCCGTGATCGAGCTGGTTGCTGTAGGTGAGCAGGCAGTCGTAGCAGCCGCGGGCGCACGGCCTGTCCGGGTGGGGGCCGCCCTGGTCGACGCCGTTCTCGTCGAAATGGCAGATGTCCAGGGCCGCCTTCGCCGCCGTCGCGAGCGCGCCCGGCGTCGACTGCATCAGCCGCAGCACTCCGGCGCCGCCCTCGGCCGCCTCGGTGAACAGCATCCGGTCGCGGGGGCCCTCGTCGGGCGGCAGCAGCTCGCTCGACAGCTCCGAGTCCTCCAGCTCGAACGCCGCCTCGATCCCGCGTTCCAAGGCGTACATGAGCGACAGCGCGACCGGTTCGTCCAGCGACTGCGCGAGTTGGGCGACAAGGATGTTGCGGCGGTCCTGCACGTACGGGATGACGCGCTTCTTGCGCTTCTTCTCATTGCCGTCCGCGTCCACGACCGGCATCTCGCTGGAGTCGCCGGACGCCTCCGACGCGGCCTTCTCCGTCATCCACTCGCCGGTCGCGGGATCGAGCCAGAAGCCGTCCGGCTCGCCCGGCTTGGCGCGCAACCGTCCCAGGTTCGTGATCCGGACCGTCGCGGAATCGCCGAACGCCAGGGAGGCGATGCTTCCGTCGGCGTCGGTCACCGTGGCGTCCTGACGGCCGGGCCGGGCGCCGTGGTCGGTGAACCGGTAGGACGTGACGAGGCGGAAACCCGCCCTGCGGCGCTCCTCCTCGTCGGAGGAGATCCGCGCGCGGGCCTTGGTGTAGACGGTGTGCATGTGGAGCAGCCCGTACTTGGCCTCAGGCAGCGGCTCCTCGCACATCTGGCAGCGGTCCGCGCGGTCGGCGGCGTCGTGGTGGTAGCCGCAACTCGCGCAGCGGCGGGCCTCGGAGGTGACGACATCGCCCGTCCCGCCCGGCGGGAGCTGGATGCGGGTCACCTGGTAGCGGGCGCCCTCGTGGTAGATCAGCGCGCCCGGCCCGAATTCGCGGATCGCCAGGAAGCGTGGGCGCTGGAGGTAGTCGCCGTCGCGGAACCGGCGGTCCTGCATGTTGATGTAGGCGGCCAGCGGCAGGCGCGGGAAGGAGTAGCCCGGCAGGAAGCCCTCGCTCGCGAGGTACCGGTGCGGGCCGAAGTCCGAGAGCACCGAGCGACTCTCCGCCGACTGGTTCTTCAGCAGGTCGAGCTGCGTCTCCGCCTCCCGGCGGCGACCAACGGCGATCTTGTTGTCGCGGTCGGAGAGCGTGGTGTCCAGGACGCGGCGGTTCTGCTCCGCCTGGTCCAGCAGAGCCGCCTTGAAGAGGTCCCGCCAGCGGTCGAAGGCCCGGTTGAAGCGGTCGGGGGCGCCGCCGACCGTCTTCTCGATCCAGTCGTCCTCCCACCAGACCGTGGCGGCGAAGTCGTCCAGGAGCCCGCCGAACACCTGCTTCGCGGCCCGTACGGCACGCTTCTGCGCGGCCTCGCTGTGGATCGCCTGGACGACCGTGTCGTGCAGCGGCAATGGCGGGTCGGGACGGCGGGCTTCCTCGTCATAGCCGATGTCGATGATCGCCGGAATGTTGTTGTGCAGCTCCAGGCCCGTCTCGGCCAGCCAGATCGCCTGGATGTGGGACCGGACGAGATCCTCGTTCGCGAGGTCGAGACGCGGCGGCGCGACCGCCCCCGCCACCATCCGCGCGGACCGCCGGAAGTAGTACTGGTCATGGCTGTTGCCGGTGGCACAGTAGGTGGTGACGAGCGCGGGCTGGCCCGACCGCCCCGCCCGGCCGCTGCGCTGGGCATAGTTCGCGGGTGTGGGCGGCACATTGCGCATCATCACCGCGTTCAGGGCGCTGATGTCGACGCCCAGCTCCATCGTGGGCGAGCAGTACAGCAGCTTCAGCTTCGCCTCGCTGAACGCCTCCTCGCGCTTGCGCCGCTCCTCCGGATCGACCTGGGCGGTGTGCTCGCGGGCGATGAGGCCGCCGAGCTCGGCGGCCGTGTTCCGGTACAGGTCGCGGAAGAAGACGTTGACGCGGGGGCCGTCGCCGCTGGCGTAGGTGCGGGTGAGCGGATCGTGAGCGCCGACCTCGCCCGTGCCGGCCCGCCACACCAGGCACGCCGCCGAGACGCGGTAGCCCGTGACGGTCGGACCGGTGGGACGGCGGCCGCGCCTGGCCCATCCGGGCGTCACCGACACTTCCTTGATCAGGTTCGCCGTGCTCAGCACCTTGAGCAGCTCCTCGATGAGCTGCTGGGCGTCGTCCACCGACAGGTCGCTGAAATGCACACGCCGCAGGTACTTGCCGAACTTGTTGGACCCGGACAAGAACAGGCCCGAGCGGTCGAGGCCGGGGCGTGCCTTCTGCGGGTAAGCCGTGCCGACCTTGGGTTCGTCGCCCCTGGACAGAACCCACGGGTCGACGAGCCGTTCCTCGCTGGCGCGGCGGAGGTTGTCGAAGTCGTCCCGGAAGTACTGGACGTCGATGGCGAGGTGGCGGCGCATCTCGTCCAGCAGCGCCCGCAGGATCTCGGCGCGGCGGCCCGGCTCGGCGTCGCGCAACGCCCGGTGCGTCCCCTCCCAGCGGTCCTCCTTGGCGGCGAGCCAGTCGAGGTCCGCGTAGTCGATCTTCAGTAGGCCCGTCTGCTCCAGGTTGGGCATGGTGACGCGCCAGCCGCGCTCAAGGTCGAGGTAGAGCTGGAACGCGACGACGTCCCGCAGCGTCCGGGCCGCGTTGCGGGCCATCGAGGGGGGCAGGTCGGACGAGCCGGTGTAGTCGGCGACGTCCAGGCCGAGGGTGCCGACGACCTTGGACGCCAGATCCTCATGGTCGATGCCGTCCTCGCCCGCCTCGACCGCGGCCCGGTAGAGGGCGCCACGAAGCTGCGTGATCTGGACGAAGTCGTTGAAGTGACCGGCCTGAAGGGAGGCGTCCTGGCGGTTGTCGACGAAGGTGAGCAGCTTGCGAGCCTCCGCCACCAGGGCCTGCTCGGGCACCGCGCGCAGGAAGCGGATGATCGACGCCGACACCAGCGACGTCGCCGACGAACGTCCCTCCTGGTCGAGTGTCGCCAGTTTCGCGAAGTCCTTGCCGCGGACCTGCTCGTAGCTCACCCCGCAGTGCAGGCAGAACCGGAATGGCGCGGGTATGAAAGCGGCGTCCAACTCGCCGTGACCCTCGACACCGTAGGGGTCGACGCGGATGGGGGCGGGGAGCTTCGACCGCTGGTTGGTGCGCACGACCTCTCGGCCGGTGTCGTCCACCTCCAGCCACGACTCCGGCAGGCGCCGGTCGGCGATCGCCTCCTCGGCGGTCCGCGGCCACGGCCGACTCGAATCGACGTACAGGTAGCCGTCGCCCTCACGGCCGCCCGACGCCGCCGTGTCACGGCGCGGCTCGTAGCGGACCATGCCGTCCTTGTCCGTCCGCCACACGGTCAGGTACTCCTGACCGCACTCCCGGCAGAACGCCAACGGCAGGAGGATCTTTCCGTCCGTGCCCGGCTGGACGAGCTGGTAGTCGCGGGTGAGCTGGCGCGACGACGGGTCCTCCAGGGTGACGTAGACCGTGTCGCCCTTGGACAGGAACTGGTGCAGCCGGAACGCGAACAACGGGCGGTCGGTCACCGAGTGCCGGGCCTCCGAACCGGCCTCCAGAGTGCTGCGGATCGCCCGCGCGCACACGTCCTCGGGGACACCGGACTCCCTGGCGAGGTCGGCGGCGGCATCCTCGATCTTCGCGGGCCGCTGCCGGACCAGACGGCCGGTCGGGTCCTCGACGAGCCCGAACCGCGTCTCGATCCAGCGGGCCAGAGGGTCGCGCACCAGGTCGTCGTACGCGCGCGGCGCGGCGGGGGCGCGCAGCCGCTCCGGCGGCACCGTGTCCGGCGCCTCATCCGTGGCGCGGACGAGCGTTTCCCCGATGACGTTGTCCATGTCGACCTCGGTCCCGAAGAGGGTGGTGGCCACGCGGGCCACCTCCTTCTTCTGGTCCTCGAAGGTGCCTTCACTCGACATCGTCGCCGACGTGCCGACGCACTGGAGGTTCTCCGCCTGGCACGCCTCGCGGACCCGCCGGATGAGCAGCGCCACGTCGGCGCCCTGACGGCCCCGGTAGGTGTGCAGCTCGTCGAAGACCAGGAACTCCAGGCCCTTCGCCATCCGGATCAGCGAGCCGCGGTCCTTCGGGCGGGTGAGCATCAACTCCAGCATCACGTAGTTCGTCAGCAGGATGTCCGGCGGATTATCGCGGATCTCCCGGCGGCGCTCGTCGTCCTCCTGCCCGGTGTAGCGGGCGAAGGTGACCGGTTCGCGCCCCTCACCGTAGCCGTCCTGAAGATACTTCTCCAGCTCGTTGACCTGGCTGTTCACCAGCGCGTTCATCGGATAGACGATGATCGCCCGGACGCGCTTGTCCGACGTCGTCTCGCGCTGGCGCAGCACCCGGTCGACGATGGGCACGATGTACGACAGCGACTTGCCGGAGCCGGTGCCGGTCGTCAGGACATAGGACTGCTCGCGCTTGGCCGCCTCGATCGCCTCGAGCTGGTGACGGTGCAGCGTCAGCGGGCGTCCGTTGAGCTTCGTGCCCTTCCGGGTCTTGCCCGCCTGGAAGATGCGGGCGCACTCCTCGTGGAGAAGCCTGCCGGCGCCGCTCAGCTCCGAGACGGTGCCGCCCGCCGCGAAGAACGGGTTCAGCGACACCCACGGGTCCGGCCACTGGGACTTGTCGTCCAGGGTGCTCTCGACGTACGCGGCGACGCGGTCATCGCGGATGATCGTCCCGCCCTCGGTGAACTCCCGGTAGTCGTCGATGAGCTGCCGGTGCAGACCGAACACGTCCATCACCGAACCCGCCGTCGGACGCGGCTTCTCCGGTGCCGGAGCCGGAGCGGGCGCCTGCTTGGCGGACGCGAGGTAACGGACGGGGTCGTAGGAATCCCAGTCCTCGACCGTCGACTCGCCCGCGGCGAAGGGAAGCAGCGCCTCGCGGACCGCCACGGCGTCGGCGGGCCGGTTCTCCGGCCGCTTGCTGAGCAGCCGCTCGACCAACCGGGCCATGTCCTCGGGGACGTCCGAACGCAGCAGACGCAGTGGCGCGGGCTCCTCGTCGCGGTGCTTCTGCCCCAGTTCGAGCGCGCTTGTGCTCACGAACGGCGGAGCTCCTGTCAAAAGCTCGTACAGCATGCAGCCGAGGGCATACAGGTCGGCCGCCTGCGTCACCGCCGCGTTGAGGAACTGCTCAGGAGCCATGTAGCGGGCTGTGCCGACCGTGACGCCGCTGCTCGTCACCCGTCCGGCCTCGGCGTCGTCGATGATCCGGCCCATGCCGAAATCGAGGACCTTGACGTTCCCGCCGGGAAGCAGCATCACGTTCGCGGGCTTGAGGTCGCGGTGCACGATGTCGGCGCGATGCGCGGCGGACAGGCCGTCCGCGATCTGCGCGCCCAGGGCCGCGACCCAGGCAACCGGAAGCTGAGCGTGCTCACCCGTCAGCACCCGCAACGTGTGACCTTTGAGCAGTTCCATGGCGATGAACGGCAGGCCGTCGCCCTCATTGAGGCCGCCCGCGATGATGCGCGGCAGATTCGGATGCTCGTTCAGGCGACGCATGATGCGAACTTCGCGCTCGAACCGCTGGACGGCCTTCACATCGGCCTGCGAATCGATGACCGCACCCGTCCGGCTGCGCAGGATCATCTTCACCGCGACCTCGCGGTCGCGGTCGCCGTCGCTCGCCTGGAGGTCCACGGCGCGGTGGACCTCGCCCATGTTGCCCTTGCCGAGCGGCCCCGTCACGCGGAACCGGTTCGCGATGCGATCCACAGTCACAACCACACCTTCATCTTCCCGGTCGCCCTTGCGAAATCAGTGGGCTTTAATACCTGTTGGCCACCAAAGGCCCCGTTAACGCTCACGTCGTGCTCTCGCGTCGATCGGTGCGAGGCGGGTGCTACGGAGTGCCCGGCCCTCATGGCGTCTCGGCTCTCCGGGGAACGAGCGCGCCGCTGGTCAGCGTGGCGGCCACGAGATCGGCCGTTTCGGCCGCGCGCGAGGCGGCGTCCCGCGCGGTGGTTCGGAGTTCGTGGATCTCGCGGAACATCTGACCGTAAGCGGTCTGCTCGTCCGGCGGGAGCAGCGGGACGCGCAACCGGGACGCGACGAGCTGGTGCGTGGAACTGCCGGTCGTCGCCTGGCTGACGTTGTCGGGGGCGCTGACGAACCCGGCGAGGAACCACGGATCGAGGCGCGCCGGGTCGGGTCGCAGCAGGAACACACTGGAGCCGAGCAGGCACCCGGCCTCGTCCTCACCCGCCACCCGTGTCGCGACGCCTCGCGGGCCGACGTTCTGCGTGAGAAGGACGTCCCCCGCCTCGATGAGGAACGAGGTCGCCAGCCGCGCCTCGCCCGCATCGCCGGTGGCATTCGTACCCTCGATCAAGTCGCGCCCTCGAAGGACGGGTCGATCCGCGAGTTCGGCGGGCAGGGGGTCGTCGGACGAGGCGGCCCGCGCCCCCTTGTGAACGGCGAGCGCACCACCGCGAGCCAGATCGGCGATCGTGGCACTGCGCCAGGCGCGGCTCGCTTCACCCGCCGAGGACAGCGGGCCGATCCGACTTGCCTCGGTCAGCGCGGCGACGTCCGCGCCGAGGCGCTCCATGAGGTGCGCGACGTCGCGTAGGGCCGCGTCCGGCGTGATCACCAGCGCCGTGCGGACGTGCCGTGCCGGTGACAGATCGACGAAATCGTCCAGGAGGTCGATCGCCGGAACGGCGCGCGCTGTTCCCGGGATCTCGGTGAACTCGGCGGGCCCGGTGGGCGCCGTGAACGCCTTCCAGACGCTGAGGATCGTCTCGTGGAACTCGCTGGCGCCGGACGACTTGGCTTGACCGGGCGGCTGCTCGGTGACGGTCGCTTCCTCGGAGGCGTCCATGAGCAGGACCAGGTCGCGGCCGAGGCGGTCGGCCTCGGGGCGTCGGAGTATCCACAAGTGAAGGCCGATGTGGTGGGGGACGGCGAGGCCCGCCGGAAGCGCGATGACCGCGCACAACGCTCCTTGGCGGAGCAGTTCGGCGCGGATTCGGCGGCCGGATGGGCGTGACGCGGTAGCCGGTGGGAGCAGCAGGACGGTCTGTCCGCCTTCGTGCAAATGCGCCAGCGAGTGTTGCACCCACGCCAGTTCGGACTCTGAACGCGGTGGGACACCGTACGCCCAGCGCGGGTCGAAGGCCAACTCGTCGTGTCCCCATTCGCGGTCGCCGTAGGGCGGGTTGCACACGACGGCGTCCACTCGGAGGTCGGGGAAGGCGTCGTCGCGCAGGCTGTCTCCGGTTCGGACGTCCACGAATGCTTTGGGGGCCTCTCCCGCGACACGCGCCCTGGCCTGGGCGGTGGTGACGGCGCGGTACTCCTGCCCGTACACGGGTGCGTCTGGCTCCAGACTCGTCGCGACGGCGGCAAGAAGGCGTCCGCCTCCGCACGCCGGGTCCAGTACGTCGCGGACCCGGCGGCCTCCGGCCGTTACCAGGTCGGCGATCAGGTCAGTGATCATTGCCGGCGTCGGGTGCGTCCCGCGGATGCCTATCGGGGCTTCGGCATGCTCGTTGAGTACCTCGAAGACGGCGAGTGTCCCCTCTGTGAGCGCCACATTCGCCGCCGACCGCAGGAGCGCCGTCGGCACTTCCGCCCGGCCCGCTTTCGCCGGGTCGGTGGATGACGACACCGCGGCCGCGTGCAGGTCGATCAGCTCGTCGTCGTCGAGCGTGGTGACCTTGTTTCGCTTGCTCTCGTTCAGCCCGGCCACGTGCGCGGTGAACAGTGCCACGGCTTCGACGTCGCGGGGCGTGCGTCCGCGTAGCCGGGTTTTCAGGTCGTCCCTCGCCGAACGCGCGGGGAGGCGACCACGGGCGTCGAGCCAGGCCTCGACCTGGCGCCGGTCGTAGCTCGGACTGGCTTCCGTCCCGCCGCTGGGCTGCGGAAAGTCGGTGTGACGACGTCGCCAGTTGCTCACGGTCGCCCGCGTCACACCGGCGAGCCGAGAGATCTCGGCGGCGGTCAGCTGCTCGCTCTGCGATGCCATCGGCACATCCTTGTCAGCTTTCGGGAGCATCGCCACTGTACACCATCCAACCTTCCGAAGCTGTTTGACAGTGCTTTCACGTCATGCTTCCATGGTCATGCTTTCAACGGCTCGGTGTGAGGAGCGACAGATGACGACCTGGGCGGCGATCGACTTCGAGACGGCGAACGCCTTGCGGGGGAGCCCGTGCTCCGTCGGGCTGGTCAAGGTGAAGGAAGGGCAGATCGTCGAGGAGTGGTCATCGCTCGTGAGGCCCCCGGACGGCTGCGACCACTTCGACGCCTACAACGTCGGCATTCACGGCATCACGGCCGACGACGTCAGCGACGCGCCCGGCTGGGCGAAGACACTGGAACGCATCGTCCAGTTCGTCGGCGACGTCCCCTTCGTGGCGCACAACGCGGCCTTCGACATCGGAGTCCTTACCGACGCCTGCGAGGCGAGCGGCCTTCACGTTCCGGACCTCCGGTTCGCCTGCACACTCGTGGTCGCGAGACGCGCCTGGACCGGGCTGCTCGCGTACAAGCTCCCGGTGCTCGCCGACGCCCTGGGCATCGAGTTGCCGCACCACCATGACGCCGGTGACGACGCGCGGGCCGCGGCGCAGGTGATGCTGGCCGCCCTGAAACGGCAGGGCACGGCCACCCTTGACGGCCTTCTCGCCGCCCACAGGATCCAGATGGGCTCCTACCGTGGCGGCGTCCGCCAGGGGTGCAGGTACAGGGGAGCCACGCGCCGCAAGCCGTTTCCTGACGCCGAGCCCAATGCCGACCCGGACAACCCGTTCTACGGGCTGACCATCTGCTTCACCGGATCACTGCCGACCATGACGAGGGCTGTGGCCGCCGAACGGATCGCGGCCCTCGGCGGCCGGGCCGTCCTGAACGTCACCAGGTTCGTCGACCTGGTGGTGGTCGGCGGCATCGAACCGCGCCAGCTCGCACCCGGCGCGATGAAGACCGGCAAGCTCGCCAAGGCCGAACGGCTCCGCGACTCCGGCCACGACACCACGGTCATCGACACCGAGGAGTTCTACGAACTGCTCGCTGTGGCCGAGAGCTGACCACGCGCCACCGTCCGCCCGACCTGCCCAGGACCGCCGGGCGGCCCCGAACTCTCATCCGGTTGCGATCAGTCCAGAGCGCGCCCAGGCATCAAGGAGCACCCATGCGCAAAATCATCATCAGCCTCGGGGCGGTCGCCGTCCTCACCGCAGGCTGCAACCTCGAACAGGACCCGGTCGCCGTCCAGTCCGCGGACCCCGGCAAGCCCGCGGGCAAGAGCGGCAGCCCGGCCAAGGGCAAGACATTCCCCATCAAACTCACCGCCAAGCGGGCGCACGCCAAGAAGAGCATCCTCAGCGACGGCGACGCCCTGTCCTGCGTCAAGGTCACCGTCACTAACCAGACCAAGAAGCAGTTGGAGGTCAATCCGCTCTACTTCTCGATCACCGACACCGGCAACACCAAGCACGACAGCAGTTCCGCCCTCGGCGAGTACGAGGGCCAGATCGACACGACCAGCCTCGCCCCCGGCGAGAAGGCGACGGGCCTCGTGTGCGCGAAGGGAAACTTCCACCCCAAAATCGTCGCCATGACCAATCCCCTGTTCTCCGAAGCGGCACGAGCCCGGGTCGCATCCTGACGCGGCCGTCAACCGCGCCCAGAGGCGTTGATCACGCCTTTCGACACGAGTGCGGCCCGTCCTTCTCCCCGGTCGCGGGCTCCACGGCCGATGGAAAGAGCGGCCGGTGGCGCGGGAGACGCCTCATATTCCGCCACCGTCACCGCACAGCGCTTGTTTCGTCACATTGAGCAGACACGCCACAACAGAGGGCTAGCGTTCACCTAGTCCCCTCGCCAAGGACCAGCCGGACGTCGCTCCGGGTTCCAGCGAAAAGGGAGATCATGAAGATCCTGCATGCCGCCGATCTTCACATCGACAGCCCGTTACGAGGACTCTCGGCCTACGAGGGCGCCCCCGAAGAAGATCTGCGTCTGGCAACTCGACGAGCCTTGGAGAAACTCGTCCAGCTCGCCATCGAGTCGCACGTGGACGCCGTCCTCCTCGCCGGCGACGTCTACGACGGGGACTGGCAGGACTACCAGACCGGGCTCTACTTCAGTCGGCAGATGGCACACCTCGGACGAGCCGAGATCCCGGTGTACATGGTCTCCGGAAATCACGACGCGCAGAACCGCACGATGCGTTCCCTTCGGCTTCCCGACAACGTGCACGTCTTCGCGACGGACAAGCCCGAGACCGTCCAAGACGAGAAGGCCGGGTTCGTCGTCCATGGCCAGGGATTCGCCAAATGGGACCTCACCGAGAATCTCGCCGCCAGATATCCGGCGCGGTACGGCGGACTATTCAACATCGGCCTGCTGCACACGGGTCTCGAAGGCCACGCCGAGCACAAACGGTACGCACCCTGCTCCGTCGCGGACCTCGAAGCCAAGGATTACGACTACTGGGCGCTCGGCCACATCCACACCCGGCAGATCGTCAGCGAGGAACCCTGGATCGTCTACCCCGGCAACATCCAGGGACGGCACGCCCGCGAAACCGGCCCGAAAGGGTGCGCGGTCATCACCGTTGACGACAACGACCTTCGAGTCCGTTCCGTCGTCCACCACGACCTGGACGCCGCCCGCTGGGAGCACCTAAAAGTGGACGTGACCGGAACCAACGACATCGACCAGGTTTTCGGTGCCGTCCGGCGGCGCTTCCAGGGCATCCCGGAAGAACGGCTGACCGCCGTACGGGTCACCCTCACCGGCGCGACGTCCACCCATGCCGCGCTGTGGCGGGGCCACGAGCAGATGCTCAACCAGCTCCGCGCGGATGCCGGGCACTACCCGCACCTGTGGCTGGAGAAGCTCAGGATCCGCACGACCGGGGACGACATCGGCGACTCCGGCGCGGACACCGCCGGAGTGCTCGCCGACATCCGGCGGGTGCTCAAGGCCCTGGGCGCCGACCCGGACGCCCTCACCGCCGAACTCTCCCGCCACCCGCTCACCGGGGCTCTTCCCGCGCAGGTCAAGGGACCGGACGGCGTGAATCCAGATGATCAAACATGGGTGGCGGGCCTGGCCGAGGACGCCTACCAGCTCGTGGAGTCCCTCCTACGGGAAGCGCGGTGACCGGAATGCGCATCGACCGTCTCGACCTCATCGCCTACGGCGCCTTCGACGGCTACAGCCTGGAAGGCCTTGGTGCGCCCGGCGTCCACCTGGTCCACGGCCCCAACGAAGCAGGCAAGTCCACCGCGCTGAGCGCCCTGGACCAGTTGCTGTACGGCATTGACCACGGGACCCCGTACGCCTACCTGCATGGCGGCCAGACTCGGCTCGGCGCCCGGCTGTCGGCCCCCGACGGGGTGGCGCTAGAGATCGTCCGCCGGAAGAAGCGCAGGGACGCGCTCGTGGACGGCGACGGGACGCCGATCGGGCAGGAGGAACTCGTCCCCTTCCTCGGCGGCATCGACCGCGACACCTTCACCACCGAGTTCGCCCTGAACAGCGCCGAACTCCGCAAGGGCGGGGCGTTGCTCGCGTCCGGCGAAGGCGACATGGCCCAGTTGCTCGCCGCCGCCCGGTCGGGGATGCGGCTGGAAGCCGTCCTGAAGCAGATCGACAGCAGGCAACGTCTGCTGTACCTGCCCCGGGGGAGGACCAACCCGAAGATCAACGCCGCGCTGAAGCGTCTGAAGGAGGCCCGGCAGGACGCCCGCGACGCGATGCTGCGCCCCGAGCAGTACTGGGAGGCCGAACAGGCCGTGACCGAGGCCGCCGACAACCTCGTCGCGACCGAGAAGGAACTGAAGGACAAGCGGGCGCTCCGGGCCGCAAAGCAGCAGCTTCTCGACATGTTTCCCACGCTGGACGAGCAGCGCGACCTGGAAGCGCACATCGAGGAGATCACCCAGCAGGGGCCGTGCGCCCCCGACGACATCCGCGAACAGCTCGGCGACCTGCTGACGAAACACAGCAACCACGACGCCGTGCGCTCGAAGAACAGCCCGTTGGTCGCGGACGTCGATCAGCAGCTCGCCGACATCGGCGACGACGGGTCCCTCCTCCCGCATGCCGCCGCGATCGAACGGCTCTCGAAGGACATCACGGCGATCCTGGACGAGGTGACGCGGCGGGACGAGTCGTCCGAGAAGGCGGCGCGTACTCGCGGCGACGCCCTTTCGCGGCTGCACACCGTCCATCCGCGGGCGACCCTGGACGAACAGGGCCGCTACCGGTTCCCCGCCGCACTCCGCACGCTGGGACAACGGCTGAGGGACGAAGGTCACAAACACCATGACGCGCTCGCCCACGCCCGGGACGCGGTCAAAGGACACCGGACGAAGCGCGAGCGGCTGGCCGAACGACTCGGCTCCTTCCCCGTGACCGAGGACGTGACGCACCTAAGGAACGCGCATGCCACGGCGCCACGCGACCTACCGGAAAAGCTGGCGGAAAAGCAGGCCGAGGAGAAGAAGCGCACGCGGCGGTTCCACCGGGCACTGAACCGGCTCGAACTGCCCGAGCTGACGCCCTCCGACGTCCTGGAGCTCCGGCTCCCCGAACGCGGACGAGTCACCGAAGTCGAAAGCGACGTCCGCGACCTCGACCAGCGGCTCCGCGACCGCGCCACGGAACTCGACCAGGCTCAGCGGCAACTCGGGGAACACCGGCGGGAACTCGCACGGCTCGTCACGGACGACTCCCCACCGACCCGTGAGGAACTCCGCATCCAGCGGGCCCGGCGGGACGAACTCATCACCCGGTTCCGGGACGACCCGAGCGTCCAGGGCTCTCTTCAGGAAGCCGTGCGGCGTGCCGACACCATCGTCGACCTGATGTTGCGGCATGTGGAGGAGGTGAACAGGAGAGCCGAACTCGAGCGGGAGATCACCGAAGGCGAATCCACTGTTCCCGCACTCCAGTCGATGGTCGAGGACGCGCAGACCGACCTGGCACAGGCGCGGCTGTCCTGGGACGCGCTGTGGAAGGACTATCCCGCGACCGCACCCGAACCCGGCCGGGGAACGGGCGTCCTGGACGATGTCGACAGGCTCAGGACCGACGCGCAGGACCTCGAAGACATTCACGTTGACCTGCACGAACTACGTGACCGCCTCGCCACCTGCACCGCCCGGCTCAAGGAACTGTTGCGGCTCGACGACGCCCTACCGTTCGCCGAAATGCTGAACATGGCGGGCGTCCGCCTCGACGAACACGCCGACGTCGACGCTAGACGGACGGCGGCGCGGCGTGACCTCGACAACGCCGAAACCGAACTCGCCGACGCGGCGACCGACGAGGCCGACGCCGAGCAGGCCGTGACCGATCACCGGAAACAATGGGAACAGTTCCTTCGCAACGCCGGCCTGCCCGCCGACCGTGACTTGGACACCGCGTTGACCGACCTGGACACCCTGATGCGGGTGGCGGGAGAGGTCGATGTCGCGACCGTGATCGAGGACGGCGTCCGGCAGGCCGAACAGCGGATCTCCGACTTCGAGCACCTGCTGCGGGAGACGTTCCGTTCCTGCGGCCGCGGCGCCCCGGTGTCCACCGCCGACTGGCGACAGGCCGCCGAAACACTGGCGGCGGACCTGCGGAAGCAACAGGACGACGACCGCAAACGCCAGGGTCTGCTCGATCACAGGTCGAAACTCGTCCAACAGGTCGACGACGCCGAACTCGAACTCGACGAGATCGAGGGCCGCCTGCGGGACTTCCGAGCGCGCCTCGGCGTGACCTCCAACGACGCGATGGAGCAGGCGGTCGACCGCGCCCGCGACCTGCGGGAGACGTCCACCGCCCTGGCGAAGATCCAGCGAGCCCTTCCGTCCGGGACGAAGCTCACCCGTCTCCGCCAGCAGGCGGCGGAGACGTCCGCCGACGAACTGGGGAGCGAGCTGGTCGAACTCGGCCGCCAGATCGAGGACCTCGAAGAGACCAAGGACGACTGGCTGGAACGGCGGACGACAAGGCGGGACGCACTCGGTCGGCTCAACGGCGGCGGGGACGCCGCCTTGGCCGCCGCCGACAGCGCCGCGATCTGCGCCGAACTGGCCGAGGACGCCGAGGAGTTCCTGCGCCTGGAAGCCGCGAGGATCGCCATCCTGACCTGCATGAACGAATACCGGGACAGCGACCAGGAACCCGTCCTGGTGCAGGCTTCGCAGGTGTTCTCCAAATTGAGCCTTGGTCGCTATACGGGCCTCGAACTGTCCGACGAGGAACGTCCGAGCGTCCGCGCCAAAACATCCACCGGATCGTTGCTGGCGCCCACGTCCCTCAGCGAGGGCGCCCAGGACCAGCTGTATCTAGCGCTTCGGCTGGCCACTCTCGAGCGCCATGCCGCCGCCGGCCACACCCTTCCGATCGCCGTCGACGACATCTTCATGACCTTCGACGAACCGCGCACAGAGGCCGCTCTGCGTGTTCTGGACACGATGGCCGACCGATTCCAGGTCATCGTCTTCACCCACCACGAACAGGTGGTCCGCAGCGCTTCCAAGGAACTCCCCGAAGGACGATGCCACGTACACCATCTGCCCAGTCCGCCTGAATAGCGATTGAGTTCGAGGCTCGCAACGTCTCCTCGACCCATGCTGAGTCCGACCAACTTTGGCACGTCTCGGCTTCCACGCACCGACAGCTCACGGGGGTGGACGGCGCGTCGTACCGTAGCCTTCGCCAGTGAACGCCGACGCCGCTTGGCCGTTTCACGCCCCCGTAAGGAGAACCCATGCAGGACCCTTCGGACTCGATGGAGTTCACCGAGCGTGAGGAGAACGGCCAGGGCGACAGCACCGACTCGCCCGCCGGGGACGATCTGACAACCGGTTCGGGTGGCGACTCGACAACGGCATCGGCGGTCCTGGCGGAGATCTTCCCAGGGGTTGTCGCCGTCTCCGGCGAAATCACTGAGGACCTCAAAAGCGAACTGATGCTTGAACCGATCGACTTCGGGCTCGTGTCAGCCACCGACCGCGAGCAGATCTCTACCTTCCTCGCCTCGATCGGAAATACCGCGACCGTGGGAGGTAATCTCGCAAACGCGTTCGCCAGCCTGGAAGGGGTCTATCGGGTCAGCGGCGCGACACAGGCCCTGTTGAACGCCGGCGGGACGCTCGCCGTCAAGGACGGCGCATACCTCGGGGCGATATTCGCCAACAGCAAGATCGCTGCGCAGGCCCGCTTCATCCCCCTGACTCAGGTGAGCATGGCGCAGAGCTTGGCCGCGATCGGGCCGGCGCTGGCCATGGCCGCTCTTCAGGTGCAGCTGAGTGTGATCACAAGCCTCGCCAAGACCAACATCGCGCTGACAAACCAGGTCCTCACAACGGTGACCCGCGCGCAGTGGGCCGCGCTTAGCGGGCTTGTCGAAACCGTCGATGACGCGTTTCGCGAGGCGCGAGAGGTTGGATCAGTCACGCCTCACGTATGGGAACCCATCGCGACGAAAAAGGCGGACCTGGGTACGGCACGTGACCAGTACCAGAGTTACGTCAGGGGCCACGTCCAGAAGATCAAAAAACTTGGCGCACATGACCGGCGTGAATATCTCGAAATGAACGCCGAGACCATCGTCTTCGACGCCTACGCCCTCCGGTCCTCCCTCGAAGCACTGACCAAGCATCAGGTACTCCGCGCCGCGAAGGCGAGCGCCGCCGGACGCGAGGACGCGGACGAGGCACGGCTCGTCGAAGTCATCGCGCGCGACGCTCGCGAGGAGCGCGACTCCGCTCTGGCCGAGATGACGAGCCTCGTTTACTCGCTGACGCGGGAACTACGAATCATCGCCCAGCTCCCCGGCCGCGCGACAATGCCGCTGACCCGGAAGCGGAAGGACTCGAAAGCCGCCCGCCTAACCTGCGCCCAACTTCTCAAGGCCATCCAGCCTCTTGCCGACGCTCTCCATCCGCCCGTCCCTCCGCTCGAGACTCCGGACGTCGTCTGCGGACCCGACTCGCTGGAGCTCGAACCGTATCTTCGCATCCTGCGATGGTTCCTTGAGGACGGCGAGAGCCTTCGTGTCCTCGGCTTCTCCGACCAACTCGATGTCCTCGGTGCTTTTGGTGTCGCGTCCGGAGGAGCGAAGGAGAAGGTAGCGGCAACAAAGGAGAAGGCGGTAGCGGCGATCGACAAGGCGGCGGCAAAGAATATGGTCGCAGTCACGGATCGTCGCATCATCACGGCGAAGATCAGCACATTCCGTAAGCACGGTCAGATAGGTCAGGAGATCCCGATAGAAAAGGTGCGATACGTTCGTGCCCCCACCCGGGACGGAAACGGACGCTCAGCGATCGACATCATCACGCCCGATGAGAACATCCGGACGATCTTCCACGCCGACATCGACAATGCCAAAGTGGACGCGCTGGCCGCCATACTTGCCGAGTCAATGACCATCCCGGACGCGGAACGCGATCAGTTGCACCGGCATGGCCACGCTGCCATCACTGCGGCCGAGGGGGCTGACCCGTGGTCCAGCACGGCTATTGAATCCGTAGCGGCGACGGGCGATACCGGACAGGAACCGAGCTAGGAGAGACGGGCCGCGACCCACTGAGCCCACCCAGCGTCCCGCTCCAGGTGCCGCCAATTTGGTCATTCGTCGGATGTCATAAAGGCAAGCCATTCCATAACAGATCAACTATGGCGCGCAATCGAGCGAGCCGATGTTTTTCTCTTTATTCCCTATCGGTTGGCTCGTCCGGGTCGTCGGCGGTTAGTGTGCGCGCAGCTGCAAGGTGTTCGGCGTAATCCGGTGCGAAGATCCACGGCAACGACTTGTCGAGCGTGCCCGCGATCTTATGCAACGGGCGCCACACGGCCGGGTCGTCGACGATGCGGCTGAGTTCGGTCATCTGCACCCGCTCCAGCCATTCTGACAACACCAGGGCCTCGTCGGCCGAGAGCCTGACGACGAACTCGTCCCTGTCCATGGCCAAAAGCTGAAGGCCTCGGGGAGGGTGAGGAGGGGGTGTGGTTTCAGGTGCGGAGGGTGGTGAGGGCTTTTTCGATGCGGCGTTGGCGTGTTTCGGGCTTCTTCGCGCTCTCGATGGCGCGGACGTGTTCGCGCTTGCGGCTGTGCGTGAGGGCGTCGTAGGCGGCGCGGGCGGTCGGGTCGGCGTCCAGGGCGCGGGCGAAGTCCGGGGGCTCCACGACGACGCGCGGTTCGGTGTCGAGTTCCAGCTCGACCTCAACCTCCTCGCCGATCTCGACGCCCGCGGCCGCTCGGTTGGCCTTGCTGAGACCGAGCAGGTGGCGGCCACGCATGATCGCGACACGGCTCTTCCAGGAGTGTCCGTTGATGGTAATCGTTACGGGTGGTCGGGCGCCTGCGTTGAGTGCGTCCACCACCTCGGGCGGAATTTCCAGCCCTCGCATTGGCTCGGGCGGCTCGACCAGGGTGCGAAACTTCACGGCGTGCTCCTTAGCATCAAGAGGCATAGGTGGTGACTTTCCACAGGTAGCCGTCCGGGTCGCTGAAGTAGCCGAAGTACCCGCCCCACCTGGCGGCGGCCGCCTCCTTGACCACGCTGCCACCGGCGGCCACGGCGTTGCGCATCGTCTCGTCCACGACTTCCCTGGAGTCGGGGTTGAAGTGCAATGAGACGCCGCGGAATCCGGATCCCTGCGCGGGGACGCCCGCGTCCTGTGCCGCCGCGTCCCATTCGTAGAGGGCCAGCCGCGAGGATCCGTCGCCCAGGCTGAACGAGACGAAACGGCGGGTGTCCTGGTCGATCTCGCAGCCCAGGGCCGCGTAGAACTTCTTGGCGCGGGTCAGGTCCTCGACGCCGAGCATGATGGTGCTCACCTGCAATGACACGGTTCTCTCCCGGTGATTTCAGTCTAGGTGCCGCCCGGCCGGGCGGCGGCTGGCGGTGGGTGGTGGTTCGGCGTCGGCGCGTCCCTCCGCGTCGACGCCGAACCCACCTGGCCGTCTCGATCTCGTCCGACGGCCTTCGCGCGGCTACTCCGCGTAAGCTTGATCGGCTTTCTGGTCGCTGTAGCCGAGGCTCCAGATGTAGCCGTCCGGGTCCGCGAAGGTGCCGCCGTACCCGCCCCACGGCAGGACACCGGCGGGCTTGAGGATCGTGGCCCCGGCCTTCTCGGCCTCGGACATGATCTCGTCCACCCGCGCCTGGCTGCGGACGACGTAGGTGAGGACGAGTCCGCTGAAGCCGCTGCCCTCCGAGCTCACGCCCACCTGGTCGGCCAGGCCGTCCCGGCCGTAGAAGCCGACGGGGGAGGCCCCGTCCGACTCGAAGAACACCGAGATGCCGTAGTCGTCCTTGATCTTCCAGCCGAGCCCTTCGGTGTAGAAGCGCTTGGACGCCTCCATGTCCCTGACGCCGAGGAGGATCGAGCTGACGTGCGCTTTCATGGCTTGTCTCCTGATACTTGAGGTGTTGGTACCGCCTGAACCGACCGCTGGACGGGCCACGCCGGGCCCGGTCGTCACATCGGTGTGGGTTCGCCGGTCAATCAGTAATGACCGGCTAGACGAAGGAATGTGACAGATGGTTGAGCAAGACTGGATCGGTGCGCGGTTCGCCGAGCATCAGGACCGCTTGCACGCGGTTGCCTACCGGATGCTCGGCTCGCGCGGCGAGGCCGAGGACGCGGTGCAGGAGGCGTGGCTGCGGGTCAGCCGCGCCGACACCGACCAGGTGGAGAATCCGGGAGGGTGGCTGACCACAATCGTGGCCCGGGTCTGCCTGAACATGCTCGAAGCACGCCGGAACCGGCGCGAGGAGTCAGCCGGGGCCTTGCCTGCCGAACCGCAGGCGAGCGTCCGTCCACCCGGACAGGACGGCCCCGAGGCCGAGGCGTTGCTGGCCGATTCGGTCGGCGTCGCACTCACGGTGGTACTCGACCAGTTGGCCCCGGCCGAGCGGCTCGCGTTCGTCCTGCACGACGTTTTCGCCGTGTCGTTCGCCGAGATCGGCACCATCATCGACCGCTCCCCGACGGCCGCCCGGCAGATCGCCAGCCGGGCCCGGCGCCGGGTGCAGGGAGCGGCGGACGCGTCCGACGCCGCGCGTTCAGCGAAGCGCGAGATCGTCGAAGCCTTCCTGGCGGCCGCGCGGGGCGGGGATTTCGCCGCCCTCCTGGACCTACTCGCCCCGGACGCCGTGGTCGGCGACCTCCGTGGCGGCCAGGAGGTCGCGACCTTCTTCACCGGACGAGCTCAGGGCGCCCGGCTCGCACTGGTGGACGGCGTACCGGCGGCCGTCTGGTCACACCTGGGCCGTCCCAAGGCGGTCATCACCTTCACCGTCGACAGCGACAAGATCACCCACATTGACGTCAACACCGATCTGGACCGGATCCAGGACATCGACATCATCGTCCTCCCCGCCGACAAGGAACGGCGTTGACCCGCGAGGATCTCAAGCTCTCGGCATGCGCTCTGGCCGTCCACGACCTGGACAAGGCCCTCGCCTTCTACCGCGACGTGCTCGGCTTCAAGGTACGCACCGAAACAACTCGCCACGGGACACGACAGGTCAGCGTAACGCCACCTTCCCAACCCGACACACAGATCCTCCTCCAATCCTCCAGCACAAACCCGACCGTTTCGCCAACCGACCAAAATACGATCGCGGACCTGATGACCAAGGGCCTGCTGGGCTACCTCGTCTTCATAACCGACAACTGCGACAGCATCTTCGAGCACCTCGAAGCCGCAGGCGCGGAAGTAATACAAGAACCGATCACCCGTCCCAACAACGACCGCGACTGCGCTTTCCTCGACCCTTCCGGCAACCTGCTCCGCTTCACCCAGCCACATTGGCCCCACAAACACTCTGAACCCAGCCGCAAAAACCCAACCTACGCACCCGCCACGGCAACCCACAGCGACGCGGCCCTCAGATCAGAACGCCACCAATGGACGTGCCATCCACCATGAGCACTGGCTCCGGTAGCAAGGCAACGTGTAACCCGCACACATATCTCCGTGTGTCGACTAACTCTCCTCGGGAGAAAATATGCGGAAACGGATCACACGAACCCTCGCTGTACTGACAGCGCCCATTGCCATCGCGACCGCCGCCGCCGTCCCCGCCCACGCGACCACCACAGCCCCTGTCCACTACCAACTGACAATGATCAAAGCTACGAACGGTGCGTTTGGGAACGTTCCGTACGGCATCAACGCCGCCGGGCACACCGCAGGCGTGGCCACGTTCCTCGGCCACAGTGGCCAGGCCGCCTACCTCAGCACGAGCCCGACACAACTGACCAACCTGCCCGGTATCGCGCCCAACGATCCGTCCCTGGCCGACGCGACCGTGGCATACGGCCTGAACTCGTCCGACACCGTCGTCGGCGCCGCCTTCAACACGCTGCCGATACGGCAGACCGCAGTGGTCTGGCGCAACGGCACCCCGACCGACCTCGGGATTCTGCCAACTGACGGCCACGTCCAGGCGCGGGCGATCAACGACGCCGACCAGATCGCCGGCACCGGTCTCGACACCGGCAAGGCCTGGCTCTACCAGAACGGTAATACCAGCCTCCTCGCGCCCCTGCCCGGTGGCCGGGCGGCCGAGGCGTTCGGCATCACGTCCGACGGCCAAGTCCTCGGCTTGTCCTCGACCTCGAACGACACCAGCAAGGCCGAGGCCACAGTCTGGCGCAACGGCACCCCATCAGACCTAGGCACATTGCCCGGCAGCACATGGTCAGAGGCACACGCCATGAACTCCAGCGGTGTCGCGGTCGGCGCGGCCGGAATCAACGGCGGCGAGTTCGCACCCCGGCACCCCGTGATGTTCGCGGGCGGCAAGGTCGTCGACCTGTGGCCGGACCTCGGCGGCAGCACGTCCGGCACGGCCCAGGCCATCAACAGGTCCGGCACGATCGTCGGGGACGGCCGCGGCGGCTGGGTCTACAACAATGGCGTCCGCACCGACCTGGACACCCTGATCCCACCGAACACCGGACTGCGCATCACAGCCGCCTACGGCATCAACGACAACGGCCAAATCGCCGCGTCCGCCAGCCCCACCACAAACAGGCACCTCTCATTCGCAGTCCTCCTAACCCCAGAATCAAACTAACCCAAAGCCCCAACACAACAACCCTCCCCTCAAGGGCACGACGCCAACCCCAAAGGCGCCGCCCCCAAAACACCCCGACCACACAACTCCGCCAGCCCCGCGCCCTGCATCAGCCAGCCACGCGCAACAAACAAATGCCAATAGCTGAGCGTGAACTCTCACCGTCGCGGGTCCGGCCCCTCGGTGATACCCCAGGTCTCCGCGAGACGCCCCTTGTCAACGCGGAAAATTTCGATCAGCAAAGCCTGAACATCGGCGCCCGGGCCCGCGCCCCCCATGACAAACAACCGAACAGCGACTTTGTCCTCGCTGGACGAGCAAGCCCCTACTCCATCCAGGCCAGCCCCTACACGGCCCCGCCCACCAAGCCCAACCATCCCCCCACAACCAGCCTGACCTCACGACGCGACCAAACACCTCCACCACCGGAACTCGTGCACGTCGTCATGGGGAGGTTCGCGCACAACCACTCGTACAGGCCCCCCGACAGAGGCGACCTCGCGATCAAGGATGCCCACGGCGACCCCGCCAGGCCCGGCAAGCAACGCGCCCCTGCCGCGCTAGCCACGTACAGCGTCCAACACCATGCAGGCACCCCGCCGGACCATGGTTGTTCGCCGCACGGCTACGAGCCTCAACCAAAGCAACGAGACCCGCCGCATCCCGGATCGGGAACGCCCCCTGACACCCCATGCACACCAGGCCCAGAGCTCCGAACATCTCAGACGCGACAGGGACTTCGCCGAAGACATGATCTTTGGCGAAGTCCCTGGTCAGAGAGCGGAGGATCGGGGATTTGAACCCCGGATGGGCGTGAACCCAAACCGCATTAGCAGTGCGGCGCCATAGACCGGACTAGGCGAATCCTCCAGTAGCCGTCAGGCCCAGACAGGCTACCGGTTCGGCGCGCCAACCGGCAAAGTCTGGCTCGGGCGTCCCAGAAGCATAGTGCGAGATCGCACCGCTACGCATGACAACAAGCCGACGGTCCGCTCCCGGGGCCGCGGGAGCGGAACGAGGAGCATCAGCCGCCCAGGCGGAAACCGCTGAACCCGCAGGCGTCGGCGAGGTCGTTGCCGTGCTGCTGGAGGTCGGCGGTGTTGGGCTGTCCGGCGGACGAGAAGTCGCCGCTGCTCAGCTTCCGCAGCATCTCGGCGGACTTGTCCAGGTCACCCGCGAACGCGGTCGCGGCGGTCTCCACGTCGCCGCCCGCGTTCTGACCTTCGCTGCGCACCTTGGCCGCCGTGTCGGTGAACTTCTGCGCCGCCGTCGATGCGCCGTCCGGCGACGTCACAGACGCGCTGGTGGAGAAGGTCCGCAGCTCGCTCTCGATGTTCTTGCACGCCGTCGACTTCTTGCCGCCGGTGGCGGCGTCGACCGCCCCGCAGCCCGTGGAACCGAGCATCAGGCCACCGACGACGAGCGCACCGACCAGCTTGGCGGCAGACATGCGCATATGGAATCTCCTTCAGGGGGGATGGGCTTCGGACGGGCGTGAACCTCACACGTCACTTCCGTCTCGGTCACCCCTTTGGCGCGATGCCACCACGTAGGGTTCCGTGACCCAGCTCACACTTATGCGGCAAATCCGGCACCGCTTGGCCGGTTGTCCGTGGAGCGTGGTGAAGCAGTCCCTCATGCGGACGTCCACGGCTGACCAACCTGCTCGATGCGGTGACGCCGCCAGCGGTACACCTGGACGTGATCCCGTTGCAGATGGATCAGGGCTGGGGGGCCTACTGATCAAGTACAGGGTTCTCGTGGGTGAGTGTCGAGTTCTCTGACGCTCACGCTGCCGAGCGAGGTCGGCAGGTGGGGGTGGGGGCCGGGCGGCGACACCGGTCGACCGACCACCCGGTGGGCTGGCGTCGCACGCTCACTGGCCGGTCATACGACCCGGCTTGGCGTCACAGGCGTGATCTTCCTCCGACGCGCGTTCATGCGCGTACACACGAATGGGCGCCCGACCCTCGCGGGTATCGGCTGTCGGCGTCTGATCGTCATGCGGCGACCGTCGTGATCCGCCGATGGGTCGGGACGAGCCTCCAGCAGGGCTCCGCCGGTCACCTCTGCGTGGCCGTTACGCCTGCTTCCTGGCTCCCGCCGGGCATCGGACGCGAGGGACGAGCTGTTTCTAGGACGCGCGTCATGCGAGCAGTCTTGATGTTGTCCGAGAAGCCGAGAGACGTAGGCGCGGTGTCATTGGCGAGATATTCGCCACGTTCAACTCGACGACGGTCGATGTGCGGGAGCCCAGGCGCCGCTAAGTGAGTGGGATCTCCGACGCGGACCACCGCATGGGTGGACGGTTGTGCGGCGTCGGGAGGGCCGAGCAGGCAGGGTCACGGGGGCTGGCGCAGCGACTTGGGCGGACGTTACGCCTGGTCAACCGGCCGTCCCTCAGCGCAGCGCTGGACGGTAGGCACCTTCCACCAAATCCACCATTAGCGAAATAGTCGACAAACTGGGCAAGAGTGGGAATTCCAACTTTAGCGGCACATTTTCTTTTGAAAACCTCAAACGCCTTTCTTTGCCCTTGTTCGCGCTGCGTCTAGGAATTGATCTCACGCGCCATCGCGAGTCGCGCTAGTCTCCGATCAGCTCGCAAGATGAGCCGCCTTGCCGCCGGCGCTAGGTGGACTTCATCAGCGCGGGCATTCCCGGCCGCCCCCCGAGCCGGGATTGGGAGGGGGCACGTCCATGGACGAGCCCAACGCCGTCAGCTACGCCAAGCGAACGCATGTGATCTGCGTGGCCATGGAGCTTCTGCGCTTCCTGGCATGGATCATCATCGTGCTCGCGACGCGATGACGGCAGGGGCCTGGTACCGAGCGAAGTCTCTAGAACCAGCAGGTACCAGGCCCCGTCCCTGAGAATCTCTCTCAGGAGTCAGCATCCTAGAAGGCTATTCGCCAGGAGCGCAGGGGCCTTACCAAGGCTTCCCCGAAAACTGTGCGTCACGAGACGCGAGCGCCGTGATCGGTGGATGATTCCACACCTCAGTGGAGGAATGCCTACCGGCCAAGCTCAACACCCGCACCTACGCGTCAGACGCATCCTCCACACGTCACGCGCCCAGCCCCTGCCGCAGCGCAGGCTCCCGCTCCGCTGCTCCCCGGACACGCCCCACCCCATCGCGATCAAGACCCACTCACGGGTAGGGCTACCGGGCGCGTTTTGGAGAGACGGTATGGCGGGCCACGTAGGCCTCATAACTGGCGACGGTGACGCGGACGGCGCCCTGCTGAGTATCGGTCGTCTTCATCGCGGTGAGCAGCCCCTTACGAATGTATCGCCCAACTGTGTACTCACTGACGCCGAGCCGCTCGGCCACCTCCGCCTTGGTGAGGTACTGAACCACCCCTGCCCTCCCCGCCTAGGAGCGCGCTGTGCTGACACGATCACAGTACAACTCTGAGCATCTCTTAACAACTCTATGCACAATTGGGCTGCCCCGAGTTGCCCAAAGCTGCCCAATGCTGCCCGCGCCGTGCTACATCTGAGGACATGAGTAAGCAGTCCGAACCTCCCGCGCTTCAGCTCTACAACCGGCTGAAGGCCATCCAGCTCGATCGCGGCTGGTCGAACAAGCAGCTGGCGGCTCGGGCAGAGATCTCGCGCAACACCATCGAGAACTGGAAGACCCAACCCCGCTCGCCGCGCCCCGGAACCGTCAAGGCCGTCGCCTCTCGGCTGGGAATCCCCTACGCCGAAGCCCTCCGACTCGCTGGCATCATCACCTCAGAAGACTCCCCCGTCTCCCAACGGCTCGCCGCATGCGTCGTCGAACACGACGAGCGAACAGGCCATCCGACAGAGCGTGCCAACGGCATCGTGAGCGTCACGCTGGAGGTGAACTTCAAAGCCCCCGAACCCGACGGCCCTCCAGGCGGCCTGCGCACCCAGTCCGAGCAGATCATCTGGGCAATGTCGGAAGATCCATGGCCGACCCGCCTGGCTCGGATCCTGGTGGGCCGCAAGCTCGAAGAGACGATCGCGGACGACGAAGAAGGCACCGAGTAGCGTCCGCCCCCAACGTCCCCCTCAGTCCCGCAGACCCTCCCGGTCTCGGAGTGCTCGACCCGCCGCGCGCGCCACCACCATTGAAGGCCCAGAAGGCCCGACTCAACGCCCATGTCCACTTCGCCACCGCCGAGAAGGGTGACCGGCGAGGGGCCGCCACGATCAAGCCCGAACCCTCAACAAGCCCAGAAACCTCACCGTGGCAACCACCACCCGAGACGCCACCGTTCTCCGGCCCTTGGAGTAAGCGCCCCGCCCGACCACACACCTCCAGATCGACTCCGCAAGCTTCCTCCAACGACCCCGAGCTGGCTCACAGGCGTGACCGTCGACATTCGCGATGCGCTCGACTCCGGAAGACCCACAACCGAGCCCCAATAGAGGACGCCTTCGGTGTCAGTGGGAGAACATGGACCGCAGCGCGTCCCGCGAGGCGATGCTGTAGTCACCGTCACGTGTGATCAGCCATGTGGGGGCTGGCCCTTCCGCGGCCGGTCCAGGGCGCGCGTGCCCTAGACTCGGGTGGAGACGCCGGGCCGGATTCATGGGGTCAATCACCTATGCGCCACCTGCTAGACTTTGGGCCCGTTGAACAAACCTCCAGGTGAGAGCCAGGAGAGCAGGCACCCGTAGCTCAACGGATAGAGCATCTGACTACGGATCAGAAGGTTAGGGGTTCGAATCCCTTCGGGTGCGCACAAGTAGACGCAGGTCAGGGCCCTAGTTCTCACTCACGAGATGGCGCCCTGAAGATCGTTTAGGGCCCGTCGTCTCACAATCTCTCACATGCCTAACTGATCTTGTACAGCTTGCCGAGCACGTCGGCGCCCGTCTCAAGATCCTCGTTCGTCGCCTGCACGTACATCTTCTGTGCGAACGCCGAGTCCTAGTCGCCCACCTAGATGCTGGTGACGGAGTTTGGGACGCCCGCCTCCTCCATCAGGATGCACGTGGTGTTCCGCAATCGGATCCGGTCGGCCTGCGGGCACCACCGGTGTCCCGCGGTCGCTCAATCTAAGCCCGAAGGCACTCGCCGCCGCGTTTGGCGACGCAGGCCCAGCTCCCACCAGATCCGCTGCAAGGCGAGCCGTGCGCGCGGGCAATCCGAATCGCGGCCGCGGCACAGCACGGCTCGAAGGCGCGGTTGACGTTGCAGAGTTCGATCAGGTGGCTGGCCCGCGTGGTGAGACGAGCCGCTCTCCTGCCAGGCGTCACCGGCGGTGGACGGTGACGACCGACACTCTCGTGCGTGCAGTGCCCAGAGGTACACCGGAGGCAGCGGAAGCACGTCGATAGAACCGTCAGTCTGGTGCGCTCCTTGGAAGCACGAACTGGTGATCGACCCCGTGTGCGTAGGCCGAAGGGTCCACGGGTCAGCGTGCCCGCGCGCCATCACCGTGGACGGGACATACGCGGGGGAGGGCGTCGCCGCGTGGATGTGGTGGAGGTCGCAAAGCCCTTACACGAGACCATCGGGCGGGCGTGTCGTCGAGGTTTCACGGCGTGCGGGGCCGCACTGTGCTCGCGGCCCCGGCCAGGGGGCTGTGGCTTGGCCACTTGCTGTGTGGTTGGGCGTCGAGTAGTGGGGTCGCTGTCCAAGCTGCGGCACCCCAGCAACGCGCATCCGCTGCTCGACTTCGCCATGGCCGTGCTGTGGGCGGTGTTAGTGGGTGAGGGTGACGATCTGGTCTATGGCTGTTAGTGGGATGAGGAAGGCGGTGTGCCAGGTTTCGTCGTCTTGGCCGATCAGGATCGTTGCCTGGGCGTCCTTGGTGATGGACCAGAACACTGGGGAGAGTCCGCAGGTGCCTGCTTGGATTGATCGTCGGTCGTCCCATGTTGCCGTGCGGATTTTGCTTAGCCGGGACAGGTCTGCGAGAGGCGCCCTGATGTGTACCTCCCATGTCTCGGCTTGCAACATCAGCAGAGGAATGGGGTCGGCGTCCGTGTCCAGCGTTACGTGGATCATGCGGGAGATGCTCGCGTTGGTGAGGGTTCTTGGGGGCGATTCGAGTCTGTCAATTGGTTCGGCGGATTAGGGTGAAGCCGTCCCAGCCTTTTGCGCCAACTGTTTGGAGGGTGGTGGCGTCCAGGTGGGGGTTGTTCGCGATGTCGGCTACTACCGCGCGTACGCCTTGGACTCGTTTGTCGGGGCTGTTCGGGTCGGTTATCGCGCCTTGGCGGACTACGTTGTCGATTACGAGCACGGCGCCGGGGCGGGTCAGTTCCAGCGATGCGCGTAGGTAGGCCGGGTTGCTCGGCTTGTCCGCGTCGATGAAGACGAAATCGTAGGGGTCCGCTCCGGTGTCGATCAGGCGTTGTGCCGATTCGGCCGCCGAGCCCACCAGGATGTCGACCCGGTCGGCGACGCCTGCGCGTTCGAGGTTCTGTCGGGCGACCTTGGCGTTCTGTTCTTCCAGTTCCAGAGTGGTCACGTGGCCGCCGGGGCCGACGGCGCGCGCCAGCCAGACCGTGCTGTATCCGGCGAGGGTGCCGAACTCCAGCACGCGGGTCGCACCGGCGAGCTGGCAGAGCATCGCCAGGAGTTTGCCCTGGTTGGCGGTCACGTCCGCCGAGGGCATGGTGGTGTGGGCGCTCGACGCCCGGGCCGCGGCGAGCGCGTCGTCCTCGGTGATGAGGGATGCCTCGAAATAGGCGTCGACCTCGCGCCAGTTCTCGTCGGACGCATACATGACTCCCCACCTCCACCGAGGAGCCAAGCATGATCCACTTGGCGGGGCAAGTCGTGTGTTGAGGTGTCAGTGGCGGTGGGTGCTGGGAATCAGGTCTTTTAGGATTGGTCTTCCTACGGTTAGGTAGGGGCGGCCGAGCATGTTGTTTATTACGCCGGCGGCGGAGGCGTACCAGGCGCATAGGGCGGTTAGTACGCCTATGTAGCCACCTACCTTGATGGCTGTTTCGCTGGTGGTGAGGTTGCCTATTGCCAGGATTATTTCTGTGGCTTCCAGGGTGACGAAGACGGCCAGGACGGCCTGGTTGACCTGGGCGCTCCACAGCATCATGTAGGTGTTGAAGAGGGCGAAGGCCAGGAGGATCCAGCCTAGGTCGTTGGCCTCTTGGCCGGGGGTCGTCTCGCCTGCCACGAGGAGGACGTAGAGGCCCAGGCCGAGCCAGAAGGCGCCGTAGGAGGAGAAGGCCGTGGCGCCGAAGATGTTGCGGTTGCGGAATTCCCACATTCCCGCGAGGACCTGGACGAAGCCGCCGTAGGCCAGGGCGTAGCTGAGCCAGGCGTCGGTGCCGTGCGTCCAGCCGGCGTTCTTGGCGGAGAGGAGGAATGTGGTCAGGGCGAAGGCCGCCAGGCCCAGTGGCGCCGCGTCCGCGAAGGGGGGTTGCGGAGTGGGCTCACGGTCGGGCTGGGTCATGGGTGCCTCCTCGTCGCCTGGAATGCGGCGACGGACGTCCAGCCCCCCACCTGCCTGGTGCTCGTGCCCGATTGGTCGCGGCCTAACTCTGGGCGGGGGTGAGTTGTGTGGAGTTTGGCGGTCTGTTGCCTGGACGCTTGGTGGGGGCGACTTTTCTTTGGGAATGCGGTTGGGGGATGCTGGTTTTTTATGAACGTCCGGCTTCGGGGGGAGTTTGGGCGAAGGTGATGCGGACCGTTGTTCCCCTGGACGGTTCGGAGAGCAGTTCGGCGCGGCCGCCGTGGGCGGCGGCTATGGCGGCGGCGATCGGGAGGCCCAAGCCTGCGCCGGGGGCTGTTTTCTGGTCGGCGCGGTGGAAGCGTTCGAAGGCTCGGGCGGCGTCTTGGGGGGCCATGCCGGGGCCTTCGTCGGTTACTTCGATGATGCCCGGTGCCAGGCGGATCGTGGCGGGTGTTCCCGGGGGTGTGTGGGCCTGCACGTTGGCCAGGAGGTTCGCCAGGACCTGGCGGATGCGGGGTTCGTCGACGTTCGTGATGAGGGTGTCGGGCGCGTCCAGGTGGAGGGGACGGTCGGGGGCGGCGGCGGTCGCGTCCGCGATGGCGTCTCGGGCGAGGGACACCAGGTCGGTCGGGGTGGGGTGCAGGGACGCCTCGCGGTCCAGGCGGGCCAGGTCCAGTAGGGCGGTGACCAGGTTGTTCATGCGGCCCGCCTCGCCTTCTATGCGGCGCATGGCGTCGGGGAGCTCGTCGGGGCCGAGGGCGCCGTGGCGGTACAGCTCCGCGTAGCCCTGGATCGTCGTCAGTGGGGTTCGCAATTCGTGGGACGCGTCGGCGGCGAACTCGCGGACGCGGGATTCGGAGCGGCTGCGCGCCCAGAACGCCTGCTCGATGCGTTCGAGCATCACGTTGATCGCGGCGGCCAGGCGGGCGGCCTCGGTGCGGTGGCCCGGGTCGGGCATGCGGGCGCGCAGGTCGCCGCCGGTCGTGATGGCGTGCGCGGTGACGGCCATCCGGCTGAGTGGGAGCAGGCCTCGGCCGATGAGCCAGCGGCCGAGGACGATCAGGACGGCGAGCAGGAGCGCCGCGGTGGCGATCTCCGAGAGGATCAGGTTGCGCACCGCCGAGTGGATCTCGTCGAGGGGGGACGCCACGACGACGATGCCGTTCCGCCAGGGCCGCGCCACGGCGCGGAGGCCCGGGAGGGAGAACGGGGCGAGTGTGCTTGCGTGCTCGGCGAGTTTGTCGGCACCCAGTTTTTCCACTTCGGTGACGGCGTGGGGGTCTTCGCCGCTGAGGACGTGTGCTCGTCCGGACGGGGCGACCGCCAGCACGACGAACCGGGCCGGGGCCACGCCCTGTTCGGGGAGGCCGGGACGCAGGAGGCGGGAGACGGCGCGGTCGCGGGTGCCCTGGAGTTGCTCGTCCACCCGGTGCATCAGGTAGCCGCGCAGGACGAAGGCGCTCACCAGGCCCATGATCGTCAGCCCGGCGCAGGTGATGGCGAGCAGGCCGGTGAGGAGGCGGGCGTTGAGCGTCATGGCCGCAGCGCGTAGCCGACGCCGCGCTGGGTGTGGATGAGCGGGGTGCCGAGCGGGTCGAGTTTACGGCGCAGGTAGCTGATGTAGGTCTCGACGACCTGCGGGTTGCCGTGGTCCCAGCCCCACACGTCGGTGAGGAGCCGGGTCCGCGACAGCACCATGCCCTCGTTCCGCATCAGGTACGCCAGGAGGCGGAACTCGGTGGGCGACAGGTCGACGTCGACGCCGCCGCGCCGCACCCGCCAGTGCGCCTCGTCCAGTTCGAGGTCGGCGACGCGCAGCACGCCGGTGTCGGACGGGGCGGCGCGGCGCAGGACGGCCCGCACCCGCGCGATCAGGGCCTCGATCGAGAACGGCTTGGTGACATAGTCGTCGCCGCCGAGGGTGAGGCCGGTGACGGTGTCGGACGGGGTGTCCCGTGCCGTCAGGAAGATCACCGGGACCTGGTCGCCGCCCGCGCGCAGGCGCCGACACACCTCGAAGCCGTCGAGGTCTGGGAGCATGACGTCCAGCAGGATCAGGTCGGGCCGGTCGTGTTCCGCGACCGCCAGCGCCGCCTCGCCGGTGCCCGCGGTGACGGTCGTGAAGCCGTGGAAGCGCAGCGCGACCTCGATCAGGTCGCGGATGTTGGCCTCGTCGTCCACGACGAGCACTCGCCGGTTCTCGCTCATCGGCTCCCGCAGATCGTGCCTGGTCGTCGAACTGACGGTACCCGGTCAGCGCGGCTTGGGGACGCGGATCAGCCGCGCGGTGCGGGTCGTGCCGGACTGTTCTCCGAACACCAGGACCTGGTCGCCGGTGGCGAGGGCCTTGAGCGCCGACTTCTCGTTGTTCTTGCGGACGCGGGTGTCGCCGTTGGACGTCCAGGCCCAGGACACACCGTCGTCGCTGCGGACGGTGACGGTGTTCGACGTCATGGCGGTGATCTTGCCGTGTTGCCAGGCGGTGGTGTGGAAGCCGTCCTTGCGGCGGACGGTCGCCTCGCCGTGGACGCCGCGGAAGGGACGGGCGCGCAGGTGGGGATGGCCTTTGCCCCATTCGCCCTTACGCGGGTGCGCCTTACGGGGATGCGCGCTTGTGGATGACGACGCCTTGGGGGTCGGGGACGGGTCGGCGGCGGCCGCGGGGACGGCGACGTAGAGGCCGATTCCGAGCCCGAGCAGGCTGACGGCGCTCGCCCCGGACACGAGCGTAATCCTGTTGATTCGCATGTGCATATGTAACCGGCGGCGGCTGGTAGGAGCCCCCGTTCAACCCTGGGAGAACCCTGGGAATCGGGTCGCCGCCGCATTCAGGCCGCCGCTTTCAGGGGGTGTCGTCGTTGAGCGTCGTCAGGAGTTGGTCGCCGTACTTGGCCAACTTGTTCTCCCCCACACCGTTGACCTTGCCCAGTTCGGCCAGGGAGGACGGGAGGGCCGTCGCGATTTCGCGCAGGGTCGCGTCGTGGAAGATGACGTAGGCGGGGACGCCCTGCTCCTTGGCGGTGGCGGCGCGCCAGGCGCGCAGGCGTTCGAAGATCGGCATCGCCTCGGCGGACAGCTCGACGGGGGCCGTCTTGCGGTCCTTGGCGGTCTTGGCTGGCTTGGTCGCGGGACGTTCCGGTTCGCGGCGCATCATGACCGTGCGGTCTCCGCGCAGGACGTCGGCGCTCGCGTCGGTCTGGACGAGCGTGCCGTGGTTGCTCTCGACGGCGATCATGCCCTGGGCGAGCAGTTGCCGGACGACGCCGCGCCATTCGGTCTCGCGCAGTTCGGTGCCGACCCCGAACGGTTTCAGTGAGTCGTGGTCGAACTGGATGACCTTCGCGCTCTTCTTGCCGAGCAGGATGTCGATGATGTGCCCGGCGCCGAACTTCTGGCGCCGTTCCCGGTCGAGCCGCACGATCACCGACAGGACCTTCTGCGCGGCGACGGTCGCGTCCCATGACTCGGGCGGGGTCAGGCACGTGTCGCAGTTTCCGCAGGGCTCGGCGGACTGGCCGAAGTAGTTCAGGAGGTGGACGCGGCGGCATTCGACCGTTTCGCAGAGCGCGAGCATCGAGTCGAGGTGGGTGGCCTGGCGGCGGCGGAACGCGGCGTCGCCCTCGCCGCTGTCGATCATCTTGCGGAGGCTGACGACGTCCTGGAGGCCGTAGGCGAGCCAGGCGGTGGACGGCAGGCCGTCGCGTCCGGCGCGTCCGGTCTCCTGGTAGTAGCCCTCGACGGACTTGGGCAGGTCGAGGTGGGCGACGAAGCGGACGTCCGGTTTGTCGATGCCCATGCCGAAAGCGATGGTCGCGACGACGACCAGGCCGTCCTCGCGGAGGAAGCGGGACTGGTTGGTGGCGCGTGTCTCGGCGTCGAGCCCGGCGTGGTACGGAAGGGCCTCGATGCCGTTCTCGGTGAGGAACGCGGCGTGCTTCTCGACCGAGTTGCGGGACAGGCAGTAGACGATGCCCGCGTCGCCCTTGTGCTCGGTCTGGAGGAGGCGCAGGAGCTGCCGTTTGGCGTCGGTCTTCGGTTCGATCCGGTACTGGATGTTCGGCCGGTCGAAGCTCGCCACGAAATGCTGGGCCTGTTCGAGCTGGAGCCGCTCGGCGATCTCGCGGCGGGTGGCGTCCGTCGCGGTCGCGGTGAGCGCGATGCGGGGCACGTCGGGCCAGCGTTCGTGCAGGCCGGACAGCGTCAGGTAGTCGGGCCGGAAGTCGTGCCCCCACTGCGACACGCAGTGCGCCTCGTCGATCGCGAACAGGGAGATGTCGGACCGGTCGAGCAGGTCGATCGTCGCGGCGAGCCGCAGCCGCTCGGGCGCGAGGTAGAGCAGGTCGAGCTCGCCCGCCACGAGCTGCGCCTCGACGACCTGGCGTTCGCCGAGATCCTGCGTGGAGTTGAGGAAGCCCGCCTGGACGCCGAGCCCGCGCAGGGCGGTCACCTGGTCGTGCATGAGGGCGATGAGCGGGGAGACGACGACGCCGGTGCCCTTACGGACGAGCGCCGGGATCTGGTAGCACAGCGACTTCCCGCCGCCGGTGGGCATCAGGACGAGCGCGTCGCCGCCCCCGGCCACCTGCTCGATGATCTCCCGCTGGCCGTCCCGGAACGCGTCGTAGCCGAACACGCGCCGCAGGACGTCGAGCGTCTCCGGGATCTCGGGGGAAGTCATGCGGCCATAGTAGGAGCCGCCTCCGACCCTCGTCCCCGGGAACTCTCACTTGTGGATAACCTCGACCAGCTCCGGGGTGATCTCGTCAAGATCATCCGCGACATGGGCCGCCAGGGCCAGCGCGTCGGGTGCGGGCGGGTGCGCCGGACGGGGAACCGCGATGACCGTCATCTCCGCCGCGTGAGCGGAGCGAAGGCCGTTGCTGGAGTCCTCTATGGCGACGCAAGCGCGCGCGGGCACCTCCAACTGGGCGGCAACGGTCAGGTAGCCGTCGGGTGCGGGCTTGCCACGGTCGACTTCCTCGGTGGACACGGTCGCGCGGAACAGAAAGTCCACCCCGAGCTTGCCAAGCACCAGGTCGATGAGCGCACGCGGAGACGAGCTGGACAGCCCTAGCGGACGATGCGCCGCCATACGACGCACGACCGTTTCGGCCCCCGGCAGTAGTGGCAACGCCTCCTGGTACCGCTGGGTCATCCGGTCGATCACCTCGTAGGCGACCTCCTCTGCCGTGACACCGTCGATGAGGTCGTCCGCGATGTATCTGGCCCATTCCACGGTGCTCATCCCCATCAGACGCTCCTGCGTGTCGGGGAGCCACCGGCCGCCGCGGTCCGCGACATAGCCGCGCCGGACCTCCTCCCAGACGGGCTCGGAGTCGATGAGGACGCCGTCCAAGTCGAACACGACGGCCAGCAGGGGCATGGGTTCCTCCACGGCTCTCGACGCGCGCCTTCGGCGACCATCACTACCCGGTGCGACCGGGACCACGCGCATTGAAACGGACGAATACCATCTGACCTGGATTTATCCAACGGAACTATATGATCACCATGCCTTCTGGCATGGTGGAGATCCTCCGTCCCCCCCGGGAGTCAACGCAGAGGAGATCTCCGCATGGTGTTCCTCGGTTTCCTGCTGGTCGCGGTCGCCATCGCCGCGACCGTGGGCGTGGTGCTCGACAACACCGAGCCCACGGACCTCGTCGTCTTCGGCCAGACCGTGCCGGGCGTGCACGAGCAGTGGCAGGTCTTCCTGGTCGGAGCGGGTACGGCCGTCGTCCTGGTCGCCGGGGTGGCACTCACCTTCATGGGCGCGGCCCGCCGCGCGCGCACCCGTCGCGACCTGCGCGAACTACGCGAAGAGCACGAGGAGTCGCTGACCACCCTGGAGATGGAGAAACGTCGCCTCCAGCGCGAACTCGCCCGCGTCCGCAAGGCCGCCTCCCGGCCGGAGCCGACCGTGTCGGCCCAGCCCGCGCCGCCCGCCCGGCCCTCTGGAAACAGGCGGCAACAGCGGCGTGAGGCCGCCGCCCCCACCGCCCAGGGCACACGGGTCGCGCCACGCTCGCAGGTCTCGGCCACCTCCCCGTTCTTCGACCGCGCCGACTGACCGCGCCGGTTTCCGGTTGGACGGGCTCGTTCCGGATGATGACTGGAACGTTCGCACGAATCGCCGCGTAGAGGGATGCGAGCGGCGTCCCCGGCGAACATCATCGTGGTGTGCGGATTCTTCTCAAGGTGGGCATCACCGCGGTCGCCCTCTGGGTGGCCACGGTCCTGATCAACGGCATCTCGGTCGAGGGCGACACGGCCGGCCGCCGGGCCCTCACGCTGGTCGCCGTCGCCGTCATCTTCGGCCTGGTCAACGCCGTCATCAAGCCGGTCATCAAGGTGTTCGGGTGCGCCTTCTACGTGCTGACGCTCGGCCTGATCGGGCTCGTGGTGAACGCCCTGCTGCTCTGGCTCACCAGCGAGCTGGCCGAGGAGCTGGACCTGCCGTTCCATGTCACCGGGTTCTGGCCCGCGTTCTGGGGCGCCATCGTGGTGGGCGTGGTCGGCTGGGCGCTGCACGTCCTCGTCCCCGACAAGGACAAGAGGGACCGGAAGGACAGGGACGACAGGGACTGAACCGTCAGCGGACGTCCACAAGGCCGGAAGCGGCCGTCACGGCGCGCTCGAACGGGCTCTTCTCCAGCCCGCCGCCCGGTGGCGCGTCGGCGTATTCCCTGTATTCCGGGGGACGGACGTCCGGCGCGCCCACCAGGATCCAGCGGCGGGTCCGGACGGCGCCGACGAGGAACTCCGCGTCCGTGATCTCGCCCGCGTCGGCCACGATCAGCGCGTCGAACTCCTCGTCGCCCGCGATGAGACCGGCCCCGGTCGGCGTCCCGACGACCAGGTCGGCGGTGCGGAGCAAGGCGTCGCCATCGGGCCCGCGCGCCCCGTCCATGTAGGCGGTGAGCTGCTCGATCCTGGCCATCGCGCGGGTCTGGTGCGCGGGGACGGCCCCCGGGTCGTCGGCCGGGTCGGAGCCGCAGATCTCCAGGACGTTCTCCCGCGACCGCGCCTCGGTCTGAACCGCCGTCTCCAGATCGGACTCGTGGGCGGTCAGCTCCTCCTCGGCGTCGGCGGTGTGCCGGTCGAGCGCCGTCGCCGTCTCCGCCGCCCGGGTCACGGCGGCCTCCGCGTCCGACCTGGCCTGCCGCGCCGCCGCCAGGGCCTTCTCGCGGGACGTCCGGGCCGTGCGCACCCGTGCCTCGACGGCCTGCGCCGCCTGCCGGGCGGCCGTCGCGCGGGCCGCCTCCTCGTTCGCCTTCTCCACGGCGGTGGTCGCCAGCCGGGCCTGGTCCTGGTGGTCGGCGGTCGCGGTCTCCCGCTCCGTCGCGAGCCAGCTCAGCTCTGTTCCCAGACGTTCCTGCGCCTCCTGCGCCTGCCGCAGCCGCGCCCCGCCCTCGGACACGAACGACGCGAGGCCGCGCCGCACCCGCTCCGCGTGTTCCGCTGTTTCCTTGGCCTCCCGGGCGCGCTTGGCGGCCTCGTCGGCCTCCCGCGTCTTGGCCCTGACCTCCTCGCGCAGCGTCCGCAGCTCGGACGGCGGGGACGCCACGTGCAGGCGCTGCCCGAGCGTCATCTTCCGGCGCAGCGCCGACAGCGCGGACTCCGCCGACACCAGCCGGTAGTACGCCGCGTGGCCCTCACCCGCCGCGTCCGCGTCCGCCGCCGTCAGCCGGTGCGCCTCCTCCGCGGCCCCGGGCAGCGCCTCCCGCGCGCGGTCCAGCTCGTCGGTCAGGGACTCCTCCGTCTGCCGCGCGCCATGCAACTCCGCCTGCGCCGTCCTGGCGCGCTCGTCGAGCTGGACGCATCGCGCGTAGGAGGCGTCGGCCGCCCTGGTCAACGCGTTCGCCTCGTTCGCCGCCTCGTCCGCGACCGCCCGCAGCCGATCCGCCTCCGCGCGGGGGCCCGCCAGGTCGGCCTCCGCCTCCGACTGGACGGCGGCGAGCCGCTCGGCCTCCGCGTCGGCGTCGGCGGCGGCCTGCTCGGCGGCGGTCGCGGCGTCCCGCGACTCCTCGATCGTGCCGGTCAGCTCCGCCCGCACGGCGTCCAGGGCCTCGCGGCGCCGCAGGTTCTCCGCCCGGACGGCCTCCAGCGCGGCCGCGTCCCTCGGCCACTGCTCCAGCCACATCAGGCCGCGCCGAAGCAGCCGCGTCTCCGTCTCCCAGGACAGCCGCCACGCCTCCCCGATCGGACGGAACGCCGCGGAACGCACCCGCGTCTCCGGCGCCGACTGGCCCTCCTCGGGGACGGTGGGCTCCGTCAGCGGCACCGCGGGAAGCGGCTCGGCGCGCGTCACCGCCGCCGACCCGGCCTCCGCCCCAGGATCGGGGTCGGGTTCGGGGTCTGGTGTTTCGGGGGGTTCGGTCAGGGCCTTGAACTCGACCGTCCCGTTCGACCCGAACTCCCGCACCGGCGGCGGTTCGGCGTACTCCTCGTCGACGATGGGCGGCAGGTCCTGTGTCCGGACGGACGGCGACTCCGCCGTCGCCGGTTGCGTCTCGATCATCAGGGAGAAGACGTCGGGGTCGTCCTCCACGGTCCGCAGCAGCCGGGCGGCCCGCTCGGGCGTGGGCGCGACCAGCAGCGCCCGGCCGTCCGCCGCCGCCAGCTCCTTGACGATCTCGTGGACGGCCCCGTCCACGTCCTCGGCCTGGACGAGACGCAGCGTCTCGGTCGCCTCCAGCGCGCCGGGCGCCACCAGGAACCGGGCCAGAATCTCCCAGTCACCGGCGACCCGCTCCTCGCGCAGGGCCCGCAGCGCCGCGATGTGCGGCGCCCACCCGACCGGGGGGACGTCCTCGGGCACCTCCTTCAGCCGCGCGTCGATGCCCTCGTAGAACTCCGTCAGCGGCCCGTACACGTCCTCGACCAGCTCGCGGCCGCCCCAGCCGTCCGCGACGGCGTCCGTGCCGAGCAGCGGCGTCCCACCGGCCTCCGGGATCGGGACGGTGCCGAACTCCGGCCGAGGATCGAGCACGACGTCCTCGTCCTGGATCTCGCCCTGCTCCTCGTCCCGGTCCTCGCCCTGGCCCTGCTCCTCGGGTTCGGGACCTGACGCGGCCGTGCGCTCCTCGTCCTCAAGCGTGTCCGGGCTCTCTTCCGGCCCGCTGTTGTCTGTTGGCTGCTTCACCGACGCCATCCCGTCCCAGATCGACCGCCCGGGGCCGTTTTTCCCCTTCTGCTCGGGACTAACGTCTCACAGGTCACCGATCAGCGGTGCCCCGCCAGGGCCGCGTGATGATCTTCACCGTCGCGCGGTTCGGGATCGGGATGGACGAGCGCGCCCGACAGCCGGGGCAGCGCGTGCAGAAGGCCGTGCTCGGCGTCGACGGCGATCTGGTGCGCCCGCACGACCGTGGACGCGGGATCGACGACGACATCGCATTCGGCGCGCAGCCGATGCCCGATCCACCGGAGCCGGACGTCACCCACGGCCAGCACGCCGGGTGTCGAAGAAAGGGTGGCCTCGGCGCGGTCGACGAGAGCGGGATCGACGGCGTCCATGAGGCGGCGCCACACCTCCCGGGCCGTCTGCCACAGCACGCCCATGATCGCGACGGTGATCAGCAGGCCCACGGCGGGGTCGGCCCAGGGTGCGCCCAGCGCGATGCCGCCCGCGCCCAGCAGGACGGCCAGGGACGCGAACCCGTCAGTCCGGGCGTGCAGGCCATCGGCGACAAGGGCGGCGGAGCCGATGCGGCGGCCCACCCGGATCCGGTAACGGGCTACCAGCTCGTTGCCCGCGAAGCCGACGACGGCGGCGCCCGCCACGGCCGCCAGATGGTCCACAGGCTGTGGATGAGCCAGCCGCAGGACGGCCGCGTACCCGGCGGCCACGGCGGAGACCGCGATGGCGAGAACGATGACCACGCCCGCCAGATCCTCGGCACGCCCGTACCCGTAGGTGTAGCGACGTGTCGGCGGACGCCTGCCGAGAACGAACGCGATGCCCAACGGGACGGCGGTGAGCGCGTCGGCGGCGTTGTGGAGCGTGTCCCCCAACAGCGCCACAGAACCGGTGAACGCGACCACCACCGCTTGCAGGACGGTGGTCGCACCGAGGCCAGCGAGGGAAATCCACAGGGCGCGCATGCCCTGCGCACTGGCCTCCATCGCCGAATCCACCTTGTCGGCCGCCTCATGCGAATGCGGCCGCACGAAATGCAGAACCCGCCCCTTGAACGACCGCCCATGGCCGGACGAATGCCCATGCCCCTGGCCGCCCCCGGAACCGTGCCCGTGACCGGAACCGTGCCCGTGCCCGGAGCCACGCCCGTGCCCGTGGCCGTGCCCGTGACCGGAAGCGTGGCCCTGGCCGGAGTCGGGGCCGTGGTCGTGTGCGGGGAGCTCTCCGTGTCCGCTCATGGGTCTAACGATGACTCGAAAAACGCATTGCAGCACGTCGATACCTGCGCGTTTGTCGCAAATGCGTCGTCGGCGTCAGTGCGGGTTGGTGGCCAGTAGCTCCGCGAGGAGATCGTCCAGGGTGACGATGCCCGCGAACTCGCCGCCCGCGCCGTTCACCACCGCGAGCTGGGCGCGGGCGCGGCGCATGCGGCTGACCGCGTCCAGGACGGTCGTCTCCGCCGTGAGGACGGGCGCCGGATGGGCCAGCTCACCGGCGCGACGGTCCCCGCCGGGTTCGGTGATGGCGGCCCGGACGTGGACGATCCCGGTCATCGCGCCGTCGCCGTCGCGGACCAGCAGCCGGTTGTGGCCGCTGGCGGTGGCGGTCCGCCGGATCTGCGCGGCGGTCGCGTCCGCGCCGATCGTGGTGACGGACGTGGCGGGCACGACGAGCCGTCCGACCGTGGCCTCCCGCGCGGAGATCGCCCGCCGGAGCAGCTCCCCGTCGCGCCGTCCGATCAGCCCGAGACGCCGGGACTCCCCGACCAGGTGGCTCAGCCGCGCCGGGTCGGTGTGCGAGTCGATCTCGTCCCTCGGCGTGACGCGGAACAGCCGCAACAGCGCGTTGGTCACCGCGTTCAGCGACGACAGGATGGGCCGGGACACCTTCGCGAACGCCCGGAACGGCAGCGCGAGGATCACCGCCGACCGTTCGGGATGCGCGATCGCCCACGACTTCGGCGCCATCTCCCCGACCACCATGTGCAGGAACGTGATGACGGCGAGGGCGCACCCGAACGCGATGGCCTTCGCGCCCGCCTCCGGGACACCGGCAGCGTGCAGCGGCGGTTCGAGGAAGTGCTCGAACGCGGGCTCGGTGACGATCGCAAGCCCCAGCGAGCACATCGTGATGCCGAACTGGGCGCCCGCGAGCATCAGCGACAGTTCGCGGACCCCGGCGACGGCGGCCACGGCCGGACGGCTGCCCTTGGCGGCGGCACGTTCCAGCTGCGGCCGGTTGGCGGCGACCAGCGCGAACTCGGCCGCCACGAAGAACCCGTTGCCGACCAGCAGCAGGGCGGTGATCAGCAGTGTGGTCAGCGGGTCCATGACGACTCCACCGTCCCGTCCCCGGAGACGGCCTGTTCGGGCACCTCGCACGGCGGGTCGGAGCGCTCGGGACGCTCCGCGACCCCGGGCCCGGCGGCCACCCGGATCATGATCTTCTGGGCGACGCGGCGGGCCACGCTGACGACCTCCAGGTCGACGGCGCCCGCGTCCAGTTCGACGGTGAGGTGGTCGCCCGGGCACGGCAGCCGCCGCAGCCCCGCCATGACGAGCCCGCCGAGGGTGTCGTAGGCGTCGCCCTCGGGCAGGTCGAGCCCGGTGATGCGGCCGACCTCGTCGATGCGCATCCCGGCGTCGACGAGCCAGGACCCGTCCGGTCCCGACGTCGGCGCGTCCTCCCGCCGGTCGGTCTCGTCGGAGATCTCACCGACCAGTTCCTCGGCGACGTCCTCGAAGGTGAGGATCCCGGCGAGGCCGCCGTACTCGTCCACGACGCAGGCGAACTCCTCGCCGGAGTCGCGCATGTGCTCGATGACCCCGTACAGCGGCTGGCTGCCGGGGACGAGCAGCGCCGGGCGGGCGACCCGGCCGACCGGCGTGGACTGGTCGAGCGCGTCGTCGGCGACCTCGCGGACGCCCGCGACCCCGACCACGTCGTCGACCTCCTGCCCGTAGATCGGATAGGCGCTGTGCCCGGTCTCGCGGATCAGCCCGACGAGGTCGGCGACGGGCGCGGTGGCGGGCAGCGTCCTGACCTGCGGCCTCGGCACCATCACCGCGTCGGCCGTGAGGTCGCCGAACGACACGGCCCGCTCCAGTAGGCCGGACAGGTCTGCGGGCAGATGCCCGGAGTCGTGCGACTTGCCGATGATGTCGCCCAGTTCCTCCAGCGTCGCGCCGCCGTGCAACTCCTCGACGGGCTCGACCCCGACGGCGCGCAGCAGGCGTTCGGCGGCCCGGTCGAACAGCCGGATCAGCGGCCCCGCCACCGTCAGGTACAGGAGGGTGGACGCCGACAACGCACGAGCGAGCGACTCAGCACGAGCAAGTGCGAGGTTCTTGGGAAACAGCTCGCCGAGCAACATCTGGACGAGCGTCGCCAACACGAACCCGGTGGCCAGGGCGATCGCACCGGTCGCGCCCTCCGGCACGCCCGCGACGTCCAGCAACGGCCGGATCAGCTCCGCGAGCGCGGGTTTGGCGATGAATCCGACGACCAGGGTCGTCATCGTGATGCCGAGCTGCGCGCCCGACAGCATGAACGACACCCTGCCGATGACCTTGAGGGCCCGCCGGGCGGAGGTGTCACCGCGATCGGCGGCCTGTTCGAGCGTCGCGCGGTCGGCGGCGACGTAGGCGAACTCCTGGGCGACGAAATATCCGGTGGCGGCGGTCAGGAGGATCACCGCGAGCACTCCCAGCGCCGCGCTCAGCATCGGGCACCGGGTCTATGACTGGGGTCCGACACCGCGGACTCACCACTCCCTTCGTAGAGCACTACAAGTCGTAACGTCACCTGGGATAACGAGGTTCCCCGCGGACAGGGTACGGGCGCGCGAACCGCCTGGCGCCAAGGGATTTCGGGCCCGCGAGATCAACTTGGGGGCCGCGGACGCTTGTCTCGTTCAGTGTCACGGATCACACTTGTATGAGAGCGTACGTCCGATACTGGCTGGTCCATGCTCCCAGACCGCCTTGCCGGGCACCGCTCGGGGGCTTGGTCGGGAGAGCGAATCGCGGGGCTGACGTTGGAGCAGAGCGGGGCCGGGGCTGCCGCGCCCATGAGCCGTGAAGGCGTCGACCATGCCCTGCGCGGGCTCCGCGAGAACCGCGACCGCATCTCCTCCTCCCTGCTCGACCTCGACGGACACCAGGGCAGCCGCCTGCTGGACGGCGCCAGGCTCACCGGCGAGACATGGCGGCGCTGGGAGGACGCCAAGTCCAGAATGACGACGTTGTGGGCCCTTTTCGACGCCTACCAATGCGTCTTGGACGAGGCCACAGCGCTGCGGGACGAGACGCCCCGTCCGGACGCGGAGACGATGGTGGCGCTGTCCGGCCTCCTCTGCGGCCCGTCGGTGGAGCTGCCGGGCGGCGAGATCCCGCTGCGCGACCGCACGCTCCTCGGCCCGAGCGAGCGGCGGGTGACGCTGGACGAGGCCGTCACGATGATGTCGGACGCCTACGCGTTCGTCGCGGGCGAGATCGCCGCCGCCGACTCCGCCTGGACGGCGCTGCTGCTGCCCATGGAGGAGGTGGAGGAGAGCTGGCGGGAGACGGCCCTGCTGGCGCACTCCCTGGACGGCACCCGCCACCCCGAGCTGGACCGCGTCGGCCGCGAGCTGACCGCGCTCGGCCGCATCGTCCGCACCGACCCGCTGTCGCTCGTCCGGGACGGGCGCCCCGACACGACCCGGCTCGACCGCGTCCGCGCCACCCTGACCGCGCTGGGCGACGAGCTCGCCGGGGTCGCCCGGATGCGCGACGACTACGACGCGCTCGTCGCGCAGGTCACGGCGGCCATCGAGGAGATCGAGGGCACCGAGCGGCGGGCCCGCGAGACCCATGCCACCGCCCTCACCAAGATCCAGGCGCCGAACCTGCCCGCGCCGAGCCGCGGCCTCGGCACCGCGCTCCGCGACCGGCTCGCCGCCCTGGAACGGCTCCGCGAGGCGGGCCGCTGGGTCGAGATGGCGGGCCGCTTCGCCGAGCTCGAACGCGCCGCGGACGAGGCGCTGGAACGGGTCCGCGGCGATCTGCGTCTCAGTGCCGGTCTGCTCGACCGGCGCGGTGAGCTGCGCGGACGCCTGGAGGCGTACCGGGCCAAGGCCGCCCGGCTGGGCGTGGTCGAGGACGAGCGGCTCACCGAGCTGTACGGCGAGGCGCGCGACGTACTGTGGACGGCGCCCTGTGACCTGCGCAGGGCCACCACGGCGCTCGCCGAGTTCCAGCGGGCGCTCAGGGCGTGTGAGAACGAGACGGGGACCCGGCGATGAACCGATGCGCCCAGCCCGGCTGCACCGGCCAGGTCGAGACGGAGGGCTTCTGCGACGTCTGCGGCATGGCGCCGCGGTCGCGTCCCACCGCGGCCCCCGCCGAATCCGCGCAGCCCGTCGAACCCGCCGAACCCGCTGAACCCGCGAGGCCCACCGGGGTCGTGTATCCCGAGGTGGCGCCGCCGACCCGGGTCACGCAGCCTCCGAGATCCATGCGTCCGTCGCCGACCACCCGATCGGGACAGTTCGCGCAGGCCGGGCGAACGCCCCCGGCACCCGCCACGACCAGGCAGCCGACGCCGCCGCAGCCGTCCGTCCCCTCGCACCCGTCGGCCCCGTCACGCCCGTCCGCGCCCTCACGCCCGTCCGTGCCGTCCGCGCAGAGTGGACGGTCCGGACCCACGTCCGGAAGCTCGGGAAGCCGGGGCATGGGGTCGGGCCGGACGGCGTCGCGCGGCGGTTCGCGCGGCACGGGCTCCAGCGGATCGTCCAGGCGCGGGATGCTCGGCGCCGGGCTGGTGGAGGTGCCGCCCGTCCCGGCCCGCGACCCCGCCTCGGCGATCATGGAGAAGCCGGAGGTCCCGGAGAACCGGCGCTATTGCAGCCGCTGCGACGAGAAGGTCGGCCGCAGCCGGGCTGGTCGCCCGGGCCGCACCGAGGGGTTCTGCCGGAACTGCGGGCACCCGTTCTCGTTCACGCCGAAGCTCCGGGCGGGGGAGCTGATCGGCGGGCAGTACGAGGTGCTCGGCTGCCTGGCGCACGGCGGCATGGGCTGGGTGTACCTGGCCCGCGACCACAACGTCAGCGAACGGTGGGTCGTCCTGAAGGGCCTGCTCGACACCGGGGACGCCGACTCACTGGCCGCCGCGACGGCCGAGCGGGCGTTCCTCGCCGAGGTCGAGCATCCCAACATCGTCAAGATCTACAACTTCGTCCGGCACGGCGACTCCGGCTACATCGTGATGGAGTACGTCGGCGGCCGGTCGCTCAAGGACATCCTGCTGAGCGTCCGCCGCGACCACGGCGACGGGTCGGCGCTGCCGCTCGGCCAGGTGATCGCCTACGGGCTCGAGGTGCTGAGCGCGCTCGGCTACCTGCACGGCGTCGGGCTGCTGTACTGCGACTTCAAGCCCGACAACGCGATCCAGTCGGAGGAGCAGCTCAAGCTGATCGACCTCGGCGGGGTGCGGCGCGCGTTCGACGCCGAGAGCCCGATCTTCGGCACCCCCGGCTACCAGGCGCCCGAGATCGGGTCGCGCGGCCCGTCGATCACGTCCGACCTGTACACGGTGGGCCGGACGCTGGCGGTGCTGAGCTTCCCGTTCCGCGGCTACACCGGACGGCATCTGCGCAGCCTGCCGCCCCGCGAGGAGGTGTCGCTGTTCCAGCGGCACGAGTCGTACCACCGGCTGCTGCGCCGCGCCACCCACCCCGACCCGGCCCGCCGGTTCCAGAGCGCCGCCGAGATGGCCGAGCAGCTCACCGGCGTCCTGCGGGAGGTGCTGTCGGCCGAGGACGGCCGCCCGCGCCCCGCGCCGTCGCCGCTGTTCGGGCCCGAGCAGACCACGGCGGGCACCGACATCGTGGGCCCGGACGCCGCCGCCACCGGGTCCCCGCCGATCCTCGTGCCGCTGGAGCCCGCGGCCGCCGCCGCGGCGCTGCCCGTCCCGCTGGTGTCCGGTGCGGACCCGGCGGCCGCGTTCCTCGCCGGGCTCACCGCCCGCGACCCGGGCGACCTCGCCGCCGCGCTGAGCGCCGCGCCGGTCGCGTCCCGGGAGGTCAGGCTGGCGCTGGTCCGCGTCCGGATCGAGCTGGACGACCTCGGCGGCGCCCACCGGCTGCTGGAGGAGCTGGCCGCGCAGGACCCCGACGACTGGCGCGTCGACTGGTACCGCGGCGTCCGCGCCCTCGCCGACGGACGCGGTCGCGACGCCTCGGCCGTCTTCAACGACCTGTACGACCTGGCGCCCGGCGAGCACGCGCCCAAGCTGGCCCTCGCCTTCTGCTACGAGCTGATGGGCACGCTGGCGGAGGCCGACCGGTTCTACCAGATGGTCTGGCGCACCGACCCCACGCATGTGAGCGCCGCGTTCGGGCTGGCACGCACCCGGCTCGTGGCCGGTGACCGCCGCTCCGCCGAGCGCGTCCTGGACTCGGTGCCCCGGGTCTCCAGCCACTACCTCGCCGCGCAGCTCGCGGCGGTCGCCGTCGCGGTGCGCGGACGCGGCCCCGGCGAGCTGGGCGCGCCCGCGCTGGTCGAGGCGGGCCGCCGCCTGTCGTCGCTGCGCCTGGACACCGAGCGCGCCGCGATGTTCACCGCCGAGGTGCTGGAGGCGGCGCTCGGCTGGGTCCGCACCGGACGCACGCTGCCGCTCGGCATCCGGCAGCCCGTCCTCGGCACCGGGCTTGACGAGGCGTCGCTGCGCGCCAAGCTGGAGGAGACCTACCGCGTCCTCGCCAAGCTCGCCGACGGCGCCGAGCACCGGCACACGATGGTCAGACGCGCCAACGCCGTGCGCCCAAGGACCCTCTTCTGACCATGTTTCCAAGCAGGGACATCGAGTTTCCAGGCAGGGACACCGACCAGCGCGGGGAGCCCGGCCGATGAGCGGCGTCCCCGGGTTCACGATCCGCGTGGACCAGAACCCCTTCCTCCCGGCCGACGGGCGGGAGATGCACGCGATCGTCACCGTGGAGGCGCGTTCCTGGGGCGAGGGCGGTGAGCGCGCGTCGGCCGCCGAGGTCATCCTCATCGACACCTCGGGGTCGATGTCGTACCGGGGCAAGCTCGCGGCGGCGAAACGGGCGGCGCGGGCGGCGGTCGACATGCTCCGCGACGGCGTGCGCTTCGCCGTGGTCGCGGGGGCCAACAAACCCCGCATGATCTATCCGCGCGGGGAGCAGCTCGTCGAGGCGAACGAGACGTCCCGGCGCCGCGCGGTGAACGCGGTCGCGCGGCTGCACGCTGCGGGCGGGACGGCGATCGGGTCGTGGCTGCGCCTCACCGAACGGCTGTTCACCGGGTACGACGGCGCCGTCAAACACGCCGTCCTGCTGACCGACGGCAAGAACCAGCACGAGTCCGCCGAGGAACTGGACGCGACGCTGGCAGTGTGTTCCGGACGTTTCCTCTGCGACGCGCGCGGTGTCGGCACCGACTGGGAGGTCGCCGAACTCCGCAGGATCACCTCGGCGCTGCTGGGCGGGTTCCTCGACGTCCCCGACCCCGCCGACCTGGAGGCCGACTTCCTGGCGATGACGCGGGCCGTGATGAGCAAGGAGATCGCGGACGTCGCCCTGCGCGTCTGGACGCCCCAGCGCGCGCGGCTCAGGTTCGTCAAGCAGATGGTCCCGACCGTGGAGGACCTCACCGGCAGGCGCGTCGAGTCCGGGACGCAGACCGGCGACTACCCGCTCGGCGCGTGGGGCAGCGAGGACCGCGAGTACCACCTGTGCGTCGAGGTCGACGAGCCCGGCGACGTCGGACGGCAGATGCGCGCCGCGTGGGTGAAGCTCATCGCGGGCGACGAGGTCCTCGCGACGGGCAACGTCCTCGCCGAGTGGACCGCCGACGCGGCCCGTTCGACGACGATCGACCGGCGGGTCGCGCACCACACCGGCCAGTCGGAGCTGGCGGAGGCCGTCCAGGAGGGCCTTGAGGCGCGGCGGGAGGGCGACGAGGACACCGCGACGGCCAGACTCGGCCGCGCCGTGGTGCTGGCCCGCGAGGTCGGCAACGACCAGATATCCGACCTGCTCGACAGGGTCGTGGACGTCGTCGACCCCACCCGGGGCACGGTGCGGCTGAAGCGACACGTGTCCAAGGCGGATGAAATGTCGCTCGACACCCGGTCTGTCCGTACGGTACGAACGCGGCACAGCAGCGAACCGGAGGGAGGCCCGAGCACATGACGTTGACTCCGCCGCACGGGTCACCGGTCCGCCCCGCGCCGCCCGCGTCCCGTCCACCCGCGGCGCGGCCTTCCGGGCCCGCGTCCGTGGCCGCGCGGGCGCCGCGTCCGTCCGCCGACCCGGTCCCGCCGCGCCGGGGACGTCTCGCGACGTTCGTGCGCGGCCGGTGGCTCAAGACGATCCCCGGCCGTATCGGCACGCATGTGGCGCTGTGCCTGGCCGCGATCGTCGCGATGCTGGCCGTCCTGACCGTGACGATCGGGAACGCGCGCGACTCCGTCCAGACGATCGGACGCGACGCGGGCCCGCAGGTCGTCGCGACCGGAACCCTGTACTTCGCGCTCAGCGACATGGACGCGCAGGTCTCCAACATCCTGCTCATCGGCCGCGAGCACCGTCTCGGCATCGGGTACGACGAGTCGCTGCGCGTGTACGAGCGGCGCCGCGCGGAGGCCGACGCCGCCGCCGTGATGGCCGCGCAGCTCGCCGGGCGCGACCCGGCGCTGCGGCGGACCGTCCAGGAGGTGCTGAACGGCCTCGGGCAGTACGAGCGCCTCGTCGGGCAGGCCATGAAGCTGGACGAGCAGGCCGCGCACGCCCCGGGCGCCCTCCCGGCCGACGTCATCGAGGCGTACCGGCAGGCCACCGACCTGATGAAGCTCCAACTGCTGCCGAAGGCGTACAACATCACGCTCGACACGGGCGCGCACGTCCGGCAGTCGTACGAGACGAAACGCTCCGCCGTGCTGGCCGGACGCACCTGGGTCGCGGCGACCGGCGTGATCGTCCTGCTGTTCCTGATCGCGACGCAGCTGTACCTGGCGCGGACGTTCCGCCGCGTCCTCAACCCGGCGCTGGTCCTCGCGACGATCGCGACGATCGCGCTCACCGCCGTCGCCACCGGCCTGCTGACGACCCACGCGGGCCACATCAGAACGGCGAAGGAGGACGGCTTCGACTCGATCCTGCAACTGTCCAGGGCCCGCGCGATCAGCCACAGCGCGTTCGCCGACGAGAGCCGCTTCCTCCTCGACCCCGGCCGCGCCGACACCTACGAGCAGACCTACCTCGACAAGTCGCTGTCGGTGGTCTACCCGGACATCGGCGACAAGCCGGTGAACCTCGGGAACTACTACACCGGCCTGGAGCAGAAGCTCGGCGCCTACCAGCCGGGAAGCGAGGACGTGCCGTTCCTCGGCTTCTTCGGCGACGAGGCGCGCCGGATGGGCAAGGGCCCCGAGGCCACCGCGCTGGGCAGGACGCTGGACGCCTACCGGACCGTCCAGCGCAACGACGCCCAGATGCGGCGGCTCGCGGCGGCCGCGAACCGCACCGGCGCCATCGACCTGCGTATGGGGCGCACGTCCAACGCGATCCGCGACTTCGCCGCCTACGACACGGCGCTCAGCGCGCTGACGGCCGTCCACCAGCACGCCTTCGACAAGTCGATCAAGGACGCGGACGGCGGGCTGCGCGGCTGGAACGCCGTCCCGGCCGCCGGGGCCGCCGCCATCGCCCTGCTGATCCTCGTCGGGGTCCGCCCCAGGCTGGCCGAGTTCCGGTGAGGGAGAAGTCCATGCGCGCCGCGCGAACCGTGATCGCCGTGGTCTCCGTGGCGGCCTGCCTGTCGTCCTGCGGGCTCGGCGGCACGCAGAAGGAGACCATGGCGGGCAAGGACTCCCTGATCATCGGCGTCAAGGAGGACCAGCCCGCCCTCGGCGTCAAACGGCCCGACGGGACGTACGAGGGCTTCGACATCGACGTCGCCACCTACATCGCGGGCCGGCTCGGCGTCCCGAAGAGCAGGATCAAGTTCCGGACGACGAACTCGTCGGTCCGGGAGAAGGCCCTCGCCGACGGCACCGTCGACATGATCGTCGCGACGTACTCGATCACCGCGAAGCGCAAGATGAAGGTCACCTTCGGCGGGCCGTACTACGTCGCCCACCAGGACACCTTCGTCCGCGCGGACGCCACCGCGATCAGGGACGTGCGCGACCTGAGGGGCAGGCGGATCTGCGAGGTGACCGGCTCCAACTCCTGGCGCCGCGTCATCGAGGAACGCCGGGTCGCCGCCGAGCCGGTGACGGTGGGCACCTACGGGGCCTGCATGGACGCCCTCGCGGCCGGACGGCTCGACGCCGTCTCCACCGACGACCTGATCCTCGCCGGTTTCGCCGCGGGCCGCTCCGGACGCATGATCAACGCGCCGTTCACGGACGAGAAGTACGGCGTCGGCCTCAGGAAGGGCGACCTGAAGGGCTGCGAAGAGGTCAACCGGGCCATCACCCGCATGTACCAGGACGGAACAGCCCAACGCCTGCTGACCAAGTGGTTCGGCGACTCAGGCCTCAAACTGAACACCAGCGTCCCCCAGTTCGAGGGCTGCACGTGACTATGGCAGTGCGCTCCTCCTTCGGCCCTGGAGGGCCTCCATCGTCGTGAACTGCGGTGCGATCGCTGCATCGCTCTCGACTCGCCTGGCGGCTCGCTTCGCGATCTGGTTCTCGCAAGCTCGAACCAGCCTTCGGACGCGATCGCAGTGGTTGGCGTCTCTGCGTGGTCGCGGAGGGTGGTCGGGGTCGCCTTGCGGGCGTGAGTTACGGGCGCGAGGTGGACGGGAGGTCGCCGAGGGCCTCGCGGAGGGTGTCGTAGACGGGGATGAACTTGTCGATGCCCGTGATGTGGAAGACCCGCTGGACGCGGGGTGGGAGCGCGACGAGCGCGACGGTGGTGCCGTGTTCGGTGGCGCGGCGGTTGGCCGCGACGATCGCGTTCAGGCCGGTCGAGTCGCAGAAGGTGACCTCGCGCATGTCGACGACCATGGGTTCGCCGGTCTCCACGACCTCGAACAGCGCGGCCTCGAAGCGTTCGCGGGACACCACGTCGATGTCGCCGTGCACGCGGACCAGCGTGCAGCGGTCGTCGCGCATCAGATTGACGTCGAAGTCCATCGTCACCTCGCCCCACTCCGGCGGTACCCGGCCATCTCAGGTGACTCCTCAGGATTGCGCACCGGTGCCCTCAATCCAAGTGCTTCCTCGGAAAAGAACCAGGTCGCCTGGTCGCGGCCCAGACCGTACCACGCGCGGACGGCCCTCCCGGTACCCCCTGTTCACACTACCCGACAGGACCATCGGCACCGTCCCGCCGCGTCCCGGGACATCCGGGAAACGACCACAATAACCTACCGAAGCGAAACTTACTACGTAGTAAGGAATGGTGGATAAGGGGGTACCGCACCCCATTTACCAGGGGATGGGCAATTCCTGACCCGCTCGGCACGGTGAAAGGAGTGCGCTGACCGAGGGCCGGATCGGCGTAGACGTTAGAGTGGCGGTGGCGAATTCGGGAGGCTGGATGTTCTACACGTTCATGACGCGGGTGGTGCGTCCGATCCTCTGGCTGCTATTCCGACCCCGCGTCATCGGCGGCGAGCACGTGCCCCACTACGGCCCGCTCATCGTGGCGAGCAACCACTTGTCCTTCATCGACAGCTTCATCATCCCTCTCGCCGTTCCGCGTCCCGTCACCTACATCGCCAAGGCCGCCTACTTCGAGGGCGGGGGGCTCAGGAAGGGCTTCGTCCGCTGGTTCCTCACCAACCTCGGGCACGTGCCCGTCCGGCGCGGCGCGCGGCGGGCCGCGATGGGTTCGCTCGAACAGGCCGCCGAGGTCCTGGAGAACGCGGGCGCGTTCGCCATCTACCCCGAGGGCACCCGCTCCCCCGACGGGCGCCTCTACCGCGGCCGGACGGGCGTGGGCTGGCTGGTGCTGGAGTCCGGGGCCCGCGTCCTGCCCGTCGCGCTGGAGGGGACGGAGAAGATCCAGCCCATCGGCGCGTCCAGCCCGCGCGTGTTCGGCCCCCGTCCCACCGTGCGGATCGGCCCCCCGATGGACTTCTCCCACTACCGCGACCTGCCGCCCGCCAAGGCCCGCCGCGCCATCACCGACGAGATCGTCGAGACGATCCAGAAGCTGTCGGGGCAGGAGTACGCGGCCGAGTACAACGACCGCGCCGAAGAGGCCTGAGCGAACACGCCTGACCGTTTCCGGCGGGTGATTCGTCCCGAAGGCGTGTCGTCCACGGCGAGTCCGGCCCCCGGCGCCTAGGGTCGCGCCCATGGCGCACAGGCTCCTCCCGATCATGCTGCTGCTGGCGACGGGCACCGCGATCACCGCGTGCGGCGGCGGCGACGAACGCGCCCGTCCCGTCCACGGCACGGCGCCCGCCGAGGTCGCGGGCGTCGGCTACACCTCCGCCCAACTGTCCCAGGCGCTCCTTGACCGCCTGCCCGGCTACCGCCGCGTCGGCGACCCCGACTCCGGGGAGTACGGCACGCTCACGGCCATCCAGAACGCCGCCCGGCTCCAGCGCAAGACCGAGGTCGACAAGCGCGACTGCGGGACGGGCCGCGTCGGCGCCACCGTCAAGGGCGACGTCCCCGCCGCGCTCGTCACGTTCACCAAGAAGGGGCTGGCCGTCACCGAGACGCTGATGGGCATGTCCGCCGCCGACGCCGAGAAGCAGGTCAACGCCCGCGTCCCGGAGGGCTGCCTGCGGTTCCGCACCCGGGCCGGTGCCTCCTGGGCCGAGCACCGCGTCGTCGAGACCCCGAAGGGCGACATCGGCGACGGTTCCCGCACGGTCGGCGTCGCCACGGTCAGCGAGAAGATCCGCACCCGCACCTGGTACGTCGTCGTCCGCGGCCGCCACTTCCTCGCCACGATCACCCTCTTCGGCCCGACCGCGACCCGCGCCGAGGCCGAGCGGCTGGCCCGGGCCGCCCTCGACCAGACCGGCGAGATCCTGCCCTGACGGCCCGTTGGTGCGGGCGGCGGGGTCTTCCGGATAGCGTTCGCCTTACGTCGTGCGGAGAGCGGGGGTTTCCCTTGATCGGCAAGGAGGGCCGGGTCACCGGCAGGGTCGGTCCCGGCACGGTCGGGGAGGTGATGATCGCCGTCCGCGGCGGCGCCGAGGCGTTCTACGCCCACCCCGTCGACCCGCGCGACGAGATCACCGTCGGCACGATCGTCGTCGTCGTCGAGTACCACCCGCCGCGCACGGTCTACGTGGCGCCCGCGCTCGGCGCCTAGCCGCGCTCGGCGACCGGCCGCGCTCGGCCGCTGGTCGCGCCGCGTGGCGGGCCGGGAGGGGTCTCGGGGCGGATCGGCCAATATGGGACGTGTTCCGGGACGAACCAGACGATCGTCCGCTGCGTCTATTGGGAAACGCGGACCTGCCTGACCTCGGGGGCCGGCCGCCCACAACAGAATGAGGAGGCCGTATGCCCGTGCTCGTCATGGCGATCGCCGTGGTCGTCGCCCTCATCGTATTGATCATCTTGTTCAAGCTGATCTGGCGGGTCGCCGAGCCGAACGAGGCGCTGATCATCTCCGGCCTCGGCGCCAGGTCCAAGCCGATCGACGGGGTGGACAGCCTCGGGTTCAAGATCGTCACTGGTAAGGGCACCGCCGTGATGCCCGGCTTCCAGACCTCCCGCCGGCTGCGTCTCGACAGCCGCGCCTCCAACCTCGAAGTCAACTGCGTGACGCAGCAGGGCATCCCGGTGAAGGTCCGCGGCGTCGTCATCTACAAGGTCGGCGACGACTTCGTCTCGATCGCCAACGCCGCGCGCCGCTTCCTGGAGCAGCAGAAGTCGATGGACGGCGCCATCCACGAGCTGTTCACCGGTCACCTGCGTTCGATCATCGGCAACCTCACCGTCGAGGACCTCATCCTCAACCGCGAGCGGCTCACGTCCGAGACCCGCGGCTCGGCCGCCGACGAGATGAGCAAGCTCGGCCTGGTCGTGGACTCCCTCCAGATACAGGAGATCGACGACGAGACCGGCTACATCTCCAACCTCGGACGCCCGCACGCCGCCCGGGTCGCCGCCGCCGCCCGCATCGCCGAGGCCGAGCGCAACCAGGAGGCCACCGTCCGCGAGCAGGAGACCGAGCGCGAGAACGCGGCGGTCATCCGGGACACCGAGATGAAGAAGGCCGAGTACGACGGCCAGGTGAAGCAGGCCGCGCAGCAGGCCCGCCAGGAGGTCATCCTCAAGGAGACCCGCAACGCCGAACTGGAGGCCGAGCGCACCGAGAAGCGGCTGGAGAGCGAGGTCCGCAAGCCCGCCGACGCCCGCGCGTACGAGCAGGTCAAGCTGGCCGAGGCGGAACGCGACGAGCGCATCTCCTACGCCCAGGCCGCCGCGACCGAGGTCCAGCTGAAGGCGCAGCGCGAGTCCGAGGCGATCCGGCTGCTCGGTGAGGCCCAGGCCGACGCGACCCGCCAGAAGGGTCTCGCCGAGGCGGAGGCGATCAAGGCCCGCGGTGAGGCGCTGGCCAAGAACACCGACGCGGTCATCGCCCAGCAGCTCGCCGAGAAGTGGCCCCAGATCGTCGAGGCGGGCGCCGGAGTGTTCGGCAACGTCGACAACATGGTCGTCCTCAACGGCGCCCAGGGCGTCGAGGACATGCTCGCCAAGGCCCTCACCCTCGGCGGCACCGGCCTCGGTGTCGCCCGCCAGCTCCTCGGCAACCTGAACACCCAGAACGGCTCGAACAACCACAACGGCTCGGCGCCCGCCGTGACCACCACGACCCCGGAGCCCCCAAAGAACGACGACTGACCGTCCAACACGACTGACCCTCCAACGCAGAGGCCCGGCCCCCAAGGCCGGGCCTTCATCGTTCGGACGCCCCCGCCCGGCCCCCAATAGACTTCCGGCATGTCCGTCCCGCGCCTGGCCGTGTCCGTCGATCTCGTGGTGCTCACCGTGCGGGAGCAACGGCTGTGCGCGCTGCGGTGGCGGCGTGACCGGGAGCCCTATCTGGAGGCTTGGTCGTTGCCCGGCGGGTTCATTCAGCTGGACGAAGACCTGCCCGCCGCGGCGTCGCGGTTAATGGCGGAACGGGCAGGTCTCGCGGACGTACGAATCCATTTGGAACAGCTCGCCACGTACGGATATCCAGATCGTGACCCCAGGCAGCGGGTCGTGAGCGTCGCGTATCTGGGGTTGGCGCCGGATCTGCCCGCGTCCAGCCGTGCCCAGGTGCTGTGGACGGCTGTGGACGAACTCGTCCACCAGGATCGGGCCGCCTTCGACCACCGCCGGATCCTCTGCGACGGGATGGAGCGCGCGCGGGCGAAGCTGGAGTACACGTCGCTGGCGGCCGCGTTCTGTCCGCCCGAGTTCACCGTCGCCGAGCTGCGCCGGGTCTACGAGATCGTGTGGGGGACCAACCTCGACCCACGGAACTTCCACCGGAAGGTCACCGGCGCGGACCGGTTCCTCATCCCGACCGACCGGACGACCACCCGGGACGGCGGCCGTCCCGCCCGCCTGTACCGGCGCGGGGACGCCGAACAGCTGCGCCCGCCGATGCTTCGGCCCCGGGGCCGTGACCTGGGGTGACGTAGAGACCGGTCTGGGACGGTTGCTAGTTTCGCTGCCTATGAACGGTGAGTCGCCCGAAATGCTCAGCCTGCTCGTCCGCGACATCGGGGAGGCCGGTGTCGCGGAGATGGCCGGGTCACCGGGGCTCGCGGCGGCCGTCGACCAGCACGTGGCGGGCCTGCGGCGGGAACTCGGCACACCCGACGAGGACGCCCTGATGGGCTATCTGCGGGATTTCGCCGAGGACGCGTTCAACCGTGGCTGGTGGCCGGACGACACCCGTGACTGGGAGTTCGTCCATATCGTGGCCCTTTGCTGGATGATGCGGGACGCTGCGTAGGCTGGGGGCCGATCATCCCTGTTCCACCTGGAGGAGAACGGTGTCCGAGGCAACCACTCCGCGCTTCCGCTCCGTCCTCGACCGGTTCGTGGCCTACAAGCCCGGCAAGGTCGTGGTGTCGGCCGAGGGCCGCTCGTTCAAGCTGTCGTCCAACGAGTCGCCGCACGGCCCGCTCCCCTCGGTCGTGGACGCGATCGGCGAGGCCGCCAAGAACATCAACCGGTACCCGGACAACAACGCGACGGCGCTGACGGAGGCCATCGCCGCGTTCTGCGGCGTCCCCGCCGACAATGTGGCGGTCGGCTGCGGCTCGGTGGGCATGACGCAGATGCTGCTGGAGGCCGTCGCCGAGCCCGGCGCGGAAGTGATCTACGCCTGGCGGTCGTTCGAGGCGTACCCGCTGCTGGTGTCGCTGTCCGGCGCGACCCCGGTGCAGGTGCCGATCCTGGACGAGACGCACGACCTGGCCGCGATGGCCGACGCGATCACCGAGAAAACGCGACTGATCTTCCTCTGCAACCCGAACAACCCGACGGGCACGATCGTCCGCCGCCCGGAGATCGAGGCGTTCCTGGACCGCGTCCCGCCGGACTGCCTGGTGGTGCTGGACGAGGCGTACCGCGAGTACGTCCGCGACGACGAGGTCCCCGACGGCCTGACGCTGCGCGGCGACCGTCCGAACCTGGCGATCCTCCGCACCTTCTCCAAGGCCTACGGCCTGGCTGGCCTACGCATCGGCTTCCTGGTCGCACACCCGCTGGTCGCGGGCGCGATCCGCAAGACCTTCCTCCCCTTCAGCGTGAACTCGGTGGCCCAGGCCGCCGGAATCGCCTCCCTGGCGGCCACCGACGAACTCCTTGAGCGCGTCGAGGGCACCGTCAAGGAACGCGACCGCGTCCGCGACGCCCTGCTCGCCGACGGCTGGACCGTCCCGCCGACCGAGGCCAACTTCGTCTGGCTCCGCCTCGGCGACCGGACGATGGAGTTCTCCGAGGCCTGCGACGCCGAGGGCGTGAGCGTCCGCCCGTTTCCCGGCGAGGGCGCCCGCGTCTCGATCGGCTCCCCCGAGGAGAACGACGCCTTCCTGACGGCGGCCAGCGAATTCCCCCACCGCAACTGAACACTCAGGGAACAGGGACCGGGGTGCCGGGTAGGACGAGCCGTACCTGGACGTCCGGGGCCAGGCGCGCGACCGCGTCGGCGTAGTGGCGCGGGTCGCGGTCCCCCTGGCTCGCGCGACGGCCGCGACGGTACCGGGCCCGACGACCGGGACGTCGAGATCGAAGCCCCCGGTGACCAGCGCGTCGAGGTCACAGTGGTCGTAGTGCTCATGGCTGATCACCAGCGCGTCGACTCGGCCGAGGCCCTCGACGGTCGTCGCGACCGGCTCACCGGGGTAGTAGGTCGCGGTCCGGCTGAACCACGGGTCGGTGAGGACGCGGACCGGCCCGATCTCGATCAGCTGGCAGGCGTGACCGATCCGGGTCACCGTGAGTGGGACGGGCATCAGGGGCCTCTCCGTTCCGGCGGACGTCATCGGGTACCGAGGTCGAGCAGCGCGCCGAGGAGTTCCTCGGGCGTCTCGACCTGGGGGAGGTGGCCGGTGCGGGGCAGCGGCGTGAACGTCGACATCGGGATCGCGGCGGCGAAGGCCCTGCCGTACTCGATGTCGACGATGCCGTCGCTCTCGCCCCACAGGACATGGACGGGCAGGTCGAGGCCCCCGAGCCGCTCGGCCAGCGTGGGGTCGGACATGGCCGGGCCGGTGTAGCGCGTCAGCGCCCGAACGTCCGGGCTCGGCCCGGTGCCACCGGTGCTCGGCGGGACGGGCGCCCTACCGGGGTCGTGGAAGGAGAGCGCCCGCAACTCGGCCGGAGAGAGGCCGCGGACATCGGTCATCGGATGGCCGTCGACCTCGATGCCGATCCCGTCGATGATCACCACGCCGCTCACCCGTGGGCTCTCCAGCAGGGCGATCTCCGCGGCCAGCCAGCCCCCGAAGGAGTTCCCGACCACGGTCACGTCGGTGAGGTCCGACTGCTCCACCAGTGCGACGTAGGCCCGGGCGAGCCCGGCGACGCCGGTCAGCCCCGCGGCCTCCGGTGTGCCGCCGAAGCCGGGGTGGGTGGGCAGCAGCACCCGGGAATGGGTGCGCTCGGCCAACAGGTCGGCGAAATCCGCCATCGTCGGCACGCCCCCGCCGCCGTGCAGCAGCAGGAACGGCCGGGTGCGGTCGCGGTCCCGGATCGTCAGTTCGACCGGACCTGCGGTGGAGGTCCGAACGGTCCGGGTGTCGGCGCGGGTGCGCCGGAGAGCATCGGTCTCGGTGCGGGTGCTCATAGGCTCCCTTCCTGTCTCACTATATAAGGAACCTTATATAAGCTTCCTTATATAAGCAACCTTGGTGAGTAGATAGGGTCGCTCGCATGAAGCACCGCCCGGCGGACGTCGCCCTCGCCGTCAAACGGCTGCAATATCGCCACCACCGCGCGCTGAGCCGCGCGCTGGCGCCGCTCGGGCTGTCGCTCGCGCAGTGGGACACCCTGCGCCATCTGCACCGGTCCCCGGACGCCTCGTTGCACGACCTCGCGGTGCTGACCTTCCAGACAGACCAGTCCTTCGGCTCGCTGGCCACCCGGATGGCCGGGCGCGGGCTGATCGAACGGATTCCCGGCCCCGGGCGGGCCGTGCGGCACCGGCTCACCGCGGAGGGCGAACGGCTGCGCGCCGAGGGGCAGGACGCGGTGGACGCCGTCTTCGCGACCTCGTTCCACGGCCTGTCGGCCGCCCAACTCGACACCCTGGGCGAACTGCTGGACAGCGCCCTCGGCCCCGATCCGACGTCCTAGTCGGTGACATTCGGCGAACGACATCCGGCAAGCCCGCCTCGACGCGCTCCTCGATGCTCTGCGGCGCCCGCGCGTTCAGCTCGTCGGCGGGGTCCAGTCGGCGGGGAGCCCTGACTGCTTGAGCAGGTCGGCGCGGTTGTAGTAGTCGACGTCGCTGACGATGCGACCATGGCGCAGCCGCATGATCGTCGTGGCGGGGACGGTGAACGAGGCGGGGGCTCCGCGCATGGTGCCGGAGAACGTCCACTGCACGGCGACGTGGTCGCCACCGCGGAACGCGTTGGTCACCTTGATGCGGACGCCGGTGATGCCCTGGTGGGTGATGGAGTGCCAGAGGGCGATCTGCCGGTGGCCGCGCCAGGTCTGCTGGAACGCCAGGTCCTGGTAGACGCCGTCCCGGGTGAACAGCGACGCGAGTGCGGAGGGGTCGTCGTCGTTCCAGGGCAACCGCCGAGGCGACGGCGGCCGTCTTCGCGCCGACATCGTGGAGGCCGCGACGGCGCTCCTCGACGAGGGCGGCACCGAGCACGCGATCACCCTGCGCGCGGTCGCCCGGCGGGTCGGCATCGCGGCGCCGTCCATCTACCCGCATTTCGCCGACCGCGACGCGCTCCTGCTCGCGGTGTGCCAGGACGCGTTCGCCGTCCTGGAGAAGGCCCTGCGGGACGTTCCCGAGCACCCGGACCCGGTCGATCACCTGCGCGCGGTCTGCGGCGCGTACCTGGCGTTCGCCCGGGAGTGGCCCAGCCGCTATCGGATCATGTTCGGCGCCGTGTGGGACGCCGGTCAGGCCGCCGAACGGTCGCCCGGCCTGGCCGCAGACGCGGCGGCGCTGGGCATGACGGCCTCCGACGTCCTGCGGGGGGCTCTCGCGGCGTGTGCGGAGGCGGGGAGGTCGGGCAGCGTGGTGCCCGCCTCCGACGCGACGGCGCTCTGGGTGGGGCTGCATGGCCTCGCCCAGTTGCGGGAGGCCGCGCCGCTGTTCCCATGGCCGCCGCGTCTGGAGGCCGAGCTGATCGAACGCTTGTCGCTGTTGCGCTGAGGGGTCAGGTGGTCTTCGTGGGGCCGAGCTTTTCGACGATGAGGCGGTAGAGCTGGCGGGGGCGGCCCGGCTGCGGGGTGCGGTTCGGGGGGAGTGGCCAGGCGAGGCCCTCTTCGACGAGGGTGCGCAGGAGGCGGCGGGCCGTTCGGGGGGTGACGCCGAGCATCTTTCCGGCGTTCTCCGCGTCGACGATGAGGGGTTGTTCCTGGTCGCCCAGTTTGTCGGCGAGGCGGGCGAGGATCTCCAGGCCCTTGGGCTTGGCCTGCGGTTGCGTGCGTGGCGGTGTGCGGGGCGCCGGGACGAGGGCGCGCCCGTCGCGGTCCAGGGCGAATCCCTGGGCGCGTTGGGAGCTCTGGGAGCGGGCGAGGGCGGCGCGGGCGTGGTTCTCCGCCTCGTGCGCGGTGCGGCCCATGCCGATGCCGACCTCGATGGCGAGGCCGAGTTCCTCGCGGACGCGTTCGACGAACGGGGGCGTCCGGAACCCCTCGGTGGACGCGGTGACGGACCCGCGCGTGGCGATGACGAGGTAGCTGTGGTCGTCCAGGGGCCAGACGGAGGCGTTCATCCGGTGCGCCTCCTGGAGGAGGACGCGGTGGAGGGCGAGTTTCAGCTCGTCGCCCAGTATCGAGGGGTGACGCGGCGGGGCGTCTCACGCAGGGTCGGGACGTCGACCAGGACGACGACCAGCTGGGACTCCTCCAGGCGGTGGTGGGCGCCGAGGAGCGCGGCGGTCTGGAGCGAGCTGCGGATCGCCGCGCCGGTCGGGCGGACCCGGATCGTCGGAACCCCGGCCATCTCCATCCGCTCGGCGGTGGCGTGGACGCAGGTCATCGCGACGGTGGTGGCGCCGCGCCGCCACAGCCGCTCGTGGAAGGCGGCGAGCGTGCCGGGACCCGCGGCCTCCTCCCGCAGATGCACCTGTTCGGTGCCCAGGCTGATCTCGGAGTACGCCTCCTCGACCTCGGCACGGCCGAGCACGTCGATGCTCACCCTGGCCGGGTCGAAGCGTTCGTCGAGTGAGGCGCGCAGTAATGCGCCTTGCAGGGCGGCGCCGTTCAACGGCACATAGGTGGCGGGCATGGTGAGGACGCCCGCCTTCCGTGCGAAGTCATAGGGGACGGGACTGGCGAAAAGGCACACGTCCACGCCCGAGCCGAGCCGCACGACCTTGTCGGCGGCCTCCTGTTCGTCTCTGTAGGCGGCGGCCACCAGCCGGCTCGGTACCGGTGTGGGGCCGTGGCCCATCAGCATGACCCTCTCGACGAGGTCATGCGGGCCTACGACGCCGATCGTGAGGTCGGGGGTGACCGACCCCGTTCGTGCGGCCGTCATCGATGATCGCTCGCTTCCGGTCCATCCTCTCGGCGGGGGTCCGGCCCCGACCACACGTTCGCGCACGCTCCGCCCAACGGTTGTCTCATGGCTTGTCGCCCCTGCCTTCTGACCCAGCACCGCGGTTCTCGTCCGTTCCCGCGTCCCTCGGGCCCTCAGCCGTCTTCTCTCAACCCCCACGCTCGGGGGGACGGTGTGTGACGCTCAGACGCGAAATCGAATCAAGACTGCGGCGAAAAAGTAACCTACGGGACCCCCTAGTCAGTAATTTGTCACCATTCGGCCAGCCTTGATCCTGCATCTTCGGTCGTCCGAAGTTGAAAAACAAGACCCGAAATCACCCGGGCTGCGCACTTCCGGCGCTGTTGTGCACAAAGTAGACACCTGTGGCGCCGGTTTGGTTCACGCGGTGACGAAACCCATCCGTCCCGGTGACGGGCGGGTCGCGAAGACGAGTGATCCGTTGGCACCGGGGCGGGGGCCCGCGCCGGTGATTTTCTACCGCGTTTCGGCCCGTCCGATCCGGACCGTTCCATGGGTTTCTTCCCAGTTCAGCGCGATGCCCGCTGCGGAGGTGGGGCGTCCCCAGCATGCCATACGTAGTCGGACGGTCACACTGCGCTGAACGGATTTCGGTCGCGGAGGTGACACGACTCGTCAGGGACGGCGTCCAAGTCGGTCAGAACGGGGCCACATTCGGCCGATTCAGCCTGTCCGGAGTGGCCTCCGGAGCCGCGCCGCCACGGCGGCGCCACCGGGACCAACGGCCCGGCGGCCCGGCTGGCGCAGCGGCCCGCGGACAAGGCTGGCAAGGCGGGCAAGGCTGGCAAGGCGGGCCCGGCTGCGCGGAGGGTCCGGCGAGCGCGGCGGCGCGGTGCGGGCGGCGGCTAGCCGACCTCGCGGGCGATGTCGGCGCCGAGCTGGGACAGGCGCTCGGCGGTGTGCGCGTGGCCGCGGTCCAGGTAGTAGCCGGAGGTGATCGTCGTCTCGCCCTCGGCGGCGAGCCCGGCGAGGACGAGAGCGCTGCCGCAGCGCAGGTCGTGCGCCTCGACCTCGGCGCCGCGCAGGCCGCGCGGGCCGTTCACCTTGGCGCGGTTGCCGTCCACCTCGATGTCGGCGCCCATCTTGGCCAGCTCACCGGCCAGCTTGAACCGGCCGTCGAAGATCCGCTCATAGATGTAGGACGGGCCCTCGGCCAGGCAGGACAGCGCCATGATCGGCGACTGGAGGTCGGTGGCGAAGCCCGGGTACTCGTCGGTGATGACGTTGATCGGACGCAGCGTCCGGTTCCGGCGGACCTGGAGGACGGCGCCCTGCTGGTGGAACTCGACGCCCATCTGCTCCAGCTTGTCGGCGGCGACGCCCAGGTGCTCCAGCGTGGCGCCGACGAGGTTCAGGTCGCCGCCGGAGATCGCGGCGGCCATCACGAACACGCCCGCGTCGATCCGGTCGGGCATCACGGTGTGCTCGACGGCGGTCAGCTCCTCGACACCCTCGACCGTCACGAAGCCGGTGCCGCCACCGCTGATCTTGGCGCCCATCGCCTGGAGGATGGCGATGTTGTCCAGCACCTCGGGCTCCAGCGCGGCGTTCTTGATCAGCGTGGTGCCGCGGGCGAGCGCCGCCGCCATGATCAGGTTCTCGGTGCCGGTGTGGGACGGGGTGTCGCAGTAGAGCGTCCCGCCGCGCAGGTCACCGGCCTTGATGTGGATGATGCCGTCGCCGTTGTCGGCCACCTGCTCGGTGACCGTGGCGCCCATCCGCTTGAAGCCGTTGTAGTGGAAGTCGAGATTGCGGCTGCCGAGGTTGCACCCGCCGACGCCCTCGATGACGGCCTCGCCGAGCCGGTGCAGCAGCGCCGGGACGAACAGGAACGAGCCGCGGAACCGGGACGCGATGTCGGCGGGCAGCACCGGGCTGCTCAGCGTGGAGGCGTCGATCACCAGCGTCCGCTCGGTCTCGTGCAGCTCCGCCTTCGCGCCGATGGCCCGGGCCAGCTCCACCGCGCGCTGCACGTCCTCGATGATCGGGACGTTGCGCAGGACGGTGCGCCCCTTGGAGGCCATGAGCGAGGCGCCGATCATCGGCAGCACGGCGTTCTTTGCTCCCTGGACGAATACGGTGCCGTGCAGTTGCCGGCCGCCGCGCACGCGGTAGCGAACCTCGTGGCCCATGCTCATGCCGCCTTACTCCTTCGATGCGGGGTACGTGCCTGCCAGTGGGAGCACGAGGGCCGAGCGCGCCGAACGATCCCCCCTCTGCGCCAACGCGACCCAAGTAAACCACCGGGCCGGGAGTGACGGATCCGGCCCTCGCCCTGTGGACGTCGGTCTGTTCCTTGGGATGCCCGACGAACGGCGAAGGTTCACCCCGATCATGGTCAAGCTTGGTGCGATCAGGTTGCGGTCAGTTACGGCGCGGCTCCAGGACCTTCACCGGATCGCCCAGCGTGAGCGTGCCGAGCGTGCGCGGGACGCAGTTCTGGCCGAACTGGATGCCGCGGTCGCGGGTGCGGTAGGTGGCGAGCGTCCGCAGCGGTTCACGGCCGCGTTCGCCGGTGTCCTGGTCGGTGGTGGTGACGACGCAGCGGCCGCAGGGCTTGACCATCTCGATGACGGTCTCGCCGATGCGCAGCAGGCGGACGTCGTCCTCGCCGAACGCGCCGAGACCCTCGATGACCAGGCTCGGACGGAACCGGTTCATCGGGAGCGGCTCGTCCAGCCGGGCGTTCAGGTCGGTGAGCGACTCGGCGGAGATGAGCAGCAGCGGGTACCCGTCGGCGAACATCAGCTCGCCGCCGCCCCTGGACGTGTCCCGGTGCCCGGTGAAGCGGACGAGGCGGCAGTCCTGGTCGAGGAAGGCCGAGAACCACGCCGCGGCCTCGTCGCCCTGGTGGACGCCCTCGCACTCCTTCCGGTGGACGGTCACGTCCAGGACCTCGCCGTCGTCCACGGCCTTGTGGACGAGCGGCGAGAGGCCGGGCGCGTGCACCGTGAGGACCTCGCCGTCGTAGGACGGACGCAGCAGCGCCATCCGCCCCAACTCCCGCTGGGACAGGAACCTGCCCTCGGGCGTGACGAGCATGAACTCGCGGTCGAACGGCAGGCCCCGCGCGGACAGGTCCGCACGAGTCAGGGCCGTGCCACGGGCGCCTTTGAGTGGATAGGCGTTCAGTTCGGTCAGGGTCGCCGTCAAGGTCCCTCCGGTCGGATCGGTCTCTACTGGAGAGCGGCCAGGCGGTCGAACACGGGGCCGAGCCGCTCGACGAAGCGTTCGGGGCGGCACACCTCGTCCAGGCGCGCCTCGTCCAGCTTCAGGCCGTTCTCGGCGGCGTGCCTGCGCAGCGTGTCGCGGAACGGCACGCCGGTCTCCCAGGTCTCCATCGCGGCCTTCTGGACGAGCGGGTACGCCTCGTCGTCGCGCGACATCCCGGCCTCGACCAGCTCGAGCAGGACGGTCGAGGTGTAGATGAGGCCGCCGGTCGATTCGAGGTTGGCCAGCATCCGCGCCTCATCGACGACAAGTCCGGACATGAGGCGATTCGTCAGATTGAGCATGTAGTCGAGCGCGATGGAGGCGTCCGGCAACGCGATCCGCTCCGTCGACGAATGCGAGATGTCGCGCTCGTGCCAGAGCGGGATGCCCTCCAGCACCGGGACGATCTGCGCCCGCACGATCCGCGCCATCCCGGCCAGCCGCTCCGAGATGATCGGGTTCTTCTTGTGCGGCATCGCCGACGAGCCTTTTTGACCCTTCCCGAACGGCTCCCACAGTTCGCGGACCTCAGTGCGCTGCCCGTGCCGCACCTCCAGCGCAATCGCCTCGCACACCGTCGCCAGTACCGCCAGCGCCGATACCCATTCGCCGATGCCGTCGCGCATCACGACCTGCGTCGACACGTCCGCCGTGCGGAGGCCGAGCTTGCGCGCGACGTGCAGTTCGACCGCCGGGTCGATGTTGGAGTACGTCCCGACCGCGCCGGAGATCGCCATCACGCCGACGGCCTCGCGGGCCCGGCGGAGACGGTCGCGCGACCGGGCCGTCGCGAACGCGAAGTCGGCGACGCGGTGGCCCCACACGTCCGGCTCGCCGTGGATGCCGTGCGTGCGGCCGACCCGCAGCGTCGCCCGGTGCGCGAGCGCGTGGTCGCGCAGCGTCGCGACCAGCGTGTCGGCCTTGGCGAGCAGGATGTCGGTGGCCTCGACGAGCTGGATCGCCAGCGCCGTGTCCAGCAGGTCGGACGACGTCATGCCGAAATGGACGTACCGGGCCGCCTCCCGGGGCTCGGTGTTGTCCGCCCACGCCGACAGGAACGCGATCACGTCGTGCTGGGTGACCGCCTCGATCTCGTGCACCGCCTCGGGCGTCGGCGGCGGCGCCTTCCGGACCGGCTCGACCACCTCCGGCGGGACCGTCCCGGCCTCGGCGTGGGCCTCGACCACCAGGGTCTCGACCCGGCACCACAGCTCGTACTTGTGCGCGTCGCTCCAGACGCGCCCCATCTCCGGAAGCGTGTACCGTTCGATCACCCGACGATTGTCCCAGGTCGCGCGGTCCGCCGTCCGGGCGGGGCGTCACGCCCCCGCGCGCACCGCCCTGAGCGCGATGTCACCGCGGTGATGCGACCCGCGCAGCCCGATCCTGGCGACGGCGGCGTAGGCGGCGTCGCGGGCCTCGCCCAGGTCGGCGCCGGTGCCGACGACGCTGAGGACACGGCCGCCCGACGCGACGAGACGGCCGTCTTCGTCGAGCTTCGTGCCCGCGTGCAGCACGTACGCGCCCGGGGTCGCGGCGGCCTCGTCCAGTCCGGTGATCTCGTCGCCCTTCACCGGGGCGGACGGGTAGCCCTCGGCGGCGACCACGACCGTCACCGCCGCGCCTGGATGCCATTCGGGCCGCAGCGACGGGTCGAGACCGCCGATCGCGCACGCCTGGAGGAGCGTCCCGATCGGGGTCGCCAGCCTGTCCAAGACGACCTGTGTCTCCGGGTCACCGAACCGCGCGTTGAACTCCACGACGCGTACGCCCCTGGACGTCAGCGCCAATCCCGCGTACAGGGTTCCGACGTACGGGGTCTCGCGGCGGCGCAACTCGTCCACGGCGGGCTGGACGACCGTGGACATCACCTCGTCCACGAACCCCGGCGGCGTCCACGGAAGCGGCGTGTACGCGCCCATCCCGCCCGTGTTGGGGCCCTCGTCGCCGTCGTAGGCGCGCTTGAAGTCCTGCGCGGCCAGCAGCGGGACGGCGTGCGCACCGTCGCACAGCGCGAACAGCGAGACCTCCGGGCCGTCCAGGAACTCCTCGATCACCACCCGCTCGCACCCGGCGGCATGCTCGGACGCGGCGGTCCGGTCTTCGGTGACCACGACGCCCTTACCGGCGGCGAGGCCGTCGTCCTTCACCACGTACGGCGGGCCGAAGGCGTCGAACGCCTCCTCCACCTGCGCGGACGTGTCGCACACCCGGGACTCGGCGGTCGGCACCCCGGCCGCCGCCATGATCTCCTTCGCGAACGCCTTGGACGCCTCGATCCGCGCGGCGGCCCGATCCGGCCCGAAACACGGGATGCCCGCCTTCCGCAGAGCGTCACCGACGCCCGCCACCAGCACCGCCTCCGGGCCGACCACCACCAGGGAGACGCCCAGCCGCTCCGCCAGCTCCCTCACCGCCGTCGGATCACACGGATCGAGTTGGTGGTTCTGCGCTATCGCCGCCGTGCCCGGGTTGCCCGGGGCACAGTGCAGGGCGGTCACGGCGGGGTCGCGGTGCAGGGCGCGGGCGAGCGCATGCTCGCGGCCACCCGATCCAAGGACGAGTACTCGCACGCCACGCGAGCTTACTGGGCCTTTGACCCGCACCAGAGCACTGAGGCGACCATCACATCCCGAGATGTGAACCTCACTGTTAGGGACGGCGTCCTAAATGTCGGCTGGTAAGCTTCCACGGGCTTGACCGCCTGCTGTCGAGACGCCTGAAAGGAGGTGGTCGGGATGAGTCCTGGTGATCCTTGCAGTTCGCCGGAAAACCCTCACAGTCCGAGCCGGACTGTCCGACCGTCCGCCTCCATCTGGCGTCCGGCCACCGCTCCCGCGCGCTCCCCTCGCTGACCGGCCCGGGTAGAGCGCGCCGCGACGTGCGTGGCCAGGCGGGTTAGGAGCACCTCATGGCCATGACACGAGTCCGCCCAGGGCGCGCGCTGTTCAAGACGCGCGGCCGCCCCGGCGTCCGGGCGCCGCGCCGCGACTCCGCCGTCATCGACTGGGCCGCCTACATCGACGGGCACCGCGCGTCCACCGCGACCATCGCCGACGCCGTCCGCCTCATCCGCGACGGCCGCCTCACCGCGGACGGCGACAGCGACAGCGCGGGCTTCGTCTGGGTCGGGCTGCACGAGCCGTCCGCCGCCGAACTCACCGACCTCGCCGAGGTCTTCGGCCTGCACCCGCTCGCCGTCGAGGACGCCATCCACGCCCACCAGCGGCCCAAGCTCGAACGCTACGACGACGTCCACTTCGTCGTCATGAAGACCGTCGGCTACGTCTCCAGCGGACCCGGCGGCGCCGAGGTCGTCGAGACCGGCGAGATCATGATCTTCTGCGGGCCCGACTTCGTCGTCACCGTCCGGCACGGCGCCCACGGCGCCCTCGGCCCCGTCCGCGGCGACCTCGAACAGGACCCGGCCCGCCTCGCCCTCGGCCCCGCCGCCGTCCTGCACGCCGTCGCCGACCGCGTCGTCGACGGCTACGTCTCCGTCGCCGCCGCCGTCATGGAGGACATCGACGAGGTCGAAGAGGCCGTCTTCTCCCCCGAGCGCACCGACGAATCCCGCCGCATCTACCGCCTCAAGCGCGAGGTCATCCAGCTCAAGCGCGCCGTCGGCCCCCTCGCCGGACCCCTCCGCCACCTGTCGGGCCGCCGCTTCGTCCCCGCCGAGATCAAGGAGTACCTCCGCGACGTCGAGGACCACCTCACCCGCGTCCGCGAACAGGTCGAGGCCTACGACGAACTCCTCAACCCCATCCTCCAGGCCCACATGACCCAGGTCACCGTCGCCGACAACAAGGACATGCGGAAGATCTCCGCCTGGGGCGCCATCTTCATGGTCCCGACCGCCATAGCCGGGATCTACGGCATGAACTTCACCTTCATGCCCGAAACCGAATGGCGCTACGGCTACCCGATGATCCTCGCGGTCATCGCCCTGGCATGTTTCTCGCTGCACAGGGGCTTCCGCCGAAACGGCTGGTTGTAGAGCCTCGCGGAGGCTGGAAGTGAACGCTGAACGGTCGCACGGCGCACTCCGACTACCCGAAGGCTCCTGGTGGGACTGGGAAGTCATGTCGTGGGGCGGCGCAAGGTTCCAATTGGCCGCTGACTTCGACCTCACCTACCACCACGGCCTGGAGTTGAACTTCAGCACGCCGCTCTACGTCAGTTGCCCTTCGACGTTCCACGACCCCGTCTTTCGTGCGTCCACTCGTGAGGAGTCGTCGTCGATCGCTCGACGGCTCGGTGAGGAACCGCCTGTCCTGGTCGCCTTCGACGCGGACGCCGGGGGACGGGAACCGCTCCCGTGCCTCATAGCAGCGGAACGGCTCGACATCGTGCACGAGACCGTCCTCAGGTACTGGCGCGAAGACGCGGCACCAGACCAGCGCTTCGCCTCGTGGGTACACCCACCGACTGGCTAGTCGAGAATTCGGCGTAGACGCTCGGGTAGTCGGTGACTATGGCGTCGAGGTCATAGCTGACGTTGGAGCCGGTGGCTGAGCCCTAGAATCCGGTGGGCTAGGCGGAGGTCAATGCGCGTAGTTCCCGGGCGGCTGGGAGTGTACGGGCTTGCTCGGGGAGGGCCTCTAGGACGCGGCGAGCGGTGAGAGTCACACGCTTGATCCGGCGGTCTTCCGGAACAGCCTCTATGACACTCAGTGCTTGCCTGCTGGCTTCGACAGGGTCTCTGCGTGCCTCAAGGTTCACTAATGGTGACCGAAGAATCACGCGCGTCGCAGCCAGGACGGTCCCATGACCTCTACCCCGCAAGACATCCAGCAGCAGCTAGCCCGCCTCCGTGAGGGCTTCCCCGGCTGGGTGTTCGTCGACGGCGTCCTCCAGATCGAGGCACAGCTCGACGCCGAGGACACCGCACGGGCCGTCGCCACGGTCCCCGCCGAGCGGTACACCCGGTGACCGCGCCGTGCTGTGCTCAGCGGCGCGGCGCGCGGCGATGGATGTGCATGGACACCCTGTTCTGGTTTGGGGGCCTCGGCAACTTGTGGCTACCACTCGCCGGTCACTGTGCCTGCGAGGAGGCGACCCGTGGCCGCTGACGACACGGCACGGATCAGGCGTGCCACTGAGTACCGCTACGAGAAAGGGCGTTCTCTGCTCGGAGGGCCGGACGCGGATCAGGTCCGTGTTCAGCGCGCGTAGCCGTTGCTCATCATCGAGGCGTTGCGGTTTGGAGCTGGATCAGGCGGTCGGGGTAGTCGGTGACTATGGCGTCGACGTCGTAGTCGATGAAGCGAGTCATCTCTTCTGGGGTGTTTACCGTCCAGACGATTACTGGGAGGGCTCTGGCGTGGGCCGCTTCTACCAGGGGTGGGGTCGTCAGGACGTGTTCTGGGGAGAAGGCCGTGGCGCCTATCTCGGCGGCGGCTGAGACTGGGTCGGCTGGGGATTGGCCTGCCAGCCAGGTGGTGTTGGGGGTCAGGGTCTTGCGTTCGGCCAGGGCTACTCGGCCGAAGGTGGGGTGGTTGTCTCGGGCCTGGGTTAGGACTCGCCAGTCGAAGGCCAGGAGGCGGGTTCGGTTTGTCAGGCCTGCGGACGTCAGGATTTCCACCGTGGTTCCGAGGAGGAGGTCGATCTCGTGAGGTGGCCAGGTGGGGTCGGTTTTTAGTTCTACCGAGAGTGTTATGTGTGTGGGGGCTAGGAGGGCGCAGGTTTCGGTGAGGGTGGGGATTCCTCCGGCGCCTGCGTTGATGGTGCGGAGTTGGGGGAGGGTCAGGTCGCGGATGCGTTTGCCCACGTAGGGGTAGGCCGGGTCGCCTGGGTGGGCTGGTTTTGTGTCTTTGAGGTTGTGGGGGGAGAGGGTTTGGTCGTGGTTGAGGACGACCTCGTTGTCGGCGGTTAGGCCGACGTCCAGTTCTATGGCGTCCACGCCCAGGGCCACGGCGTGGGCGAAGCCGGGGAGGGTGTTCTCCGGGCGGAGTCCTCGGGCGCCGCGGTGGCCGTGGACCTCTACGGGCATGTCAGACCAGGGGGCGGAGTGACAGCGTCTGGTCGCGGCCCGGGCCGACGCCGATCGCGGAGATGCGGCAGCCGGAGAGGTCTTCCAGGGCGCGGACGTAGGCCTGCGCGTTCTTGGGGAGGTCCTCGAACTTCTTGGCGCCGGTGATGTCCTCCTGCCAGCCGTCCAGGTGTTCGAGGATCGGCTTGGCGTGGTGGAACTCGGTCTGGGTGGTCGGCAGTTCGTCCACGCGGGTGCCGTCCACCTCGTAGGCGACGCAGACCGGGACCTGGTCCAGGCCGGACAGGACGTCCAGCTTCGTGAGGAAGTAGTCGGTGATGCCGTTGACGCGGGTGGCGTAGCGGGCGATGACGGCGTCGAACCAGCCGCAGCGGCGGTCTCGGCCCGTGGTGACGCCGTACTCGCCGCCGGTCGTGCGCAGGTACTCGCCCTGCTCGTCCAGCAGTTCGGTGGGGAACGGGCCGGAGCCGACGCGGGTCGTGTACGCCTTGATGATGCCGATCACGCGGGTGATCTTCGTGGGGCCGATGCCGGAGCCCGCGCAGGCGCCGCCCGCGGTCGGGCTGGACGACGTCACGAACGGGTAGGTGCCGTGGTCGAGGTCCAGGAGGGTGCCCTGGGCGCCTTCGAGGAGGACGACCTTGTCGTCGTCGAGGGCCTCGTTGAGGACGAGCGTGGTGTCGCCCACGAACGGCCGGAGGCGCTCCCCGTACTCCAGGTACTCCTGGACGATCGGGCCCGTCTCGATGCGGCGCCGGTTGTAGACCTTCGTCAGGACCTGGTTCTTCTCGCGCAGGGCCAGGTCGAGCTTCTGGGTGAGGATGTTCGGGTCGAACAGGTCCTGCACCCGGATGCCCATGCGGTTGATCTTGTCGGCGTAGGTGGGGCCGATGCCGCGTCCGGTGGTGCCGATCCTGGCCTTGCCGAGGTAGCGCTCGGTGACCTTGTCCAGGGCCCGGTGGTGCGGCATGATCAGGTGCGCGTTCGCCGAGATCAGCAGGCGTTCGCAGCTCACGCCGCGGGCGCGCAGGCCGTCGATCTCCTGGAGCAGCACGGCCGGGTCGATCACCACGCCGTTGCCGATCACCGGGACGACGTCGGGGGACAGCACCCCGGACGGCAGCAGGTGCAGCGCGTAGCTCTGGTCGCCGATGACCACCGTGTGCCCGGCGTTGTTGCCGCCCTGGTAGCGGACGACGTAGTCGACGTCCCCACCGAGCAGGTCCGTCGCCTTGCCCTTGCCCTCATCTCCCCACTGGGCCCCGACAAGAACGATGGCAGGCATGCCACATTTCCTTCCCCACGACGAAGGCCCCGGTCGCCGCAAGTGCGCGAAGGGGCCTCTTGCGATCAAAGCGTACCCGCACCTGGGCGGCGAGGAAACCGGAGCACCCGCCGCCCCGGGCGCGGCGCTCGATCAGCCGGTGAAGTAGTGGCCCACGTGAAGGTCCTGGAGGAGGCGTGGCCGGGTGGGACGCCAGTCGAGGAGCTTTCGGGTCAGTTCGCTGGACACGGGGACGTCCCGCGACACGAAGGCGGACAGGAAACCGAAGTGCGCGTTCTTCTCGTCGTCGGGAATGCTCTTGACTGGCACGTCCAACTGAATACCGATCACGTCGGCTATTTCGCGGAATGGCACGCCCTCGTCATCGACCGCGTGCAGCCGCGCGCCCGCTGGGGCCTCTTCCAGGGCCAGTCGGAGCAAATTCGCGGCGTCTCGGTTGTGGACGGCGGGCCAGCGGTTGGCGCCGTCGTCCACATAACCGGCGACGCCCGAGTCGCGGGCTATGCGGATCAGGGCGGGGACGAAGCCGGTGTCGCCGTCGCCGTGCACGGAGGGCGGGAGGCGCACCACCGACGACCGCACACCGCGCCTGGCCAGCGCGAGGGCCGCGTTCTCCGCCGGGGCCCGGTGCGACGCCGGGTCGGGTTCGTCCTCCCCCGTGGCCCGGCCGCCAGGGGAGACCGACAGGGTGCCGGACGGGACGACGAACGGCTTGCCGGTGCCGTCGAGCGCCTCGCCGATGGCCTCGATGGCGCGCAGGTCGGCCCGTCCGGCCGAGTCGAGGTCGCCGTTGAACACCAGGTCGTTTCGGTAGGCCAGGCGGATGACGCCGTCCGTGGCGCGAGCCCCCTCGCGCAGGCCGTGGAGATCGTCCAGGTCGCCAAGGTGCGCTTCGGCGGCGGCGGCCGCGTCGGAACGGGCCAGGCCGACGACCTGGTGCCCGGCGTCCCTCAACTCGCGGACCACGGCGGACCCGACGAATCCGGTGGCGCCGGTGACGAAAACACGCATGATGCTCTCTTCATCTGGAGTGGGACGAGCCACGCACGGCCCTCCTGGAGCATCGGGTGGACGCGGCCGTGTGCCGCCTGCCGTTCCCGACCGGCGGGCTGCATGTGACCGTCCTGTACGACGAGCCGCGCGTGGTGCTGATGCCGCTCGACCACCGGCTGGCCCACCGCGAGTCGCTCACGCTCGACGACATCGCCGACGAGCCGCTGCCCCTGTTGTCGTCCGACGCGGCCTGGAACGCGCACTGGCGCATCGACCCGCGCCCCGACGGGTCCCGGGCGCCGGACGGTCCCGTCGTGGACGCGGTCGAGGACAAGAACGAGTTCGTGGCCGCCGGGCAGGCCGTGGCGATCGTCCCCGCCGGGATCCGGCACCGGCCCGACCTCACCACCGTCCCGCTGGAGGGCGTCGAGCCGAGCCATGTCGTGCTCGCGACCCGCGCCGGTGACCGTGACCGGCTGCTCGCGGCCTTCCGCGTCTGCGCCGAGGACCTCCTCACGGGGTGACGGCGGCGGCTAGGACGCCTCCAGGGTGTCGGCGGCGGTCGGGCTGCTGTCGCGCAGGAAGGTCTTGCAGCGTTCGGCCTCGTGGTCCTCGCCGATGGCGGCGGCGGCGCGGCCGAGGGCGTGCAGGGACCGCAGGAAGCCGCGGTTGGCCTCGTGCTCCCACGGAACGGGCCCCTGGCCCTTCCATCCGGCGCGGCGGAGCTGGTCGAGGGCGCGGTGGTAGCCGGTACGGGCGAACGCGTAGGAGTCGATGACGCTGCCGTTCGCGAACGCGCGGTCGGCCAGTTCGGCCCACGCGGCCGGGTAGTCGGGGTGGCGGGCGGCGACCTCGAACGGGTCGAGGCCGTTCTCCAGGGACTCGCGCGCCTCGGGGTTGTCCGGCAGTTCGGTCGGAGGCAGGCCGCCGAGCAGGTTCTGGGTCATGCGGGCCATCGTAAGCAGGAACGTCAGGCCGTGCTGGGCAGGGGGAGGCGGAAGTGGGTCGAGGCGCCGTCCCTGGTCGAGCGCGCCGCCGGCCAGCCGCGCCTGACGAACCGGACGGCGCCCTTGTTGGTGAGCACGACGTCCGCGTCGAACTCGGTGATGCCGCGCCGGGCGGCGAGTTCGGCGAGGTAGACGACGAGGGCGGTGCCGACGCCGCGCCGCTGCCACCGGTCGGTGACGAGGACGGCGAGCCCGGCGCGCCAGGGCCGTCCCGGGTGCCGGACGTACTCGGCGATGCCCGCGATCTCGTCGCGGTCCAGCGCCACCATGGCCTCCCGGTCCCAGTGGTCGAGGCCGTCGAGCAGGGCGACGTAGTGGCGGGGGAGCCGGGGCGTCCCGGCGAAGAAGCGGGTGTAGAGGCTGTCGGCGGACAGCCGGTCCGACATCCGCAGCACGCTCACCCGATCGGCGATCCCGTACGGGCGGAACCGCAGGTCCCAGGAGCGGGTAGCGAGTTGTTCCATGCAACCCATTGCAGCGCGGAAAGTTGTGTGAAGCAACTCGTTACGGTCAGGCGCTCGGGCCCGGACGCGGTTCGACGTCGGTCGGTTCGAGGAACGCGCCGCAGGAGTCGCAGGTGAACCGCGGGGTCAGGCTCCCCTCACAGCCCCGGTGGCCGATGATCAGGGGCGGCCCCTCGGGCGCGTAGTGGCGGTCGCCCCACATCATCAGCGTCATCATCGCGGGCCACAGCTCGACGCCCTTGCGGGTCAGCCGGTACTCGTGCCGCTCCGGCCGCTCCTGGTACGGGACGCGCCGCAGCACGCCCTCCTCGCACAGCCGGTTGAGCCGGTCGGTGAGGACGTTCCGCGCCACGCCCAGCTCGTCCTGGAAGTCGTCGAAGCGCCGCACGCCCTGGAGGGCACTGCGGATCACCAGCAGCGTCCACCGATCGCCGACGACCTCCAACGACCGCGCGATCGAACAGTTCTGTGACTCGTAGGTGCGGGGTAGTGCCACACCTGTGACCTTACGTGTTGGCGCGTTCCCGTCCCAGCGCGTCCCACGTGGGCCCGTGTGAGCCCGCGTGGGCCCGTGTGAGCCCGGCCCCGGACGAGGCGCCGATCGGGGCTAGCGGGTGGTCATGAGTTCGCGAAGTTTGGTCATGCCCCGGGACACGGTCGACTTGACCGTTCCGACGCTGATGCCCAGGGTCTCGGCGATCTCGCGTTCCGACATGTCCTCGTAGTAGCGGAGCATGACGGCGAGGCGCTGCCGCTCGGGGAGATGGCGGAGGGCGCGGCCCAGTTCGTCGCGCATCTCGCTGCGTCCGGTGTGGTCGTCCACCGGACGGTCCGGGAGCCGGTCGGTCGGGTAGACGTCGAGTTTGCGGCGGCGCCACCAGGAGATCTGCGTGTTGACCATGGCGCGGCGGACGTAGCCGTCGACGGCGGCCGGGTTCTGGATGCGGTCCCAGGCGAGATAGGTCTTGGCGAGGGCGGCCTGGAGGAGGTCCTCGGCCTCGCCGCGGTCGCTGGTGAGCTGGTTCGCGGCGCGGAGCAGCACGGTCCCGCGTTCCGCCACGTACGCGCGGAACTCCTCGTGCCGCGTCCCGTTCACCTCACCACCGGACCAGGGGTTGCGGAGCCGCCACCGGCTCCCCGTATGGTCGACGATCGCACGGTGATCGTAATTTCGGGCATACGGAAAATACATATCCGGGTCAACCAGAGGATAATCTTCATCCCGGGTAGATCAAACGTCCTCCACCAGCTGACTTATCGCGACAAATCCGTCGACAGCGCGAGTCACCGTACGTGACTCTTGACTCGCTGTCCTAACAGCTGTGGCCCAGAGTGATGATGGACGCCGGAGCCCCGCATGCCGCCACCTCAACACCGTGGAGCGAGCCGCCGCCGACGCCGCGCCGCCGTCCTCGGAACGTCCCAGGACGACGGTAGCCCGGAGCCGGCGGGCCCCCCGCCGACCGCGGTGACCGGGATCGTGCTCGACACGGCCCCGCATCTCCTCGTCGTCGGCACCGTGGACGACGAGGTCCGCCTGGCGATGGCGCCTGACACGGCGGTCTGGCACGGCGGTCGCGGGGGCTCCGCCCTGCTCAGACCGGGCCACCAGGTGATCGTCCGGCCGAGGGAGGGTCGCGCCGTCCGGGACGGGGCGGCCGCGCGCGGCGTCCGCGTCGCCGACCGCGTCTGGGCCGACATCGGCCGGGTCACCGGCACGATCCTGGCGTGCGGCAAGGACGGCGTGGACGTGGACATGGGCCCGCACAGGGGCCGGACCCGGGTGGAGATCCCGCCGCGCGCCCTCGGCCGGATACTCGTCCGGCATCCGCGGCTGGAGCCCGGATACCTGATCGACGTGATCTGCGTGCGGACGCCAGGCGGGCCGCTGGCAGTGCATCCGGGCACGTCACAGCCGGGGTACCGGGCGGACGACCTCGCCTCGCCGCGGGTCGCCGCGCCCGTGCCCAGTGTGCTGCGCGGCACGGCGACCTGGTTCGACGGCCGGGCGGTCGACGGGGAGGGGGCCGCGTACCCGGCGGTCGATCCCGAGGGCGACGCCGGGGGGTGCGTGGACGCCCCGTCCGGCTGCGTCGCCTTCCCGTATCTGTCGATCGGCAGCGAGGTCTCCGTCCACAACGAGTGCACCGGACGCGCGGCGCCGGTGCCCATCGTCGAGTGCGGCTGCGTGGCGGCACGCTACTGCGACCGCTGTGTGGAGTGCGGGGCGTCGCCGCGCGGGCGGATCGTGGAGTTGACGCCCGCCCTGTTCGCGGGCCTCGGCGGCGACCTGGAGTCCGGCTGTTTCAACGCCGCGATCCGGCCCTTGCCGGGCGGCGCGCGGCGCCGGTTCTACCCGGTGGATCGTTCCTCCGCCGGGGCCGTGCCGGAGGGGGCGGCGGCATGGTGACGGCGTTCCAGAACACGCAGGTGCTGCTGCTGGCGGCGGTGCTGCTGGCCGCGTGCCTGGCGAAACTGACGGTCCGGGAACCGGCGGCGAACGCCTCGCACCGCGTCCACGGCGTGCCGGTGCCCGCGGGCCTCGCGCGGCTGACCGCGCTGCGCGGCAACCGCGGGATGGCGGTCGGGCTCGGGCTCGGCGAGGGCGTGCTCGGGCTGGCGCTGCTGGTCACGTCGCATCTGTCGGTGCGGCTGGCGACGACGGTGGTGTTCGCCGCCGCGACCTGGGTGGTCGGTGAGCTGCGGGTCCGCCGTCCGGACGCGGGATGCGGCTGTTTCGGCGGGCTGAGCCCCCGGCGGGTGGAGCGGCGCAGCGTGGTGCGCGCGATGCTGTTCACCGGGGCCGGGGTCGCCTCGCTCGGGGCGCCGATGGCGGGGCTGGACGTGTTGCGCGACGTCCAGGCGCAGGTGTGGCTGGTGCTCGCGGTGGAGGTGGCGCTGCTGGCCGCGCTGTCGCCCGAGCTGGCCGCCGTCCTCGAACGGGGCGGGCTGCCGCGCTGTCCGCGCACGTCGACGCCGTGCGAGCGGCGGCGCAGCCCGATCGGAGAGACGTACGCGACGCTCTTCAACAGCCCCGCGTGGGTGGAGCACGAGAACGTCATCACGAGCGCCGTCCCGCTGGACGTGTGGCGGGAGGGCTGCTGGCGTTTCGTGGTCTTCCCGGCCCGCGTCGCCGGACGAAGTCTGGAGGTCGTGTTCGCGGTGTCGACCGCCGAACGCGACCGGACGGTCCGCTCGGCGCTGACGGCACCGGACGCGCACGACCTCTCTGCGATTCTCTAGCCCATTCTTGGACTCGTCCAATAAATGGCTAGAGAATCGTCGACGAGGCCTCGGCCCGCGCCTGACCTGCTGTGTCGATCTCTCTTTGTTTCTCTACCGGAGGGCGTAGAGAGCCGTAGAAAAGGCCAGAGCGCATGACAGAAGAATCTACGGCTTTCTAGCCCTGCCGCTAGAGGGTCCTAGAGTTCGCTGACGACAGGGTAGTGATGTCGTTCTCTACAGATCTCTAGCGATTTCGCTAGAGATCGTTATGGGATCGGATGGGCCGGATGAGTCAGACGGGATCAGGCGGGTTGGGAGCGGAGGAACGTGCCGAAGTGCGGGACGGTGAACGCGACCATGCCGCGTTCCGCGCTGTAGATGAGGCCCTTCTTGATGAGGCCGTCACGGGCTGGCGACAGGCTGGACGGCTTGCGGCCCAGCTCGTCGGCGACGGACGCGGTCGACACCGGGTCGTCGCCGAGCATCGCCATGGCGCGCATGTAGTCGCGCTCGGCGGGGGTGGCGCGCTCGTAGCGGCTACCGAAGAAGCCGACCGCCAGTTCGCTCTCCGCCTCCGGGGCCGCGACCTTGATGTCGTCGGCGGTGATCGGGGTGTCGGGCGCGACGTCCCAGACGACCTTGGCGTACGCCTGGACGAAGTACGGGTAGCCGTCGGCCGCGCCGTACAGCGCGTCGAGGGCGTCCTCGGTGAAGGTGACCTCCTCCCGCTCGGCGGGGGCGAGCAGGGCGTAATCGGCGGACTCGCGGTCGAGCCGGTCGATGCGGGCGTAGCGGAACAGCCGCTCGGAGTACGACTTGCTGGCCGACAGGACGGCGGGCAGGTGCGGCAACCCGGCGCCGACCACGATCAGCGGGCCGCCGACCTGCGACAACTCATGGCACGCCGCGCACAGCGCGGACACGTCGTCGGCCGGGATGTCCTGCATCTCGTCGACGAACAGGGCGATCCCGGCGCCGACGTCGGTCGCGACGGAGGCGGCGTCGACGAACAACTCGGTGAGGTCGATCTCCAGGTCGCCGGAGTCGGCACGGCCCCGCGAGGCGGGCACGTCGATGCCGGGCTGCCACCGGTGCGCGCGCGCCTTCTCCTTGCCGGACGGCTCGGGACCCGACTGCGCGAACGCCTTGAGCACGCCGAGGAACTCCTCGATGCGGTCGGGCGCGCGGTGCCGGGGCGCCAGCTCACGCACGGCCCGGTGCAGCGCCGAGGCGACCGGCCGCCGGATCGACTGGTCGGGCCGGGCCTCGATCTTGCCCGTCCCCCACAGCCGCTGGATCGCCATCGACCGGAACGCGTTGAGCAGCACGGTCTTGCCCACCCCGCGCAGCCCCGTGACGATCATGCTGCGCTCGGGACGGCCGCGGGCCACCCGTTCGAGCACGACCTCGAACTGCCTCAGCTCACGGTCGCGGCCTGCCAGCTCCGGGGGACGCTGCCCGGCGCCCGGGGCATAGGGGTTGCGTACGGGGTCCACGCTGTCGGACTCTATGAGGCGATATAGCTGGGGCCGTAGATTTGCGTAGAAACCGCTGCGGCGTGTCGCGTGCTCCCGCCGCCGCTCGCAGCGCGCCTGGCCGTCCGGCCCCCTCGTGGCCACCGTCGCCACCATGCCGCCTCCCCGGGCGAGCGCGTTCGATCATCACGTCGAACCTGTGTTCGACTGTTCGAACACACTAGCGCACGCCGTCCCCGCCCGTCACCCGACTCCGCGACTTCGGGACGCGAATCCATGTCGCCGGGGCCTGGTAACGTGAAAATGACACGCATTAGTTGAATCTTCAATTTGTGCCTATACTCCGTGGTATGAGCGAACCTCGCTGGCTCGACGCCTCCCAGCAGCGCGACTGGCGGGCGTACGTGGACGGAAGCGTCCGGCTCACCGAGATCATGGACCGCGATCTGAAGGCCAGGCACGGACTGTCGGTGTCGGAGTACGAGATCCTCGTCCGGCTCTCCGAGGCGCCCGACCGGCGGCTGCGCATGGCCGAACTCGCCGAGAACGCCAGCCAGTCCCGCAGCCGCCTGTCGCACACCTGCTCCCGCCTGGAGTCCAAGGGCCTGGTCAAGCGGGACAGCTGCCCGAACGACAAGCGGGGCGTCTACGCGCACCTCACCGAGGACGGTTTCGACGCCCTCGACCGCGCCGCCCGCGACCATGTCGAGACCGTCCGGGCGTTCTTCATCGACGCGATCGACCCCAAGGATCTCGAAGCCGTCGGGCGCGCCTTCTCCCTCGTCCTCAAACGCGTCGGCGCCACTCCCTGACCCGGCCCCCGCCTGGTGCGGGACGGACACGGCCTGGTGCGGGACGGACACGGCCTGGTGCGGGACGGACACGGCCTAGAGCGGGACGCTCACGCCGGTGAGAAACCCGACCGACACCAGGGTCAGGAACACCCAGGCGAGCATCATGCCGTGGCCGAACGTCCGCCACCGTCCGCCCACCTTCCACACCAGCAGCCCGCCGAGCCCGAACGCCAGGACGAGCAACGTCACGAACTGCGGCAACAGGCTCGGGCGGCGGCTCGTCATCAGCGGCGCGTACATCATCACGGCGTCGACGAACAGGAAGCTGCCGAACCCCGTCGCCAGCGCCTTGACGTCGCGGCCGAGGAAGACGCGGGCGCGTTCCACGAACACCTGGGCCCTGTCCGGCTGGAGGCGCGGCTGCGCGGTCTCGTCGACCTCCACGCTGTGCGCCACGGCGAAGATCTCGTCCTCCAGGCTGGGGAGGTCCCTCTCCTGAGGTTCCGCCATCCCGGCTCCCCCCGGGGCCGGACACCGCGGGCGACATGCCCGGCGGACGGATGAGTTTCACGGCCCGTCCGTCCCGGCCCCTATCCGGCGGGCGTGCCGTCACTCGCACGGTAGCGAATCCAGGCTCGTACGTGTATGCCGCTGGACATGCCATGCTGGAAAGATGCCAGGTAGATGGCCTATTCGCACCGCCGCTTTCCTTGCCGCGCTGATCACCGCGGCACCCGCCGCGGCGGCCTGCGGCGGTTCCGACGACGATGACGGGACGGCCTCCCCCGCGCCGACCTCGTCCGCGTCGGAGTCCCCGTCCGGGCCCACGGCGGCGCCCACGTTCGAGGCGGAGATCACGAAGGTCGGCGCCGGTGACCTGAAGTACTCGTGGCGCAAGGGCTGCCCGGTGCCGCCGTCCGGCCTGCGCCTGATCAAGATGCCGTACTGGGGGATGGACGACAGAGCGCACGAGGACGGGCAGCTCATCGTCAACGCGAAGGAAGCGAAGGACGTGGCGAGCGTCTTCGAGAAGCTCTACGACATGCGCTACCCGATCAAGCGCATGGAACCGGTCGACAAGTACAAGGCCAGCGACTTCGAGTCGATCGAGGCCGACAACACCTCCGCGTTCAACTGCCGTCCCGCCGAAGGCTCGACGGCCTTCTCCCAGCACGCCTACGGCCTCGCGATCGACATCAACCCCTGCGAGAACCCGTACGTCTACGCCGACGGCCACACCGCCCACGCCGACTGCAAGAAGTACAAGAACCGAAAGAACGACGACCCCGGCGTCATCCACGCCGACGACAAGGTCGTCAAGGCGTTCGCGTCCATCGGCTGGGGCTGGGGCGGCGAATGGAACGGCGCCAAGGACTACCAACACTTCTCGAAGTCCGGCCGCTGATCCCGTCAGACGGGCACGGGCACGACGGCGTCAGGCGAGCATGGCGATGATGACCACGAGGGCCACGACGACCACGACCGCCGCGGCGATGCCGCCGATGAGCGCGACGTTCGGCCCGGACTTCTGCGGCGGCGCCTGGGCGGCGAAGTTCTGGAACTGGTGGGTGGTACCCGCCGGGTCTTGGGGTGTCTGCGACATGCCGACGAGGGTAACGGATCGAATACGACCGAGCCGGGCACTTCGGACACCAGGCGTGGCGGCGGTGTGAGCGGAGAGTGTGGGATTCGAACCCACGAGGACTGTCCCCAGCCCTGGGCGCTTTCAAGGCGCCTGCACTAGTCCACTATGCGAACTCTCCAGATGACCACCGCCCACGATAGCGGCACCGTCGTCGTCACGGCACGGCGTATCCGGGGATGGACGGCCAGCGGACGGTCATGACGACCGACTCCTCCTCCGCGCACCACGAATGGTCGACGCCGCGTGCCCACACCACGTAGTCGCCCTGCTCGGACAGCACCACGTCACCATCGCGGAACTCCATCCGGAACCGGCCGCTGACCAGCACCAGCAACGCGGTGCGTCGCTCGCCCGTCGTCCATTCGGCGCGGCGCTCCCCCTTCGGGTGGACGCCCCACTTGACCTCGACCTCGTCGCTGCGACGCAGCTCCCCCGGCGGCTTGAAGTGCCCGAGCAGCCAGCCACGGTCGGCGGCGGCGTCCGGACCCGCCTTACCCACGTACACACCGTTCACGAACCGTAACGCTAGCGGGCGATCACGCCTGTGGACGCTGGTAGGCGAAGCCGTCGCCGACGACGGCGGCCAGGTTCAGGTACGCCTCACGGGTCGCCGGGGCGAGCTGCTCCAGCTCGACCTCGGCCCCCTCCTCCAGGTGGTCGTCGTACGGGATGCGGACGACGGCGCGGCAGCGGCTCTCGAAGTGGGCCTGGAGCTTGTCCAGGTCGACCTGGCTGCGGGTGCGGTTGCGGACCATCGACAGCACCACCACGCCGTTCCGGACGAGATGGCCGTGGTCGTGCGCCTCCAGCCAGTCCAGCGTGGCGCTCGCGGAGCGGGCACCGTCCACCGACGGGGAACTGACGAGGACGAGCTGGTCGGCCAGGCTCAGCACGCCCGCCATCGCGGAGTGCAGCAGGCCCGTCCCGCAGTCGGTGATGCAGATCGAGTAGTACTGCTCCAGGACGACGGCCACGGCGGCATAGTCCTCGGCGCTGAACGCCTCGCTCACCGCCGGGTCGCGGTCGGACGCCAGCACTTCGAGCCGCGCGTTGTTCTGCGAGGTGAACGCCCGGACGTCGGCGTACCGCTGGATCCTGTCCCGGCTGTTGAGCAGGTCGCGGACGGTCGCGGCCGTCTCCAGCTTGACCTTGTCCGAGAGCGTCCCGCGGTCGGGGTTGGCGTCCACCGCGATGACGGTGTCGCCGCGCAGCGAGCCCAGCATCGAGCCGAGTCCGGTCGTGGTGGTCGTCTTGCCGACGCCGCCCTTCAACGACATGACGGCGACCCGGTGGTGCCCGCCAGCGACAACGGTCCGCGCCCGCGCGATCAGATCCTTGCGGCGCAGGTCACCCTGCGACTCCCCCGGGTGGATGCTGCCCGCGGTCGCCTTGTAGACCGCGCGCCGCCACCCAGAGGACGGCGCGATCCGCCGCTCGCCGAGCAGGTTCTCGGAACTGAGGCTGTCGGCGTTCTGCGGCTGCTGCGCCTGCCCGGGATACCCCTGCGGATACCCGTACCCCTGCACGGGCTGGCCGGTGTTCGGGTCGATCGGCACGTACGGTTGCCCGGTGTTCGGATCGACCTGCGCGTACGGCTGCCCAGTATTGGGGTCGACCTGCGCGTACGGCTGACCCGTGTTCGGGTCGACCCGGGGATAGGGCTGCCCGGTGTTGGGATCGATCGGCGGGAACTGCTGACCGACCATCCCCGGGTCCTGCGCGTAAGGCTGGCCAGTGCTCGGGTCGATCGGAGGCAACTGCTGACCCGCCGCGTTGGGGTCGGACGGCGGGTACGGCTGACCGACCATCCCCGGGTCCTGCGCGTAAGGCTGGCCAGTGCTCGGGTCGAACGGCGGAAACTGCTGACCGGCCATGTTCGGGTCTGGGGGATACGGCTGGCCGGTGTGGGGGTCGAAGGGCGGGAATAGCTGGCCGCCCATGTTCGGGTCCTGCGGGTATGGCTGGCCGATGTTCGGGTCGAACGGCGGGTACGGCTGACCGCCCGGGCTGGGGTCGGGAGGTATGGGCTGGCCGGTGTTGATGTCGAACGGGACGTACGGCTGGGCCGGGGGCTCGGGGTTCTGCGGGGGAAGCTGCTCGGACGGGTACGGCGGCAGCTGTTCGAGGGGCGGCGCGATCGTGCCGTTGGCGTCGTACGGTGCCTGCGGCGGCGGGTACGGCGGGGGCAGCATTCCGCCGTCGAACGGCTGCGGCATGGGCCCGCCCTCGTACGGCGGGGGTTGCGGCGGCCCGAAGTTGTCGGGCGGAAAGCCCTCGGGGGCCTGCTGGAACGTGGGCGGCGGCGCGCTGAGCCAGGGGTTGGCGTTGGGGTCGAACTGCTCGTTCGGGGGCGGAGGCGGAGGTTGCGGGACCGCTCCCGGCGGCGGCGCGTTCTCCTGCTCGGCCGGGCCCTGCTGCGGAGCCTGCTGGGGAGGCTGCTGGGCCTGTTCGCCCTCGGCTCCGGAGGGCGGGGTCTGCTGGGGAGGTTGGGGAGTCGAGTCTCCGCTCATCGCGTCCAGGGAGGCCAGCCGTTCTTCGAGAGAACGCCCGTCGTGCTCGTTCCTTGCCACCGTTCTTCCCCCTCGGGCACGCCTCTGATGATCGACACGGGTGCAGGTGGGCAAACAGACCCCCACGCAGGATACCCGCGCACTAATACCATGCGTCCCCTGCGGAGATCGACGTTGGGGATGGGACGGACGAGCCAGCCGTGGCACGTCCGGGCGCCCGGTAGCGTGGCCGGTATGCACGCGATCGTGATCCGCGAACCGGGCGACGCCGACGTCCTGGAATGGCGGACGGTGCCCGATCCGGCGCCGAAGCCCGGCGAGGTCCTGGTCGACGTCGCGGCGAGCGCCGTCAACCGCGCGGACGTCATGCAGCGAAAAGGCTTCTACCCGCCCCCGGACGGCACCCCGCCGTACCCCGGTCTTGAGGTGTCGGGCCGTGTCGCTGAACTCGGCGCCGACGTCACCGGCCCGCGGGTCGGCGACGAGGTGTGCGCGCTGCTCAGCGGCGGCGGATACGCCGAACGGGTCGCCGTGCCCGCCGCGCAGTTGCTTCCGGTGCCGCGCGGCGTGGACGTCGTCGACGCCGCGGGCCTCCCCGAGGTGGCGTGCACGGTGTGGTCGAACGTGTTCATGCTCGCGGGCCTCAGCGCCGGGGAGACCCTCCTGGTCCACGGCGGCGGCAGCGGCATCGGGACGTTCGCGATCCAGCTCGCCAAGGCGCACGGCGCACGGGTGGTGACGACAGTGGGCAGCGAAGAGAAGGCGGCCCGCTGCCGCGAACTCGGCGCAGACGTCACCGTCAACTACCGCGAAGACGATTTCGTCCAGCACGGCCCGTACGACGTCATCCTGGACCTGATCGGCGCCAAGTACCTGGCGCGGAACGTGGACGCGCTCGCCACCGGCGGTCGGCTGATGGTGATCGGGTTGCAGGGCGGCACGAAGGCGGAGCTGGACATCGGCAAACTGCTGAGCAAGCGCGCGCTCGTGCACGCGACGGCGCTGCGGTCGCGTCCGGACGCGGAGAAGGCGGAGATCGTGGCGAGCGTCCGCGAGAACGTGTGGCCGCTGCTGGAGTCCGGCGCCGTCCGGCCGGTCGTGGACCGCCGGATCCCGATGCCGGACGCGGCGAGCGCGCATCGGCTGCTCGAAGAGGGCGGTCACGTCGGCAAAGTCGTGTTGACCGTGTGAGGATGAAAGGACTATGAGCGAGCCTTCGAAGAACCATTCTGAACAGGATCCGCAGATCCTCGTCGTCGGCCCGAACGGATTCACCGTCGAGGGCGCCGGTGACGGCGAACCCGAGGGCAAGTCGGTCACCGACATGGTCGAGCAGCCCGCGAAGGTGATGCGGATCGGCGGGATGATCCGGCAGTTGCTGGAGGAGGTCAAGGCCGCCCCGCTGGACGAGGCGAGCCGGGCCCGCCTCCGGGAGATCCACAGTTCGTCCATCAAGGAGCTTGAGGACGGTCTCGCCCCCGAACTCGTCGCGGAGCTGGAACGGCTGTCACTGCCCTTCACGGAGGGGACGGTGCCGAGCGAGTCGGAGCTGCGGATCGCGCAGGCGCAGCTCGTCGGCTGGCTGGAGGGCCTGTTCCACGGCATCCAGACGACGCTGTTCGCCCAGCAGATGGCCGCGCGGGCCCAGCTGGAGCAGATGCGGCGCGCCCTGCCCGCCGGGATGATGCCACCCGGGGCGGACGACGATTCCCCCGGCAGCCACTCGTCCGGCCCCTACCTGTAGGACACGACTGCCTGTAGGACACGACGTGAACGGCCGCATCCGCACGCGCGGGTGCGGCCGTCCCTACGGGAAGAGGCGTTCGAGAACCTCCGCGACACCGTCGTCGTCGTTGCGGGACGTCCGATGCGTGACGGCGGCCAGCACCAGCGGATGCGCGTTCGCGACCGCATACGATGTCCCCGCCCACGTGAGCATCGCCAGATCGTTCGGCATATCGCCAAAAGCCGTGACGTCACTCGACGCGATCCCGTGTTCAGCACACAACGAGGCAAGCGCGCTGGCCTTGGTAACGCCATGCGCGCTCATCTCCAGCAACCCATGCCCGGACGAATGCGTGACGGTCACGATGTCGCCCACCGCCTGGACGGCCTTCTCCACCAGCGAGTCGGGGTCGGCATCGGGCTGGAACGCCAGCAGTTTCGCGCCGTTCTGGCGGACGAGTTCGGCGACGTCCACGACCCGTCCGCCGAGGGACTCGACGTCCCAGCCCTCGACCAGGTAGCCGTCCTCGACCACGAAACCGGTCGGGCTCTCCACGGCGAACCGGAACTCGGGCGAGATGGCGCGCAGCCGCGCGACCGCCTCGGCGAGCACGTCGGCGGGGATCTCCCGGGTCCGCAGAATGGTCTCGGTGTGCAGGTCGTACACGACGGCGCCGTTGGCGCAGATCGCGACGCCGCGATGCCCGACGGCGGCCGCGACCCCCGCCATCCAGCGCGGCGGACGCCCGGTCACCATCACGAGCATCGCCCCGGACCGCTCCACCCGGGCCAGGGCCGCGATCGTGCGCTCCGAGAGCGTTCCATCGGAACGCACGATCGTCCCGTCGAGATCGGTGGCGATCAGACGCGGCACAGGTTCAGACATGTCACCTTCCAGGGCAGATGCGAACAACCCTAGGTGACGCCTCCGACGGTCGCTCCGGCGGGCTTCAGCGGTCGACGGGTTCCAGGACGTCCTGGCCCAGGAACTTCCGCAACGCCTTGGGGACGCGAACCGTGCCGTCCGCCTGCTGGTGGTTCTCCAGGATCGCGACCATCCAGCGTGTCGTCGCCAGGGTGCCGTTCAGCGTCGCGACCGGACGGCTGCGGCCGCCGTCGTCCTTGTACCGGACCGAAAGCCGCCGCGCCTGGAACTCGGTGCAGTTGGACGTCGACGTGACCTCGCGGTACGTGTTCTGCGACGGCACCCACGCCTCGCAGTCGTACTTGCGGGCCGCGCTGGCGCCGAGGTCGCCCGCCGCCACGTCGATCACCCGGTAGGGCACCTCGACCTTGGCGAGCATCTCCTTCTCCCACTCCAGCAGCCGCAGATGCTCGGCGTGCGCGTCGGCCGGGTCGCAGTAGGAGAACATCTCCACCTTGTCGAACTGGTGGACGCGGATGATGCCGCGCGTGTCCTTCCCGTACGAACCGGCCTCGCGGCGGAAGCACGACGACCAGGCCGCGTACCGTCGCGGCAACCGGTCGATGATCTCGTTCATGTGGTAGGCGGCGAGCGGGACCTCCGACGTCCCCACCAGGTACAGCTCCTCGTCCGGAAGCTGGTACACCTCGGCGGCGTGCGAGCCGAGGAACCCCGTGCCCTCCATCGCCTCCGGCTTCACCAGAACCGGCGGGTACATCGGGACGAACCCGCTCGCGACGGCCTGCTCCACGGCGAGGTTGAGCAGCGCGTACTGGAGTCGCGCGCCGACGCCCGTCAGGTAGTAGAACCGCGCGCCCGACACCTTCGCGCCGCGTTCCATGTCGATGGCGCCGAGGGACTCGCCCAGCTCCAGATGGTCCTTCGGCTCGAAGTCGAACTTCGTCGGCTCGCCGACATGCTCCAAGACCACGAAATCCTGCTCGCCGCCGGGAGGAGCACCGTCCTCGATGAGATTCGGGACGCCCTTCAGCACCGCGTCGAGTTCCGCGCCGAGCCGGTCGGCCTCGGCCTCGGCCGCCTTGACCTGCTGCGCCAACTCCTTGGCCCGCGCCAGCAGTCGCTGCCGCTCGTCGCCCTGCGCCTTCGACACCGATTTGCCGAAACTCTTCTGCTCCGCCCGCAGCCGCTCGAACGACGTCAGCGCCGTCCGGCGCCTTTCGTCCAGGTCGAGCAGCCGGTCGACGACGCCGTCATCCTCACCGCGGGCGCGCTGCGAGGCGCGCAGCCGCTCGGGATCCTCTCGAAGAGCTCGCAGGTCGATCACAGACCCGAGGCTACCGGCCGGACCCCCTCCCGCGCGCGCGACTATCGCCGCTTCAGCGGATCCCGCTCGCGAGCAGGGCGTGCGCGGGGAGCGCCACCCTTCCGTCCGGAAGCGCGTAGCCGGCGATGATCTCGTCGTAGGCGGCCTTGATCCGGGCGACGGTCGCCGCGTCCTGCCGTCCGACGATGACGCCGTTGGTGCCGACCCGGGACAGCGCGCCCGTCTCCCACCACTCCTCCGGGTCGACGGCGTGCTCCCACGTCACCTCCTCGACCGTCACGTCACCGAACCCGGCCTCCGCCACCAGCCGCCGGAACGCCGCCGTCTCGCCGTACTCCATGAACGGCGACGCCGGGATGTCGTCCGGCCACGGCACCTCCGCCCGCTCCGTCGCCTCCCGGACGATCCCGAGCGCGCCGCTCCCCGGCATCACCCAGCAGCTCAACGCCAGCCGCCCGCCCTTTCCGAGCACCCGCCGCAACGCGGCGAGCGCCACGTGCGGCTCCCCCACGTGGTTGATGACGAAGTTCCCGGCCACGGCGCCGAACGTCCCGTCCGGAAACGGCACCTCGGGCAGGACGGAGACATGCGCGTCAAGCCCGGGAACGTTCCGCCGCGCCGCCTCCACCATGCCGGGCTCGGCGTCCATCGCCGACACCACGGCCCCTCGGCGCACCGCCGCCCGCGACACGAACCCGGGCCCCGTCCCCACATCAAGGAACCGCGTCCCGTCCACGACCCCGGCCGCGTCCAGCAACGGATCAACCATGTACCGGGTGACCCGAGCGAACCCCCGCTCATACGCGGGCGCACGCCCGTCCCACAGATCCCGCTCATAAAGATCGAAGTCCATGACCACGCCCGCAGCCTACGACAGCGAACGTCAACGAAGCCCTTATGACCGTGCGCGATCAGGGCATGACAACACGCCCCTGGTAACGCCGACGTGTGGGCGGGCGCGGCTAGGGGCGGCCGGTGCGGATTGAGGTGAGCCAGGTGGCGGCTTCGGTGAAGTCCTTGTCGTGGGTGCCGCGGCGGATGGCGGGGCGGACCTGGTCGGCGCGGGGGTAGGAGCCGACGAAGCGGACGTCCGCGCAGACGCGGCGCAGGCCCATCAGGGCCTCGGCGACGCGGGCGTCGGCGACGTGGCCCTCGAAGTCGAGCCAGAACAGGTAGGAGCCGAGACCGGCGCCGGTGGGGCGGGACTGGATGAGGGTCAGGTTGATGCCGCGGACGGAGAACTCGGTGAGGATCTCCAGCAGGGCGCCCGGGTGGTCCTCGCCGATGAACGCGACGATGGTCGTCTTGTCCATGCCGGTGGGGGCGGGCGGCGGGCAGGGGCGGTGCAGGACGACGAAGCGGGTGACGGCGTCGGCGACGTCGTGGATGTCCTCGGCGAGGACGGACAGGCCGTAGCGGGACGCGGCGAACGACCCGGCGAGGGCGGCGTCGTAGTGGCCGTCGGCGACGTGCTGGGCGGCCTCGGCGTTGGACGTCGCGGCGCGCCACTCGGCGTCCGGCACGTTGTCGAGCAGCCAGCGGCGGCACTGCGGCTGCGCGATCGGGTGGGACGCGACGGTCTTGATGTCGGCGAGCCCGGTGCCGGGCCGGACGAGCAGCGCGAACGAGACCGGTAGGTGGATCTCGCCCACGATGTTGAGGGGCTCGCCGGTCGCGAGCTCGTCCAGGGTCGTCGGGACGGAACCCTCCACGGAGTTCTCCAGGGCGACGACGGCGGTGTCGGCCTCCTCGCGGCGCAGGGCGTCGAGGACGGCGGGGACGGTCGCCAGCGGCAGGTGCTCGGCCTCGGCGGCGCCCGGGAGGGTCAGCAGCGCGGCCTCGGTGAACGTGCCCCGCGGACCCAGGTAGGCGTAGCGCTCCGGCCTGTCGTCTGCGGTCACGGGGTCTCCCGGTGCGTGGGTTCCTGGTGGGTTTCGCGTCGGAGACCGATTCTACTGCCCGGAACGTCAAGCCCCGGTTGTCAGGCGCCGCGCATTGTCAGGCGCCGCGCATTGTCGGGCGGGCGTTGTCCGGCGGGCGTTGCCGGGCGCTGTCAGACGCCGCGCGCGGTGGAGGTGCGGTCGCCGTTGCCGAAGTCGGGGAGCGGGTCGTCCATCGTGATGATGGGGCCCTTGCCGAGGCGGGCGGCGCGCAGGGCTTGGTTCTCCTCGGGGGAGAGCATCTCGACGGGGTGTCCGTCGCGGATGGCCTTGGCGTAGGTGCGGGTCTCGGTGCGCCCGTTGATGGAGCTGATGACGATGCCGTCGCCGACCGCGTTGATCAGGGCGAGGGAGAAGGACCGGTGCCCCGACATCTCCTTGAGGGCGTCGTAGTGGACGATGGCGAGATCGCGCAGGGCGCGCTCGTCCGCCGACCCGCTCGCGACCTGGAGCTGGCGCCTGAGCATTTCCCCGCACTCGTCGACGATCTGGTTCACCCGGTTGTGGGCGACCACCGCGATGGAGAGCCCCGCAACCCCGGCGACCAGACCCGCGACGGCCACCGCGACAAGCATCACGGGCTGAGCGTACCCATCCTGACCTCGGGTTGCGAAGGATCTTCGTCGGCGATCCCCGGTTCCGTTCGTCCGATCAGCCAGGTTCCAAGGACGACAATCGACGCGAGCGCGGCGATTCCGAACAAGTCACGGGTGACCTGTCCTGCGAATTCCGAGATGACGGAGTGCTCCGGACCGATCAGGGATCGTCCCCACCATGGGACCGGGAACAGGAACAGGAACCAGAGACCGAAGGCGGCCAGGCACCGCCGGACGTCGCGTCCGTCCCCCGCGAGGGCGCCGAAAACGGCGATCATCCAGACGAGGTGGTGGATCCAGCCCACCGGCGACAGCACGACCGACAGCAGCCCGACGATCGCGACGGACGCGAGGAGCAGGCTGGACGAGTCGGCCCCCGTCCGCAGCTCGGCGGCCTCGGACGCGCGCCGCGCCCACACGAACCCCCAGTACGCGACGATCAGGGCGAGGACGAGCCACACCAGCGTCCGGGCGGGCCCCTCGGGCAGGATGCGCGCGACGATCCCCTGCACGGCCTGGTTGGTGGTGCCGTCGACCGCGCCCGTCCGGTCGCCGCCCTGGAGCAGCGCGCCGAACCAGTAGTCGGACGAGTCGTGCGGCAGCAACGCGAACCCGCCGAGCGTCGCGGCGGCGGCGGTGAACAGCGCGTTGCCGAGCGCGTCCCGCCGCCCGGTGATCAGGAAGTAGATCAGGAAGACGCCCGGCACCAGCTTGATCGCCACGGCCAGCCCCACGAGCGCGCCGCGCGGCCAGCGGGGCGCCCGGGCACAGCAGTCGGCCAGGCACAGCGCGAGCAGGAACACCCCGACCTGGCCGAACCGGAACTGGTCACGAACCGGGTCGAGCCAAGCCATCGCCGCGACCAGCACACCCGTTGTGAGCGGTGCCCAGCGTCCGGTACGGCGGATCAGGTCACGGAAGGCGTACCGCACACAAATGACGAGTGCGACACAGATAAGACCCGTCCACACCAACTGCGCAGCCCGCCACGGCATCACCGTGAACGGCACCGCCAGAACGGCCGCGAACGGCGGATAAGTGAACGGCAGAAACTGCGGCGGCTGCGTCAGAACGTCGTACAGCGGAGCACCCCGCAGGATGGCCCGCCCGCCCTCCCGATAGACCTCCAGATCGACAAGCCGCTGGTCGGGCTCGTTACCGAGCCACCGCGCCGCGATCGGCGACACCGCCACCACGACGACCACGACCCCCGCGAGAACGGCCAGCAGATCGGCCGCCGTCCACCGCCGCCCACCGACCGCCTGCTCCCTCGGACCGTCCACAGCCCGCAGGATATGGCCCCAACACGGTCATCGCCCTCTTGTACCCTGAGCCCCATGACTTTGCGGGGAGCCAAGATCGGTGTGTTCCTCGCTTTTCTGATCACTGTGCTCACGGCGTTGCCGGTCGCTGTTTCGGGTGGGTCGGTCGCCCGGGCGGAGGCGGCGCCGAGCGGGCGGGTTGTGATCGTTGGGGTGCCGGGGCTGATGTGGAGTGACATCGGTCGGACGGAGACGCCCGCGTTGTGGAAGTTGGTGGCGGGGGGGTCGGCGGCGGGGCTGAGCATCCGCACTACCAGGACCAACACGTGTCCGACCGATGGTTGGCTGACGTTGTCGGCGGGGCAGCGTTCGCGGTTGCCGCATCGTAGTTGTGCGCTTCCGGCGGCGCCGATCCTGCCCGGTCAGCGGTCCCCCACGGGCCCGCCGCCGGTTGGTGGGGCCATCGCGCCCGGCTGGCCCGAGATCAAGAGTGACAACGCCGACACCAACTACCACGCGCAGGTCGGGCTGCTCGGCGACGCCGTCCAGCGGGCGGGTGGCTGCACGACGGCGGTCGGGCCCGGCGCGGTGTTCGGCGTCGGCAACGGCGGGGGGCGGGTGGACCGGTACGTCGACGCCCCCGACCGGGCGACTCCCGAGGATTGGGCGCGCTGTTCTCTTACCGCCGTTGACGTGGACGACCTTTTCCGCGCCTACATCGACGCGGGCGTCAACGCCAAGGGCGAGCAGATCCCGCTGTCGGAGCGCAAGCGGGCCGACGCCACCGCCGCGGCGGACCGCCGGGTCGCGCAGGTCGTGGCGGGTGTCCCGGACGGGACGACGGTGCTGGTCGCCGGGCTGTCCGACATCGGCGTCGCCCCGCACCTGCGCGTCGCGATCGCGCGGAGCAAGTCGAGCGGCGACACCGGGCTGTTCGGACGCGGGTACATGTCGTCCAGCGCGACCCGGCAGGACGGCCTGGTCACGCTGACCGACCTCACCGCGACGGCGCTGAAGCTGCTCGGGCTGCGGCAGCCGAAGGAGGCCGTCGGGTCGCAGTGGCGGACGCAGCCGTCCTCCGACTCCACGCAGGACCGGGTCGAGTCCCTGGAGGACCAGGACGTCGCGGCGCAGGCGATCCGCAGTGTCCAGACGTCGTTCTACTGGGTGCTGTTCGCGACGCAGCTCGTCCTGTACCTGATCGCGGCGTTCGCGCTGCGGCGGGTCGGCGGTGACCGCAGGTCGCGGGCGCGGATACTGGGCGGCACCCGGGTGATCGCGCTGCTCGGCGGCGCGGTGCCCGGCGCGTCGTTCCTCGCGGGGCTGCTGCCGTGGTGGCGGGCCGACAGCGCGACGCCCATCCTGATCTGTACGGTGATCGGCTTCGCCGGGCTGCTGACCGGGGTGGCGCTGGCGGGGCCGTGGCGGCGGTCGGCGTTCGCTCCCGGACTGGTGATCACCCTGGTGACGGCGCTGGTCCTGGCCCTGGACGTGATGACCGGGTCGAAGCTCCAGCTGAACACGCTGATGGGGTACACGGCGCTCGTCGCCGGACGTTTCTACGGTTTCGGCAACCAGGCGTTCTCGCTGTTCGCGGTCGCCGCGATGCTGACGGCGGCGTGGCTGACGGAGTTCCCGGTCCGCGCGGGACGCAAGCGGCTCGCGCTCGGCATCGTCGCGGGCATCGGCGCGTTCGCGGTCGCGGTGGACGGCCTCCCGGCGTGGGGCAGCGACTTCGGCGGCGTGCTGGCGATGGTCCCCGCGTTCGCGATGCTGGGCCTGATGGTCACCGGGCGGCGCGTGTCACCGCTGAAGCTGGCGCTGTTCTGCGTGGCGGGCGCGGTGCTGGTGCTGCTGATCTCCTACGTCAACTCCAAGAGCGCCAACCCGACGCACCTCGGCCGGTTCTGGCAGGACCTCATGGACGGCGACGCCTGGGGCGTCATCGTCCGCAAGTTCGACGCCATGGTGCACAGCATCGGCTACTGGCATCTCACGCTGCCGCTCGCCGCCGCGCTCGGGTTCCTGTTCTTCGTCCTGGCGCGGCCTACGCGGTGGCGGGTGTCGCTGCTCCAGCGCGCCTACGAGCACAGCGTGACGATGCGTCCCGCGCTGCTGTGCGCGCTGACGGTCGGCGTGATCGGGACACTGGTGAACGACTCGGGCATGGTGATCCTGTCGGTCTCGTTCAGCCTGGCGACTCCGCTGATGCTCGCCGCCGGGGTCCGGTCGCTGGAGATCGATCTGTGGAACGAAGACTCTGAATCGCCAGCGCCGTCAGAATCGCCAGCAGAGTCCACGGAACCACGGTCGGCCGAACGACGGTGAACAGCCAGGACAGGTCGTCCGGCAGCTTGATGCGGGCGGGCGCGCGGGCGGGCAGGTAGGCGAGGCTGAGGGCCGTGGTGTGGGCGAGGAGGATCCAGTCGACCCGCGTCCACGGGAGTAGGGCGAGCACGGCCCAGCCGAACCCGTCGTACCAGGGCAGCGCGTAGGGCGCGGCGAGCAGCCACGCGAGGACGAACGCGGCCGCGATGCGCCGGTGCTCCTCGTCCGCCGCTAGGAGACCGCCCCGCTGGACGCCGCCCGGCTCGTCGTCCTTGGGCAGGACGCGGGCGAGCAGCACGAACAGCACCAGCCCGAGCAGGACGGCGCCCGTCTTGATGATGGTGCGCTGACCGCCGCGTCCGAGGGACTCGTCGAGAAGGTGCCAGGGCGTCGCGAACGAGACCATGTCGCTCGCCTCCCGCACCCGGTCGAGCGCGTGCGGCCCGGCCAGCGCGTAGGAGACCGCCGAGACGGCTCCGGCCCCGGCGACCAGGGCGGCGAGGGCGCCGATCGACCGCCACCGGCGTTCGGTCCGCGCGTCGCGCAGCAGCGTCCAGGCGGCGCCGCCCGCGACGAGCGCGGCGGGCACCTTGATCGCCGCACCGGCCGCGGCGAGCACGCCCGCGGCGAGCGCCCGTGCCCAGCCGGGACGGGCCCGTCCGCCGAACACGGCGAGCGCCGCCACCATCGGCGCGATGGCGAGGACGTCGTTGTGCGCGCCCGCGACCAGGTGGAACAGCACGAGCGGGTTGCACGTCCACAGGAGGGCGGTGCGGAGCCGTCGTTCCTCGTCCTTCGCCGTCCGGTAGAGGATCAGCGCCGTCACCGCGAACGCGAGCGTGTTCACGACCGACAGGACGAACACGGTCAGCCGCACCGATCCGTCGCCGATCCACGCAGCGAACGCCTGCTCGCCTGTCGCGATCGGCCCGTACACCGAGGGCGTGGTCCGCCATTCCTCGGGCGCCCCGGCGACGGGGTCGCCCGGCAGGTCCACGGCGCGGGTCGCGTACGGGTCGTGGCCGGTCGCCGCCATCCGCCCGTACGAGGCGTAGTTGAGGTGGTCGGTGGACCCGACCGGCGGCATCACCATGAACGCGAACGCGACCAGCAGCCCGGCGACCACCAGCGGACGCGCCCCGACCCGCCAGCCCCTGCGGGCGGCGACGAAGCACAGGACGAGCCCGGCGGCGCCCACCGCGACCCCCGTCACGACGAGCCCGATCACCAGGTAGGGGGACGGGTCGACGTTCAGCGAGAACGGCGGCTCGTGGCGCGGGCCCCCCAGGGCGGGCTGGAACACCGACGGCCCCAGCAGCGCGGTACAGAGAAAGCACGCCAGACTGAGCCCGATGCCGCCCAGCCCGATCGTCCCGAGTCGGGTCACCGGCGGCTGCCGCGAAGGCCGTCCGGGCTCCGGGTCAGCGCGCGTGCCAGCCGGGTCGTGGCGGGCTCGCGGGCGGCGAGCGCTCTGGCCACGTCCCGGAACTGCCGGGCGCGATGCAACTGGGCGCGCAGGTCGGTGCCGGTGGCGCGGTGCGCGAGCGGCACCTCGACCTCCGCGACGCGGAAGCCCTGGCGGAGCAGGTCGATGGTGAGCGCGGTCTCGACGCCGAACCCGGCGGCGAGCGGCAGCGCGGCGTCGAACGCGGCGCGGGTCAGGCAGCGCTGCCCGTTCAGCGGGGCCGTCGCCTCCCAGCCGGTGGCGCGGCGGATCCCGTCGCGGGACAGCCGGACGACGAACCCGTGCCCGCCGAGCTTCACGGTGGTGGTGAACACGGCGATCGTCATGTCGGCGTCGCCGGAGCGCACCGGCTCGGTCAGCGGCGCCGCCTCGCGGGCGGTCTCGGCGAGGTCGGCGTCGAGGAACAGCAGGTGGCGGGGCTCGTCGCGGCCCTCGTCCAGCAGCCGGACGGCCTCGGCGCCGCTCTCCATCGCGGCGCCCTTGCCGCGGTTGCGGCTGTGCCGGACGACCCGTGCCCCGGCCTCCCGGGCGACGCGGTCCGTGCCGTCGGACGAGCCGTCGTCGATCACGATGACGAGGTCGGCGCCGGGGAGTTCCTGGGCGGCCTTGACGGTGGCCGCGATGCGGTCGGCTTCGTCCTTGGCCGGGATGATCACCGCTACGTCCTGCATATCGGCGATCGTAGTCCGTGGCGGCGGTGCGGCGGGTCGCGCGGTCGGGAACGATACGAGCCGTTACCCGCGCGAACGGCCCGCGTCGCCGGGCGTTCACCCGCCGGGACGGGTCAGCCGACCGGACGGGTCACTCGGCGGGACGGGTCAGCCGGCGTCCAGGGCCGGGACGGCGTCGTTGACGGTGAAGACGGTGTCGAGCCCGGTGACCTGGAGGATGCGCCGGACGGCCGGACGCGGGGCGGCGAGGTCGAGCGCCCCGCCCTGTTCCTTGAGTCGCTTCATGGCGGCGAGCAGCACGTTCATGCCGGTCGAGTCGCAGAACTCGACCCCGCTGAGATCGACCGTGATCCGGTCGATCTGCTCGCGCAGCAGCCCAGCGAGGGCCGCCTGTAGCCGCGGCGCGGTGTAGAGGTCGAGCTCACCGGTCGCCGTGACGACGGCGTGACCCTCCTGAGACGCGGTCGAAACGTTTAGCTCCACGTCCGGCACACTATCTCGCGAACGGCCCGTGGGCCAGACAGTTCGCCAAGTCCCCTGTGGCACGGGCGTGTCGCCGCCCGGTCAGGCTTGTACGCTTTGAGAACTACACACCGTAATGGACCGAATTCAGTTTCGGTCGAGGTTCCGGGCACGGGCCTAAGCGATCTCGGCGGTTCCCCTCTCGCCGGGCGCCAGAGTAAGAGAGGCTGTGCACGTGCAACAGCGGAGGTGGTGTGCCGCACATGGAGACCGACCCGAGAGAGGCCCGGCTGCGCGAACGCCTGGAGGCGATCCGCGTGCGTTCGGCGAAGTCCAGTTCGTGGCGGACGTCCACCCGCTATCTGAACCGCCTGACCAACCGGGACGGCTTCGTCCCCATCAAGACGCGCCTGTCCCGTGAGGATCTGGCGTTCCTCGCCGGTGCGCGTGACGAAGTCCTGACATTCGCCGACCTGGGCGTCCGGTTGCTCGACCTGCACCGCCCGCAGGAGGCGGGCGGCATCTCCAGCGACCCCGACAACCCGATCCGGCGCTGCCGGGCGTGCATGTCCCGCTGGCCCTGCCCCACCTTCCGCGCCATGGCCGAGTCGCTCGATCCCTGAACCGTCTCGCGGTCCCGGAAGATCACCGCTTTAATGGCCGGATGGCTCGAACACGCACAGCCACCCCCCTCTTCGGAACCATCGCGCTCGTTCTCGTCGGCGGCGCGGTCGCCACGGTCGCCGGGACGATCCTGATGTTCGCCGCGATCTACGAAACTGACGTGCTGGTGGGATTCCGCCATTCCACCGCCTATTACGCGCTGTTGTGCGCCGTCGTCGGTTTCCTGACCGCGATCGGGCTCATGATGACCCGTCCGCGCGGGCCCGTCGCCCCGATCGTCGCGGCGATCTCCGGGTATGTCGCGCTCTTTGTCGGCGTCCGGACGGGCATCCTCTCGTACGCCTTCACGCACGGCTCCGTCCCGTCCGACTTCGTCGTCGAGGTGCTGAAGCCGCACTTCGACAAATGGGACCTACTGGCGCCCGTCGTCGCCGGGGCGATCGGCGGCCTGCGCGTCCTGATGGTCGCGGGCAGCCTCCAGTCGAGCCGCCAACCCGGCGGACATCTCCCCCAGCCCGGCCAGCCATTCGCCCAGCCGGGCCAGCCGTTCGCCCAGCCGGGCCAGCCATTCGCCCAGCCGGGCGGCTACGCCCCGCCGCACCAGCAGCCCGCGCCCGGCCAACCGCACCAGCCGCCCGCATCCGGCCAGCCGTACCAGCCCCCGGCGCAGCCCAACCAGCCCCCGGCACAGCCTTACTGACCTGCGGCGCGGCTCAGACCGGGTACCTGGTGGCCTCGTCGAGTTTGGGGTTCCCCGGGTCGGCGATCACCTGGGGCTTGGGCGGGACCTCCTGGACGGCCACCGTGTCTTCCAGGGGGATTCTCGCGGGCAGGGTCCGCCAACGGTCCGCCGGGCTTCCCGCCCACTGGTCATCGCTCATATGACCATCATGCACCGGCGTCGCGCACAAGAGGAGGGGCAGGGACGGGTCAGGGTGGGCCCCGAGCCGGGTATCAGGGTGGATCTCCGCCGAACGTCTGGCACCGAGCCGTTCGGGGTCGTCCCCGAGAGTGATGCCCTATGCCGGGACGAGCGCATACGGTGGGGGCATGGGTAAGACGATTCTGACCATTCTCGGTGTCATCCTCGCGGTATGGCTGGCGATGACCGTCATCGGCGCCATCCTGTCGATGCTGAAGCTCTTCTTCTTCGTCGGCTTCATCGCCGTCCTGGTGGTCCTCGCCGTGACGGCCGTGTCCAAGATGTCGAAGAGCCGTTAGCGCGGCGGCCGATCAGCGGTAGCGGACCACGGCCGACAACGGCCGGTGGTCCGACACCCTCACCCGGTCCGCCGGCACGCTGCACGACACGGCGGCTGACCGGTTGATGAAGAGGTAGTCGTCCTTCTCCACCGCGGCGCCCGTCCAGTTCTGGCGGGTCCTGGCACCGGAACGCGACGTCCCGGACTGGTCGCACTCCGCGTACGACTTGTACAGCGAGTCGAAGGCCCGGTTCTGCGGCGCGGCGCCGAGATCACCCCCGAACAGGACCCGTCCGCTCCCCGCGAGACCGGCGAGCGCGTCGGCCTGCCTGCGCCGCCATTTCGCGTCCTCGGGCTGTTCCAGCCGCGTGACGCACACCCGGGTCGTCCAGGACGGCACGTCGCCGCACAGCGCGATCCGCGCCTTCCCGGCGGGGGCCGGGAGGTTCGCGTGCTCCGGCTCGACGAGCCGCGCGGCCGTGCCGATCGCGACGCCGAGCCGCCCCTGCCCGTCCGCGCAGGACGGGCCCTTGGACGGCGCCGCGAACGCCCACGACCAGCTCGACAGCCAGCCGACCTTCTTGAACGCGCGCACGTTCCCCTCGCAGACCTCCTGGAGCAGGACGGCGTTCGCCGTGACCGTGCGCCCCCCGACCTGCGTCGCCCGCATCCGCTGGACGATCTCCTTCGTGAGCCTGCCGGGAGCGGCGCCGAGCGGGCACCCTGGCCTGGCGCCCCCGCACACGTTCCACGACATCGCCGTGACGGTCACGGCGGCGCCGGGACGGTTCGCAGCGCTGTCGGCATGGGCGGGACCGCCCCCGCCCGGCAGACCCTCGATGTTGGCTCCCACCGCCGCGGCGGTGACGACCGCGGCGGACGCGCAGATCGAGAGAAGCGGAATCAGGGCGCGGGCAGATCGCACACGTTCTCCAGACGGGGGGTCAGCCGGGGACGATTCCGAAATCCCACCACATCAAGATCGCCCTTCGCCAGCGATTCGCCCTCATCACCGGACCAAGTCCCCAAAGTCCCCACACGGGGAGGAAGGCCCGGCGGGTCCCCGCCGGGCCTTCCGATGCGGCTAGTCGAGCAGTTCGGTGACCGTTCCGGCGCCGACCGTCCGCCCGCCCTCGCGGACGGCGAAGCCGAGGCCCTCGGTCATCGCGACGGGACGGCCCAGCTCGACGGTCATGTCGACCGCGTCGCCGGGCATCGCCATGCGGCCGTCCCCGCCCAGGTCGACGCCGCCGACCACGTCCGTCGTCCGAAAGTGGAACTGCGGCCGGTAGCCGTGGAAGAACGGCCGACTCCGTCCGCCCTCGTCGGCGGTCAGCACCCGGACGCGCGCCCGGAACCGCAGATGCGGCCGGATCGCGCCCGGTACGCTGACGACCTGCCCGCGCCGCACCTGGTCGCGCTTGACCCCGCGCAGCAGCATGGCCGTGTTGTCGCCCGCCTCTGCCCGGTCCATCGCCTGCCCGAACCTGTCGAGCCCCGGGGCCTGTAGAAGGTCGCGCACATAGAGGGTCGTGCACAGCCACACGACGCGCGTTGGGCTAGTCCTCCGGCTTGACGAACACGCCTCTCCCACGGACACCGATGACTCGACCCTGCTCGCGGAGGATGGCGATCGCGTCCGTGACGGTTCGAGCGGAGATGTCGAACTCGTCGGCGAGCTGCGCGGCGGTGGGCAGTTTCGAGCCGCGCCGGTACTCGCCAGATGCGATCCGAGCAGCGATCACCGCCACTAGCTGGTCCCGTAGCGGCTCAATGCCATCAAGCTGCGCCATGTCGTAACGGTACGGAACGGGACGCAATGCTTCCGTTCGCTGCGTTTCTATTCTCTTCTCAACTCTGCGTAACTAAGCGCATGGTGGGGAGTGAGCGGCCCCGACACGGCGGTAGCGCGCCGTGTCGGGGCCTACGGACCGACCGCCCGTGGAGGCGACTCGACCCATGACCCCAGATGCTATGCCCGCGCTGTACGCGCTTGGCAGCGTGCTGCGCGCCCACGGATACACGGCGGAGACGACCTCGGAAGGGCTCCGCGTGTCCCGTGATGACGGCCTCGCCGAGGTCATCACGGTGAACCCCCGGGAGGATGACGGCGGGCGGTTGTGGTTCTTCACCGTCCGCCAAGCCCCGCTCGCGGAGGCGGCCCGCATCACGGATGCGCTCATGGCCGTGAAGTCAAGGCTGAACGGTGGGGGTTAGCCCAGTGATCAGGGAAACTCTCATCTGGGCCCTGGTGACGTCCAGCGGCGGGTTCGCGGGGTTGTTGTCCGCCGCGATTGCGGTGGACCGGAGGCGGCCTCGCTACCGGGGCAGACACCGCATCACGTTCTAGCGCTGCCGCCTCTCCGCTGGTTCTCCGAAGGGTGGGACGGAGAGGGGTCAGCTTCGCGCGCCGCCGACGGCCGCGAATGCCGATGCCGGGAGGGCAGTCGGAACCGCGCTCAGCAGGCTGAGGCCTGCGAGCGTCCGGGTGCCGACTGCCATGGTCATGCCCGAAGGCTACGTCTCGGATTCCACGGCGTCGATCGGTTTTTGACCTGCGGGAAGACGGAGCAGGAGCAGCCCGGCGGCGGCTCCCGTCAGTTGGAACGCGGCGATCGCCAGGATGAGGCCGGTGGCCCCGATGGCGTCGGCGGACGCGGCCGTGAGGGCGGCGCCCAGCGCCGAGGCGCCGATCTTGAGGCTGCCCGCCGTGGTGTTGACCTGGCCGAGCCGGTCGGGGGGCGCCTCGCGCTGGCGGAGCATCAGCGTGGCGGCGAACACCGGGCCCTCGCAGACGCCCGCCACGACGAACGCGGCCGTCGCCCAGGCCGTGGTCGGTGTCACGGCGAGCGCGGCGAGGGAGGCGCCGAACGCGACGAGCCCGACGAGCATCACGGGTTCGGCGTGCTTGGGCGCCAGCCAGCGGCTCGACGCCAGGGAGCCGATCAGGGAGCCGACCGCCATCGCGACGAGGAGACGTCCGCCCGCGCTCGGCGCCGCGCCGATGTGCTCGGCCAGGAGCACCGCCGTGACCGCGACGCCGCCGAAGCCCATCCACGCGAGGGTGGTCGCCACCGTGAGCGCGCGCAGCACGCGGCCCTCGCCCAGGACGACCAGCCCGCCCGTGATCATCGAGGCGAGGCCCGCCTTCGGCGCGGCGGGTCCGTCCGGGCCGGGGAAGGGCAGCAGCGGGAGCGTCAGGACGCCGAGCAGCCCGACCGCGACGACGGCGGTACCGGCGTACTGGCCGCCCGCGAGGGCCGCGAGTCCCGCGGCGAGGCCGGGGCCCGCGATGCCCGCGAGGTTGTAGCTGGACGCCTCAAGCCCGTACGCGCGGGACAGCCGCGCCGGGGACACGAACCGGGGCAGCAGGCTCGTCAGCGCCACCACGATCGGTTCGGTGCAGCCGATCACCGCCGCGACGCACAACGCCAGGACCAGCGGGGAGCGTCCGGCCGTGACGAGGAGGAGCCCGGTGGCGGCGGCGTATCCGACGGCCAGCGGGACGGCGATGCGGCGTGGACGTCCCACCCGGTCCAGCAGGTTCCCGAGGACGGGCCCACTCACCACGTACGGGAGCGTCATCGCGGTCTGGAGGTACCCGGCGGTGGCGGCGTCCCCGGTGCGCGCCTGGACGGTCAGCACCAGCGCCGTCGCGACCCCTTCGGCGGACACCCGCAGCAACGTCGCCGACGTGAGGTGCAGCGGCAGCGCCGCCGATCTGCCGGGCACCCCTCTCATGGTTGCACAGGGCATGGTGGCACAGGCCGGGGCCCGGATGATCACACGACCTAGACTGCGGAGGGTGAACGAACATCGGGTGACCAGCGAGGTGGGGCGGCTCCGGACGGTCCTTCTGCACCGTCCCGGCGCGGAGTTGAAGCGGCTCACCCCGCGCAACAGCGACAAGTTGTTGTTCGACGCGATCCCGTGGGCGGGCCGGGCGCAGGAGGAGCACGACGCCTTCGCGGAAGCGCTGCGGTCACGCGGCGTCGAGGTCCTCTACGTGGTGGAGCTTCTCCAGGACGCCCTGGAGTACGAGCCCGCCCGCGAGCAGGCCATCGCGGACGCCGTCGTGGACCTGCGGCTCGGCGACCAGCTCCGCCGGGTCGTCGAGTCGTACCTGCGCGACCTCGATCCCGAGCGGCTCGCGCACGCGCTGATCGCGGGCCTGGCGCACGAGGAGCTGAAGGCGGGCCACGGCCTCGTCTACCGCCTCATGGACCGCCTGGACTTCATCATCGACCCGCTGCCCGGCCTGTTGTTCACCCGCGACAACAGCACGTGGATCGGCGACCGGGTGGCGGTGACGAGCCTCGCCATGGAGGCCCGGCGGCGGGAGGCGGACCTGCTCGGCCTCGTCTACGCGCACCATCCGCGTTTCGCCGGGATGCGGCCGATCTACGAGCCGACGCTCGAACACCTCGAAGGCGGCGACGTCCTGCTGCTGAGCCCCGGCGTGATCGCCGTCGGCACCGGGGAGCGGACGACCCCGGCGGGCGTGGAGCGGCTGGCCCGCCAGGTGACGGAGGCGGGGCTCGCACACACCGTCCTCGCGGTCCCGATCGCCCAGGAGCGCGCCACCATGCACCTGGACACGGTCTGCACCATGGTCGACGTCGACACGGTCGTGATGTATCCGCCGGTCGCGCATTCGTTGACGGCCTGGGCGGTCACGCTCGACGGCGGCGAACTGCGCGTCGCCGAGCCCCGGCCGTTCCTGGACGCCGCCGCCGAGGCGATGGGCCTGGACCGGCTCAAGGTGATCGACACCGGGCTCGATCCCGTCACCGCGGAGCGCGAGCAGTGGGACGACGGCAACAACACCCTCGCGGTGGCGCCCCGGCTCTGCGTCGCCTACGAGCGCAACATCGAGACGAACGCCCAACTGGAGGCGTCGGGCATCGAGGTCATCCGCATCACGGGCAGCGAGCTGGGCACCGGACGCGGCGGCCCGCGCTGCATGTCCTGCCCGCTTCTCCGCGACACCCCGGAACTCTGGAACACCGCGACACAGAACACCGGGACCTAGAACGCCGAGACACAGAACACGGGCGTACGGACATCAGGACATAGAACAGCTCGGGCGGTGTCGACGGGGGCACGACATCGCCCGAGCTGTCTGAGGACCATACAAGGTCTGCGGTGGTTCTTCCAGAGTGCGCCCCATAAACGGGGAATTTCCTGGGATTTCGGTCAGGCCGGGTAGGCGCGGCTGGGCGCGGTCGCGTTCCTGGTCCCGTCGCGGCGGTCGTCGTCAGGCTCGTCCAGCAGATCGGGGAAATCGGCCAGGTCAGGGATGGTGGCGGGTGCCACGGCGGGCGCCGACGCCCCGTTGGTGGCGGACGGTTTGAACGTGCGCAGGACGGCCCACACGGTCGTGGAGCCGTCTTCGTGACGGACGCCCCATCCGTCGGAGAGCGCCTCGACGATGCCGAGGCCGCGCCCGCCGAGCGAGGACAGCGTGCCGGGGCCACGGCGTGGCTCGGTCATGGCGCCGCCGTCACTGACCTCAAGCTCCAGCACGTCGCCGCGCCGCACCCAGCACACCCTGACCTGGCCGGACGGCAGCGGCCGCGCGTGGCGGAGGGCGTTGCTGAGCAGCTCGCTCACGATGACGCTCGCGTCGTCCACGATGTCCTCGTAGACGCCGGAGTCGACCAGCTCGGAGCTGAGGCGTTTACGGGCGACCGCGACGCTGGACGGTGCGTGTGGGAGCAGTACGACGCTCGACGCCCTCACCTCCCCGTGGTTTCTCGACTCGGACGGGACCCGTCGCCGCTCTTCCGGTACGTCCGAAATGCCCTGTTGGGCGGGACCGGAAACCCGACCGATTCACTTCGCCACCTCTACAACGAGTCACCGGCCATCCGGTCACGGTGATCACCTCTGGCTCTGAATCCCGGTCACGAACGGCAACCATCCAAGGATCTATCCAGCCAACGGCGGATTTACTCCTCGCGCGCGCGTTTCGTCCACCGCACCCCGTGGACACCGTACTTTCCCGCAGGAGTCAACCCCTACTCCGGTCGGAAGCCAACCCCGTCACCCGCCGAGATCACCGAAAGGCCTGGTCAAAACGGTCCTGGAAGGGCCCTGCGGACAGTCCTTCACCACTCTGGGTAATCGCGTTGGTCCATGAGCGCGAGGCCGTTCAGCGGGCCGCGAGCAGCACGAGGCGCATGCTGGTTCCGTGCCCCGCGTGGGCGCCACCTGCTGGTCCGCGCGCTTCCGCCGCACGCAACAGGACATTCGGGAGCCCTCCGGACGACTCCACCCGGCGAGCGTCATCCTGCCCCGGCGAGTCGCTGTGATATCTCTCACTTTTGTCGTGCCGGGCCGGATGGGCGGAGATCGACCCGCCCTGCGCCTCCGTGAGCCGCTTCACGATGTACAGCCCGAGCCCGATGCCGCCGAACCGCCTGCGGTCCCCGGCCTCCCCCTGGACGAACCGCTCGAAGATCCGCTCATGGTCGCCGTCGGGGATGCCGATGCCCTCGTCGGTCACCGTGACCACGATGCCGGAACCCTCCCGGACGGCGCGGACGCTGACCGTCCCGCCGTCCGGCGAGTACTTGAAGGCGTTCTCCAGCAGCTGCCCGAGGACGATGTCGGTCGCCATCGCGTCCCCTTGGCAGGACGGCAGATCAGGCGCGACCTCCAACTCGACCCGGTGCAGCGGCGACAGCGACCGGAAACCGGCCACCACGCCCTCCAGCACCCGCGTCAGGTCGAACGGCTCGATCGTCACGGCCAGCTCGTCCGCGCCCGCGCGGGAGCCGAGCAGCAGGTGCTCGACGAGCCGTCCGAGCGACTGGGCGCGTTCGGCGATCGTGGCGACGGCGGCGCGGCGGTCCACGTCGGACAGCTCGTCCCACCGGTTGACCAGCGTGGACGCGAACCCCTGCACGACCGTGATCGGCGTGCGCAGCTCGTGGCTGGTGGTGGCGAGGAACAGGTCCTTGGCCTCCTCCAGGGACTTCGCCTCCGACACGTCGCGGAAGTCGACGACCAGCTCGCCGGTCTCCTCGATCTCGGCGGCCAGCACGTTCAGCCACGTGCCCGACTCCAGCCGGAACGTCAGCATCTCGCCGAGCGCGGGCATGTCGAACGGCAGCGGCCGACCGAGCGCGTGCTCGGGCGCGATGCCGGTGAGGGTGTGCGCGGCGGGGTTCCACTGCCGGACGACGAGGTCGCGGTCGAGCACGGCGATCCCGTCCGCGCTGGAGTCGATCACCGCGCGCTCGTGCGCCCGCTGCCGGACGACCTCCGCGTACGCGACCGCGTTGCCGACCGCGACCCCGGCGTGCCCGGCGAGCAGCTCCAGCAGCTCCAGCTCGGTGTGCCCGATCTTGCGGCCGGAGAACAGCGCGTACAGCGCGCCGTACGGACGGTTCTGCAAGTACGACAGGCCGAGCGCGATCGAGTGCAGCCCGCGCAGCTCCGCCCAGATCAGGTCGCCGAGCCGCTGCTCTCCGGTGGCCAGCTTGACCGTCTTGCCCGATCTCAGCAGCTCGCCGACGAGGCTCGACCGCAGATCGGCGGACGTGCCGCGAATATGCTCGGGCAACCCGGACATGCTCACCAGCCGCAGCCGGTCGCCCTCGATCCGCACGAACCCGCCCGCGTCGGCGCCGGTCAGCTCGATCAGCGCGGCGGTGATCCGGTCGAGCACGACGGCGAGGTCCAGTTCGGCGTTCAGGTCGGCCACGATGTCGTTCAGCCGCCGGACGAGCCGGGCCCGCTCCGTCATGTGATGCTGCACGATCTCGTCCTCGTCCACCGGGTGGTACACGCTGACCCAGCCGAGCGGCGTCCCGGACGGGTCCTTCAGCAGGCTCGTGTCGATCCGGACGTCGATGAGGCGCCCGTCGCGATGGAACCGGCGGGTCGCGATCGAGATCTGACCGCCCTCGACCTCGCCTTTCCCGTTCCCGCCGCTTTGGACGTCCTCGCCGTTCTCGCCGCCGTTCTCGCCGTCGCCGCGCCGGGTGAGGAGCCGTTCCTGGACGGCGTTGTGCTCGGCCTTCAGCTCAGCGGGGACGATCGGGGGCACCCGTCCGACCATCTCCTCGGCGCTCCAACCGAACATCCGTTCGGCCGCGGGGTTCCACACGGTGACGCGGTGCCGCTGGTCCACGGCCACGATGGCGTCGGCGGCGCTCTCGATGACGGCGCGCGCGATCGGGTCATGGACGTGGTGATGCACGTCTGTCATCGTGCCACCGGACTCCCGGCCGCCGCCGGGCAACTTACGCCGAAAGTTTCCCCCTCCTGGCGGCCGACATAGAAACCTTACTTTCCAGTAAGTCTGCCGACGAGGAGCGCGGCGAGGCCCGCGGCGAGGAACGACAGCACCGACGCGCTCATCCAGGTGTGCGGGGCGAAGTGCAGAGCGTCCTGGACGTCCGCCCAGAAATCCGCCCACCAGCCGACGGTTCCGGGGTTGATGAGCTGGTACACCACGAACCCGGCGGCCCAGGCGGCGATCATGCCCCAGCGGGACGGCGCCGCACGTGACACATCCCACCCGTCCGCGCGGCGGCGCCGTCCGAGGAAGAAGTCGGCGGCCAGCACGCCGAGCATCGGCACGAACACCGAACCGATCAGTGACAGGAATCCGGCGTAGTCGCCAATGTCCAGGGCCAGCGCGAGGACCGTGACGAGGACGCCGAGCGCGACGCTCAGCACCCGGCGGTCGGCGCGCGGCACGAGGTTCTGGATCGACACGGCCGTCGAGTAGGTGTCGGCGAACGACTGGTCCGCCTCCCGCAACACGAAGATCGCGAAGAACACCACGCCGAGCGTGACGTTGAGGAAAGGATCGAACACCTTGGTCGTGTCGCCCGCCACGATCGCCAACGCCAGCAGCCCAAGGACGTACGCGACGATCTGCGTAACGGAATATCCAACGGCCGCCGCGCCGAACGCGGCCCGCTCCGTCCGGGAATGCCGGGTGTAGTCGGCGGCGACCGGGACCCAGGAGATCGACACCGCGAGCGCCGCGTCCGCCCCGAGCCAGAACCCGCCCCACGACCCATCGGTCAGATCGGGCAGCGGCTCGCGCAGCAGCTGGACGTAGAAGTACACCAGTGCGATCACCACGGCGACGGTCACGTACCGGCGCAGCAACCGCACCGATCCCAGCGGCCAGACGGTCAGGACCGTCGTGATCGCCCCGGCCGCGATCACGTAGCTCCAGCGCGGCACGCCGTCCCACAGCTCGCGCGCCGCATCCGCGATGACGATCAGCTCGAACGTGCCCCAGCCGACGAGTTGCGCGATGTTCAGCACGGTCGGCGCGTACGACAGCCGCGCCCCGAACAGGCCGCGCAGCAGCACCATCGCCGGTTGCCCGGTGCGCGCCCCCGGCACGGCGGCGAGGCCCAGCATCAGCCCGCCCAGGACCGTTCCCACCGCCATCGCGACGATGCCCGCCATGATCGGCAGCGTCGGCACGCCGTCCGCGTTCGGCGCGAGGACGGTGTACGCCCCGGAGAACGCGAGCAGGCTGACCCCGAGGTTCCCCCAGAAGGCGCTCTGATCCCAGAAACCAAGGATCTTCGCCGCGGGCTCGTCGAGCGTGAGCGGCGCCTCGTTGCGGGGACGCTCGTCCGAGCGCCGATCGACCTTGGACGTCACGGGACACGCTCCCTACGCCGGCATTACCCGGACAGGTTCATGCGGTCGGCGACGCCTCGAAGGTCGCCCTCTCAGCCCGGCTGTGGCCCGAGCTCCCGCGGGTATCGGTCGCGCCGATCGTACAACCGGTCGGCCGCCCTAAAAAGGGCATAGATCACTCAAACCGGAACTGATCACTGGAGCACCCGCCGTCAGGCGACGTACGGGGTCCCGTCACCCTCGGCCTCCATCGGACGACCCAGCTCGGCCCAGCCCTTCATGCCGCCGTCGACGTTCCTGGCCAGCCAGCCGGCCTGGTTGAGCGCCACCGTCACCTGCGCGGACCGCGCCCCGGACCGGCAGATCACGAAGACCTCCTGGTCGCGGGGGACCTCCGACGCCCGGTCGCCGAGCTGCCCCATGGGGATGTGGACCGCCGTGGGCGCGTGGCCCGCGTCCCACTCGTCCTGCTCCCGGACGTCCAGGAGGTATCCGTCCTGCGGAACCTCAGCGGCTCCCACCGCCGGCACGTCGTCCCCGAAATTCATCACACCCCCATGGAACCGCGCGAAGCACCCCTGCGTCGAATCACGCATGCGGTATCGGACGCTCCTGTTCGCGGCGCCCGGACTGGCCATGCTCCTGACCCTGGCTGGTTGCGGCGACGAACAGGCAAACGGAAATCCCGCCGGCGCGCCCCAGGGCACGACGTCCGTCAAGCCCTCCGCACCGGCGAACACGCTGACGATCAACGTAAGAGCCTCCAAGGAGGCACCCGCCAAGTCCTGGACCCTGAGCTGCGAGCCGCCGAGCGGCGACCATCCGAAGGCCGCCGCCGCCTGCGCGGCGCTCACCAAGGTCAAGGACCCCTTCAAACCCGTTCCCGAGAACCAGCCCTGCACCATGATCTACGGCGGCCCGGAGATCGCCACGGTCAAGGGCACCTGGCAGGGCAAGCCGATCGACACGAAGTTCACCCGTGACGACGGCTGCCAGCTGAACCGCTGGTCAAAGATCGGCCCGCTGTTCGGCAACGTCCCCAAGGTCCGCTGACCGAGCCATCCCCGTTCCGGCTCGCCTCACAACCCCGTCAGGCCCCGGCCCCGCCGGGGCCTGACCCGTCCCACCCCTGGTTCGGAACGCCAGCAAGGTTGGGCATGGATCGCCGTCAGTTGGAGTAGCTCACCACGGTGGCGGAGGGGCTGCACTTCGGACGCGGCGCCGGACGGCCATGATGGCCTCGCCTAACCGGTCCGGGGTCGCGCCCTCGACGAGGTAGGCCTCGTCCACCAGCGCCCACCACCCCCGCGTGAAGTACCCGAACCACACCACGCCCCCATACCGCGCCTCGATCCGCCGCGCCTCCGCGACCCGGATCGGGACGGGGTCGATTCGGGCCGTGTCGTCGGGCAGCCGGTCACAGGGCGCCACGGCTGACCGCCCGGATCCGCTCGGCGAGTTCCTCCGCCGTGTCCGCGTCGACAGACGCTTCCCTACTGAGGTCTTCGCGGTCGAGGGGCCCGCGCATAGCCCACCACCGGCCACGGTCGGAGTGGATGATGGACCAGCCTGGAAACTCCGCCTTGAGCCGGGCCTTGGTCCGGTCGAGGGGGGACGCTGCGGCCTTGATCCCCCCTGTAGGAGACTGGTCCGCGCGGCCGGACATGCCTGTACCCATGGGACACCCCTCGACGTGAAGGACTTTAGGGGGCCTAAAGTCGTCTCGGGGTGAGGCTAGAACGCCCAGGCCACGCGAGCAATAGGGGCCCTAAAGTTCGCCAGCGAAAACCGGAGTCGATCACGTGGATCTAAGGACATTGCGGGACATCTCCGCCATCGCCGACCCGATCGAGCGTGCACGGGCGATCAGCCGCACCATGACCGAGCAGCAGGGCCTCACCGAGGAGGCCGCTCGGATCCGCCGCGGCGCGATCGCTGAGGCCCGCGAGGCCGGTCACACGCTGGAGGACATCGCCAAGGTGCTCGGCGTCACACCCGGCCGTGTCTCGCAGATGCGGAAAGGGCCGGTGGCCAAGGCCCCGGCCGCACCGGTCAGCCAGGCGCCCTCGGTGATCGTCCAGCGTGCCCTGCCCACGGATCCCGCCACCCGCGGCTCGGCGTCCCTGTTCCTGACCGAGGCCGAGCGGCAGGGCATCACGCCCGGCCGCCGGATGCTGTACATCGGCAACGAGCCCGCGACCGAACACGTGGCGGCATGCCTGCGCGTCGACCCCGGCGACGACGTCCTCGCCCGCCGCAAGATGATGACGGCCAACGACGTGCCCGTCCGCGTCGCCACCTCCTACTTCCGTGCCGACCTGTTCACCGGGACGAGGATCGCCGAGCCGGAGTTCGTCCGACCTTCCCTCCAAGCCGCGATCGTCGCGCTCGGCTACGCCTTCGGGCATGCGGAAGAGACGCTCACCTCGCGCCCGGCGACCCTCTTCGAGGCCGAAACGCTCCAGCTCGACCCCGGCGAATGGGTCGTCCAGGTGCTGCGCGCCTCCTACTCGACCGAGGGCACGCCGATCCACACCCTGGAGACGATCTGCGCCGCGACGCGGCACATCTTCACCATCGGCCAGGTCGGCGGCCTCGACGAGTTCTGACCCCGACGACGTACGGATCTAGATCCAGGTCGCGCAGCCTTCGATCTCGCTCGCCGTCGTCGCCGTGCGACGGGTGGGTGAGAGCGTCGTGGGTCTGCGATCATGGGCGCCTCCCCATCGCTTGCGAGGAGCGCGATGACCCTCTCGATCGACTCCGTGGATCCCGCCGAACTGCCGGAATCGTCACCCGCCTATGCCCACGCCGCGCTGGTTCGAGGTGCGGAGCGGACCCTGTTCATCAGTGGTCAGCCGCCCTGGACCATCGAGGGCGACGTTCCCGCCGACTTCGACGGGCAGTGCCGCCTTGCCTGGGAGAACGTGCGGGCCGTGCTGGCCGCCGCGGACATGACCGTGGAGAACCTCGCCAAGGTCACCGTGTACCTGTCCGACCGGCGGCACCGCGAGGCGAACAGCCGGATCCGGCACGAGGTCCTCGGGGACCACCGGCCGGCGATCACGATCATCATCACCGGCATCTACGACGAGTCGTGGCTGCTGGAGATCGAGGCCGTCGCGGTGGGCTGACCTTTCACTTCAGCAGGCGGGCATCTCTGGCCGGTCATCCCGTGGACGCGCGGGCCGGTCTTCTTCCCTCCCTTGGGGTCTACGCAAACGCGCCGCCGCGTCCCACAGCGTGGCTATGACTGAGACGACTGCCCGCGCGTAGCCCGCCTTCAACCCACACAAAGCGCATGTTGTCCGTCACAGGCAAGTGACGCTCCGGGGATAACTTGCCTGGATCCTGCACTTGCCTCGATGAAGAAAGTTGGCGTCATGGGCAAGTTTACCCGGAAGCTTGGTGTTCTCTCTGCCATGATGACCTGGTGGAACCCTTGGCGGAGCCCGATGCCCTGACCCCAGACTCACTCCTTGAGCAGGGGCTGGCGGTCCTGCGTGACCTGCTCGGCCCCGACTGGAAGGTCACCGTCCAGCCAGCCTCGCAGGAGGTCAGAAGCACGAGGCGACGCCTCGATGTCATGATCCAAGTAAAGGCAGACGGCGACAGCGTCTTCACGCAGGTGATGGTCGATCTGAGAAGTAGAGTTTCCCCCCGCCTCGTGGACGAGCAACTGCTCCCCAAGTTGGAGTTGCTGCGGCAAGTGAGCAACTACACGAACCTTCTGGTGATCGCCCCTTGGATCACACCACGCGTCCGACGGCTCTTGCAGGACTACAACATCGGATACATTGACCTCACCGGCAACGTGTCTCTGCGTGTCTCCAGGCCTGCCATCGCCATCTACGCCCAGGGCACGAGCCGTGCTCCGCGTTCGAGGGCCACCAGAAGCAGCAGGACGACATTGGCTGGGGCCAAGGCTGCTCGGCTTGTACGGATCTTGACCGACGTCACCCCGCCCTACAGAGCCACGGATCTCGCTAGGGTGACTGGGCTCAGCTTGCCCTATGTTTCTCGACTTGTAGAAGCCCTAGAGGAGCAACGACTGATCCGGCGCGATGGCCGGGTTATCACTCAAGTGGACTGGCCTGATCTCCTGCGCCTTCGCGCTGAGCACTACGACCTGCTGCGGCACAACTCCTACGTCGGCATGGTAGCCCCGAACGGCATCGACGCGGTACTCAAGGCGCTACCCGCCATGCTAACGGAACACAGCGAATGGATAGCCCTTACTGGTTCATATGCCGCGCGCGCGGTGGCGCCCTTGGCCGTGGGGGGACAGCTGATGCTCTATCATCCCGCCAGTGCGCCGCGTCTGCCTGACGAGATTGGAGACGAACTCGGCCTGTTGCGCGTCGACAAAGGGGCCGATGTGCTTCTGCTGCGAGCCCACGACCCGGTGGTCTTCGAACGGACCGTGGACCGTGGCGGGGTGCGCCACGTGGCTTTGAGTCAGATCGTTCTGGACTGCCTATCTGGCCCCGGAAGAATGCCCGCAGAGGGCGAAGCTGTCCTTAGCTACATGCAGGGCAATACGAAAGAGTGGCGTGCGGACCGTCTGCCTACTTAATCAGGGCCGTCTACCCTATGATCTACCTTTGGGAATCAAGACTCGGCGAAAGCTCGCCAAGGCTTGCTCAGTCTCGACCACGTGGTGACCATGCCTCAGTCACGGGGCTGCGCCGATACCGAACCCCGAGGCCAAGCGCAACCCATGGCAAGATCCGTGTCCGGAAAGGGAGTTAGTCATCTCCGCAGTCCCTGAAGGCGTTGACCGAGATCACCTAGTCGTCGCCGCACGGCGCGTGCTCCTCGACGGACTTACCGCCCTGCGTCCACATCTGGAGGCACTCACCGTCGTCGGGGCCCAGGCTGTCTACCTACGCACGCCTGACGCCACCATGCGCAACGCCCCATTTACTTCTGACGCCGACCTGAGCATCGACCCGGCCCTGCTGGGTGATCACCCACAGCTGGACGAAGCGCTACGGGCGGCCGGATTTGACCTTATGCAGGCCAGCCAACCGGGCCTATGGGTGCGTACCGAGCGTGTCGGTGACAAGAGAATTCCGATCGAATTAGACATCCTTGTCGGTAAAGATCTCGCGGATAATATTGGTAGCAGAAGCGCCAAGATTCCTCCGCACGGCAAGATGACCGCACGTTGGGTCGCCGGACTGGAGGTTTGTGCCGTCGACTGCGGACCAATGGCCATCCGGAGCCTCGATCCAGCAGACACGCGCAGCATCACCGCCAAGGTCGCGGGGCCCGCTGCCCTGTTGGTAGCCAAATCTTACAAGATCGGCGAGCGGCTTGCCCGGGTCAGCACTCACCCAGATCGCCTCACCAACAAGGATGCGGGCGACGTCTATCGCATCATGGCCACCGTCCCTGCCCAGCAAGTGGCTGCGACCTTCAATTCCCTCATCCAGGACCTGCGCGTGAGCAGTGTCACCGAAAATGGAATCACATTGCTTCGAGATCTATTCGGTGGCGCACGGACGCCCGGCGTAGATCTCGCCGTCGCAGCCCATAAAGGCGACATCCCGGAAGACACGATTCGGACTGTGGCTCCCGCATACATCAACCGATTGACGGCAGAGTTGCGTTAGCTGGCGCGCTAATCCAGGTCGTCAGGGCAAGCACCCTATTTCAGCAGGCGGGACATGCGGCGGTCGGCTAGTGGCTTGCCGCCCGTCTGGCAGGTGGGGCAGTACTGGAGGGACGAGTCCGCGAACGACACCTCGCGGACCGTGTCGCCGCAGACGGGGCACTTCTGGCCTGTCTTGCCGTGGACGCGTAGGCCCGTCTTCTTCTCGCCCTTGAGGTCCTGTGCCTCCAGGCCGCGGGAGCGGGCCACCGCGTCTTGCAGGGTGGTGACGATGGCCTTGTGGAGGGTGGCGACGTCGTCCTCGGTCAGTGAGGCGGCGATTTTGAAGGGGGACATCTTCGCGACGTGCAGGACCTCGTCGGAGTAGGCGTTGCCGATTCCGGCGATCACCTTCTGGTCGCGGAGGAGGCCCTTGATCTGGGTTCGTTTTCCGCCGACGATCGCGGCGAGCGCCTCGGGGGTGAACGTGTCGTTCAGGGGGTCGGGGCCGAGTGACGCGACGCCGGGTACGTCGGCGGGGTCGCGGACGACGTAGACGGCGAGACCCTTCTTGGTGCCCGCCTCCGTCAGGTCGAAGCCCGAACCGTCGTCCAGGTGGACGCGCAGGGCCAGCGGGTTCTTGCCGCCGGGGCGGACGGGTCGGGTCGGGATCTCGTCCCGCCATCGGAGCCAGCCCGCGCGGGCCAGATGGATCACCAGGTGGATGCCGTCGACGTCCAGGTCGAGGAACTTGCCGTGCCGGGACGCGCCCGTGACCGTCAACCCGCCGAGCGCGGTCACCGGCGGGTCGTACGTCTTCAGCGCGGAGATGGCGAGGACGTCGACGCGGGCGATGACATGGCCGACGACGCGCTCCCGCAGGAACGCGGCCAGCGCCTCCACCTCAGGCAACTCAGGCATACGTGGATACTCCGTCCCGCCCTGGCGCCACTCGCGACGCGAACGACCTCCCTAAGAGAGTACGAAACCCCCGGTCGTGGGGTTTCCACAGGGCTGTGGAAGCCTGTGGAAAACCCTGTGCACAACTCGCGATGCGTCCGGGCGGGCGGCGTTTTCAAGGGCTATACCTCTACGAATCCACTTGAACTGGTGGAGGAGTGCGCGGACGAGCGGTCACACAGGGTGTGGATAACTTCCGCGTAACGACCCGTGGGTAACCGCCACAAGCGCTCCCTTGGCCGGACTCGGCGGGCATGTGACCGGGATCTCGAAATAACCCATAGGGGGTATGGGTTGTCAGGAGCGTAACGCTATGGCACGATGAGGCCCGGGAGATACCCCCTAGGGGTAACAATCAAGGGAGTCGCGAGATGAGCACCGCCACCTACACCGTCGCCGGAATGACCTGCGGCCACTGCGTCAGCTCCGTCACGGAGGAGGTCGAGCAGATCGCGGGCGTCACCGGCGTCGATGTCGATCTGGCGACCGGAAAGGTCACCGTGACGAGTGACGCGCCCCTCGACGTCGTCCAGGTCAAGGGCGCCGTGGAAGAAGCCGGTTACGAGCTGAAGGCATGACCGGAGCGCACCAGGTGCGCCTCTGAACGGAGTGAGTCGGAATGAACAGCGCGACCAAAGTCGGAGCTTATGCGGTGGGTCTGGCGGTCGTCTTCGGCGGCGCGGCGGGACTCGGCAAGGTCGTCGGGCCCGTTGGGGCGTCGGCCGAGACGGCGTCCCATGGGCACGGCGGTGCCGCGGGCGGCGGAGATGGCGGGGCGGCTGGTCACGCGCCCGGCGGTCTCCAGATCTCCGAGGACGGCTACACGCTCGTCCCGCGTGGGACGACGCTGGCGGCCGGTGAGCGGACCGACTTCCGGTTCACCATCAACGGCCCGGACGGCAAGCCCGTCACGGGATACACGCCCCTGCACGGCAAGCGGCTGCACCTGATCGTCGCGCGCCGCGACCTGTCGGGCTTCCAGCATCTGCACCCGTCCGAGGCGGGCGGGGGCGTCTGGACGGTGCCGATCACGCTGGCCAAGCCCGGCGTGTACCGGTTCTTCACCGACGTCCAGCCGGACGGCGCGAAGCGGCAACTCACGCTCGGGACCGACGTCTTCGTCCCCGGCGACCTGCGGCCCGCGCCGCTGCCTGAACCCGCACGGGTCGCGAAGGTGGACGGGTACGAGGTCACGCTGTCCGGCGGCCTCACCCCGGGCAAGTCCACGGAGCTCACCCTGTCGGTGAGCAAGGACGGCAGGCCGGTCACCGATCTGGAGCCCTACCTGGAGGCGTACGGTCACCTGGTGGCGTTGCGCCAGGGCGACCTCGCCTACCTGCACGTCCACCCGGACGGGGAGCCGGGCGACGGCGAGACCGAGCCGGGCCCGGGGATCACGTTCTTCGCCGAGGCGCCGAGCCCAGGCGCCTACCGGCTCTACCTGGACTTCAAGCACGACGGCAAGGTCCGCACGGCCGAGTTCACCGTGCACGCAGGGAGCGTCCAGGCGGCGCCGACCGGTGGGCACGACGACCAGCCGCACACGCACTGACCGATCTGAAGCGGAGGAGGAGCGATGAGCACGGACACCGCGTCCGAGCGTATCGAGCTGGCGATCGGCGGTATGACGTGCGCGTCGTGCGCCAACCGCATCGAGCGCAAGCTCAACAAGCTGGACGGCGTGACCGCGACGGTCAACTACGCCACCGAGAAGGCTCGGGTCGAGTACTCCGGGGACGTGTCCCCGGACGAGCTGATCGCCACCGTCGAGAAGGCCGGGTACAAGGCCGAACTCCCGGCTCCGCCGAGGGCCCAGGAAGCCGCTCCCGAGCCGGACGACGGGCTCACGGCGCTGCGGCAGCGGCTGATCACCTCGGTCGTGCTGTCGGTGCCGGTCATCGCGATGGCGATGATCCCGGCGCTCCAGTTCGAGGCGTGGCAGTGGCTGTCGCTGACGCTGGCGGCCCCGGTCGTCGTGTACGCGGGCTGGCCGTTCCACCGGGCGGCGGCGATCAACCTGCGGCACGGCGCGGCCACCATGGACACGCTGATCTCGGTCGGCACGCTGGCGGCCTTCACCTGGTCGCTGTGGGCGCTGTTCTTCGGCACCGCCGGTGAGCTGGGCGTCAAGCACGGCTTCGAGTTCTCGATGACCCGGTCGGACGGGTCGATGAACATCTACCTTGAGGCCGCGTCCGGCGTGATCATGTTCATCCTGGCGGGACGGTACTTCGAGACGCGGTCCAAGCGCCGCGCGGGCGCCGCGCTCCGGGCGCTGCTCGAACTGGGCGCGAAGGAGGTCTCGGTCCTGCGGGACGGGCGCGAGGAGCGCGTCCCGGTCGACCGGCTGGCCGTGGGCGACCTGTTCGTCGTCCGTCCCGGCGAGAAGATCGCCACGGACGGGACGGTCGAGGAGGGCTCGTCCGCCGTGGACGCCTCCATGCTGACCGGCGAGTCGGTCCCGGTGGAGGTCGGCCCCGGCGACACCGCGGTCGGCGCGACCGTCAACGCGGGCGGGCGGCTTGTGGTCCGGGCCACCCGCGTCGGCTCCGACACGCAGCTCGCGCAGATGGCGCGGCTCGTGGAGGACGCGCAGACCGGCAAGGCGCAGGTGCAGCGGCTCGCCGACCGGATCTCCGGCGTGTTCGTGCCGGTCGTGATCGCGCTCGCGCTCGGCACGCTGGGCTTCTGGATCGGCACCGGCGAACCGCTCGCGGCGGCGTTCACGGCGGCGGTCGCCGTGTTGATCATCGCCTGCCCGTGCGCGCTCGGCCTCGCCACCCCGACCGCCCTCATGGTCGGGACGGGACGCGGCGCGCAGCTCGGCATCCTGATCAAGGGCCCGGAGGTACTGGAGTCCACAAGGAAGATCGACACGGTCGTCCTGGACAAGACGGGCACCGTCACCACCGGACGGATGGCCCTGGTCGACGTCATCACCGCCGACGGCGTCGACGAGGCCGACGTCCTGCGGCTGGCGGGCGCGCTGGAGAACGCTTCCGAGCACCCGATAGCACAGGCGATCGCCAAGGGCGCCACGGAGCGGGTCGGCGAACTCGGCACCGTCGAGGACTTCGCCAACGTCGAGGGGCTGGGCGTCCAGGGGATGGTGGACGGTCACGGCGTCCTCGCGGGCCGTCCGCAGCTCCTCGCCGAATGGGCGCAGCGGCTCACACCCGAGCTGGAACAGGCGATGAAGGAGGCACGGAACCTCGGCCACACCGCGATCGCGGTCGGCTGGGACGGCGAGGCCCGCGCGGTCGTCACCGTCGCCGACCAGGTCAAGCCGACGTCGCGGGAGGCGATCGAGCAGCTGACGGCGCTCGGGCTGCGTCCGGTGCTGCTGACCGGCGACAACGAGACCGTGGCCAGGACGGTCGCGGACGCGGTCGGGATCACGGAGGTCATCGCCGACGTCCTACCTCAGGACAAGGTGGACGTCGTCAAGCGCCTCCAGTCCGAGGGCCGGACGGTCGCGATGGTCGGCGACGGGGTCAACGACGCCGCCGCGCTCGCGCAGGCCGATCTGGGCCTCGCGATGGGCACCGGCACGGACGTGGCGATCGAGGCGTCCGACCTGACCCTCGTCCGCGGCGACCTGCGGGCCGCGGCGGACGCGATCCGGCTGGCCCGGCGCACGCTCGGCACGATCAGGGGCAACCTGTTCTGGGCGTTCGCCTACAACGTGGCGGCCATCCCGCTGGCGGCGTCCGGCCTGCTCGTCCCGATGATCGCGGGGGGCGCGATGGCGTTCTCCTCGGTCTTCGTGGTCAGCAACAGCCTGCGCCTGCGCGGGTTCAAGCCGCTGACCACGGGCTCCGAAGCCCGCTGACCGCAAGGTGGCGACGAAGGAGGCCAGCGCCGGGTCGGCAGCGCGGGACAGCCGACACAGCGGGGGCCCGGTCAGAGCGGGACGTCCCAGAAGGCGAGTTCGTGACGCATGCCCTCCAGGAACAGTCGTTCGGCTGTGCCCGGGTCTGCGCCCGACTCGTCGATCATCTGGGCGATGCGGGCGGTCAGCTCGGCGAATCCCGGGTCGGCGTAGGTGTCGACCCACCGGCGGTAGCGCGGTTCGGACGGCGGCTTCTCGGCGAGCCGCCGTCCGAGCGTCGAATAGCCCCACATGCAGGGGTAGAGGGCGGCGAGACCGTCGGCGTAAACAGCGGCGCTGTCCAGCAGGAACGACGTGTACGCCGCGCAGGCCGGGCCCTTCGTCGCGCCCTCCAGGTCGGCCTCGAAGCTCGCGGACAGCGACCGGTGCAGATCGAGTTCCTCGTGAAACGTCGCGTAGGCCAGGTCGACGAGGTCTCCAAGATGGGCCGCGGGCGCCTGCCAGGCAAGCCGCGAGAATACGCGCACGTAGTCGTGCAGGAAGAGGTAATCCTGTTCGAGCCAGGAGCGGAAGACCGCCTCGTCAAGGTTCCCCTGGGCGATGCCCCGCACAGTGGGGTGCCGAAGCTGCTCGTCCACCAGCGGACGGCCGAGTTCTTCCAGATGCGCCGCGAGACTCATGCCGCAAGTCTGGCAGCGGCCCCGAAACGACCAGGACCCCACCGGGTCGTGCGACCCGGCGGGGTCTCGGTCTGAACCGGTGTGTGGGTCGCCTCTCGGCGAATGGCACGACACGGCTCCAGCCGAACGGTATTCCGTGAAGGCGAAAGGTGAGGCCCGGGGACACCAGGCACACCGGCCGTCATGTGTAACCGACGGGTCCGCCGGATTGTTCCCTGGCTCTGACGGTCGCGTCTCTGAGGTCGGCTGAGGCGCCCGTCCGGCGGACGGTGTGCCAGCCCAGCCGCGCGCCCAGCAGCGCCGTCACGGCGGACTGGACGACGATCAGATACATCAGCTGCCGGTACACGAACTGCTGGAGCGGCAGCGACCAGAGCGGGCGGATGGGTTCGCCGTCCAGCCACAGCGCGAAGGCGCCGGTGGCGGCCTGCGCGGAGACGAACGCCAACCACGTGAGGACGGGCACCGTCGGATCACCGAACACCACTCCGAACAGGGCGAACAGGTCGGTGACGGGCGCGAACAGCGGTAGCAGCACCTGGAAGGCCGCAAGGTAGAGCAGGCAACGGCGGCCGAGCCGTCCCGAGCCGCCGCGTTCGAGCACCGAGCGGCGGTGCTTCCACATCGCCTGCATCGTCCCGTAGCACCAGCGGTAGCGCTGCCGCCACAGTTGCCGCAGCGACGACGGCGTCTCCGTCCACGCCAGGGCCTTCTCCGCGTAGACGACGCGCAGCCCGGTGCGGCAGATCGCCATCGTGAGGTCGGTGTCCTCGGCGAGGGTGTCGCCGGGGACGCCGCCGACCCGCGCGAGCGTCGACCGGCGGAACGCGCCGATCGCGCCCGGGACGGTCGGCATGCACCGCAGGACGTCGAACATCCGCCGGTCGAGGTTGAAGCCGATCACGTACTCGATGTGCTGCCAGCGACCGAGGAGGCCGCCCCGGTCGGCGACCTTGGTGTTGCCGCTGACCGCGCCGATACGGGGGTCCGCGAACGGCGCCACGAGGTGCCGGATCGTGTCGCGCTGGAAGACGGTGTCGCCGTCCACGAGCACGAGGATCTCGGCACGGGCGGCCTCGATCCCCTCGTTCAGCGCGCTGGGCTTGCCGCCGTTCGGCTTGCGGATCAGCTGGACGGCGGACGAGGCGATCGACCCGACGATCGGCGCGGTGCGGTCGGTGGACCCGTCGTCCACCACGATCACCTCGACGGTGCCCGGATAGTCGGTGTCCAGCAGCGAGGCGATCGTGGCCGCGATGTTCGCCTCCTCGTCGTACGCGGGGACGATCACGGAGACGGGCGGGAACGGGTCGGGCGGCATCCCCCCGCCAGGTATCGGCTCCTCGGCGGTCCGCGTCTTGTTCCGATGCGCGTGCGCGAACAGCAGCGGCACCGCCAGGCGCAGCATGTACGCGACCCCGGCCACCGCGAACAGCACGCTCATCGCGGCGGTGAGGGCGGACGCGGCGCGCTGCGCGGTGACGAGCGTCCAGCCGATGGCACGTTCCCACGCGGGCACCCGGACCTCGGCGGACGGCAGCCCCAACGCCCGCGTGAGCGTCGTGAAGCGGTACCCCTGCGGCTGGAGGCGCTCGATGATCCGCGTGACGGCCGCGATGGTCCCGGACCGGTCGCCGCCCGAGTCGTGCAGCATCACCACCGCGCCCTCGCCGCGCTTCGACCCGGCGAGCGCGGCCCGGACGATGGCGTCCGCGCCGGGACGCCTCCAGTCCTCGGTGTCGCGGTCGGTGAACACGACGAGGTAGCCGTCCCCGCCCGCCCGCCTCGCGGCCTGCCACTCCGGCCCGGTCAGGCCGTCCGGACGCGACGAGTACGGCATCCGCAGCAGCCTCGTGTGGACGCCCGCCGCCCCCGCCAGCGCCCGCTGTGTGAGGTCCAGTTCCAGGCGCGCCCGCCATGCCGGCACGGCGGCGAGGTCGGCGTGCGTGTACGTGTGCGAGCCGATCTCGTGGCCCTCGCGCAGGATCCGGCGGGTCAGCCCCGGGTTCCGCGCCACGCGAGCGCCGACGGTGAAGAAGGTCGCGTGCGCGCGGTGGCGGCGCAGGACGTCCAGGAGGCGCGGGGTCCATGTCGGGTCGGGTCCGTCGTCGAACGTGAGCGCGATCGTCTTCGGCGGCAGGCGCCTGCTGTGCGGGACGCCCTCCGAGAGATTGACGACCGGCCCGCCCGAGCTGACCGCCGCCGGGACGCGCCCCGTGGCCGGATCCTCCCCGCGCGGCGCCTCACCGACGACGTTGGCGGCGAACCCGTCCAGCAGCAGGAGCATCGCCAGCACGAGGCCGCCGAGGATCAGCAGGACCCAGTGCCCCCTGGGCTCGCCGTGCCGTGCGGTCAACGGTTCTTCTTCTTACGCCCCCACGCTGGCGGGCTGGCCTGCGACCTGCCCGGACGGGTCGGGGTCGTGGTCGTCCTGGGCGGAGCGGGATCGGCGGCGGACGGCTTCGCCGGTGGCGCCGCGGGAGCCGTGCGCGCGGGTCGCCTCGCGGGTTCGGGGCTGGCGGCGGCGCGCCGCCCGTCCGGCCGCTCCGTCGGGGTCGCCGGACGGCTCAGCCGCACGCTCGGCCGGGTGGACGGTTCGCTCCACGGCGTCAACGGCACGTTCGGCCCGGTCGCGAGGCCGATCCCGACCGCGCCCGTGAACACGACGAGCACCGCCCCGGCGGCGAGGCCGAGGCGCCGTCCGAACCGGGCACGCCCGCCGGTCGCGTCGACGAACACCGGTTCGGTCTCCGTGACCGGTGGCAGCGGGCGGGTGCCGAGAGGCGTGTCCATGACTGCTTCAGCGTCGAACCACCGCGTACGTGTCACACGGTCATCCGAATCCCTGCACAATGGTGGGGGTGGAACGGGCCGACGAGGACGAACTCGGTCGTGCCCTGCGGGCGGCGCAGGACGGCGACGAGGAGTCCTTTCGCATGCTCTACCGCGACGTCCAGCCCCGCCTGATCCGCTTCGCGGGCGCGCTCGTCGGCGCGGACGCCGAGGACGTCACGTCCGAGGCGTGGTTGCAGATCGCCCGTGACCTGCCCTCGTTCCGCGGCGACCTCGACGGCTTCCGCGGCTGGACCGCCACGATCACCAGGCACCGGGCCCTGGACCACCTGCGCCGAAAGTCGCGGCGTCCCGGCTCCGACCTTCCCGTCGACGAGCTGGTCACGATGGCCGCCGAGACCGACACCGAGATCGACGCCCTCGACGGCATCGCCACCCAGGACGCCCTCCGGCTGATCGCCGAACTCCCGCGCGACCAGGCCGAGGCGGTGCTGCTGCGCGTCGTCGTCGGCTTGGACGCCAAGGCCGCCGGGAAGGTCCTGGGCAAGCGGCCGGGCGCCGTCCGCACCGCCGCCTACCGCGGGCTGCGGCGCCTCGCCGAGCGGCTGTCCGCCGCCCCCGCCGACCCCGCTCCGCTCGCCCAGAGTGACAAAAGCGGTGGTACAGGCGCTGAAGGGGTGACATGAGCGACCAGCATCGGGCCCCGGGCCTCGACGAACGCGCCGCCGAGCGCCTTCTCGACGGCGCGGTCGGGCCTGCCCGGTTGCGCGCCCTGCTCTCCGCCGCCGCCGCGCCCGGCCGTCCGGAGGAACTGGCGGGCGAGGACGCCGCCGTCGCCGCGTTCCGGGCCGCGCCGGTCCCCGAACGCCGGTCCCGCGCGGCGATGCTGCGCCGCTTCCTGACGATCAAGGTCCTGGCCGTCGTGGGCGGTTCGCTGATCCTGACCGGGGGAGCGGCCTACGCCACGATCACCGGCCAGCTCCCGGGCCAGAGCCCCGCGCTCTCCCCCAGCCCGACGTTCGACAAGCGCGAGGGCAAGCGCGGCGACTCGACCCCGGCGACCCGTCTCCCCCCGTACACGCCGACGCCCGGCACCTCGCCGACGCCGTCGCCCTCGTCCTCCCCGTCGAAGGAGCACGGCAAGGCCGGGGCGCCGGGCCAGCAGAAGAAGTCGACCCCGCCCGGCCAGCAGAAGAAGACCAAGAGGCCGAGGCATACGGCGACTCCGCCGAGAGGCCCCGGCAACAACAACGGCAACCCGGGCAAGGGCGTCACGGGCAACGCCGTCACGAGCGGTGGCGGCACAGGCCAGGGTCAGCCGCAGGGCCCCGGGTCCGAGCCGGGGTACGGCGCTCCTCAGCCCTGACGCGCCAGGTGGTCCCAGCGCGCCGGGTCCACCTCCAGGTCGGGCCGGTCCCAGCCGCCGAGGTCGGCCGCCGCCGCATAGGTGTCCTGGAGGAATTCGAGCAGCGCCTCGTCGGGGTCCGGGTCGGCGCGCACCGCCTCGTACGGCAGCAGGAACTGCCCGTTCTCGCGGCTGTAGAAGGCGGCGGACGGCCCCGCCGGACGGTCGGCGAACCCGTCCGGCTCGGGGTAGGCGTAGGCGTAGAACGCGCCCTCCTCACCGCCGCCCGGCCAGAAGCCGCAACTGCTGAGCTCCCGAGAGTAGCCCTCCTCCATCACCCAGTCGCCGCAGTTCGGGGCGCCGCCCGGGTGGCGCGGCGCCGTCCGGCCGGAGAAGCGCGTGCAGGCGAGGTCCATCGCGCCCCAGAAGAAGTGCACGGGGCTGACCTTGCCGGTGAACCTGGACCTGAACCGTCCCATCACCCGCGCCGCCTGGAGCAGTTGGCGCCAGAACAGGTGCGCCGCCGCCGCGTCGTAGGAGGTGTGCTGGTCGTCCTCCGCGAACGGGATGGACGGATCGACCTCGTTCGGACGGCCCTGGATGTCCGTCTCGATCCCCAGGTCGGCGAGGGCGCGCATCGTCCGGTCGTAGAACTCCGCGACCGGCATCGGGACCAGCCCGACATCGCGCGCGGCTCCGCTGCCGGAGCGCAGGCGCAACCGGTGGTCGACGAAGTCGAACTCGATGTCGAACACGCCGTCCCGGTACGGGATCGCCGACGTGGTGAGGCCGCGCGGGCTGACGTAGAGCGTCACCTGCCACCAGTGGTTCACCAGCGGCGCGTGCGCGAGCCGGACCTTCCCGACGATCTGCGCCCACATGTGCAACGTGTCGCGCGTCTCGACCCAGTCGTCGACCCGCAGCCTCGGCCACCCGTTCCCGCCCTGCTCCACTGCCGCCCCCTTCAGCCGAACCGGTCATGCCCGTGACGGCGCGCCCCAACCTCGGCGGGACGGTCAGAGGCAGCCCTCGAACTGCGGGACCTCGACGTCCGACAGGTCCAGGCCGGACGTGCCGAACCACTTCTTCATGAGCGAGGCCATCGTGCCGTCCTGGTACATCCGCGTGATGGCCTTGTTGAGCGCCTCGCACCCGTCGGGGTCGCCCTTGCGGATCGCGATGCCCGTCCGCCGCTCGCCGAACCTGGAGTTCAGCAGCCGGAACCCGCCGCCCTGCCGCGCCTTCAGCCCGGCGAGGATCGTGTCGTTCGTCGTGATCGCGTCGATGCGGTGGTCGGCGAGCATCCGCATGCAGTCGTCGTAGGACTTCGCGGGCACCGGCACCGCCGCCACCTGCCGCTCCCGCGTCACCGCCTCCGCCGCGCCGGACCCGGTGACGGCGCAGATCCTGCGTCCCGCGAGGTCACGCACGCCGCGCACCGCATGCTCGTCGTTCCGGACGAGGATGTCCTGGTACGACAGCAGGTACGGGCCCGCGAACGCGAGCCGCTGCGTCCATTCGGGCTCCAGCCAGAAGGTCAGCACCATGTCGACCTCGCCGTCGCGCAGCAGCCGCTCCCGGTCGGCCGCCAGCGCCGGGGCGAAGCGGACCTTCTTCCCCATCCGCTCGGCCAGGTAGCGGGACACGTCGACGTCGAGGCCCTCGAACCGTCCGTCCGCCTGCCGGAAACCGATGCCGGGAAGGTCCGGCCGGACGCCCGCCACCAGCGTCTTCTCGTCGAGGATGGACGACCCGTCGCCGCCTCCGCACCCGCTCACGGCGAGGCATCCCGTCAGCCCGAGAGCGACCAGCCGTCGCCGCATCCGCGGCCCCCAATTCCTAGCGCGCGCCCCGGCCCGAGCGGGACGCTCCGACCAACGTGCCAAGCAATGATCAACCTAGCCATATCGTGACCGGATGCGGACCCCTTCCAGATGATCGCGGAGGCCGGTCAGGTCTTAGCGTTCCGTCCACCTAGACCGTTCCGGAGGGGTTCGTGGAGTTTGACGCGAAAGTAGCGGAAGTCCTGTCCAGCACGCGGGTCCTGGAGTTCACCACGCTGACCCCGGCCGGGGGCGTGAGCACCAGACCGATGGCGGGAGTGTGGTTCGGCGAGCGGGGGGAGATCGTCCTGACCACCCCGGCCGCGTACTCGCGGAAGGTGCTCGACATCCGCCGGGACGGCCGGGTCGCGCTGCTGTACTCGGATCCCGCCGGAAGCGGGCTGACCGGCATGCCCGTGGTGCTAATCCAGGGCAGGGCCACCGCCCCGGAGGTCGTGCTGCCGCCGCAGGACCTCGAACGCTACTGGCGCGGTGTCCTGGACGCCCGTCCCCCATGGGCCGACGCGACCGACGACCCCTTCTACCGCAGTGCGATGGGCTGGTTCTACACGCGGCTGCCCATCGTCGTCACACCGCTGCGGGTGGACGTCCTGGAGCCCGCGGTAACCGGCGGCGACTGGCAACCGCCGCCGCCCGACGGCGCGTCCATGAACGAACGGATCTCCGACGCGCTCACCCGCTACCCCACGGCGGTGTTCGCGGCCCGCGACCGGCATGGCGCGCCCTGCTCGACGCGGGCCACGGTCTCGTGGACGGACGCGGGCACGCTGCGGCTCCGTCCGGCGCGACCGTTCGCCGGGACCTCGGGCCCGGCCGACCTGCTGTGGCACCGGCACGACGGGCACGCGGGCGACCTGGCCTCGCTGCTCGTCACCGGCGAGGCCGCCGAGATCCGGGGCGAGTGGATGCTGACCCCGGCGCGCGTGCCGCGCCCCGCGGGCCACCGCGAACCGCCGTCCTACCAGGAGTGGCTGGAGGACGGGCAGACACGCTCCCAGGCGTACCTGTCCGAACGTGGAATCACGCCACCGAACATCGACTGGGACGCGCTGACCAGCTACAAGGCACCCTGACCGTGCCGTCGAACTGGCCGTTCGGCCCCGAATGACCACCCGGGGGCGGGGTCGGGCGTCTATGTAACGGCGGATCGCGTCCCGCACGTCGATCCGCCACCCCGGCGCCGATCCCGGTCCGGGCGTCCGCCAGCCGGGGACCGACCCGAGGGAGAGCCGATGGCCGCGTTCGAGGAACTGCCACGCGTCCGCAGAGACCCGCTTCACATCCTGTTCGCGGCGTTACGGCGGCGCGCCCCGCAGGTGTCGGTGTCGCGGCCCGGCGCCGACGGCGAGGCCGGGCTGCGCGCCGCACACCGGGGCCGCACGGTCGTCGTCTGGTGGGACGACGAACTCGAGGCGTACACGTGGGGTTCCGGGGAGGGCGGACAGCTCGGCTCGGACGCCGAGAAGGCCGCCGAACTGGTCGCGGCGGCACTCGACGCACCGATCAGGCCCGGCGCCCCCGGCTGAGCCGCCACGACGTGCCGAGCCGTTACGAGGTGGTGGCGGCCTCGGACGCGACGTCCAGGCGGGAGTTCGCCACGAAGGCGTGCAGGGCGCGCAGGGCCGCACCGGCGTGGTTGCCCCAGTGGTTGAAGTACGAGTACTGCCACCACCAGAGCGCCTCAAGCGGACGGTCCTGGTTGTAGTGCCGCAGCCCGTGGACGAGGTCGCTCGCGACGTCGACGAGGTCGTCCGACAGCCGGTACGACGTCGCCTCGGTGTCCTTGTACGGGTCGAAGACCTCGACGTACTCGTCCATCACCTTCAGGCGTTCGGACAGGCCCTGCCGGACGCTGTCGAGATCGGGATCGTCGCCGACCTCGGGTTCCCAGTTGTCCGGGAGGATCACGTCGGCGCTGGCGCCGAGCTGCGCGCCCGCCAGGATGACCTGCGAGACCTCGAGAAGGAGCAGAGGGATGGTGTGCGTGCCGCCGTCACCGCGCGCCACGGCCTCCAGACCGTTCAGGTAGTTGTCGACATGGCACGCGACCCGTTCGGCCAGGGCGTTCCAGTCCTGCGGGCTGTTGGTGTCAGACATCGAGCAGCCTCCGTCCTTCGAATGCGCGGCCGAGCGTAACCTCGTCGGCGTACTCCAGGTCGCCACCCACCGGCAGGCCGCTGGCCAGACGGGTGACGGTGAGCCCCATGGGCTTGACGAGCCGGGCGAGGTACGTCGCCGTCGCCTCGCCCTCCAGGTTGGGATCGGTGGCGAGGATCAGCTCCGTCACCGTCCCGTCCGCGAGGCGTTGCATCAGCTCACGGATGCGCAGGTCGTCGGGTCCGACGCCCTCGATCGGGCTGATCGCGCCGCCGAGCACGTGGTAGCGGCCGCGGAACTCGCGGGTCTTCTCGATCGCGACGACGTCCTTGGACTCCTCGACGACGCAGATGACCTGGGGGTCGCGGCGGGCGTCACGGCAGATCCGGCACTCCTCTTCTTCCGCGACGTTTCCGCAGGTCTTGCAGAAGCGGACCTTGTCCTTGACCTCCTTGAGCGCCTTGCCGAGCCGTTCCACGTCACCGGGATCGGCGGCGAGCAGGTGGAAGGCGATCCGCTGCGCGCTCTTGGGACCGACGCCCGGCAGCCTGCCCAACTCGTCGATGAGGTTCTGGACCACCCCTTCGTACAACGGACCCCTCCTTTCTGCCGCGTCTCAGGTCGTCTGTCTTGGTCGTCTGACTTGGGTCGTCTGTCTTGGCCGTGCGCTGTGGTCTTGGCGTGCGCCGTGTCCTGGCGCGCGCTGTCGCGCTCAGGCGCCGGGGCCGCCGCCGAGGCCCGGGAAACCGCCGGGCAGCCCACCGCCGCCTCCGCCGCCGCCACCGAGGCCGGGGATGCCGCCGCCGAGGCCCTGCGCGAGCGGGCCCATCTTCTCCTGCTGCAACTCCTGGACCTCGCGTCCGGCGTCGCGGATCGCTGCCAGGACCAGGTCGGCGATGGTCTCCGCCGTGTCCGCCGGGTCGTCGACGTCGACGGCCTTCGGGTCGATCACCAGCCCCGTGATCTCGCCCTGCCCGTTCACCGTCGCGGTGACGAGGCCGCCGCCCGCGGTTCCCGTCACCTCGGCCTCGGCGAGCTCGCGCTGCGCGCTGAAGAGTTGCTCCTGCATGGCCTGCGCCTGCTGGAGCAGTTCCTGCATGTTCAACTGACCACCGGGTTCCACGGTGCACTCCTTCTCACGGCCCGCGCGCGGACCTTGTCTCTGGCGCTCCGCCAGCCACCGGATGTCCGTCCCACGAGACTACGGGTTCGCACCAGCATGCGGTAAGTGCGCCCACCGGTGTGCCCCGGCGGGTGTCAGGGGGTCGTGAGTTCGTCGGACAGGGCGCGCAGGCGGGCACGGGCCTCGGGGTCGTGGGCCTGGGCTTCCGCGCGGGCCTCCTGAAGACCGTTGAAGAAGCGTCCCGAGACGCCGTCCAGGTCGGGGTCGGTGACGAGGCGGCGCGTCGCCTGGACGCCCTCCTCCAGGGTGCTGAGCGGGGTGGCGGTGACCATCTTCGTCGGCATGTAGGTGGCGGGGTGCAGGGCGTTCGCGGTGACGCCCGTCCCGGCCAGCTCGTCGGCGAGGTCGACGGTGAACATCATCTGGGCGAGCTTGCTCTGCCGGTAGGCCCGCATCCCGTCGTACTCGCGCGTGATCATGACGTCGTCGAAGTCGATCGCCTGCTGGCCGATGCTGCTGACGTGCACGATCCGCGCGGGCGCGGACGCGACGAGGGTCGGCAGGAGCAGCCGGGTCAGCAGATATCCGGACAGATAGTTCACCTGGAACGTCAGCTCGTGCCCGTCGGCGCTCTCCCGGCGCGGCCCGTCGTTGCCGATACCCGCGTTGTTGACCAGCGCGTCCAGGCGGGGGTGGTCGGCGCGGACGGCCTCGGCCAGCGCGCGGGTCTCGGCCAGCGACGCCAGGTCGGCGCGGTACCAGGACGCGGCGCCGCCGATCTCCTGGAGGGCCGCCTTGCCGCGCTGGTCGTCGCGTCCGTGGACGAGGACCGTGGCGCCCTCGGCGGCGAGATCGGCGGCGAGCGCGCGGCCGAGCCCGTCCGTCGCGCCGGTGATGAGGATGGTCTGCTGATCTGTGGGACGCATCACCCCATCGTGCTCGACGCGCGCGCACGCTCGTTACGGCCGGGCGAGGAAGTCGTGGACGAGTTTCAAAAACTCGGTGGGCCGTTCCCCCATCACCACGTGTCCGGAGTCGAGTTCCACGTACTCGCTGCCCGCGATGGCGCCCGCCAGCTCGCGATGGTTCTCGACGGGGATCGTCAGGTCTTCGGTGCAGCCGATCACCAGCGTGGGCGCCGTGATCCTCGGGAGCAGGTCCCGGACGTCGAGCCGCAGGAGGAGGTCGAGTTGCCGCAGCCGTCCGGGGACGGGACGCATGAACCCGTGCATCTGTTCGGTGGCCTCGTGCCCGATCTCGTTGAGGAACCTCCGGCTGAAGGAGGTCATCGTCCCGAGACGCCCGAAACCCTCCGGGCTGGCCGTGAGGTTCAGCCAGGTGGTCATCAGCTGCTGGACGTACTCGTCCTCCGCGTGCGCGAACCCGGCGACGGTGACCAGCCGCCGGACGAGGTCGGGACGCCGCGCGGCGACGGCGGCGGCCGTGGGGGCGCCGAGCGAGAAGCCGACCACGTCGGCGGGCCCGGCCCCGGCATGTTCGATCACGGCGATGACCTGCTCGGCGAGGGTCTCGACGGTGAGCGGCGCGCCGTCGTCCTCGGCGGAGTCGCTGCCGGACAGGTCGGGGAGGTGCGCGGTGTTCCGGGCGGCGAGGTCGTCGAGGATCGTGTCCCACATGAGCGAGCCGGGCCCGACGCCGTGGACCAGGACGAGCGCGGGCCCCGAACCCTCCGTGCGGTAGCTGATACGGGCGTTTCCAACGGTGAGTGTCGTCATGCCCGCAACGCTGCCCGCGCTGGACGGCGATGAGGAGCGGACCGCTCTGACTAGGACAAACGATCCCAGGCTGAGTCGCCGCGCATCGCCCACCATGGAGGCATGGACATGGACCGCCGGGAACTCGCCGACTTCCTCCGCCGCTCCCGCGAACGGCTGCGGCCGCACGAGGTCGGCCTGGCGGCGGGGCCCCGGCGCCGCACTCCCGGGCTGCGGCGCGAGGAGGTGTCGCAGCTCGCGGGGATGTCCGCCGACTACTACATGCGCCTTGAGCAGGCGCGGAGCCCGCAGCCGTCCACTCAGCTGCTCGGCGCGCTCGCCCGGGCGCTCCGGCTGACCTCGGACGAACGCGACCACCTGTACGTCCTGGCCGGGCACCGTCCTCCGGCCGGGCCGTTCGCGGGCGAGCACGTCCGGCCGGGCCTGCTGTACCTGCTCGACCGGCTGCGGGACGTCCCGGCGCAGATCATCGGCGACCTCGGGGACGTCCTGGCGCAGAACGCCATGTCCGAGGCCCTGTTCGGCTGCATGTGCACGGTGGCGCCCGGCGACCGGAACATCGTCTGGCGGTGGTTCACCGACCCCTTCGTCCGGGCCGGGTACCCGCCGGAGGAGCACGATCACTACAGCCGCGTCCATGTCGCCGACCTGCGCGCCGCGGTGGGCCGCCGGGGCAACGACGCCGCCTCGTCCGCCCTGGTCGGACGACTCCGCCGCGCGAGCGACGAGTTCGCGACGCTCTGGGACCGGCATGAGGTCGCGGTGCGCCGCACCAGCCGCATGAAGGTCCTGCATCCGGAGGTCGGCGCGATCGAGTTCGACGCGGAGACCCTGCTGACCCCTGCCGAAGACCAGTGCCTGGTCGTTTTCACCCCGCCACCGGGGAGCCCCACCATCGAGGCCCTCGAACTGCTAGGCGCGATAGGGCCCCACACCACTCATCGGAGTCACGTCTGACTTCCGGTTGGTGAGCCGCCACAGGGTCGTGGTCTCGGCGGCACGGGCGGCGTGCAACGGATCGTCGGGGTCGGTGGCGCGTGGATGGCGCGGCTTGGCGGAGAGCCGTCCCACAACCTGGAGGCCGGACGACTCGATCAGCGTGGGAACCTCATCTCGCTCGCGCAGCCCGAGGTGCTCGGCAAGGTCGGACAGGATCAACCAACCCTCGCCGTCTGGTTCGAGGTGCTCCCCGAGACCGTTGAGGAATCCGCGAAGCATCCGACTACCCGGGTCGTACACAGCGCGCTCCAAGGGGGACGACGGCTTGGCGGGCACCCACGGCGGGTTGCAAACGACAAGACCGGCACGCCCCTCCGGAAACAGATCAGCCTGGACGATGTCGACCCGGTTCGCCACGTCCAACCGGTCGACGTTCTCTTGGGCGCAGGCAAGCGCGCGCGGGTCGTTGTCCGTGGCGACAACCCGTCCCACACCTCGGCGTGCGAGGACGGCTGCCAGCACACCCGTACCGGTCCCTACGTCGAACGCTGTCTTCCCCGACACGAGTGGCGCTTCGGCGACCAAGTCCACGTACTCGCCTCTCACTGGGGAGAAGACGCCGTAGTGCGGATGGATGCGGTCACCGCCCAACGCGGGGATCGACACGCCTTTCGCACGCCATTCGTGTGCGCCGATGAGCCCGAGCAGTTCACGCAGAGACGTGACGTAGGGCTCGCTGTCCGGGCCGTAGGCCTCCGTACAGGCGTCCTGCACGTCCGGGGCGCGGCGTAGCGGAATCGTGTGGCCCGGGTCGAAGGGGATGAGCAGCATGCCGAGCGTCCGCGCGCGCTGGGCCCGTGCCTGACGGAACAGATGGAACGCCTGCACCTGAGAGGGCTCGGGCTTGCGCACACGCCGCCGTGGCGGGCGATCGATTCGGCGGGCCATCGCCGTGAGGAGTTGACGCGCGTTCTGGAAGTCGCCGCGCCACAACAGCGCGGTCCCCTCACAGGCCAGCCGGTAGGCGTCGTCCGCGCGCGTCGCGTCGTCGGCGACCACCACACGCCGAGGCGCCGGGGCGCCGCTCTCGGACCGCCAGCGGACGCACTGCTCCCGGCCGCCCTCCAGCCAGGAGATCTCGTCCACACCGAGTACGGTATCGGCGTGCGACTACCTGGGCCATTGCACGCCGCGAACGAGGGCCTCGCCTTCCTGCTGGAGGTGGAGCCCACTTCCGCGCCGCCGCCCAGTAACGGTCGACGGCGGCGCGCTTCATCAACTCTGCGCCCCGTGCCTGGGTCAGGCGGGAACCTTGTCCAGGAATCCGTGGACGCGGTCGAACCGGCCGTCGTCGGCGAAGACCGCGACGTCGAAACCGACGACGAGCGCCTCACCGCCCTCGGGACCGAGTTCCCAGGTGAAACGGGCCACGTTGTGGTGGGCGTCCACGGTGCCCGCCGCGCGGAACACCAGGCCGGGGAACTGCTCCTGCGCCGCGGCGACGAAAGCGTCGATCGCGTCGCGTCCCTCGGCGACACCGAGCGGGTCGACGTAGACAGGGCTGTCGGTCCACAGGTCGTCGATCGCGGCCCGCCGCGCGGCCGGGTCGGTCTCGTTCCAGATCGCCAGGTAACGCGCCACCCGCTGCTGAACATCGCTCATTTCATGACCCCGCTCTGTTCGGCCGGGTTCGTCCCGGCGACGCCCCCTACGCTGCCAAGGTCGGGTGTCGCGGGGCGATTACCTGGGAGGTCATGCCGGCTGCGCGCTTCGGACGTTGATGTCGGATTATCGCTAGTGGAACGCCCTGACCATCGGCGATGCTGGAGAGCATGCACGAGGACGCGGAAAGGTGCGTACGGGCCGTCCAGGCGAAGGACGCCCGTTTCGACGGCTGGTTCTTCACCGGAGTCATCACCACCGGGATCTACTGCCGCCCGAGCTGCCCGGTCGTGGCACCGAAACCCGAGAACATGCGCTTTTACCCTAGCGCGGCGGCCGCGCAGCAGGCGGGATTCCGCGCGTGCAAGCGCTGCCGTCCCGACACGTCGCCCGGCTCACCGGAATGGAACCATCGCGCGGACGTCGTAGCCCGCGCCATGCGGCTCATCGCCGACGGCGTGGTCGACCGTGAAGGAGTCCCTGGCCTCGCCCGTCGGCTCGGGTACAGCACACGCCAGATCGAACGCCAACTCAACGCCGAGTTGGGCGCGGGCCCACTCGCCCTGGCACGGGCCCAGCGCGCGCAGACAGCAAGGCTCCTGATCGAAACGACACCCATCCCCATGGGTGATGTCGCGTTCGCGGCTGGGTTCTCCAGCATCCGGGCCTTCAACGACACCGTCCGCGACGTGTTCGCACTGACCCCGACCGGTCTGCGCGACCGAGTCGCCAAGGGACATCCGCCCGCCGGTTCAGGAGCACTCTCACTACGCCTGCCATTCCGCGCGCCACTCTGCCCCGACAACCTGTTCGGCCACCTCGCCGCGACCGCCGTCCCCGGCGTCGAGGAATGGCGCGACGGCGCGTACCGCCGCGCCATGCGGCTGCCCCACGGCCACGGCATCGCCGCGCTGAGCCCCCGCCCGGACCACATCACCTGCACGCTCACCCTGAGCGACCTGCGCGACCTCACCATCGCGATCAGCCGCTGCCGCTGGACCCTCGATCTCGACGCCGACCCCGTCGCCGTGGACGACCTCCTCCGCACCGACCCCGCCCTGGCCGCGCTCGTCGACAAGGCCCCGGGACGGCGCGTCCCGCGAACGGTGGACGCCCCCGAGTTCGCCCTACGGGCCGTCATCGGACAGCAGGTCTCCACAGCAGCGGCCCGCACCCACGCGGCACGGCTGGTCACCGCCCACGGCGACCCCATCGACGACCCCAACGGCGGCCTGACCCATCTCTTCCCAACCCCGTCCGCCCTGTCGGCACTCGATCCCGAAACCCTCGCGTTCCCGAAAACCCGCCGAACCACCATCACGACCCTCGTCGACGCGCTGGCGAACGGCCAGGTGGACCTCGGTGTAGGAAGTGACTGGGAAAAGGCCCGCGCCCACTTGTCCGCCCTACCCGGCATCGGCCCATGGACCGTGGAGACGATCGCGATGCGCGCACTAGGCGACCCTGACGCGTTCATCCCCACCGACTTGGGAATCCGCGCCGCCGCCAAGACACTCGATCTGCCTTCCACCCCTGCGGCCCTCACGCAGCGTGCCGCCGGGTGGCGTCCCTGGCGCGCCTACGCCGTCCAGTACCTGTGGGCCACGGGCGACCACGCCATCAACCTGCTTCCCACCCCCTGAGAGGAACCCAGTGCAACCGACCCATGCCGTCCTGGACAGCCCCATGGGCCCACTCACACTCGTGGCCCTGGACGGAGCCCTGTCCGGTCTCTACATGGACCTGCAACGGCACCGTCCACCCACAGAGACCTTCGGCCTACCAGCCGACCCAAACGAGGCACCCTTCGCGACCGTCGCCGAACAGCTCACCTCCTACTTCGCCGCCGAGTCGACCGACTTCGACCTGCCCCTCAACCTCCAGGGCACCGATTTCCAGAAGCGCGTATGGTCGGCGCTCCAAGAGATCCCCTACGGCGAGACAACCACCTACGGCCAGCTCGCCGTGGACCTCGGCAAGCCATCCGCGTCCCGCGCCGTCGGCCTGGCCAACGGACGCAACCCGATCAGCATCATCGTCCCCTGCCACCGCGTAGTCGGCTCTACAGGCGACCTGACCGGCTACGGCGGCGGCCTGGACCGCAAGCGCTACCTCCTCGACTTCGAACGCAAATCCAAGATCGTCGAAGACGCCTTGTTCTGACTGTCGGTGGGCCGGGTTACGGTGCGGGTGTAGGCCAGAATCGGGGAAAGGCAGATCACGTGGAGTTCCGAGTCGAGCGGCAGACCCTTGCCGACGCCGTGGCCTGGGCGGCGCGGACGCTCCCGGCCCGTCCCGCGCTCCCCGTCCTCGCGGGCATGCTCATCGAGGTCACCGACGAGGGGCGCCTCACTTTGGCCGGGTTCGACTACGAGGTGTCCGCCCGCGCCCGCGAGGACGCCGAAGTCACCGAACCGGGCCGAGCCCTGGTACCCGGACGACTGTTGGCCGACATCGTCCGCAACCTCCCCCCGCACCCCGTGGAGGTCTTCACCAAGGGCTCGGAAGTCGTCGTGCGCTGCGGCCCCGCCGAGTTCGGCCTGCTGACCCTCCCCGTCGAGGACTACCCCACCCTCCCCGAGCCGCCCGCCCGCGCCGGGACCATCCCCGGCGACCTGTTCGCCGCCGCCGTAGCCCAGGTCACCCCCGCCGCCGGACGCGACGACACGCTGCCGATGCTCACCGGCGTCCGCATCGACATCGACGGCGACACGATGTGGCTCGCCTGCACCGACCGCTACCGCATCGCCGCCCGCGAACTCACCTGGTCACCCGCCGACCCCGCCTTCACCGCCGGAGTCGTCGTCCCGGCCCGCACCCTCGCCGACACGGCCAAGGCGATCAGGCGCGGCGCCGAGGTCGCCATCGACCTGGGCGGACACGACGCCGACACCCTCATCGGCGTGTCCGGCGGCGGCCGCAGCATGACGAGCCGCCTGCTGGACGACCAGTACATCAACTACAAGTCCCGCCTGACCGGCACCTGGTCGTCCGTGGCCGAGATCCCCGTCGCCCCGTTCGTCGAGGCCATCAAGCGCGCCGCCCTGGTCACCGAACGCGGCACCCCCGTCCAACTGGCCTTCACGTCCGGCGAGGTCCGCATCCGCGCCGCCACCGGCGACTCCGCCCGCGCCAACGAGTCCCTGGCCGTCGACCTCACCGGCGACGACATCGACATAGCCTTCGCCCCCCAGTACCTCCTGGACGGTCTGGCAGGCATAGACACCCAACACGCCCGCCTGGAGTGCGCAGGCCCCACCAAGGCCGCCCTCCTAACGGGCATCCCCGACAAGAAAGACGACGAGACGACCCCCGAAGAAACAGACACCGGCTACCGCTACCTAGCCATGCCAGTCCGCCTAACCTCCTAACCCCCGAGCACGACAAGCCGATCAGCAGGCCAACCACACCAGACCCAGCGCGGAGACGGCCGGGCCGTGAAGGAAGACAGACGGACGTATTGGGTTGGCCGGGGGATGGGTCGGGTCAGGCGAGCGCGGCCAGGGTGGCTTCGGCTACGCCTCGGGCCGAGGCGGGCGTTCGGCACCAGGCTGACCCGACGTCCCGCCGTCGTCGTCCCCGATCTGCGCGTTGCCCTGGCCGCCGTGACGGCGGGCGCGGGCATCACGGTCCTGCCGACCTACCTGTGCACCACCGAGCTGGACGACGGCGTAAGACCAGCCCCGGATTACAAGTCCAAGACGGCGAGGACGAAACGAACGTCCTCGTTGGTCTCGTTGCCGTAGGAGTGGGGCCGGTCGCCGACGAAGACGGCGGCGGCGCCTGCTTCTACCAGGTCTGTTCGGCCGTCTACGCCCAGCGTGAGGGTGCCCTGGTTCACGTAGATGATTTCTTTGGTGCCGGGTACGTGGGCGTCGCTTTCTCGGGTTTCTCCTGGTTGGAGGATCCAGTTCCACAGTTCCAGGGAGGGGCGCGGGTCGCTTCCGGCGAGGAGGGTTCCGGTGCCGCCGTGTTCGCCTCGCCAGAGGACGACGTGTCGTTCCGGTGGGAAGAGGCGCATCGGCGGCTCTTCCTCCACCTGGACGAGCCGTGTCAGCGGTACGCCGAGGGCGTCGGAAATGCGGATGAGGGTGCCGAGGTTCGGGTTGCCGCGGCCCTGCTCGAGGCCGACCAGGACTCCCTTGCTGACCCCGGCGCGTCCGGCCAGTTCGTCCAGGCTCCAGCCGTGGCTCGCGCGCAGCGCCCGCACGGTGCGCGCCACGGCCTCGCCGATCGCCTCCTGCTCGCTCAACCGTCCTCCCTGCTCGTTCGGGCCCCCAGTCTTCCGTACGTGTCCTACCGCACCTTGCGTCGGTCGGTATGATGGTATCCACATGTCATTAAAGTGACCGTCACGGAGGATGCGAGGATGCTGGACCGGGTCGTGGTCGACGAGGCCGTGCGGGCGTTGCGGCCCGACTTCGCCGTGCTCGTGGTGGCCGCCGAGGGATTGGAGAACGGGCCCAGCGACCAGATGTCGGAAGGTTGGCTGGCCGAGGCGGCCGAGAAGGCCAACCCGGACGATCCGCACGTCGAGGCCTGGCACGACGCCTACCGGGCGTTCGGGGCGAAACCCAAGCGGACGCGGCCCTCGGTGGACGCGCTGCTCCGCCGGGCCAGTTCCCTCCCGTCAATCAACAGGGTCGTGGACGCCTACAACGCGGTGAGCGTCGAGTACGCGCTGCCGATCGGCGGTGAGGATCTCGACGCCTACCGGGGCGCGGCGCGGCTGGTGCGGGCCACGGGCGACGAGCCGTTCGACGTTGTCGCAAACGGTGAACCGGCTGTCGATCACCCAGATCCGGGCGAGGTCGTCTGGCGGGACGACGAGGGCGTGACCTGCCGCCGGTGGAACTGGCGCCAGTGCGTCCGGACGCGGCTGACCGAGACCACCAAGAACGGCTTCTTCCTGCTCGAACGCCTTGAGCCCTACCCGATCGAGCGGCTTGAGGAGGCCGGTGAACGGCTGACGGAACGGCTGCGGACGATCTCCCCCGACGTGCGGGTGGCGAGCCGCCTCGTCGGCGGGCCGTGATGGTCACGATTCTCGCGCTCGGCGCGGCGCTCGCCTACGGGGTGGCGGACTTCCTCGGCGGCGCGGTCTCTCGAAAATCCACGGCGTTGCGTGTCCTGGTCTGGGCCGTTCCGGCGGGGCTGCTGGTCGTCGCAGTCTCCGCCCTGGTCCACGGCGGAAGCATGGAGGCCGCGCCGATGGCCTGGGGATTCCTCGGCGGCGTCTGCGGCGGCGCCGGGATGATGACGTTCTACCGGGCGCTCGCGCGCGGGCCGATGAGCGTGGTCGCGCCGGTGTCCGCGCTGGCCGGGGCGGTGCTCCCGGTCGGGGTCGGGACGCTGCGCGGCGAGCGGCTGGACGTGGCCGTGCTGCTCGGCGTCCTACTGTGCCTCGTCGCGATCGGCCTGGTCAGCATGGAACCCCGGAAGGGCGACGCCCCGTCCCCAGGCAGGCGGCGCCTCCTCGACTCGGGCCCGCTGACGGCCGCGGTGTCCGGAACGTGCTTCGGCATCTTCTTCGTCCTGCTGAAGACGGCCGGGGACGGCACCGGCCTCTGGCCGATCGTCGGCGCCCGCGTCGGCACCCTAGCCGTCGTCGTGGCGGCGCTGGCGGTCGTCGCGGCCCGCGGCGACCTCGGCCCGCCGGTGCCGGGACGGACGCTGCTGCTCCTCGCCCTGCTCTCCGGCGCCCTGGACGCGGGCGCGAACGTCCTGTACTTCGTCGCCGTCCACGCGGGGATGCTCAGCCTCGCCGCCGTCCTCACGTCCCTCTACCCGGCGATCACCGTCCTGCTCGCCAGAATCGCCTACAGCGAGCGACTCCAAGCCGTCCAACGAATCGGCATGGCCATCGCCATAGCAGGCGTGGCACTGGTAACCGTCGGCTAACCCAGACAGCCCGGATCCGCGCGGCATGTTCACGATGATCTTCCAGCGTCCCCGCCGGACGGCCGCCGACTCATGAACGCGCCCACATGCGGAAGGCCGCCGTCCCGGAAAGGGAACCGCGGCCTTCGAGATGCGGTGGTGGTGGGATTCGAACCCACGGAAGCTTGCACTTCACACGCTTTCGAGGCGTGCGCCCTCGTCCACTAGGCGACACCACCGTCGCAGAGCCTACCGGACTCTCCGGTGCGCGAAGAACTCGGTTAGCAGCGCGCCGCACTCGTCCGCCAGCACCCCGGCGATCACTTCGGGGCGGTGGTTGAGGCGGCGGTCGCGGACCACGTCCCACAGTGATCCGACCGCGCCCGCCTTCGGGTCGACGGCGCCGTACACGAGACGGCCGAGCCGCGCCTGGACGGACGCGCCCGCGCACATCGTGCACGGCTCCAGCGTGACGACCAGCGCGCATCCGGACAGCCGCCACGTCCCGAGCGACGCCGCCGCGGCCCGCATCGCGACGATCTCCGCGTGGCCGGTCGGGTCGGCGCTGCGCTCGCGGTCGTTGCGGCCCGTCCCGATGATCTCGCCTGACCCGTCCAGGACGACGGCCCCGACCGGGACCTCCTCGTCGCCGAACGCCTCGCGCGCCTCCCGCAGTGCGCGCCGCATCGCCGGTTCGAGGCCCGCGTAGACCGCCGCCGTCTCGGGGCCCGGCCGCGGTTCAGTCACGGAGACGGTCGAACTCTTCGCCGAAGCCGACCTGCTCGGCGACCGTGAGCAGGGCGTCCCCGGGCAGCCCGCGCTCGCCGAGGTCGTCGAGCCGCTCGGCGTCGACGCCCAGGTCGTCGAGCAGGGCCGGGTCACCGGCGGGGTCTCCGTCCGGGACGTCCCCGACGAGTTGCTGGAGCAGCGAGCCGAGCCCGTCCTCGTGGACGGCGGAGAGGTAGGCGCGCGGCTCGTCGTCGCCGTCCAGCCGGACGACCGCGAACCAGTCGTCGTCCTGCTCGACGAGGAGCACCACCATGTCGCCATAGGACTCGACGGCCGCCTCCCGCATCAGATCGGCGACGTCATCGACGTGTTCGGCCTCGGCGAGGACGGCCTCGGCGCCGACCCACCCCTGCGGGGTCCGCGCGAACACGGCAGCGAAATAGGACACGTGCTCATTGTGACCCAGGAGGTTGCCCCGGTCACACCCCTTACCTGCGTTTACCTCCGCCGAAGCCCGCCGTCGCCGCAAATGTGCGCGCCCGTTACCGGGTTCCGGTGACGATCTGTGGCCGCGCGGACGTCGTCCGGACGGCGCGGTCAGGCGGCGTCGGTGGCGCGCTCGAAGGCGGGCGCGAAGCCGATGCGACCGGCGATGCTGAGGAGCATCTCGTCCGGGTACAGCTCCAGGTCGCCGGAGATGGCGCCGAGCTCCATCTCGTCCAGCCCGAGATCGGCGAAGATCGACATGTCGCCGACGGGGAGGACCTGGTCGAGCTCCTCGTCCTCGGGAATCGGAATGTCCAGATAGTCGAGGACCTGTCCGGCGAGCGGCCAGTCGACGGACGCCGTGACGTCCGACAGGAAGACCATGACGTCGTCGCCGAGCAGCCGGATCGCGACGAAGAAGTCGTCGCCGACCGAGACCAGTCCGATCGTGCCGCCGAGGCTCGGCTGCTGCCGCAGGGCGTGGATGAGCCCGGCGAGGTCCTCGGTCAACGCGACCGGAAGGACCTCGGCCTCCCAGCCCTCGTATTCCCGATACACCACGACCGCGAAGTCCGTCGCGTCCACATCCGTCATTTCCACCCCACCGGCGCGTCTCCTGCCAGGGCATGGTCGCAGATGCGGACGGCGCTCGCGCACCCGACGGCCAAACTGGCCGCCGCACCCGCGCGTGAGGCCGGGAGTCAGCGCCACGAATCGGTGCCCAACGGCAGGAATCTACCGGGCCCGGTCTCGGTCAGTTGATGCGGAAGGTCCGGCGGCGCAGCGCCGCGTGGATCCGCGCACGCCGGGACCGGTGCGGCGTCACCCGACGACGCAGCTCACGGGCCTCCGCCAGTTCCCGCAGGAAGATCGCCCGACGGCGAAGATGCTCGCGCACCTGCTCGGGCGAGATGTCGCCCTGCGGACCCGGCCGCGGGGGGACGTCCGGCTCCGTTGTGACATCGGTCACGATGGCCTCGGGCACTGAGGGGGACGGCACGGTCTCTGGCTGGGTCGGCGGGGTGGTCGGCGGGGGTGCGGTGGCCTCGGCGGGAGGCGCCGCTGGGCCGGGCGGGTCGGGTGCGGACTCGCGTGCCCGCGGGGGACCTCCCGGCCGCTGATCGCTCTCGCTGTTCATAACGCCATAGTGCCCAGCTCAGTGCGTCCTATCCAGGTTCGTTGGCCAGCCGGGCGATGGGCGGTCTTTGGTCTACGGTGAGCGCATGCAGACCCTGGCCGTCGATCATCCGCTCGTCGCGCACAAGCTCACCACGCTCCGGGACGTCCGCACCGATTCCCCCACGTTCCGCCGCCTGACCGACGAACTGGTCACCCTGCTCGCGTACGAGGCCACCCGCGACGTCCGGGTCGCGGAGGCCACCGTGCGCACCCCGCTCGTCGCGACCCAGGGCGTCCAGCTGGCGAGCCCGAAGCCGCTCGTCGTGCCGATCCTGCGCGCCGGGCTCGGGATGCTGGACGGCATGGCCCGCCTGCTGCCGACCGCCGAGGTCGGCTTTCTCGGATTGGTCCGGGACGAGGGCACGCTCCAGGCGCAGACCTACGCGACCCGGCTGCCGGACGACCTGTCCGGGCGGCAGTGTTACGTCTTGGACCCGATGCTCGCGACCGGCGGGACGCTGGCCGCCGCCATCCGGCTGCTGTTCGAGCGCGGCGCCGACGACGTCACCGCGATCTGCCTGCTCGCCGCCCCCGAGGGCCTGAAATACCTGGAACAGGCGTTCTCCGACATCTCCGAGCCCGTCCGGGTGGTGACGGCCGCGATCGACTCCCACCTCAACGAGCAGGGCTTCATCATGCCCGGCCTCGGCGACGCCGGAGACCGCCTCTACGGCGTCGTCTGACACCCGTCCCCGCCCCGGCGCGTCACGATTCGGGGGCGTGGACGGCGGCGATGTTCGTTCCCGGCGGCACAGGGTACGAAGGGCCTACGGAACGCCAGCGCGCGTTCCCCTCCGCCGTCCCGGCACAGGGGACCGTTACGGACCGGGCGGCGCGAGCGACCGCGAGGACACGTCATGGCTCACCAAGGGGACGGCGACCTGCCGCGCTATGCCGCGATCGGGGAGCGGCTCACTGAGGAGTTCGAAGGGGTGCACGCCGCGGACACGGTGGACCGATGCGTGTCCGCCGCACGACACGGCGCCGAGGAGGTCACGGGGGCGGCCCCGCCCGACCTCGTGGAACGGATCGCGCGCAGGCACCTGGAGGTGCTCGCCACGGTCGCGGCGGACAAACGCCGCCGGGCCCGCCGCTCCTCCCTCGGCAACGCCCCGTAAATCCCGCAGGGCATAACGCTTACGGCAGCATGTCGTGGCGCGCGCGACAACAGCCGGTGTCGCCCACGACAACAGCCCATGGCGGACGCGGCGAAATGCCGTGGCGGACGCGACAACAGCCCCGTCGCGTACGCGGCGAGAGGCCGTGGGGCGGGGGGCAACCCGCGTCGGCGGCGTGCTTTGCCGGTCGTGCGGGCTGTGCGAAACTGAATCGGGGTCCGTGGGGTCAATGCTCCGGGAGGCAGCCGTGCCCGCCAAGAAGTACATGACATGGGTCGCCGCGGCCTTCGTGGCGTTCTATGTGATCCAGCAGCCGGACGGCGCGGCCCAGTCGGTGGAGAACGCGGCGAACGGCCTCGCCTCCGCCGCCGGATCCCTCGCCACCTTCGTCAACGCGATCGGCTGAGGCCCCCATGAGGCTGGTCACCCCCGGAGACTCCGCGCCCGCGTCGGTCAACAAGTACCTGCTCCCGCACGAGAACCAGGTGATCACGGTGCGGCGGCATCCGGCCGTGCTGATGGTCCCCGTCGCCCTCGTCCTCGGCGGCCTGATCCTCGCGGGCGTGCTGAGCAACACCGTCACCGCCGCCATCACCTGGGTGTGGTGGGGCTGGCTGATCCTGCTCGCCTGGTTCGTGTGGCGGGTCGCGGAATGGTCCGTCGACTACTTCGTCATCACCAACCAGCGCATGCTGCTGACCACGGGCCTGATCACCCGCAAGGTCGCGATGATGCCGCTGGCCAAGGTCACCGACATGAGCTTCAAGCGGACGATCGCGGGCCGCATGCTCGGCTACGGCGAGTTCGTCCTGGAGTCCGCCGGTCAGGACCAGGCGCTCACCAACGTGGACTTCCTGCCCTACCCCGAGCAGCTCTACCTCGAAGTCTGCGAGATGATCTTCCCGAACAAGAACCCGGCGCCGGACGAGCCGCTGCCGCCGCCCCCGCCGCCGCGCAGGCCACGGGAGACGGTCGAGCCGGAGGACGTCTCCACCGGCCCCGGCCCCGACGACCAGTTCTAGCGGCCGCGTGATCGGCGCCGACAGCGCGGTCCGCGGGACGGACGGCGAGCCCGACTGGGCCCGGGTCCGTCGACCAGTGCTGGCCCGGAAGCGTGGCGCACTGGTCAATATCGGCGGTTTTTGCGATCTTTTCTGGATGGTCAGATACCGTCCGAGGGTGACAGGTGTCGCGATCGCCGGGCCGACTCCCGGCCTCGACCGGTCCGCCAGGGCGGCGCGGCGGCGTACCCTCGTAGGTCCGGTGCACCCCGCCGGGTCGCCCCAGCACGCGTCGCTTCATTACTCTCGATGTGCGATAACCCGCAATGTGCAATCATGTCGGCACCCCAGCCGCCTGTTTACTTCCGCTAAGTGAGTCCACATGCCGGGTCCAGGCAACGTCGGCGAACGTGTCCGCAACCTGCGGCTGACCAGACGCTTGTCGCAGGCACAGCTCGCCGGTCACGACCTTTCCGACAGCTATATCTCGTTGATCGAGTCGGGTAAGCGCACCCCGACCCCTACCGTCCTGCGCATGCTCGCCGAGCGCCTCGGCTGCACGCCCGAGTATCTCGCCGAGGGCGTCGAGCCGGAGCAGCGCGCCCACCTCGAGGTCCGGGAGCGCCATGCCCACCTCGCGCTGCTGAGCGGCGACGCCGCCGGCGCCGAGATCGGCTTCGACGAGGTGATCTCCCGCAGCGACGACCCCGACCTGACGTCCCGCGCCCGGTGGGGCCGCGCCCGCGCCCTGGAGGAACTGGCCCGCGCCGACGAGGCCATCGCCCTGTTCGAGGAGCTGCGCGAGCACGCCGAACGCGACCCGGGACGGGCCAGCTGGCTGCCGCCGGTGATCGCCCTGGCCCGCTGCTACCACGCCGTCGGCGACCTCGGTCAGGCCGTCGCGCTCGGCGAACGCGCCGTCGAACGGCTCGACCGGCTGGGGCTGGACGTCGGCGAGGAGTACACCGAGGTCGGACGGATCCTCCTGCTCGCCTACGTGGATCGCTCCGACCCCGCGCGGGCCCATGAGCTGGGACAACGCCTCCTACACCCGAAGAGCGACGAGGACGAGCCGGCGAGCGTCCACTACCAGCGGGCCAGCCTGCGCGCGCTGGAGGAGGGCGCGATCGGCGACGCCCTGTACCTCGCCGACCAGGCCCTGGCCGCGCGCAGCGACCAGGGCCCGGCGCAGTCGCGCGCACGGCTGTCCCTCGCGGCCGCCAAGGCGCTGCTCAGGGGCGTCATGCCGTTCTCGGCCGACGCGCGGCACGACCCGATGCCCGCCGGTGAGTACGGGTTCGAACGCCCCCGTCCCGAGGGCTCCCCGGAGTCCGCGCAGGAGGCGCTGAAGCTCCTTCAGGGGACGGCGTGCCTGGACGGTGCGGAATCCACCGAAAGCACCATCGCCAGGGCGCGCGCGCTCGTGCTGATCGGCGACCTGGAGAACGCCATCTCGACCCTGGAACAGTTCCTGGACACCGGCTCGGCGCTGGCGGCGCCGCAGCCTCACTCCCGGCCGTCCGGCAGCGACCTCGCGTCGCGCACGCAGAAGACCGTGCTGGCCCGTCTCGTCCTGGCCCGCGCGCGGGTCGCCCAGGGCGAACCGAGGGCCGCGCACGTCGTGCTGCGCGCCGCGGCCGAGCAGCTGTCGACGATGCCCGCCGGGCGTCCGGCCGCGCATCTGTACCGTGAGCTGGGCGAACTGTTCGAACTCGTCCGGGACCCGGCGACGGCCGCGACGGCGTACCGAAAGGCACTGGAGGCAGCAGGACTGTCCGCGTCACCAACGACAACGTCCAACACCACCGCCCGCGTCTGACCTACGAGGGCTCGGTCTCAGACCAGCTCGGGCTCAAACCAGCTCGGGTTCAGGCCCGTTTGGGTTAGACCAGCTTGAGGTCAGACCAGCTCGGGGACAGGCCAGCTTGGGGTTAGGCCAGCTCGGTCTCGGGCTCGGGTCGGGGTCAGGCCAGGTCGACGGCGTCCAGGTCGAGGACGCGGGCGTGCAGCACCTGCCGCTGGTGAAGCGCGGCCCGGAGCGCCCGGTGCAGGCCGTCCTCCAGGTACAACTCCCCCTGCCACTGGACGACGTGGGGGAACAGGTCGCCGTAGAACGTGGAGTCCTTCGACAGGAGCGACTGGAGGTCCATCTCCCGTTTGGTGCTCACGAGCTGGTCGAGGCGGACCTGACGAGGCGGGATCTTGGCCCAGTCCCTGGACGAGAGACCGTGCTCCGGATAGGGCCTTCCCTCTCCCACCGCCTTGAAGATCACCCCCTGAGTCTACGGCGTCGCCATGACCCCGAGAAGGCAACTCAACAACATGAGTCACCTCGCTTGCCACGTCCGGTAAACCATTACCCCGCAGCTCAGACGCTTCGTTACTAAGTAACGAAGAACGGGCGCCCGGTTTACCTACGGTTCCGTAAGCGACCGGTCCGCGTCCGGCCAGAGCACACCGCGCCGAAGTGCTGGACGCCCAGCCCACCCAGGTGTACGCGGGCTCCCGAGACACACGAAGGCCGGTGCCCACACAGGACACCGGCCTCGATACCAGGCGGAGGATACGAGATTCGAACTCGTGAGGGTGTGAACCCAACACGCTTTCCAAGTCTGCTGACCACCGTCCGTGCATGATCACGTCCGTACAGGGCGCCAGCTCATCGGCCCGAGTCGAGCAGGCGAGGCTCTCGGCGGACCGGCCCGAACGCGCCCGAACGCTGCGCTAATGAGACTAGAACTGAGACTGAAGGGCTGGGCATCGTGCCAGGTCAGCCGACCCGGCACCCGGCCCCTTGTCGAAGGCATAGCGGGCTGCGGCAGGGCCGCTACCCGATCTCGGCGAGATGATCCCGCTCGTGATTCGCCCGGGTGAGATTTGCTCGGACGCGGATGAGCGCGTCGTCCACACGGTGAACGGGCGCGAGGGACTCACCCCAACTCGTCCAGAACCAGCGCCCGCCGTCGAGCCCATCCTCAGCGGGCCGCCGATGGCAGGTGATCCGGTCGGCAGGGTGCCGGACGTCGTCACAGCATCCCGGAACCTTGGGGTTGATCACGTGTAGCCCCTTGCCGGTGAGATGGGTGGTGAGCCCGTAGAGCTGAAGACGCACGGCGAGTGCTGCGAGCGGGTTGTCTGTGGCGGTCTTGAAGGTCATAGCAGGCACCTCTTCCTGCTTGCGCGCCTAGTGAGGGTTGGTACCGCGACCCGGGCGCGCGCCTTCAACCCGGGTCGCGGGGTTTCAAGGGCGTTGGCTAGCGTCGACCGTTTGGAGGGTGTCGACGATGGCTTCGGCGGCCTCGCCGGGATCGTGCGGAAGCCGTGTCCATGGGTCGGTTTCGAGGACCCGCCCTTGGTAGCGCCCGCCTTTCCACCGCACGGTCCATGGCCCGGCGTAGCCAGCGGTGACGTGCACGTGCGGTAGACCGGTCTCGTCGTCGTGGGCGATGGCTACGGCGAGCTTGGGGGCGCGTTCCCGGACGGCCGCGTACAGCCGCTCAGCCGGGCCGAACGCTTCGGGTGTCTGCATGGGATCCGCCTCCGGCGGTGGTGTGGTGGCCTCAGCGAGCAGCCTGGAGAGTGGTCACCTGATCTCCAGGCGTGGGGGCAGTTCGGCGACATGACTGATCAGCAACGCGCCATCTGGCAATTGCTCGTCGGGCCGCAGCCCGCCTGGTCGGACGAGGCACGCTTGCATGCCCGCGCGCATTGGCCCGGCCACGTCATCGGCGATGCTGTTCCCGACGAACAGCACCTCCCGGGCCGGACACCGCGCTGCGGTGAGGACCAGGTCGTAGAACAGCGGCTCGTCCTTGGCCACCCCGAGTGCGTACGAGATGAGGCCCACCGCGAAAAGGTCATGCACGCCCGCCGCCTGAAGCGCTGGCCAGCGGGTCTCTGGTGCCAGCGCATTCGACGCCAGCAGGAGACGCACCCCCATCCCGGCGATCTCGTGCAGTGCGGCGGCAGCTCGTTGTTCCACCCTCTTCTGGCCGAGGATGTGGTCTGCGTGATCGGTGCTGATCGTGCCGCCGAAGTCCAGAGCGACCGTCCGGCATCGCACCCGTCCGGGAACCGCCTGCCCGCCGGTCACCAGGTCACCCCTGCCTGATGAGATGACGCAGGCAGGCGCCTACGGGGTGGTTGCAGAGCGATGAGGCCGCAGACGGTGAGCATCACCCCGGCCAGCGCCGCAGTGAGCAGGGGACTGTAGACAGACACGGCAGCGGCGTTCAACGCCGAGTGCAGCGCGATCGTCGGGGCGAGGGACCCAGTCTGTTCCCGCACAACTGCCAGCGCGATCCCGACCGCGACCAGAAGAGGCATCAGTTTCCAGTCCGCGTGCGGCAGCGCCCAGACCAGGGCGCTAACCGGCACCGCGCACCACGGCCCGCGCCAGGACCGCAGTCCCCCGTAGACCACACAGCGACACAACACCTCCTCGTTGACCGGGGCCAAGACAACTGTCAGCAGCACCAGCGCGGCCAACTGAGCGCCGTGCGCGTCATGCACCGCCTGGGCGGCGTCCTGCCGGGCAGGGACCAGCCGCGCGTAGACGCCCATCGCCAACACCACGGCCGCGCCCGTCCCGAGCGTCCACCCGATGACGGCGCCCGGGCGCCGAGGCGAGCAGACCAAGGCGAAGTCGGCCAGGCGTGGCCGTACCCGCTTGTGCCGCCACACGGCCACCAGCCAGAGCGTGGCGAGCCCGGCCGCCACCGTGCACGCCGCAGCCAGGACGAGTTGGCCGGTCTTGTCCTCGCGACTCGGGGCCGCCCCCGTGATCGTGAGCGCGACCGTCGCCACGACGAGGTAGACCAACACCGCCGCCAGCTTGACGAACGGCGCGGCCAGCGCGTACCGCAGAGACCACGACGGCGCAGCCGACAGCTTTGGGGCGCGGGTGAAGGCGTCGGAGGGGGGTCCGCCAGCGACGGTCGTGTTCGTGCTGGGGTGATCGTCGCGTGTTAAGGGACCTTGGGGGTTCATGGTTCCTAATCAGTTCTGGGAGTAAGCCGTCCGGCAGACTCCTGGGTTGGTAGCCAGCCGGCAGGTGAGCACTCTGGGTTCCTGGACGTTGAGTCCTTTCGTTGGGTCGGGCCGCCGCCCGGCGGTTCCGGACAGCGGTGAGCGAGCGGTTGACGAACGTGGATCAGAGGGGCGGCGCCGCTCCAGCTCATCGGCGCCGGGGGACGAAGAACTCGGTGACGTCCTGGCCCTCCCCGTCGCCGCACGCGCCGCTGTCAGGCGCCTGCCTCTGGGCGTCCGACCAGCGGGCACCCATGATCTCCTCGCCCAACCGGTCCGGCGTGCGGGCCTCAACGAGGTGGTCGCCGTCCAGCGCCCACCAGTGCCGGGTGTGGTGCCCGAACCACGCGATCACTCCGAACCGGTTCTCCAGGTCGTAGATCTCGGCTTGGTGGATCGACTCGATGTTGATGCGTGTCGTGTCGTCAGCGCCCACGGGGCGACTCCTCGCAGGCGCAACGGCCCGCGAGCGTCAGCCACCACGGGCCGAGACCCCCAAACCAGAGAAGGGCACCCAGCCACACCCGCCGCGCCGCGTCACGCCGCTGGGCACAGCACGGTGCGGTCACCGCACACACCGCTCGGAGGGAACCGCATCGGCGGTCCGTGCGCCGTCCTCGGCGTCGAGCTGTGCCTCGAGTTGGAGGACGCCGCCGACGAGTTCGCGGAGCCTTTCCGGGGTGGTGGTTTCGATCCAGGAGACGCCGCCGCCGGGTGGAAGACGGAACGGGTAACGCTGGGCCTCCCACGGAACCTTGGAGTACCGCGCGTACCCGAACGCCCAGCCGGGGAAGTCCTCATGGAGGCGGTCGAGCCACTCGGCCCGCTCCGCCTCATCGCCGCCCGCTCCCTTGGAGCGTGGCGAAGGCGGTACCTTCTTCACAGCCGAAGTCTCCTTCCGGTCAGGCCGGAGCCCCCACTGCACGAACAGTGGGTCGGGGCCGTCTTGTCACCCGGGGGCCGTGCAGCCGCACTGGCCCGTACACCGATGCTCGTGCCTCACAAGGCCAGGAAGTGACACACCTGGTGTCACAGCACCTGAGCTGCCTAAATGACGCGCGCCCACTCGGCGAATGCGACCAAGGCGTGCGGAGGTGACACATGTAGGCGAAGCAGAGTTACCAGGGCATCCCGGACGAACGGATGCTCGCGGACGTGCTGGGGAGCGATCTGCCGGGCCGTCTGAAGCGAGGTAACCGCCTCGTCCCGCATGCCCAGCCACAGCTGAGCGCGTGCCAAGTCGACGTAGTAGTGCGAGCGGCGTTCTGCGGGCAGGCCGTCCAGCTGCGGCCTTTCGACGGCTGTCTTCCCCCCCGACGCGAGCTGGACGGCACCGGTCGCGTCCCCGAGTTCGACAGCGACCGAGACTTCGTGGACATGCAGCGAGGCCGGGCCGAAGGCGGTTCCGTGGTAGACGCCCTCGGGTACCTCCTGCGCGAGGCGCCGGGCCTCCTTGATGTGGTCGTCGACGGCTGCGAAGTCCTCTGTCAGTCTGGCTGCCACGACGGCGGCACGCATATGCAGGGCGCCCGCAGCAGCGCGCAGATCCACCGAGGCCAGAGGCGGCAGGTCGTCAAGCGCGATTTCCAGCGCCCGCAGCCCAGGCGCGAGACTACGACTTCCGGCGAAAAACACCTCAGTTCGGACGTAGGCAGCTGTGGCGATCAGCGCCGGGTCCTCAGCGATCTGCGCGGAACGGCGCATCAGCTCGATCAGTCGCGCGGACAGGTCGTAGTAGCCGTACTTGTAGGCGACGGCGTCGGCGGAGCGGTAGGCCGCAGCGAGGAGGCCCGCAGCGATGCGCCGCCGGGGCCCACCTACCAGCACGGCACGCGATAGCTCGGTGAGCAGTGGCGGAAGTTCTTCGGCCAGGCGCGTGTACTGGGCGGTCAGGCGGCGCCGCATTGCCGCGTCGGTCGCCTCGCGCAGCCGAGCGGGGGGCCGCACCGGCCCGTCATCGGGGATGTCATATGCGTCGATCGCGGCGCGAAGGTCGGGAACCGCCGCATGCACGCGGCTGTCGGTATGTACCCGGCGGCCAGTGAGGGCCTCGGGCGCGACCCCGAGCGCATCGGCGATCGACTCCAGGACTCGGTCGGTGGCGGAGCGGCTGCCCTGCTCGACCTTGCGTAAGGTGCTGAGCGAGATGTGCGCGTTCTCGGCCAGTTGGCGCTGAGTGAGGCGGCGCGCCACGCGTCTTGCGGCGATGCGATGGCCGACCTGCTTGTCCCGGGTCACCGAACGCTCCGTAATAGCTACTGCGGGTACGGTACACGGCCGCGTTCGGCAAGCGCCGGTTGTCAGCTGAGGAGGTCGGGAAGTTCGGCCAAGCCGTCGAGCACCCAGTCCGCAGCCCCGCCGCCCTCCGGGTCGTCTGCCCACAGGTACCCCCATGGTCCCCGGCGGACGAGCGCCGTCCGTAGCCCGCTGGCCTTGGCGGGTCCGATGTCGTTAGCCGGATGATCCCCGACGTAGACGATCTCACCGGGCGTGCCGGGTGCCCACTCGGCCAGCCTGGTGAAGAAGGCTGGGTCCGGTTTGGCCACCTCCCACTCCTGTGAGGTGGCGATGGCGTCGGCAGGCAGGTCCAGTGCACGCAGGCAGTCACCAGCGCGCGAGGTCTGGTTGCCCGCGATGCCGACCCACAGACCCCGGGCGCGCAGCCCAGCCAGGGTCTGGCGGACGTCGCCGTACAGGTCGGCCTCGGTGATCTGCTCACCGCATCCCGCATTGATTCGGGCCTGGCGTTCGGCTGGCAGGTCGAAATTCGGCCGGATCAACCGCAGCGCGTCGGCGTTGTCGCGCCCCTGGGCGGTCACGGCGCCCACGAGCGCCGACAGCGTGTGAGCGGGGACGCCGAGCCAACGAGCCCACGCCCCCCACTCACGCGTGTCGTCCACCAGGGTCTCGCCGACATCGAACACCACAGACTTCACTGGTCCAGCGTAAAAGGAGTGGCCGCCCGCCGACCGCACTCCTTCGCCGACCACTCCTGCCGCCGCGCATGCACGACGCTGGTGCAGCTTCGGGAAATCCAAATGTGTTTCGGCAGGTCAGATGAGCGACTCGGGCGGGCTTCGGACGTTGATAGGCAAAACGTCGGACTATTTGGCGTTGAGGGTGGTGCCCTTGGTGACCTTGCCGACCTGGACCGGGCGTTCGTGGACGAAGTCCTCGGCGGATTCGGTGGAGAAGGTCATGCCGGTTGCTTGGACGGCCACGGCGCGTTGGAGGGCGATGCATCGTCCGGCGGCTCTGAGCTGCTGGGCACCCTCGGTGCAGTGAATCTGTCTTTCCAGGAGGCCAGGCCCGGCCCTGGGTGAGCTTCCGCAAGGGCAACTGAGACTGAACGCGATGAGGGCGGCACCCGTGGGTGCCACCCTCATCGCGTTAAGCCAGGTCAGACGAGCGGAGGATACGAGATTCGAACTCGTGAGGGCGTGAACCCAACACGCTTTCCAAGCGTGCGCCCTAGGCCACTAGGCGAATCCTCCACGGGGCAGCCTACCGGTTCTCGGGCACTGACCTGACATCGATTACGGCAGGCATCGGGATCGGCCCGTAGACGTGCGGGAAGACCTCGTCGCCGACCTGCTCGTACCGGACGGGGACCCCCAGACGGGACACGTCGACGACCAGCAGAACCAGGTCTGAGCGGGGTACGGCGCCGTAGAACCGGCTGAGGACACCGTCCACCTGAGTCATGTCAGACGAACAGTGGATGAAGCCCTCTTCATCGAGTGTTCTGCCCAATGTGGACATGCTGTACGGGCCTCCCGTAACGCGGGCGGCGTCCCAGTGGGTCCGTTCGGCGATGTGCAGGAGCGTGTCGTGCGTCGAGGTGGGCATGCGGCGGAGACTACGCGCGTAAGCGTGCCAATCCGGGGCTGGGGATGCCATAGACTGAGGTCGACCCCTCGCACGGCGTCACCCTGTGAACCTCCCCAGGGCCGGAAGGCAGCAAGGATAAGCAGGCTCTGGCGGGTGTGCGGGGGGTCCCTTGGTTTGACGGCGACATACTGACGCTCTGCTTCCCGAGGAGGGCGGGCCCCCGATGAGTCTGGCTCTGTACCGCAAGTACCGGCCAGCGACGTTCGCCGAGCTGAAAGGGCAGGAGCACGTCGCCGAGCCTCTGCAACAGGCGCTGCGCAACGGCCGGATCAACCACGCGTACCTGTTCAGCGGTCCGCGCGGGTGCGGCAAGACGTCAAGCGCCCGTATCCTCGCCCGCTCGCTGAACTGCGAGCAGGGCCCGACTCCCGACCCGTGCGGCGAATGCGACTCCTGCGTCGCCCTCGGCCCCTCCGGGACGGGCCACATCGACGTGATCGAGATCGACGCCGCGTCCCACGGTGGCGTCGACGACGCCCGCGACCTGCGGGAAAGGGCCTTCTTCACCCCGGTGTCGGCGCGCTTCAAGGTGTACATCATCGACGAGGCGCACATGGTGACCAGCGGCGGCTTCAACGCGCTGCTGAAGCTCGTCGAGGAGCCGCCGCCGCACCTGAAGTTCGTGTTCGCGACCACCGAGCCCGAGAAGGTCATCGGCACGATCCGGTCGCGCACCCACCACTACCCGTTCCGGCTGATCCCGCCCGGCGTCCTCCATGAACTGGTCGAGGAGATCCTGAAGGCCGAGGGCGTCTCGTACGAGCCGTCGGCCCTCCCGTTGGCCGTCCGCGCGGGCGCCGGTTCCGCCCGCGACACCCTGTCTGTCCTGGACCAGCTCCTGGCCGGTTCGGACGAACAGGGCATCACCTACGCTCGCGCCGTCTCGCTGCTCGGCTACACCGACTCGGCGCTCCTGGACGAGGTCATCGCCGCGTTCACGGTCCGCGACGGCGCCGCCGTGTTCGCCGCCATCGACCGCGTCATCGAAAGCGGCCAGGACCCGCGCCGTTTCGCCGCCGACCTGCTGGAACGCCTCCGCGACCTGGTGATCCTGTCGAACGTCCCGGAGGCGGCCAGCTCGGGCCTGCTGAACGCGCCACCGGACGAACTGGACCAGATGAAGCGCCAGGCGTCGTCGCTGGGCCCCGGCGAACTGACCCGCGCCGCCGACCTGCTGCACACCGGCCTCACCGAGATGCGCGGCGCCACGTCCCCGCGACTGCTCCTCGAACTGATCTGCGCTCGCATCCTCCTCCCCGCGGCCTACCAGGACGAGTCCTCCGTCCTAGCCCGCCTGGACCAACTGGAACGCCAGGCCCCCCAAGGCACCTCCGCGCCAGGCGGCAATCACTCCCCAACGCCGTCCACCCCCGTCCCACCGACCTCACCCCGGCCAGCCACCCCTTCACAGAGCGCCCCGCCCCAGAACGCGAACCCCCCACAGACCCAACAAGCAGACCAGACCCGACAGACGGGGCCGGGCCAGGCGGGACGGTCGGAGCGAGAGCAACCCCGAGAACAACCCCGGGTGGGCCCCCCCACTTCTAGTATCGGCCCTGGCCACGGCGCTCCGGGGGCCGAACGGGCTTCTGTGGATAACGACAGGGCCGCAGCTCAAGGGCCTCCTGCCCCGGGCGGCCGACCGGCCTCCGACGCACCTGCCGCGCAGCCTCGCGGCGGGGGCGGAATGGACGTGTCGACCGTCCAGCAACACTGGCAGGACATCGTCCAAGCCGTGAAGCAGAAGAGCATCGTCGCGTGGACGGCGGTGGCCTCGGGAGTGCGTCCCGTCTCGGTCGACGGCAATGTCCTGACACTCTCCTTCGACGGCGAGGGCGCGAGAAAGAACTTCGTGGGCGGCAACAGGGATGTGGTTCTCCGCGCGGTCCTCAAGGAGCGGATGGGCGTCGACTGGCGCATCGACACCGTGGTCGGCGGAGGCGGCGGCAGCGAACGACCCGACACGGGACGCCCATCCGGCGGCCCGTCGTCCAGCTTCGGCTCCTCACAACCCGCCGCGGGCTTCGGTTCCGGATCCCCATCGCAACCCGCCGCCCCGCCAACCCCGCCACCGGCTCCCGCCCCACGCGACAGCGACGAGCGCCCAGCCCCACACCCGGAATCGACACAACCGCCACCGCCCAGCCCACCACCCGTGGACGAGAGCGACGAGGTCGACCCCGAGGGCGACGCGGACGCCGACGACACCGCTGCCGAGACGAGCGGAATGGCGCTCCTCGAACGCGAACTCGGCGGCCAGATCATCAAAGAGATCGACTCCTCAGCCGCCCAGCACTGAAGCGGCTCTCTCCCGCCATGGAGCCGATCCGCCGCGCCGACGAGCACGTTCACCAGCCCATCAAGGCCGCTGGACGCCGTCTTCATTCATCGCGCACGGACCGAACGTGGAGAAAGTGATCTACGGTCCTGGCCGCAGCTTCGATGTCATCGCAGTCATGCAGATACCCACACAATCCATGCGGGGCCTCGTAGAACCCCCAGCCACCGGGCCCGGCCAGCACACACAAAGTCATGGCGAGATCGGCGCCATAGACCCTGAGCAGTGGGACACGGACGGGAATGACCTCCGGGTGATAAGTCTTCACACAGCGCCGCCCGCGTCGCTCCAACTCGGGAACGAGCGCGTCCAGATATCGAATGGCGGTGTCCGTATTCCGCAAGGTGCGCCATCTCAGAACAGCCCGTCGCACCCGCAAGACGTTCGCTAAAACCTTGCCCACGTGATCTTCCCTCCTTCGTTGAGCGGACGAAAACCCCACGTCCGCACCAGTTGCGCCATGAGCATCAACCCTCGCCCGGACTCGGCGTCGAGGTCCTCTGACCTGATGACCGGCCGCCCCTCTCCGCCATCCCACACCTCGACGACCACCGCGCCGCCGTCGCGAAACACCCGCACGACAATGGGCCCTTCCCCATGCCTCCAGGCATTCGTGACCAGCTCACTGGCGACAAGCCGCCCGACGTAGTCGTCCTCGATCCCCCACTCCACGAACCGCTCCGCCAGAAACCCCCGTGCCAACCGAGGAGCCTGATCACACGGTTCAAGGACGATCGTCGGAACCTCCGGGGCAAGGACCGAAGCGCACATGGCTATCACCTCCGAGAATCTGTGAGCGCCTACCATTCATCAGCTCTGCCCCACCGCCAGGGCCAGGTCACCGCGTGGCCTCATGGCGACGCCCCGCGTCCATCCGACCAGCGCGCCAGCATGACCGCTTCGCCAAGGCGGTCGGGAGTCGCGGCCGTTACCAGGCGATCGCCATCCAGCGCCCACCACTCCCGCGTAAAGAACCCGAACCGCGCCCTCACGCCGTACCGGCGCTCCAACTCGCGGATCTCAGCCCGCTGAATAGGCGCGACATCAAGCCGAACCGTCGCATCAGTGACCGCGATCATGACGTGGCCTCGCGCAGTTGCGCGGCCAACCCATCAATGGTCTTGGCCCGCAACAATTGGTGGTCAGGAACATCGGGCAGGGTCTCGGCGACCCAGTCACCGTGCCGTCCGTTGGGCCGGACTTCCCGCCAGATATCCCATTCGTGCGCGTACTCGGCTTGTAACACTTCGGCCTTTGACGGGTACGGTGCTTCATCTGCGTCATTCATCTTCGGCTCCCTGGCTGCGGGGTTGCCGGTGAAGCTACGCAGAGTCACGGATCGAATACAGGGATGATGCGCGGCTGTTTCGATTCGCCCACCTTGCAAGGGATACGGAGCGTGGCCGTTTGTCTCTAGACCCTGACGCGGCGGGCCCTGCGACCTACTCTGAGGCTGTCGAGACCGTCAGAAAGGGGCAGGGCCCGTGCACAAAAGTAGCATTTCGGACCGCGTTAGGGAGCTGCGACGTCGACGCGGAATGACACAGGAAGAACTCGCCGAGCGGGCGGGTCTCTCCCTCGCAGTCATCAAGAAGCTGGAGCAGGGCGGCACATGTCGAATGGAGACCTACCACCAGCTTGCCCGCGCACTCGGCGTCACCACTGTGTGGTTCGTCGCGGCATCCTCACCCGAACCGAAGGAGGCCGCGGTCGACGAGATGGTCCTCGCCGACATGCGCTCCGCGATCAACCCACCCGTCGGCATGGGAGGCAAGCCTCTCTACGGAACTGCGGACGCCGACCAACCGGACCTCGGTCGGCTCCGCGCCGCCGTGTCAGCCGTAGCGGCCAAGTACCACGCCGACGCCTACGACGACCTCGCCGTGCTGATGCCCGCCCTGGTCCGGTCCGCACATCACCACGTCGATGCCCATGACGCCGGCGACGAGCACCGCGAGGCCCTCCGGCTGCGCGCCGACGTCACCGGCCTGGCCGGCCGGTACCTGATCCAGATTCGCGCGCATGACCTCGCGCTGATCTCTCTGCACGCCTCGTTGCGGGACGCGCTGGAGATCGGGCACACCCCGCTCGCCGCCTCTGCCGTGTCCGCCCAGGCGTGGGCGATGCTGCGACAGGGCCGCCTCGCCGAGGTGGAGCGGCTATGCGTCGATACCGCCGACCAGGCCGAACCGAAGATGAGCGATGCGACGGCGGACGAGCTGTCTGGCTGGGGGTACCTACTCCTACGGGCAGCGGCGGCGGCAGCGCGCAACAACCGGCCGAAGGAGGCACGCGGGTATGTAAACGCCGCCAACGCCGCCGGGGCCCGGCTCGGCCGTCAGCATGGCGACTGTGCTGGACACGTCGCGTTCGGGCCGTTGACCACGGCGCTGCTCGGCCCTGAAATCGAAGTGCTCGACGGGCACCCGGACAAGGCACTGGAGCTGGCCCAGAATGCGCCACGCGATGTCGGGAAGACCAACACTTCCGGGTGGGACCGGCACCGCCTGGTCGTGGCCCAGGCCAAGCTACAGACTGGCGACTCGGGCAAGGCCACTGAAATCATGACCACGATCCGGCGGGAGCACCCGTCGTGGTTGCGGTATCAGCAGTATGCGCGGGACATCACCCGGGAGTTGCTGGACGCGCGGCCGAGGATGCCGTCTCAGGCGACGCTTGACCTCGCCGACTTCATGGGCGTCGAACCGTGACAGGCCCCGGCGTCCAGCCCACGGCTCGCTGGGAGCTCCTGCTGGAAAAGGTGCCGCGTCACCTCTTCGTCCCGGACGTTGCCGTGGTGGGGCCCGTTATGGACGATCCGAGTTCGTGGATCGATCGGGCAGAGGACCCGGCGCGCTGGTGGGAGGTCGTGCACAGTGACACCGCGATCGGCGTTCAGCTCGATGACGGCGCGGTCGACCTCGTGGCGAAGACCGATGCCGATCCCCGCGCGGTCGCCACCAGCTCGACGTCCGCCCCGCATCTGGTCGCCCAGATGTTGGACCTGCTGGACGCCGGTCCTGGCGATCGGGTGCTGGAGATCGGAACGGGCACCGGGTGGACGGCAGCCCTGTTGGCGCACGAGGTCGGCGACGCCAATGTCGTCAGTGTGGAAGTCGATGCCGCCGTTGCCGCGCGGGCGGCGGCGAATGTGCGTTCCATCGGGCTCGACGTCCAGGTGGTCACCGCGGACGGGACGCAGGGCTGGCCCGCGCGGGCCCCCTACGACCGAGTGCATGTCACTGTCGGAGCGTCCGACATCCCCTATGCCTGGGTGGAACAGACCCGACCCGGCGGAGTGGTCGTGCTGCCATGGATGCCGGGCTGGAAGACAGGCAACCTCGTCAAGCTCACCGTCGTCGAAGACGGGACGGCCTCCGGGACGGTCGGAGAGCCGTGCGGCTTCATGCTGTTGCGCGGCCAGCGCAGAGCGCCCAGCCTGGTGGAGGGAGACGTGCGCAAGTCCCGGTCCACGGTGGCTCCTCGCGAGATCGCCGAGGCCGGACAGGGTTTCGACGTCGCCTTGGCTGGACGCATGCCAGGCGTGGAGGGCGGCGGTTTCGACAACGACGACGGCTCCTACCGCTTGGCGGCACGCAGTGAGGACTCCCGCGCCCTGGTCGTCCACCAGCCCGGCTCCGCGACAGCGGACGTCGAGCAGTCGGGCCCCCGCGACCTATGGAACGAGATCACAACCGTCTACCACCAGTGGACCAACTGGGGACAGCCGGGAAAGGAACGCTTTGGTCTGTCCGTGAGCCGTGCGGGCACACGGATCTGGCTGGACGAACCGGCACACGAGGTGGAGACCCTCTGAAATGGGCAAGCACAGCAAACCCGTCGACTGCTCCATGTGCAACGGAACCGGCAAACAGACCTACAACGTGGACAACAAGACCGAGCAGCGCAACTGCCCAGGGTGCCACGGGACAGGCAAGGTCTGACCCCGAGTCACCGCTCTGGAGATCGCGGTGACTCAGCATGGGGCCTGCGGTGGACCGGCCTCACCGCGTGCGGGTGCAGCGGGATCGGCGAGTTCCCTGGGGATAGCTCCATGGTCTGGGTGGGGAGGGGGTTCTAGCGTTGTGATGGGCGGCATGGCGATCACGAGAGGACTCATGACTTCGCTGGCCGCGCGTAGCAGCGTGCCTTGGACTGTGACGGCGGCGATCGCGGGGACGTTCGTCCTGCTTGCGGGCCACTTATTCGCCCTGGTCTATCCGCCGCATGTGCTTGCCGACATTTTTCACGTGGTGTGGGGCGCCGCCTTCTGCGGGCTAGCCGTATTACTCAGAAGCCCGCGCAACTGGGTCCGGGTGTTGCTGAGCGGCCTGATCGCGATCCAGTTCGTGGGCAAGGGCGTGGTTGTTCATGTCGGAGGACCGCGTCGAGGTGCGCGTGCTGATCGTGGTCGGTTGGGTGGTGATGATCGGGGTGTTGGCGTTGTTGTGGGTCCCGGCGTCCGGTCGGTTCTTTGGTCAGGGGGTTTTGAGTAGGGCGTCTAGGACGCGTGGGAGGGCCCAGGCGTAGTCGTCGCGGGGGGTGCTCGTGGTGGTTTCGGCTTCTGGGTGGGTGTGGCCTAGGGGGTGGACGTTGAGGACGTGGCCGAGTAGCAGGTGCCACAGGACGCGGTAGATGCGGCGGAGATCAGCCCCCGCGTTGGGGGTTGTTTCCGCGAGGGCGCCGAGGGCGATCAGGGCGCCGTCGGTGAAGGGGGCCGCGGTGTCCGCGACGTGCTCGCCCTCGGCGATTATTCGGGCCGCCCAGCGGTGTTGGGACAGGTAGTCGTAGGCGTCCAGCCATTGGCCGATGATCTGGTCGCGGGGATCGGGGTGCGCGGGCAGGTGCGGGAGGTTGGCTGCCACATCGTCGGCGAGGAGGCGTAGCAGTTCGTCGCGGTCCTGGATGTGGCGGTACAGGGATGCCTGTCCGGTGCCGAGTGCCTGCGCGACCCGGCGTACGGTCAGCGCCTCAAGCCCCTCGTCGTCCGCGATGCGCCGCGCGATGGTGATGATTCGGGCGCGGGACAGGACGGGCGGGCGGCCCGGAGCACGTCCGTTCATGCGCGCACCATACCGGGCCCCGGGCTTGTGGCCGAGGGAGTGTGATGCCTATGCTCCAGAATTAGCGAACGTTGGTCGCAAATCTTCCGCGTCGACCCAGGGGTGATCATTGACGGCTCCCGCCGCCAGGTCAGGGACGAAGGCTCTGCTCGCCCTCATCCTGGCCGTCCTGTCCTACTCCCTCGTGCAGACGATGCTGGTGCCGACGCTGGGAGTCCTCCAGGTCGAACTCGGCACGAGTGCCGCCGGTGCCTCGTGGGCCGTGCTGAGTTCCACGCTGCTGGCGAGCGCGGTGCTCACCCCGCTCATCAGCAGGCTCGGTGACAGTTACGGCAAACGGCGGATGCTGCTGGTCACGCTGGTGCTGCATCTGCTTGGCAACATCGGCGCGGCGGCCTCTTGGAACGTCGGCGCGCTCATCGCCTTTCGCGGCGTCCAGGGCGTCAGCCTCGCGTTGCTGCCGCTGTCCCTGGGACTGATCCGGGACGTGCTACCCCCGCGCCGGGTGGCGTTCGGACTGGGCCTCACCTCGGGCATGGTGGGCGGCGCGGCGGGTGTCGCTCTGGTCGTCGGGGGCCTGATCGTCGATCACGTCTCGTGGCGGTGGCTGTTCGTCGCGGGCAGCGTTCTGATTCTGCTGGCTCTGGTCGCCGTCTGGCGGTACGTGCCCGAGAGCCGCTCGACCGCTCCGGCGCCGTTGGACGTCGCCGGTGCCGTGCTGCTGGGCTTGGCCCTGGTCAGTGTGCTGCTGGCGCTGACCGAAGGACCGGACTGGGGCTGGTCCTCGGGGCGGGCGCTCGGGTTGTTCGCGGGCGGTGTCCTGTTCTGCGGGGTGTTTCTGTGGTGGGAGCACCGGGTTTCGGATCCGCTGATCAGCCCGGCTCTGTTGCTCGGTCGTCCTATCGCGGGTGCCCATGTCGGGGCCTTTCTGTTGGGCGCTACCCAGTTCGTCTTCTATGTCCTGGTGCCCAAGCTCTCCGAGTTGCCGACGGGTCTGCCTCCGAAAGCGGCGCGCCTGGTCGACTACGGATTCGGGACGTCGGTCACGGTGGCCGGGCTGCTCCTGATCCCCGGGACACTGCTCGGCCTGCCCGCCAGTGCGGCGGTCGGACGAGTGAGCGGCGTGCTCGGCCCGCGTGCCCCGCTTGCGGTCGGGCTCGCTCTGAGCGCGGTCGGCGGCGCTTCGATGGCGATGTTCCACGCCCGGGAATGGCAGGCCGTGGCAGCGTACGCCGTGATCGGCACCGGTTTCGGATTCGCCATGGCGGCACTGCCGAAACTGATTCACGACGTCACCCCACCGGACGCCCTCGCCACGGCCAATGGCATCAACACCGTGGCCCGGACGGTGGGCGGAGCCGTTGGCAGCCAACTCGCCGCCGCGATTCTGGCGTCCCGCACGATCTCCGGTACGTCGCTCCCCGACGATTCGGGCTTCGCGCTCGCGTTCTGGATCGCCACCGGCATAGCGGCGTCCGGTGCGCTCTACGCCCTGCTGGCTGGCGGGCGTCGCGTTTCCCACAAGGCAGCTCGCCCTGAAAATGAGGTCGCGGACCACCGGTTGGAAGAAAGAACAAAGTGATGGCCGCTCGGCGTGCGCGGGTTCGCGTCCCGCACCGTCACCTGTCGAGCACCCCGGGTAACGCGAGGGGCAGTGTTCCCTAGGCATTTCGGGAGGTCGGGCATGGTCCGCCCCGTGATCGGGCTAGGCTCGTCGAACGTCCTGAGAAGGACGCTGGCGCCCGCCGCGGCCCGACACCCCCCTCCGACATGGAAAATGAGTGCTGATGACCAGCGATGACGCTCTTTCACCCCGGCAGATCGTCGCGCGGTACTTCGAGATGTGGAACACCGGGGACGTCTCGATCGCGTCCGAGATCCTTCATCCCGACTGGGTCGATCACGCTCATCCCGAGGTGGCCGGACCGGACGGCGTGCGGGAGGCGGTCGAGCAGCTCCGTGCCGCCCGGCCCGACCTGCGGTTCGAGATCGAATCCATTCTCGGCGAGGAAGACCTCGTCGTCGCGGTCGGCACCGTCGGCCAGACCGCACAAGACCCGAGCACGCGGCTGGTCTGGCTCGTCCGCATGAAGGACGGTCAGATGGCCGATCTGCGGACCTACCGCGACATCAGCGAATAGGCCACACCCGTCCGGCCTGCCGTCGGACGATCCACAACCCCACGTCCAGGCAGGTGGGACGGCTCACCGGGCGTCGGTCGGACGTCCCCGTCAGTCGGACGTCGTCGAGACGGCGGCATCGGTCGGACGTCGTCGGGAAGTCGGCGTCAGTCGGTGACGTCGTCGGTTGCGGCCCCCGCCAGGACGGCGTCCAGGAGTCCCGGGTAGCGGGTGTCCAGGTCCGGGCGGCGTAGGCGGAGCAGGTTCTCCCGGCCGGACGGCTCCTGGAAGATCACCCCGGCCTCGCGCAGCACCCGCCAGTGGTGCGTCATGGTCGACTTCGACGTGGCTCCCAGGATCTTCACGATGTCTCCGCAGTTGTGCACGCCGCCGCCGTCCAGGATGCGGACGGAGGCGAGCCGCACCGGATGGCCAAGCGCCGACAGGACTCCGTCGATACGGATCTGAGCGGGATCGGGGTGCCGGTACCTCATAGTCGCACTGTACCGCGACTGTCGAACAATGAGTTGCTTTCCAGTACGACTGTACGTCAGTATTCGTATAGTCATACTTTGGCGGGTCCGCCCGTCGACACCTCGCAACCCATGGGGGCGCACTCGCATGTCCGACGCACAGAGCCCGGTCACCGGTAGGCGGCTCGGCTGGACGCTGGCCCTGCTGGCACTGGCCCAGCTCATCTACGCGCTCGACCTCAACATCGTGTTCGTCGCGCTGCCCGAGATCGGCGCCGACCTCGGCTTCCCCGGACAGACCCAGCAGCTGGTGGTCAGCGCGTACGTCGTCCTCGCCGGGGGCTTCCTGCTGTTCGGCGGCCGGGCCGCCGACCTGTTGGGCCGCCGCCGGATCTTCGTCCTGGCCCTGACGATCTACGCCCTGTCGTCGTTGGCGGGCGGCTTGGCGACGAACCCCGCGACGATCATCGCCGCGCGGGCGGTGCAGGGCATCGGCGGCGCCCTCCTGCTGCCGTCCACGCTGTCCCTGATCAACACGCTGTTCCGGGAAGGGGCGCAGCGCAACCGGGCACTGGCCGTGTGGGGCGGCGCGGGGGCGTCCGGGCTGACCCTCGGCGCGCTGCTCGGCGGCCTGCTCACCGAGAACTTCGGCTGGTCCGCGGTCTTCTACGTCAACGTTCCGCTGGCCGGGCTCGTCGCGCTGGCCGCGCTGGTGGTGATCCCACGGGACGCGGCGCGCACGGAGCGCCGCAAGTTCGACGTGCCCGGGTCGCTGACCGTCACGGGAGGCTCCACCCTGCTGGTGTTCGCCCTGGTCGAAGGGCCCGAGTTGGGCTGGGGCAGCCCGCTGGTGGTCGGTGCGGCCGTGCTGGCCGTGGCGCTGCTCGTGGTGTTCGTGGTGATCGAGTCGCGCAGTGCCGATCCGCTGATGCCGTTCCGGCTGTTCCGTAACCGCAGCCTGACGGTCGGAGCGGCCGCCACGTTCATCTTCATGGCGACGTTCGGTGTTCTGCCCTACTTCCTGACCGTGCTGATGCAGACCGTGCATGGCTACAGCGCGCTGGAGACCGGGTTGGCCTTCCTCGTTCCGTCCATCGCCATCGCGACGGGCACCCAACTCGGCGAGCGCTTCGCGTCCCGGATCGGCATCCGGTCGACCCTGCTGATCGGCTTCGTGGTCGGCGCCATCGGGACGGTGGGCCTGGCCTTCGGGTTCGACGCGGACGCGAGCTACACGGCACTGCTGCCCGGACTGATCGTCTCGGGCATCGGACAGGGCATCGTCTGGACGGGCATGTGGATCGCCGCCGCGACCGGCACCGCCGCGCACGAACAGGGCGTCGCGAACGGCATCGCCTCCACCGCGCTCAACATCGGAAACGCCATCGGACTAGCGGTGTTCACCGTCATCGCGGACATCGGCACCGACGGCACGACCGGCGACGAACTGCGCGCCGCGACCGCCGACGGCGAATTCGTGGTCGTCCTGCTGACGGCGGTGGGAATGGCCGTGGGACTCCTCGTCACCCTTTTCCTGCCGCGCCGCCGTCCCGCCCTGTCGGACGACGCGAAACCCGAACGCGCGAGCGTAGCCGCCTGACCTCGATCCCACCTCCGATCAGCAGGGCCGCACCGGAGGCGACCATCAGCCAGACGGACACGCCGAGCCGGTCGCCGAGCGGGGCAGCGCCGACGAGGTAGACGGCAGCGAGCACCACCTTGGTAGCGCCGTCAGCGATGATCCCGATCCTCCGGCGGGGTGGCGCCGCCGATGTCATGTCCTGTCCCTGGGCCATGAGCTTCCTCCCTGATGCTCGCCTCAACTCGCGTTCCCGTAACTTGATTACTAGAATAACCAAACTATGAGAAGAACGAGATCGGAGGCCAAGGAGCACAACCGGCGCGCCCTGCTGGACGCCGCGTTGCAGGTCGTGTCCCGAGACGGATACCGCGCCAAGCTCGACGAGATCGCCGAGCGGGCCGGCCTGACCACGGGCGCGGTCTACTCGCTGTTCGGCAGCAAGAGCGGACTGGTGGTCGCCCTGGTCACCGACTACCTGCGGCCGCACTACGAGGAGATCGAGCAGACGGTTCCCGCCGAGTTGGATCTGCTCGAAGCGGTCGACGCCTTCGCCCGCTACTACCGGCGCAGTTGTGACGCTCCCGACGCGATGGCCGCCCTGACGCTCCAGATCACCCTGCTCGACATGGCCGCACACGATCCGGACCTGCGGTCACGACTCGCCGCCTCCATCCGGGCACACGAGGACCACCTGATCGAACTGTTCACCGAAAGATCACACAGCGCGGGCGTCCTGACCTCGCACCAGGCACAACGCCTGGTCATCGCGCTCCGGGCACTGTTCGTCGGCCTCAGCCAGGGCGTAATCCTCGGCCTCACCCACGACGCCGACGAACAGTACTTCGCCGACGCCGCCCGCGCCTTGGCGTCCGACGTGACCATCGTCGATGCGTGAAGACCCGCGAACGGCTCCCACGATGACACCGGTAGCGATCGTCCTGGGCGAACGACGCGGAGCGCACGGCCGCCCTGCGACGCTCAGGCTCACAATGCCTCGGTCAGGGGAGCAGCGTGTGGAGACCGGCTCGAATTCGGTCGGTCGTCATGCCTTGCTCAAGCCGTAGGTAGTCAATGACGTCGGCGCGCATCGCCGTGAACACAGCGTGGGCGAGGTAGTCGGCGTCGGCGGCGGGGTCGGCGGCGTGGATCCGGCGGCCGAGTTCGCTGATCCAGAACTGGCTGGCCGGGTTCGCGTAGTAGGCGTGCGGCCGACGGCCCTCAAGGGCGCGGATCAATGTGCGGTTGTCCAGGACGAAGTCGAACAGCGCGTCCGCATAAGCGTGCATGCCTTCGCGGGCCGGAGCACCGGGGCCGAGCGGTGGGCCGCCCGTGAGCGCGGCGTCCCGCAGTGCGCTGACCCTAGGCGCCAGGACGGCTTCGACGACGCCGCTGACATCCCCGAAGTGTCGCAGCACGGTGGCCTTACCGACATTCGCGCTCTGCGCGATGCGGGCGAGAGTCACGCGACTCGGGTCCTCATGGCCGAACAGCGTCTCAGCGGACCGCAGCACCGCGGCTCGGTTGCGCACCACGTCCGCCCGCTCGCTCACCACAGACACCCCTTGCCGAAATGGACCAGCGGACCATATCGTAGCGGACGGAAAATGGACCAACGGACCGTTTCGAGGTGCACCATGGACGACGCCCCAGCTCCCGCCCCCGCTCCCGCCGACCGGCTAGCGGCGGCCCAGGCGATGATCGAGCAACTCCGCGCGCAGGAGCCACCGCCCTACCAGGAGGGTCAGCCAGTGCCGCGGGTGATCGACGTCGTGGGACGCCGCAGCGGGATGCCACGACCGTTCGGCGTGAACGTCACCACCGTCGACGGCCATCTGTACGTCTGCTCGTCGACGCGCGCCCGCGACTGGGTTCGCAACCTGCTGGCCGCCGAACGCTGCCGTATCGAACGCGACGCCCCCGGCGGCAACGACACCGAACGCCGCCCCGTCCTGGTGGAAGGCGACCAGGCGGCACGGGTCCTCGCCATCTACCTGTCGGCGTCCGGCCACCACGACCCCGAACTGCCCTTCGCCCCAGACGCCCCTATCGAGGAGATCAAGCGCCACGTCCACCACACAGCCGTCCTACGACTAGATCCACCGCAGTAGAAGCCATGGAGCGGACGGGAGTGTGGGCGGTTTGGGGTGCGTGGTGGCGCGGGCGGGGGCCGGGAGGGTGTCGCGGTCGGCGGGCTGGGGCGGCCCGCCGACCGCGATCTGGGTTAGTTCTTTGTTGGGGTTGAGGGGCCCTGGTAGATCGAGTTGATGACGATGGGCCAGGTCTGGCGGGGCCAGTCGCGGAAGGTGATCTCGCTGCCCGCGATCGTGGCGTGGCCCTTGCCGATGTCGAACGTCGCCACGTTGGCCAGGCCGTTCAGGGTTGAGGTGCCGTGTGCGTAGCCGCTGACCAGCAGGTCGCCGTCATCGGGGTACTTCGACGCCACCTGCGCGTCGCCGGTGATCTTGTAGGCCGCGTCGCGGTTGAACCAGACGGCGGCCTTGTCCGGCATGCCCCAGGCGGCCGGGACGTCCGGGTCGTAGGTGGCGCGCAGCAGTGTCCCGGGCGCGTTGAGCTTCGCCGGGTCGGACGGGGCGGCGTTGTCGATCGGCAGCTTGAGGAGTTGCCGGGCGGTCTCGGACGCGCCGCCGATCGCGACCAGGTTGCCGCCGCCGGAGACGTAGTCCGCGAGTTTCGTCCAGCCCTCGTGGCCGACGCCCCGCGCCCACCGGAACTCGGGCGGGTTCTTCTCCGGGTCCAGGCCCTTGACGATGGTGTTCTTTGAGACGCCGTCGGAGAGCACGATCGTGTCGTACTTCCCGGCCAGGTCGTCGTAGTCGTCGGCGGAGACCACCTTGTAGTTGATGCCGTACTGGTCGAACATCCACATCATCCAACCGCCGGGCATGTTGTTCGCCCCGCGGATCAGGCCGACCCTGGTACCGGGCTTGAGGTCGAAGCCCTCGACCCTGGGCGGGACGTCCGTCCCGAAGACGCGCAGGCCGGTGGCGGCCGAGACGTCCTGCAACACCTGCCGGGCCTGCGGGCTCGCCGGGACGATGATCGTTCCGGGTGCGAACGCCCGTCCGGACTCCCTGAACTTCTTGGCCGCCCGGAAGGTCGGCACGTTCGCCTTCTGCAACCGGGACAGAAGGTGCGCCACGCCGTACGACTGGGGACCGACGAGGTAGGCGCCGCCCTCACCGGGCGGCGCGGGCATCCGCGTCGACTGCGGCCGTACCTGGTCGACCCGCCGAAGGGCCGCGCCGAACGGCTGCTCGATCGGGTCGACGTCCACGCCGAGCAGCAGGGCGACGTTGTCCGTCGTCTCGCTGTACGGCATGATCAGCGGGCACTGGGCGCACTTGCGCGCCGCCTTCTCCGGATACTTGTCGATCTTGAGGAGCTGGTCGACCCAGCGGCCGAGCGGCTGCCGGGTGTGCAGGACGTACGAGCCCGCGGGGTAGCTCTTGCCGCCCGCGGCGAACGGCGCCAGCGCCTGCTCGATCTCCACCCGTCCGAACTCGAAGATCCGCATCATCTCCAGGACCGCGAACGGGTCGCGCTGCCCGGCCGGGATCACGTAGGCATACGGCGTGCCCGGCTCGACGTCCGGCAGCGCCACGCCGTTGCGCGACGTCTGGTACAGGTTGTTGAACAGCCACGACTCGGGGTTCTTCGCGACGTTCTCGATCCCCGCGTAGGCGGCGGTCTCGGCGTACGCGACGATCTGTTCCAGCGTCCAGGTGTTCTTGTCGTAGGGCTGGAGCATCCGCATCGTCCGGTCCTGCGGGCCGAGCGGTTTGCCGTCGGACGAGGTGTACGGGTAGGCAAGGTCCTTGGCGGTGGCGATCTCCGTCAGGTAGAGCGACGTGCCGAGGAACGTGGAGAAGGCCATGACGTCGGCGTTCCAGAAGATGCCGTAGGCGTCGTCGGTGCCGACGCCCTTCTTGCCCTCGGCGGTCAGCGCCCGCGCCGCCTGCTGGCCCTGCGACGTCGCCGACTGGAGCGTGATCGGGTCGACTCCGCTGCCGAGCGGCTCGTCGTACGGCGGCGTCCACAGCCGGGGCCCGACGGGTCCGGACTGGTGCATGTAGTGCGCGACGACCGGACGGTACGTCTGCTCCAACCTGACCCGCGTACGGGTCTCCCGCTGGGTGAACATGAACCAGTCGCGGTTGTCGTCGTGTCCGACGTAACGGTGGTAGAGGTCTGGGTACACGCGGTCGTAGTTGGTGCCCGCGGTCTTGTTGAAGTGGTCGACGACGAGGTGCTGTCCGTCCGGGTTGCCGGACGGGATGATCAGCAGCACCGCGTTGTCGAGCACGGTGTCGGTGTAGTCGGAGTCCTCGGTGGCGAACCGGTGCACGATGTCCACCAGCGCCTGCGTGTTGCCGACCTCGGTGGAGTGCAGGCTGCCCTCGATGAGGTACACCGGCTTGCTCCGCTCCGACAGCCGCCGGGCCTCCTGCTCGGAGATCCCGCGCGGGTCGGCGAGCCGCTGGTTGTCACGCACGATCTGCTTGAGGTTGCGCAGATTGCGCGGGGAGCTGACGAAAAGGACGGGATAGTCGTTGCCCATCGTCGTCTTGTCCGCGACCTCGTAAGTCACCCGGTCGGAACGGTCGGCGACGAGTCGGAAGTACTGCTCGATCCTGTCGAACGCGGCGAGCTTGCCGGTCGTGCCCATGGCGAAGCCGAAGTAGTTCTGGGGTGTCGGAATGGTCTTGGCGTGCGCGTTGCGTCGCACCGAGGAGCCCGCGCCAAGGGCGTCGACGTGCAGAGGCACGCCGACGAGCATGACGAGGGCTACCAGGGCGGCCGCCGCGCGGGATGTCACCCGCGACAGCATCCGGTCTCCTGATGAATGAGGGGGACGGGAGACTGACCGGTCAGTTGCGCCAAGCGTGAATCGGGTTCGACGATCAGTCAACCCTTGATCGTCTTTGGGCCGCGCCCTTTCGGGGCGCGGGACGCGGGACGCGGCACGACGGCGGCGGTCAGTCCGTGCAGATCGTGCCCGGCTTCGGCAGGACGCGGTCGGTCAGGTACCGGTTGGTGGCGTCCCGGACACACTTGGACATGAGGAACATGCTGTACTCGTCACCCTCCCGGCTGAGCACGACGCTGCCGGGGAGCTGCGCGGCGAGGGCGCGGCCCTCCGAGTGCAGGGCCATCGCCTGGTGCGTGGACTGGACGACCAGCGCGGGCGGCGCGCCGTGGACTCGTCCGCCCGCGTCCACCGGCTTGGGACGGATCGGCGACCCGATGCACCCGGCGTAGGCCGTCCAGGAGCTGACGGCGCCGCCGAGGTGCGGGGAGATTGCGGCGAGACGCTTGCGCACCCGCGTGACCTGCTGGAACGTCCGGGCCGGACGGGCCATGTCGAGGCACGCCTGGGCCTGCGCCTGGACGCGGTCGAACGTCCGGTCGGGCTCGACGGCGAACCCGACGGCGTCGCCCGCCCGCGCCTTGGCGATGGCCTCCGCCAGCTTGGGCCACTGGATGAACGAGATGTTCAGGTAGTTCTGCGTGACGACGCGAATGTCCTCGCCCGTCACCGGACGGTGCGAGCCGTCCGCCACCGGAATGGGATCGTGGTCGGCGCGGGCGACGAGCGCGTCGTACTCCGCGCCGACATCACGACCATGCAGCGCACAGTCCGGCGAACCGGTGCACCAGGCGGCGAATCGGTCGAACGCCTGCTCCGCCGCGGCCGCCTCGTTGAAGATCCGGCCGAGGGTGCCGTGGGTGTCATCGAGCGCGGTGTCGAGGACCATGGTGCGCAACCTGCCGGGGAACAGGTCGGCGTAGGTGCGTCCGAGCACGGTGCTTTCGAGGATGCCGTACCAGTTGAGCTGCCGTTCCCCGAGCGCCTTCCGAACCGCCTCGAAGTCGCGGGCGGTACTGACGGCGTCGACATTCGCCGTCACCTGGCCGTTGTGGCGGACGCAGTCGCGGGCGAAGGCGCGGTTATGGGACACGAGCCGCTGGAACGCCCGCCGGTCCTTCGCGAAATAGCTGACACCCTCCGGCCTCAGCGGTTCGGAACACTGGACGGGCGCGCTGTGCCCGACGCCGCGCGGGTCGAGCGCGACGAGGTCGAACCGCTTCGCCATGTCCCCGGCGATGTTCGGGAGCCCGGAGCGCATCGCCAGCCTGAGCTGCTCGATCGCCGATCGTCCGGCACCATTGTTGAGCATCAGCGTGCCGACGCGGTGCGCCGGGTCGTCGGCCGGACGGCTGACCGTGGCCAACTCGACGCGCGGGCCGCGCGGCCTCGACCAGTCGACGGGCACCCTGATCGTCCCGCACCGCATGCCCGTGAACTCGGCGTCGGTGCAGTCCCGCCACGCGATGCCGCCGGACGGCCCGTCGCCGCCACCGGGCGCGGCGAGCGCGGGCGTGATCATCGTCGCCCCCGCGGCGACCGCGACGGCGAGCGTCCACATCGCGCGTCGGCTGGCTCTGGTCATGTCGCACACCCTTCGTCGCTGAACCTGACGCGATAAGCTATCGCAAAAGTTAGAAGCTATAACTAGAGTTGCGGACTCGGGCGCCGCCGTCAAGGACGAGGCCCCGGGCGCCGGTCGGATGGACTTATCGTCAGTGGTGACGGCGATGAATGACGGAAGAGGCGGTGACATGGCGGAGATCGCGACGTCCCCCCGCGAGCGGTACCGGGCACAGGTGCGCACGGAGATCAAGGACCGCGCCTGGGAGCAGATCGCCACGGCGGGCGCCTCCGCGCTGTCCCTCAACGCGATCGCCAAGCGGATGGGGATGAGCGGCCCGGCCCTGTACCGCTACTTCGCCAACCGCGACGAACTGATCACCGAACTGATCACCGACGCCTACCGCAGCCTGGCCGACGCCTTCCGCGCGACCGCCGAGGGCGGCACCGACCTCGCGGCCCTCGCCCGCACCGTGCGCCGCTGGGCCCTGGAGGCCCCGCACCGCTACCTCCTCCTCTACGGGACCCCCGTCCCCGGTTATCACGCACCGCCCGACACGACCAAGATCGCCGCCGAGCTGATGGCGGTCATGCTCGACGCCGTCCCCCCTGTCCCCGCGGACCGAACCCCCTTCGACGAGCACCTGGACGGCCTCACCTTCCGAGCGGGACACCGCCCCGGCCCGGTCACACACCGCGCCCTGATCTTCTGGACGCGCGTACACGGCGTCCTCTCCCTGGAACTGGCCGGACACTTCACCGGCATGGGCTTCGACCCCGCCCTCCTCTACGACGCCGAAGTAGACACCCTCCTAACCTGACCCCAGCCCAACCACCACACCAACGACGACCACAACACAGCGGCCCGCAACCCCCCGTCCCGCCACAGCGGTCGTGACCGACCACAGCACAGCGGTCGTGACCGACCACAGCACGGTGGTCGTGATGACCGCTGCGACTTGGTGATCCGTAGCGGCGGCGTGACTTGGGCGTGTGACGCTGTGGCGGGTTGTGGTGGGGGTGCGGGCGCTGTGGTGGTTCTAGGTCATGGTTTGTGGAGGGCTGGGCGTAGGTGCGTGTAGGCCCAGGCCGCGAGGGTGCTGGGGGTTGTGGTCAGCACGTCGCGCGGCTGTTCGGGCGTCAGGTCGCGCGTCCCGGCGGACATGCCGACGATGCCCTCCACGGTGCCGGGCGCCATGCCCGCCGACCGCAGCGCGGCACGGACGTCGTCGTCGCCGATCACGTTCAGGTCGACCGGCCTGCCCAGCACCTCGGTGAGAATCCGCGCGACCTGCTCGAACGAGAGGTCCTCCGGCCCGTGGACGCCCTGCACCTGGTGCCCGCGCCACGTGTCGCTGAGGAGACGGGCGGCGACGACGTCGCCGACATCGCGTGGATCGACCCACGCCATGGGTCTGTCGGGCCGGAACGACGTGGTCAGCACGCCGGAGGCCAGGCCGTCCAGGTCCATGAAGAGGTTGGTGAAGAAGTAGCCGCAGCGCAGGTGAAGCGTGTCGGCGCCGGTGGCGTCGAGGCCCTCCTCGATCCTGGCGAGGCCGTCGATATGCCCGACCCCGTGGCGTTTCTCGGCGCCGACGCTGCTCAGCAGCACGACCCGCTGGACGTCCCCGGCCCGAGCCGCCTCGATCAGAGGCCCGGCCGTTCGCTCGGACGTCTCGATCGGCTCCTCGGACGTGTGCGGTGTCGGATCGACCCAGAACACCGTCCGCGCACCGGACGTCGCCTCCCGGACGAACGCGGCGTCGGTCAGATCACCACGCCGTACGTCGGCGCGCTCCCGGATCTCGGCGTCGAGCCGCGCCGGGTCACGGACCAGCAGCCGCGGCCGCACCCCTGCCTGCAACAGCAATCTGACCACGCGGGACCCGACATGTCCGGTCGGAGTGGTCACGACGATCGTCATTTGTTGCCCCCCTGTTCGTACTGCTGATTGGAACACTACGAACAGGGTCCGACACTTTCCGGCGTCGCCGTCCCGGACGAGGCGCCGAGCCGTCCTCAGGAGTGAGCGTCGAGCCAGTCCGTCGCCCTCCGGCGCGACGCCTGGGACAGCCAGGCGTCCTGGACGATCTCCGTCAGCTCCCGCAACGTGATCTCGCCGACCCGGCTCCCGCGCAGCAACACGGATCGATGCCCGTCGAAGTGCGGCGTCGTAAAGAACGGCGACGCTTGATCCTGAACCAGCGCCAGCTTGTCGGACTCGGACGGCACCCAGAACACGATCACGTCCGGGTAGCGCTCCCCGGTGTCGGGATCGACGGCATCGGGACGCGGAGTACGGAAGAACACGAACGACTTCCCGCCGACCTGGTAGACGGGATTTCCGCTCTTCCCGTGCTCGACGGTCACGTGAGGCATGCCCAGTGCCAGCTCGTGAACGTCCTCGACCGTGGCACGGCGTTCCTGGTCAGGCATGCCCGCAGCGTAACCGCAACACCGCCACGACGAGTGTTCTGATGCCCCCCCGCGCGACACCCCACACCACCGTCCGGTGCTTCACCAGCGAGGACGACGTCACCGAGTTCGCCAACTGGCCTCGCGTTCCCTGGTCACCGAGATCCTGCATGGCGGCCCCAGGTGCTCGGGCTGCGGCAAGGGTCTGTCAATGTACGGCTTCGAGGTCTACACCGAATCGAACACGTGATGAGCGTCATCGAACTTGGTGACACCTTGTAGTCGCACGTGATGGCTTTTCTGACATTGGCCTTGTGCCGTACTCGGTTGACGTATGCTACCTCTAGATTGTGTCCGTGAGCTATGCCATTAATTTCCTGGATCCGGAGCCTGGCCAGTCTTGGGAAGACGCCATGGACGCCCTGGAGGAACGGTCTGCCGGCCCGGACGTCCTCACTCGCCCACCGCACTGGGATCTGGTCGTCGCCAAGGTGCGTGAGCTACTGGGCGATATCTCGGTTATGGAGGATCCGCCCGCCTGGGAGATCATCCACGAGGCGATGGCGTTGCAGGTGTACTGCATCTCTGGCGAATGGTCTCTCTCCGTGCCCTACTGGAGCGAAGGGGACGCGGCCCTGAGTCTGCTCAGGCGAATCCATGCTGTGTGCGAGATCATCCAGACGGTAACAGGGCTCCAGGCCTACGACCCTCAATCAGGCGAAGCGGTCCTCTCCGACGGATGGACGGAAGAGCTCGCCGTCACCGCATTTGACGATTCGGCGGACCTCTTCAGGTCCCTGGGAATCACACGCGGTTCATCCCGCCGGAAGTTCGGCCGGTCCGGCGGCTTGACCCGCCTCGCCAACGGGCGTCTCGCGAGGTTCTTCAGGTGATCGAGATGGAGGTTTCCACCGAGCATCTTCCCGCCTCGGAACGGTTCTCCTGGTTCGAGGAGATCAACCGGCAGGCGCTGGTTCCGGTCGTCGTCCGCAGCGACGCCACGACCGACTATCGCGTCGCCGGTCGTATTCTGAACTTCGGCACCTTACAGGTGTCCCGACTGACGTTGCCTCTGTCGCATGTCTACCGGTCCAGAAAACTCATCGCGCAGTGTGATCCCGAAATGCTGTCGCTGGTCTTCAGCCTGAACGGGGCGCAAACTTTCTCCCAGGCCGACGGGCAGGCCGTTTTCGGGCCCCGCGAACTCATCCTGTTCGACTCCTCCCGCCCCTTTCACGGGATCATGCATACGGGCGACGACAGGCGTCCCGACAGCCGTTCCACCATCGTCATGGCGCAGATCGACCCCAGCCTCCTTCCCTTTACCAGAGAGGCACTGAATCCGCTGCTGGGCACGCATCTGCACGGGGCGGAAACGGTCATCAGGCTTCTGACGCAGTGCTTCACCGACCTCAGCAGCGGCCACGGCCACACCCGTGCCGACGCGGCCCGGCTGGCGGGGATCGGGACCGACCTCATCACGGCCCTGTGCGCGCACCACCTCGAAGCCCAGCGGGCGGTCCCGACCGAGGCCGGGAACCGGATCATGATCGCCCAGATCCAGGCCTTCATCGAAGCGCACCTGTCCGACCCCCACCTGACGCCCACCACGATCGCCGCGGCCCATCACCTGTCGCTGAGCAGGCTGCACCGCCTCTTCAGCTGCCAGGACGTCACCGTGGCGGCCTGGATCCGGGAACGGCGGCTGACCCGCTGCCGTCGCGACCTCATCGACCCGGCGCTCCGGCACGTCACCGTCCACGCCATCGCCGCCCGCTGGGGTTCCGCAACGCCGCCCACTTCAGCCGGACCTTCCGCGCCTCCTTCGGCATGCCCCCGAAGGAGTACCGGCTCCTGCACCGACACGGAAAGATCTTGGACGGATCGGCAAGCGGCCGCGACGCATAGGCAAGGACATGACGCTCGCGGCCGGGAATGCTGCGATTGGCGGGCAAGGCGCCCGTCGAAAGACACCGGAGCGTTCATGAAATATCGATCCGTCGCCGCCGTCGTTGGCGCCGTCGCCGCGTTCGCCGTCCCATTCGCGGCCGCCCCGGCCGCTTACGCTGAAGACGTCGTCGTCTACAACAGTTATGCCAGAGGCGGTTTCATCTCGTACGGCGACAAAGTATGGGTGTCGCATTACCAGGGCACCGCCAGCTGGGTCGAATGGTCCACGGACTACGGCCGCTCGGGAACCTGCCGCGTGACCCTCCCGCAGGTGGACAAGACCTGCAACTACGACATGCGGGAGAACGGGAGGATCACGCTGAGGGTCTGTTCCGCACCGATCAACACCTGTAGCACCTGGGTGACCGCCAGGATCGGTGACTGACCGCCCGCGAGCCGGCCGACAATCGCGTGATCTGTTCTGAAAAAGGAGCGTAGAAATGAAACCGCGAATCCGGCGGACCGCGGCGATGCTGACGGGCACCGCCGCCGCCCTCATCGCCTTCGCGTCCGTCGTTCCCGCCCAGGCCCAGGCCGCGTCCGGTTGTGAGACGCTGCGCGCAAGCGTCAACAATTCCAAAGGACAGCGCGGCGGCACCGTACAGGCGACCATCTGCCTGGGCACGACGCCTCCCTTGAGAAGCGGCGCACGTTGCGCCTACGCCGTGACCTGACATCCGTGACCAGCAACGCGCGATCGACCAGAAGCTGACCCGCGGTCGACACCCACCCGTCGAAGTCCAGCGGGTCCGGGCCCACGGCCATGTCCACCCGTGGCCGCGGGCCTCTCAACACCCCCTGAAGCCACCACACCCACCCCTTCCCAACCCGGTATGGAGGAAGCCCGCACCGGAGATCCCCGATTCGCGCCCGCCCAGCACTTTCGCGGCATCGCGAGCGAAGGCCGGTCGTGGACTCGGGAGGCTATTGGGCCATGTCGACGAAACGGCTGTAGTGGCCCTGGAAGGCGACGGTGACGGTGGCGGTGGGGCCGTTGCGGTGCTTGGCGACGATCAGGTCGGCCTCGCCCGCCCGCGGCGACTCCTTCTCGTAGGCGTCCTCCCGGTGCAGCAGGATCACCATGTCGGCATCTTGTTCAATTGACCCGGACTCGCGCAGGTCGGACACCATGGGCTTCTTGTCCGTCCGCTGTTCGGGACCGCGGTTGAGCTGCGACAGCGCGATGACCGGGACGCCCAGCTCCTTGGCCAGCAGCTTCAGCGAACGGGAGAACTCCGACACCTCGACCTGGCGGCTCTCGACGCGCTTTCCGGACGTCATCAGCTGCAGATAGTCGATGATCACCAAACGCAGGTCGTGCTGCTGCTTGAGCCGACGGCACTTGGCCCGGATCTCCATCATCGACATGTTCGGCGAATCGTCGATGAACAGCGGTGCTTCGGCGACCTCGCTCATCCGCCGGGCGAGGCGCGTCCAGTCCTCGTCCTGCATGGTCCCCGAGCGCATCGCGTGCAGCGCCACCCGCGCCTCCGCCGACAGCAGCCTCATCGTGATCTCGTTGCGGCCCATCTCCAGACTGAAGAACGCCGAGGCCAGACCATGCTTGATGGACGCCGCTCGGGCGAAGTCGAGCGCGAGCGTGGAATTGTGCGTCGGGATGCAGGACCGTCCGGCCAGGTACATGTGGTCGGCGTTGTCGACCTGGACGCACCGCACCGGCACGCTCTTCACCGGCCGCACGTCCACGATGTACCGCACCCGCGCCTTCGGGTCGACGACCGCACGCTGCCGCGCCGCCTTACGCGGCAGCCGGAACACCGTCTCCGCGGGCGTGAAATTCATTCGATAATAAATCGAGGTCTCGGGGGACCGGCCTTTGACCTGCTTGGTCGTCATCGTCACGCGGTAGCCGAGGCTGAGGATCAGCTCGTGGGCACCCTCGGCCAGCCGCTTGTTGACGAACGCGAGCTGCACCTGCCCAATCTTCGACACGTACCCGTCGGTGTCGAGCATCCCCGCCAGCAACGCCCGCCGCTGCTCCTCAGACGCCCGCAGATAAGGGGCCGGGATGTGCTTGTTCCGCCACAGCCCCGCATCCTTGATCTTGCGAGTGAGCCCCGGAAGACCGAACTGCCCCGGGGTGAGGCGCCGCTTGACCGGTTGTCCGGCCGCTTCGATCTCCGCAAGGATCTCCTCATCGAAGCACGTCAGGCTGCCAGACCAGCTACTCCCGTCTCCGAGCCATGCCCCCAGTACATAGGCCTCGATCGGAAGATCCGCTTTCGGAAGCTGGAAGGGGGCGGCGACGTCAACGGCATGGTTGGGGCGATTGTCGCCATCGCACCGAACGGTCGCGGCGATCTCCGCGGTCGTCTTGATGGGCCGATGGCGCGCCGTTGTCGCGGAGTTCTTGGGACGGACCGCACGGTGCAGCAATCCCCGGTAGAGACTTGTGCACTCATAACGCACATGACGCTTTGAGATGCTCGTGTCAACTTCACCGCGGTGGCCGAGTTGTCGCGTGACCGCATGGAGTGCATGTCCGAACTCCGGCCCGACCTCGGCCACGGCCCGGCGATGGGAGA